>JAOAPC010000024.1 GCA_025462735.1 Acidobacteriaceae bacterium | reverse complement strand
GGACATATCAGCTCAAGCGGGTTCTGGCATCACCACCGCAACGTCTGCGCGGGGTCTTGCTGTTGGCGATCTCTGGAACAATGGCCGAGTTTCAGCGGTAATCAGCAACATGAATGCGCACCCAAGTCTGTTAGTGAACCAGATAAAATCGCCCAACCACTGGATTGCTTTCCGCACCGTAGGCACCAAATCCAATCATGATGGAATTGGCGCGCGCGTCACGGTTAAAGCCGGCGGACGCATGCGAGTGGATGAAGTCCGCAGCGGCTCCAGCTATTCATCGAGCAGCGACATGCGCTTGCACTTCGGCCTTGGCCAAACCGAGAAGATCGAATTCGTCGAGGTACGCTGGCCAAGCGGATTGCAGGAGCGCTTCGAGGGGCTGAGCGTTGATTCGATTCACCAGTTAAAAGAAGGATCAGGCGCTGCAGTAAACGCCGGGAAGCAGTAACCACCCCGAATTCTCTTTGCGCCAATCGGGCAGGAAACGTAATATTCTCCCTTTGATTCGAAAACAGGTGACCGCATGTTGAACCCGCTCAGATGCACGTTGATCGTGATGCTGCTCGCTTTCGCAGGAATTGCTCCGTTTAGCGGACAAGAAGCGACGCAAAATCCAACCACGCCTCCGTCTCGACCTGGCGATCCGTGGTGGAAGCATGCCGTCATTTACGAAGTCTACCCGCGAAGTTTCCAGGACTCGAACGGCGATGGCGTAGGCGACATGAACGGCATCACGTCGCGGCTCGATTACCTGAAAGACCTCGGCATCGATGCCATCTGGATCACGCCCATGTATCCGTCGCCTCAAATCGACTTCGGCTATGACATCGCCAATTACGAAGCCTTTGATCCGCAATACGGCACCATGGCGGATTTTGATCGGCTGGTGAGTGAGGCGAAGAAGCGAAATATTCGCGTCATCATGGACTATGTCGCGAACCATACGTCCGACCAGAATGCCTGGTTCCTGGAATCACGCTCATCACGCACCAATCCTAAGCGCGATTGGTACATCTGGCACGATGGGAAGGGTCCGGGCAAGCCCCCGAACAACTGGCAGTCGTGGTTTGGTCATTCGGCTTGGACCTTCGATGAAAAAACCGGACAGTGCTATTACCACTATTTTTACGTCCAGCAACCCGACCTGAATTGGCGGAATCCCGAAGTTCGCAAAGCAATGTACGACGTGCTGCGCTTCTGGCTCGATCACGGTGCCGCAGGGTTCCGAATAGATGCCATCTCTCGTTTGTTTGAGGACCCCAATCTTCACGATGATCCTATTCTTCCGGGCAAAAATGCCTTCGGTGATCCCAACATTCAACACAAGTACACCGACGATCTTCCCGAAGTTCACGACGTGCTCCGAGAAATGCGCAGCCTTGTGGATGGCTTACCGGGCGATCCCGTGCTGATCAGTGAAGCCGACGAGCCCACGATTCAAGACCTCGACAAAATGTACGGCCCCAACAACGACGAAATTCAGCTACCCATGGATTTCAAGGTCGCCGATTTGAACAAATTGTCGGCCCCGGAATTTCGCCGGCTGCTCGATGAAATCGAATTCAATCCTCTCGACGGTCAGCCTTATTTCTTTTTCAACAATCACGATCAAGCGCGCACTTGGGACCGCTACGGAGACGGCGTCCACAACGAGCAGATTGAGAAGCTTATGGCCGCGCTCCTGCTCACAACCCACGCCACGCCGCAAATGTATTACGGAGAAGAAATCGGCATGCGTACTTCCGTCCCCACCCGGATCGAAGACGTAAAGGATCCCGTCGGGCGCACCGGCTGGCCCAAGGACAAAGGTCGCGACGGCGAGCGTACGCCGATGCAATGGGACAAATCACAGAATGCAGGATTCAGCACCGCTCCGAAAACCTGGCTGCCGGTACCGCCCAGCGCCGCGCAATACAACGTCGCCACCGAGCAATATGATCCCAATTCGATTTTCAATTTTTACAAGCACGTAATTGCGTTGCGGCGCGAGTTGTCGGCGCTTCGAGACGGCTCTTACGTGGCGGTCAACCGGGACGACCCCAACGTGCTCGCCTATTTGCGGAAGCCGAAGAACGGTACCGATGCCGTGCTGGTTGCGTTAAATATGAGCGCGCAACCCCAAACTGTAAATTTCACTCTCAAAGGCTTTGGCGTGGACGGAAAGTCGCTGCATGTGCTGCTGGCAGCACCACAGCCGGCAAATTCAGAATTGTCTTTTACGGGAGTGAAGCTGGAGCCGTTCGGGGTTTTGATCGCGGCGGTGGAGTAATGTCGGTCCACTTTCCAGCACGATGAACATGCGCTGATCAGAAGATACAAACGAATTCCCGAAATGGGTTCCCTCGGCGATCTTTACGTAATCTCGGCGACCTCTGCGGTTAAAATCTTTTCCGTGTTAGATCGTACTCTCACCGGCGACATAATCGGCGCCGCGATCAGAATCCACCGCAAGCTCGGCCCCGGGCTGCTGGAATCAGCGTATGAAGCGTGCTTGGCGTATGAACTATCGAACTTAGGGCACAAAATCGAGAGACAAAAACCGGTGCCTCTCGTTTATGAAGCAGTCAGATTAGACTGCGGGTTCCGGCCGGACATTGTTGTTGGCGGAAGGGTAGCTGTAGAACTCAAGTGTAAGGAGATTTTGCATCCGGTCGATGAAGCTCAACTCTTATCTCATATGCGACTCCTTCAGCTTCCGCTCGGGATCCTGATTAACTTCCATGTCGTACTGCTTAAAGACGGAATCAGAAGACTGGTGAATAACTATAGTGAGCCTCTAGAAGCACAAGTCACAAGCTCTTAACCGCAGAGTTCGCCGAGACTGCGCTGAGGTCGCAGAGAATCAAGAGAACAAATTGTTAATTTTAGCTTTGTTTTCCCCCGAATTTTTTCGCACTAACGATCCCTGCTGCTTCTTTCACACTAAAAAGCTGGTTCACCGCAAGGTTTTTCAGCGTGTCCACCTGGCCACTCGGCCAGCGGACCTCGATCACATCCACCTTCTCTGCTTTGCCCAGACCGAAGTGTACTCGCAAGTCGCTTTGCGAAAAATAGCCTCCGCCACTGCGGACTTCGTCGATTTGCCGATGAGATTTGCTCTCGCCCGGGAGAGTTGCAACGCAACTCACACGCGCACCAATCCCGCTACGGTTCGATTTCGTCCCAATCAGCTTTACCTTGACCCAGTTGTTCCCAGAGGTCGAATCGCAACGCAGTAGCTGCGGCAGGCCATTAACCGTGTTCACCACCATGTCGACGTCGCCGTCGTTATCGAAATCCCCGAATGCGCATCCCCGCGCTGCAACCGGCGCGGTAATTCCCGGCCCCGCTATGTCAGTGACTTCTTCAAAGTGGCCGTTTCGCAGGTTACGATAAAGCAGTTTGTGCTGGGCGTATCCCGCTTCGGTCTTGAGCTGCTCAACTTCCGGATAGACATGCCCGTTGCAGATCAGGATGTCCGCCCAACCGTCGTTATCGAAGTCGAAGAATCCGCATCCCCAACCAAGGTATTGCGTGTGCGCGCCGAGTCCAGCCGCGAAAGTTCTGTCCTCGAAGTTAGCTCCGCCGGTGTTGTGGTAGAGCGAAGGCGTATCGCCGGCAAAATTCGTTTTCACGATATCGAGATTGCCGTCCAAGTCGTAATCCGCAGCGGACACGCCCATGCCCGCCTGTGGCTTGCCATCAGGACTGAGAGCGCATCCGGCTTCGACCGCAATATCTTCGAACTTTCCGTTTTTCTTGTTCTGATAAAGCGCGCTGGGTGCGGAATCGTTGGCCACGTAGATATCCGGCCAGCCGTCGTTATCGAAGTCGGCAGTCAAAACGCCAAGCCCGTATGTACCGTTCGCAGTAAGAATGCCGCTCGATTCCGACACGTCGGTGAAAGTGCCGTCTCCGTTGTTGTGAAAGAGAATATTCTTTCCGCCCTTCAGTCCCGGCGGCCCGCAGGCCACCATCACGCCCTTGTAGAGACACGGCCCTGATTCCGGTACAGGTGCGGTAGCCAAATCTAAGTCGATGTAGTTTGCGACAAATAAGTCGAGTCTGCCATCGCGGTCGTAGTCGACGAATGCGCAGCCGGTGTTCCAGCGTTTGCCATTCCCGCCAACCCCGGCTTTGTCGGTAACGTCGGTAAAAGTCCCGTCGCCATTGTTGTGGTACAAAACATTTTTGCCGAAGTAACTGACGAAGAGATCATCGAATCCATCGTTGTCGTAGTCGCCAATACAAACCCCTTGTCCCCAACCGTGATGAACAAGTCCGGCTTTCACAGTTATGTCGGTGAAGGTGCCGTCGCGATTGTTCTTGAAAAGACGCGACGTCGGCTCCTCTCCGGACTGAAATCCTTCAAGTCGCCAGCCATTCACTAAAAAAATGTCTAGCCAGCCGTCGTTGTCGTAATCGTAGAACGCTACGCCGCAGCCGGTGGTTTCCAGCAAATACTTATTCTTGTGCTCTCCGCCATAGATCGTTTTCGCGTTGAGCCCCGCTTCGCGACCGACATCCACGAAAGTGGCGCCAATCGAGCCGTTCGCCTTGGCCGAGTTTTGCGCCGCCAGCAATTGCGGGCCCGGTCGTACTAGGTTGAGAACATCGCTCAAAGAGAGTACCAGCGCAGAACGGCTTAAGGATTTAAGGAACGACCGGCGTGAAGAAGACAAAAGAGAGAACACCTTCCCGGGTTTGGCGCTTGCTACAATGCGCCGCTACTTTTATAGTGAACGGCTTCCCGATTCGCAAGTTTGCGACGCGGTCCTGACATATGCAGAGAATTCAGGTTCATCGGCAAAGCAAAAGAGAGCAGGCTGGGCGCCCCACCCTTTGCGATTTTCAAAGGGTGGGAGGAATCTTGCTAATTTGCCTAACACTCTGCGTTTCCGCAAGTACGCAATCCCAGAAGCTCGAACTTTCGCGCAGTGCCCGCCCGTGGGAGTTCTTCAGCACGACCGGAACGCGCGCCGGCCTGTTTGGGAACGAGAGCGGGAACATCGAAGCGTGGGTTTACCCGCTGAAAATTTTTCGAAACTTCCATCTGCGTTTTCTCACCGAGGGTCGCAGTCTGCCCGCGGAATCGCTGGTGCGCACGCTCAGTGTTCGTCCGGAGTCGAGCGTGATCATCTATGCCGGCGATACATTCTCGGTGAAGGAAACCTTGTTCGTTCCAGTGCACGAACCAGGAGCGGTTATCACGTTCGAAGTTGAAACCGCGCATCCTCTGGAGATTGAAGCCGAGTTCGAGCGGGACTTTCAACTGGAGTGGCCGGCCGCGCTCGGCGGAACATATCTGAACTGGGATGCCGGCCTGCGCGCCTTTTACTTCGGTGAGGAGCAAAAAAAGTATGCAGCGTTTGTCGGCTCGCCCAGTGCCGAGTTGTCGGAGCTGGAGTACCAGACAAATTATTCGGGGTCGCAGGAAAGCGCGATCCGTCTCGGCCCTACGCTCAAGGGGAAAGAAACCAAGGTCATTGTCATCGCAGCGTCCGTAAACGGCAGAGCTGAAGCCGAGACCGCGTACAAGCGTCTGCTTAACGATTACGCCGGGTTGCAGAAAGAATCCGCCAAATATTACGACGAATATCTCGCGCGGACGGTGGCGCTCCAGTTGCCGGACACGCAGTTGCAGCAAGCCTACGACTGGGCACGGATCAGCGTAATTCAAGGGCTGGTGACAAATCTATATCTTGGAACCGGACTGGTTGCTGGTTATCGCACTTCGGGAACCAGCCAGCGGCCTGGCTTCGCCTGGTTTTTCGGACGCGATTCTTTCTGGACCGTACTCGCCCTCGACGCGGAAGGCGACTTCGCCACGACGCGAACCGCGCTGGAGTTCATCTCAAAATATCAGCGTGCAGACGGAAAAATTCCGCATGAGATTTCGCAGGGTGCGAATTTCGTAAATTGGTTCACGGATTACCCGTACGCATATGCTTCGGCGGACGCCACTCCGCTTTACATCATCGCCGCAAACGATTACGTGACCGAGAGCGGAGATGCAGCATTCGCCCGCGAAAAATGGGACAGCTTGTGGAAGGCGTATCAATTCCTGCGCTCCACCTACGACGCGCAAGGATTGCCTCAAAATTTCGGCTTCGGTCACGGCTGGGTGGAAGGCGGGCCGCTGCTTCCGGTTAAGACCGAGCTCTATCAGAGTGGGCTCGGAGCGCAAGCTTTGTCCTCGCTTTCCAGCCTCGCGCATTTTGCCGGCAAAGACGACGTAAGCAAACAGCTCGCGGAGGATTTCACGCACCAGAAGCAATTGGTGAACCAGTCATTTTGGTCACAGGAATCTGGGACTTATGCCTTCGCTCTCGACACTAAAAATCAGAAGGTCATTGAACCCAGCGTGCTGGCAACGGTCCCGATGTGGTTCGGGCTGCTGGATCAGGACAAAGCTGATTCCATGCTCACGCACCTGGCTGGGCCCGATCAGCAAGCTGATTGGGGGATGAGAATCATTTCCGATCGCGCATCGCGCTACGACGCCGGCGGATATCACTACGGCTCGGTGTGGCCGCTGTTTACCGGGTGGGCATCGGTCGGGGAATACCGCTACCATCGGGCGTTTCCGGCATATTCAAATCTTCGTGCCAACGCTTTGCTCGCGCTGGATGGATCGCTCGGCCACGTCACTGAGGTCCTCTCCGGCGACTATTATCAGCCGCTCTCAACCAGCTCTCCACACCAGATTTGGTCGGCGGCAATGGTCATCAGCCCATTGTTGCGCGGACTCTTTGGGTTGGAAACCGACGCGGCTCAACGCAAAGTTATTTTCGCTCCCCACGTTCCGGCGGACTGGACGTCGTTTGCGATCCACAACGTCCGCGCCGCGGACGCGACTCTCGATTTCAGTTTTGGCAAAACGCTGGATGGGATCACCCTGTTAATCCAGAGCACCGGGGCTTCGTCCCTTGAATTTTCGCCGGCACTGAGCCCGCGCGCACGGATCATTGGCGCCGAACTTAACGGGCGTAGCGTGCCGTTTCAGATTTCCAAGAGTGCTGTCGACCAGCACGTCGTAGTGCGATTGACTATTCCGAAGGGCAAGAGCAGTCTTCGCGTTCGGGTGAGAAATGATTTTGGCATTAGCTACGCCAGTTCGCTGCCGCCATTGGGCAGTTCGAGCCTTGGCCTCCGCGTGATCTCAGATTCGTGGTCGGCATCAGGTGATGCGGAATCGCTGGAAGTTGCTGGAGCAACCGGCGCACGCTACGAGTTAGCAGTCTGGAACCCGGGACAAATCGCATCGGTCGATGGCGCAGAAATCAGGAGTGGGAAGCTCGTGGTAAATATTCCCGCGAGTTCGTCCGATGCTTATTCCCGTCAGAAAATTATGGTCCATTTTGTAGCAGCGCATTAGAGACGCACCTTCCTCAGTGGCTAAAGCCCACTTCAGGCGTGGACATGTCGGCACGGCCGAAGCCGTGCCCTTCCCAAAACCGCTCAGGCTAAGAAGCAGATTCCTGGCCGCTAAAGCGGCTCGGAACGACACCGTCACTTTGGCGGGTGCGTCATCTCCATGGCCCATATAGCGGCCGGCCGCATGTACATCGAAGCGCGATAGTGCCCGGTCCGGTCCCAGGCCTCGGGCGTGCGGAACCAATATCCTTGGGTCTCATAGGTCGTGTGATACACACCCCAGGCAGTTTTATATGCTTCATCTTTCAGTCCTTCACTGAGCATAAGAGCGGCCGCGCCGAAAGTTGTCCCAGTCCAGACTTCTTGCACTTGCTCGTTGGTTGTGACGAGTGATCCGTCGGGAGCCATGCCATTGACCGCGCCCAAATTCCCATCCTCAAATTTCATCACATTGAAATCGTAGATTTTCCTGACCGCTTTGACCTGCATGTCATGCGGAACCAGGTCGCCGAGTCCGGTCATGTTCGCGTACCACTGTCCTGCAAGCTGGTCCGCCTGAATATCGTCGCGATATTCGCTTTGCGTGTCATAGCGGAAATATTCACCGTTCCAAAGTTTGTCGATGTAAGTGTTCTGACCCTTCGTGAACCAATCGTGATATTTCGTGGCTGCCGTGTTATCGCCCAGCACTTTCCCAATTTCCTCCGCTGCCCGCAGCGACGCGAGCCACAACCCGCCGCAGTAGGCGCTGTCGCCGTGCACGATCCATTCGTCATAGGTCTGATCGGGGTAATTGTCGCCCTGGGGCAGCCCGTCGCCAGTGCGGTCGTACTGACGCAGATGCGCCAGCGCCTCCTGCACTGCTGGCCAGGTGTACCGCAAGAATGCGACGTCTTTTTTGCCCGTGAAAACGTAATCGCGATAGATCATCAGCACAAATTTGCTATTCAGATCTTTCCAGTCATTGGTGTTCTGCCAGCTAAATGCGTTGGGCAGCTTGAAAGGATCTTCCTCCGGCACACCTAGATCGTGAGGCACCGCGCCTTTCGCCTTGCGCAGCCGCAGTTGCAGCGATTGCGTTCGCTGCGACTTCCAAATCCAAATATATTTATCAGTCAGATCTTGTGGAACTGTGTCCGCGAAAAGCTTCAACTCCAGCTTGTCTAGATCAGGCCAAAATTTGATCAGCGGCATTGAGCCGTAAAACCGGACATCGAGCGTGCCGTAGTAGGCGTAATCGAAGCACTCCATGAACGCGAAGCTCTCGGGACTTTGGGCGCTGGCGCCAACCGGCTTCCCCCAGAACGAACCTCCGTCAGTCAGGATGTAAAGCTCGTTGAAAAGCTCGCCGCGATACCATTCGGGCTTGCTTTCATCATTAACGTAGGGCGCTTGCCAGGCATCGATTTCATTGCTCCACCGCATGGCGCTCTGCAACCCATCTTTTGCGATCTTCCAGGCGTTGGTTCCAGTGGTTCCATAAAAATTGGTGTAGTGCCGATACCATTTGCGCCCACCGCCGAATTGCACGACCGGCATGTCCCAGGCGATCGTCATCGGCACGACTCGCTTTTCTCCGGGCTGCAGAGTAAAGCGTACGGCAATCGCCGCGGCAAGCGGTTCGCCGCTACTGATCCAAGTTTGGTTGTCATTAGCCAAGCGGCCATCTTTAGAAAATGGTCCCCAGACCTCTTGCCCGCCATCAGGGCGAAACGTCGTTTGATAGGTGACGTCAACGCCCGGTGACTGAACCGAGGCGATCGCCCATTGGCCATCCCACTCGTCTTCCACACCTTTCGGATGCACCCGGTCGAATACGATTCCCTTCACGTGCCCGCCCACGGCGCTCTCATCCACAAAGCGGTTATGGTTACCCACGTTGAGCGCGCCTTTCATGTCGTGCCGGAAATCGCGGAACCAGCCCTGCATGTTTGACCAGGAGAGCAGCACTGAAACCGTGACCGGCTTGTCGGTTGGATTTTCAGCGTGCCAGCGGTACACCGCAACGGGATAACTACTCTCGCGGTAGTTGTTGGGTAGCACCGGAGAGAACTGCTCAAGCACTACGTGCGCAGGGAATTTTTCCCAGCGATAGTCATACCAAGACTTGGGATAAAGCGCGTAGTAGTCTCCCGCGCCGACGGGATAATCCCACTTCCACGAGTTAAGCTCTCCACCGCCGGGATGTGCCGCCGTAAGCACTTGGGCGATTCCTTCGCCTCCCTCGGGTTTCTGATACATGGCAAATTGATTCGCCCATACTGTCTGATACTTGTGTACTCCGGCTTTGATATGCCAGCGCGCAAAGTCTCCGCGATAAGTGCGCGAAAATGTCCCGGAGCCGAATCCTCCCACAGGAGCGCCCTGCCAGTACCCATCGTCGATCATTTGCGACGGATTGAGCGCCGGCTTGCGGCCGCCGGCATTTTCAAGCGGCTGTCCGATGCCGCGTTTCCATGCAGCTTTCGGAATGGCGTCGCCGGCAAAAAGAAATGGTGTGAATACTGCAAGGCATGAAACTAACAGACCGACTGAGATGAGACGTGCTGAGACTTTCACCGGTCCTCCGACTTGCTGTCTTAACTGTGTTTCGGCTTTTGGCAAAAAAACGATATTCTACATCGTCCAGTGGAATACAACGGCGCCCGGGGCATTCCTCCTTGAGCCACACTGGATTAGAAGCGCACGCGCGCGTTTTGCATTATTACGCGTTCTTGCCCGCTGATGTTCCTCAGGGCGGGGATTCAGATAATCGCATCGATCGATGGGATTCAGTATCGCTCGGCGGGCCGATTTCTATGTTTCCGCCGCGAGCGCACCAAAAAAGATGCCCGCCGCCGCGCTTCAGAAGTGAAAAAACTCAAGCGAGCCGCAAAGCGATCTAGTCGAACTAGGCGGCTTGAGCCAATAACTTCCTTTGCAATCACCTTTCCCAATATCTGGTCGCATCGAATCTCGCCATCGTTTCCAACCCCCGCGTCTCCCCGGGTAATGAAGAGCGGCCCACGTTTTCGAATAATCCTGTGTGCCTTGAAATCCTCGCCGCGTCTTAGCAAAACAATGTCGCCGATTCTGAGCATGTCACTGGCGATTGGTTTGATGTGGACGATTTCTCCATCCTGAATTGTGGGCACCATGCTTCGACCTTTGGCTTGAAAGCGAAGCCCATAGCCGCCCGCGATCAAGTCGCCAGCAAGCAACTGGAATGTCGAATTTTCTAGTCGCTCTTTACTCATAGAAGCCGAGCACCGCTGCTGCGGAGCTGCCATCAGGAACAAACTGGAATTCGTAACACGGTACCGCGTCGAGAGCTCGTTTTATGAACTCGACGGTGCGCTCCACTCCTGCTGGACTATGAAATGGCGGAAAGCAGCGCGCGAAAACTTCGCCAACGGCCCGAGCCTGCGGGAGCGATGAGAACCTGTTTTCCGTCCCGTGTCGCAGGATGTGAATTCTGTTTAGCTTAGCCTTCCCAGCTGCCGCAAACGCTGCTTCGCCATGCCATGGGGTTCCATACATCCACAGCTCGCCTTCGTGAAGCCGCAGGATGATGCGGTCGTCGCTCAAGATTTTCGGCGCACGAAACGTTTCCCACAGACGGGCAGTTGTACTCTTGCCCGCGCCTGAGTGCCCTAGGAATAGATAACCACCCCTATCGGGATCCACCAATCCGCACCCGTGGACTTCAACTCCCACGCCCGAAGCTAAATAATTTGTGATCAGAAGCTCGTCGGCAGGATATTCGAGTGGGAAGATGGGCCGATAGTTACGCAGAGCTTCGCGGCTGAGAATCAATTGCGCGCTGCGAAACTCTGTACTGGTTCGGAGGCGCTTATAAGGAAGCAGGCCAAAGGCCGGGCTGTTGAAATCGAAAACGAACTCACGGCCATAGCGGAATAGCGTCCATAACGCACCCGAGTCGAAGACAGGGTTGCCCCTCCAGCGCTGCAATTTCTCAACCCACTCAATCTGGACTTCGATATCAGGATTTTCATCAAAGTTCTGAAACACCTCCGACTCACAGCTCAGGCGAACGTCATCCGAACAAGGGCCACTTAGCGCAAGCGAAACCCCGCCGACTCGCACACAGGCTTGGTGCAGCCGGACGGGCCGCGCGGTTGCAATACCCGGTACTGGGGCGGCGGGCATTTGTGGTTAGGAACCTGTGCACATGCAGTGACCAGATGTGCAACAAGCGCTGCCGCCCGGGCCACCGTGATTCAGGCTCTTGCAATTGCCCAGCACAGCTTCCTCCGGTCGCAAGTTGATGACGGTAATCTCCGGCGACTGGTACGCTCTCTTCGCTCGATACCCTTTGTCATTCATCATGAAAACGCGCCGCCTCCGTCGTTGAAAACTTCTGCCGAGGGCCTCAATGCGATGACCCACATCCGCCACAACCTGCCGCCGCCTGTGAATTGTTCAGAATCGGAAGAACGGATTGGGACGCGATCCAAGCTGCGGGAGTGGTCTCATGGGAAGCGATCCTGTGCATGGAGCTCATGAGCGAGGCATGCCTCTCGGCATCATTGCAGAATTCGCAGTCCCCATGTTCTGGAACTTTAAAACCCAACGCAAGGGCGCGCAGATGGGCAACTTCACACAAGAACTCGACAGGAGACTCGGGATCGCCATTCTCCAGTTCGCCATTGGCTGGACACATGCTGCACACCGAGTGCAACCGGCAGTTAGTACATTTGGTCGGCCGGGTTGCCTTCCGCTGCCGAACGTTCAGCAGAATATGCTCCCAGCCCGCGCACGCGCTGCCTTCGCGAATGTCATAGGTGTCCTGATGGGAGATAACGCAAATGCTCATGTGTCCGTATGGGTCAATAGCAAAACTTTTCAGGCCGCCGCCACACGAGTACACAGTGTTGAAAGGAGCCGGCGCCTTGCCAATTTCGCTCGCCAAAACTTTTCGGTGCCCCTCCGCCACCTCGGACCAATACATGTCCAGCGCAACCACGTCCTCAGGAGACAGCCGCACATTTAAGGGGGCTTGCGAGCAGTCGATGCGTGGGTTCATCAGCGAGTCAAACTTGAATTCAACTCCCAGCTCCTGCTCGGCAAATTCCTTCATGGAAGCCACTTCGTGGCGGTTTATCTTGGTTCCAACCGTCTTTAACTTGAGCGGCAGCCCGCGATCCAGGAGCAACTGGATTCCGCGCATGCAGCGGTCGTAACTTCCCGGTCTCTGGGTGAGCGCTTCATATGTCCTCTTGGTGCGACCATATAGCGTGATTTCTATGGCAAAAGGCGGGAATTCGCGTAAGTAATCAGCAATGCTTTCATTGATAAGGATTCCGTTGGTGAACAGGGTGATGAGAAATCCCTTACGCTTGGCAAAGGTGTAGATCTCGAGAAAGTCTTTGCGCGCGAAAATTTCGCCGCCGGTGAAAAGGAGCCATATGACGCCCATCTCCGCGAGATCCCCAAGCAATTTAAAATATTCTTCTTTGGTTAATTCCCGCTTGCGCGCCGCGAGATCGCCCATGGGCAGATTGTTGTAGCAGTGCTGGCACTCCAAGGGACAACGCCGCGTGACTTCCAGGGTTGCATCCATCGGCACGCGCTTGTCTGTGAATTTCTCGTGCAGCGCGAGACTAAATTCGCCGTAAGAGGCTGAGTTCATAATGGTACGGTCACTCCCACTCCCGTGACCAGGTGCGCCGATTCCATTTCAACCAGAAAGGCTTCTACGTCGCGTTCGATCTGTTGGAGTTCAGCGTTGAACTCGTGCGCAACTAGCTGAACGATTTCGTCCTTGGTACGAGGGCGCGAAATTGCCTCCCAGATCGTACTCGCAACTGGGTTCAAGCTGTAAATGGAGGCAAGATCGCCGACGCCCTTGCTGATCGGCACAATCAGAGTCTCCCCGGCAATCACTCGGGAAACTACAGCGTCCGAGCGGACGTATAGCTCCATTTTTCCCCCAACGCGCGAACATGTCTCAGTCTGATTCTGAGACGCTGGGTTGACCTTAGCAGAGTAGAGTTGGAGGGATGTTAGCTAGTCAGGTTCAGTCAGACTGAGCAGAAACAAGTATCGCCCATCGATGAAGCACCGGCTTCAGGCTGCCCTAAGAAAGTACTCCGAAGTCAGTAGCCCGGGGCCGCTTCCATGCTGGTCTGGCAAGTTCCGTTGACCAACTGCGCCGGTAGAGTGGGCGGCGTCAGTAGCGGTGGCGCGCCGGAGAAATCGAAGAATTCCATCATATTATCGGCGTTGGCATCGCGCAGAGTAAGCGGCGCCACGTTGAATCTGTCTTCAATCAGCCGCAGGATCGAAGTGTAATCCCGTGTGGTGTGCGAGACAAAACTCGGCCTCGCCCAAGGCGAAAAAACGATCACTGGCACTCGAAATCCGCTCTGGTTGAAGGAGTCGGGTGGTCCGCTCCGAGGCAAGATCGGCTGGATCGAATCTGGCTCGACCTCTCTGGCAGGTAGGACGTGGTCATAGAAGGCGCCGCCTTCGTCGTAGGTCAGAATGAGCGCCGAGTCCGGCCACGAGGCGCTCGGGACGCATGCGCCGGTGCTTGAGTGCGTGGGACATACCAAGCCGTTGATGATATTTACCGCATCTTTCGCGCCTTTCTGGACGTTGTTGCCGGGATGTTCGTCCAGGCCAGAACCGCGTTCGATGAAGATCACCTCAGGTAACGCGCTGTCGTTTTGCACGTCATTGAACCAGTTCGCGATCGGTACGACTTTGGTCTGGGCGGAGTTCGAGTTCTTCTGATAAATGGTGAACTGCGTTATGAAAGCCGACGATTTGTTGCCTTGGTAGTAATAACGCCAGCTCACGCCCGCCTGATCGAGATGGTCGAAAATCGTGGTTTGGGTAAACCCCCCAGAAGGTGGCACCGGCGGCTCAGTGTTCCCGAAGGAAGTTCCAGTAAGAAGGTAGAGCCGGTTTGGTATGGTGCGGGTAAGGACCGGCGAGAAGAAGCGGTCACTGATCGCAAATCTCGCCCCGGCTTCATAGTAATAGGGAATGTCGCTCTGATCGTAATACCCCATGGCCCGGGTTCCATATGGGTCGATGGTGGAGTGCATTCCTGCCGCAGCCCGCACAAATCCGTCCATTTTTCCATAGTCCAAGTCAGTGTGGCTGAAGGACCACGCTCCATTGAGGTTGTCGGTACAGATCGTCTGAAAGTGATAGGGGTGTACGGGCTGTCCCTGCGAGGTCAGCTGAGTCGCATTCAGATCTAATCCGTCCACGTCATTCGTAAGGCCTAAAGAGGCTTTGTAGGGCCCCAGCAGCCCGAAATAACTATCGAAGGTATGATTCTCCTGGACGAAGAAAATGATGTGACGCAGCTTCGAGAGCCCATTAGAAGCGGCGGTCACGACAATATTGAATTGAGTGCTAAAAACTGTCGCAGTACTGTCCTGAGCCTGAACCGTTATGGAATGCGTTCCTAAGGCCACGTTACTCACATACTGATCCAGAATTGCCGAGTTTGAAACGCCGCCGGCGTTCGTCCCGTCGATGAGCAGGGTCATCGATGTCACGGGATTAGAGTCGGTGGCGGCCGCAACCACATGAAACGGCGAACTTACTATGGAGCCGTTTACCATCGAGCAAAGCGTGACGCTTTGATTGGCGGAATTCAAAGCACAAGGGGGCTGCATCGCCACCGCTAGTGTTGTCTTAAACGTTGCGCTAGTGGAATCTTTCGCTTGGACGATAATCCAGTGGTGGCCGATGGGGAGATTCAGGAATGTGTCGAGCGTGGACGCACTCACCTTGTACTTGAGCTTGCTATCTACATAGACGTACATCGTGGTAACTGGATTTGAATCGGTAGTCCCGGCCACGACGTGCACTGGGCTTTGCACCTTATCGAAAGGTGCGGGCGTACACACAGTTACCGATGGATTTGTCTGGCTCAAGGGGCAAGGTGCGGAAGCATACCCAAATACCGAGAACAACAAGATGAGGAGCGCATTCCAGATCGAAAGCGGGAGACGATGACAGGACATAAACAGCTCCGTCCAGCTGAGATGCACAATCAGAGTAGGTTCCCGGCTCAGAGGTTGCCTTCTTTAAGGTGTTCGTACAGTGTCGCTCCCGCCCGGCTTGTACCTGAACAGACGTACAGAGGCTAGAACCCCGGCGCCTTCTCCTTGGTGTTATCACACGTCCCATTTGTTGGTTGCGGCGGAAGAGTCGGAGGGGTCAGTAGTGGAGCGATCCCGGAGAAGTCAAAGAATTCCATCATGTTATCCGCATTCTTGTCGCGAAGCGTCAAGGGTGCAACATGGAAAGTATCCTCAACAAGGCGCAGGATTGAGGTGTAATCGCGTGTGGTGTGGGAAACAAAACTCGGCTTCGCCCATGGCGAAAAGACAATGAGAGGTACGCGAAATCCGGTCTGGTTAAACGCACCTGGCTTATCCTTCGATGTCAGTTTCGGGGCAAGTGAATCGGGTTTGATTTCGCGCGCTGGGCGCACGTGATCGTAGAGGCCGCCGCCCTCGTCATAAGTCAGGATAAGTGCCGAGTCCTTCCATGATGGGCTGTTGAGCAATGCATTTATGACGTTGGCCGCGTCTGCGGCGCCCGCTTGAATATTGGCTCCGGGATGCTCATCGCGAGCGGAGGGGGAAGCGCGTTCTATAAAAATGACGGATGGCAAGGTACTGTCGTTCATTACGTCATTGAACCAGTTCTTGATTGGAACAACTTTCGCGGAATCCGTTTGATAGATCGAAAACTGTTGAATGAATGCTGAAGACGCGGCGTCCTGATGATAGTAGCGCCAGCTTACGCCCGCCTGATCCAAGTGCGCAAAAATAGTCGGTTGAGTAAAGCCCCCCGCAGGAGGCGTCGGTGGAAACGCGTTTCCAAAGGACGTTCCCGTGAATAAATAGAGTCGGTTCGGCACCGTATTAGTAAGCGCTGGGGAAAAGAACCGATCGCTGGTGGCGAATCTGGCCGCAGCCTCGTAGTAATAAGGGATATCGCTTTGATCGTAATAGCCCATCGCTCTGGTTCCCGTGGGATCAATTGTTGACGGTACGGATGTTGTGGTCCACATGAATCCGTCCATCAATCCGCCGTCAACATCGACGTGGGATTCGTCCCACGCTGGGCTCAGATTTTCGGTGCACACCGTCTGATAATGGAATGGATGTACCGTCTGCCCCTGCGTGTTGGTACGGCTCGTGTTCAGGTTCAATCCGTCCACATTGTTAGGCAGGGCCTCGGAAGCTTTGTATTGGCCCAACATGCCGAAGTAACTGTCGAACGATCGGTTCTCTTGGAGAAAGAAAATAATGTGACGAAGGTTTGATAAACCCTTAGAAGCAGCCGTGACGGTGACAGTGATTGCAGTCGTGAACGATGCGCCTTTGTTGTCCTGGGCTTGGACCGCGATGGAGTGCGCTCCCAGGGCCAGATTGCTGACGTAAAAATCCAGAATTGCCGAGTTTGCAATGCTGCCCTTCACCACCCCGTCAATGACCAGCTTCATTGAGGTCACCGGGGTTAAGTCGTTGGCCGCTGCGACCACGTGGAATGGCTGGCTTACGACCGAACCTGCCACCAGTGAGCAAATCGTCACCGTCTGGTTCTTAGAATTTAACGTGCAAGGTGGCTGCATCGACACCGAAACATTACGAGCGAATGTCGCTCCCGCAGTGTCCCAAGCTTGGACCGTAATCAGGTGAGTCCCGACCCCTAGATTCACGAAGGTGTCCAGCGCGGACGCATTTACCTGATAAGTGAGTTTATTGTCTACATAGACCTGCATTGTCGTGACCGGGTTCGAATCAGTGCTTCCCGCAACCAGGTGAACTGGGCTCTGTACGAGTGCATTGCCCGACGGCGTGCACACGGTAACAGACGGATTTTTCTGGTTCAGCGGACAAGAAGCATAGGCAGAAATGGCCGACGTAGTCAGCAACACAGTGCAACTCAACAGCCGCGCAAAGGAATATCCCATTTTCAGCTCCGGTCAGGAAAAATTTTAAGGTGAGACGAACAATGCGAACTACGTGGCATTAAAGAGAGTAGATTTTCCGTTCTGGGGTTGCTTGAGAGAAGGCCTATTGGACGCAATTATCGGCTCAGAAGGACATCTCGTGGCCGATTGTGGTTCGGCTCACGCGGCGTTAACCCGCGTCGCAGCTGGATCGGGCCAACTGCCAAGGGCGCTGCTTTCCCCTATACTTCCGGAGTGCGTTTCCCGGCTCTCACAGCGGTCCTGGTTCTTCTAAGTTCATCCCTGCTGGCAACTAATAAAACCCCGGTTTCAGCTGTACGCTGGGCCCCGAACGCGCCGAACTGCACTCTGCGCCAAGGCGATGACGGTCGCATATATTACGGAATCTCCTCTGCAGATTTTGAGGTTATTCTCGCGGTCGATCGACAGGAACTCGAAAAAATTCCCCACCGCGCCGCTCCAATGCTTGGAGTCCTGCTCACTTTTCGATACAAAGGCGCGGGGCAACTGGATGTTCAGCAGGGCCGTTTCGCCCTCGAATTTGTAAAGCATTTCCAAGTGGTGAAAACCTCGCTGGATCCGGATGACATGCTTCAGCACCTGCAACAGAACGTCGACGATCTCACTGACGAAGTCGAGCGCCACGAGGTGCGCAAACACCCGGAACAAAAAGAGCGGAAGGAATCGGAGTTACAGGCCCGACTTAAGGATTACACGGAAATGATGGATTTCGTCAGTACCCAGGCCTTGCACCCTGCGGTGTTGAACCCGGCGAATTCCTCCGCCACTGGCTGGGTGTTCTTCGGGATAAAAGACCGATGGATTGGCCCTTGGCGAAAGCCGGAACAGTTCATTTTGCGATTGCCGGTGGAAAATCTAATAGTGGAATTCCCTTTCTCACTCCCTCCACAAACCGGCGGAGTTGAGCTGCGGCGTAGGCCAACTCAGTAGGCCCCCAAACGGTTTTTCCGCCAAGCACTCTGCAAAATGATTACCAAGTAACCATGGTCACACCACCTCGGGGTTACCGATGTAATCTGTTGCCGCCTGATTCCATGCTGACTCCATCAGCATAGAATTTTAAGATTCAACTACGTGTGAGAACCCTTCATCAGACCCTGGGTCGCTATCTTATTGAGGCCGAGATCGGTCGCGGCGCGATGGGAGTGGTGTATCGCGCCTATGACCCCCAGATCGGGCGCCAGGTAGCGATTAAAACGATTTCGCTGAGCGGTCAGGAGTTCGCCGACGAAGCCGAATATCGTTCGCGGTTTTTGCGCGAGGTCCGCGCTGCCGGACGCCTTTCTCATCCCGGAGTGGTCACCATTTACGATGCCGGAGAAGATCCCGAAACTCAGGAGCCGTACTTAGTCATGGAGTTTGTCGCCGGCGAGCCTCTTAGCAGAGTGCTGGCGCGCAATCGCAAGCTGAGTTTGCCGCTCGCGCTTCAGTACGCGCAAGAGATCGCCGAAGCGCTTGATTACGCACATACCCAGGGAGTTGTGCACCGCGACATTAAGCCTGCCAACATCCTGGTGACCGAAGACGGTCACGCCAAGATTGCGGATTTCGGGGTGGCCTGGCTGCATCAGGAAATTACACAGGTTGGTGAGGTTGTTGGCAGCCCTGCCTACATGGCGCCGGAACAGATGAGCGGCAAACAGGGCGACGCCCGTTCTGACCTGTTCTCGCTAGGGGTCGTGCTCTACAGCATGATTACTGGTTTCCGGCCTTTCCAGGGAAATAGCGCGAAGACGGTTGTCTTTAAGGTAATGAACATTGAGCCGATACCGGTCACCAGTTTTCAAAGCGATGTATCGCCAGAACTGGATGCGATCGTTTCCCGGGCCATCGCGAAGGATCCCGACGAGCGTTATGCGACAGGGGCGGCCCTGGCTCGTGCGATCCAGGCATTTCGAAATTCCGACTTTCTGCCTTCAGAGACTGCTGCGTTTATTGCGCGTTCAGCAGAAAAGAATGCATCTCGGGCAACTAAAAAGAGCAAATCTAACGCGGATCGCTATAAGCGATACTTGCTTCCGGCCGCGATCTCGCTCATTGCTTTGGCCGGTCTAATTTTCGGCTGGCAGATGACTAGGCTGAGCAACGTGCCTCTACCTGCTGAGCTTATTGCAGAACTGCAATTGCGTCGTACGCGCCCACAGCTGGCAACACAGATGGGAGCGATATCAAAAAAAGCAGTGGTGCGGAAGCCTCGCGTTCGCAGTAAGCTGCTTCCGACAAAATCGGAAACTCTTCCGCAAACAACACCCGAGTCCGTCAAAGTACAAGTGGAGATCCAGCATCATTTCAATGGGGCAAAGGCTTCCATTTGGTTTGATGACAAACTTGTTTTCGATCACAATCTGCGCGGTGCCGATCAAAGACATCCGTTGTTGCGCGCGGTTGAAGTGAACCAGGTAACAAATTTCCAGTTCGCTCCTGGAAAACATTGGCTTCAGGTCCGCGTCGTTTCGCCAGCTAACAATTACGACCAGGTCGAAACCGTCGAAGCGGACCTGCCTCCTCGATCGGAGCACGTTCTCTACGTGAACTGCGACAAGCGCAAATTACAAGTGTCCATGCAATAAAAAAGCAGCCCTTGCGGGCTGCTTCTTAACGACTCCTGGCGAAACCTAGAACCTGATCTGCGGGCCGAAGGTTACCCTCAAGTTGTTGAAAGTGCCATTATTCAAATAAACCTCATCCCCAGCTTCGAGCCGGAGTCCAAACGGTCCCCAGAAGCCCTCGAAACCGGCTCCGGGATACATTGCGAAATGCGTGCCACCGCCTCCGACTCCGGTAATTGCGTTGCCCACAGTACCGGGTGTCACCGCAGCCGAACTGGTGGTGAAGTTTATAAAGCCAACCTTGCCGGTAACAAAGAACTTAAAGGGTCCGGGCGTTTCGAACTTTGGCCCGAATAGCCCAGTTAGAGGACGCAGTCTGGTTCTAACAAAAGTGGTGCTCGCGCAGTTATTGCAGATCGTCGTGTAATTCCGCTCGAAGTCGTAGTTCATTTCGCCTTCCAGCGAAACATGGTGGCTCACATGAAAACCAGCCCGCGCGCCAAAGCCGATGAAATTCGTGGTGCTTGAACCTGGCGAGAAACGTAAATAGTCTGCGAAAATTCCTACGCTTGCGTGGTCATAGTTCCCACCGCCTTCCTGCGCCGCCAGCCACGAAGGAACTGCGAGCAGCAGCCCGAAGATCGCCAACCACATTGTTTTTTTCATTGAGATAGCTTCTCCTGTGTCAAAAATAGTATTAGTTCTGCTCATGCCTCTCCCCAGCTTCCGACAGGGCAGCAGGTCGAAAAGTTGGATGCGGAGCAGCAAGCGATGGTTGGGCTTTCGGCTGCCGCAGATACCCTAGGTTGTTAACGGTATTGAGACCTCTAAGGCGAATAGAAGGGGAATGCTTCTCCCCTTCTCATTCGGAGCAGCAAAATTTTAGAGACACTGGAGAAGTCAAACTCTCACTTTGGCGGGCGTTGTCCTCGTGAATTGTTAGACGTATCGGGAGAGTTTTTCGGAACCATTGAGACCACGATGTACTCGCGTTCTTTGTCGTCCATATCTTCGACGCGAAGCAGCATTTTGTCTTTTACCAACCGGAACTGAGCGCTCTCGCCAACCGGCAGCAGAGCCGGATGTTTCTCGTCCTTCGGCTGCACGGTGTACACCAGATTACTGGTTTCTAGCACGTACTGCTGGCAGAGCAGTTCGCGCGTCTTCATGTGCGAAGAGTCTGTCCCGATCATCTCCCCGGCAAAGCTCTTCCCATTCTTTTCATCTGTTCCGCACTTGACGGATTCCATTTTTAAAAGTCTGCCGCTCTGATAATGCTTCGGATCTTTGGCCTGCGCGGCCGTCGCCAACAATACGACCACCAATAAATAATTCAATCGCATCGTCATCTCCCGACCGAGCAAGATTCTCTTTGTCAGGCATATTCTGACCGCAGCGGAGTCCCCCCGGAAGATTTCGTTCGTACGATTCCCTTCCGTAATCCGGAAATCCATGTATCCGCTGGTTATGTGCGCCTTTTTACGAAAGCGCCCAAGGATGCACCACGCCCGCATCTCTGTTATCTTCCACGAGACGGATTCGCTAATGGGCCAAACTCTCACAAACGCCCTGCCACAACACTCCGACACCAGCTTCTTCGGCCATCCTCGCGGCCTGGCCACATTGTTCTTCACTGAGATGTGGGAGCGCTACAGCTACTACGGCACGCGCGCGTTGCTTATTCTCTACATGACCGCGGGGTTGCAAACCGGGGGCCTCAACTTCTCAGTAATGAAGTCGGGCGCGATCTACGGTTTTTACACCGCGATGGTTTATCTGCTCAGCTTGCCTGGAGGCTGGGTGGCCGATCGCATAATCGGACAACAACGGGCGGTCCTATTCGGAGGCATCCTGATCGCCGCCGGAAATTTGTGCCTGGCTTCGCCCAGCCTCGCTGCCTTCTACAGCGGTTTGGCCCTGCTCATGTTCGGAACCGGTCTGTTGAAGCCAAACGTGAGTACGATCGTCGGACAACTCTACGGCCCGGACGACAAGCGCAGGGATGCCGGTTTCTCAATTTTCTATATGGGCATCAACCTTGGAGCTTTTTCGCCTTTGATAGTGGGCTGGGTAGGCGAGAAGGTGAATTGGCGACTCGGCTTTGCGACATCTGCAATCGGCATGTTGATTGGTGTCGTCCAATATCTGATCACCAGCAAATACCTCGGCGAAGCCGGTCGTCATCCCACTCGCTCGGGAAGTCCTGAAAAAGACCGTGGTCAAAAACGCAATGCCGGCTTCCTAACCGGTGCGGCAGTTCTTGTATTTGTGGTGCTGGGCGCGCTTAATTCGAGAGGCGTAATCAAGATCACCGCGCAGTCAGTATCGAATGGCTTGGGCTGGGTATTGCTTGCCATCTCAATTGGCGTGTTCGCATGGATGATCCTCGGCAGAGGATGGTCCGTACAAGAAAGAAAACGGGCCGCTGCAATTCTCGTGTTATTCATTGCTTCATGCGTTTTTTGGGGAGCGTATGAGCAGGCCGGATCGTCGCTCAACTTGTTCGCGGAGCGGAATACGAACCGCCACGTTCTGGGTTATGAGTTTCCGGCAAGTTGGTTTCAGTGGGTCCAGCCACTGTTTGTTCTGATGTTGGCCCCGTTGTTTGCCTGGCTGTGGGTTCGCCTGGGAAAACGCGAGCCTTCCAGCCCAGCCAAGTTTTCCGTAGGTTTGTTATTCGTTGGACTAAGTTTCTTGGTTTTGGTTCCTCCTGGAGCGCGTATTGGGGTTTCTCCGAACTGGCTAAATCTCTCTTACTTCCTCAGTGTGGTCGGCGAAATGTGCCTCAGCCCAGTGGGACTAAGCGCCATGACCAAGCTTGCACCCGCGAGAGCGGCGGGATTCGTAATGGGCGTCTGGTTTTTGTCGTTGAGTATTGGGGACTGGGCAGCTGGCCGTGCCGGTTCCCTGTTCGAGTCGATGCCTTTGCCCAAGTTGTTCGGCATTAGCGGTGTTGTCCCGTTGATCGCCGCGGTCGTTCTCGTCTTGCTGATAAAGCCCACAAAGCGGTTAATGGCAGGCGTTACTTAGCGCAAACCGTCTGCAAGTTCGCGAACAGCCTCGGCAAGACTCGGGTCGTCCTTTCGTAGGATCGGCGCGGAGCATGCTTCCGCAGTTCATACCGCTCCAGACAAGCGTCCTCTAATCGGGTTAGCTTTCTCTCGCGCGAGGCACAGTTGACGTAGCCTCTGGCACCCTTTAGGCTGCGAACCAGGGTAACTTTTGACCTCTCTAGATCACCGCAAGCAGTACAACGAAAAGAACTTTATGCCGCATCACACCTAATGCGGCCGCAAAGGCGACTTGACGGACGCGAAACGACCACGGGGCAATAAGCTCTCTGAGCCAGAGGCTATTGAGCGCGCAAAACAGGGTGATGCAGAGGCCTTCGAGTTCCTCTACAACCTTCACAAGCGCCGTGTGTACTCGCTTTGCTTGAGGATGACTGGGAACACCGCTTCGGCGGAGGACCTTACGCAGGAAGCTTTCCTGCAGTTGTTTCGAAAGATCAGTACGTTTCGTGGGGAATCGGCCTTTTCCACTTGGTTGCATCGGATGGCGGTAAACGTAGTCTTGATGCAACTGCGCAAAAAGAACCTTCCGGTGGTTCCGATCGATGAAACTACCGAAGGGGAGGAAGAGGGCACGATCAGGAAGGAACTGGGCGCGCCTGACGAGCGCCTGGCTGGATCGATTGACCGTCTGCAATTGCAAAGAGCGGTTGACGAACTACCTCCAGGTTATCGTACGATCTTCGTACTGCACGACGTCGAGGGTTACGAGCACAATGAAATTGCCACCATGGTCGGGTGCTCGATTGGCAATAGCAAGTCGCAGTTGCATAAGGCGCGCATAAAGTTACGTGATCTCCTTCGAGTCAATAGAGCCGAAAAGGCCGGGAAGAGATGATCAATCAAGGGCGCATGGGTCGGGGAGAGGTTGTATGAATTGCCTGCAGTTTGAAAATACCCTGTCAGATTACCTGGAAGGTGCTCGGTCTTCCGAGCAGCAGGCGCATTTGAGCTCGTGCTCGACGTGCTCCAGCCTGCTGGCAGATTTGAACCTTATCTCGGCCGAGGCTTTGTCGCTTCGAGAATTGGACGGCCCAGCCCCTCGCGTTTGGAATGCTCTTGAGACGCAACTGCGCCGGGAGGGTCTGATCCGAAAGCCTTCGCGCCCTTTGCTGCCTGAGTTTCTTGTCCGCTGGAAAACTGGGTGGCTGGTGCCTGTCGCCGCTGCGCTTTTAATCGCCGTCGGAATCAAGCTGTATCAGCCTCCCAAAATCGGCGATAACCAGCCGATCGCCAAGAATAATGTCGTTCGGCGCGTCCCAGTCGCGCCTGCAGTCTCCGTGGATGACAAAGACATTATGACAACGGTCGCTGCACGTCCTCCTGCGCAGGTTGCAGCGTACCGGAATGATTTGGACCAAGCCAATGCATTCATCCGTGACGCTCAGGAAGCGTTGAAGAACGATCCCAATGATATTTACTCGCAACAACTACTAATTAACGCTTACGAGCAGAAGCAGATGCTCTACCGTTTGGCTGTGGACCAAAGTGACGAACAGTAGTCGGGAGACAACCATGACCTCGGGTAAATGCGCTGCAACAGCCGCGACCATGTTGATGCTGGTTGGCGTCTCTCTTTGCGCGGAGAACATCCGCAAGGACCTGCATTTCAAAGTCGGCAAGCGTCCGATGATTTCGATCAACAACCCCTATGGGCCGGTGCTGGTCAAGGCCGGCGCCGCGCACGAAGTAGTTGTCACCGCAATTCTTCATTCGGATAAAGTCGAAATCGATCAGAGCAAGAGCCACAACCGCGTTGACATCGTGTCTCATCTTCTTCCTGGAGCCGATCCTGCAAGCGGCGTGGTGGAATACGAAATTCTGGTGCCGCCCGACGCGAATCTTACTCTGCACTCCGATAATGGCCGCGTACACGCTGAAAAATTGAAAGGCGATCTAACCGTGGCCGGGAACAATGGCGCCATTGAAGTGGTCGATTGCGCCGGCGGGCATGTTCACGTGCGAACCCTTAACGGAGCCGTCAGCCTCAGCAACGTCCATGGCGATGTGGAGATCATGTCGGTTGGTGGCGACATCGTCATGACCGGGGTCACAGGTACTTCGGTTGCGGTGAACTCAAATACCGGCAAGATTGAGTATGCAGGCGACTTCGCCGGCGATGGCGAATACGCCTTCACCAGCCACACTGGAAATATCGACGCTGTGGCGCCGGCTTATGCCTCTATCGATGTTTTGGCGCGCTCAACCAACGGCGTTGTCCAAAGCGATTTTTCCTTGGATCCTAAACATGCTCCATTTCTGGTTCGCGGAGCCAATTCCCTTTCCGGAACTCTAGGGAAAGCAGCTTCTTCGGTAAAGCTTTTTTCCTTCAGTGGTAGAATCCGTCTCAAGAAGCGCCAGGACTAGTCCAGCTTCCCAAGCAGGCTGAATTGCCGCAAATGACGGATGAAATTCCTTCGTCTCCCAGGCCACATGCGTTATTTCGGGTTCCGCCAACCATATCTCTAGTCGGATTTATGGGAGCCGGTAAAACCACCATTGGCCGGGCCCTCGCAGGCAAACTCGGCTGGCGTTTTGCGGATCTCGACGATCTTATCCAGGCCCGGGACGGGCGCACGGTCTCGGAAATCTTCCAGCAAAGCGGGGAAGAAGCCTTCCGTCGCCTGGAGCGACAGCTCCTGGAGGAGGTTGTCCGTTCCCCTGAGAGCGGGTGCTCAGTACTTTCGTTAGGTGGGGGAGCATTCATCGACAATACAAACCGAGAGCTTCTGCGCGAAAATGGAATTCCGGCGGTGTTTCTCGATGCGCCCGCAGAAGAGCTGTTTCGCCGTTGCGAAGACCCTACAGTGGTTCGCCCGCTGCTGAGTGACCGCGACCGCTTTTCCGCTATGTACGAGCAGCGCAGGCCCGCATACCTGAACGCTGCATTGTGCATTCAAACCGCGGGCCGAGAAATTGCTTCCATTGTTGATGAAATTATCGCCAGGCTCGGCCTGGATGTACATTCAGGAGCGTGCAAGTGAGGTTCTTTCGGTCAGCATTGTCGTGCATGGTTGTTTTCGCGCTGTTTGGAAGTCAATGGATTGCAGAGTACGCATTCGCGAAGGGAAAAGACACTCCTTCAAAAATCGTGGACTCCGGGTCGTTCGGCGTTTTCAGCGGCGCTCACCGTGTGGCTACCGAAACTTTCTCGATTAAACAAGACGCGGAAGGCAGTGTTGTCGTCTCCGAATTTAAGTCAGAGCAGGGCGAGGAAAAAGCCGCGCAGTCTTCGGAGTTGGACCTGACTCCTTCGGTCGAGCTTCGACGTTACCAGTGGAAGGAACTGAGTCCGGAAAAGCTTGAGGCGACCGTCGAGCCGAACGACACGTTCCTCATCGAGCGCGTGTTGACCGCACCGAATGAAAAGCCTCATGACCAGAACTTTCTATTGCCGGCTTCGACCTCCATACTTGACGATTATTTTTTTATCCACCGCGAAGTTTTGGCATGGAAATTTCTGGCGGCGGTGTGCAAGCAGCAGAAGACTGGGCTCGGCTGTCCCGCTAAACAGAAAGCCCAGTTCGGCACGCTGAATCCGCACGCCCGCAGCTCCATGCTGGTCAACATTGAGTTCACCGGGAAAGACAAAGTTACGATTCGTGGCTCTGAGCATGAACTCAGCCGTTTCATGTTGAGGTCAGATAGCGGCGACTGGGCCTTTTGGCTCGACGATACATTTAAAGTTGTGCGTTTACTTGGCGACAACGGCATCGAAGTAGTGCGCGATTAAGGTCCGGCTTGCGTGTTCCGAGGGGCGCCGGGTCGTGCTGAGCTGTTGAACCATCGTCCGCGTCAGGAACTAGGTATCTATGTCACTGATTGATGGCCGCACGACGCGCGTGCTGTTTACGATCCTTCTGTTCGCCATCGGGCTCGGTTTTCTCTACGTTGCGCGCCGAACGTTAATCGCATTCCTGTTCGCGGTTTTCTTCGCCTATCTGGTCGATCCCGCAGTCTCGCGTATTCAGCGTTGGACCAAAGGTCGTGGCACTGCCATCGCCGTGATCTACTCGTTGATCGTCATCTTCCTGGGGACTTTCTTTTTCTTCGTCGGACCCAAGATCGGCAAAGAAACGCAGAAGCTGACGGAATCACTGCCGTCTCTTCTTGAAAAAGTGAGCAGTGGGCAGATTGCTGAAGAGATCGGGGTACAACACCACCTTAGTGCCGCGACCAGTCGTCAGTTGAGCCTATTCCTCGCGTCTCATCGCGGATATTTGCTGCAATTAGCGCAAAAGGCCGGGCTACGCGTCGCCGAACTCGCGCAAAATTCATGGCTGCTGGTGTTGGTCCCTATTCTGGCGGCATTTTTCTTGAAGGATGGGCACATCTTCAGCCAGGCTGCTCTTTCCATTGTTCACTCCAAGCCGCAGCGCGAGTTCATGCAAGGCGTTATCAGCGACATGAATCAGATGCTCGCGGATTTTATCCGCGCACAGCTCACACTCGCAGCGCTCTCGTGGATCGCCTACGCTTCAGTACTCGGAAGCTTGGGCGTATCTTACGCACTGATGCTGGGCACCGCCGGCGGAATTCTTGAGTTTATCCCTGTAGTCGGCCCGCTGGTGGCTGGCGCTTTAATCCTTAGCGTAGCGCTACTCACCGGTTATCCACACTGGCTGATTCTTCTACTCTTCCTGATTGCATGGCGCCTGATCCAGGATTACGTGGTCAGTCCCAGGATCATGGGCAAGAGCATGGAACTGCACCCGCTGGCGGCGATTTTCGGGGTTCTGGCGGGAGGAGAAATTGCCGGAGTTCTTGGAGTTTACCTTTCTATTCCTGTAATGGCCAGCTTGCGAATCGTTTGGCGTCGCTGGCGCATGTATGCGGAACGCCGTCGTTTTGGACCGCTCAACGAATACTCGTTCATGAATGAGCCGGCTCCTCACAAGTAGGAGAGGATCTGATTCGAACGCTATTCAGGAGCCATTCTAAGCTGGGCGTTGATGAACTGATTCGTCCTCGGCAGTCTTCGCGCGCTGGTCCGAGTCCCAGGAAATTAGCTTGTTCAGGTCGTAGCTATAAGGCCCGTAGGCGCAAAACGCCCTCTCATCGAAGAGCCGTTTGATTCCGCAACCAAGACAGACTTGGTAGGAGTGCTGCTGGTACCGGACCGGCCAGCTCATTTTGCGGTGCCAGCAGCCGCGCAAGACCAATACCGCGGCCCCGGCGACCCCAGTAGCCATCAGACCGAGAGGAACTTTCCAGCGGGACTTCTTTTCCTGAGCCATTCCGAACCTGAGCTATAGATTCTACCAGCGCCTGCCTGTGGAACGCTTACTAAAAGAGCAACACTAAAGGCAATACCTGTGCCATAGAGAGATATTGCGATTGCAGCCCATCCGCTGTAAGTTACTGGTAAGGAATAATCCAGCCCGACCAGCCAAAGCTGGGGCCGATCCAGTCGATGAGAACCAAGGAACCGTAACGATCACGAGGTGCGTTCAATTTAATAATGAGTGCAACTCCAAATAATGCCGGGCCTGAATGGGGCTCTCGGCAGCTAATCCCGTACTCGACGGAGGCACCCGCTACCGCTCGAGCCGGTCAGGATGCGCTCCAAGTGCTCTTGGCCTTTTCCTGCATGCACGAACAGACGGCCAGACGCCGCCGTCTCGCCACTTCCTCAGAAAACATCAGTGAGGAATATTTTGGCCTGGATGAGGTGCTTCGCCTGGTCGCCCTGCGAGCCATCTCCATCACGGGTGCCGACGGGGTAGCCATAGCCCTGGTAAAGGACACCGCCATCGTTTGCCGCGCATCCGCCGGCAGTATTGCGCCCGACCCGGGTGTGCGCCTGGACCCTAGTTCTGGATTTTCCGGAGCCTGTTTGCGTAATGGGCAGACGGTCCGCTGCGACGACTCCGACCACGATTTGCGAGTCAACCCGCAGGCTTGCCGTGCGCTTGGCGCTCGTTCTATGGTGGCAGTCCCTCTGACAGCCAAAGGGCGGGTCGTTGGCCTGATTGAGGCTTTCTCATCCAAAACACACGGTTTCAAGGACAAAGACGTCAAAAGCCTGAACCTCCTGGGAGAGCTGATTCTCGCGGCAATCCACCCCCAAGAAGAAGACCGGCTGGCGCAATTAGCTGAACAAATTTTGCCGCAACCGCCCGTCGTAGTTTCGCACGTGGCACGTGATCTAGAAAAAATTGTACCCGCTCCACCGGCAAAAGTCGTTGTTGCGCCCAGTGCGCCAATCGGTCAGGACACTAAGCCCGCAGCGGTTGCAAGCCGCGCTGTGGAGCGCCAAGTTAAAATCGAGCCCGCGGCGGTTGCGCGAATTGAGCCCGAGCCGAACCCAATCATCAGGCCGCAACTTACGTTTCCTGAGGAAAGACGGTCAGTTTCAAACGCTTTGCTGGTCGCGGTTTTAATGCTTGTAGCCGTGGGGCTTGGCTGGGCTTGGTTCCGTCATGCCGAGCAACTCACCAGCGCTAACACGCAGCCGATGACGCTACTCAACCCGCCCCTAACCCAAGCCGAGCAAGCGTTGCCCTCGCAGCCTCCCCTTAAGCCGGGCGCCACTCCTCAAGTCACCGGCATACGCCACTGGTCTTCAACAGATTCGAGCACCGTTGTAGTTGATCTCGAGGACCAGACCCAATACGAGGCCCACACCCTCGATAACCCGCCGCGAGTATATTTCGACCTGCATGACACCAAGATGGCGCCAGGCCTGCTCAACCAGAGTATCGCCGTCGACGATTCGTTCTTGAAGCGCGTGCGGATGGCCCAGCCCAATGCAGGCATAACGCGAGTAGTGCTCGAAACCAAAGGCATCTCGGAGGTTTCGGTCAAACTGGACCCGAATCCGTACCGGCTTACCATCGATGTTCATAAAGTTCCAAGCATTCCGCTTCCAGCGACCCTGAGCAAACCTTCTCCAGCACTTGCGGTTTCGCCGAAGAAGACAGCTTCTCGTCTTGCTTCTGCCGCCGAATCCGAGTTTCGAATGGTGCTCGACGCCGGTCACGGGGGCTGGGACCTCGGTACGGTGGGCCGCAAGGGACTTCTGGAAAAAGACCTGGTGTTAGATGTCGTCCAACGCCTGGGAAAACTGCTCGAGGACAAGTTGGGAACAGAGGTCACTTATACGCGGCAGGACGATTCATATCTGCCGCTCGAGAAGCGTGCGGAAATCGCGAATCTAATCCGCGCAAACATGTTTCTCTCCGTACATGCTAATTACAGCGATCTAGCCACCGCGCGCGGAGTCGAAACTTACTACACGACAAGTTATTCGTCCCTCAAAGCCCGTACCGCAGGAGATAACCCCGCGCTCAAAGATGTGAACTGGACGGGAATAGATATTCGCGAAAAGGTAACGAACTCACATCGTCTCGCGTCCGACGTGCAAGACGCTTTGTACGGCGGACTGGCATTGCGAAACCCAGAGATCCGAAACCGGGGAGTCAAGGAAGCACAATACGTAGTGTTGACCGGAACTCAAATGCCGGCCATTCTCGCGGAAATTTCGTTTGTCAGCAGCCCTGCTGACGAAGACAGGCTGCAAAGCGCAGAATACCGTCAGGAAATCGCCGAGGCATTATATCGAGGCGTCGCCAAATATCAGGCAGAGGTTCGACACTCGAAGCTTGCGGATAATCGCAAACCGCCTAGCTCAGAGTAACGAAGTTCGTTCTGTTTCCTGGAATGAACGGGCGGTCCGCGATTTGACCTTCAAAGCGTTCCGCCCATCTTCCCGGAACCGCGCTCCCGCAATCCGGGCAACAGCCATCCGCAGTCAGGCGGTACTCCTCAATGAAATAGCCGTAGCGATGAATCACTCTTGACCCGCACTGGCGGCAAAACGTGTCTTCGAGGTTCCCTACTCTGCTGGGAAGATTTCCTGCATACACAAATTGCAGTCCAGCGGTTTTGCCAACTTCGGCAGCGCGAATCAAATCTTCCGGGCGAGTGTCATCGGTGTCCGCCATTTTGTAATCCTTATGGAACGCGGTCACATGCCATGGGATGTCCGGGGAAACACTTACCAAAAATTCTGCCAACCGGCGCAGTTCGTCGTCAGAGTCGTTGAACCCACGAATCAGCAAGGTCACGATCTCCAGCCAAACACCGTTCTCATGAAGCCAGCGAATAGTGTCCAGGATGGGACCAATCCGGCCTCCCAGCTGGCGATAATGCTGGTCATCAAAGCTCTTCAGATCGACCTTATAAAAATCAATCCACGGGCGGATGTATTCGAGGACCTGCGGAGTTCCGTTCCCGTTCGAGACAAATGCCGTTTTTAATCCCGCAGATTTTGCTTCCTGAAAAATTTCGACTGCCCACTCTGCGGTAATCAACGGCTCATTGTAGGTGCTGACCAACACCTTCGCGCCCTGACGGAGAGCATCACGCACCAGCAACTCGGGTGACGCCTGCAGCGGAGGAGACAACGCGTGCGGATCGCGCAGTGCCTGCGAGGTCACCCAGTTCTGACAATAAGAGCAGTGCAGGTCGCATCCCAGCATGCCAAAGCTGTACGCGAGGGCTCCAGGGTAGGCATGAAAAAAAGGCTTTTTCTCGATCGGATCGCATTGCACTCCGCCTACGTAGCCCCATGGAACGTAAAGCTTTCCACCTTGGTTGTAGCGGACCTTGCAAACCCCAGCTTGGCCTTCAGCGATTGGGCAACAGTGCCCACAAGCGAAGCAGCGTAACCGGTTCCGTTCGATCGGTTCGTAGAGCTCGCCTTCGCGGACGTTTTGATTCAGAATTTCGCGGAGGGACGACAACGCAAAACCTCTGTGTCTATTTTAAATTGGCGGAGTGAGCCGTGCTAGTGCGATGCACGAGAGGAAGAGCCAAAGTGATGGGAACGAAGCCACGCGTCGGCTTCCTGCTGCTCAGCCGATCGTTGATGATCGCTCAAACGCGGAGCGCTATTGATGACGATCACTCGGCCAGTTTCATCGCCAGCGGCCTGAGCCAGCAGACCCCAAAAATAAGCTTTGCTGTAATCTTGCGGCGCACCCTTTCCTGCCCAAAAGCAGGTTGCGATTTTCGCCGCTGCGCGAACGTTACCAGCATCCGCCGCCTTAAGAAACCAACCCAGGGCGTCGTGGTAGTCTTGTACCACTCCGTCTCCACTGGCATATTTCATTCCGAGCGAATACTGCGCGGCCGGATTTCCCTGCAGCGCTATCTTCTCCAGATCACCAATGTTCATGCCTACATAATCGACGTTCGCGGGCTTCGATTCCGCAGCTTGCGAGGTAGAAGGTGCAGTGAATTTAGTCATCGCATCTGATATCCAGGGCGCAACCAACCAAACCCCGAACACAACCGCCACGATCCCGCTCACAAACAAAATGGCCTTACGTCTTTGCGGCGAGGGCCATGCGGCGCTAATTGTCTCGTTTTCGAACGACGTGTCAGTCTTTAGCTGAACTTTATTTTCGTGTTTTTCTTCGGAATCGCTAGCTGGGAGTACCTTTCCCTTTGACCGGCTGATCGCGTTGGCGATGATGCGAGCCAAGCGCTCGAGAGTCCGAGCGTCGTTGTCCCAGAACGCCGTAGTTTCAGGGGAAAACACTTCCAGGATGCCTGTAATTTCGCCTTTGTGAGTCTTAACCGGACACGCGATTAGAGACCTGATTCCAAGAGCGTGGCAGCTCTCGTGGTCAACCCGAGAGTCCGTCTCCGCGTCATCGCACACGAGGGTGCTCCCGGAGCGAACGCATTCGCCGGAAAAACCCGAAAACGTGTCCAGTCGAGCACCGAGTTCAGGCGAATCGTTCCCCGCCCTCGCCTCGCAGATCAATACTGCCGACTTCACGTTATCTCGCAAGGCAATGGCCGCGCCCGTTGCCCAAGTCAGTGTCAAGGCGCGTTCCGCGATGAGTTGCAACGCCTCGTGCAAGTTAGGGCCGAAGAGCTCTACATCTTTCTCAATTTCGGCCCACTCGGCAATCAATGAACTGTAGCCGGCTGCCTCACCCGGCCGGGCACGCACCATTTGTCCGCCGAACCCACGGTTTTCATTCTGTATGAGCGGTACAAATTCATGGCTCGTATCCGCAACTCCCGCCGCGTTGTTCGCAGCCAGCCATTTCCGCAACTGCAGCAGTGAGGGTTCCGACAACTCCGGAAATCGAATGCCCGATCTTCCCGAACCTTCGGACCACACGACATGGCCAGTGGTATGAATGCGGTCGCCGGTTTCTGACAGATCAAGGGCTAGCGGCAGAAGGCGGTTCACCTTCATGGGACCTGGCGCCTGAATGCACGTGCCCGATTCACTGATGTTGAGGATTTCACAAAGCTCAAGCGCCACGGTTTGTGAGCTGCCGTTCAGGGTGGCGTAGGCTGGGGTATTCACCACGTTGCGAACTGCACGGCGCCGTTCCCGGCCATAAATTGCATTTTTCGGGGCAATATCCACCGGTCTGGCTCCGCGACGAGCTAAACAGCTCACCTTCATGTTACCCCAGCGAAGGCGGCACCTCCACGTATTAATGGATGCCAGCGCCTCTTGCGGGGTCAATCGGCGCTAGGCGTGGCGCCGAGATGCGCGAGCCGGGAGATAGCGGAAACCATCATGCTTGCTAGTAGTTGCATGGTTGCAGCATGCTGATAGTTGAATGCCTTTGGCGACGCCGAGAGCACTTCAAAGATTCCCAAAGTCCTATGGAAGTGTCGCAACGGAGCGGCCAAAATGGAGCGAACGCCTAGGCGCCTACAGCTTGCCAGATCCACTTGGGGATCGTCTTCAGCATCGTTGCACAGCACAACTTCGCCGCTGCGCAGACATTCGGCGGAAATCCCGGAGTCCGTCTGTAAGCGGATGCCGACGTCAGGCGCGGTCCGTCCTGCGCGCGCTCGGCAAATGACCTCACTTCCGCTGCGAAGCGCAATTGCTGCGCCGGTGGCTCCCGTCAAGGCTTGCGCGCGTTCCGTTATTATGCCGATGGCCGGCTCAAGACTTATCTTCGCGCCGGAAAGGCCATGCTCGGCCAATTCCGAGTGAACTACCCGAGCATCGTCCCATGCCGGAATATGTTGCGGGCTTGAATCGAGCCCCGAATAGATTTCCTCGCCGGGCACAGTGGACAACAACTCGCGCACTAAGCGGTTTAACTCGTCGTCTTCAATCAATCGCGCCAGCGGCTGAGAGCGCAGCGACCCCCCAAATAAACGCGAGAGGCTGAGAACTGCTTTACTCCCGCAGGCGAGACACGCAGGCGTAGTGTTCGCCCCGATTAACTCGCATTGCACACAAAAAATAGCAGTCGGCAAGGAAAGAAAATGTATTTGAGTGCGCGGCAATCGAGCGGGCATCAGGCAAGGCTCCTCCGAACGGGAAAAGAATTAAATCTAAAGTTTGCGACAGGTGAGAAACAGTAGCGGAATAGGTTCTGCTGTGGAAATCAACCGGCTCGTGCCTGCAGCAACGTAGCGTCTTCGCTCGCAACCAGAAAATCGGTATCCAAACTCGCTGTGCGATACAAGGCATCAGCTAGGTTGGTAGCCAAAGTGGAAGTGAGAAGGTTCACGTCTACTTGGAGTCCGCGTTCGGTATAGCGGCGAAAAATCACCAAGGCCCCGACGTAATTATTCCCCGCGCTGACTAGATCCAGATGAAGGCTCCAGGTATTTCCAAAACCTGGGACCGCATGGCTTCCGGGCTTTCTCCAACGCACATGTGGGCACACGGTGGGTTGCACAACCGCTAAACCTTCGGCAGCAGCAGAAAACTCAGCCCGCAACTCGAAGCCATCGAAATCATTGTTTTCGAAGGCAGCGCTCAGGATTCGGCACAGTTCCTGGAAATCCGTTGCGGCCTTGAGCTCTTCCGCACCCCGCCGGATCGCCAAATTATTGACAAAAATTTGCGGCTGCTCCACCGTTCTTAGTGCCACGCGCCGGAGTTCGCCGAATTCCAGATAACCGAGATGCTGTACCCCAATCCAAATGCCCGTCCCAAGCACGGCAAGAACCAGTCCCAGAGTGCTGCCAGTGGGCCACAACAGAAATAGGCTCAGCAGAGCAAAGATTGCGGAGACTCCATAGAGAACTATCACCACTTGCCGGTGCGACATCCCACGCTGCAGAAGCTTGTGGTGAATGTGCTCACGATCAGCGCTGAAGATGGGCCGGCCGCTGATCAACCTGCGTATTACCGAAAGCGAAGTTTCGAGGATTGGCAATCCGAAAGAAACTACTGGAATCGCCACCGCAATGATGGTGGGCGCCTTCTGGGTCCCGTGTAGCGCTAGGGCGCTCAGCATAAAACCGATAAAAAGACTGCCGCAGTCGCCAAGAAAAATAGTTGCCGGGTTGAAGTTGTATCGCAGAAACCCAAGGATAGCGCCCGCCAGCGCCAGGGCGACTAAGGAGATCAGTGACATATTCTCCAGAAGCGCGACCACAAATACAACTAACGTTGAAAAAAGCGCCGATCCCGCCGCCAAACCATCCAGGCCGTCGATCAAATTAAACGCATTGGTTATCGCGATCACCCAAAGAATGGTTAGCACCAGCCCTGTGAACCAGGAAAATTGGTGCGCGCCAAACAACACCGGAACAGCTAGGATTCGCAGCCCTCCCGCAAACAACATCGCTCCGGCAATTGCCTGGACAGAAAACTTCAGAAGAGGACTCGCATCGCGCCGGTCATCATAGATGCCCAGCAAAAAGATCAACATCGCCGGGGGTAGAATGGTTGCCAACGGGGTAAGCGAGAGACCTATTCTTGACGGGAGTAGGAATCTGCCGGCGATCAACGCCATCGCGGTCGCGATCAAAAACGAGAACACGATGGCAACTCCGCCCAGCCTAGGAATTGCCTCATTGTGGAGGTGCCGTCCGCTGGCAGGCGCCGAGAGCCATCCATTGCGCACCGCAACATCTCGCACGAACTTAGTAAGGAGAAAAGAAAAGAGCAGTGAACCCGCGAACGTTCCCAGCAACAATAATGTCAATCAGTTCCCCTTAAAAACTGTGGCCCACTGCGAACCTTCATCGCTGATGAGGGAAGCACTGCGACTATAACCCAGGTTCCTGCGGGGAACTATTCTCTTCGCGGATACTGCCGTCATGTTTCCGATATGTGTACTGCCAGCAAAATGGCTGAGGGGTTTCACAAGTCCCCATGCTAGACTCCAGCAGAAAATGCGAATCATATCGGAATTTCGTAATTCTCAATTCTGTGAGCTTTGCGTGCTGATCACTCTCGCGGGGGCTGGTTTCGCGCAGACTGCAATGCCGATGAATCGGGCCGCTCCGGCTTCATCTGCGGCAGCCACAGTCTCTACTTCGACGGCGGCAGTCGCTGCGCTGGGCGGCGACTCGGCAGTGCGTCTCGGCGCCGGCGATCTTGTGGAAGTAAGCGTTTACAACGTTCCGGAACTCAACACCAAACTTCGAGTGAGCACTAGCGGCGACATCTACCTCCCGCTGATTAACAATGTGCACGTAGCTGGACTCACGCTCGACGAAGCACAAATCATCATTGAACGCCGTCTGGACCGGGGCGGATTCGTTAAGAATCCGCATGTACAGATCTTCGTTGCGGAATATAACTCGGAGGGAGCGAGCATTCTGGGTGAGGTGGCCAAGCCTGCTAATTACCCGATTCTTGGTGATCAGAAGTTATTTAGTTTGATTTCCTCAGCCGGCGGACTCACTGACCGCGCCGGCAGGAGCGCCACGGTCACCCATCGCGACCGGACCCCAATTACAGTTCCGATCTCCCATAACCTGGAGGACCACCCTGAAAGCGATATTACGGTATTACCGGGGGACATCGTCACAATCCGCCGCGCGGATATTGTTTACGTCGTGGGTGAGGTCAATCGCCCCAGCGGATTTCTAATGGATAGCGGACACCTCAGCGTGCTGCAGGCCATTGCTCTCGCAGGCGGCACAAATTCCACCGCGAAGCTGAATGGTGCGCGTATCGTCCGCAAAGGCCCCTCTGGACTCACTATCGTTCCTGTTCAGTTGAAGAAACTGATGGAAGCGAAAATCAGCGATCTACCGATGCAAGCAGATGATATTTTGTTTGTGCCGACTAGCTCCCGAAAGCTGCTGCAGGCCCGCACTGCCGAGGCGGCAGTTCAGATGGCCACCGCTGCTGGCATCGTAGCGATCCGGCCTTAAGCGGCAACTGCAGCTTCCGAGTTGCCTACGCCTGCTATTACTGCGCTTAATACTTCCAGATATTCGTCCGCCGTCTGTTCGCGCGAAAGGTTTCGGACGATGTACTCCCGGCCATTTCTGCCCAGCGATTCGCGTAGCCACTCTTCATGGCGTAGTTTCAGAATCGCTTCACAAAGTTCCTCGGGGTTTTCGGGTTCAACACAAATGCCCGCCCGGCTGCGTTCCATAATCTCGCGGGCCTGTCCGCCCACGCCGAGAATTACCGGGCGCGCGCATGACATGAATTCGAGCATCTTTGTGGGAATTACGGTTTCAAACACTTCCGATTTTTTGAGTAGCACCAGGCATACGTCCGAGACCGCGATGTAGTCGGGGATTTTCTCTCTCGCTTGCTGGGGAACAAATCTAATATTCGTAATTCCTCTGGCTTGCGCGATACCGGCGATCCGCTGACGGTCCGCGCCTTCCCCCACCAGAACGAACAAAATACCGGGCTCGGTTTTTTGAAACCGCTCCGCCGCGGTAATCAGAGTTTCGAGTCCGTGGGCGAGTCCAAGGGTACCAATGAAAGAAACGATGAACTTCCCTTCACCGTCGAGGCTTTTGCGCAACTCAGGATCTGGAAATCGAGGGCTAAAAATTCTGGTCTCGACTCCATTTGGGACGATCGAAATTTTCTCTGGCGTCACATGCCATTTGCTGACCAGATATTCACGGAACGCCGGCGTCACAACCACAATCTGGTCCGCCTTCCGGTACAGAAATCCAGCAACTCTTCTCAGCAAGCGATGCAAGGCGGAATCGGCATTGCCTACTCCCACCGCCGCTAGCGACTCGGGCCAAAGGTCACGCACTTCGAAGATGAATGGGACATGGTTCAGTCTCGAAATCCACCAGCCGGCAAGGCCCACCAGCAGCTGCGGTGAACTGGCGATGACCGCGTCAGGCACATCCAGAAACGATCCGCTGATCGCACCAGAAGCAAAGAACGAGGTGTAATTTAACATCCGCTCCAGAGGTTTGCGGTTGGGGAATGGCAACAGCCATGAGCGCACCACGTTGACGTCCTGCACTCGTTCGCGAAATATCAACCGGCGAAAATGGCGCTGGTATTCCGGGCGGATGACACCATCCGGGTGATTCGGAAAACCCGTCAACACGGTCACGTCGTGGCCAGCTTGCGCCCAGCGGCGTGATAACTCCGAGACGCGCGCGGACGGTGCGCCCATTTCTGGAGGAAAGTACTGCGAAATATAGAGGATCTTCAGTTCGACCTCAGTAGTAGCAAAGTTTAAAAACCCCTTTGTAACAAAGCGCGCGGCTACGGTTCGATCCACTATGCGCGTAGCTCTCCCAGCGCCTGGCGTACTGTTCGAAAACTTTTAGCGAAGTGATTCGGTACATCACGAACAGTTGGGTCACGTGAAGACGGTGATAAAACGGGCTCGCAATCATCGGCAGTAGCGTCCCCGACAACTCGTATCGCGACCAGAACCCGAGATCATAGCGGCCAAGGTTTGCCTCCAGGGTCTTTACTGCTGCGGCGAAGAGGCTCATCGCATCGCGTGATCCGGTTGCCAGGAAATAGTCGTAGACGCCCCACGTAGCCCAAATAAAGCCGTTCAAAATGTGCGTGGGTGGGGAAACAAGGTACTCTTCGAACCAGGTGTTCTTTTCAGCATCCTCAAACTTCACTCCGCCGGATTCGACATCCACTTGAAAACTGCGAAACGCGAGGTCCGCCGCACGCAGATACTTTTCTTCCCCAGTCTCAGTGTGCGCGCGCACCAAAAGCGAAATAGCCTGACCCTGCGCCAGGCCGGAGTACCATGGAGCTTTTAACGTCTGGCGATACTCCCAGTCAAAATAGTGGTTCCACACGTGCAAACCATGAATGTTCTTTTCCAGTCGCTGGCATAGCCAGTCGCTTGCTTTAACGAACTTCTCACGCGCGTCGGCGCCGCCCGTCCGCACAAAAAGGTTGTAATTTCCCAGTCCCCATTGCGCGATCGCGATCGGGTTGTATTGCAGTCCAATTAGCCCGTGGTAGTTGAGGAGGGGAATGCCCTGCGCGTCATGAGGGCCGGCGTACTGCGCCTTCTCCGCAAACGTCATGTAATACTCGCCGAGCGTGTGAATGAAGGCGTTGGCGTTTGCCTCGGCGGGATCGTGCCAAAAACTCAACTGACTGGTACCTGGATACATGTATGCGCGGAAAATCCGGCGATAGTAATTCAGGGCCATTAAATCTCGTGTCTATGCGAAGGAATCTGGGCCGACTATAGCATCGAATGGAGTGCGCACTTCGCACCGGAACCTAAACCATCAAGGGCAAGATCGATTCAGAAGTGCGCTGGCGGATGTACTCTGGCGAGATTTTTCCCGTGGAGAGATCAAGAGACGAGTGGCACAGAAAGAGGTTGTTCCTTCGCGACGACGAGTTCTTCCTCACCGGAGCGGAGCGATTCAGCAATGCGAATAGTTGCGAGGGTGGACGCCACAATTTCGTCGAAGGCAATTGGCGCGGGGCCGCCAATCCGAACGCACTCTGAAAATGCGCGCCACTCCGCTTGGTGACCTTTGTCTTGTCGCAGCCGGGAACGATACGTCTCTTTTTTCCCATGACGAACCAAGTCAAGCCGCCGGAAGTCATCAAGCGCAGCAATAGAACTAGAACCGAAAACTTCCACTCTTTCCTTCGAGAACGCTCGGTCTCCGCTGCAAACGTACATGATCGTACCGATAGATCGGTTTGCGAATTCAACCGTAGCCGTCACATCTTGACCACCGGCCGAGTAGGAGCTTCGCGCCCGGACACAAACTGGTGCTGAGCCACAGAGAAACGAGAGCAGGTCAACGAAATGGCACATCTCCCCCAAAACTCGGCCGCCGCCCTGTTCGGGATCGTTGACCCAATGGGTGGGAGGCAATGGACCGGCATTCACTCGGTAGTGCATTGTGAACGGACCGTCAGCCTGCGAAAGAAACGATCTCGTCCGCTGCGCCATTGGCGCGAAGCGACGATTGAACCCGACCATCAGCTCGGAGTTAGAGCGCGAATATGCGCGTTGGATCGCATGAAGTTCTGCCTCAGTCAGGCAGAGAGGTTTCTCGCAAAAAACATGTTTACCGGACTCAAGTGCCCGAATTATTTGACCAGCATGAAGGTTGTGCCGCGTGGCGACAACAACCGTATTGATGGAGTCATCAAGAACGATTTGCTCTTCGTCAGTTGTGGAAAATGCGAATCCGAATTTTTTTGCGGCGGATTGCGCCCGAACCCCGCTTGAGGCGCAGATTCCGACCAGCTCTGTCTCCTTGGCTTTCCGCATTGCCGGTATCAGCACACTTCGAGCAAAATTGCCTGCCCCCAACATTCCCACCCTAACATGTGCCGATGATGACGGCTTCCGATGTTCAACCAGTTCCAGACGGCGCGACTCAACTCTGTGCTCTGCTGGGTATTCGATCACGATTCCCAGGTAAGGCTGGCGATCCTTGCCGGTAATTAGATCGTACGCGGATGCGGCATTCTCAATTGAGTAACGCTGCGTGATCAGCGGCTTCAGGTTCAACTTGCCGTCCGCGAGCAATTGGACGAACGCCTCCATGTTGCGAGTTTCGGTCCAGCGGACATGCCCGATCGGGTAATCGATCCCCTTCTGCTCGAATGCCGCGTCGTAACGTCCCGGGCCGTAGGAACGCGACACCCTGAACTCGAGTTCCTTTTCGTAGTAAAGCCGGCGCTCGAGCTCCATCCCGACGGCGCCCACCGCAACCACGATGGCACGATCGCGTGCGATCTCTGACGCCAGGTTGACAGGTACACTGCTCGATGTTTCAGCGGTTATCAAAACAGAATCGGCGCCGTAGCCATTGGAATGACGAAAGCACAAATCACGGAATTCCGCCTCGGACGAGGTCGCCGCTATGGCTCCCATACTCACGGCAAGGGCGGCGCGCTCCTGCATCAGATCCAGCCCAATCACCTTGCAACCTGCCGCGCGAAGTATCTGAACGGCAAGTTGTCCCAGTAATCCCAACCCGATCACAGCTACAACTTCGCCGAGCTTCACATCAGCCGTGCGCATGGCGTGCATAGCCACAGATCCGAGCGTGGTGAACGCAGCGCTTTCAAAATCCACCTCCGACGACGGAATCCTGACGACGAGCATGCGCGGGACACACGCAAATTCGGCGTGAACGGCAAAACCCGCACCTGCACACGCAACGCGGTCTCCGACCTGTAAGTCGCTGATACCCTCTCCCAGTTCAACTACGGTTCCCGCGCAGCTGTATCCCAGGGCGGATGGTTCGTCGAGCCGGCCGCGAACCGCGGAGAAGGCCGAGAGAAGCCCGTCACGGCGAATTTTGTTCAGCACATCTCGAACCAGGTCTGGACGCGCTTGCGCTTTCTGGATCAAACTTTTCGTGGCGAAATCTGCAGATGCCCGTTCGGTGCCTGCCGAAACCAGCGACGCTGCCACCCTGACCAACACACATCCCTTGGCCGCGCGTGGTGCCGGGACATCCGCTACTTCGATTTCGCCAGTGCGCGGGCTCTGCAGAATTTGCTTCATGCGATCGCCGCCCGCATCGATTCATGGGTGGACGCACCCGAGGCACCGTCAACGAAGTTCTGCGTCCACAACTCGAGCGTTAATAGTTGCCAGATTTGCATCGACCAGTCCCGTTTGCCGCTGCGGTGCTCGCGGATCAGTTTTTGCACCGCCTCCGCGCTGAACAGCCCGCGGCTCCTCGTTCGCGAATCGGTCAGGAGATCGTCAGTCATCTCTTTAAGCTCGTTCGCCAGCCAGTAATCGGTTGGCGCCGCGAACCCTGCCTTCGGTTGGCGAAGCACTTCGGCAGGGAGCACGCCACGCATTGCCTTCCGGAAAATATCTTTGGTTGTCGGCGAGAAAAACCCTTTGAGTTTCATACGCGGCGGAACATTCCAAGCCACAAATTCCGCCAGCTCACGATCGAGAAACGGCACTCGGACTTCCACCGAGCACGCCATACTCATCTTGTCGTTGTAGTTGAGATTCAGGCTGGTCATGAAAATCTTCGTGTCCAGGTAAAGCATCTGGTTCAGGAAATCGGCATGGCTGACTTTTTCAAAAGCAGCCACATGCTCGCAATCTGGTTCACGATTTCGCAGATCGTTCGAATACAGGCTTGCTCTCTGTATGAAATTCAGATATGTACAGTTACCAACGAACCGCTCCCTCGGCGATAGCGCCGCCGACCCAAGCATCTTCTTCGCAAGCCGAAGTGGCCCTTTGAGACTGCTTCCTCGCAGATTGGGAACGGAGTCAATCGCCGACTTCGCAATTTGCCGCAGCGGCTTCGGAATCTTCGTATACGCTTCCGCCCAATAGTGGGCTGCGTACTTTCGATAGCCCGCAAAGAGTTCGTCGCCGCCGACCCCCGACAGTAAAACCGTAACGTCGCGGCTGGCCTCGCGGCAGACCAAGTAAGCCGCAATTATCGCCGGGTCCGCGGTAGGCTCGTCCATGTGCCAGCAGAGTTTTGGCAACAGCGTCGCGACATCCGGCTCAACCATAATTTGCTGGTTTTCGCAGCCCAACTCTTGCGCAAGTCGCGCCGGGACTCGGGGATCATCTAGTGTGCTCTCGCCCTTACGATACTTTTCCGGAAATGTGATGGTGTAAGTGCGAAGGGGCTTCTTCGCGGTCCGGTTCATCATGGCGACGATGCTGGAAGAGTCGAGGCCAGCGCTGAGAAAGGCGCCGACCGGCACATCGCTGACCATCTGCTGCTCAATCGAGTGCTGGAATCGCTCGCGTACCTCGTGTACAAGCGCATCCTCGGAGAACCGAAACTCTTCTCCAGCGGGAGGAAAGCTCAAATCCCAGTACTGCGAGATTCTTAATTCGCCGTCGCGGTAAACCGCGGAGTACCCCGCAGGTAACTTGAGAATGCCTTCAAAAAGCGTTTTCGGATCGGGCACCCACAAGAAGGTCAGATACTGATCCAACGCCTGTATGTCGATCTTCGCTTCAACGCCTGGAACTTCCAGCAGCGCCTTCGCTTCCGACGCAAACGCCAGCGATCCATTGCGGCAAACGTAATAAAACGGCTTGACGCCAAAGTGGTCGCGCGCCATGAACAACAGCGGGCGCGCCTCGCGCAGGTCGCAAATCGCAAACGCGAACATACCGTTCAGCCGCCGCACGCAGTCCGCGCCTTCTTCTTCGTAGAGATGAACAATTACTTCGGTGTCGGAATGAGATTTGAATTGGTGGCCTTTTGCTTCCAGTTCGCGGCGAAGTGTCCTGGCATTGTAGATTTCACCGTTGTACGTGATCCAGACGTTGCCGTCTTCGTTTGACATCGGCATGCGTCCGCCGGCCGACAGATCTAGGATTGACAGTCGCCTGCTGCCCAGCCCCATGTACGAACCATCCGGCGAGCGGTGGTCCCATAATCCGCTGTCATTCGGACCGCGGTGCCGCTGCACCGCAGTCATACGCGCCAGAATTTCTCGGTTTCCCCAATTCGCCAGGCCGCTAATGCCGCACATTAGAGTCCTCGGCTACGGTTAGTTCGCGCGAACGGACGGGCGCAGCTTGTGCCGAGTCGATTTTCGCTTCGTACAATTTCGCCTTGATTTGAAAAAATTGAATGCCTTGAAACCCGCAATAGATCAGCCCAGGCACACCGTCAAGAAACCCGAGACAGAACACGTACTTGTAAACCATAAAAAAAACCGAGATGCCCGGCAGGGCAAAGAATCCCTTGCGAATCCAACGGCGGCGCTCGGCTTGCGATCCAAAAAGTCTGGCACGCAATTCGCGCTTGTCGTTACCTGGTTCTCCGCCTGACTCCCGGCCTGATTCTCGCCAGACCTGCGCTTCCCAATTCGAGTACTCGTTGTGTTTGTGAATGTAGCGCGAGAGAGTGTCCACATTGCGGTGCACCAGCCGCTCTTTCAGCTTTCTGGTGGCGCCGCTCACCATCACGTGCTCGTGCACCTCCATGTCGCACATGGAAGTATCCTGTTGCTGCGCGCGGCATTCAAAGGCCCCTTTGCCGCGGCGGAACAATGAAAGCTTGTAGAGCTTTGGGCCGCCGTGGCGCAGGCGCTTGCCCAGGAAGAACATCTCCAATCCGATGTAATAACCGTCAACTTGCGGATTGCGAATCGCCCGCCTCATTTCCGAGACAAGGGCCGGAGTAAGCGACTCATCGGCATCCAGCAGTAACACCCAGTCATATTGCAATGGCAACATGTCGAGCGCCCACTGCCGCTTCTTGGGCCAGCCGCCGTGATAATGAAACTGGACGACCTGTGCTCCAAAAGATCGTGCAATCTCGATCGTGTCGTCAGTGCTTTGCGAGTCGATGACGTAAACCTCACCAGCGCCGCGTAGCGACTCCAGACAACTTCGCAGATTGCGTCCTTCATTTCGTACTGGAACAATTACGCTGATGGGAAGAGTGACCGCGGCAAAATCTTGCAGTGCCTCGGCGGCAAGAACCGTCGATTCCGGCTCATTCCACAAATGTGCGGACGCCGCCAATTCTTGCATTTGATGTGGGATACTGCGGACATCTTACCGGAAGGCACCCAGCGAAAAACCTTTAGGGGAGTGCACAACTTTGTACTCTACTCCTGCACGTAGCCGCGTGGGTTGCGGGCCCGTGTTTCAATACTTATAAGAGTGCGCCTTCCGCAGTAACGGACTCTCAAAGTACCTCCACGAAAAGGCGGCGCAAATCAGTGTTAGGCCTATTCCAAGCCATCCTCCCGCAAAACGAATCAAATCGGAGGAGTGAGCCACGCCAACAACTAACACTCGGCGAGCAGCTTCCATGAAAAGTAAATGAAACAGGTACGTAAAATACGCCAGGGTTCCAAGGTGCATCAGCACCTGATTCCGTAAAAGCCGGGTGAGCAGTGGACTCGCGCCAGTTAGCGCCATGAGTAACAGAGAGCCATAGAAGAACGCCAGGCAAGAATAACCTACAGTCACCATGACACCTGAAAATTCGGATCCTCGAGGCGTAAACATTGCGAGCGCTAGCAGCAGGACTAATGCAGTCTTCTTCAATCCGCTCCGATTCGCCAGTGTGACACCAAACCATTTCGGGTCGCGAACTATGAGCGCGATCAACACTCCCATACCTAAAGCGTCCGCTCGGCATGGCATTAGGACGTAGTCAGCGAAACTGCCTGTTCTTACGAAAAGATAAAGAACAGTTCTGACCACAGGGACCGTCGCGATCAGCCCTATCAGGAATATTGCTAGCCTTCTTTCAGTAATTCGTCTCACAATCCAGGGCACGGTTAAATAAAATTGTTCCTCGACCGCCAGTGACCAGGTAGCCGCCATAGTCCCCGCACCGAAACTTCCCAATCCCGCCATCCACAAGTTTTGCGTGAAAGTAAAATAAGCAAACCAAGGAATATGGTTTGGTGAAAATTCACCTAAGGGACCAGCGGATGGGCGCATGAAGCGAAACAAGAAAAGACAGACTATTCCGGCGTAAGGTGGCAGAATGCGGAAAGCGCGCCGAACGTAAAACGTCCTAAAATATCGTGGCGAGTGGCGCGCATCCAGCAGAATGCCGCCAATCAAAAACCCTGAAAGCACCAAAAACAAGTCGACGCCACTCCACGTGAGTTGGCCCACGCTGGCAAGGCCGGAAAGTATTTTGGATGACGGATGCAACTCGAACGTGGAATGACACAGCAGGACAAGAAGGATTGCAATTCCTCGGAGCCCATCGAGTTCTTTGATTCGTTTGCGCGAATCGAGAGTGACAACGCAACAGGTACTCCGGTCTTCCGGCAACCTTAGCGTTTCGAGCTCTGCAAATTCGACCTGCGGGGAAGCAGCCATAGGTACTCTGTCGGCAGCATAGCAGCAGGCATAGTCGGCAAAGATTTAGAGACAGTGACGTTCATGGTGCGGGCATCGGACTCGCATATCTTTTCGCGAACATTAGTCAGCTATTAACTTGATGGGCGACATCACCCTCTTTCCGCGTCGCCAAATCCGGACAACTCCTATAATCCGATTCGGATGTTCTCACCATTCCGCCGTCACCAAGTGAATAAGCGCTGGCGAAGGACCTTGGCTGCCATTTTGCTTACTGTTTGCGGGACTGTGTTCATCACGCGAGGCCCCTTTCGGCCTGCAACGGCCTCCGACTTGAACGATTTGATTTCCCCGTACATTCAGGCGACAGCACTGGTTCATGGGGCAGATCCATACAGCGCCAAGTCGCTATTGGAATTTTGGCCAAGCGACGCTTTGGGCTCAAGGCCAGATGCACAAGAATTCAGCGATGGCTCCATTCTTATAAAGCACGGGGTACCGACGGCATATCCGCTTACGAGTCTCTTGTTGTTGGCTCCCTTCACTGTTCTGCCTTGGTATGTTTTCAAATTGCTCGCGATCAGCGCGACAATAGTGCTCTTCTTCGCTACTGTGTGGTTGCTGATAATTGTGGCTGAACTGAGCGGATGGCGCAGGTTGTTGTTCATTGCTATCGCGCTGCTTTTTGCGCCTGTCCACACCGGCATCGCGACATGCAACTTGGCGATCATCGCGACTGAGTTGGGAGTAATTGCACTGTGGGCTAATTACACAGGCAGGGAAATAGAAAGCGGCTTGCTGATAGCAATATGCAGCGGACTTAAGCCCCAGATCGGGTTGTGTTTTCTCATCTACTACATTGTGCGTCGGCAGTTCCGCACGTTGACGTTTGCTCTTGGCAGCCTCGCAGCCGTGATAGCTATCGCGGTGACGCGGCTGGCCATTGCACACGTCGATTGGCTCCCGAACTATAAGCTCGCCAATAAGGTGCTGTTTTCAACCGGCGTACTGGGCGATTTCACCGATCGAAATCCTCTGCGATTTGGCCTGGTGAACCTGCAAGTCGGCCTTTATGCGTTCATGCATAGCCGACAAGCAGCCAATGTTTCGGCAGTTATCCTTTCCCTGCTTTTATTTACGGTGTGGGTGACTTTGATTTCGAAAATGACAAAACGTAATGATCTGTTATGTTTGGGCGCGTTAGCCGCTCTAAGCCTACTTCCGGCTTATCACCGATTTTACGATGCCGCGCTTCTTATCATTCCGCTCTGCTACTTGCTCGCGCGCTCAAAGTCCGGATTCAATCGACACTCTGCAATCGCCTGTCTGGCGTTAGTGGTTTTCCTTGTTCCCGGCGGATCTCTCCTCGAAACATTGCGCAACAGAGGATTTATCACTTCCGTCTTCAGTAGCACGACCTGGTGGAACGGCCTGGTGATGGCACACGCGGTCTGGTGTTTATTGCTTCTTACCCTCGCTCTTTTATACGAGATGGCATGCGCAGCTCGGGCCAGCACCCAATCGCATCAGACAGCGCTGAATCAGTCCAAAAGCCTGGCAGCGTCTTTGGCGTAGTAGGTAAGAATGATGCTCGCTCCGGCCCGCCGAATCGACGTCAGTGATTCCATAATTACGCGGTCGCGGTCAATCCAATTATTTCGTGAGGCAGCTTCGATCATGGCGTACTCGCCCGAAACCTGGTAAGCGGCAACTGGCACATCGAAGCGGCCACGCGCCGCAGCAATCACGTCCAGATACGGCATGGCTGGTTTGACCATGATCATGTCCGCGCCTTCTTCGATGTCGAGTGCGATCTCGCGCATGGCCTCGCGAGTATTGGCTCCGTCCATCTGATAGGAGCGGCGGTCGCCGAATTGCGGAGTGGAATCGGCGGCTTCGCGGAAGGGACCATAAAAGGCCGACGCGAACTTCGCGGCGTAGGAAAGAATTGGCGTCTTCTCAAATCTGGCCTGGTCGAGCGCCTTACGAATCGCAGCCACACGGCCGTCCATCATGTCTGAAGGAGCGATGATGTCGATTCCGGCCCGAGCCAGCGAAACCGAGGTCCGGGAGAGCAGTTCCAACGTGGCGTCATTGACGATTTCGTATTCCGTACCAGCGACGGGAGGACTCGCCACAGCCGCCCCAAGAGGTCGAGGAGAAGAAGGCTTCACCACGCCGCAATGTCCATGCGACATGTACTCGCAAAGGCAGACGTCGCCGATGACAACCATATCTGGAACTTCGGCCTTGATTGCCCGCGTAGCGCGCTGCACGATTCCGTTTTCGTCCCAGGCGCCGGTTGCAACTTCGTCTTTCTTTTCCGGCAGACCAAAGAGGATCAGCGCAGGCACGCCCAGCGAATGGGCCGCGCGCGCTTCTTTTACGGTTTCATCTACTGATAGATTGAACACCCCGGGCATGGAGCTCACTTCTTTGCGCACGCCTTCTCCGGGACAAACGAACAGGGGATAAACAAAATTTTCCGGAGTAAGGCGAGTCTCGCGCACCATAGAGCGCAGGGCGCCCGTGCGACGAAGCCGGCGAAGACGAGTAGCCGGAAAGGCCATGGTCAAATTCTAGCAGAGCAAAAAAGGCTTCCTGCCGTCAGGCTGATACAGCTTGGGCCTTAGCCGGAGACGGGCGTGAACGCCGTAGCTCTTGCACTTGCAGGACAATATCCGCCGACAACAAAGAGAACGCCAGGCAAGACCAGACGACGGTCTCCGTAGCAGCGATGCCCAGGTTCTCCCATCCCGTGACCCCCTGGACGACGCGCACTTCCAAAAACACTAATGCAACCGCAAAGCTGCGAGTCATCCATTGACGGTGCTGTTGGACTCTTCCGTTGAGAATGAACGCAAAAGCGATTCCGGTGGTCACGATTAGCAGGATAGCGTCCACGAGTCCGGCAACGCTGAACGAACGTGGCGCTCCGTTTCGCTCCTGGAAGTACTGGATGTAGGCGCCCAGCGGAGCAAGAATGAGTGCGCTGGCGACGTAGATTCTCCCTGCAACCCTGTGAAACTTTGTGAACCGCTGCCGTAGCCGGTCCGAGAACTGCAGCGGTCCCAGCAAGAGTGCGCAAGCGCCAGCGATTCCATGCGGCAACAACCACCACCGGAACGGGTGATAGTGCCGCCATACCGGATCATTGGGGTGAATGAGAAAGCTTTCGTTGTGGCGGAGGACGTAGGCCATCATTAAGCCTACGCACGCGAACAGAAGATACTTGGGGCGCATTGCCAGCTTTCTTTGCACAGGCATTGTTGCGATCGCCATCAATGGCTCCTGAGGGTGAATAAATTTTTCGGGCAAAAACCTATCGGACGAAAACTCGGACAAAAACTGGACTGGAGAAGCTGCCCCTGCCGTTCGCGGGCATTGAAACGGCGCGGATTACAGTAACATGGAATCGTGCCGCTGTTAATGGAAAACTCGAGCGCGTCGGTCCTCGAATTCGGGCCTTTGCGCGACCTGTTGCGGGGTTACGCAAACTCCGATCTCGGCCGCGCACGGGTGGAGAAGCTTGCTCCATCGGTCGATCTGGCTTGGATTGAGAACCAGCACCAGCTTACGAGTGAAATCCGCGAGTTCCGGCGTGCCGGCGGAAGTTTTGAATTCGCCGGATTGAGCGATATTTCCATGCTGCTCGAAAAATCTAACATCGCCCGAGCAGCGCTCGAGACTACTGAGATCCGGGACGTGATCTTAGCTGTGGACAGGTCCGCGCAGTGGCGAGAGATTGCCTTCAAACCTCCTCAGGGGATGAAAGGCGATTGGGCTGCGGTACGGCAATTGTCTTCAGCAATCGCGGACTTCACGGACTTCGTGCGCAGCTTCCAGAACAAGATTCTTCCAGACGGCACCCTGGATGATCGGGCGTCGCCGGAGCTAGCCAGCATTCGGCGCGAGATCGAGAAGCAGAGACGCGCCATACAACAGTCGCTGCAGAGCTACTTGCGGCGATTGAGCGAAGGCGGCGCTGCGCAGGAAGAAGTTATTACGGTCCGCGGCGAACGTTTCGTTATTCCGGTCAAGGCTGAGCACAAGCGTCGTGTACAGGGCGTGGTGCATGGCGCGAGTTCCAGCGGGCAGACGGTTTTCGTCGAGCCGCTGGAAACCATTGAGCAGAACAATGAACTGGTGCGCCTGCTCGAAGACGAACTGGCTGAGGTGCATCGCATTCTGCTAGAGATGACGCAGAGAATTGGCGAGCGCGCTAAAGAAATCGCTGCCGCAGTCGATATTCTGGCCGAACTGGAACTGCAGTTTGCAAAAGCGAAGTTCGCGGCAGACTACGACTGTGTAGCACCGGTGTTGAACGATGGAGCATCCTCGCAAGTATCCGATTATGGAGCGACGGGCGTCCTCGCCCGTCCACCAGCTGCTGAGGGTGGGGGTGTTGACGTTGTCCCCAGTTCTCCAGCCCTGGTGCTTCGCGATGCGCGTCATCCGCTGCTGGAGCGAAACCTCAAAGCAAAACGAGCCGAGTCGGACAAGAGTGTCCGACCCACACGGGCCGTGGTCCCCACTACTATTGAGCTAGAAGGCAATCAGCGCGAGCTCATCATTACTGGACCGAATACTGGCGGAAAGACTGTCGCGCTGAAAAGCGTTGGGTTGCTAGCCTTGATGGCGCAGTCCGGAATCCCCGTGCCTGCGAGCCGGATGGAGATGCCGGTATTTGACGCCGTGCTGGCCGACATCGGTGACTATCAATCCATCGAGCAGAACCTGTCGACATTTTCGGCGCACGTCACCAACATCGATCGGCTTTCGCGAACCGCAACGGCGCGGTCACTGGTATTACTGGACGAGTTGGGCTCGGCAACTGATCCGGAGGAAGGCGCGGCCCTGGCCGTCGCAATTGCAGAGCATTTTCTAAAAGCCGGGTGCTTCACGATTATTTCGACGCACCACACCTCGCTGAAGGTATTCGCTGCGAATTCGCCGGGAGTGGTGAACGCCTCTGTTGGGTTCGACGAAGCTACGCTAAAGCCAACCTATGAACTCAAGCTCGGAGTGCCGGGCGCGTCGGCGGGAATCAACATTGCCCAGCGGCTGGGCTTGAATCCGGCGATCATTCAGTCGGCGCGGTCCCGCCTGGGCAGTCAGGCTCGCGACGTGGGTCAATTTCTTGACCGTCTCCATGCGGACTTGCGCGAAGCGGAAGCGGAGCGCCTTCGCCTGCGCGATAAAGAAAATCAATTGAATCGTGGGCGCGAGCTTCTGGCCTCGGAGGGCAAACGGGAGCAACAGGACAAAATCCGGCAACTGGAGAAGAAGCTGGAAACTCTGCTGCGCGATTTTGAATATCACGCGCGTGAAGCCGTGAATGCAATCCAGGACCGGACGGCGGCGCAGAAGGTGTCAAAGGATGCCGAGCGGCGCATTGCCAAGTTGCGGCGCGACTTCCGTGAGCAGTTCGACTCCTCCGTGGTGGCGCACGTTAGTGGCGCGGACCGCGGTGATCCCAATGCGCAGCCGGGTCTCGCGCAGCAGGTTTCGGAGGGCGATTTCGTAAAGCTTAAATCTGTAGGACGGAACGCGAAGGTCGCGCGCCGCCTGGACGACAAACATTTCGAAGTCGAAGTGGGATCGATGAAGATGCGGGTTGCGCGCGAGGATATCGCCGAGGTCGTGAGCCGGGCTTCAGATAGTCCGGTAACCGCGGCGCGGAGGAAGGGTGTTTCGGTGGCGCTTGAAAGCGATGAAAACGTGCCGTCGGAGATCAACGTGATCGGCCACACTGTCGACGATGCCACTCGTGAAGTGGAAAAATTTGTCGACCGGGCGTTCCTGGCGGGATTGCCGCGAGTGCGAATTGTTCACGGCAGCGGCATGGGAATCTTACGCAAAGCGTTGCGACAGTATCTGCAGAAGCATCCGCACGTGGAGACGGTTGCTGAGCCTCCACAGCAGGAGGGCGGCGGTGGTGCGACAGTGGCGGAGTTGAAGGTCTAGGCATGCTCAATATTCATCCTGCAACTCGTGAGGACATTCCCACGCTACTCTCGCTGATCCGCGGGCTGGCGGCTTACGAAAAGAAATCCGATAAGGTTGTAGTCAGCGATCAAGATCTAGTGCGCGACGCATTCGGGCCGCAGCCGAAATTTCGTGTGCTGATTGCGGAATGGGAGGGCAAGCCCTGCGGGTACGCCTCGTTCTTTTACTTTTACTCAACTTTCCAGGGGCGGGCTGCGCTCTTCCTGGAAGATTTATTCGTGCTCGAACAATTCCGAGGAAACGGAATCGGCAAAGCGCTGCTCGTCGCAGTCGCGAAACTTGCTATCAAAGAAGACTGCTACGGATTGCGTTGGGAAGTTCTGGACTGGAACCGTCCAGCAATCGAGTTCTACGAAAAATTGGGAGCGATATTTCTGAATGAGCGCAAAGTGGTCGCGTTCGACCAAGAAGCATTGAGAAGAGTCGCTGGACAGAATAAAAGCTAGCCACCACGGAGACACTGAGGCACGGAGAAAAGAATTCCGACTTCAAAACCGTAGAGGATAGGTTTGTGCTTTGGGTTCTCCGGGTCTCAGTGTCTCCGTGGTGAAGGACAAATGAATCGAATCAAAATTATCGGTGCGGGACTGGCAGGCTCAGAAGCGGCGTGGCAGTGTGCACGGCGCGGGGTCCCGGTCGATTTGTATGAAATGCGGCCGGTGCGATCCACGCCGGCGCATCAGACCGCGGATTTCGCCGAGCTGGTCTGTTCCAATTCTTTGAAATCGGAATCCGAGAACACTGCCCCCTGGCTGTTGAAAGAAGAAATGCGACGCAGCGGATCGCTGCTGATTGAGATTGCGCGCGAGTGTGCAGTGCCCGCGGGGCATGCCCTGGCGGTGGACCGAACGCACTTTTCGGCCAGAGTAACCGAGACGATTTCGCGCGAGCCGTTGATTCGAATTCGAAGAGAAGAGGCTACGCAAGTCCGCGAAGCTGAAATCACGATCATTGCGACCGGCCCGCTGACATCGGACGCACTGGTTGATGAGATCGCGCGACTCGCGGACGGGCGAGGGAGCCCGCCCCTCCACGATTCAGCAGGGGACGACGACATGCAAGAACAGAGGGCGGGCGAGGCGCCCACCCCACACAGCCAGCCTTACTTCTATGACTCCATTAGTCCTATTGTCGAGGCCGACTCTATCGATATGTCGAAGGTGTATCTGGCCGCGCGCTATGACAAGGGCTCGGCGGATTACATCAACTGCCCGATGTCAAAAGAAGAATATGACCGGTTCTACGATGCGCTGGTGTCCGCGGAATCGGTGGAAGCGAAAGACTGGGAGAAGCTCAATTATTTCGAGAGCTGCCTACCCATCGAGGAAATCGCGCGACGTGGTCGCGACACGCTGCGGTTTGGGCCAATGAAGCCAGTCGGGCTGAATAATCCGCAGACCGGCAAAATGCCGTACGCCGTGGTGCAGCTACGGCAAGAGAATTTGCGCGCTGACTCCTACAACTTGGTGGGCTTCCAGAATCATTTGAAATTTGGCGTGCAGGCGCAAGTGCTCAGGCTAATTCCGGGGCTGGAGAATGCGCGATTCCTGCGCTTTGGACAGATTCACCGCAATACCTACATCAACTCGCCGACATTGCTAACCTCGACGCTGCAGATGAAAGAGCATCCGGCAGTCCTCTTTGCGGGACAGATTTGCGGCGTGGAAGGATATGTGGAATCCATAGCAACCGGAATGCTGGCGGGATTCTTTGCCTCAACGTTGGTGGAGAGAAACACTCCGGTCGCAGCGCCCCGCGCAACCGCGATGGGATCTCTGGTCCACTACATTACTCATGCTGACCCCAAAAAGTTTCAGCCCGCCAACATCACCTTCGATCTGCTGCCGCCACTTGAAAGAAAAATCCGAGATCGTCAGCAAAGGCGCAAGATGCAGTGTGAGTTTGCTCTCCGAGAGTTGGAGCAATGGCTAAAACCGATTCAGGAGAGCTCACTCAGGGCTGGATAGACCGCATTCGAATTCACGGCGTTGCGCATCTAAGCGCAGACCTCAACTTTAACTTTGCAGATCACAGAAAAAAGCGGCGTTTCCCCAGAACGAAAGTCCATCCTGAACTTCTTGTTCGGTCGCCCACTGTCCTCCGAAGAAGATGCGAAGGAGCAGATCGGGCCGGCCGCTGGCGTTCCGGTTTTCGGGCTCGACGCGTTGAGTTCGGCCGCGTACGGACCGGAAGCTGCGCTGACCATCCTTATCCCTCTCGGACTGCTGGGTGTGGCCTACATCCTGCCGATCAGCGTAACGATCATTGTTTTACTCAGCATCGTTTACTTCTCCTACCGGCAGACGATCGCAGCCTACCCAAGCGGCGGCGGGTCCTACATCGTGGCCAGCGCGAACTTGGGCGCGCGCGCGGGGCTGCTGGCGGGAGCGGCACTGATGCTCGATTACGTTCTGAACGTCGCCGTTGGAATCTCCGCCGGCGTAGGCGCAATTGTTTCCGCAGTGCCTTCGCTCCAGCCGCATACGCTCGGACTCTGTCTGGGTATCCTTGTGGTTTTGACCCTGATCAACTTGCGCGGCGTGCGCGAAGCAGGGCTGGCGTTCATGGCGCCCACTTATATATTCGTCGCCTGCCTTGGCGGAGTAATTGTCGCCGGGCTTTTCGAGAGCATTGTTCACGGTGGACATCCAATTCCGGCTGCGCCAATTCCCCGGCCTGCCGCTCCGATGACCGCCGTCAGCTTGTGGCTGCTGGTGAAAGCATTCTCCAGCGGCTGTACGGCCATGACCGGAGTCGAAGCCGTAAGCAATGGTGTGCAGGCCTTTCGCGAACCCCGAGTTAAGAACGCGCGCATAACGCTGACCACCGTCATCGCGATTCTCATCCTCTTGCTCGCAGGAATTGCTTACCTGTGTAAGGTCTATCAAGTCGGATCTACCCCGCCGGGTCAACAGGGATACCAGAGCGTGCTGTCGCAACTCACGGCTGCGGTAGCCGGCCGTGGGGTTTTTTATTTCGTCACCATAGTCGCTGTCTTAACAGTGCTGGCGTTGTCCGCGAACACATCATTCGCAGACTTTCCGCGGCTGTGCCGTTCCATTGCTGAAGACAGTTATCTACCATACCTTTTCACCATTCGAGGTCGCCGGCTGGTATTTTCCTTCGGCGTTTACGTGCTGGCGATTGTTGCCGGGCTTCTGCTTACCGTGTTCGGCGGAGTAACTGACCGGCTCATCCCATTATTTGCGGTGGGCGCGTTCACGGCGTTTACGCTTTCGCAGGCCGGCATGGTCGTGCATTGGAAAAGGAACCCGGGGCGCGGCGCCCGCACTAGCATGTTGATCAACGGCGTAGGCGGTCTGGCTACGGGTGTGACCACTTGCGTTGTGATCGTGGCAAAGTTCACGGAAGGCGCGTGGATCACGGTCTTGGCAATTCCTGCATTGATCCTATTAATGTCGACGGTCCACCGACACTACGAGGAGATTCAACGCGAAACCGAGTGCCACTCTCCCGCAAACCTGAAAAACATTGTCCCGCCTCTCGTGGTGGTGCCATTGCAACGCTGGAGCAAGCTTGCGGAGAAGGCTTTGCGGTTTGGATATGTGCTCTCGCGAGATCTGGTAGTGCTTCACATCGCAACTGAGGATCAACAACAAGATCCCGGCAAAGATGACCTGATGAAGCTTTGGGATGAATACATTGAAAAACCCGCGGTACAGGCGGGATTCAAACCTCCGGAACTAGTCATAGTGAAATCCCGCTATCGCCTGGTAATCACGCCAATCTATGAATACATACTCGAGCTTGCGCAAAAACATCCCGACCGATGGATTTCTGTGCTGGTTCCTGAACTGGTGGAGCGGCACTGGTATTACTTTTTTCTGCACAACCAGCGTGCCACCGCAGTGAAACTGATTCTCTATGCCAAAGGCGACCGCAGAATCAATGTTGTGAACGTGCCCTGGTATCTGAGTTGAAGGATTTCGCCGCCACGCTCCACGACCTGGCAATATCTCTCTGAACAAATCCAGTTTCTCTTACGTATTTTCTTCAGGACGCTTTCTGCCCGGCTCACCTTCTGGCGCAGCGGGCGTCCAAGTCTTGCGCCATGTTTTTGACCTATGGTCCTACGCGACCTCATCCGCGACGTATTTCGTACTCTCTGGTCACATAAGCTGCGTACGTTCCTGACTATGTTCGGGATCGCGTGGGGAATCGTTTCTATCGTACTGATGGTTGCGGCCGGCGAAGGGCTGCGCAAGGGGCAGGAAGAGCAAACCAAGACTCTGGGTAAAGACATCATGATCGTCTTCCATGGCCGCACTAGCTTGCAAGCCGGGGGAACCCGCGCCGGCCGCGTAGTCCATTGGGAGGATCCAGACGTGCAAGCGGTGCAGTCTCAGGCTCCCGACTGCCAGTATGCGATTCCGGAGTTGGAGCAGGAAGACGTTCGCATTCACAGCAATTACAACAATGCGGCCTTTCTGGTGACTGGCTCCTATCCTCAGTTCGGGGAAATTCGGAGTCTGAATGTTGGACGGGGACGTTTCTACAACTGGGATGATCTAAGCGCCGCGCGAAGAGTGGCGTTCCTCGGCACCGATGCAGCCAAGCAACTTTTTCCCGAGGGCCGAAATCCTCTTGGCGAGAATGTTTATCTGAACCAGATGCCTTTTCTGGTGATCGGCGTCATGGCCAAGAAGAAACAGGATTCGAGCTATGACGGCTGGGACGTAAACAAAGTCTTTATTCCGTTTTCGGCTATGCGGCGCGATTTCCCCGACAAGCCGCCGGGAACGGCCCGCACATTCGACATGATGCTGGTCACTCCGAAATCGGTGCAGCACCACGAAGCCTGCAAGCATGAGCTGCGCGCAGTTTTGGCGAACATGCATCATTACGATCCCCTCGACAAAGAAGCTTGTCCAATCTGGGACACGGTGCAAGAGGCGAAAGCCTTCAATCAGATGACCGATGGTATGAAATATTTTCTCGGTGCCGTCGGCTTCGTAACGTTGTTCCTCGGCGGCATAGGCGTCATGAACGTAATGATGGTTGCGGTACGGGAGCGCACACGAGAAATCGGAGTGCGCAAAGCCCTGGGCGCGCCTGCCCACGCAATTCTGAAACAATTCTTTATTGAAGCGATGATCATCGCGTTGGTGAGCGGAGGTGTAGGCCTGGGCGTTGCCTACGGCCTGTGCTGGCTAGTGGACCTTTTGCCAATGCCAGACTTTTTCGCCGGACTGCTGCCAACATGGAAGTCTGGTCTGCTTGCCTGCGCAATGCTGGGCGCAATTGCCGTGCTGTCGGCGCTGTATCCCGCGCGCAAAGCAGCATTGGTGGATCCGATTGAAGCTCTGAGATTTGAGGCGGGGGGATAGTGTTGCAAAGGCGTAAACCACGAAGGGCACAAAGGCACACGAAGAAGATAGCGAGCTTTTGCGTTTTACTTCGTGTACCTTCGTGACCTTTGTGGTTAATGATCTTCTATGTTGCTTGAAATCATCCGCGAAGCTTGGATAGCGCTGAAGCGCAATTACACGCGCACCTTTCTGACCATGCTCGGCATTGTGTGGGGCATCGCTACGGTAACGCTGTTAATCGCGTACGGCAGCAGCTTCCGCAACATTTTGGTGGGCGGCTTCGATGCATTCGGCAAGAGCGTCGTCATCTGTTGGCCGCAGCAGACTAGCGAGCAACCTGGAGGCCAGCGTGCGGGCAAGAAGGTCGTCCTTGAGAAGGAAGATCTCGAGATGGTGAAGGCCACCGCCCCTCTGGTGAAGTACGCGTGCCGCGAAACCGTGCGGCGACCCGGCATTGCTTATCAGGACCGGCTAGTGGGAACGGCCCCGGTACGTGGGGTTTGTCCAGAGTACGGCGAAATGCGCAACGAGGTCCCCTCAGAAGGGCGGTGGATCAATGCCGAGGACGAATTGGAACGTCGGCGAGTGATTTTTCTTGGTGGCCGATTGCGAGAGGAGCTGTTCAGCGGTCGGCCGGCCGTAGGTGAGTCGGTGCTGGTTTCCGGCGTGCGATTCACGGTAATTGGTGTAATGGCGCGAAAAATCCAGCTCAGCAATTATTTTTCGAGCGATGACGAGTCTTCGTGGATTCCGTACTCCACCGCGGGCGATTTGTGGGACACGCGATACGCTGCCGTCCTCGTGTTTGAACCGATTGCTCCGCAATTCGAGAAGCGGGCGATGGCTCAGGTGCTCGCTGCTCTTGCTGCCCGCCAGCAGTTCTCGCCTACAGACCCCAAAGCGCTGCAGATGTTTGGGCGCGACGAATTCCGGCCCGTAATCGACGCGATCACGATTGGCCTCGAAGTGCTGCTAACGTTTGTGGGCGCGCTGACGCTAGGGATAGGTGGCGTGGGCGTGATGAATATTATGCTGGTGTCAGTCGAAGAACGCATACGCGAGATCGGACTGCGGCGGGCGCTGGGCGCCAGGAAGCGTCACATTCGACTCCAGTTCCTGGCTGAAACCCTTCTGATCATGCTTTTGGGCGGAGCAATTGGCGTGCTGGTTTCGTATGCGGTCGCCGCAGGCGTCGGCACCCTTCCGCTGATGGGTCCGTTGTTCGAAGACGATTCCGGCAGAGGTGATATTCACCTGCACATTTCGGTTGCGACCTTGGCAGTTTCTACATTCGTATTGTTGCTCGTCGGAGTAATCAGTGGATTGATTCCGGCATTGCGAGCATCGAAGCTTGACCCTGTCGAAGCGTTGCGATACGAGTAGTGTCAAGAATTTGGTTGACCGGCCCCGCCTGGGGCTGTACTTTCAATCGCATTGAAGCAACCTTCGCGAGGTGCTCCGTGCCCATATCCGCCGTCGATTCGATAAGCCCTGCGTTCGAACACACCAAACAGCAACTCTTCCGGCCTTTTCGTTTTGGCCAGTGGACACGACTCGCACTAGTCGGGTTGTTTGCAGGCGAAATGAGCTCAGGCGGCGGTTGTAACTTCAATATTCCATCACACACGGGAACCACTCATCGTGATTTCGCATTTGTTGGACCTCCCAACTGGGCACTGCTTGGTCCGTTGCTGGCGATCGCACTGATTACACTTCCATTAATAGGGTTGCTGCTCATCTACCTGAACAGCAGAATGCGGTTCGTTTTGTTTGACAGCGTAATTGCAAAAAAATGCGAGCTGGGCCGCATGTGGCGCGAACGCCGCGAACCCGCGTTGCAATACTTCGTTTGGCAAATAGTATTTGTGCTGGCGACCCTTGCTGGAATGGCCGTTCTAATCGGAGTTCCTGCCTTGGCTGCATTCCTTCTGGGCTGGTTTACTGCTCCCCGGCAACACTTGGCGCCCTTGATCCTGACCGGCATCTTCGTGTTTTTTGCCTTTATGTTCTGGATGGTGGCTTCGATAGTTGTGCAAGTATTCACCAAGGATTTTGTTGTTCCCCAGATGGCTCTGGAAAACCTTTCAGCGTTCGAAGGCTGGCGTCGCTTGTGGAGAATGCTGGGCTCGGAAAAGGGATCCTATGCCGGCTATGGCGGCATGAAAGTGATCCTGACCATTGGCGCTGGGATTGGAATTGGAATACTGGCCTTTATCGTGATCATCATTTTGTTGATTCCTTTCGGGGGACTGGGGGCGATAACGGTACTGGCGGGAAAGGCGGCGGGACTGACCTGGAACGTGTTCACTATTACCGCGGCCGTGGTCGCGGGCAGCATATTTCTGATGGTCGCGTTCTATGCGATAGCGTTGGTTTCGGTTCCGGTAATTGTTTTCTTCCCTGCTTACTCGATTTACTTTTTTGCGGCGCGCTATCCGCTGCTTGCACGCTTGATGTATCCGCCGCCTCCGCTGGTTACTCCCGCTCCTCCGACTACGCCCGCTCCGGAGCCGGCAGGATGAGTTGACTCAGTGCCGGGAGATTGGCTAGCGTCAGGTCGCCTGCGCCTCACTTGGTCGCTTCCGACCGCGCCAACACTACAGCTGTGCTCGAAGCCATCGAATCGTAATAGCTGACGAAGCGGCGGGGTTCTGGCGCGTCATAGGGAGCAAGATTGTGAGCCCAGCGAAATCCTATGGGCTGATACCACAGCTCGGCTTCGACGTGGAACGGACCCTGCGCATCGCCGACAGGCACCGAGTACTTCACCACGCTTCCCGCGTCAGTAAAGTCGGGATCTTCTGCGGCCTCGCCAACCACTGCAATATCTTTTTCCGCAGTAGCTTTGCCAAATCCGGAGGGTAGCAGCCGGTTGTCTTTGAGGTATCCGACTGCAGAGAGCAGGCCGGTGGTCACGTGCCCGTCTGAGTCTTTCAGAATTGGCTCGTAGATTTCTACCTGATCGCTGCTGGTGATCTCGCGATAGTGAGGTTCAAAGCGCGCCGGGTCAGCATCATTATCGTTTCCCTGAATAGAACCATCGGGATTCAGCGCGCCCGACTCGAACACCGTGCGTCCGTCGTGATCTTTGACGACCACATGGAGCCACGCGCGGCGTGAAGGATATGCGGTCGGGAGTTTGTGGCCACTGAGGTTCTGCACAAACACCTGCGCCTGAAGACTGCCCGAGACTATGCCTATGTCCCGAATACTCACCCGAGCAGATTCGGATTGCAAAAAGTCAACCGTTCTCTCGGATGCTGCAGTTAACTCCTCCGGCGGCGCTGTAACGTTAAGATCCTGGCGATATCGATTCAGCATGCCTTCTACGAAAAAATTCGCTGCAACAAAACTGTGGCGATGTACTCCGGTGCGGGGCACGCCAAGAACTGTGGTAATAGGTACGGCCTCGTGTACTTCGGGCATGTGGCATGACTGGCAAGTGCTCTTGTCGGGATAGTCACTGTGCAGCCACTCCTGATACGGCATCTGTTCCGGAAATGACCCGACAACCTTCCCGCCAGCTCCGAGAGTTTCCGTAATCAGCGTGTGACAGGTTCCGCAGAGCGCAGAGTCTCGGATGTGCGCGGCGGCTTCGGTGGGATGAAACCCTCCGGTGGAGGTCTGCATGATGCGCTGCTGTCCAGCTTGAATCGCAAACGGACCATATTCCGGATGACTGCCCTGAGCAACCGGGGGATCGATAACAAATCCGCCATTGAAACTCTCTCGAGTTCCCAATTTCTCCTTGCTGATCTGGTGACATACTGAGCACGACACGCCATCTTCGGCCGAAGCGGATTTTTTGGGGTCAGCGTCAAAAGGCAAATGGGAGAAGACTTCAGCCTTGCGGCCCTGCCATTTTGCCTCGTAGTGAGACATGGGCATGTGGCAGGTGGAGCAGACATCTTCGATATTGGCGCGCGATTCAGGATGGTCGATCGATTCTCGCCGTACGCTACCCTGCCAATATGGATCGCGCGCGGAATTCGCCATCAAGCCCGAGCGCCAATCGATTCCGATCGAAACATCTTGTCCCGAAGATGTCACCATTCCGTTATGACACGCCAGGCAGCGGTCCGATGTTTGAAATTTCCGGTCCAGCGCGGGATGCTGCGCGGAACTCATCAGCGTGGGCGCCGCAATTAGGAAGCTTGCCAGAAAAGATAAACAACACACGCGCTTTGGCATCACCAACCTTCAGTCAACTTGCCGTCTTGCCAGTCCCAGAGAATGTAAAACATCAGTTGCACGGGTCGTCCCGCCGTATTACTGACCGGCGTGCGAACGCCCAAGTCAGCTTTGATGTGTTGCCGGTGGCTGATCGTCACTTGCATCTGTGGCAACACGTCCCAGTTTGTCCGGGCTCCAGTGGTCAGATCTCTGTTGGCCAAAAACTCCACCATTGGCGACCATAATCGGCCGAGCCCGTGATTCGCCGCGAAACTTTGGCCGACTGCAGTTCGCCAGAAGACCGGTTGAGGAGATATATCAGTGTGGCGTGGTAAATCCGCGCCAGCTTGAAATTGCACAAAAGTATTCGTCGGAAAAAGCTGATCAAAAGCGGCAAACGTTTCGAATGTCGTGGTTCCACTGCCCAGGCCGTGGGCCCGGTTGCCGGTCGGCACAATGACCGATCCCTGCAAGCTCAAAATCGATCCCGAACGCAGGCTCGAGAACATTACTCGCTTGACGCCTAGAGTCGTATCGCCGACGCCTCCATGCCAGACGTGGTTCTGATCCACAAAGTTAATGGGAACGTCAACCTCAATCTGGTTTTTCACGCCGAAGCGCTGCTCGTGAATAACGTCATTCGATACGCCCGGCCCTCCCCGCACGTTAAACCCGCTCGAAATTACAACTTCGTCCTCGGGATATGCTTTTTCGGTAGCTATCGCCCTGGGCAAATTCAACTCTCCACGCGCCCAACCCTTGCCCCGGCAGAAACTTCGCATGTACTTGACCACCTTACTGATCTGCTCAGAAGTTAGAGCATCTCCGAACGCGGGCATGATTTGTGAGAATCCCCGAGAAGGTCCGCCATGCGTGATCACGTCCTGCCATGTGATGTTGGGCTCCGCGGTCGTCTGATCGCAGCGGGTGAAGTCGGGGAACGAGTCGGGTCGCTCGAATCCGGCTATGGTTTCCGGCGCGCCCCTGCCATCAGGACCGTGACAGGCTATGCATGCTGACTTGAAAATGTGCTCGCCGGTATCGAGATGCAGGGTTGATTGATTTCCAGCTTGAGCGAATAACAAGGCCGGAGCAAGTAACAACAAAAAAACGATGTGATTTATCGAGATGCTAATGCGAGCACGCACGACAAAAAGTTTAGCAGACGAATCCACGGTAGAGATTCTGGCGCTGGAACTTATGTGAAGCCAGCATTGTCCAATTCTCCAGACACGCGCGTGCTTGAGAGGAGCTTCATATGGCATTCTCGACAGCAGGCCGTGGTCCGCTCAGAGCAGAGATCAACATCACACCGATGATTGATATTTTGCTCGTGCTCATCATTGTGTTCATGGTGGTGGTCTCAATGTCGCAGGAGAAGGGACTGGAGGCGCAGATTCCGCAACCTGCAAACGAAAAGTCTCCGCCTCAGCCCGAACGAACCATTGTGATCCAGGTCGCATGGGCGGGAAACAATCAGCAGCCGTCGTTGAAGATCAATGACGATGAGGTGAAATGGGAGCAGCTGCACGATCGCCTCTCTGAAATTTTCACTGGACGGGTCGAGCGCGTGGCGTTCGTCAAAGGCGACGATGACGTGGATTTTGAATTCGTCGCCGATGCCATCGACATCGCCCGAACTTCGGGAGTACAGAGGATCGGATTACTGACAAGGACGGGGCCGGAGACGCCGTGATACCGCGTTGCGGGTATTCCGACTGTGGCCGCATAATCCATAGCGGATTGCAAACGGCGACTTCTCACAAACCTTTAGAATCATGCAGTGCCGAGCCTCGCGTTTTTCGTCGGGAAAGGTGGCGTAGGCAAGACCACGGTTGCGACCGCTTATGCAGTTAGAACCGCGCTGCAGAATTTCCGCAACCGCGTGCTCCTGGTTTCTACAGATCCCGCGCATTCGCTGGGAGATGTTCTGCAACGAAAGCTGGGCGGATCTCCGAAGGCTGTGCCGACCAAGGCCGGCGGCAAGCTGTGGGCGTGGGAACTGGATGCTTCCGCCCTGTTCGGCGATTTCTTTCGCACATACAAGCAATCCATTCTGGAGATTGTGGAGCGCGGGTCTTTATTCTCAGCAAAAGAAATTTCTCCTCTACTGGAAACAGCGCTGCCGGGAATGTCTGAAATAGCGGCGCTGCTTGCTATCCGAGATGCGATTGACTCTGGGAAATATTCGCACATCGTGGTCGACACTGCACCCTTCGGCCACACCCTTCGTTTATTTAGCCTACCTGAGCAATTCGTTCGGGTACTAAATTTTCTCGAAATCGCTGCCGGCCGAGATCGAGCGCTGGCCGAGCACTTTGGCGGTAGAACCCGTGCGCGAGAGCCAGAACTTATTGAAGACTGGCGCGGCAAAGTGGAGCAACTCGCGCAAGCCTTCTCTGCCTCTGACTTATTTCTAGTGACCACGGCCGAGAAGTTCGCGTTGAATGAATCCGTGCGCTGTATAAAAGAAGTAGGAGAAACAAATCCCACTCTAAAATTGAAGTCCATCGTGTTGAACCGGGTGGTGCGCCGCGCCGGAAAATGTAATTTCTGCAAGAGGCGAGTCGCGGCGGCCCGGGCTGCGGAATCCTTTTTACACAAGCAATTTTCTTCCACGGAGCTGCACGTCGCCGAAGACCCCGGATTCCCGATCATGGGAACGGATGCGCTTCATCAATTCGGGGAGCACGTTTTTGCCGGGAAACGTCTTCGACTTGATCCGCTGTTACCCAGGTCGAAACACAAACGGGGGACACCAGCAGCCGCGCAATGGCCGGAGCTGAAGTCGCGGCTTTCGTTCGTGATAGGAAAAGGCGGAGTGGGAAAGACTACGGTGTCCGCCGCATTGGGGTTTCACACGCGGAAAACTTCCGACTCACCGGTCGAAATCTGCTCCGTCGACCCTGCGCCCTCTCTGGATGACATTTTCCAGACCGCAATCGGTGATACTCCGACACCGGTCCTCGGCGACAAACGTTTCCGAGCTTCGGAGCTGGATTCAATCGCGCTATTTAGGAGCTGGGTAGCTGAGATTCAAGAAGAAGTTGATTCCGCAACTACCAGCGAACATTCCGGAGTACACGTGGATCTCTCGTTTGAGAGGCAGATGTTGTCGGCGTTGCTGGATATTGTGCCGCCTGGCCTGGACGAGGTGCTCGCAATCTTCCGCATCGTCGATTTGCGGGCGGGCACATCGGGGAAGATCGTAATTGACATGGCACCTACCGGACATGCACTCGAACTGCTGCGCATGCCAGGGCGAATCGTGACTTGGTCGCGGCTGTTGTTGAAAAGCCTGGCGGTGCACCGTAAACTGGCGCTTGCCCGTAATGCCGCGGTCCGGATTGCAGAGCTGGAATTGCGAGCACGCGAATTATTGAACGCGTTCAAGAACTCTGGTGAAGTAGGTGTTTTTGCCGTCATGTTGCCCGAACCGCTGCCAGATCGTGAAACTGAGAGATTACTTACAGAATTAGATCGTCTCGGACTAAAACCGCAGGCGCTGTTTGTGAATCGAATCATTTTCGCGAAGGACGCCGCCGGGTGCGCCCGTTGCCAGGTTGCGGCGGAGTGGCAGGCATCAGTTTTGGAAAAGCTGAGGAAACGCCATTCTGCAAAAGAGGTCTTTGCCATCCGGAATTTTCCGGATGAAATCGCGGGGGCGAGCGGACTGCGCACTATTACACACGAATTATGGCGGCTGAACTGACAACCGACCGTTCTGTGCTGTACCTGTACGGAATCACGGAATCGCGGCCGCGCGACCTTCCAGAGCTGGTTGGAGTGGACCGTTTCGCGCCAATCGAATCTATCGACTGCGATGGAGTTTTTTGCTGGATTAGCCGCGTGCCGGCGTTAGATTTTGAAAAAAACCTCGCTCGCAACATGGAGAACCTCGACTGGCTGGCCGAAACTAGCGTTGCGCACCAGCGCGTCATATCTGCCATCGCGCGGCACACCGACATTCTGCCTACTCGTTTTGGCGCCGTGTTTCGCACGGAAGAATCTCTTTGCAAGCACATTGCAAAGCGTGTGCGCGGCCTGAAAAAAGATTTTGGACGGATCAAGGGCGCCGACGAATGGGGCGTTAAGGTGTTCGCTATTCAACCTGCAATTCCGACGATTTCCAAAGTTCGGAGCGGCAAGGATTACCTGAAGGCCAAAGCCGCCCTGCTGCCACATCGCAGGCGCAAACCGGCCGCTCGCGATGAGATGCTGAAGTTTGAGCGGGCCCTCGCTGGTGTTGCGACTGAGACCGCGTCGGCCGGAAACATGAGCCGCGGACAACGAGGTTTGGCATTCCAGACCTCGCTGCTGGTTAGGCGCTCGAAGCGGAACAAGCTCGAATCGTTACTCGAGAAGTTTGCCCGCGAATGGGCGCAAGACCACCGGATTGAATGCACCGGCCCATGGCCACCTTATTCGTTCGTGTCGCGTCCGGAAAATAAAGTGAGATCAAAGTGAGCGCACCTACAAATGCCGTCGTTTTCGCCGGGGACGACCCCAGCGACGAGATGACTCTGCTCGACATTCTGGATCATGTGCTGAACCAGGGTGTGGTTTTGCGCGGCAACGTAGTCATCTCACTCGCCGGAGTTGATCTGGTTTTCCTAGGCCTGGACGTGATTCTCACTTCCGTCGAAACCGCCCTGAAGCACATGGGCGCAGGGCTGCCACCGCGAAAGTAAATATTCTCTGACCAAATGATGCTCGCCAGCTGGGAACTTCACGAGTTCTGACTAAAATCGCCTGATTACATAAATAATCCTAGCGACACATCACATGGTAGTAATCAAGCTCAGATCGGCCGCATGCCTTCGACGCCTATACTCCTAGCGTACTGGAGAGTGAAGTGAACCGGCGAGAATGGCTGCGGAACGGTGCCCTCATTGGTGGCGGGCTCGCCTCGTCAATCGCCTCAGCCTTGAACAAGCCCAACGCAGTTCCTCTTATGCTTCTCAAACGTTCAGACCCGGAATCGGCGGAATCGGAAAAAATCGATAACATTTTCGTCGCCGCCGGGCTGACGGCGGGCAATATTCCCGGAGCGGCGGTTCTCGTAGCAAACAATGGCGGAGTACTGTTCCAGCGCGGTTACGGCTTTGCCGATCTTCGTTCACAACGCAAAATAGATGCCCGGACAAATTTCCGGCTGGCATCGTGCACGAAGCAATTCACCGCGATGGCGATCATGCTACTGGTGCATGACGGAACACTGCATTATGGCGAACGCCTGACTGACATTTTTCCTGACTTTCCCGAGTACGGCAGGGCAATCACAATTCGCAATTTGCTCAATCACACCTCCGGCCTTCAAGACTATGAAGACTTGATGTCCCCCGATCCAGCCGTTCCGGTTGAGCAGATTCAAATCCAGGATGCCGGCGTACTCGATCTTCTCAAGCGGCAGACAAGCACGAAATTTACTCCGGGATCGCAGTGGGCCTACAGCAACTCGGGATATGTTTTGCTCGGACTCATTGTTCAGAAAGTCTCGGGCAAGACTTTCCCCGATTTCTTGCATGATCGAATTTTCCAGCCGCTGAACATGAGCAGCACAGTCGCCTACGTGCGTGGTAAGAACGACATTCCGAACCGCGCTTTCGGCCACAGCCTGGAAGGCAAGTCGTCGATGCAGACAGACCAGAGTCCCACATCGGCCACTCTTGGCGATGGCGGCGTATATTCTTCGCTGGAAGATTTGGCGAAGTGGGACCAGGCATTGCGACGGAACGCATTGCTCAGCCAACGGGAAATGCAGCCTGCGTTGACTCCGGTGAAGGTTTCGAGCGGCCAAGTCAGCGGACCTGATGGTTCGCCCGCTGCATATGGTTTTGGATGGTTTCTGAACCCTTACCGGAGCCACCAGCGGATGTGGCATTACGGTGAAACGATGGGCTTCCGGACCACGATTCAGCACTTCGTCGCGGACAATCTCACAATTATTATTCTGTGCAATCGCGCTGACCTGAATCCGTCGGCTCTTGCGCTGCAGGTAGCAGATTTGTTTTTGGGCGCTCCACCAAACTGTGAATCTTATGACGATGCCTCGGAGAACACTTGGCTTGAGAGCAATCATCTGCTCTGCGCTGTTTGCTGCGAACTTGTGCGCGCAAGCCGTACCCAGCGAACAGCACGCCTCGGGCGAAAAACAGCAGGTCTTATGGCAGAAACTCGAATCGTCAATCCGGGAGATTGACCATAACCTCGATGGCGTCATGGGTGTCGCCATAGAGGACCTCACAAGCGGACAGAAATTCTTTCTGCGCGAAGATGAAATATTTCCTCAGGCCAGTTCGATCAAGATCGCCGTGCTAGCTGAGCTTTATCACCAGGCTCAACTGTCGGCTGAGGGTGCTACCGGTAAGGCTAAGCTGTCGGATCTGTATACGGTAAATGCCAGCGATCTGGTTCCAGACAGCGACATAATGCTCGGTCTTACTCCATCGGTCACGCGGATCACCAGCCGCGACCTTGCCACCATGATGATCGCTGTCAGCGACAACTCGGCAACCAATGTGCTCATCGACCGAGTAGGCATGGAAAACGTCAATGGGTTAATGGACAGCTTAGGCCTCACGCACACGCGCCTTCGCCGCAAGATGATGGACGTAAAGGCAGCGAGCGAAGGCAGGGAAAATGTCTCTACCCCGCGAGAGATGATGACCTTGCTCGGACAGATCTATCGAGGCAAAGTGCTGAACAAAGAAATGACTGAAGGCTTCTTGAAAATGCTCAGCACACACAAACAGAGTTTTATCCCGCGCGACTTGCCAGATGGAGTGCGGACCGCGAATAAACCGGGCGAACTGGAAGCCGTGCGGAACGATTGCGGAATTGTGTTTGCCCAGAATCGTCCGTACGTAATTTGCGTGATGACGACATACCTACGCAATGAACGTGACGGAGAAGACGCAATCGCTCGCATATCATCTGCTGCTTATCGAATGTTCGATCGGGTTGGTCGGGCTTCCGAATATGGCCGTGTAGTTTCACCGAATAACAACAGTCCGCGGTGAGCTATTCACACGCATCGCAGACCAGGGTGTGTGGCTGGTGGCCTCCGACTCACGGGCACGGATATGTAATCGGCGGAGTCGGAGGCATCCCCGGAAAGTACGTGCCGGGTGTTCCCGAGGAGTTTCCTACAGCCGGAGTTCCGGGAATGTAAGTGGCAGGCGTTCCGGGTCTGCCGGGGACGTAACAGGTGCCATGGTTCGCCGAAGCAGGCATTGGCGAGGCTGGCGGACGCTTCGGTAAAGTCGCAACGGGCGCCGCTCCGGACTCCGGGCTCGTGGTTTGTGCTTGGGCCAGAGTCACAGGCTGCGGAAGTGACATTTCTAGCGGCGACCCCTCTTGTACGTAGAAATGATGACTTCGCGCGAGGAGTATCAATGACACCGCGCCGCCTGCTGCTAATCCAACAATGCTCCCGATCGCTAAGCCTTTCGGTGTACTGCTGCTGATAGTTGTTCCACCCAGAGTGGAGCTCTGGGTCGTGTGCTGAGAGGCTCCGATCGCGGCGCCTATGCCAAGACCCGCGAGCGGCGCTGCGATGATACCAGCCTTTGTCGCCGAGCTTGGATTGTTCCAGGCAGTGCCTTCATCGCTCTCCATTTTTGCCGGGCCCCCTATGCTAGCGACATAGCCGTTTGGAAACACGACTGAAACAGATCGCATCAGCAGTTCTCCCCGGCTGCCCCGGCGCGCAAGCTTATCAACCTTGCCTTGCACGAACGTTCCAGCGGGTATGACTACTTGGTTAGAGACAATTACCGGGGACGTCGTCTGCGCAAAAATCTCGTCTCCGCGGTGAATGGTCTTACTATCGACCGGGTGCGTGAGCGCCATTGCAAGGTGGGTCCCAGCAGGAATAGTGATGGGGGGTCCGTCAGTCGCACGATTTTGAGTCTCACCTTGCTGAGTCCGGTCCTGCCGGGTCTGATCCTGCTGAGCCTGATCTTGCGGGGTTTGGACCTGAGGCGACGCTTGTGATCCCGGATTCGAATCCGGTCTGCTTGGGGGCGAGTCCTGGGCAACACAGGAGACGGCCGCGATTAGCAATGCCAAGGAAACAGCAAGAGATTTTTGGCTGACTAGCTGGACAGAAGAGAAGAAGCCTGGACCACCACTGCATTTGGTCATGACGACCTCCTGCGGAAGCTCAGTAAGTGAGAGCCGTCGCTGGCGCGGACGGGAAACTTGCTCGTCCACTGAGATTGGAGCACAGACCTAGGCGAACGTTGCCCATAGATTAGTGAAGGTGTGTAAAAGATTGTTGCTGCCAGTTAGTGGTTACTCATACGCCAGCGCGTCGATGGGGTCCTTCTGCGCGGCTTTGAATGCAGGATAGACTGCGCCGGCGATCGAGCCGACGATTGCGATAACGACTGCGCGAATGATCCAGGCGGAAGTGATATCGACTGGCAAAGTTGTACGCCTCTGAATTCCCGCGCTGGCCGCCAGGCTAATCAGTATTCCAACGATGATTCCACCTATCGCGAGCAATGCGGTCTCGCGAAGAATCGCATTAATTATGTAAAACCTTGACGCACCCAAAGACTTGAGTATCCCGATTTCGCGGGTGCGTTCCATGACTGCGGCGTACATAGCCTGAAAGATCACGATAAAGCCGATGGTGACTGAAATCCCGATCACAATGCGGATAAAAGTCGAAAGCATGGGGATATTATCTGGCGTGAGCATCGAGAGATACTCGCTCATGGAGTGCACGCCGTAGGTTTCCATGTGGGGGATGTTTCTGATTTCGGCGACGACGGCATCTGTATTCGCCGGGTTGTCGGCCTTTATGTAGAATGCGGTCGCCCGGCCGACCGCGCCGTTAAGCTCCTGCAACTTGGACAACGGAAGAAAAATGCGTGCACCCTGGCCGTGAGCTACGATTCCGCAGATCTGAAAATTCTGATTAAACAAATTGACAGTGTCGCCAAGCTTCACGTGATTGCCGTTCGCGTAGATGTCGTCGACAAGGATATCGTTGTCGCGTCGAAAGGGCCCGCCCTTCAGATAAGTAAAAGGGTGCAGGGCCTCGAAGCTGTGCAGGTCAATACCAAATATGTTCTGTAGATGGCCACCGGAGGTGGACACCTGCATTAGGACGGGCGCGACCACAGCCACATGCGGCAGTTTGGCGATAATGTCCCCAATCTTCACAGGCATCGGGGCGCTAGTAAGCCCCACAATGTTGGAAGCGCCCGGCGGCAGCACGATCACGTCAGCTCCGATTCCGGCCTGGCGCGATCGCGAATCGTTCAGCATTCCGATCGAGAAACCCACAATCAGCAGAATCAGCGTGACCTCGAGCGCAATGGCGACAATGCTGATGACCGAGCGCACCGGCCGGTTCGCGAGGTTGGCGATGATCATCTTGTTCATCATTGGAACTTGCTCTTAACTGTTAGTTCTTCACTCTTGGACTCAGTGCGTTCCTCCACCGACCGAAGGCGGCGGCTGGTCGAGGTGGATCTCTTGCGCGCCGGGGGGCTTCTCCAAAACAAATTTATTGTTGTCGAGCGGCAAATTGATTTCGAGCTTCACCATGCGCAAAGTAATGTCGTACTCTTCCTGCGGCCGGATGATCTCGATAACTGATGGAAACAGGACCGCATTGTAGTCTTTGTAATTACTGTAGCGTGCGTCGGTCACCACGTTCCCGGCCTCGTCATAAATAAGCTGCCGGTGCGGCAGCAGATCCACTCGGCTGAAGACGATCTTACGCGAAAGCCAGCTATCGCCATTTCCCGTGCGGATAACGTCAATTATGTAGTCTGCCTGTTGGAACTTACGATTCTTATCGCCGGTCACGACCTCGGTACCGTTTTCCATGACCGCAATCTCACTCTTTGGATCTATCGCGCGTAGCATCAGCGCGTCATAAATAATTTGCGGGCGCAGGTTCTCAAGCGGCTGCTGCCGGTTCGGCACAATGACATCATTCCGGCCAATCACGAAACGGTTCTTCGGGGGGATCGAGACCTTAAATTCCTGCCCATCACTAACCATGTCAAAGGCGGTATTGCGGAGAATCGGCAACAGGCCAATCATCCGCAACATGGCTGGCTTGCGCGCGAGCACATAGCCGCGTATCTCTTTATATTCCGTGATCTTGCCCTTCTTCGTCCCACCTACAGCGGTGTCGATATCGACGGTGGCCTGCATGGTCTGGATTTTTGCGGCTTGCGAGTTGATGTAGGAGATGAGCTCGGCTTTGGTGGCCGTTTTCAAAGCCACCGGACTGATGCTTTGCTCCACTCGGCGGGTATGAAACAGGCAGCCGGTCGTCAACAAAACGCTCAAGATAACGGGAATGATGGAATAGCGGGAGGTCAAAGGCATTCGGCTCGCAAACCTAACGACAATCAGTATATAGAGATGGTGAGAAGGTCGATTACGCTTCGAGGAATTTGTTAACGAGGTGCCTGCCTTGCTATTTCGGGCGTTGGCGTCATCTTTTCGCAACTGCACGTCGCAAAGCGGCGACGTTCCGGTTGTGCTCTTCGAGATTATTGGAAAAGCGGTGGTGCCCGTTCCCGTCGCTCACAAAATAGAGAAAATTAGTCTGATTAGGCTGCATTGCCGCCTGCAAGGAGCTTTTTCCCGGATTCGCGATAGGGCCAGGCGGCAGACCGATGTGGCGATAAGTATTGTAGGCAGAATCGAAGCTCATATCGTCATGATGCAATCCGCCGGTGTACCGTCCTTGCAGCAGTTCCGCGTAAATAACGCTGGGGTCAGCCTGCAACGGAACTCGACCGGTCAGGCGGTTTTTGTAGACGCTCGCGACCTCGTGACGCTCCTCCGGAACCGCAGTCTCCTTCTCGATGATCGAAGCCAAAGTCACGGTTCGCTGAACGTTTTCGGTCAAGCCAATTTCAGCCGCGACCCTGCGGAACTGCTTGACCATTGCCGCCGCCATCTCCTGCATGCTCTGCGCGCGACTGAACTCATAGGTGTTGGGGAAAAGATAGCCTTCGAGAGACACGGCTTGCGGAGCCAGATCTGAAATCAACGCGGTATCGTTGGTGGCAACTTTCAGAAAATCCTGACGGGAGCCGAGTCCGGCACTTTCGATCGCTGCGGCGATATCGAAGATATTGAAACCTTCCGGAATTACCACGGTATGGACATAAACGTCTCCTCGGGCAAGGCGATTGTGCACCGCGATTCCGTTGGCACCGTGCTCGAACAGATACTCGCCAGCTTTAAGCGATGGACGGCGATGGAATGCATGCCAGAGGACAAACGCTTCAGAGCTGCGGATCACGCCTGCGGATTTCAGCTCGCGGGCGACGTGTCGGGTGGAGTATCCCGTGTGCAGCATGACGAATTTCTGCCCGCCCGGCGACATCGGCAGCCACAAAGCCCAGGCCAACCATGCCGTGAGTCCGATGGCACAAAGCAACAAAAATGTCAGCAGCCTTCGCATCGTACATCTAGTTTAGAGGATTGCTGAATTGAAGCTGGTTTACCAAAGGACTAACGCCTAAGAGCACCTTCGCGAGAGATGCATGACAAAAGGGACCGCCAGTGCTGCGCCGTGGACGCAGCATGGTAGAATTTCCGAAGCATTTCTCCCGAGAGTTCTCCTTTGATTGAGCTAGCACCATCCATTTTATCGGCTGATTTTGCGCATCTCGCAGACCAAGTGGCGCGGGCTGCGGAGGGTGGGGGCACCATCATCCATGTCGATGTGATGGATGGGCATTTTGTCCCCAATATCACTCTCGGGCCGCAACTCGTGCGCTCGCTGCGCAAGGCCACCAAGCTGCCGCTCGATTGCCACCTCATGATCGAGAACCCGGACGAGTACATTCCGGCGTTTGCCGACGCTGGGGCGGACTGGATTTCGGTGCATCAGGAGGCCTGCCGTCATCTGGATCGCACGCTGAATTTGATTAAGAGCCACGATTGCCACGCCGGCGTAGTGATCAATCCTGCTACTCCGGTGGATGTGCTGACTGAGGTCCTGGATATCGTCGATTACGTGCTGGTGATGTCCGTGAATCCGGGGTTCGGGGCGCAACCGTTCATCCCGAATTCGTTGCATAAGCTTCGCAAAGTGAGGGACTTGCGCGAACAACGGAGCTTGAACTATAGGATTGAAGTCGATGGCGGGGTCGCCCTCGATACGGTCGGCAAAGTAGTACGCGCTGGTGCAGAAATTCTGGTCGCGGGCAACGCCGTATTTAGCCACGGCGATCCAATGATTAACGCCCAAAATCTGTTGAAGGCAGCATTAGAGGCTACGTTGCAAAAGGTTTAAGTCCAAGTTTCAATGTTTCAAGGTTTCAACATCTCTCGTTTGAAACCTTGAAACGTTGAAACTTATAAAACAGCATTTGAGGTTATTCATGTCCTTGCGAATTACCGTGACTGCTCTGGCCGCGACGCTGGCGCTCACAACCGCATGCACTAATAAGAAGGTCAATAATCCACTGGCGAAAGTCGATTCCAAGCAGCCCGACAAGGTGCTGTTCGACCGTGGCATGGACGCGATGAAGCACAACCACTTCGACATCGCGCGCCTGGACATGCAGACCCTTATCAATACTTATCCAGATTCTGAGTTCATCGCGCGGGCCAAACTCTCGCTGGCTGATTCCTGGTATGCGGAAGGCGGAACCGCCGCTCTGGCGCAGGCGGAGCAGGAATACGAGGATTTTGAGACCTTCTTCCCCAACATGCCCGAGGCCGCCGAGGCCCAGGTCAAAATCGCCAATATCCATTACCAGCAGATGGAGAAGCCCGATCGCGATTTCACGCATGCAGTGCGCGCCGAGCAGGAGTATCGCAAAGTGATCCTGCAGTATCCGGACAACCAGAAAATGGTTTCGGAGGCACGAAAGAGACTTTTACAGGTGCAAGAAGTGATTGCCGAGCGGGAGTTTCGAATCGGACGTTTCTATTCCATGAAGGAGTCCTATCCGGCGGCAATCGCGAGATTGCAATCGCTGGTTGACCGCTATCCGCTTTACAGCAAGGCAGACGAAACTCTGTACCTTCTAGGCCAGTCCTACGAAGGAGAGATCGCAATGCTGAAAAAGATGGACGGTGTCGAGCGTCAGCAGATGGAGCGAATGCACCGCGTGAATGAGGCGCAACTCAAGAATGACGAACTCGCCCGGGAACGCCTGGCTACCGATTTCGCGAGCAAAGCGGCTGAGGCCTACTCGAAAATTATTACTCGGTATCCAGCAATGAATCGTGCCGATGACGCCCGCGTTCGACTTACCGCGCTGCACCAGCCGATTCCCCGCCCGACGAAAGCTGCCCTCGCTCTGAATAAAGCCGAAGAAGCAGGCCGAGGCGAACAAACCATGCTCAGCCGCGTGATGAGTGGATTCAACCGGCATGCGGATGCTTCCCCGGCGGCAAAAATTGGGGAGCCCACCTTAACTGATCCCACCCCTATGAGCGCGACAGGCATGATGCAACGGGCCAATCGGGTTGCAATGGGCAGCAAAGGTAATGACTCACTCTCTGTGCAGACGATAAAGGGCGCGCTGCCAGAAAATGAACCTGCGCCGAGGTCTGATACTCCGGCCAGCGACGCGAATGCCACTCCAGCTCAACCCGATCCGAACGAACTGAAGCCGAATGCCAGTGCAGCGGATCCGTCATCAACAGTTGCCGCTGCCCCGGATCCGAACGAACTGAAGCCCGAAGCGCGATCGGATCAGCCTGCGCCCGCACCGGCCCAGGTCAATGAAATTCTGCAAGGCGACGGAAGTTCAGCTACCGCGGGGCAGGATGCTTCGAGCAACGCCGCTAGCCAGCAACTTGCCGACGATAAAGACTTAGCCTCCAGCAAGCATAAGAAAAAGAAGGGTCTGCGTAAAATTATCCCTGGCTCGTAGAGCCCCAGGTGACGAGAAAGTGCACTAAATCTATTGTCCCCTCGTAACCTAGTTAAACCTCTGGATTCATTGACTTAACGACTTATCCAAGTTACCTTCACGGTATCTCCTCCGGATAAGGACCTCCATTGGCGCGCATAGTACTGCTTGCTGACGACAGCGTAACCGCCCAGAACATGGGTCGCCGCATCATGACAGATGCCGGCTACGAAGTTATTACTGTCAACAATGGCTCCGCGGCACTCAAGAAAATCCATGAGAAACGGCCTGACCTGATTGTGCTCGATGTGTATATGCCGGGCTATGGAGGCCTTGAAGTCTGCCAGCGGCTTAAGGAATCCGAAGCGACCATGAAGATTCCGGTACTGCTGACCGTTGGCAAAATGGAGCCTTTCAAGGCCGAAGAAGCCAAGCGGGTACACGCCGACGGCCATATCATTAAGCCATTTGACGCGAGCGAACTGCTGTCCGCTTTGACCAAGCTGGAAGACAAAATTGTCCCGCAATCGGAAAACGGACGAGGAAGCCGCGCAAAATCTGAAACGAAAAAGCGAACCCTGCCGACGGAAGATCCGGCTGTCAGTTTTGATGACGGTCACACCGCGCAAATCGAGTATCTGGCACGGGCAAAGCAACGCCGTCCGGCTGACGAGGTTTCTGAAACCTTTGATTCTCCAGTTGCACAACCCCCAATTAACCCAGCCCCGGCGATTGACGAGTCTGTAGCCACGGCGGAGATGCCAGCGGTAGCGGAAACCCCTTCTTACGAACCTGCGGCTTCAACTTATGAACCGCCGGCTGCGACGATTACGCCGGAAGAACGTGATGGAGCGGTGACCTTTGCCTCGGGACCAATCTATGAGCCAGAAGTAATAGCGTCGGCAAGGCTAGCAGAAGAATTCGAGATTCAGCGCGAAGTCGAGGTCGAGCAACAGCCCGAACCGGCCGCGGAAATAAGCTCCGCGTCATCTGTATCCGATGCGCCAGTACATTTCGATCGGGATCCGCTAGTTGAAATTTCGACGACGGAGACGGGCGCGGGGCTGCATGTTGAACCAGGTCTGGTCCCGGAAGGCGCAGCGATTGATTTCTCGCCGACCCCGCAGCCTGAAGCACCCCGGCATTGGGTCGCCGAAACTGTAGCCCCGACTTCCGAAGAAGCCTCTCGTTCGCTCGAAGAAGAAATGCAGCAGGCAGACGCCATGAACGAGCCGGCGCCAAGCGATCCTCACCCGAGTCAGGATTCGGCGGCGGAACGCACTTCAGCTTCCGAAAATAATTGGCAGCCCCCGGCAGCTCCGGAAACCGAGTCGGGTGCGGCGTTCGCGGCGGCGGCTTCCGCGTCCGATTCTTTTGCGCAGACTAATGCCATTAGCGCGATCAATGCGAATTCCGAGCCTCCCACCGGTTCCGAACCCTCAGCCGCATGGGACAACTGGCGACGCATACGCAACACAGTGATCACAGAGCAAACGACCGACGCTATTGCCGAATCGGCGGCGGCAATGGCCGACGGGGCGGTTTCGTCCCAGAATGAGGTGCCTACTGCGCCACCAGCACAGGACGCGGCGCCAGCCTCCGGAAGCGACGCGCTTTCGAATATCGTCGACAGCGTTCTCGCTGAGCTCAAACCCCGACTGCTGGCAGAGATCGCGAAGCAGTTGGCGAACGACAAGAAATAGACCGTAATTCTCCGCAGGGGACGTTCTTTCCCACAGCTTCTCCACAGCAATCGCCCTCAGCTATATTCCTAAATGCACGGTCGTGGCTGACAATCTTTCCAGTAGGTCCGTTTTTGGTATTCCATTTTTAAATAGCTACATGGCTTTCGCCTCCGACTTCGCGCAAACTCTCAAGCAGCAGGCCGACATTGTCCGCATCGTGGGCGGCTACATCAGTCTGAGGAAGGCGGGCTCGCAGAACTACTCCGGTCTATGCCCGTTCCACAAGGAGAAGTCGCCGTCATTCTCGGTGCATGCCGCGCGCCAGTTTTACCACTGTTTCGGCTGCCAGGCTTCCGGAGACGTATTCAGTTTTGTTCAAAAAATCGAGAACATTACCTTTCCTGAAGCGGTTAGAGCAGTGGCGCAGAAGCTTGGGGTTCCAATGCCCAAGCAAGCGTTCAGCACCGAAGCCGAAGCTAAGGACGCAAAATTGCGGACCGCGCTGCTGGAAATTCACGAGCGTGCCTGCGTATTTTTCCAGGAATGTTTGCGGCGACCTGAGGGTGCGCGAGCTCGCGAGTATCTGGCCGGACGCGGATCAGACGAAGAGACTATACGCCAGTTCCGCATTGGATTTGCTCCGGACTCCGGCTTTCTCCTTCGCGACAGATTAAAAGGCGAGTTCGGCGAGGAAGTATTGCGGGAAAGTGGGCTGTTTTCGTGGAAAGAAAGCTCTCAGCCATCAGCCGTCAGCCGTCAGGAAAACCGGGAAGGGCACGACTTGAGTCGTGCCGAAAAAACGTCGCGACAAGGGGGAACGCCGACGTCAGCCGATGATGTTGCCAACGACCAACGACCTCAGACCAACGACGCACCAAAAAGCCAGAATTCAAGTGCCTTCTCGGCGATGTACTCGAAGTTCCGCAACCGGGTGATTTTCCCCATCGCCAACGAGAGCGGGCGCGTAATCGCATTCACCGGGAGAACGCTTTCTACCGACGAAAAAGCCGGGCCGAAATATCTGAACTCGCCCGAGACCGCAATCTACTCAAAATCCCGAGTGCTTTTCAATCTTCATCTAGCCAAAGAGGCGATTCGTGCGCTGAATTACGTAATTCTGGTCGAAGGCCAGATGGATTGCATTTCAGTCTTTGCCGCCGGTCTTCACAACGTGATTGCCAGCTCGGGGACCGCGTTCACCGCGGCGCAAGCAGCGCTTTTAGGAAGGTTCAGCAAGCAGGCGGTAGTGAATTTCGATCCGGATGCCGCCGGGGCCAAAGCCACGGAACGGACCCTCGCGCTTTTGATCGAAGAAGAATTCGACATTCGCGTGCTAACGCTCGAAGCGGGCCTGGATCCTGACCTGTTCGTGCGGCGCAAGGGCAAAGACGCATACACGGCGGCACTGAAAAATTCACAGAAGTATTTCGACTACCTCATCGAACGGGCACGGCAGCAATTTCCCGTGCGCAGTGCCGAAGGCAAGCAAAAAGCTGTGAACTACTTGCTGCCACATATCCAGCGCGTGCCTAGCCGGATTGTCCGCGATTCGATCGCGGAGGAAGTTGCGCAAAAGCTGAATATCGACTCTGCGGTGCTGCGGCAGGAACTTAAGCACGCCGCTGTTAGTCGCAAGACCGCTACCATGAAAGCGCCTACCGACGCGCAAGTTACCGACGCTGAAAAAATTCTCATTCGCGCATTGGCATCTGAATCTCAGGTTCAAAGCGAAGACTATGTTTCCCACCGTTCTGGCGCAGACGACGCCTTCGAACCGGCGCGGCAGGCGCGATACGTACTCTCCTCAGAGCGCCTGCACATCGGACTCGGCACCGAGTCGCTGATCGAAATACTGCTGAACCGGGCACCTGAAACCGGCATCATGGACCTCCACTTCTCGGATGGAGACCGGCAACTGCTCGCAGCCATTTTGCTCAAAGACGACGAAGAGCTGACGGCAGAGAAGGTGGAGGGCGCAACCCGGGCCCTGCGGCGATTGCAGATCCGCCGTCGCTTGGAACAGATCCAGCGACAACTTGAATCGTTCCGCAGCACAGATGGCGCGCAACTCAAAGCGCTAATGGACGAGAAACTCCGCCTGAAGCGGGTGTTGATGGATCCCGGCCTGAAAATTGAAGCCGCCGTGTAAACGGCTAGTGTGGTTTTTTCTTCAACCGCACAACCAAGGATTTAATGTCTGGCAAGCGAAGGCCACTGGAATCGGCGTAGTACACCACGAAAACTTCTTTCTCCGAACGCAAAATAGGCCAGCAATATCCTCCGTCTATGCTCAGGCCCGCGTACGTCTCCAGGACTGTGCGATCCGAGAAAGAGACTCCTCCGTCATATGAGGCGAACATAACCAGCTGATTGGCGGTCGGATTACGTCCAAACAAAAGCACAACATTTTCGACTTGTAGGAGTTGGGGAAGCTGGAGTATGCCAACCTGCGGGGTATAGTCGATTTGCGGTCCCCACGTGGCTCCCATGTCTACTGAAAAATGCGCCCACGTGTGAGCGTTGGCGTCATCTCGGCTGATGGCGAGCAGCGTGGTTGCACCAACTTTCGCCAGCGCAGTCTCGTTTATTCCTGCATCGCCAGGCTGTCGAACCGTAGATTGCTTTGCCCAGGTGTAGCCGTCGTCGCTAGAGACCCAGATGATCGCATCGTCGGTGCCGTCGCCGTAGGGCCCGTATGCCGCGGCATACATTATGAGCTCGTCGTTCAGGTACAGGGTGGGAGTGAAGGAAGTGTCCTCTATGGGGTTGTCGAAGAATGTGAACGCGCTCCATGTAAAGCCATTATCAGTTGACCTCGCGTAAGCGGCTCCAGTTGTGCCGCCTTGGTTGCGCTTGCCGAATTCGACGAGCACATCCCGCGCGATGGGCGTTCGTGCCAGAGTCGGGTCAGGGCTGTTGGTGTTCCACTGAATGATTTCTGGACCCCACGTCGCGCCTTTGTCCCAGCTGTGGCGCAGAATCACATTGGGATCGTCGACGTGGTTAGTTCCCTTCTTGTAGCTGAGGAGGTAATCACTATTTGCTGTCTCGACTACAGCAGGCGCCTGATTGTAGCTGCTGTCACTGGCGCCACTCTGAATCACTTTTTGATCGGAGATGGCGAAGGACCAACGGTCGGATCGCGAATCATTGCGGGATTCCGCAGCCGTGTTGAGCATTTGGCCACAGGACGACAGCACCGACAACGAGGCACATAGAAGAAAAAGAGAGGGAGTGCGATTCACGAAATCTATCCTGATCCTCACGCTGACGAAACCGTCTCCACGTCGGCGGGATTATAGCGCGGCGCGAATGAGCTGAGGTTGACTGGCAAGCTTCTCCGGAATCGCACGCGCCCAATGTTCGGGCTACTACCGTGGCGGCCAACCGCTCCCGCTTCGTTATAATTACAGGTTGCGATTTGGCTCAGCTTATTGAACTGTGAGTCGAAAGAGGAATTATGCCTACCGAAATTGTTATGCCCCAGATGGGCGAGTCCATCGTTGAAGGGACCATCACTAAATGGCTGAAGAAGCCGGGCGACAAGATCCAGCGTGACGAGCCGCTGTTTGAAATCTCCACCGACAAAGTGGACGCCGAGATTCCTGCGCCCGCGTCAGGCGTGTTGCAGGAGATCAAGGTCACCGAAGGCACCACCGTTCAGGTGAACACCGTCGTGGGGACGATTTCATCCGATGGTGAAGCGCCCGCTGCTACCAAGGCCGCTCCGGCGCCAGAAAAGAAAGCAGCACCGGCGTCCGCCCCGGTTGCTCCTAAAGCAGAATCGCGACCCGCTGCGAGGCCCGAACCTGCCCCCGCGCCTGCGGCGCAGGCGCATGAGGAAGACGAGCATGCGCGATCTTCTCCACTAGTGCGAAAGATGGCCCGCGAGCACAACGTCAATCTTTCGCAAGTTGAAGGAACCGGGCTCGGCGGACGCATCACCAAGCAAGACATTCTGGCGTTTATTGAAGGACAGTCCGGAGCTGCTGTGCAAGAATCTGGAGCGACGGGCGTCTCGCCCGTCCAGCAGCGAACGGGTGCCCCATCCTTGTCGAGCCCGGCGTTGGCGAGACAGGGTGGGGATGTTTCTCAACCGTCAGCACCGGCTCCAGCGCCTCGCCCCAGTCCCGCAGCCATCCCAGGCGACCTTGTTCCCATGACGAATATGCGCAAGATCATCGCGCAGCGCATGATTGAGTCTCGCCGCACCAGCGCGCACGTCCACTGCATGTTCGAAGTGGATATGACCCGCATCGTCAATCTTCGCAACAAACTCAAGTCCAGTTTCGAGCAGCGCAACGGTGCGCGCCTGACCTTCATGCCGTTCTTCGTCCGAGCAGCGATCATCGGGCTGCAGCAGTTCCCCATTGTCAACGCCTCACTCGAAGGCGACGGCATTCGCTATCATCGCCATGTAAACGTGGGCATCGCGGTTGCGCTTGATTGGGGACTGATCGTGCCCGTGCTGAAAAATGCCGATGAGTTGAACTTCCTGGGATTGCAGCGCGGCATCACTGACCTGGGCGAACGCGCCCGCAACAAGAAGTTAAAGCCGGAAGAGGTCGAAGGCTCGACCTTCACTGTCACCAACCCCGGCCAGTTCGGCGCCGTCTTCGGCTTGCCTATCATTAATCAACCGAACTCGGCGATTATGGGCGTGGGTGGAATCACCAAGATGCCGCTGGTCGTCACCGATAAAGACGGCGCAGACTCGATTGCCATCCGCTCGGTTGTGCACCTGACCCTGGGTTACGACCATCGCATCATCGATGGCGCTGTCGCCGACCAATTCATGGCGTTCGTGAAGAAGACGCTGGAGGGCTGGGGAGAGGATGTGGGGTAGGGATCGGAATTTACAGACTTCACAGTGGTTTGATGGTCATGGAGATGGCGTATTCGAAAAGAGAAACGTCCGATACTTCCTTTGCCGCGGCACGAAGCTCCAAGGTTAGCTCCAACGCTACTATGAATATCCTGACCCTATCAACTTTAAACATCTCTTTGATTTTGGCCCTGTAGTAAAGCGCCTGCCCAATGGTTCGCTCGTGTCCTCGGCTAACTTTCAGCTCTATCACTACTGGCTGTCCACCTTTGTCTTCAGCGAGGATGTCTATCCTTCTTCCGTCAACCGGAAATTCCACAGCATCCTCATCCCCCTTACTCCATGGTCTGAGACCTTTTTCAAGTCGTTCCAAATGCTGGGCCAGGAAATCACGCAAGTGCTCTTCGTATGCGAACGCGGTACCCTTTTCTGGTTCATCCTCTTCAACAGCGCTCCCAGCTGTCTCATTCCCAATTGATTCCTGGTACCTCGAGTAGATCTTGTTTAGCCGTCTAATTCTCTTTTGACCCTCAAGCGTAGCTCCGTGCGGCCAGTGTTCAGCAATAAATTGGTCAAGCAACTGGTTGCGTATGAGTTCAGCTAGGATGCGCGCTCGCTTTAACGTCGAGTCATAGGAGCCAAGCTTCGCTTTGCTCTCCCGGATCTCCGTAGCTTCCTTCCCGAACCCGTTAGACAGTAGGAAGCCATACGCAAGCTTCAACGGCAAATTTTCAAAACTCTGATCTTCCATATCGACTTACAATCTACTTTGTTTTAAGTTCGCCTGCCAGAGGTGTATGGAGCTGCCTTTCCCTTCCAGATGCGGCTTCCAGCCGCTGGGGCCCGCTTCTTCCTCGTAAAGGTTTGAACAGCCACCTCAGCGGCTTAAATCCGCAGTCCTTGCCACAGCAGGCGGCACGACTGTAAGTCGTGCCCTTCCCGGTTGTGCGGACGGTCCGGGAAAGGATCGCCCATTAGGGCCTGATGCAGCGCCAAGCGCTGCATGGGTGCCCGATCCTTTCGCGTTCTTTGCCAAACCTGGGTAATGTCCGACCTGAGATCCAAACCGAGTTGTCTGGGCCCCAGGTTCCCACCCCTTCGGCAAGCTCAGGGCAGGCTTTTCCCAAACCCGGGAAAGATAAGCATCCTTATCTGTGTTCGGTAACCTTATCCGCACCTTGTTCGCGGTTCGTATCAGGGCACGTCTTTAGACGTGCCAGTCATGACAGCAGGAGATTTGGGCTTTAGCCCCCGCGGGGTCAAACAAACGGGCTTCGCTGAAGCTCGCGTCCTCGTCCACCGGGTAAATGCGGCACGTCTGAAGACGTGCCCTGATACAACCGAACCTCAGCTGGCTAAAGCCGCCACCCTGCAGCGGCACTCTCGGCACGACTGAAGTCGTGCCCTTCCCGGTTGGCGTCTGTGACATCGGTACTACTTGGGCCCGCGGTTCCCACCCCTTCGGCAAGCTCAGAGCTTGCCCTGAGCGAAGCCGAAGGGGCAGGCTTTTCCCAAAACCAGGGAAAGATGGGGCACCCACGTCTGAAGTAGAGTTTGAAATAAAAATCGGATCAACAAACAAGGAAATGTCGGACAAGAATGTCTGACTCACACGGCCTGTGGTCACCGTCGAAGCTGGACCACTTCCCCATCTTTCCCTACCAGAGCCATCTCCGCCATTCCAATAAATAGGCCGTGCTCGACCACGCCTGGAATGCGTCGCAGGTTTTCTGCCAGGGCCGGCGGATCGGGAATTTCGCCGAAGGTGCAATCCAGGATGTGATGGCCTTCATCGGTGACGTAGGGATTGCCGTAAGCGTAGCTCCGTAGAGAAACCTGAGCGCCTAAAGCTTCGATTCGAAGCTTGATCAACGCCTGCGCGAACGGCACAACTTCGACCGGAAGTGGAAACTTGCCCAGCCGTTTCACCTGCTTTGCGGAATCGGCAATGACGATGAAGCGGCGCGACACCGAAGCAATGATTTTCTCGCGCAAAAATGCTCCGCCACCACCCTTGATTAAATTCAGCTGAGGGTCGAATTCATCGGCGCCGTCTATATCGATGTCGATGTGAGGGTGCTCTTCGAGCGTGGTCAGCGGGATCCCCAACTGCTCGGCGAGTTGCTTGGTTTTCTGCGAAGTGGGAATGCCGATAATCTTTAGGCCTCCCCGAACGCGTTCAGCCAGGAACCTGATGGCGTAGTTCGCGGTTGAGCCTGATCCTAATCCAACGACGTTTCCAGCCTCCACAAGCTGCACGGCCGCGCTTGCGGCGGCCTGCTTTTCGTTGTCTCGCACATCGTTTTCGGTCCCAGGTGAGGTCATAGCGATCTGACATTGTATGACAGGAGTGAGGAAGTGGTCAGTGGCTGGTGTTCAGTGGGGAAATTCAGTGATAGGTCGCTGGGATCGGGTGATCAAAATTCGGAATCAGTGTTCAGCGGTAGAGCTTGCCGCTCATTGAGCAGTCGTCACTGCAGCACTGACCACGGATCACTGACTCTACGCTCCAGCACTCCAAGCCGCGGGTTGCGGCGAACCGTGGTGTAGAGCATAGAGCACAAGCTCTACGCGGCTGGAAATCCCGAGTTTTTCGAAGATGCGGAAGAGATATTTTTTGACGGTGTGCTCGCTCAACCCCAATTCATTAGCGACGTTGCGGTTGGAAAGCCCATCGGTTACCAGCGCCACCACTTGTTCTTCCCGCGAGGTAAGCAGGATTTTCCCGGTCGTACTCACCACACGCATGCACAGAGACTGACAGACGGAGTCTAGCAAATAGCTCAGTTGCTGGTTGGTAGCAAAGATTTCTCCGCGGTGGACTCGCTCGATGCATTCGCAAAATAGCTGGAACGACGAATTCCCCAAACAGAACAGCCCACGGGCACCGGAGCGAAAGGCCTGCACGGCCACTTGCCGGCTCTCTGTGTCCATTAGGCAAACTTTCGGGATTTGGGGATGCATTAGGTGAAGGGTGCGGATCATCGCCAAGTCAGGCGCGCTGGAGTACGGGGCCGCGCAATTGATCACCGCAACGTCTGCGCCTCCGGCATCGAGAAACTCCAAAATGGGAGGAACCTCCCTTGGGCAACACAGCACCTCAAACCCGCAATCACGAAGCGAACCGGCCAATAGCTGGCTTTCCAGCTGTTTAGAGTCAGCAAGCAACACGCTGATTCCCGATGGCGAAGAAGCACTTTTATTTGTCATGGCTCTACCAACGCGAAGAATTTGGACGTAATTGTACGAACTTATCTGCTCCGGATATCAATTTCAGTGACCGGAGAACCTTTCGATTAACTTTCGCCTGTGGAAAAGTTCGCAGCCCTATTTAGTCCTAACGGATGGCCCTCGCAACGTTTGGCCATGCAAGCGGACCGACCTTCCTAGAGTTACTTTCACTCATCCTCGGACCTGTCGGGTTCTCGTGAATGTCACCATAAGCAGTTTTAGCTACTTTCGTGCACGCTACTTTTCGCGTCTTGTCGTTTTGCGGGCACACAGATAATTTTTGTCGAGCAACTGCACTCTGGTCGGATATGCGATCTCTTTCAATGAACATTCAGCGTACAGCTCTGTTGTCTTTGATTGGCGGATTGCTTGTCCAACCAGCTTTCCCTGCGCATGCTCAAATTTCGGAAGGAGCAGGCGTCACCAGCACCAGTGCGGCGGATGGCACGAGGGGTCCCAATAACGGGAGTCCAACCTTGACGGGGGCACGCCATCCGCTGTACCGGCTGCGCAAAAGCGATGTCGTGGAAATCAGGTTCACCTTCTCCCCAGAATTTGACCAGACCGTGACCGTTCAACCGGACGGATTTGTCGCGTTGAAGGCCATGGGAGATGTCTTCGCCGAAGGGTCGACAATTTCTGAACTGAGAGACTCGGTACGGAGCGCGTACGCAACCACACTGCGCGATCCAGAGGTCAGCGTAATTTTGAGCGATTTCGAGCGGCCATTCTTCTTAGCCGGTGGACAGGTGGGCCATCCTGGCAAGTTTGAGCTGCGTTCACCGATTAGTGTCGCCGAGGCGATTGCCATCGCTGGCGGCTTCACCGAACAATCCAAGCACTCACAAGTCGTTTTGTTTCGGAAGGTTACGGACGGCATCGTTGAAGCACGTGTTCTGAATATGAAGGCTATGCTGGCCTCGCGAAATTTGGAAGAGGACCTCGAACTCAAGCCCGGAGACATGGTTTTCGTGCCACAGAACAGGATTTCAAAAATCAGAAAGTTCTTGCCGGTATCGAGCCTGAGCACGTTTTTTACACCCGCGCAATTCTGATATATGCCTCAAGATTTACAAACCGGCACCGCACCAGAGTCGTTACACTCCCCGACGCTCAGAGACGTGGCGGCTGTTTTCTTCCGGCACAAGCGATTGCTGATAGTTTCATTTGCCGTAGTTGCAACCGCAGGAGTTTTGTATTCGGCCCTCTTTCCTTCTTACAAAGCGGAGATGAAAGTAATGCTGCGGCGCGGAAGGATCGACCCAGCTGTTACGCCAACACCGAGCCCGTCGCCGGCATTCGAACACGATGAAATCGCAGAAGAGGAGTTGAACTCGGAGGTGGAACTACTGCACGACGAAGACATCCTACGGCAGGTCGTGCTCGAAACCGGGTTGGCACGCGAAACCTGGAGTTCGGCGCTGAGAGGTCAGACCCCTGAGGAGCGAACTGAAAAGGCGGTTCGTCGGCTGGCGCGGAAGGTGGAAGTGCAGCCGGTGCGCAAGTCGCGGCTCATCACCATTTCGTACAGTTCTTCCGACGCCGCTAAATCGGCTGCGGTGTTGCGTTCTCTGGCGAGAACATATCTTACGAAACATGCAGAGAGCGCCCGGCCCTCGGGACAACAAACTTTCTTCGAGCAGCAAATACGAGAATCGCAACTTGTGCTTGAAGAGGCACAAAAGGCCCTGATTGCGTTCTCTCACAAAGAACGAGTCGTGTCGGCCGAACTCGAACGTGACCTTACTTTGCACAAGCTGAGTGATGCGGAAGCGTCGGAGTTGGGTCTGGAATCTGCCATCGCCGGGTCAAGTGAACGCGTCCAATCCCTGGAAGCAAGGCTTCGCGATTTGCCGGAGCGCCGCGTGGTTGCTATTACGAATGCCGACAATCCTCAATTGCAGGAAAAGCTGAAATCGAAGCTGCTCGAGTTGGAGTTGCGGAGGACTGAGCTGACGACTAAATTTCAACCCTCCTATCGCCTGGTCCAGGAAGTTGATCAGCAAATCGCGCAAGCCAAGACTGCCATCGACGTCGAGGAACTCAAGCCTCTGCGCGACGAAACAACCCGAGACGATCCGGAGTTCGAGTGGGCCCACTCCGAACGTTTGAAAAACGAAGTGGAACTGCGAGCGTTGCAGCAGCAGGAGGCCGTATCACATCAACAGGTTCTTGCGTATCGCAGGGCGGCGCAGAAGTTAGAAGAAAATGCAGTGGCTCAACACGATTTAGAACAGAAGATGAAAACGGCTGAGGAGAAGTACTTGCTCTACTCCAACAAACGCGAAGAGGCGAGGATTGGCGATGCGCTTGACCAAGACGGTGTTTTGAATGTCGCGATCGCACAGCAACCGCGCGTTCCCGCACTTCCAGTGTGGCCTCTTTGGGCAGCTACCTGCTTTTCTTTCATTGGAGCTTGCGGATTCAGCACCGGCCTGGTGTTCGTGGCTGACTATTTCGATCCTTCCTTTCGAACGCCAGAGGAAGTCGTGGAATTTCTGAGGTCTCCGGTCTTGATGTCGCTTCCAGCCCGAGCCGGCGAGCCCCAGTCCAACCCGGAGGTTTCGTGAGTATCAGCGCGCAAATTTGGAAGCAGATTGGCTCAGGCGCGAACGTTTCTGGCCGTAAGCCGCCCGTGCCCGCCGCAGCAATGGCGCGACTGGGTAACTTATCCGAGGCACCAGCGTTTTCGCTAATGCATCAGCTTTTTTTCCCGAGTGCAACACTTAGACGCACGTCCATTTTATTCGCCGCAGCAGATGCGCGCTCTAGGGCCTCGGCGCTTTGTGAACAAATAGCGATCGCACTCTCAAAAGTCTCAGGCGAAATGGTTGGAATCGTTGAAGCCTGTTCGAGTTTGAATCGGAATCCTTGGACCAAAAAGGGTATGCCGTCGAGCTTTGGCCGCGGGCTGTGGCAAGTCTATTCGTCACGGCTCTCTGAAGGGATCTGGCGAATTCCCCCAGCTCTGCTTGGCAACGAATGCGGTGCAAGCCGCGATTCAACTTCTGACGGACTCAAAGAACTCCGCAGCACCTTCAAATATTTCTTGTTCTCGGCTGCGATCAATGAGAGCGAGACTCCAATTCTTTGCAATCTGTGCCAGGCGGCGGTTCTGGTGTTGACCGCAAATGTCACTCGAAGGGAAACAGCACTCAGAGCAAAGGAGCAGTTGCTGAGGCAAGGAGTGACATTGCTCGGAACTGTACTCGATGAAAGGACGCTGCCGATTCCGGAATCGATTTACAGGCGGCTTTGACTGCCTATGGGACATACTGCCAACATCATTGACTTCCGCGCCGTGCACCGACCAAAGGCTACGAGTGCGGCAGTGTTCGCGCCAGTACACGCCGGATACTCCGACTTAGCCCGTTTGATCCCCGGCACCTCTGACGATTTGTCCATCGAGAAGCGATTGCACGGTGTCAGCGGTCCCATCTTCGCCGGCTCGGCTCCACTATTATTCCTGAGCAGGTTGGCGGCCGAGATCGTGCCGCGGTTCTTCAAACGATTTCAAGCCACAATGTTGCCTCCGGCGATTCTGGATCTAACGCTTATCGTTTCGGTTTTTGTGTTTGAAACGTGGCTGCTGGGATTATCTCGGCTTGCATTGAGTCTATCGAGCGTGTGCATTTACATCTCGGCCTTTCTGATCTTTGCCGTTGAAGAAAATTTGTACTCACAACAAAAGACCACAATGTCGGAAAACGGAGCAGCCATCCGCGCGGTCGGCTGGGCGACGCTCTTCGGCATCTTCTCCCTGAGTTGGTCAGAGGCTCGCGGCTCTGCTGCCCCAGTCCTCGCCCTCAGCTTGGGTAGCCTCTTTGTGCTGATGGCTGCGAGGCTACTCCGGCGAGCGCTCTCTCCCGCGAACGACCACAAACGCAATGTGCTGATCGTGGGTAGCGGAACCAGAGCCAAACAAATTTCGGACGCGATTCATCATGACCCGAGCTCATCTCGATTAGTCAAGGGTTACGTGGCGGAAAACCACATCAGGAACATTTATGGGTCGGCCATGTTGAATAGAATCGCGCGCGAGGAATTCGTCGATGAAATCATCATTGCAAGCACCGATCCGGGAGTGGTAAGAATTGCCATTCAAGAAGCATGTCGCAATAAGCTGGACGTAAAGATCGCGCCTGACATCTCCATCCCGCCATCAGGCAACGAGACGGTATTCGAGAATGTAGGCGGTATTGCTCTGCTGAAAATCCACGATCATCGATCGCCAGAGTGCGGGTTGGCGTTGAAGCGCGGCTTGGATGTTGTCCTTGCGACGTTTGGTGGAATTGCGTTATCGCCGTTACTTCTCCTTGTCGCGATCCTTATCAAGTTGGATTCTTCAGGTCCCGTCTTCTATCGTGCGACAAGAGCCGGACGCAAAGGACGACAGTTCCTCTGCTACAAATTCCGCACCATGATCGCGGAAGCGGATGCCGTCAAAGACAATCTGCGCACCAAGAACGAACGCCACGGTGCGTTTTTTAAAATCGAAAACGACCCCCGGGTTACCCGTATCGGACGATTCCTCAGGAAGTACAGTGTCGACGAAATCCCGCAGTTGTGGAACGTGTTGCTGGGCCACATGAGTCTGGTCGGGCCACGACCGCACCCTCCTGATGACGTCAGCTTGTATAAACTCCAACATCTGCAGAGGTTAGATTTCGTTCCCGGCATCACCGGGCTGTGGCAGGTCACCGCCCGTCGCGATCCATCTTTTGAGCGCAGCGTCGCCCTGGATGTGGAGTACATCAAGAATTGGAACCTGCGGCTCGACCTTCGCATTCTTTGCAAAACTATTTCCGCTGTGCTCAAGGGGAGCGGCGTGTGAACGTTATATCGGCTGGCCCGTATCGTTACGGCAACCCTGCATCAGCGCTGATCGTTCTGCCGCTCAAACTCCTTCACATGTGGCTCAGTTTGCCGACCTTCATGTTCCTTGTGGCCTTGGCGGCAATGCTGTTCCGGCCACCTGACCTGAAAACGTTCCCCATCGACAGGGTTGTATTCTTCGCCCTGATTATCCTCATATGCGTTCGCCTGTGCATCCATCGGGAACCGCTACGGACCTATCCTGCCACGTGGCCGTTGCTGGCATTGCTTCTGATCGGACTCTGGGGCACGATGACCCAGCCATATGGCCCACAGGCCTGGAGCCTGTTTGCGGCCAAGTGGATGGTGCCATTTGTTCTCTTTCACATTGCCGGTGTTGTATTTCACGACGACAGTTCATTGCGCAAGTTGGAAATATTTCTCTTGATGGTGCTCGTCTATCTCAGCGCAATTTCGATATTTTCTCTCCTGGGCGCAAAGAGCGTCATATTCCCACAATTCATCACCGACGAGGGAATCGGAATCCACGCCGACAGAGCGCGGGGACCATTTTTGCAGGCTGTCGCAAACGGCGTTTGTTTAAATCTCCTGGGCCTCGTTGCACTGGATTCGTTTAGAAGGAGGAAGCTGCCCTGCCTCGTAGCGGTGTCTTTGTTTTTTGCCGTGCCACTAGCGTTGCTTGCCACGAAAACTCGCGCGGTTTGGATTTCAGCGGCGTTGTCGGTCCTTCTGGTGGCTTGCTTCGGGTCCACCCCAAAGCTGCGCCGGATCGCACTCGCCTGGTGTGTTATGGCAACGGTCGGGTTAGGAACCCTATTTCTCTACCAAGCCGGGGCGGATTCCATCACAGAACGCGCACTAGACAGGTCGCCGGTCGATTTCAGAAATGAGATGTACCGGGCGGGATGGCAAATGTTTATTGAGAAGCCGGCTTTCGGGTGGGGCAACGAGTGGCTCATCCAGCCTGAAGTTGAAAAGCGAATCAGCACCTTCCATCCCGAATACTACGTATTCCATAACACCTTTTTGGAAATCGCGGTCCAACGCGGTCTGCTCGGGCTGGGTCTGTACTCCTGGATGATGATCTGCCTTTTTCGGCTAAGCAGGAGTCCGGCAGCGGTGTCCGAAAGCGATTCCGCGTTTTCGAATCTACATTTTCGCAGGCTGTGGCCGCTGCTGCTGGGGGTGTATTTGCTGAATGCAAGTGCCGTAGTCATGAACTATCAGTTTGTAAATGCCGTGTTGTTCACAATTGCAGGAATTCTTGCAGCACAAGGTTGGGCTGATCGTCGGGCGATGCACCTCCAACATAGCGCCGCCACTCAATGAAAAAGATGGCATACCTCGCGAACAGCTTTCCGGAACCAGCGGAAGCATACGTTTGGGAGGAAGTTTGCGAACTGCGTAATCGCGGACGGAAGGTGATCCCATGCAGCTTTCGACGACCTGCACCGGGTTCGCTAAAACCAGAAAGATCCGCGTCTGAAACGTTCTACGTTTTTCCTCTTCAGGCGCGTCTGGCTTTGCGTGCGTCCTGGATGTGCATATCGCGGCTGAACCTGATCCTCGATCTTCTATGGAGAATAATCCGAGGATGCGAACCAGTTCTGCGACGACTGCGAACGCTGCTCCATACGTGGCTCGGGGCCTACCTTGCGGCCGCTCTTCGCAAAAAACAAATTGGTCACATCCACGTTCATCATGGCTATTTTTCATCGTGGGCAGGAATGGTCGCGGCCCGGTTTCTCGGCGCAACAGTCAGCATGACCTTGCACGGGTCAGATCTTCTAGTCCGCGCGGATTACCTCGACATCAAACTGAACCATTGCCGGTTCTGCATAACCGTTTCAGAGTTCAATCGCAACCATATTCATCAGCGTTACCCGGCAATAGATCTCAGCAAAATACTCGTACACCGGCTGGGAGTTGATCTGGACTTCTGGCGCCGCTCCCCAAACCGAGTGTTCGGGTCAGCTTTTTCCATCCTGAGCGTGGGCCGCCTGCACCCGATCAAGAACCATGAATTTTTGATCCGCGCCTGCTGTGAGCTTAAGGCCAGCGGCGTGCACTTTCGGTGCACGATCATCGGCGACGGCGAGGAGTACGAACGCCTGCAAGACCTGATCCGCCATCTTCGCCTTGAAGACAAAGTCGAGCTTCGCGGTCACGTTCCGCGCGAAGAATTGCCAGAGCTCTACAGGCAAGCCGACGTCGTTGTGCTCACCAGCCACAGCGAAGGAATTCCGCAAACTCTGATGGAAGCTATGGCAATGGAGCGGATTGTGCTCGCGCCTAAGATCACAGGAATTCCGGAGTTGATCGCGGACAAACAAACCGGGTTTCTTTACCAACCGGATTCGATGCCCGACTTCCTGGCGAAATTAACTCTCATTGCGGCTGCGGGCTCGTCTCTCGATCGCATTCGGCACGAAGCAAGGCGTCATATCAACTCGCACTTTAACCAAACACGAAATCTGGAACTTTGGGCGGACGATTTTCTCCGGCGCGTCGAAGGTGTAGCGGACAAGAAAGAAGTTGCTCATGCGAATCCTGTACTGCAACAAGTACAACTTCCGCTTCAGCGGGACCGAAGCATACCTGTTTGAAACCATGGAACTCATGCGGTCACGAGGACACGAGGCCGCACTGTTTTCGATGGCGGATGAACGCGGACCAGCAACCGCTTATGACCGCCACTTCGTTCCGCTCACGGATTTCAAGCAGAGCGGCGGTTTCGCAGCTAAGGCCCGCTTGGCATTACATGCCATTTACTGTACCGAAGCGCGGAAACGGATCGCGCACATGGTCGAAGACTTCCGACCTGACGTGGCGCACGTCAGAAACATCTATCACCATCTCTCGCCGTCAATTCTTTGGGAGCTGAAGTCGCGCGGCGTGCCCGTGCTTTATCACATGAACGATTTCAAGTTGATCTGCCCTAATTACAACTTGATTTCTTCGTCTGGCGATGCGTGCGAACAGTGTAAGGGCGGTAAGTTCTGGAACGTCGTCCGCGAAGGATGCTACCCGGGCGGGCCTGTGGCTTCGACGGTTCTCGCCGCCGAAGCGTATTTTCATGGCTGGATTTTAACCTATCAAAAGTGCGTGGATTTAATCCTAGCGCCCAGCCAATTCGCCAAACGGAAGCTGATAGAGAATGGCAATGGCTGGGCGGACGAGCGGATTGAAGTGCTGCCGCATTTTCAGAATTGCCCCTCAGAGGTCCCCCCCTATCCTGGGCGAGACGCTCCTATTTTATATTTTGGACGCCTGTCCGCAGAAAAGGGCGTCGATGATCTCGTTTCGGCGATGCAGCGATTACCTGGCGTTCAACTGGTGATTGCAGGCGAGGGCCCGCAACGTTCTCGACTCGACACTCTTGCGCGGAACCTGGGACTCAGCAACGTTCGCTTCGCGGGACACATCTCCGGCACAGCGCTGGAGCAACTGATCGCCGATTCGCGATTCACGGTTTTTCCCTCGCGCGCTTACGAAACTATGGGGAAAAGCATTCTTGAGTCCTATGCGCAAGGGCGGGCAGTTGTGGCCTCCGATCTCGGTTCCAGGCGCGAACTGGTTGAATCCGGAGCGACCGGGCTGCTGTATCCAGTCAAAGATGTTGGGAAGCTTTCTTCGGCGATCTCTTTTTTGCACGATCGGCCGGAGCTGGCAAAGAGAATGGGCGAGGCCGGGAATCAGTTGGTACGAACGCGCCACTCCCATCAGCAGCACTTAGAAGCCCTGGAAGCGATCTATGCTGGTCTCATAGCGAAAAAAAATAATCCGGGAAATCCCCCGCCGTCCCACAGGTCAAATTCGTCCCCCCCGGGTAAACGGGACCGACTGCGAATTGCATTCATAGGAGGACGCGGCGTAATCGGCAAGTACAGCGGCATCGAAACTTATTATGAGGAAGCCGGCGCCCGCCTCGTGGAAATGGGCCACGCAGTCACCGCTTATTGCAGAACCTACTTCACTCCGGCAACGTCCCAGCACCGTGGAATTCGCGTTATTCGCCTGCCGACCATACGGTCGAAACATCTGGAGACGCTGATTCACACGTTCCTTAGCACGATGCATGCTTGTTTCAGCAACTACGACGTCGTGCATTACCACACGTTGGGGCCATCGGTATTCTCTTTCGTCCCGCGCCTGTTCGGCAAAAAAACTGTTGTTGGCGTCCAAGGTCTCGACTGGAAACGCAAGAAGTGGGGCACCGCCGCGAGATGGGCCCTGAAGTTCTGCGAGCGGACCTCAGCACTCTTGCCAAGTAGGACAGTAGTGGTATCGCGAACGCTGCAGGAATACTATCGCTCACGATACGCGAAAGAATGTTCGTATATACCAAACGGAACACAAATTCGCACACGACGAAACGCAGGTTACCTGGAAAGCGTTGGCATCGAGCCCGACAGCTACGTGCTTTTCCTGGGAAGGCTTTCGCCAGAAAAGAACTGCGGTCTTTTAATTGATGCCTTTGAGAAACTCGACTCGCCGGTGAAGCTTGTCTTTGGCGGCGGATCGAGCCATACCGATGATTACGTCGCCCGCCTGCGCGACCGCCAAAGCGAGCGGATCAAATTTCTCGACTGGCTTTCCGGAGATGCTCTCGAAGAAGTTTTGACTAACGCCGCTATCTTTGTTTTGCCCTCGGATATCGAGGGCCTCTCGCTTGCGCTACTAGACGCAATGGGCGCTGGTTTGTGCGTGCTCGCAAGCGATGTTCCGGAGAATATGGAAGCGATCGGAGATGCCGGCTTTGCTTTCAAACATGGGGATGCTCACGACCTGCAACGAATGCTGGCGTTGCTGTTGTCAAATCCAGTGGTCCGCGAAAATGCGGGCCGCCGCGCGCAGGAACGAATTCGTCAGCAATATTTATGGGAAACGGTTGTAACAGAAATGCAAGGCGTTTACTGCTCATTATTTGATCCGCCTCAGAAAACATTGACCGGGCAAAGAAAGGGGATCAGAAAAGCCGCCTAGAGACGCATGTTCAATTCCGTTCGCTCACTGGCTCCAGTTTGGCGGTAAAGTGCCGCAGGAACGGCGCTTCGTAAGTGATCTGAAGCCCGCGAATCGCGTCGCGTTTCTTCCAGACTTCAAGAATAATTTCGACCACATAATCAATGTGGCTCTGGGTATACACCCGGCGAGGGATTGCCAGGCGCACCAGATCCATTTTTGCGGAAGCGCCAAACATGAGCCGGCCGATTTCGACGGAACGAATCCCGCCTTCCAAATACAATTCGGTTGCCAATGCGACGGCCGGAAACTGTTCCGCGGGAATGTGAGGCAGAAAAGCCCGGGCGTCGAGATAAATCGCATGGCCGCCAGGAGGTTGCACAATAGGAACTCCATGTTCAGCAATGTGATTGCCTAGATATGCAGTCGAGGCAATTCGGTACTGCAGATAATCTTCTTCCAGTGCCTCCTGCAGCCCCACGGCAATGGCTTCCAAATCCCGCCCCGCGAGGCCGCCATAGGTCGGATAACCCTCGGTCAAGATGAGCAGGTCTTTTTCCTGTTGCGCGAGCAAGTCGTCGTTGGTGCAAAGAAAGCCCCCGATGTTCGCCATGCCGTCTTTCTTGGCGGACATGGTACAACCGTCGCCGTAGCTGAACATTTCTTGCGCAATTTGTTTAGGAGTCTTCGACTCGTAGCTTTTTTCGCGCACCTTGATGAAGTATGAATTTTCCGCGAAGCGGCAGGCATCGAAATAGAGCGGGACCTTGTGCTTTCGGCAGACGGCACTTACGTGTCGGATGTTTTCCATGGAGACTGGCTGGCCGCCGCCGGAATTATTGGTTACCGTCAGCATTACGAGCGGAACATGATCGCGGCCAACGCGACCGATCAACTCCTCGAGCGCACGCACATCCATGTTGCCTTTGAATGGGTGATTGGTGCGCGGGTCGCGCCCTTCTGCTATCACCAGGTCAACCGCTTCGGCGCCGACGAATTCAACGTTGGCGCGAGTCGTATCGAAGTGCGTATTGTTCGGTACTACATCACCCTTTTTGCAGGTCACGCTAAAGAGAATTCGCTCGGCGGCCCGTCCCTGGTGCGTGGGAATCACGTGACGATAGCCGAAAATATCCTGCGCTGAAACGCGGAAACGCTCGAAGCTTTTGCTGCCGGCGTAGCTTTCATCTCCTTCCATGATTGCGGCCCATTGATGCGTGGACATAGCGCCGGTGCCGGAGTCAGTAAGCAGATCGATCAAAACGTCATCCGCCGGAAGCAGAAATAGATTGTAATGAGCAGCGCGGAGAAGCTTCTCGCGTTGTAGGCGGGTCGTCCAGCGGATCGGCTCAATGCTCTTGATACGAAAAGGTTCGATGATGGTGCGTGGCATGCGACTAATTGAATCACGTCAGGAGGCGAGGACACAGCAAGAAAATGCTTAGGGTACTTGCACCGAATCTTCCGCTTCTTCGTAGGTAACTGCGGCGGTTCGATCGAGTTTGTCCCAGGAGAACGGCTCTCCCGTGACCGCGCGCTTGACGGTTTTGAACAGAACCAGTGAAAACAACTGGCGATAGGCGAAACGTTGCAGCCAGACCTGACTGAGCAACCACGGGTCTTCTCGCGTATCGGGCGTGCGACGCTCCAGTGCGAAAGCAATGGCCGAAGTAATGAAGTCGATAATTAAAAATGCGGCAAAGAAGATCACCAACCGCTGGAAGCTCGCGGGATCGGTCGATCCCGGGTGGAAATGTCTCTGCAGGAAGTACCAGAGCGCGCCAACCACGAACATGATGTCGATAAATGGCGAAACCAGGGGCAATAAAATCTGGAATATCACGATATTTGGCAGCGCGACCCAGCCGAGCGCCCCCTTGCGCGCGAACACTCCGCGATGTTTATAAACAGCCTGCAATATGCCGAACGACCAGCGGAACCGTTGACGCATGAGGCCATTTGCACTGGTGGGCGCTTCGGTATAAGCCAGCGCCTGATCTTCGTATTCCACGCGATAGCCGCGCCGGAGTAATGCCATCGTCAAATCGGCGTCTTCGGCAACCGTATCGGTGTGATAGGCCCCAGCTTCGAGTACCGCGGATATGCGCCATGCACCGATCGCTCCGGGAACCACGCTTACTGCGCCAAGCACGTTCAGAGCGCGGCGCTCGAAATTCTGACTCGTGATGTACTCGAGTGCTTGCCAGCGCGTCCACAGGTTCACCCGGTTGCCAACTTTCGCATTCCCCGCAACCGCGCCGACCTTCGGATTCAGGAAATGCGGCACTAACAGTGATACCGCGTTTCTTGCGATCACCGTATCCGCATCGATTCCAACAAAAATATCCTCATCGCGTACGTGCTGCAAGCCGAAATTAAGGGCTTCAGCTTTGCCTGAATTAGCCTTGGTTAAAACCAGCAGCCGGCCTGAGGCCTCCTCTCGTGGGAAGCAGGTCTGCGCAACTTCCAGCGTCCTGTCCTTTGATCCGTCGTCAATCACGATTACGCGGAGATTACGATAACTTGATCGCAGCGCGGCACGAATGGTGCGTTCGATCACCTTTTCTTCGTTGTAGGCAGGAATCAGCACCGCAACTCGCGGGCTGTACGCATCGGTCAGGTCGCGGCTATAACGGTGGCTCTTTAAGCGATCGATAATTGCGAAAATACCAATAAAAAGCAGGCGTCCGGTCATAAGCAAATCGCCAATAAAAAAGATGAAGGCAATCGTTTTAAGGCCAACGCCGTACATCCAGAAGCCCACCAACGTCAGCCATGCGGACCACAGCTCATTGCGCCCAATCGGCGGCATGACCTCGGCCCGGGTTTTGTGCCAAAGGTCGCTGACCGAGACGATCTGTATTCCTTTGGCGCGTGCGCCCTCAATGATCATGGGCAAGGCGCGTACCGTCTCGCGACGGTCTCCGCCTCCATCATGAAGCAGGATGATATTGCCGCAGCTTAGTCGCCCTGGTTGGCATGGGGGGAGATGCTGCAGCACGAAGTTAGAGATCTGCTCGGCGGAGCGGCCGCCGCGCCAATCGTCGGGGTCGATCTTGTCGCCAATGGTGAAATAACCAAGTCTTTCCGTGACTTCTAGTGGACGAACTTCATCTTCTGTGTCTGGTTCGGCGTCGATCGAATACGGCGGACGGAACAAATGAGTTCGAATTCCAAGCCGGCTGGCAAACAAGCTCTCGGTTAGATTCAACTCCAACTCCACCATCGTGCTCGATAGGTCGCTGATATCGGGATGGGTGAAGGTGTGGTTGCCGATCTCATGGCCTTCTTTGTAAATCCGCGAAGTAATCGAAGCGAAGCGGTCGGCCTGGTTTCCGATCAAGAAAAATGTCGCCGGCGCGTGCTCGCGCTTTAGAACGTCGAGAATCTTCGGTGTCCAGTCCGGATCCGGGCCATCATCGAACGTGATCGCCACTTGGTTAGGACTGGCGCCATACCGCCCCACGCGGTAGGGCTCGGGCAATGAATCCATCGTCTCATCGCTAATAAGGCCGGCGGAATCATCTATCGAAATTTTGCGCTCGCCATTTTCGGGTGTGGCTTCAACGTTGAGTATCTCTCCGCTGCCCTCCATATCGACGTCCTGACCGGGCGGGACGGCACTGAGTTTCGCGGGCGCAGCAGCGTCGGTGGGAGAGTCCCAAATCTTCCACAGGGAACGGTCTTCGGAGCCCAGCCGCCATAACGCGAATGTGCGTACTCCCAGTTGCCGCCCGGCGCGCATTTCGTTCAGAGCTGTCACGCCATCCAGAAACCATATGTCGTGCTGGAAATTGTGCTCGTCGAGATAGACGACGTGCGGATTCATGCTATCGGCGTCAAAATGAACGTCCGCTTCGGAGTCTCGGGCCGCCAGCCACGCATCCTGGACGCTCTTGTTAATATCGTGCTCGTCTGCAGGAAGCTTTCCGCGTTTCGGCTGTTGCACCCAGTCATAACCGTAGTTCGCGATAGCACAAATGAGCTTCGCGATTGGAACCACTTTTTTGGCTTGCGACAGATTGGTTGTGAACCAATCCTGGGCAGCAACGGGTCCTGCAGTGCCTCCGCCGCCGGCATAGTGCTGGTCGTAATTCATGAGCACAACGCCGTCGGCAACTTTGCCTACGTCGCGATAGTCGAAGTCTGAATTTCCAGACGGCACACTGACGTACAGCTTCATGCCTTTCGCGTGCAGATCACTCGAGAGCTCGTTAAGCAGGGCAATGAACGCGGGCTGTGCCCTGGTGGGAAAGTCTTCGAAGTCGACCATCAAACCGCGAAATTTATCACTTGCGAGAAATGACGCGATCTCCTGGCGAAATCGGCTACGAGCATTGGGGTCATTCAGAAAGGCGGAAATATCTATCCAGTCGGTACCATCGAAGTTGTTTACCAGCGGAAAAACTTCTGTGCCCGTTTCTTCCGACTTGAGAAACGGCATTACTTTGTAGTCGACCGGGTGCACTGCCCCTCCATGCAGCACGTCGAAAAAGTGATTAGTCTCAGAATCAACGCCCTGCAAATGGCCGTCAGGGGTCAGCACGTGCAGCCATTCGGGGTACAGCAAATCGATTTGCCGCGCATACTCGCGCAGTGACGAATAGCTCGCAGCATCCCATGGGACATAGAAGGCCGCGCGAATGCCTTCATCGGTGTTCAATTCCACCATTGACGGCGCGATCTTGGTCCGGCGATGGCTACGTCGGGCAAGTAGATTCCGCTTCTCCCGGGCTTTTTCCCTCTCGGTCTCCTTCACTCCCTTATAGGGCTCTTTCAGGGCGTGATAAGGGTGCTTCTCGAAGGGAAGGAAAAGTTTTGGCAGTGGCTCCCGCGTCGCCGTGTAGATGAACACGATAATGACCGTGCTGACCAAGACGCCTGCAATGTCGAGCAGCGTCCGGAGACGTTTCCAGCGGCCCCTTTTGGGGTCATAGAAAACCGGTTGTGCCATGCTTTGAAGACCAAAAACATCCTAGCGGGAGGATGTAGGAGGGTCAAACCTGTGTGATTAGATGCGTGATGACCGGGGCTAGTAGATGAATGCCCACTCGTCGAAACGCGATATATTTCCAAGGTGGGCGAACTGGTTCGCAGAAATCTGCGATTTTTCCTGCTTTTTTCGGCGGCTGCTCTACTTTTGCGGCTGTTTTTCATCTTCCGGTTTCCCGGAGTTGTAACCGACTCCTTTGTATATGGCGACATAGCCAAGAATTGGCTGCAGCACGGCATCTACGGCCTGAGCGGGCCGGACGAAATCTCTCCTACTTACATACGTCTGCCGGGATATCCCGCATTTTTGGCGTTTATCTTCGCGATATTTGGCACGGAGCATTACCGGGCGGTTCTGCTCGCGCAAATGTTCGTCGATCTAGGGACCTGCTTCGTTTGCGCCGATATCGCGCTGCGTATCCTGGGACCTAAATATGCCAGGATCGCATTCGTGCTGGCTTGCCTTTGCCCGTTTCTGGCGGAGTATTCGGCAGCAGCACTCACCGAAACACTGGAGGTGTTCTTCACCGCGCTGGCATTCGACTTGGCGATAAAGGCCCTGCAACGGGAATCGCTGCGATATTGGGCCGGATGCGGGGCGGCCTGCGCGGCAGCAATCTTGTTGAGGCCCGATGGCGCCATACTTCTAATCGCAGTCGAGCTATATTTGTTCGCGAGATTTCTGTTTCCGAGCTGGCTCGGATCAACCTACGACATCAGCGATCCGAGCAGTAGTCCTGGAAGGCAGTCTTCAGCCACCTTCACGACAGGCTTCGCCGCACCGACGAGACTCCGCAATGTTTTGGCCGCGGCACTCGTCGCCATTATTGCGCTAGCACCGCTTGTGCCCTGGACAATTCGAAACTGGAATGTCTTTCATCGTTTCCAGCCCCTCGCGCCGCGGTACGCCAACGAAGAGGATGAGTTTGTCCCGATGGGCTTTAACCGGTGGGTAAAGACTTGGATCGTAGATTACGCTTCGGTAGAGGAGATTTACTGGGCTGTGCCTGGCAGTCCCATTGATCCCACGAAACTTCCCTTCCGGGCGTTTTATAATCCCCAAGAGAGGGTTGAAACCTCGGCGCTGATCAACGATTACAACGAATCTCTCCACGTTACGCCGGAGCTGGACAGGAGATTCGAGGCGCTCGCCGCGAGGCGCATTCACGCTCATCCGGCGCGATATTACTTGAGCCTTCCGATCCGGCGAATCATGGATATGTGGCTGCGCCCGCGAACGGAAATGCTGCCGTGCGACAGCCGCTGGTGGGAATTCAATGACGGTCTCCAATGGTCAGCGCTGGCTGTCTCGCTGGGGATTGTTAATCTTTTTTACGTTGCCTGTGCGCTGGTCGGGTGGCTGCATTCGCGGAAGTTCCCACTGACAGGACTGCTGCTCTTATTCGTTGTGCTGCGTTCGGGTTTTCTGGGTACGCTCGAAAACCCGGAGCCTCGATACACGCTGGAGATGTATCCAATCGTGATCGTCTTCGCCGCGTACGCACTTGCCGGCAAAAGCCGTGCGGAAACTGCCGCGGTTCGCGCCTCAGCTTAGCGGGGAATCGCTCATACGGAAGCGGGTGCGCACGTGCTCGGAGAGCAATTCAATAGCATGGCGGTTCGCAATGGGGTCCGTTTGCGCAAGATAGCGCATGGCTTCCACTAAAACGCGCTGGCCGTCCACATATCGCGGGTCGGATGTGCGCTCGCGTGGTCTCTTCCGGCTGATGTCTGGGGGAACTGGGATGGTGAAGACTTTGGCCATGTCGCTCCGCTTCTTATCTGGAGATAATCTCAATGGTCTTTTGATGGTGTTTCCGAGTATAACGCCGCATCTTACCCAATGCAGCCAGAAAGTTGATCACAACAGGTCACCTAAGTTGCTGATTATCAGTGAGTTAAGACTTTTACCTTGCCTGATGTTTTCAACTTGAATACTTTGTCTGGAATTTTCTGGTTGAGTTGAATGTTGGAATATTTGGCCAGTCTGTAATCGCCACTGAGTTCAACCAACTTTTGCTGCACCGACACTCCTATTTTTGGATCGATCCACAACACAATCTGTGGGAAGTGTTGTTTTATCTTCTCCGATTTCGGAACAAGGTCGAGTTTCGCGGCATCAATCCCATCAATTTTCTCTTCGCCACCATAACTTACATCGAACGATTTGCGCATGTCCTCGCCGCTGCTGCCGAAGCCGAGAACCAGAAAAGCTTCGAACTCCTCGCGGTGCGCGCCGGCGTCGTACACATCTACCGTTCCCATTCTCGACTTGTAGATTTGAATTTTTCCTTTGGAGAAGATTATTTTTTGCGCATCTGGGGGATCGATTTCGGCGCTCATCTCGGTTTCGTTTCCGACACGCCGGAAGTAGATCTTGCCGGTCTGCTTTCCAGACTCCGCATTGACGACGCTGTTATATGTGGTCCAGGTGAAATTGGCCTGCGCACCACGAAACTTGGAAGCAGTTTCGTCCATTTTCGTAAGGATGTTGTCCAGTCCTGTGTCGGGCGCAGCGGCTGCCGTCGAGCCGATCGCGAGCACGGGCAGCACTAGCCATAGCGCGAATCTCCAATTTGAAAGCGCAGATCTTTTCATTGTGCCGGCGTCCTCTTACTCTCGCTGCACCCACACTTTATATGCGACGACGTGGCCCCTATCGTCGGTAACAGCTTCATAGCGCGAGATGCTCACGCTACCCGAAATCGGTTCAATAACCCGAAGCAAGGCTGCTCGGACCGCGAAATCGTTGCCAGCAGGAACAGCGCGGGAGTCGACCTGATAAATGAATTCGCCCTGGCCGTCCGGATATACGACGACGCCTGTCGAATGTGGGTTGCGTTGTACGGGACGGTCGTTGAAGTTGATGAGGCGCGGCGAGAAAAACACGAAGATCAGAATGAGCGTGACCATGATGTCGTACTGCACGGTACCCCGCTCGTAGGACCAAAAAATAAAACTCTTGATTGTGCGCCACAAGCGGTTGGCCGTAGCAGGCTGCGCATCTGCTTCCGCGGCTCTCAATCCCATAGCCAAATTGATCTTCAGGTCCTTTGGTGATTCAGTGGTCAGTCATCACTGGCAAGTGATCTCCCACTGCACTCTACAGTGTAGATCGTTTTTACTGTCAAAGAGTTGCTATTCAAGCGGCTGCCGGGGCAGTATTCGGTCCGTTCCCATGTATGGCCGAAGCGCTTTGGGTACCACTACGCTGCCATCCGGCTGCTGATAATTTTCCAAGATCGCCAGCCACGTCCGCCCAACCGCCAGCCCGCTCCCGTTCAGGGTGTGCACGAATTCCGACTTGCCCTTACCTTCCGGACGAAAACGAATGTTTGCCCGTCGTGCCTGAAACGCTTCAAAGTTCGAGCAGGACGAAATCTCGCGATAAAGTTTCTGTCCGGGAAGCCAGACTTCAAGATCGTAGGTCTTAGCGGAAGAAAAACTCATGTCGGCGGTGGAAAGAAGCATTACGCGATAGTGAAGCTCCAATTTCTGCAGAATTTCCTCGGCGTCACGGGTGAGTTTTTCCAGGTCATCATAGGAATGCTCAGGTCGCGCAAACTTCACCAGCTCCACTTTTTGAAACTGATGCTGGCGGATGATTCCGCGCACATCCTTGCCATAAGACCCGGCCTCGCTGCGAAAACAGGGGGTGTGAGCGGTCAGCGAAACCGGGAGCCTGGTCCCGTCGAGCACCTCGTCGCGGTACAAGTTGGTCACCGGCACTTCAGCGGTCGGGATCAGCCACAGGTCTTTGTCCCCATGCGGCACGCGGAACAGGTCCGAAGCGAACTTCGGCAGTTGTCCGGTGCCGTACATGGATTCCGAATTCACCATAAATGGTGGCAAGACTTCGGTGTAGCCATGCTCGCGGGTGTGCACATCAAGCATGAAATTCGCCAGCGCGCGTTCCAGACGGGCCCCGGCATCCCAGTACACCGCGAATCTGGCACCGGAGACCTTTGCCGCACGCTCCAGATCGAGGATCCCAAGTTGTTCTCCGAGCTCCCAGTGCGGCTTGGCCGCGAAATCGAATTTCGGAGGCGCGCCCCACTGCCTTACCTCAACGTTGTCATCTGCCGATTTCCCGACCGGCACTGACGCATGCGGCATGTTAGGAATGCCGGTCAGCAACTCGGTCATGCGCGCGTCGTACTCCTCGGCGGCCTTTTCCAGCTCCTGAATTTGCGCCCGCATCTCCTTGGTTTCTGAGACCAACTGGGTCGCATCTTGTCCGGCCTTTTTCAGCACTGGAATTTTTGCCGAAAGCCGGTTGCGCTCGGCTTTGAGCGTCTCGGCGGATTTGATTGCCTGCCTCCTCTGCGCCTCCACATTGGGAAAATCTTTGAGCACAGTTTTGGGATCCATGCCGCGGTTCCGCAGCATTTCTTCGATTCCCGACAGGTTGTTGCGGACAAAGGAAAGATCGAGCATGGGAAAGAATACTGTAACGGAACCGGTGCAGAGTTTGCACGTTGCCAACAATAGAGAACCGTCGCCCGGTGCAGTACAATCGGGTTGATGATTCCGCAGGACCTACTCGACATCCTGGTCTGTCCCGTTTGCAAGAAACCGCTTACAGTGAAGGACAACGGCGGAAGCCTCAAGTGCGGCGAGTGTCGACGGGTTTACCCCGTGCGGGACGACATTCCGATTTTGCTGGTGGATGAGGCGACCATCGATGCCGCATGAGCTGCTTGGACTAAGGTCCTAAGGCGGTCTCCGGTTGTAATCGCCGAGACAGAGTCCGACGCCGGAACCGCCGTAACCGTCTCAAAAACGAACGGAATCAGGGCCAATCTGACACTTTGTGTCACCTGTGAGACGGCATCCGCTCTCACCCTCCGACCCCGGTTTGCCGATGACATTAGCAACTTCGAGTACATTCAAGGGTTTAAGGGACTATGGGCTTCTCCAGCCGGATTTACAGGAACGCTGTTGATTCGGCAGACGAATTGCATGCAACAAAACCAGGTGCAGCTGAGTCTAATGGGTAGAAGCAGTCAGGGTCGGAGGTGGAAAATGCGAGAACGATTTTCAGTCACCGAACTAGCGGCTCTGCGAAACGACCTGCTGCAAGGCGGTTTAGCCGATTCGCGTGAGGCTGCCGAACTGGTGCAAATATTCCTGATGGGCCGGGGCTACGGGGTGTCGCCTCAGGCTGCCCGGGACGCGGTGAGCCGGGTGGAAATGTCAGGATGTGCGCTGCCAGTATTGGAGAAAGAACTGGAAGGCCTAGCCCTCGTCCAATAATGGGTGAGGCGGACTTCAAATAGTTTTAAGAGATCCGCGGGGACAAAGACGTAACCAGTCGCTCCCCACAGATGAGTGACAAGGAAGCAGCCGGGCCAACCAGCCCGGCGTTCTTGTTTTTGGAGTAGTTGTCAGTGATCAGTGGCTAGTGATCAGGGAGACGGGTTCTCTAGTCACCTGTCACTATTCACTAAGCACCGCTTACTCGTACCTTAAACTCTCCACCGGGTCCAGCTTTGCTGCTCGTGCTGCCGGAACCGTGCCAAACAAAATTCCCACCAGCGACGAAACCACGATTGCCACAATCGCAGATAATCCGGAGACAGGAACGCGGTACTCGGTTAGAAACCGGATGGAATAAGGCAACGCCAGGCCGATAACTACTCCCAGCAATCCGCCGCCGACAGAAATTACCACGGCCTCCGACAAGAATTGAAAGCGGATCTCGCGGTTGGTAGCGCCCAACGCTTTTCGGATACCAATCTCACGGATGCGTGAGCTCACCGTCGCCAGCATGATGTTCATGATTCCGATTCCACTGACCAGCAACACCACTGCCGCCACGGCAAGCAGCACCATGGTCAAAGCGTTCGCGGTTTTGTCGGCGAGCGCTACCAACTGAGTCAGGTTGGTGACGCTATATACAGACTCCGCGCGATGCCGCGACTGAATCACCTTCCGAATTTGCTCCGTCACCGGCTCAATCATCGAAGGATCGGCGACAGAGAAATAAATGAGTTTCACGGTCGATGTCTCAGTGAAATAGCGCGCAACGCTGAACGGAATGAGGAAAGTGCTGGTAGTCACTTCTGATTCGCCGAAAGTATTCACGCGCTCGCGGAAGGTCCCGATAACAGTAAACGGCAGGTGGCTGAGGGGAACGATTTTCCCGATTGCCAATTCAGGAGAACCGTAGAGCTCGTCTGCGAGTTTATCGGTAATCAAGCCGACTTTGTTGTGGGCCTGCTCGTCCTGGGCGTCGAAGAACCGGCCAGAAACTACGACCAGGTTTCGCACGATTCGGTATTCAGGGTACACGCCCAAAATCTGAAGATCTCTTTCTTTGCCGTTGCCGACTGGCACGCGTTCATTCAAATCAAGTACTGGTGAAGCGCTGACGATACCCGGCACCACTTCCTGGGCGGCCTGCATGTCGTTCACGGTAAGTGGGTCGGCGGCGCTGTTGGTGATGCGCTGCGCCCCGCCTTCGTACTCCGCATAAATTAGGTTTGCGCCGATACCCTGGATCAGGTTCAAGACGTACTGCTTGCCAGTCAGTCCGATCGTGACCACCAGAATCAGCGAAGCCGTGCCGATCACCATGCCCAACGCAGTAAGCAGAAAGCGAACTTTGTTGCTGCAGAAAGAATCGAAGGCAAAGGTCATGATCTCGCTAAACGCGAGCTTCGGGGCCAGTGTCGAAACTGCAGTGGTGACTGACATACAAAATTAGATGCTACGCGCTACGCGCCGGAGTCGCAAAGTGGCGGTCAGCATTCAGCACTCAGCATTCAGCCCAAGGGGACATCTGCATATGCTGGGCGGCGTTCTCAAAATAGAGCATTACAGGGGGGAGATGCTGAATGCTATGAGGTCAGGCGCTTTTGACTTGCGCTTGCGACAGCAGCGCTTCGTGGATCTTCTGGACTTGTTTTCTGGTCTCTTCGACGCTGCCGCTGTTGTCGACCACGTAATCGGCTGCCTGGATCTTTGCTTCATCCGGGGCCTGGGCCATCATCCGGCGGGTCACCTCGCGGCGGGCGGTTTCGGAATCGACATTCAATCGCTTCTCCCATCGTTCGATCCGCTGTTGCGGTTTGCAACTCACCACGATGACGCGGTCGAATTTCCTTCGCAGTCCAGCTTCGAGCAGCAATGCCGCTTCCAGCATCACGATCGCATCCGGCTCACGCCGCTGGATGCCTTCCATCCACTGCTGCTGCCGCTCGATAACTGCCGGATGAACGATGCTGTTGAGCTCATAAATCCGCGGACGCTTTTGATCGAATGCAAGTTCGGCCAGGCGAGCGCGGTTGACAGTTCCGTCCGGATTCAGAATCTCCTGTCCGAAGCGCTGTACTACCGCGTCGTAAACTTTTTCGCCCGGGCGCATCAGGTCGTGCGCAATCTCGTCGGCGTCGATTGTGTGCACGCCCAATTCGGCGAACATGCCGCCAACCAGTGATTTCCCGGTAGCGATACCACCTGTCAATCCGACTTTAAGCAAGCGCTCCTCGTTAAAACCAGAAACATTAAACCACAGAGAGGAGCACAGAGGGTTTGACTTCTGAGCATTTGTCTCTGTGATTCTGTGCCCTCTGTGGTTAGGATTTCCGTTTTTAAGTCTTAAACCCGCGATAGTTCCGCTACCCGGCTGCCTCTGCGCATCTTCGCCGCCTTCACGGTATTTGCCATGAGCATGGCAATGGTCAATGGTCCGACCCCACCGGGGACAGGGGTGATGGCTCCGGCAACTTCAGCTACCTCGGGATGTACATCACCCACCAGGACCGATCCCTTGCTGCGAAATGTCTCGTCCCGCTTGGCATTACCCGCAAAAACGCGCGCGAATTCTTTTGGGTCGGTTACGCGGTTCATGCCAACATCAATTACGGTTGTGCCTGGACGAACAAACTCCTTCGTGACCATCCCCGCGCGTCCGATGGCTGCAACCAAAATGTCAGCGCGGCGGCAAATGCCCGGCAGATCACGGGTTTTCGAGTGGCAGACAGTGACGGTCGCGTTCGCATTCAAGAGCAACATCGCCATCGGCTTGCCGACAATATCGCTGCGCCCGACGACTACGGCTTCCTGTCCGGCGATTTTGATTTTGCTCCTCTGCATCATTTCCATGATCCCGGCCGGCGTGCAGGGCACCAGCCCCGGACGCTGTGTGGAAAGAAATCCCACGTTCATGGGATGAAATCCATCCACATCTTTTGCCGGATCGACCGCGAGCAGGACCTTCTTGGAATCCACTTGCTTCGGCAGAGGCAGCTGCACCAGAATGCCATCGATTTCGTCACGGCGATTGAGATCTGCAATAAGGTCCAGCAATTCCTCGGTTGTGACACTTTCAGACGGAGTGTGCTTCTCGCTGTAAATGCCAACTTCTTCGCTGCTCTTCACCTTGCCGCGAACGTAAACTTCGGAAGCTGGATCATGGCCCACGAGAACCACGGCCAAGCCCGGGCGCATTCCCGCGGCGGACATGGCTTTGACCTCGGCCGCAACCTCTCCGCGAATTTCAGCTGCGATTTTGCTACCGTCTAGAATGGCTGCAGGCATGGGTTGGGTGAAGAGAAATTTTAGCACCGTTGCCGTTTGTCGTTGGTCCTTGGTCGTTGGCAAAACACCGAGTCCCAGCGTCGCGGCACTTCCGTAGGGAATTCGTTGCCTCGCGGCCAACGACGAACGACCAACGACGTCTTGGCTTTTTTGCGATACTGAAATCACATGCCTTCCGCCGACCCGAAATCCGTCAAGGTACACCTGACTTCCGGTAAGGGAGTGGACATCGAGTGGAAAGACGGGCATCTTTCGCAATACACATTCCCCTATCTGCGTGACGCGTGCCCCTGTGCTTTGTGCGATGAAGAACGAGCGAAGAGTGGCCGCGAACCGGGACAGCCAGCCAAAGCGAAACCCGGCGAATTGCCAATGTTCAAGGCTGCCGTCAAACCCGAGTCAGCCGAAGCCGTCGGCAAATACGCAATTAAGTTCGACTGGAACGACGGCCACAAACTAGGAATTTATTCGTGGAAGTGGCTGAGGGAAATCTGTCCTTGCCAAGAGTGCACCGCCGCGAACAAAGCTAAAACGGGCTGAGCATTCTAGCGTTGCGTGACGGCGTCAAGCCCGGAAACTCAGTCGGACCTCGACTCCCTACTGCACCGTGAAACTCACCGTCGTGCTGTGACTCAGCGCTGTACCACCGCTGTTCGTACCCGTACCGGTGACGGTCACGATGTAGGTTTGCGGACCTTTCGGCACGACTCTACTACTACCTCCGCCGCAGCCGACGCCAGCAACAGCAATGGCGAGCAAAACTAATCCAAACAAAGCGGCCCATTTGCGTCGCGATGAAACACCGCCCAGAATAACTACCGCAAACAGGCCGCCTGTAGCGCCGAATCCACTGGTCGCCAAGCCGGCCATTTCCAATCTGGATTTGCGCGACGTTAACCCCTTGGGGAGTTGCAAGTCCGCCGCGGCGGTCATGCTCAGTGTGGAATTCAGAGTGTTGCCTGAGGTCGCCGGAAAGGTGACGCTCGCAGGAGTCAAAGAACAGGAGATTTTGACGGCTGCTGAAATTGCGCTGCAGGTCAAATTCACTGTCCCGGTGAAGCCATTCATCGCAGTGACGGTAATGTTCGAGGTGCCCGCTTGGCCGGCGGCAGCAGCTGAAGAAACCAACCCATCGAGCGAAAAATCTCCAGCGGGGGTTGCTGCTGTCCACGCGGAAATAAGTTTGGCTACATCGAGAGAGCCCAGCCCTGTGACTTGATCGTATCCAGCGCCCGCCGAAAATCCAATCGTGCCGCCACTTGGACAATTCTTGGTCCCAGTGGTGCACGGGACACTGTTGTTCCCCGAAGTGATGTCGTGAAACGCGGCTGGAGAAGTCGCAGCCAAGCTGTACAGCATTGAGTTCACGTTGCCGAGACCGCTTGAACCTGTGGCTTGATTGATTAGCGCAAGAATTCCTGCGAATGTCGGTGCGCCGGCGGACGTTCCGCCGATGCCATCGAGGAGATTATTCTCATTACTGTTCGTACTGCTCGACCGGAAGCCGTTCGCGCAGCTTGTAACCCCGGCTGTGCCGTTGAAATAATCCTGCGAGCAAATCAAATAAGAATCGTGGAAATTCGAGGCATTCAGGGCAATATCTGGAACATCACGCTTTCCGTCACCGGGAACACCTGTTCCGCTTTGCCATGACGGCTTACCGAAAATTGTGCTTGCGCCACCCCCGCTAGCGGAGAATCCGGGAGGGCTTGCCGCAAGTGATTGAGCTGTATCGTTCCACCCTGTTTCTGGGATGTAGCTTATCGCGGTCCCAACCGCGTCAGTGGGGTTGCACTCAGTTTTCCAATACGCAGTAGCTATAGCGCAGCCGTTGCTCACGGTCGCTGCCGCATCGCCAGTAAACGCACTGCCTCCGACACCTGTCACTTCGGGAATAGCAGCTGGAACGTCCACCGCGAAGCCCTGCGTCGCAGAGGCTCCTGTATCACAATCAGCAGCGCCGCTATCCCCAGTGGGCCCACTTATGCTTTGGCCCTGTACGTTTGCTTGCTGGGCCCATTGCTGCACGGTAAGCACAAAAGAAGTGCCAAGGTTCGCCTCACAGTTTCCGTAGCTGATACTGATGATCGGCGCCACGTTATTGGTAATTGCGTACTGCAGGGCGTCAAACACATTGCTCGTTCTATTGTTACAGGTCGTACCTGAACCGAGCCCTGCATATACGAACTTGATTGTCGCGTTCTTAGCTACACCTTCCGGCCATTCCAGATCAAGATCCGCCTCTGTCCCGTCGCCTGTGCAGGCTACTGCCGTCCCTGTGCCGGGGACTTGGATCTGCTGGAAATTTGCGCTGGTGCGGCCGGGAAGGCCGGCCGCGCTTCGGAAAGCGTCGATGTCGGTGGTGCTGATGAGCGTCTGGCCCACCACGGCGATACTCTGCCCAGTGCCGTCGAAATTGGAGGGCACATCATAGATAGTCGCGAAATCTCCCGGAATTACGAAGTGATTCCCAGAGATATTCGAAGTGAATCTGGGGAATACCTTGCGAACTCTCGGTTTGGGATGGAAATCATTTAGCCCTCTCACTCCGAGTACCGCCCCAGCCACCGCTTCGGGGAGGAAGACGTCGGTGGTGTTAGCGATGTGCTCCTCGCCGTTGACCGAGAGATTGTGGATCTCGGTCTTGAGCGCATACTCGATCTGACCCACGCTGCCGTTGAAGTAAATCTCATTCCGATTGCGAGAGATAGCAGCGACCGTGAGCCCTTGTGATTGCAACCAGGAGCTAACTTTGCCCAGGTCATTTGGAGACATTCCAAATCGGCCGGCGTACTGCTCAGGCGTGAGCCATTTGTGGTAATTGGGAGAAGATCGGTCCTGTTGCTCGCGGAGAAGCTGTTGCATATCTGATTGCTGAGCAGCAGAGAGCCGGAACGTCAAAGCTACGCCACTGAATTGTCGTTCTGGGCTCAGCCGACCCCGGTCGAACTGCAAATGCGCTCGCGGATGCGCAGTCCCCTTTACGGCCGCAGTCCGGCTGGAATCGACGGCATACAAAATCCTGTCTTTCGGGCCGTTTTGTGTGCTGCCGGAAACCGCCAAAAAGAAAAGTACGCCAACTAACAAAAACACACTCAGAGTGGCCGAGCCGAAATGCAGGTAGGTTTTTTTGAACATAAGAAAGGTTTTTTCCAAATCTACTGCTGTGACACGTTTGCAACCGATTGCAGGATAGATTCAGAGTACCCCAGCGGGGATGTATTCCCAACCCCTTATAACTGTAAAGAATTATTTACAAGACCTGAGCAGGTTACTGTTACTCACGTATTGACGCCCCAATTTTCCTTCTAGTACAGCCACACTTCCGAGCATGGCATCGTAGAGGCCGCGAGATTGCTCATGCTTGCCTCCGCGAATTCCGGTCCCCCGAGGTAACCAGTGCTCTCTTGTTTCCGATTCTGCCCTCCGCTCTGCGTCTTAGGAATATCTCTTCTCGCCACGGCGCAATCCCCCGCTCCGGCGAGCGCACCCGAATATCGATTTCTTGCGCCACTGGCCACCATTTCGAGCAAAGTCAATGAGGTGAACCTGGCTTTCACGGTGACCGATCATCATGGTCATTTCATCAGCAATTTGCGGCCAGACGACTTTCGTCTTCTGGATAATCAACTCACCCCACGACGCTTGACCTTCTTCCAACAGCGTAGCGACTTACCATTACACGTGGCGGTGCTCATTGACGCCAGTGCATCGGTCAAATACCGATTTAAAGTGGAGCAGAATTCGGCGCTTGCGTTTGTAAGAAAAATCCTGCGCCCCGGCAAAGACAAAGCTCTCGTGATTGCATTTAACGATCAGGTGACCACGATCCAGGACCTCACCGATCGGGCGACTAGCGTCTCGAAAGCAATCGCCAGGGTAAACCCCGAGGGCAACACTGCTCTTTATGACGCGGTGATTTATGCTGCCGAGAAGCTGCGCAGGATCCCCGAAGACGGGATCACGCGGCGGGCAATTGTGGTAGTCAGCGATGGAGTGGACACGGTAAATCGCTCGAGCCTGCTACAGGCACAAGCGGCAGTCGCGCGGGCCGAAGTCATGATTTTTTCTTTGACCACGAACACCTCGCAATTTGAACCAAATGCCAAGGGTGACGAGGTTTTGAGGCAGCTCGCGATATCGACAGGCGGCAGTATACTGCCGGCGCACGATGAGCCACGCTTATCGTCTTCTCTTCGCAACGTTGAGAAGGCGCTGCGTAACCAGTATGTTGTCGCTTACAGCCCGCCTGAATTTCACGCTGACGGCGCATATCACAAAGTTGAAGTACTCCCAGTCAAGAAGGGGCTTCGGGCGAATTGCCGCAAGGGGTACTACGCAAGCGCCTCGGTTGAGGCGATGAAGACTCAACCTTAGTCAGAGCCGGGGTGATCAATCCGCCCATCGCGTATTCCTGCCTAACCTCTGGCAAATGCCTTACACTGTTGCTCGCTGGATTTTGGGTCAACCGTGAAACTTTCAGTCGTCATGCCTATTTACAACGAGAGCGCCACCCTGCGTTCTGTTGTCGAGCGTGTGCTCGCGGTGCCATTGGAAATCGAGCTGCTTTGCGTCGATGATGGATCGCAAGATGGCTCGCGCGAAATCCTGCAAGAGCTGCATTCTGCGAAGCCACAGGTCAAAGTCTTCTTCCAGCCGCAAAACATGGGAAAGGGTGCCGCGCTGCGACGTGGCATACAGGAGGCGACAGGCGACTTTGTGATCATTCAGGATGCCGACCTCGAGTACGATCCCGGAGAATATCCCTCGCTGCTTGGCCCGCTGCTAGAAGGAAAAGCGGACGTCGTGTACGGCTCACGCTTTCTTGGTAGCGGCCCACACCGAGTACTTTACTTCTGGCATTCTGTCGGCAACTCCCTGCTGACGCTGCTTTCCAATTGCCTGACCAACATCAATCTGAGCGATATGGAAACCTGTTACAAAGTTTTTCGGCGAGAAGTTATTCAATCGATTCCCATTGAAGAAGATCGTTTTGGTTTCGAGCCCGAGATTACGGTAAAAGTTGCGAAACGCCGGCTGCGGATATACGAAGTCGGCATCAGCTACTGGGGGCGCACTTACGAGGAAGGCAAGAAAATCGGATGGAGAGATGGAGTACGCGCACTCTGGTGCTTGCTTAAATATTCAGTGAAAGAGCCGGTTCAAACGAGAGAGCAAGGCTTAGTGAAGCCAACCGTAGTGAATCGCCAAAACGCTCGCGATTAGCATTCAGCTCACCGCAAGGTTTTTGGTGGTCGGGATGAAGCTGCTGTACGGCCTCCGTTAACCGGAGCCTTGCCGGCAGCATGAGACGAATGATGGGAAAACCTTACCGGTTTGTTCTTGCCCTGCGCTGCAGCCCCGGTTTGTGAGGAAGGGAGAGCAGCTTTTGCTCGAGTCGATCTGTGCGCGCCGGTTTTCCGAGTGCCGCTTTGCTCAATTTTCGCCAATTCGGCGGCCGAGTCGCCCTTCGACCTTACGGGAAGAGTCGTTACTGACTTAGATTTGTGTGACTGCGTCTTCTTTGGGTTCGCGGCATGCTCATTGCGCAGTTCCGGGTTTTGGGTTTTCTGGGCAAACGCCGCTCCCTGCAGAACTGCGACGAGCATGAACAACACAATAATTTTCACTCTTCATATCTTACCCCCAATTACCCCAGCAGGCACCGAGGTTTTTGCTACAAACGGCTTTCAGCAAGTTACCTTTGGTAAGATCAATGTGCACAGTATCTGCTAAATTTGGGATGACCTCAGGAACACCGTTTCTTTATCCCCTTAATGTATGAGTGCTCTGGCGAGATCGCCAGAATTTGCAGGGAGGCTTTGCATTTTGACTAATTCGACCAGCCATCTTATTCCGCCCCATGGCGGGGAACTTGCGCAACTCGTAGCATCAGCGGAACGTAGCGCTGAACTGAAGGCCCACTCCCGCGAATGGCCCTCCTGGGACCTTACGCCACGGCAACTATGTGATCTGGAATTGCTGCTGAGCGGCGGGTTTTCGCCCTTGCGCGGTTTCATGCGACGCGCCGATTACGAACGCGTTTGCCACAACATGCTCCTCACCAGCGGTGTTCTCTGGCCGATGCCAATCACCCTGGATGTTACCGAGGAGTTCGCAAAAAAGTTAACGCCCGGCAGCAGCAAGATTGCGTTGCGCGACCCCGAAGGCGTGATGTTAGCTGTTCTGGACGTGGAAGAAGTTTGGCGGCCCGATCGCAAAGACGAGGCGCAGTCGGTCTTCGGTACTACCAGCACGGTGCATCCTGGGGTTGAATATCTTCTTAACAAATCCAATCCATGGTACGTGGGCGGAAAGCTCGAAGGCCTGCAGTTGCCCTCACATTATGATTTCAAAACGCTGCGGCTCACGCCTACCGAGTTGCGCGCCGAGTTTTCGCGCCTGGGATGGCGGCGTGTGGTTGCTTTCCAGACGCGAAACCCTATGCACCGCGCCCACGTTGAGCTCACTTTCCGTGCGGCGAAGACAGTGGAAGCGAACCTGTTGATCCATCCCTCGGTTGGAATGACTAAGCCCGGCGACGTCGACTACTTCACTCGCGTTCGCTGTTATCAGCTGCTACTTTCCAAATATCCTCCTGGCACGGTTAAGCTCTCGCTGCTGCCGCTTGCCATGCGCATGGGTGGACCACGCGAGGCGATCTGGCACGCGTTGATCCGCAAGAATCATGGCGTGACTCATCTGATTGTGGGCCGCGACCACGCCGGACCGGGAAAAGACTCCGACGGCAAGCCGTTCTATGGCCCCTACGAAGCTCAAGAATTGTTCGCGAAACATGAGAAAGACATCGGGGTCACCATGGTTCCGTTCAGCATGATGGTCTATCTGGAAAACCAGGACAGCTATGTTCCCGATAACGAGGTACCCGCGGGCGCGCGCGTCCTTAACATTTCTGGGACGGAGCTGCGCGACCGGCTGAACGAGGGTAGAGACATTCCTCCATGGTTCACTTATCCCGAGGTGGTACGGGAGTTGCGCCGCAGCTTCCCACCTCGTCACAAGCAGGGCGTGACGATCTTCTTTACCGGACTGTCGGGATCCGGCAAGTCAACCATTGCGAATATTCTGCTCACCAAATTTCTCGAGATGGGTGGACGACCGGTCACCATTCTGGATGGCGATCTGGTCCGGAAAAATCTTTCTTCGGAGCTTGGATTTTCCAAAGAGCACCGCGACATTAATATCCGGAGAATCGGTTACGTTGCTTCGGAAATTACGAAGAATGGCGGCATCGCGATCTGCGCGCCCATCGCACCGTACGATTCCGTACGCACTCAGGTGCGGCAGATGATTGAACCCTACGGAGGGTTCATCCTGGTGCATATAGCCACGCCAATTGAAACCTGCGAGCAGCGCGACCGCAAGGGACTCTACGCCAAGGCGCGTGCGGGAATTGTAAAGGAATTCACGGGCGTTTCAGATCCTTACGAAGCTCCGACAAATGCCGAGGTTGTGATCAACACGGCGGAGTTAAGTGCAGAAGAGGCTGCCCAGGAAATTATTCTTCATCTTGAGCAACAGGGATTCATCGGAGTCAGTCCCGAGCCTGCGCTTTCTGCTGGAGCGTAAAACGCATCCCGGAACACGCAACTCCGGCATCAAGATGGATCCGGCACGATTACGATGGAATTGATCGCAATCAAAGTCCTGATCGGACTTGGGGTTGGCTTCCTGATTGGCCTTACCGGGCTTGGCGGGGGCGTGCTGCTCCTGCCGATCCTGATCTTCGGCCTCAGAATACCTGCGATTATCGCCGTGGGTTCCGACGCGGCGTTCAATTTCCTCACCAAGATCCCTTCGAGCGCAGTCCATCTCATGAAAGGGACCGTCCGCCGCCGGGTCGTGCTGGCATTGGCAGTTGGCAGCGTACCAGGGTCGATCCTTGGCGTCCGACTACTCCAGCACCTCCGGGTTGTTCACGGCGCGGGTGTCAACGACTTCATCAAGTCAGCTGTAGGCATTCTGCTGATCATCGTTTCTACTCTGCTGCTCTTACAGCGAAAAATCGAGCGCCAGGTGGCGAGCAGGCCTCCCACAACCAAATCTTTCACCGGAATGGCAATCATTGGATTGATCGCTGGATTTCTAGTCGGAATGACCTCTGTCGGATCGGGCAGCATCATCATGATGCTCCTGCTGATGTTCTACAGTTATCAACCCAAGGTAATGGTGGGTACAGACATCGTGCATGCAGTCGTGCTCACTGGGGTCACCAGCTTTATGCATTTCCGTTTGGGCAATGTCGATCCGTCGCTCGTGGCTTATCTGCTCATTGGCTCAGTTCCCGGGGGCATCCTGGGTTCTTACTTCAGCACTCGAGTTCCGGTGTTGTGGCTGCGGCGCATACTGTGCGCGATTTTGTTGGCAACTGGCGCCAGAATGCTATGGGTACCCTTTCATTAATCAGCCAAATGTCCAAGTCTTCTTATTCCGGCGTACTCGATAGGATTCAAGCTGCGGTCGAAGCGGCCCGGGAAGTTTTTGGCCGCTTCACGCCGGGAGAGATCGCTGCCGAATACAAGGCTGGACATGATCCGGTGACCGAGGCGGACCGCGCACTTGATTCCGTGCTCCGCAAAAATTTGCTGCGGGATGACGAAGGATGGCTTTCAGAGGAAAGCGTGGATGATCTTGCGCGGCTGGATCGCGAGCGGGTTTGGGTCGTCGACCCCCTCGACGGTACACGCGAATTTGTGCAGGGAATCCCGGAGTTCTGCGTTTCGATTGCGATGGTTGAGCGCGGACAGCCGGTCGCGGGAGGGATATATAATCCGGCCACAAATGAAGTCTTCCTCGGCGCGGTCGGATGCGGGCTCACCTACAATGGCGCAGCAGCTCGCGCCAGCCAACGAGGTGAATTGCAAGGTGCGCTGGTTCTAGCCAGCCGCAGCGAGACCAAGCGCGGGGAGTGGCTGCAATTTCAAAACGCCCCGTTCAAGATTCAGCCGATGGGCTCGGTAGCGTACAAATTAGCGCGCGTATCAGCCGGTTTAGCGGACATCACATTCACCTTGACTCCAAAAAATGAATGGGACATCGCCGGAGGCGCAGCGCTCATTGCGAGCGCCGGCGGTTTCGTTCAAACACTTAATTCGCGTCTTACACTCAACCGCAAAGACTCTTTAATCGACGGCTTGATCGCCTGCGGACCGAGTCTCAAAGACGAACTGCTGCAGTTTTTGGCGCCGCATGTCCAGCCGGTGCCGAGAAGGTAAGAATCCGTGTTTCCGGGCAGCCTCGTGGCCGGGACGGCTCATCGGCCTGCCGGCTCGGGATGGGACTGTTCCACCTTCCAAACGCGCCATTGAATGTTGTCTTCTCCCGACTTCACTAGCTGATCGCTCACCAGCGACATCCCAGCGCTAGCAGGATGGGCCAGTGTTTCCTCATGGTGGGGAACGATCTCGGCGACGAAGTCTACATGGTGCTGCTGCAAGAACTCTCGCGTGATCGGACTGGGTATCTCAAAAGCGGGCACCACGCAATTCCGCAAGCCTTTTCCGGCCAATGCGAAGTTCTTCTCTTCTAACTGGGTGTAGTTCATTACGCAGCTTCCCGCAGGCAGCTGATCCAGCAATCGCGGGTATGAATAGAAGTCCGACCTTGCCCAACGGCCACTCCGGAGCCGACTCACGAGCATATGAAAGGGCACGAAGCTTGAAATTGTGCACGTGATAAGCAGCGAAACGAGAAATAAAAACGCGAATGGCCGCTCTTGATGCCTTTGTAGCAATTCGATGAGCGGCGCAGTAAGGACGCAGGCCAGCACGACAATGGGCAGAGCGAAACGCGGAACTCGTGATAAAAAAAACCACCACGCCAGCAGTGACAGCACTAGCGCCAGCAAGAGCATTGAGTCAGCAGAATTTCGCCCAAATTCCCTGAAAGCGCGAAAAAGAAGGAAGAGGAGCCCGACGGGAACGAGGCTCGTAAACACCGCGCCGACTCCGCTGCCTTCTCCGTAAGGAATCATTAAGTACCCTGGGTCTCGCTTCCATTCGGTCCACGGATAAATAAGCCATTCTGCCCGGCTGCGCACGAAGTTCAGGTCAAAATCGGGGTTCGTGATCTGTGAAGAAGCATAGCCGGCAAGAACAACATGGTTACCAACCGCTACTCGCATGGGGAATACGGGATTACCGGTGGCGGCGGTGGCCCTTCCAAACCAAAACGCCGAAGGCAGAACTAGACCGGCCACGAGAAGAGCGGTCTGGACGACCATTGTTTGTTTTCGGTCACGATCACGATAAAGCGAAAACAACACGAGCACCGCATATGCCGCTGCATACAGGTCATAGATCGGCTTTGTTCCCAGGCTAATCCCACAAGCTGCCGCAGAGAGAAAAACCAGCCATCGACAGCTCGCTAGCCTGAGAGTGCTTCCGTTCGGTTTCCGGTAGACAAAGAGAGTGAACGCCGCCACCAGGAACGCCGTCCCAAACAGATCGACGTAGGCCGAGAGGGCCTGGAACTCGAACATGGGGATACTGAGCAACAGCAGAGTAGTAGTCGCCGCAATCAACCGGTTACCCTGGCTGATACGTTTCGCGAGCAGATAGGTTGAGATCGCCAGTACTGCCAGAGCGGTCCAGTTAATCAGCACGACCGCAGACTCTTTCCCGGTCGCGAGAAGTATCATCATGCCGATTTCGGCGTTGCCTGGCAAACTAAAACGCCATGCTTTCGAGACCGGAATCGCCAGGGAGCCGGTCTGCAACCAACGGAGCGCAACTGGCAGGTGGTAAGCAACTGCATCAGATCCACTTGGAAACGATGAGAAGAGATCGATCGCGAAGATTAGATAGGAGCCGACGAGCACTACAGCCGCTGCCAGAAGGTACGGCGGCAATGCCCGGCGGGTACCGATCCAACCGGGAGCGTTAGCTGGGGCCGTCCGGTGAGTGGTTGCCCAGACAACGGAGACTGCGAGCAAAACTGCCTGGAGCCCCGCGATGGCGGCGATCGTGACTCGTCCAACTAACCCGGCGATCTGCAAAGCGGCCAATAGCTGAACAGGAACTAATTGCAGCAATTGCCATAATATGAGGAACGAAAGAACCCGCACACCGAGGTCTGGTGGAAGGGGTAGACGAGTGGTCCAGAGGTATGCCGAAGCGGCGGATGCGAGGAAAAAGAATGCCGCCAGGAATGCGTCCATGTGCAAGCGTTTACGCCTTGACTAAGAACTTGACCAGGAGCCGATGAATGGACAGTAGAAAGAATCTCACGCCAAAACTGTGGGCCAACCACGCTCCAAAGCTGAGGTATGCCGCCACGAGCCAGCATCCCGCACCCCACGATGAGAGCCGACCAACGGTAGCCGGCGGTAACTTCTTCAAATCTTGCAGTTCCAATTCGCCCATTCGATTGCGAGATTAACATTACATCACGTCTCAGCAAAACGTTTGATGTCGGATTAAGCTCGCCCTAGCAAAAAAAGAGTTGACTCTGCACTGCCATCGCTCTGGCAAGCGATTTGCACACACAACGGTTCCAGTGAGTTAGTTTGGCAACAGAGGAGGAGAAATTCCCGTGCGATGTTCGAGGAATCCTCTACACTACTTGGTCGGCGATTCGGCATGAAACTTTCAGTCGTGATGCCCGTGTACAACGAGCGCGGCACGCTGCGTGCGGTTGTCGAGCGCGTTCTGGCTGTTCCGCTGGAAATCGAACTCCTGTGCGTGGATGATGGATCGCAGGATGGCTCGCGCGAAATCCTGAAGGAATTACAGGCCGCGCACCCACAGATCACAGTCCTTCTCCAACCGCAAAACATGGGAAAGGGGTGCGCTCTGCGGCGCGGAATCCAGGCGGCCACCGGCGACTTTGTCATCATCCAGGACGCTGACCTCGAATACGACCCCGCCGAATATTCTGTGCTGATTGGCCCTTTGCTCGAGGGAAAGGCGGATGTCGTGTATGGCTCACGATTTCTTGGGGGCGGGCCGCACCGCGTTCTCTACTTTTGGCATTCTGTTGGTAATTCGATTCTCACCCTGCTGTCCAATTGCCTGACGAATATTAATCTCACCGACATGGAGACCTGCTACAAGGTTTTTCGCCGCGAAGTTATCCAGTCGATTCCCATCGAGGAGGATCGATTTGGCTTCGAACCCGAGATAACGGTCAAGATCGCTAAGCGACGACTTCGTATCTTCGAGGTGGGCATCAGCTATTGGGGCCGTACCTACGAGGAAGGTAAAAAGATCGGGTGGAAGGATGGAGTGCGGGCTCTTTGGTGTCTTCTGAAGTACTCGCTGACCGAGCCAGTTAGCCCACGACCGGCCGGTGACCGGGTCTTAACAGAGCCCTCGGCAAAGCACGAACACGTCCAGGGTTAGCACGACGCCCCTCTGGCTTGTAGGTCGATCGCAGGTAGGCAGTCCCTCAACATCGCGGCGCAATCAACTATTGCACAGTAAGGTTCGTTGTCTCACTCACACCGTCCAAAGTTGCTTTGATTGCAGTCGTGCCGGTGTTGGCGCTAACAGCCACTCCGGACGATTTGATGACGGCAACTGAAGGGTCTGACGAACTCCAGGTGACCTGGTTAGTAATCGTAATGTTCGGACTTGGGGGGGTGAAGCTTCCTATTGCCGTGAATTGCTGTGAGTTTCCCAGCGTGATGCTCGAGTTCATGGGCGTAACTGCGATCGAAGTTAGCGTCGCGTTCGTTACTGCCAACATCGCCGTGCCACTCTGGCCCGCAAAACTAGCGGCAATTGTTGTGCTTCCAGGAGCGATTCCAGTGGCCACGCCGCCGTTACCGGAACCGTTCCCGACCGTCGCAGCCGAAGGCGACGAGGAAGTCCAATTCACTGTTGATGTCAGATCGAGAGGCGTGCCGTCAGCAAAGATTCCTGTCGCGATAAACGAAAATTGGATGGTTTCCGGGACGCTGACCGATGGAGGCGTTACCTGACTACAGCTGGTTGCCGGCGGCACGCCTTGAGGTGTGATCCCGATGCAGCTGAGCGGCGATCCTTCCACCACGACGTTCGCACTCGCAGGAGCTAGCGAGCCGAATACTGCCGTCACTGTCGCGGTTCCCGCTGACCAACCGGTCACCACACCCGAGCCGCTAACCAGGGCGACGCTGGTACCCGAGACGTCGGTCTCGGACCAGGTTACATTCTGGCTGATGGGCTGAGTGCTTCCGTCGGTCCACGTTCCAATGGCCGTGTACTGGTGTGTCGAACCCGGCGCTAGCAAAAAGCGCGTTGGGGCCACTTTAATCGATCTAAGAGTCGCTCCGGTCACTGTCAGTGGCGTCGTGCCGGTGATGGCGCCAAAAGTTGCACTGATTGTGGTTGTTCCCTGACTTTGTCCGAGTGCGACGCCATAAGTGCTGCCGGAACTTCCCACTGTGGCGATTACGGTATTCCCGGCACCGAGCGATGCAGTCCACTGTGCGCTCGTGGTGATGTCCTGGGTAGTGCCGTCACTAAACTGCCCAGTCGCGGTAAGGCTCTGGCGCCCCCCGATGGGAACGGTTGCCTTTGAAGGAGTCACCGAGACGGCTTGGATAGCTGCATTGGTCACTTGGAAGGGAATCGATCCTGATATCGAGCCCGTCGAGGAAGTTAGAGTGGCCGTGATCGTCACCTGACCGGGCGCGACACCCTGCACTGTGCTCCCGGGAAGGAATTGAATGATCGATCCCGAAGTGTCTGATGAAGACCATGCGACCTGTGACGTGAGGTTATGGGTGCTTCCATCTATAAATGTTCCGGTGGCGGCGAGCTGAACCTTCGTCCCCTGCGCAATAACGCCATTTCCCTGCGCAGTACTGCCATTAAGAGAAATCGCAATCGAAACGAGATTGTGATCGTCGATTGTTAGCGGCGTGCTGGCAGAAACGGATTCGAATGTAGCTGAAATCGTCACAGGTGTATTCGGGGGCGTCACCTGTTTGGCGGTAACAAGACCGCTTGCGGTGATTGTGGCGCTCTGCGTTGAAGACGAGCTCCAGGTCGCCACATTGGTGATGTCCTGAGACGTCCCATCTGAGAACTGCGCCGTGGCCGTGAACTGCTGACTTACGAACAAGCCCATGGAAGCAGGGTTAGGCGTGATCGCGAGCGAGGTAGCCGTTGCCGCAGTCACAGTTAGTGAGGCTGGCGCAGACGTAATTGCTCCGGAAGTCGCGGTAATGGTTGTGGTCCCTGGACCCGAAACGCCTGTTGCAAGTCCTTTGGTTGGAGAAGTGTCGCTAATGGCCGCAAACGCCGTATTCGATGAACTCCAGGTTACGCTGCCGGTAATGATCTGAGTGGTGTTGTCGCTATAGGTCCCTTTAGCGACGAACTGCTGTTTTGTGGACGCGGCGATAGTCGCGCTGGCTGGCGTGATCGCGATGGAGACGAGTTTCGGGGCGATTGTCAAGTTGAACGAGCCGCTAACTGAACTCATGGTTGCGGTGATTGAAACCTTGCCGCTCGACTGTGCCGTGAGCATCCCAGTTGTGGCAACAGTCGCGAGTCCTGCGGGAGAAGTGTTCCACGTCACTGACCCCGTCAGATCCTTGGTTGTCTTGTCGCTGTACTTGCCTGTGGCCGCCAATTGCTCGGTCTGGCCCACAATAAGATTTGTGTTAGGCGCGGTGACTGCAATAGAAACTAGGGCTGGCGGAGGGGTGCCGTTATTGGATCCGCCGCTGGCGCCACAGCCGAGCATGGCGAATAGTGAGCTGAGTACGATGGCGAACATTCCGCTACGGGTTGAGGTAATTAGTCGCGAAGGGTTCATGCGCGACTAGCAAGTGCAAGAGAGCAACCAAAGCAGGACGCGTAAGCCCATTATTCTGAGAAGCTGAATCTCCTGCGCAGGAACAGTCAGAGTCAGAAACGGAAAATTGTTGCCTCGTAAGAGGCGAAACATTTTCCAGTTGTTACTAAAGTAATTCCACTACGGAGTCATGGATAAGCTATCGGGCGGGATGGTGACCGGTTTTACCAGCATATTCCTTCGTAGGAGGCGGCGTCGGGTCGTGCCTTCGCGCTTAAATTGACTAGATCGATGACGATCTGGTCTGGATGAAGGCATCGGATCAGCTGTTCCTTGTCGACCCTGGTGCCGACAATCACTACTTCGCCGCTCCGCACGACTTCCTCAAAGTCCGAGGAGAGCAGGGACCCTATGTGGGGTATGACTTCCTCAATGTATTGGCGGTTCGAGCCCGCCAGCCTGCCGAGCGAAACATCCTTGTCCCAGATACGGAGCTGGCAGCCTTCGCCCAGCAGGCGCTTAACAAGTTGGACCTGAGGACTCTCCCGCAAATCGTCAGTGCCGGCTTTAAAGCTGAGCCCGAGCACGGAAATTTTTCTCCGATTCGCGCGTAAGACTGTGTCCACGGCGCGATCCAGTTGACCTGCGTTGCTCGGCAGGATGGACTCGAGCATGGGCAGCATCAAATCCAATTCTTTGGCTTTATAAGTAAGCGCGCGCAGGTCTTTTGGAAGACAAGATCCCCCAAACGCAAAGCCGGGAGAAAGATATGCCGGCGAAATATTGAGTTTAGTGTCCGAAGTGAAAATCCGGGTCACGTCCTCAGCGTCAACTCCCATCCCTTTGCATAGGGTGCCAATCTCGTTGGCAAAGCATACTTTCACGGCATGGAAGACATTGGAAACATATTTCACCATCTCGGCCACCCGGATAGTGGTTTCAAAGAACTGGCCAGGAACGCTTTTATAGAGTTCGCGAATCAGCGTTCGCTGGCTGGGATCGCTGGCTCCGACAATGGTATAAGGCGGGTTCAGAAAATCGGCGACGGCGCTTGCCTCGCGCATAAATTCCGGGTTGTAACAGACCGCGAAGTCACTCCCGACTCGCTTGCCGCTGGCTTTTTCGACCGCAGGAATGACCAGCGATTCTGTTGTTCCCGGCAGTACGGTGCTGCGCAGCACCACGACGTGATAAGAATCCTTGCGTTTTAGGGCCGCGCCAATTCCGGATGCAACGTGCTCCACGTGACTCAGGTCCAGCTTTCCGCTGCGTAAGCTAGGAGTGCCCACGCAAACAAACGAAATATCCGATTGTTGAATGGCGGCGCAGGAGTCGGTGGTGGCGCTCAACCGGGAAGCTTCATGGGCCTCGGCGACCAGTTCGCTCATGCGCCCTTCGACGATAGGGCTGCGGCCCGCCGCCATCATCTCGACTTTGGCCGGGCTTACGTCCACACCAACCACGCGATGGCCCATGTGCGCAAAACATGCCGCTGTCACTGAGCCGACGTAACCCAGTCCAAAAACACTGATCGACGAACTCACGCTTTGCTCCTCCAGAGATAGATCGGGTCTTTCAGCACAGTGGGCTGAGTCTGATAGCTCAACGGCTTTCGCGTCGAGCATTCAGTTTAGCTTAGGCGAGTGTTGGCCGCGAAGGTTACATTGGTCAGCCTGCGTAGACTGCTCATTAGATCCCGCCAGTAACGCGATTTCAGATGCCGCACTGGATCGTAGCAAGCCAGTGTTGTAGCCTGATCTGGGGAGATCAAGACTAAGCGCTTATGTGCGGTATCGCAGGCATAATGCAATTCGGGAGGGACGCGAGAGTAGATTCCGATACCCTTCGTCAGATGTGTTCAGTCATGGCACATCGCGGTCCGGACGACGATGGTTTTTACGTACACGGCCCGGTCGGGCTTGGGATGCGGCGATTGAGCATCGTCGATCTGGCGACCGGGCACCAGCCAATCAGCAACGAAGACGCTACTGCCTGGATCGTATTCAACGGAGAAATTTACAACCACGCGTCGTTGCGCGCGCACCTGCAGGCAAGCGGGCATCATTACCGCACTCAGAGCGACACGGAAACTATCATTCACCTTTACGAAGAGTATGGCCGCGACTGTGTGCGCCACCTCCGCGGGATGTTCGCTTTCGCCATTTGGGACGCGAAGAAAAAATGCCTGTTCATTGCGCGCGACCGGCTCGGTATTAAACCTCTCTACTACCGTTTGACCTCTGAGTCGCTTGTCTTCGGCTCGGAAATCAAAGTGGTTCTCGCTGAAGGATATGAACCCAAATTTCATCGCAAAGTGCTGCCTGAGTATTTGGCTTTTGGATATATCTCCGGGGCCGAGACTTTTTACGACGGCATCTTGAAGTTAATGCCCGGCCACACCATGCAAGTAGGTCTGGACGGGCGCGCGAGCATTGAGCCCTATTGGGACTTGCCGATTAGCACCGAAGATTCACCTCGCAGCGAAACCTACTACATCGAACGATACCGCGATCTTCTGGAGCAGGCGGTCAGCAGCCATTTAATGAGCGATGTTCCTCTCGGGGTTTTCCTTAGTGGGGGAGTCGATTCGAGCGCGGTAGCAGCCATAATGACCAAACTCCGCGGGCCGGTGGAGACATTTTCGGTCGGGTACGCGGAAGACGATTACAGCGAACTCCCCTACGCTCGCGTCGTCGCTACACATCTGAAGTCCGTTCATCATGAAGTACTGGTCAGTCGCGAACAGTTTTTCGATGCTCTGCCGCGTCTCATCTGGCACGAAGACGAGCCAATCGCCTGGCCCTCGAGTGTTCCCTTATATTTTGTGGCCCAACTGGCGCGCGAGCGCGTGAAGGTAGTGCTTACGGGTGAAGGCAGTGACGAGACACTCGGCGGTTATGCGCGTTATGCATTCACTTTGAAAAATGCTTCGTTAGACCGCTATTACCGCGGTCTGGTTCCTGGATCGATTCGCGGCCAGATTCGCAACGCAATCCAGGACTCCTCCTGGATCAGCGCTGCGCTTAGACGAAAACTAGCGCATACTCCACTCGCCCGCGACGGAAATTCCTGGGCGTCGTTGTACTTCGATAATTTCCTGTGCGCCTTCAGCGAGCAGGAACAACGAGGTTTATTGTCGGATGAAATAGCTGCTGAATTCGAACCCGGGGCGCCTTATAACAGTTCTCTCAAGTATTGGGACCAGTCGTCGGGCGATATGTTGCAACGCCTTCTTTATACCGATATTAAGACTTATCTTGTCGAATTGCTTATGAAGCAGGACAACATGAGCATGGCGGCGTCCATCGAGAGTCGCGTGCCTTTCCTCGATCACCCGCTGGTGGAGTTCGCCACCAACATACCGCGGCAGTTTCAATTGCACGGACTTACTGGAAAACGAATTCTCAAAAAGGCCGTGCAGGATCTGCTGCCGCACTCAATTCTTTATCGCAAGAAACTTGGATTCCCCACTCCATGGAGCCGCTGGCTTGCAGGGCCACAATTGCAGGCCATCCGAGATCTGCTGCTAGAGCCACGCAGTGTCGACCGGAACCTGTTCAAGCGCTCCGCCATCGAGCGGCTATTCGACGCCCACCGCGCTGGTCGTATCGACCATTACGATCGTATCTGGCGCCTTCTTAATCTCGAGCTTTGGCACCGCGTTTGTGTTGAAGGAGATGGCCGCGAGCTGATGTCGTCGGCTGCCGGTACCGCTGAGACTGTGCAGAGAAGCTAACCGTTCGCCCAATGGGGTCGCCAGTTGGTTTCGGGCGAAGTTGGATTCACGAAAATCCTCAATATCCAGGCTGATGAACCATGTTGGCCCGTCTGTCCTTACCTTCCTTGGCATGGAATGCCTCCCCGGTCTTCACCAGATCAGAGCAAAGCACGCCAGCGTCGGCACATTTCTTTGACTGAAACACGTTATAGGAGAGAACTAAAGACAGTCACCTGTTACCTGCCACGTGTCCAACTCATACGTCCTCGTGCTTAAAGTCCCGTGACCCTTGGTGATCTGTTGCATCTGCACTCGGGACGCTAGAGTGCTTGAAGCGGGCGATTCTAGGCCCGGCATCTTCTTTCGAGGAAATTATGTCCCCCATTGCCTTGGCTGATGCACGAACCACAAATCGCGGTTGTTGCTTCTGCTTGGCGGTTATTTTCTTCCTATTCGTCCCTTTTCTTGCGGCAGAACAAATGCTTGGTGCAAGACAGGATTTGATCGACTCGCCCCGAATTCCACGTGTTCATCCCCTTGTGCTTGTCGCAGCCTTCTCTCCCGCGACGCAAGGGCAGTCCTATGCCTCGACGATCGGCATACAGAGCGGTATTGCGCCTTACAAATTTTGGGTCTCACAGGGAGCGCTTCCTTCCGGTTTGTCGCTGAACTCGAGCACAGGGACGATTTCCGGTATACCAACAGTAAGTGGGGCGTTTGTGTTTGCCGTGAGTGCAACCGACTCCCAATTCGGATACGGGACGCACGTGCTGCAGCTCAACGTTGGATCTATCCCGCAGAGCCAAATATCGATAGCACTCACTCCGGAAACCGCGCAGATCGCACCTGGCGCAAGAGTACAGTTCGCGGCGACAGTGAGGAACACGGCGCAAACCGCGGTGGTTTGGTCCGCTAGCGCCGGAACAATTTCGCCAAGCGGACTGTTCACAGCGCCCGCGCGCACAGGCAGCGCGGTTATAACCGCGACTGCGGCTGCGAGCAGCGGGGTTCGGGCATCTGCCAACATCTTGGTACAGACTTCGGCGCCCCTGACCATTGCTACGTCGACGATGATGAATGCGCAGGTTAACTCTCCTTATAGCGTCGCCATGATCGCGCAGGGCGGCCAGGGGCCTTACGTCTGGTTACTCTACTCGGGATCATTGCCCAGCGGATTAACGCTTAATCCGACGAATGGTGTGATTGCAGGAACGGTTGGTCAGGCTGGCACGTACACCTTCACCGCCAGAGTGACCGACGCGATGGCGCATAGCAGCACCCGGCAACTCACTCTGAACGCCACTACGGTAAGTTCAGGCAATTTCGACGGCCCAGCAGAGTTACCGCGTGTTTACGTCAAAAGCGCATTAGCCAACACGCCAGCGCCCGGCAACACAATAAAGGTAAACGCAGGCAGCAGTTTTCAGTCTGCTCTCAATAGCGTGAATTGCGGAGACACCATTCAACTTCAGGCGGGTGCAACATTCACCAGTCAATTCACTCTGCCGAATAAGAATTGCGATGACAATCACTGGATCATTATTCGCACCAGTGCGCCGGATAGCGCACTGCCAGCTGAGGGCACCCGAATCACGCCCTGCTACGCAGGCCTGTCCTCGCTGCCTGGCCGGCCAGCGCTGAATTGCGCTTCCACTCAGAAAGTCATGGCTAGGCTCATGGCGGACAAAAACTGGGGGCCTATCACACTGGCTCCGGGGGCCAACCACTACCGGCTGGGACCTGGACTGGAGATCACCCGGCCACTCGGCACGGGTGTTAACTACAATCTTGTCAGCAAGGATCCTACTAGCTCTGCTGACCACATCATTCTCGACCGCGATTGGGTTCATGGCACTGCCCAAGACGAAACCACCCGCGGTTTACATCTGAACGGGATCACCTATGTCGGTGTGGTAGATTCCTACTTCTCCGACTTTCACTGTACAGCGATTATTGGTGCTTGCATCGATTCCCAGGCCATCTCTGGCGGAAGCGGCAACGTGGCCATGGGCAGCTGGAAGATCGTAAACAATTTCCTCGAAGCCGCGACGGAAAACATCCTGTTTGGCGGATCCGCGGGAACCATTACTCCCACTGACATCGAAATCCGCCACAACCATTTCTTCAAACCCCTGACCTGGATGCGCGGCCAGCCCGGCTTCGTCGGCGGGGTGAATCACGACCCGACAAAATGTGCGCAGTTCAACACTCCGGGCTTCTGCCCGTTCGCGGTGAAGAACCTGCTGGAGTTCAAAAATGCCCAGCGCGTGCTGGTCGAAGGCAATATCTTTGAGCACACCTGGCCTGGATTCACTCAGCACGGCGCGGCCGTACTGTTCACTGCCATGAGCCAGGGCGGCACCATGGGCAACCCTAACGCCACCGTGGCCGACATCACCTTCCGCTACAACCGCGTCTCGCATGCCGCCAGCGGCCTGGTCATGGGGATTGTCGGCGTGGGCAATACCACATGGTCGATTCCCCGATTTGCCGGACGTTTCAGCGTGCACGACGATATCTTTGACGATTTAAGTCCGGCATACTACAACGGCGACACGACCGCCGTTGGTCTGGCATTTCAGATGAGCCAGTGTGCGATCTGCACTCCCCTGCAAAATATCACAATCGACCACGTCACCATGCTCTTGCAAGCTCCCAGAATGTTCTTGATTTTAGGCGCACCGGTAGCTACCCCCGTCCGCGGCATCACGCTTACCAATACCATCGCGTCTACACCCGCGGGGCTGGCTGTCACTGGTACTGGCTCGCAAGCTCCGTGTGCTTTCTACGGGGCCACAGACGTGGCGCGGATTAACAACTGTACCGCATCGACTTATCGTTTCGTCGGGAACGCGCTGGTAGGCGCGAGCAATACTTGGCCCGCGGGCAACACTTTCCCACCGTCGCCTCTGGATGTGGGGTTTGTAAACTACAACAACGCAAACGGGGGTGACTATCACATTATTTCAGGCCCCTATAAGACGGCCGCTACCGACGGTAGAGCGATGGGGGCCGATGTCGACCGCGTAGATCAAGCAATAGCCGGCGCACAGTGATCATCCGCAACGGCAATCTGAACAGTCCGAAAACCGAAATTGAGCGTTCGGCTTCAGGGCTTAACCCTCAACGGGGACCATTCACGGTCCCCGTGCTGTTCTTCTCGGCTGGTTCGCAAATGCTGTGCGTGTTTTTGCGAAGCGTGTAAATCTCCACCGACTTAAGGTCGTAGACCTTTTCGTAGCAGCTCTCCAACATATCGGTGACGTGCCTGTATGTGCTCGGATTTCCCGTTCGGGAATTTTTCAACCGTTGCGCCACTTCATTGTCGATGACGAAATAATCCGCGGTCTCATTCAGGTGCGAATCATCAACCAGGTTGTTCGGAAAACCCAGCCCGAACTGGAAGGCAATATTGGCGTTGATCAGTCGAGAGCCCCGCGCATTTTGCTTCAGGTACTCGACCGCAGGCTGGTAGATATTCTTATATGAGTTCAAGCTGATCTTGTAAGCCACTCCACCCACCTGAATTGCCACAACCAGGCTCAACGGCAACAACACGGCTTTCGAATTCAACTTGCGGTTTAGTAGGAGCCATGACACAAACACCGCAAGCAGTGCTGCGTACATTGGTATAAAGTGCACCAGGTAGTAGTAAGCTTTCTGCCCGTCAAAGATGCCGAGATAGATGAACCAAATAGTAATGAGCGAGAGTATCACCCGAACTTCGGTTTTGCGCCTAAGAGCCGAAATCGAAAGCGCTCCGATAATGCCGGCCATGTAAGCGCATAGCGCCAGCACCTTCAGGTAGATTGGCCCTTCGTGGCCGAATGAATGCGCTTCAAACCCATAGGCACTCGCATAGCGTACGGTAATCTCTCTGACGAAACCCAGGAGCGGATTTCTCAAGCCTTGAAAGCGGCCTCCGTCAGACGCGTTCGCCTTGATTTGCGCCAGAAACGCTAGCGGATCTTGAAGGATGTACCAGCCCCACAAACTTGCGCCCACCGCGTAAGGCACTGCTGCCAGTGCGACGTGCCGCAAGTTAATGCGACGGCGGTCGCAATACAGCATTAGAAACACCAGCCCCATAAAGTAGAGAAATCCATTGGGGTGGGTAATTCCGCTGGTCACGATCAGGGTGTGACTCACCAAGACGGCGAGAACCAGATTGCGTTCGCGCAACGCAACGTAGGACGCTAAACCGGCGTAGCCCAGCGCAGCACACATCACGTCCATACGACCTGAGGCGTTACCGTACATGTAAAAGTAATCCAGCGCGGTCAAAGCCACTGCAAGTGACGCAATCTTCGAATCCTTCGAGAGTCTCTCAACCAAGGTGAACAAAGCAGCCAACCCAAGCAAGCCAAAACAGATTGACAAGCTCCTCATGGCGAATAGGCCAACGCCGAACAGCCGGTACCAAGCCGCTTGCAGCACGGGATCGAGCGGGAAAATCCAGTACGTCCGCTCCTCGATACGCAGCAGATGAGCATTGTCGCGCAGGGCCGGAGATCCCATGTACCCCTTTGTCGCCAGCGTGTAGGCCGGGTCAGCGAACAAACCTTCATCCGTGATAGGACGTGATGTGAGGGCGGTGCCAATGGCGAGCGCCAGGAATATGAGCACTGCGCATAGTGCGGTTGCAATCCAGGGTTTGTTCGATCGCCAACTTCCCGCTAACTGGGGCTGGCTAGCTGGTTCAACGTAGGTGTGCGCCGGTGCTGCAACGAATCTCATTGGGGGGAAATCAGTGGGCTTGCAGTTGAATAGTCTTGTTCAACATTCGCCGCAAATCGATGTCTACGGCCGCAGAAGGATCTGTGCCTGAAAGGCTATACACAAGAGCGCCGGTGGAATGAAGGACTCCGTCTCGCGTAACCGGATAAGTGCCCAGCAGCTTCCAACGCCGCGGATAGGTAGCGATCGCTTTATCGAGCATGAGATGGAAATCACGGCGAGAGCGAGACGGGATGGATTCATCATCCACCACGATCTGAATGGGACTATGGTCAAAGTAGTTCATCAATGCCTCCGGAGTCGAATAGCGGGAGGCGTGCTGATCTCCTGACCAACTGCAGTCGCACAGCACCTTGGTGGCGCGCAACACGTAATGACCCGGTCGCGCCTCCCGCATGGCCAGCTCTGAAATAAACATGCTATCGCCGGTCACATCGGAAGACACCAGGAGGACTGCCTTCGCCAATTCGGGTTGAGACAATACGTATTCAGCGACCGCAGCAAAACCGAAAGATGCACTCCTGGGAACGTAAAACGTTCTCAGCAGAAAGAGGGCCAGGAGGGGCAATATCAATGCGAGCCTTCTGGCCGGTAAGCTCAGCCTTCCGGGGAACAACCGGCGCGCAACAAAGTCTAATCCAGCCACAGCGAAAGCCAGCACGGGTGGAACTGCAGGAATGAGAAATCGATCTTCCAATCCCGCAGGCACTACGAAAGCCAGCAGAGCGGTAGAGAAGAGCAGTGCCGCAAGAACAGCCCACTTGCTTGTGACTTGTTCGCGCCGAAGGGTGACAATCCGGACCACGAGCCCTACTACCGCCAGCGCGATCAGGCCAATGCCGAAAACATGAAGCGAATGCAAAGTGTAAAAACGGAGCGCCTTGGCAAAGTAATTTAGCCCCGGTTTTGCTTGTTGCCAGGTGTTTGGAAGCATGTTCCGCGTGACCCAGTACCAGGGAGCGCACAGGGGAACCACGATCGCAACCGGCAGCCAGAACACCGCGCGACGTATCAGGTCCCAACGACCGGTCAAGAATAGAGCCAGCGGCGGCACCAGAGCCAGCGCCACGCCCGTCCCCTTGGTAAGAATCGTCAGCGCGCACAAGACTCCAAAACACGCCGCATCCTGCCAACTCCCCCGATCCATGAATCTCGCAAAGCACAAGACTGCCCAGAAACTTAACAGTCCAACCAGAGTGTCGGCCATTACCATGCCGCTATAGGCCTGAATTACAGATAAAGCGATCAAGAGGAACCCTACGGCTGTCGCCAGCATGCGTCCGAATTCGTCATCCACAATGCGATATAAAGTGAAAGCCATCAGGGCGGTGAACATCGCCATGAGGAAAAGTAGCGACGGCCTCGATATGGGCAACAGCAAAGTCCAAGCCGCCTGCACGACGTAGAAGAAAGGCGGCCAGTGTCCAATCGCCACCTTCGGATAGTGCATGTAATAGTTCTCCGCAAATTGCCTAAAAGAATGGAGTTGGTGTTTGGCAATGTAGTCCCGCACCATCAGGCCGGTAATATAGTGGGCACCCTCATCAGGGTACCCGGCGAATTCAGTGCGATATGCCCCACCAAGCCATTGCAAAACTACGATTAGAGTCAGAAATAGAGTCGCTATGGCCGGCTGAAACAGGCGTGACGTCCAACCCGGTCGAGGAGGATCGACGCGAAGCGGCTTCGGGTCCTGGAACGATCTCTCGGTAAAAGTTGGCTCTGAAATTGAATCTGCTCTCATCGCACCTGTTAGAAGAAAAACATGCAGCGCAGAAGCCTTTAATTACAGCAAGTGTTATTCCCGTTTTAGAGCACGTGCCCTAATCACTTTTTTAGTCCTAAGTGGCTAGAAATAACGAGTAAAGAGCATCCTTACCCAATGAGTGAGCCGGAGGTTTCGATTGCACGTTGTGTGCAGAAGTTTTCACATAAATGGCTACCCTAAACTTTAACGCTTACCCAAACGCTCTCATTCGACGCTCCCGTCCGTTCCCGCCATAATTCAAATTGTACCCAGACTAGCTGCACCCCCAAGTGTGGCACGTATGATTCTGCCATCCACAGGCGACTTGTACTAGCATTGGGTGGTGTTATTCCCTCTCTGGTTGGAATAAAAATATGATATTGGCTCGGGTTGGGTATTTCTTGCCGACCACGCTGCTGCTGCTATCGGGTACTTTTGCTCAGACTCCCCAGCCGGGAAGGCCGTCGGCGAAACCCAACACCTCTGAGATCTCGCCCACTTCCGGGTTCGATGGCCCCGCGGAATTGCCGCGAGTGTACGTTCATAGCGCACTGGCAGAGACACCTGCGCCCGGCAAGACTTGGAAGATAGCTTCCGGCGACGATTTGAAATCCGCTATAGACCGCGCGGGCTGTGGAGATACGATCGCCCTTCAGGCAGGAGCAGAGTTCGTCGGCAAGTTCGCTCTGCCGAATAAGAGTTGCGATGACAATCACTGGATCATTATTCGCACCGATGCTCCAGACAGCGCGCTTCCACCCGAGGGCTCTCGCATTTCGCCGTGCTACGCGGGAGTGGCCTCACTGCCCGGCCGACCGGCTTTCCCTTGCGAATCAACGAAAAAAGTAATGGCTACGCTCATGGCCGAGAAGGGTGGCGGGCCGATCATGTTTGCCCCTGGCGCAAACCACTATCGGCTGGGCCCTGGACTTGAGATCACTCGTCCTGAAGGGACAGGAATCAACTACGTCCTGGTCGCGAAAGAAGAAAAAGACGCTGCCGCGAACCACATCATCCTCGACCGTGATTGGGTCCACGGTACAGCGCAAGATGAGACCACACGAGGCTTTCACCTGAACGGCATCACCTATGCTGCCGTGGTCGATTCATATTTCTCCGACTTTCACTGCACCGCCGGCATCGGTGCTTGCATTGATTCTCAGGCCATCGCTGGCGGAAGCGGCAACGTAGCCATGGGCACCTGGAAAATCGTCAACAATTTCCTCGAGGCAGCAGCAGAAAACATTATCTTTGGCGGATCCGCAGGAACCACCACGCCCACCGATATCGAAATCCGCCACAATCATTTGTTCAAACCCCTGACTTGGATGCCGGGTCAACCCGGCTTCGTAGGCGCCATAAACCATGACCCTACAAAATGCGTCCGCTTCAACACTCCCGGTTTCTGCCCATTCATCGTAAAGAATCTGCTGGAATTTAAAAACGCCCAGCGTGTGTTGGTCGAAGGCAATACCCTTGAGCACACCTGGCCGGGATTCAGTCAGCATGGCGCGGCCGTGCTTTTCACAGCCATGAGTCAGGGCGGTGCCACGGGCAACCCCAATGACACCGTGGCCGACATCACCTTCCGTTACAATCGGGTCTCCCACGCGGCCAGTGGTCTGGTGATGGGCATTATCGGCGTCGGCAATACTACCTGGTCCGTTCCCAAGTTTGCCGGACGATTCAGCATTCACGATGACATTTTTGACGACTTAAGCCCGGCCTACTACAACGGCGATACCACCGCAGTCGGCCTAGCTTTTCAGATGACGCAGTGCCCGAGCTGTGCTCCGTTGCAAAATATCACCATCAACCACGTCACTATGCTCCTACAAGCTCCGAGGAAGCTCATGATTCTCGGCGCTTCCGAGGACACGCCTATTCGGAACGTCATATTCACAAACAATATTGTTACGGTCCCGTCGGATTCTCCGGTCAGCGGCAGCGGCCCAAAAGGGCCTTGTGCCTTTAAAGGTCGAAGCGCTGCAGAGCGCTTTGGTGCGTGTATCGCTTCGCTCCAATTCGAACGTAACGTTTTGGTGGGCGGGAATGACGCCTGGCCAAAGGGGAACTTTTTTCCACGCGATCCCAAGGATGTCAAATTCGCGAAGCACCATGAAGGAAACGGCGGGGACTACCGTTTATCTGCCGACAGTCCTCAGAAACACGCTGGTACAGACAAGAAGGACGTGGGTGCAGACGTCGACGCAGTTGAAAAAGCAACGGCTAACGCCGAGTAACAAATCGGCAGAATTGCATTATCCAATCGTTTTTTCCGGTCCCAAAACCCCGAAATTCGTAATCGCTGACGGATCGGAACAAAAGACCTGGACGGTCTCACCATTGACCACTTCATATCGAGCGACCGCATGCGCAGCGGCGACCACGCGTTTCCCGTCCAACTCAACATAGGTTCCATGGCAAAGGATTATGTCCGCTGCCTGGTTTTGCCGGGTTGTGATGCAAACAAACTCGCCATCGCTGGCAACTTGTCCAGAAACCCATGGTCGTTGGGTCTTGCCGAAAAAGAATTGGTAAATCACTTCATTTGCCTCAAACCGGTATGCGCAAACTGATTCAGAGGTTTCCGCGCGTGATAATTTTCCTGGCCTTGCATTAGCCTCCGGTAGTGGCGCGAGCAGCGTCACGAATTCCGCGGGCAATCGTGAGGTCGTTCCGAACTTCAGAACCGTCGTCGAACGCTGTAAGCCATAAACGGGAGACCATGGACCCTTATGAACTTCTTCAGACCAACCGTGGCTCTGCACAGTGACTATGGCGAGTCCTTGCGAAGATTGCTTCACGCGGAAAAGGTCTTTCTGCTGCATTTGCAAGTCAGGCGACAATTGCCAGGAGAGCTCGAGCCGATGCTCACCTTCACCTTCGATCACATCACGCACCAGAAAAGCGCCTGATCTCAAACCGACGATCCAGCGCCGATGTGTCACTGGGTCCGGCAAACGTGAATATCCACTGTGCGAACCAATAATCAGGTCAAAGGTTTCACCCACAATCCATCGCTCGGTCTTCGCGCCAATTTCCTGTTTCCATGAAAACGGGTCATCGGGTTCAGCCTGGTCCTGCCCATCCACAGTCAGTGTGTTGTGCATCGCCGTGCCGCGGAATAGATTTCGCTCGCCACCCTCGCCTACATATTCATAGGCACCGGCATCGATGAGCAAGGCGTGGCCCGAACTCTGCAAGCACAAGCTCATCGCATCAGCATGGGCGTGTCCTCGGGTCTGTGCTCTCGACGGACCGCTTTTGACAATTAACTGGCTCTTAGACGGCGGCGCGACCAAGATATAAATCCCACTGCTTTCTAGAGAAGCGGAGCTTACCGGCACTGGCTGAGGTTCGAGACTGTCCCACGCGAGCACCCCTGCCTCGCCGAGCAACCAGATTGTCTCTTCGCACAGCTCCTGACTTAGCGCTTTGAAGTCTCCACGGCCAAATAAAACGGCGCCGGTGGCAAGCGGATCAAGCAGATGCTCATCCCGGTTTCGCATAGAGTCGAACAGACGGCCACCGTCATCGTCGCCAAAGCGCGGCGGCGGTCCTGCACGCCCCAGAAGGTAAAGAGCGTGCAACATCCGCTCGAGCGTGTTTTCGAAATCCGCGGGAAGTTCCACGCCATTGGCCGATGCCAGCAATGCGGCGTGCAGAAAAAAGTCGAGCGCGTAAACGTGGTAATAGACCGACTGCTCGAAGTGCATACCGTCAGGATTTATCTGCCGTGCTGCTTCTTGCAGCACCATTTGCCAGCCTTGCGACTTCCACCGTTCCGCGCCACGCAATTCAGGGGACAGCGTGCCGAGGAAAAATAAGGCAACGGCTTCTCCCAGCAGATGAGTGTTAGGAGAAAAGTAGGTTGAAAGGTAGCGCTCGATATGACGTGCGTTCAACGCTTGCGCCCGTAGATACTCAGCGTGAAAATCCGCGGTGAGAAATTTTGTGCCTTCGAGAAACGCGTGCATCCATATCCAGGAGAGGCCGCGAAAACCTACTTCCAGGCTGCTTGCCCAATTAATACCGATCGGATACGGATTCTGTGCATGCCAGCTGCCCCACTGCGAGAGGATCTCGCGCGCGAACCGGTCACTGCCCGTTAAGCGGTATGCCTTCGCCAGCGTGACCAGATGTTGATGGCGATTCAATTCCCATGTGACTTTGCTGTCGCCCACTTCGGCAAAATCGAGGTACCTGATGCGGTGGAAGGGCTTCCAGGGCGCGTTTTTCTGATGGACGGCGTCGAGGTGCCAATCGATCGGCTGTCCATAATCGAGATCTGTGTATCCCAAAAGATCGAAGCGGTGAGAACAAATCTTCTCGGCGCGTTCAATAATTTTGCCGGCTTGCTCGGGCAAGCGGTCGCGAACTAACTGGAGCAGATTTTCGACCTGATCCGAACGAAAGAAAAACTTCCCCGGTTGCGCGGAGCCGGCGCGTTGAATCCGACTTGCGAAGTCGTATCTGACGGCCGACAGCATCGCATCAGCGCGTTTCGAGAGCTCTTGACGGCTGCGATCCAGAAACTCGCGCCGGTCCATTTTGCGCAGCTTGTCGGAGATCTCTTTCCAGGTTTTTGCCATTTCTGTTGAAAGACGGTTATCGACTTCTCAACGAGATCATATTCGATGGAATGGACAGAGACGAGCGTGGAGTTCTACACGTGTCCGGGCGAGAGTTCGGCGGGAACAGTCCTCTTCACGGAGTCGCTGGCATGAACCGAGAGTTCGTAGCCCAGCGTAACCATTAATTCTCCCCATGCTGCTTCGATAAGCGAAACCGACGACGCGGGCAATTTTTTATCCCATAAGCCAGCGCTAGCTTCGCCGACGAACGGAATATCCTTGCGGTGCTTCTTAGTTCCGATCCACTGGTGCTGTTGCTTTTGCTCGAGCTCACGCATGCGCTCTGCAGAACTCTGTGCGATTGCGCGCAACAAAAGGTCGGGACTTGGATCAACTCCCAGGAAGTCGGAGATCCTGCCCAGTTCTCTTTTGGTGTCGCGTTTCAAATCTTCATACCGAACGAGCAGGAAACCCCGGTTCTGGCCACGGGCGTAAAACCAACTTGCCACATTTTCCGCCCACGTTCCCCAGTCCGCGGAGATCAGCCGTCCGCCGACAAAGTCTGCGACGAACTCTTCTATCGGATGATTGTCTTTGACGAAGCCGTACTTGCGGTGGAACTGGTAATAGGAGAACGCAACGTCTCTCGGATCCCGCACGATATACAACACCTTGGGATATCGGGGGGCGAAGTATTGATGACTTTTAAGCACGCGGGGTCGGGGAACGCGCTTCAGCGTTCGGCTCGATAGCGCAGCTGTATCTGGAACTAAACTGTCGATGTTTGCGAAGCCGACTTCAATTTCTGGATGCAGGAGATTCGCGATCAGGAAACGCGTCCAGGTGTTTCCTGAGCGCGGATAAGAAACCACGAAGGTATCGTCCGGATAGACGGCCACGTCGCGGTCGGCAATATCACGGCCGAGCAGATACTTCAGGACGGTCTTGATACCGTATATCACTGCGTTGACGAACTCCTTTGGACTGCTGAGACCAACTTCATAGTTCCAGATTTTTGCAGCTTATGCATCCTGTTGATAGCTTTCAAAACCCGTAGCCACCAGCCCGACCTCGGGTGACTTTACATCCGGAGAGGTTGCGAGTTTTCCTATCCGAAGAGCTCGTCCCGTAAGCGAGGCCCAAAGCAGTGCCAGCCCGTACACCGCTCCGCAGATCAGCAGTTGAATTCCGAGCTGCCAATAATTGTGCGCCACGAACCAGCGATGCAGCAGCACCAGAGTAACCACCAAAGGCGCCGAGGTGAGAAGGGGCAGCATATAGGCTTCGCGCAAATAGGTTTGCAGGCGAATTCCGAGCTTGCGGCACAAGTGGCCCGGCATGAAAAATACCATGCTGCAGGTTAGTGGAATGGCAGTTCCGAGCGCGTCCCCGACTATCCCATACGGACGCACCAGAAGGATGCTCAAGATCAAGTTGCAAACTCCCTCGATGAGCGTAACCACCGCCCAAGTGCCGTGCTTTGCCATACCGAACAAAACCCGCCCAGACGCGCCCTGCGCCAGCCAGATAGTCGAAGGTATGATCATGATCAGCAAAACCGGATAGCTGGTTGCAACATACTTCCGGCCAACCCAAACCTCGATTACAGACTTACCCAAGATGATAAGAATTGCCGCGATAGGGAAGATCACAAAAGCGCAGGACCGATTTCCCAAAACAAATATCTTGCGCAGCCGGTCCACCTGTCCTGTGGCCTCGGACTCGCTGGACATTGGAACAAATATCTGCGCCAGGCTCACGACGACTTCCGCCGCGTAATCCACAATTCGCGCGCCTATATTGAAGTAGGTGATAGCAGCAGCAGAGAGGAAAGCTCCAATCACGATCTCGTCAGTCTTGAACTTTAGCCGGCCCGCCACCATGATCATGAACGTGGTGCCGCCGTACACTGCCACCTTGCGAAACATCGCCCCGTCGATGTAATGCCGGGCCAGCCGAACCGGCAAAATGCTAAAGGCAATGCCGGTCCGGACTATGGAAATGGCGAGCGGCAGGCTGATAGTAATGAACGCGACCGCCAGCAGCCCGTGTCCACGCTCGAGAACTAAGACGATCAGCGTGGCGCGAAGCAGTGTGGAAACAATGCTGGTCCAGTTAAGGATGTAGAATTTTTGCAAGCCTTCCAGCATTCCGCCAGCAACGCCGAGCGGAAATCCCAAAGCGACTGAAGCGCCCACCATCAGCAGCAACCAGCGTGCGGTTGAGCGAAATTCTGGCGGTATACGAAATAACCGGTCCAAATACAGACAACCGACCACGGTCAGCAGCATGCAGAAGGCGCCGATGCAACTGTAGCTAAATAAGCTAGTATTGATCAGCTTCGCGATTTCTTCTTTACTTTCAGTTGCCGAAAATTTCGAAACGTAACGGACGATGGATGAACGTATCCCGAGATCAAAGAGACCGTAATATCCGGTAAGCGAAAAGATCAGGACCCAAACTCCGAACGCGGCATCACCCAGCCGGTGGAGGATAAAGGGAGAAAGAAGAATTCCCACAAGTACGTTGATTCCGAGCGCAAACCAGCTGGAACCCACGTTTTTCACGATTTGGATTTTTTCCCACTTACGCATAGGCGGTGGCCATTGGAGAGATATGCGCCGCGTTGAGCTGAACGGCCGCCCGTGATTTATCTATGTGGAAACACGTCGTGGGAACTCGGCTAGTGGCAAAGCTGTGCGACCAGAGCGGACAAGCCTTTCGTCTTCGGATTGCGCAGGAATGTCCGATATCCGACTGCCAATTGCCTTTTCTCACTAATTAGCCCGGATTCCGTTCAGCACCAGATCGAATTCTGAGGACTCCGAACGGGGCCGTGTAGTTAGTTCGTACCCGAGAGAGCGCATGAGCGGGGCCCACGCAGCTTCAATTCTTGCAACCTGAGCTTCGGGCAGCCCCGATTTCCAACCACCCGAACCAGCAGCACGCACAAACGGAAGGTCCTTGCGCGAGGTCTTGGTAAGCGTCGAAAGATGGCTCTGGGCCTTTTCGAGTTTCCGCATGCTGTCAGCGGAGCTGCGCTCTACCGCTTGGCTGATCCGTTCCTTAGTAGCGTCAATGCCCAAGAACGCTGCAATTTTAGACAGTTCACGCGGCGTATTTTCGATCATATCTTCATAGCGGAGCAGCAAAAATCTTGCGTCATTCTTGCGCGTGACTAGCCAGGTGGAAACGTTTTCTCCCCAAGATCCATGAGGACAAGTATGCCCGGCAAGGAAATGTCCGATAAATTTTTCGATGGGATAGTCGTCATCGATCTTTCTACATTTGCGATGGTAATGATATTGCGATAAAACAACATCGCGCGGGTCACGAACGATATACATGGCCCGGGGATACCTGGGATCGAAGCATTCGTGGCTCTTGATGATCCTCGGGCGAGGCATCCGGTCCAGAATTTTCTTGGCGGTGCCTTCCGGATCGGGAACTAAGGCATGAATGTTTGCGAAGGTCGCTGGGGTTTCAGGATTAGCCAGATTCGCGATCAAAAAACGGGTCCAGGTATTGCCGGACTTAGGAAAGGAAACCAGAAAGACGTCGTCGGGAAAAATCTTTAGCGTGCGGCCGGGTGCGTGCAAGCGGAGAAACAGCTTGGTTCCAGCGATAAAACGCGCGATCATTGCGGTATCCTCAATGTGACTTTCTATAGCAAATCTTTTTCCGTTTTACCCGACAAACCGGAGCCGAAATCGATCCCAGCCACGAGCGGCGAAAGCCGTCAGAGCGGGCGCGACGCGCAATCCAAACAGAGTCAATTTCAATTTGCCTCGCCGCAATTGGCCGTTGGCTTGTTCGAGCAGGGTCCGTGCCTGGTTGAACTCGTTCTGCTTCAGAAATTCCTTGCCGCGCTCCAGGTCAAACAGCGCCGTCGTCCTATCAAACTTCTTAGCAAGCAGGATCTGTTGTTCCTTCGAAAGATTCCAGTCCGTCTTTACCTTTGACAGGATCGTAAGCAAAGCACCCAGCATGCGGGCCTCAGATGCGGACAAGCTATTGGGGCGGCCAATGCGGAGCCGCGCCAGCACGCCGGGATGATAAACGATGCGGCTTCCGCGGTAGGCGAGGCGAAGCCACATTTCGTAGTCATCGCACATGGGCAGACGCTCGTCGAAGCCGCCGGCAGCAATGAGCAACTCCCGCCGCACTATGGTTCCTGAAATCGGCACTTGGCACATCTCCAGCAGCAGACTCTCAAAGTTCACCGGCCCGTCGGAGGGGCAAGTCTGCATGAAAGTTTTGCCGCTCTGCGCTCCTCCCCCATAAATCAGGCAATCACAATAGATCATGTCCAGCGATGGGTTTTTCTCCAGGTGCCCCATCTGCGTCCGTAGATACGTCGGCATCCAACTGTCATCGCTGTCGAGAAAAGCAACGTACTCCCCCCGAGCGTGGTTGATGCCGTTGTTGCGCGCTCCGCAGGCACGCCGATTCTCCTGCTTCAAATAAACAATGCGATCGCGGTACGGTTCGAGAACGCGCTCGAGCTCCGGGGTATCGGGCGACCCATCATTGATTACGATCACTTCAAAGTCGCTGTAGTCCTGCGCGAACACGGAGTCCAAGGCCTCGGCAATGAGAGTGGCCGTGTTGTAACTCGGCATGATCACACTGACCTTCGGCATGATGCGTTCTCCCACTCTCTCCATTTATTGTCCCGCCCGCAATGCCGCGCCCACGTATAGTCCATCACGTAGCGAATCAGCGATGCCTTGAAATATCCAGCGCCCGTAACGGCCGACCATTGCTACATCACGCTTTTCCAAAAGTTGCAGGGCCTTGCTGCGCCAGCGGGAACCAGGCCAAGCCCAGGTATAAGCCACCTCCACCCAAGTGGGGTCTGCGACTTCGACATCTTCCACGAAGCCCCATTCTTTCAATTCAGCGATCGTGGCCTTGACGTAGCTTGCGATTTGTTCGGCTGAGGGCTTCTTGCCTGCAGGATATGCGCGTTCAATGTAAATACTGACACGGTCTTTGTTTTTCCGCGAAGATGCCGGCAGAAAACTTTCGTCGACATTGCTGTAAAAGCCGACGCGGTGAAAACCAGCGCGCGTGTCGGGGAGATAGAGCCAATGTTCATCAGGGCAGCGCGGGCCGCGGCGAGCTCCTATATTAAGCACCAGCACGGCGGAGTATGGGTCAGGACGTTCGTCGACTTCAACTCCCGCCATGAGCAGTGTCTTGTCCAGGGGCAAAGTAGAAATCAGTACATCGTAGTGAACTCCCGAGCCATCGGCGAACTCGACTTCCTTCTTGTCGAGATGAATTCGGGCGGCGCGCTTGCAGTAGTTGATCTTCGCTTTTTCGGCCAGCCGTCGAGCCAGAGTCCCCAGACCTTCCTCAGGGTAGAGGTAGCCAGTGTTGTAGCCAACGGCTGGAGTTTTGCCGAAGGCGCCGCGCAGGGCTAGGGCCGCATCCACTGGAGATTTGTAGCCGTCTTGCGGAACAATCTGTTCCCACAGACCGGCAGTGTAGAGCTTGTGGAAGGGCGCAAAAAACATCTCCGTTAGGGTACGGCCGAAGCTCTGCTCCAGCCAATCCCCCATTGTGTGAACCGTGCCCTTCGGGCCACTCAACATCTCGGTGACGGCTTTAAGCCTTACATCTTCGGGAAGGTACGAAAGATGGTTTTGCAGCGGGTAGGGGACATAATTCTCCCCCTCAGGGAAGAATACGGCCGAACTGCGTTGGTACTGTTTTACCGGAGTGATTGAACGAATTAGGCGCAAGATTGCCGGATCGCCGCCAAAAATCCAGTGGCCACCGCCGATTTCAAACCGATAGGCCTCACCGTCCTCCGGAGAATCCGGACGCTTAGCACCTTGGGGAGTTACGTAATAGGAGGAGCAGATGCCGCCCGGTTCTTCACATGCCTCGTAGATAGGCCAGCCCGAGGCCATGCTGGCAGCCAGCCCCGTCATGCCTCCACCTAGGATGCATATTTCCCGATTTTTCAAGTTATCTCCCCTTTGAGTCTGTCTTTGCGGTTGCGGGCTGAAATCGGCCTTCGATAACACCCCTACCAGGGTCTACAGATTCTTAGGCACCCGGAATGCCAGACGCTGTCCCGTCCGCCTGCACAACCCCTCGTATCATAAATCGCTTATCGTCCCCGGTTTCTAGCGAATTAGTACCGTGTGCAATTCCTTTTCACTTGTGGGTAAGGCTTGGGGCAAATGTGCCACGCCTTTTACCATGATCGCTCATTTGCTTCAGGGATTAGTGGTTACGACCGGAAGTTCTACACCACTACCTGCCCGACCTGCTTCGGGACTTCAACGTGCGGCGAACCTGAACCCATATCATCTCTTGATTCAGGTACTTAGGAGTCAGACCGGAGCTGGAGAGCGAATTGCTACCGCCTTCATGTCATCATGACCAGAGGTATCAGGGGAGAGCCCACATCTACACAGCCTTGCATACGGGCTCGCGCAACAGCCGGCTTCAACTAGAATTGGGGAAATTGTGACCAGTCCCTGGAAAACCGTAACCGCCCTAAACACGCAGCAGAACCGCCTCGCGTTCGCCTATGGCACGATCGTCGTGTTCTGGGCTTTCTACTATTTCCGGCCGCAAGACATCTTCACTTCCCTTTACGTAATTCCTGAAGCAAAAATCCTGGGCGTCCTGGCATTGCTTGGTTTGATTGTAGGCACGCTCGGGCAGGGGCGCAGCATTCAGTTAACCAAGGACGCGAAACTCGTGTTTCTGCTCTTTTGTTGGTTCTGCGCTTGTGTGCCCTTCGCAGCCTGGAGAGGAGGTGCGGCACAAATTGTTTTGGAATTTTCAAAAGTCGTGATCATGACGCTAATGATTGGTCTTGCCGTCACCTCTGTGAAAAGGCTTCGGACGCTGCTGTTTATCCAGGCTAGTGCGACTGCCATCACTGCGGCGGTAGGCTGCATCTTCTTTCGCGGGCTCATGCGGCTTCACATGGGGACCGGGCTTTACGGCAATCCAAATGATTTCGCGATCATAATCCAATTGAACTGGCCGATCTGCTTTGGATTCCTGCTGGCGACCCGCAATCCCTTCAAGAAAATATTATGGGCCACAGGCCTCATCTTCATGCTTTGGGCGGTGACCCTTACCTATTCCCGAAGCGGCTTCCTGGCTACTACTGCGGCGGTGATTTATTCGTTTTACGAGTTCGGGGTCAAGGGAAAACGAAAGTACCTGGTAGTTGTGGCTGGGTTTCTGGCACTTTTCCTGTTGCCTGTCTTGCTTCCATCTCATTACGGCAGACGTCTGGAATCAATTGTGAATCCGAGCATCGATCCGATGGACCAGGGCTCAGCAGAAGCCCGCCGTCGGCTTCTCATCATGAGCTTAAAACTCACCGCCCAACATCCGATTTTTGGAGTCGGACCAGGACAATTTCAAAACATCACGCAAACCTGGTTCTTAACCCACAACACGTATACGCAGTTGAGCTCTGAGACCGGTATTCCCGGAATACTTTTGTTTATCCTGCTGTTGCGGCAAGCGTTTCGTAATCTAAAAGACATCCGCAACACAGAGCGTTTCCGGTCCGACCCCGAAGCACAAGTATTCGCGAGTACGCTTCGAGCTGCATTTGTAGGGTACTTGGTAAGTGCGTTCTTCGCCGCATACGGCTATGAACTGTTTATTTACGCTCTAGTGGCTTTCACCGGAGTGCTGTACAACGCATGCAAGGAGAACCCGCAGGTGGCAACACCGCAGATAAAAAGTCGCTTCAGCACTTTGCCAGACCCGGCGTCGGTTGAGGTCGGTTGACCTTGTAATCTTTTGTTGCAAGTTGAAATATCGAACCTCTTGCTGCGTAGAGACAGTTTCAAAGCCAGCTATGGCGAATATGCTGCCTCAGTACGGCGCGTCCTGCGTGAAGGTAGTTTGTAACGCCGGCGAGGTCGCGAAGTAAAAAAGCCGACGCCGGTGAGCCAGCTTTCAAACTCAAGTGGACTGCGGCCGCTAACATCAATGAGCCGAGGTAACAGAAGTGGGCTGTCGCCAAGCGAGGCCAAACCGGGTTCGCAGGTTGTAGCCGAAACCACACCCTCTTTTTGCAGCCACGGCAAAAATTCCAGATGATACACACCGCTTGGGTAACAAAAATGAGAAGGCACCGCACCAGCGGTCATTTCCATCAATCTCTTACGGTTGTCTCGTATCTCGCGAAGGAACAAGCCCTCGTCCATCGGCGTGCGGTGCCGATGGGTGTGAAGTTGAAAATCAATGCCCTCGGCCGCAAGGTGGGAAATCTCGTCTGGGCGCATGAGCTGAAGAATTCGTTTTCGAACGAGATCCGAATAATCGAGGTCGAGCACCGAAGCCAAACTGGCCGCCAGTTCGTTTTTCTGTTCCTCGGACAGTTTCTGGTTTTTCACAAACTCGACCAGATCGTTCAGAGTCTTGGCGCGTCCCGCGGCTGTGCGCAGATCGAGTGGCCCGGAAATTCCCGCGATTCCCGCCGCTTTCACCACCAGCCCGCGACGCTTCCAGAGCATATAGGAACTAATCAAATGGAAAAGCGGCTGACGATAATCGCAGTAAAAAGTGGTTTGATATACTGTCGCGGGAAAACCGAAGTCCTTCAGGCGGGGATAGGCCTGCGCATAAAAGTCATAGGCGCCATCATCGAAGGTGATGGCTACGCTTTTGGGCGGCAGATCGTTCCGATAGAGCCGTTGTATCGCCTCCCCCAAAGGCAATACGGCATAGTTGCCAGTTCGCAGCGCTTGCAGCCGTTGCTCAAACAAATCCGGATGCATGTAGAGTGCCGGAATCCATTTGTGCTCCTCTTCCAGAGCAATGCCGTGGTAACACAGAATGAGCAGGCGTTGACTACGCCAGCGGCTGTTCTTCGCCAGATCAAAAATTCCGGAACTCTTCAGCAGCCGAAGCGCTCCGGCACGAATGTATCTGAGCATATAAGTTGGGTGCAGGTGCTGCCCCACAAGAACGACTGTTCCGCAAATCGAAGCGCGGAAATTAATATTCGCGCACACAGCAGTTTAAAGGATGGCTTAACTTCGGGCCAAGGCCCGAATGCCAAGTGTCTTGAGTAACATTTGTAAATGCCTTAAGTCACGCATAGTTGGCGTTCGGCTAGGAGATGATGGTCGTTATGAAGCAAGTGTTGCGCAAAGGGCTCAAAGAGATCGTGGTAGATGAAGTTCCCGACCCCATCCTCGTCCCGCATCACGTTCTGATTCGTCCGCATTATTCCCTCATCAGCAGCGGAACCGAAACCGCCAGCATTCACAATGAGAGCGTCATCAAAGCGGTGGCAGATGATCCTTCGCATTTGACGAAAGTGTGGAGAGCGATGCGAAATCAGGGCCCGCTGCGCTCGTTGCGGGAGGTGCAGGCCAAGTTCAAAGAATATGCCGTGTTGGGATACTCGGGCGCTGGGGTAGTGGTGGATAAGCATCCCACGGTAACCGCTTTCGAGATTGGCGATCGCGTAGCCTACGGCGGAGAAGGAACCGGTCACGGGGAAACGATTTTGGCGGGATCCAACCTCGTGGTGAAACTACCGGAGACGGTCCCGTTCGAACAAGCTTGTTTTGCCACTCTGGGCAGCATTGCCCTAAATGCCGTGCGAGTTGCCGACATCGCACTCGGCGAAAAGGTGGCAGTGATCGGGTTGGGTCTGCTCGGTCAGTTAGTCGCGCAACTGGTTCGTCTGCAGGGCGGAGTAGTTATGGGAATTGACCTCCGACCCGAGCGCCTGACATTAGCGAAGCAATTGGGAATCGAAGCTTCTTCCGATCCCAGTTCCGCCGCAGTAACAGCCAGCGCATTCACCGATGGCCGCGGCCTCGACTGCGTGGTGATCGCTGCCGCGGCAAAATCGGCCGGCCCGTGCGAACAGGCGGTAGATATTTGTCGCGACCGCGGGCGCATTGTGGATGTGGGCGCCGTCGAGCTGAGCTTCCCCTGGAATACGATGTACCGCAAAGAACTGAAGCTGCTTATGGCGCGCGCGTATGGCCCGGGCAGTTACGACCCGCAATATGAAAAACAGGGCCAGGATTACCCATTCGCCTACGTTCGATGGACGGAGAACCGCAATATGGAGGAATTTCTCCGGCTCGTAGGCCGCGGACAGGTTTCAGTGGAGCAGCTGGTCACTCATCGCTTCCCACTGGAAGAAGCCGCCCATGCTTACGAAACCATCATGGATTCTGCCTCCGGCAGTTTGGCCGTCTTGCTGAGATATCCCGTGTCTGAGCTCGATGCGCAGGTTACGTTTACGCCAGCGCGGAGAGTTTCAGTTGCTCCTCAAACGAAAGCGACCGCGGAAACCGCGGTGGCGCTCGTCGGGGCCGGCAATCTCTCTCGATGGGTCCACTTACCTATCATCAAGAAAATACCTGGTGTGCGCCTGCGCGCGGTCTGCTCCGCACACACCGCGCGATCCAAAAGTTACGCGATTCGCTTTGGCAGCGAGTACTGTTGCACCGATTACAACGAGATTCTTGCCGACCCAAAAGTAGACGCCGTTGTCCTAGTCACGCGCAATCGATCTCACAGCCAGCAAGCCCTGGATGCGCTACGCGCAGGCAAGCACGTCTTTGTCGAAAAGCCTATGGCCCTTACCGAGGAAGAGTGTCGTGCTCTTTGCGACGCGGTCGAGGAGACCGGTCGCCATCTCACTGTCGGGTTCAATCGCCGCTTCGTCCCGTTCTACCAGGAGATCAAGCGCCAGCTTGCAAAACGAACCGGACCTGCCGTGCTCAACTGTCGCATCAACAGCCCAGGTATTTCTGGTAATTACTGGATGGCCGACCCTAAAGAGGGCGGTGCGATACTGGGCGAAGCCTGCCACTTCACCGATCTAATGTATTGGCTGCTCGATGCCGAGGCGGTGAGTGTTTCCGCATACTCACTGCCGCCGGGGAAAGACGTTATCGGGGAGAACAATCTGGTCGCGAGTTTCCGTTTTGCCGACGGCTCGGTGGGCAATCTGACTTATTGCACCGTCGGCAGCACAACCTCGGCAGGTGAGCGGGTTGAGGCATTCGCGCCGGGACTAGGGGCGGCCACCGAAAATTTCAAACGGCTGGTTGTGCAGAAAAATCTTGTGAGCACCCGCAATCTTTGGTTCGCCGAAAAGGGATACCGGGCGCAGATGGAGTCTTTTTTCAGCCGCCTCCGCCAAGGCCAGCCACCGGAGGTCACGGTTGCTGATGGCGCACGCGCTACCATCTGCTGCCTGCGAATGCTCAGCTCCGCCCGCGAACTGCTCCCCTTCACCATCGATTGGCAAGCAGGAGTTGGTCACAACGCCCAATGACGGTATTGCAACTTGGTCCCTATCCGCCTCCTCATGGTGGAATTCAGACTCACATTGTGGCGTTGCGCGAGATGTTGCGCCAGCGCGACATTCCCTGTGCTGTTGTGAACCTCACGCGAACGCGCCAGCCTTCGAGCGACGATGTGTTCTACCCAAGCAGCGGACTGCAAGTCCTCTGGCTGTTGTTACGGCGGCGGTATGACATTCTGCATTTGCACATCGGGGGAAGGGTCTGGGCCCGCCAACTGGCTTTGGGAGTGGTCTGTTCAATTCTTCCGGGCCGTAAATCTGTGCTTACATTCCACTCCGGTGGTTACCCTTCTTCCAGCGAAGGCATGTCAACGACTCGTCACAGTTTGCAAGCATTCGTCTTCCGGCGATTTGATCGAATCATCGCGGTGAACACCGAAATTGCCGCCTTCTTCGAGCGCATAGGCGTGCGGCGGGGACGCATCCGGCTGATTTCACCCCACTCGCTGCCCTCAAGTCATGCCAGGGATTCGGTTGAACTTCCGCCTGCGGTCGAATCATTTTTCCGGGAACATCATCCGCTGCTGATTACGGTCGGATTACTCGAAAAAGAATACGATTTGCCCCTTCAGATCGCTGCCCTAGGGCGGGTACGAGAGAAATGGCCGACTGCTGGTTTGGTGATTGCAGGTTCTGGAAGCTTGCATGACTCGTTAGAGAAAGAGATCCAGAGGCAATCCTATGGTGGGCACATCCTGCTATACGGCGATCTGCCTCATGCCGCCACGCTGCAAGCCATAGCCCGCGCCGATCTCATGTTACGGACGACTTGGTATGATGGCGACGCGCTGTCAGTGCGCGAGGCCCTCCACTTCGGTTTACCGGTTATTGCCACTGACAATGGCATGAGGCCGGAAGGGGTGCGCCTGATTCCCGCACGCGATCTGGAGGCGTTGCTCGCTGCGATAGAGGACGTTCTCCGAAACCCGCGCCCACGGATCCAACCGGCCGAGCAAACTGAGGACGGCAATTTGCTCGCGGTGCTCGAGCTTTACAAAGAATTGGCAAGCTAATCTGGTGCGATAGAAGACGCAATGAGCAATGACCAATCCACAATGACTAACCCGCCTCAATCCACAAGAAGCACAGCCCCGGTTTTTGTGGTTGGCTGTCCACGATCCGGAACCACACTCCTGTACGACATGCTGCTTTCGGCAGGTGGCTTTGCGGTTTATCTGGCCGAATCCAATGTGTTCAATCTCTTGGTTCCGCGCTTCGGGAATCCGGGCGTGGAGAACAATCGCCGCCGCCTCCTGGACGTTTGGCTCCAGACCAAGCTATTTCGCGCCGGACACATCGAACCTGCTCCCTTGCAAGCACGGCTTGATGCCGAGTGTCACCATGCCGGAGATTTTCTGCGAATTTTCATGGAAGAGATTTGTCGTACACAGCAGGTAAATCGCTGGGCAGATAATTCTCCCGAAGAGATTTTGTACCTGCCGCTTATCAAGCGCCTGTTTCCGAATGCGCTGGTGGTCCACATTATTCGTGATGGAAGAGACGCCGCCGCATCCCTGAACAAGCAAGGCTGGATTCGTCCGCTTCCCGGGGATCGGCGCCTGCTGGCCTCCGGTATGTACTGGGAATGGATCGTGCGGAAAGGACGCAGTTATGGCAAGGCCTTGGGCGCCAATTACATGGAGATTCGCTTCGAGGATTTGATTGCGCGCCGGAAACAGATCTTGGCAGAATTGGGGCAATTCCTCGATCACGATCTTGACTACGAGCGTATTCAGCAGGTGGGCATCGGGTCCGTCGGCCAACCTAATACTTCTTTTCCGCAAGAATCAAAGAACGCCGGATTTAACCCGATCGGTAGATGGAAAACGTCGTTCTCGCCGTCTGAACTGGCGGAATTCGAGGATGCTGTCGGACCCTATCTCCAGGAATTAGGGTATACAGTGGCGAACAGTGCCGCCTCAAATCACTCGTCTACGGCCCCCCGAAAACGCGCGCTCTATCGCCGCTATTTCGACCTGAAGATTTGGCTAAAGAATAGTTGGCTTTACCGGGCCTATTACGGCCTGCTTGATCGCAGCGTTAACATCTCTAGAATCAACTACATCGTGATGGCCGATGATGTAACTCCGCCGCCAATTCATCTTCCTGTAACGTCCCGGCGTGTATAAGGCAACATTGGGAAAATGCGGGAACATTGTGCAAGTTTTTTCACTTGCAACTCTGTGCCGGAACTTTCGTTTGAGGCACTACCTCGTATTAAGTTATTGAAAAAAAGCGAGATATAACCATTTTGCATACAAGTTAGCGGACGCTTTCGGCAGACTACGTGCCAAGATAACCGTGAGTCTTAGTTGGGTCGACAGGTGACGCGGGCGCAATCGGAAGAGTATGTGGTCGGTTACGCAGGCTACTTTGCGGCGGTTATCGCTCAGCTCATACTAATGTAAATGTATGAAAATACTGTGGGTTAAAGCCGGAAAGCTTCTGCCTGTGGACGCAGGCGGCAAGATCCGCTCCTACAACATTCTGCGGCAACTGCAGAAGAATCATGAGCTTGTATTCCTTACGCATTACGGGGGCACTCGTGATCTATGGTACGAAACCGAGATCAGGAAACAGTTCCCAGCCGCGGTACCAATTTGGACCGGAGCCCCAAATTCGAACACCATGGCTCGGGTCTTGCATTATCTCTATTGCCTTCCGTCGCGCGCTCCATTCGCGGTCAGAAAATTCACCGACAAGAGCGCGGGCAGGCAGATCGAAAAGTTATTCCAGGAAAAGCAGTTCGATGCCGCTGTCTGTGACTTCCTGTCTGCTTCGCTTACTTTTCCTTCCAAACGCTGGGGACAGACAGTTTTGTTTCAACATAATGTTGAAACCGTGCTCTGGGAGCGGATGGTCGAAAACGAAGGCAATTGGATAAAGCGATTGGTTTATCGATTTGAGGCCGCGAAGATGAGGAGTTACGAGCAATCGAGCATCGCAAAATTTCAGCGCGTCATCGCTGTTTCAGAACAAGACCGCGCAGTAATGAGCCAGTTCATACCTTCGGACAAAATCAGCGTCGTGCCCACGGGCGTAGACCTCGAACAGTACCGGACCAGTTCCGGCGGCCAGTCAACTCGACCACTGGTAACGTTCACCGGCACAATGGATTTCGAACCGAACGTTGACGGCGTGGAATACTTCTGTCGCGAAGTTTGGCCACGAGTTCTGGAGTCAGTGCCTGACGCGCGGTTTCGGATAGTCGGCAAGAACCCGGTCGCCGCAGTGCGACGTCTTGCATCGGAGACCGTCGAGGTCACCGGCACTGTCCCCTCCGTCGCTGAGCACCTGCAACAGGCGTGGGTGCTCGTAGTGCCTTTAAGAATGGGAGGCGGCACACGCCTCAAGATCTACGAGGGGATGGCAACAGGCCGGGCGGTTGTTTCCACTTCGATCGGAGCCGAGGGCCTCGACGTACGTAACGGCAAAGATATTCTCCTCGCCGATGGAGTCGAAACCTTCGCGCAAGCAGTCATTACGTTATTGCGCGAGCCGGAACTGAGGAAACGTTACGAGCGCGCGGCAGCCGAGCTGGTGGCACGCTTTGATTGGTCTTTGGTGGCAGAACGATTCGCTGAGGTGCTCGCCGGAACAGCTCAGGCCAGAAGTTCAAACACGCACGATCCCCTGCACGTGGATGCGGTGAGCGGATGAATATTCTTGTCCTTGACGGGAACGAGAACCAGGCGGTGGCATGTGTTCGCTCGCTTTGCCGCGCCGGACATTCGGTTGTGGTTGGCTCGACGTTCTCCTGGTCCAAGGCCGGATGGTCACGCTATGCAAATGGGACGTTCACCTATCCCGCTCCGGACCGTGATCCGCTGGCGTTCGTCAAGCACATCGCCACCGAGATCCAAAAGCATCCCAAAAGCCTCATCCTGCCGATGACTGAACTCAGCATGCTGCCCCTGTCGGCCCATCGGGATGTCATTTTCTCTGCGGGAGGAAAGCTTCTGCTTCCTTCGCACTCCACGGTGCTGCAAGCTTTTGACAAGCGGCATACGACCTCGCTTGCCGCATCGCTGGGGATCGCAACTCCGCATACCTGGCTTATAAACTCTGCTGCTGAAGCTGAGCAGATTGCTGAATCCATCAGCTATCCCGTAGTGCTGAAGCCGCGCAGCTCAAACCAGATAGAGAAGGACGGCCAGCTCCGCGCTACCGGCAAGCCGCTATATGCGACCAACGCAGAGGAATTTCGGTCAGCCTATGGATCAATTGCGCGGCGCAGCTCCAGCACGCTGGTGCAAGAATTCATAGAAGGCGTCGGAAGCGGCTACTTCGCCCTCATGAGAGAAGGCGAAGTCCGCGCGGAATTTTTCCATCGCCGAATTCGGGATGTCCGCCCCACCGGCTCTGGGAGTTCGTTGCGCGTCAGCATCGCGCCGCAACCCGAGTTAAGGAATGCTGGACTGGCCATCCTTCAAGCTCTGCGTTGGCATGGTGTCGCGATGGTTGAGTTTCGCGTGCGCCCCGACGGACGACCGGTCTTCGTCGAGGTAAATGGCCGGTTCTGGACTTCCTTGCCCCTCGCTATCCACGCGGGCGTGGACTTTCCAGCCATGTTGGCGCAGATGGCGGAAACCGGCGATGTGACCGGCCCCGCCGGCTACCACGAAGGAGTGCGCTGCCGCTGGTTCCTCGGCGATGTTCAGCATCTGGTAGATACCTTCGCGGGACCTCCCGCAGGCTTTCCTGGGAATTTTCCCAAACGTCTTCCCACACTGTTGACCTTTCTGAAACCGGTGCGTGGAACCTATCACGACAATTTCAGCATTGAGGATCCACTCCCAGAAGTGGGAGATTGGCTGCATTTTGCTGCGCATCGTGTTCCCAGTTTTCTGCGAAAGCCGAAATCGCAGCCGGCGAAGGGCGCACTCGGAGTTCTTCACGTTCACAGCAAGTATTCGGATGGCGAATTCACCCTGCCGGAACTCAAGGATATATTTCAACCGGCGGGTTGCAAATTTGTTTGCGTGACCGACCACGCCGAGAGCTTTGACGATTCGAAGCTGGAACAATATGTCAGCGAATGTGATCGGCTTTCAGGCGGCGACTTTTTGTTCGTGCCCGGCCTGGAATATGGGTGCGAAGGCGGCATGCATATCCTGGGATACGGCTGCACAAAACTTGCGAATTCCAAAGATCCGCAGCAAGTCATCGAGCACATCCACGAACACGGTGGGATCCCGGTTATCGCCCACCCTGCCGATAGAATGTTCTCTGCGATTGAAGGGTTTTCGGTGTTGCCCCACGGCATCGAGGTCTGGAACACTAAGTACGATGGCCGTTACGCGCCTCGCACCGAAACTTTTCATCTGCTGGAACGCATGCAACAGATCAAGCCAACCTTGCGGGCTTTCTATGGGCAGGATTTGCATTGGAAGCGCCAGTTCCGAGGCTTGTTCACTTCATTGAACGGTTCAGCAACTGACAGGGAGAAAATCCTTGATGCTCTCACACAGGGCGAATTTTCAGGAACTAAAGGGGACCTTCGTTTGCCGTCGAGCGGCCAGTTAGACCAAGATACCCTGTTGCGTTTTGAGCTCGAACACCGCAACTCAGACCGGCTCAGAAAGATCGCGAAGTATTGCAAGAACGCCGGCGGACGATTCGGATTGGCTGTTCCCCAAAGTGTGAAGTCACAGCTGCGCAGGATTTTCTAGGTAAGCGGTCACAGACTGAATGCATTTTCGTGAACAAAATTTGACGGGGGAAGCGACGAGCCTTAAGGCGCGCTCGATTCTTTACCACGATGTGACCGAGCCGGGCGACTACGACAGTTCGGGGTTCTCGGGTCCCGCGGCCGGACATTACAAACTGGCGTGGCCAGATTTCGAACGGCACCTCGAAGCGATACGCGGCATTCTAAAGTCGGCGCCGGCGACGATTCTTGATCTTTTGGCCGAAACTTCACCCAGAGCTGGTTTTCTTCTCACCTTCGACGACGGCGGCATCAGCACATTGCGAATCGCGGAGCGGCTCCAGGAATACGGGTGGCGGGCACATTTCTTTATTTCAACTGATTACGTGGGGAAGGCGGGCTTTTTGAAATCCCAGCACATCGTTGAGCTGCGGCGGAACGGGCATGTAATCGGATCGCACTCCTGCTCACATCCGCGGCGCATGTCCTCTTGCTCATGGGATCAATTGTTAATTGAGTGGAAGCAGAGCGCCGATATTCTCGCGCAGATAGTGGGAGAACCGATCAGCGTCGCATCTGTGCCTGGAGGCAATTACTCGCGCAAAGTTGCGCAAGCGGCCGCGGAAGCGGGCATGAAAGTGTTGTTTACCTCGGAGCCTACGGTGCGCCCCCAAATCGTTGACGGGTGCCAAGTCTTAGGAAGGTACGGAATAGTACGCGGGATGTCGGCTGCTTCTGCAGCCAACCTCGCGGCCGGCCGTTGGGCGCCCTGCGTTCAGCAGCTAGTGGCCTGGAAAATGAAGATGGCGCTAAAGAGCATCGGTGGAAATTACTACGAACGTTTTCGTGATCTCTGTTTCGGCGAAAGTGGATCGGCTTGAGAGACAACTTAGGAAATAGGGAAAAGGGTCAGCAATCATGAAAAACATATTCACGGTCGATGTCGAAGATTGGTTTCACATACTGGATTTTCCATCTGCCCCAGACATTTCGCAATGGAACTCATTGCCTTCTTGCGTCGAGCGCAATTTTGGAAAGCTGCTCGACATATTCACCGAAAAGGATGTCCGCGTAACCTGTTTTTTCCTCGGCTATATCGCGGAGAGATATCCCCATCTGGTCCGAGAAGCTCATAAACGCGGCCACGAGATCGCTTCCCACGGCTATGCCCATCGATTGATTTATACGATGACGCCGCAGGCCTTCCTGGAAGACGCGACTAAGAGCAAATCTATTCTCGAGAGCATCACCGGCGAGCCTGTTCTCGGCTATCGCGGTCCGGGTTTTTCGGTCACTGCCGAGACGCCCTGGTTTTTTGAGACGATCCTCAAAGCCGGCTATCGTTACGACTCTTCGGTGTTCCCGGCTCCTAGACAACACGGCGGCCTGGATACGGACCACTATTCGCCGCACCTGGTATCAGGTGAGCTAATGGAATTTCCTATTACCGTGACCAATGTGCTGGGACAGCGCCTTTGTTTCTTTGGTGGAGGGTATCTTCGTTTGTTTCCGTACGCTGTGGTTAAACAAATGACGCGCAAGGTGCTGGCCGAGAACCGGCCCGTGGTCTTCTACGTTCATCCTCGGGAAATAGACCCGACTCATCCCCGGCTTCGATTGAGTCCCATTCGGGCTTTCAAGTCATACGTAAATCTTCACAGCACCGAGCCCAAGCTGCGAAAAATTCTGGATGAGTTCGAGGTAACGAGCTTCGCCACATTTATCGCTGAGAACCCCGATTTTTTCGACGAAAGCGCCGTCTCGGCGCGTCCGCCCAAATCCGTTTCTAAAGCTAAATCGGTCTCGGAGGCCGCATGACCGTGTCCGCAAATCGTACGTCTGAGTTTTTTCACTCGTACGCCCACGACTTCAACGCCATATACGGCAATAGCAATACGTTTGTGAACCGGTGGATCAACCGCTATTTGCGGGCCAGCATGCGTCTGAGATACGAGAAGACCATCGCGGGCTGCAATCCCATTGAGGGCAAGAGCGTGCTCGATATTGGCTGCGGTCCCGGCCATTACAGTGTAGCGCTGGCGAAAAATGGCGCGGCGCGTGTTTACGGAATAGATTTCGCCGACGAAATGATTGCCATCGCCAGCCAAAATGCCGCGGCGTCAGGGGTTGAAGGCCGCTGCCAGTTTGCCCGCCACGATTTTCTGGCTGACCCCATCGACGGAAAATACGACTACACCGTTGCCATGGGATTTATGGACTACATGGCCGATCCGCGCAAGACGATCGAAAAAGTTCTCTCCGTCACCAAAGGGAAGGCGTTCTTCAGTTTCCCCACGGATCGAGGCATCCTGGCTTGGCAACGCAAGCTTCGTTATAAGCAGCGCTGCCCGCTTTACCTCTACAGCCAGGCACAGCTCGATCAATTGTTTTCTGGCGTCGGTCGTGGTCAACTTCGCCGTGAGCGGATCGCACGCGATTACTTCGTGACGGTCACGATGTAGGCATCAGTGCCGCGCGTGCAGCAACTGGGTGTACATGACGTCCACCTCGGCGATCAGGCGTTCAAAACTGAACTCCCTGCGTACGCGTTCACGCCCCGCATGAGCCAGTTCCGAGGCAGCGGCCGGATTCTCGAGCAAATACAGAATCGACTTTGCCAAAGCCTCGTGACTATCGGTGGGGGCAAGCAGACCGTTTACTCCATGCTGGATAATCTCGCGGTTGCCCCCAACGTCGGTTGCGACCGTCGGTAATCCTGCCGCCATATATTCGAGCAGAGCATTGGGGAAACCTTCCGCCTTGGAAGGCAATACAGCCATGTCGCAGCAAGCCAGCAGCTCCGGAACGTCCTGACGTTGCCCCAGAAATAAGAAGTTCTGCTTCAGTCCGAGTTCGCTGGCCATGGATTCGAATTCCGCGCGGCGGGCGCCGTCTCCGATCAGGACAAACTTCACCTGGGGGAATTTTGAGCAGACCTCTCGCGCGGCCTTTATCAACGTTGGCTGGCCTTTTATGTCGCTGTGCATATTTGCGACGTTGACCACGAGCGTGCAATTTTCGAGCCCAGGAAACAATCCCTCGCGATCTCGCACGACATTTCGGAACCGCTCCAGATCAATACCGTTGTGGACCACGCGAATTAACTGCGGTGAAAATCCGTCCTCGCGAACTAACTGCTCGCGAATTTGTCCAGAGTTCACCAAAACCGCAGACGAAAGCGATTGCAAATGACGAAGAATTTTTCGCCGTCGCGGGGTGTACCAGGAAAGATGCGCGAGATCGCGCCGGCTGGAGATGACAACGGGAACGCGCGCCAAACGCCCGGAGGGAATCCCCAGCAGATTGGACCACAGGTCGTGCGTGTGTACGATGTGGAACCGGTTGCGCCGCAGAAACCGCGCCAGCCGCAGTATCTGGTAAATGCCGCTGGGTGAGTCCACGCCTCCAGAGGGATAGCATTCCATCAGCGAAACTGCCGAGCCCTCGAGCCTGGCAAGCAGAGGCCCGCGCACTCGCAAACATCCCAACGTAACCTGGTAGCGCGCAGGATCGAGACGCCGGGCCAGTTCCACGGCCTGAGTCTCCGTTCCCCCCACGTGAAGTGAATCCACCAGGAAGAAGACGCGCCTGACTTCGGCAGAGTCCGCTGCCGAAGGATGCCCTTCGCGGGCATCTTCCGCGTGACCAAGCACACTGGATGAGGACAAGGTTTGCATTTTCAGGTGGAGCTGAGTACTGAAACCGCGGTGGGCTGGAGCTGGCTTCCGGCTCGGGCTTCGAGGAAGTTGCGGTGCCAGAGTTCCAGCATCAGGAGAAGCCATAGCTCGTGGGAGCGATCACGACGGCCGCTGGTATGTTCGTCGACCAGTTTGCGCAGTGCATCCTTTGAGAAATAACCGCGCTCCAGAGTACGCCGCTCGAGCAAAATCTCCACCAGATCTCGTTTCAACTCGCGGCGCATCCAGTGCACCAGGGGCATGGCGAAGCCGCGTTTTGGACGATGCAGTACCTCGGCGGGAACTCCAATTCGTTCCGCCAGCTTCTTGAGAATATATTTTCCGTTCATGTTGCGGAGCTTGAGCGAGACCGGCAGGCTCGTAACCCACTCCAGAAACACATGGTCCAGCATTGGCACGCGCACTTCCAACGAAGTCGCCATGCTCATGCGATCAACCTTGGTCAGGATGTCGAATGGAAGATAGGTCTTGGTGTCCAGGTAGAGCATCCGGGAAACAAAGTCCTTCGCCGGAGCCTGATCGAAATAACGGCGAAACAGCTCAAGTGGAGACTCCACTGAATCAGCCCACGCCAGAAAATCGGGGCTGAACAGCTCCCTCTCGCGCCCCCATGCTGGAAAATGAGAGACGCTGTCAATGTAGCGGTCTCGCAACGGAAGAGAAATATTGAAAAGAAAACGACGTCCGTAAAAACTTGGGACTTTGTGGAACACCTGCTCGCGGTATATCCGTCCGAGCCATTGCGGAAGACGATCCAGCTGACTGCGGCGCAGCAAACGAGTATATCGATCGTAACCAGCGAATAACTCGTCGCCACCATCGCCCGAGAGGGCCACAGTTACGTGCTCCCGCGCCAGGCGTGACACGTAATAAGTCGGCAAGATGGAGGAGTCCGCGAAAGGCTCTTCCAACCCCGGAGTAAGTTTTTCCAGCGTGCCGACGACATCCGGCTTGAGTATTAACTCGTGATGCTCAGTAGAAAAACCTTTTGCGACTTGCCGCGCGTAGTGAGTTTCGTCGAATTCGCTGTGATCAAAACCGATGGTGAACGTTTTCACCGGACGTGAACTGGCCCTCGCCATCAGCCCGACGACGACTGACGAGTCCACGCCTCCGCTCAACAGGGCGCCAAGTGGCACGTCGCTCATCAGCCGCATGCGGACAGCTTCGGCCAATCGTCGTTCCAGTTCCTCAAGGCATTCCTCTTCGGAGATCGATTCGTTGGTCCCGTAGGCGGGAACATCCCAGTATTGCTTTACATCCAGGCGGCCGTTGCGATATTCGAGAACATGTCCGGGGGGGAGTTTGTGGATGTTGCGAAACGCAGATTGCGGATCAGGAATGTAGCCAAAATAAAAATAGTTGAGAATTCCCTCGCGATTTACATCAGCCAACCCAGGTGCAGCCTCAAGCAATGATTTGATCTCGGAGCCGAATACCAGCCACTCTCCATCGAGAGCATAATGTAGCGGCTTCTTGCCGAGACGGTCGCGGGCTAGAAGCAGTGAACGATTCTTGGAGTCGTAAATGGCGAATGCAAACATACCGCGCAGGCGGCGAACGCAGTCGCTGCCGAACTCCTCGTAGAGATGCACGATGACTTCAGTATCGGTATTAGTGCGGAAAACGTGGCCGCGGGCGCGAAGCTCGTCCCGCAACTCAACAAAGTTGTAGATTTCGCCGTTGAAGACGATCCAGATGGTTTCGTCTTCGTTAGCGATGGGCTGGTGGCCGGTCGAGAGGTCGATAATACTGAGCCGGCGCATGCCAAGTCCGACCGGGCCATTGACGTAATACCCGTCGTCATCAGGGCCGCGGTGGGCAATCACATCACACATGCGGCGTACCACTGCCGCATCGGCTACACACCCGCGCTCTGTGCCCAACATTCCGGCAATACCACACATAATTCTTGGTGATCCCCCGAATCCTGCCCGCGCGACTGGACTTACGTAGTGCGCCCTGAAGTGTGAGCGGCGGTTCGAAGTTTGCTTCGACTGATACACCGGCGAATGCCAATCGAAGGCAGCGTTAAGATCCGTGCGTTCCTAACTGACCTTTTGCCAAACCGCCCTATCCGAGCCTGTCAAACAGCGAACAAAACCGACGAGGAATGCCAGGTGCATGGCAAACAAAAAATACGGAACCAAGCCGTAGCGGACGCGACGCATACGCTGATAAAAAAAGAAGCCAAGTCCAGCCCAGAAGTAAAACAACCCCTGCACCGCAAGAGCCACGCGGTAAGACGGACTGCGCATTAAAACGACATTGCTTATCAGCAACGTAACCGCAAAGAAAGGCACCAGCCAGCGCAACAGTTTGTGCGAAATCAGGGCAAATGGAGTAAAGCCTCGCCACGGAACCCGAACCAGGTCTCCCAGTGCTCGGAAACTTCCAACCGCCAGTCTCACGCGGCGGGTAAATTCTCCCGAGACTGTGCTGGCAGGGAATTCCACAGCGACAGCTTCTGGATCATAAAGAACAGAGAACCCCAGCCGGCGAGCGCGCATGGGAATTACAAAGTCCTCAAGAATGGTATTTTGCGGGATCGGCGAAAAACAGTCGCGCCGTAGCGCATAGATGCACCCGCTAGCGTTTAGAATTGCGCCCATTCGCGCTTCCATCATCCGCAAAGCACTTTCGTATTTCCAGTAGGCGCCCTCGGTCTGTTGCGCGTCCGCGCTCGCCCGATAGCTGACGGCGCCGCAAACTGCGCCAACCTGAGGGTCGGAAAAATGCCGTACGAGGTTCTTGATCGCCTCCGGTTCGAACAATGTGCTGGCGTCACAGAACACTAAAATTTGGTTTGTGGCACGCGCCACCGCCTGGTTCAACGCATTCGCTTTACCCTTGCGCTCATTCAGCAGAATGCACTGGTAACCTTGTTCTTTGATGTTTTGAAGAATCTGATTGGTTCCATCCTCTGAACCATCGGAGACGAATATGATCTGTAGCCGTTCCCGGGGAAAATCGAGCTCGCGCAAATTCTCGATTTTCTGCAGCAAAACCTTCTCTTCATTGTAGGCAGGGATAATGATGCTGACGCCCGGCATTGCCGACGACGAAGGCGTGTCTGTACGGCGATTACGCGGAGAACCCAGGTAGCGCAAGTCCCGCCAAGCCTGTGTCACCGAATAGGTGAGAAACAAGACAAGAGGATATAAGAGGTATGGGTAAATCACCAGCCCGAGACTCAGCCAAAAGGCGACTTTCGCCACCCACACAGTGTCCGCGGTCATCGCCCTCCACGCCCCAGCACCAAAATCTTTAACGTTTTAAACAGGATCAATAGGTCAAGCGAGATCGACATATTCTTGATATAAAACAAGTCATACGCCAACTTATCAGCGTTGTCGTCGATAGTTGCGCAGTAGCCTCGATTGATCTGCGCCCACCCCGTAGCGCCGGGCTTGACGTTCCAGCGTTGATTGTAAAAAGGAATGGCCTTTACCAGTTCCTCCTCTTGATCCGGCACGAAAGGCCTCGGTCCCACAAAATGCATGTCCCCGCGCAAAATGTTGTAGAGCTGCGGTAGCTCGTCGAGCCGGCTGCGGCGAAGCAGCCGCCCCAGTCTGGTTATGCGGCCATCCTGCTCTTCAGCAGGACGGTGGTTACCGCCCTCATCCCGACCGTGGAACATGGAACGAAATTTGTATAGGGTGAAAGTCTTTCCCCCTTTACCGACTCGCTTTTGCCGGAAAACGACTGGACCAGCCGAATCCAAGCGGATGGCAAGAGCAATTAGCAGCAACACCGGGAGACAAATAAGCAACAGAGATAGCGAGATAAAGAAAGAGAACACAGTTTTCCATGCGGAGAGCCACCGCGAGGTGTGGAATCCGGGAGAAAACAAAAGCCAACTCAAACGTAGTGATTCGATGGGGAGTTTTCCGGTAAGTTTCTCGTAGATCTCGGCGCCATCCTGAACGCGAGCATATTGCGATTTGATGGACAGAAGTTCGTCCATCGGAAGCTTTCCACGCTGGTCCGACATGGCAACCAATACATGGCGGATTCCGCGCGTTCGCACCACATCCGAGAGATGATCTGGCGTACCGAGATACGGCAAGTCACTTCGTGCTGGGGCCATCGAAGCGCTGACGTAACCTAAGAGCTGGAGGCCCAAGTCCGGTCGGCTAAGAATCTCTGCGGCCAGTTTTTTTGCTAGCGGGCCGTCGCCCAGCAGAATCGCCCGTTCCAGAAGGTGTTTGGAACGAAACAACCACAGGAACAGCTCCCTCCAGAACCACACCAGGAGTAGCAAGAGGATTAAACCCAGAGCGTAGTTTTTTGCTCCTAGCCGGGTTTTGGGATAAGCGGAATAAAGTATTGCCATTACCAGGGTTCCCGCTCCGGAAACCTGGATCAGTCGAATGATTACTTCGCGGCGGTTCGTGAGAATGAGGGAGTCGTAGAGGTCCCCGTAATACATGCAGAGAACGAAGACAACTGTAATGAGAGCGATGTTGGCGAAACCACCGTCATAATTCAGGAAAATATCCGCGTCTCTGCCCATCCAGAATACGCATGAGACCGTGAACGCCAATACCACTACACAAGCTTCAGAAAACGCCAACAGCAGAGTGCGGCTGGGAAAATACGCGTTGAACAACCGGATAACCATCTCGACCCGTTTTCTCCATCGCTGAGCGTTCAGCGAAGCTGCTGCACTCGTTATCTGTGACTCAAACGTTGCCCGATGCGCGGTGCGGTCCAGAAACACTCACCCATCGCCTTGAAATTTCTTGCAAATATCTCAGGCTTCACCCTTTCCATTCGGGTTGCCGTATGCACTGTAGTAATACTGTGAATAAGCGGGCAAAGTGTCTATCCCGTTCAACACCACCCCGACCAGGTTGTCGCCAAACTCTTGCCGCGCTCGCTTGGCAATATCGAAAGGCGTTGCGTTGGAGCGCACAACCATGATCACGCCATCGCAGTACTTCGCCAGAAGGCCAGCATCGGAAACCGCAACGGCGGGCGGAGAATCAACAATGATCCAATCAAACAACGGCTGCAGGCGGGTCAGCAAAGTGTTCATACGTCCGCTACCAACCAACTCCGCCGGATTCTCGTTCCTGCTGCCGGCCGGTATGAGGAAAAGGTTCTCCATGGGGCCACGCTGGATGATTGAAAATTCGTCTATTTCGGAGCGCAAGTAATCGGAAAGTCCCGGCCCAGGTTCCGCGCCAAGCACCGAATGCAGGTGCGGATTTCGTAAATCGGCGTCTACGAGCAGAGCACGTTTCCCATGCTGCTGCACCAGGACCTGCCCCAAATTTGCCGTCACGAAAGACTTCCCTTCCTTGGGCAGAGGACTGGTAATGAGCAGCTTCGAAAGGGGGTGTTTCTCGCGGGCTTGATAGAGGCGACTGCGCAAGGTGCGGAACTCCTCCATGCCGTAGAGGTGCTCTTCGCCGGTGAAAAAAAGCATGGTCTTCGGGTCGGGCCTCCAGTCCGTTTGGCGGATGCTGGCGAGCAAGGAATCGCCCGACATGGCCGCGGCGGGAGCAGCGACCGAGGGCGACCGCACGCCAGAAGTCGTTACGTCAGGATGGATCAATGCATCCAAAACCGCCGGGTCGGGATCCATTTGCTGCACAACCTCCGAGGTCCCTCTTTCCTGCTCTGCTTTTTTCAAGGCTTCATGAATTCGACTCATAGTTTCCCTTCTTTGCTTATCTCGCTCGCGTCGCGTTGCGATTCTTTTAAGCGCTCCGTGAGGTTTGAAATTGTCTTCAGCGCATCCACCAAATCGAACTTGTCCGGCGTCGTCTGCGAGGCCGGCCCGACGCTATGGCTGCTTTCGAGATCAAAGTCCCGCGCCACAGCGTCTACAACATCAGTATTGACCGTCTTGTGCTGGTCAACGAATGCACTAACCAGGCAATGTTCACAGAGTAAGTTGACCACGCGCGGAATGCCACCTGAATAACGGTGAATCGCAGTCAGCGCCTCAGGTTCAAAAATCTGCTGACCGTTTGATCCCGCGATCCGCAATCTCTGGTGAATGTAAGCCCGGCTTTCCTCTGCGGTCAGCGGATGCGTCTTTGCCCGGAGTGTCAGCCTCTGCCGCAACTGGCGCAGATTCGGGTGTTTTAACCGATGCTCTAATTCCGTCTGTCCCACTAGAACAATCTGCAGCAGTTTCTCGGTGAACGTCTCCAGATTGGTCATCATGCGGATCTCTTCGAGCACTTCGTCGGGAAGATTTTGCGCCTCATCGACAATCAGAACCGCGGTCTCGCCGGCGCGATAGCGTTCGAGCAACCAGTTGTAGAGACGCATCAGAATCTGGCTTTTCGAGCTGGTCTCCAAAGGCAGGCCGAAATCTGCCATCATGTAGTCTAGGAACTGTGGCACGTCCATTCGCGAATTGAAGATGAAAGCGGTCGGAACCTGTTGCGCGCGTAACCACTCGAGCAGCTTGTTGATGAGCGTGGTCTTGCCAGTCCCGACTTCACCGGTCAGCAGCACGAAGCCTTTGCGGCTCTGGATGCCATAAGTCAGGCATGCCAGTGCTTCTTCCGTGTGCCGCGTCAGAAACAGATAACGCGGATCGGGATTGACATTGAACGGGTTCGCCCTTAACCCAAAGAATTCTTTGTACATTCCTGATTAAACCTCTACGTTGCCTGCCCGGTTCCCGGGACTCGACATGAAGCCGAGCCTGCGCTTGCCGTTCGCATTCTGGCCGGCTGTCTCCACGCCCACCCATGGCACTTGTGAGAGCACCGGCAGCTCGAGCGCGGCAATGACGTCACCTTCGTTGCGCAGGGACTTGTCGCGCAGTTCGAGCAGAAGGCCTAAACAAACTCCTAGCGCCAATCCGCCACCCAGCCCACCACCTGCAAACATGAGCCGGTTTGGAAAACTTGGAGAGTCGGGCAGGCCGGCCGGAATTTGTAGGTGCATTTGCTCTCCTTGCTGCTCACGTTCCATCGCGGTCTGCATCTCTGATTGGGTCCTCTTCGCGAGCAGGTCGTCATAAAATTTCTGCGCCGTGTCGTAATCACGGGTCAATTGTTTGTACTGTTGTTCGATCGCGGGGCTGAGCGAGACCCTGCCCTGAAAAATCTTGATTTGGCTCTGGAGGTTTTTTTCGTCCCGCGTTGACTGCGCGATGACCTGCTCATATTGATGGACTTGCATCCGGAGCTGCTGAACCTCCGCCGGTTCAGTCGCATTGGCCTGGCTCCCTGAAGGCGCTGAGGAATTCGGTGCAGCAGAATTAATCTCATTCAGTTTCTTTTGCAGGTCTGCAATCTGCTTCTTCGTCTTCACTACATCTGGATAATCGTCGGTGTAGCGTTCCTGTAACGAAATCAACTGCGTTTGGGCCAGTGCAAGTTGCTGCTGCAGAGTTTGCGGATTGCTGGCTGACTGAGAAGACTTCCACGCCGCAAGCTGCTGGGCCAGCAAGGATTCGGTGTAGGTTTTGTCCTGCTGCGCGCGATTCAAAGTCTGCGTTGTAGCGTCCAGCTGCGAGTTCATCGCCGTCAGGATTTTCAAATTGCTGTCTGCGTCCCCGGGAAGCTGACCCATATACTGCCTCTTGAAAGCAGCAAGCTTGCCGTCAAGGTCGTTCAGATTGCTCTTTGCATCCTCAACCTGCCGGGTGAGGAAATTGGTGGTATTTTGGGCCACCTGCTCACGGTCTCTCAGATTTTCCTGGAGCATGATGTCGGTTACACCGGCGCAAATCGCCTGCGCCTCGTGCGGGTTCTTCGCTGTGTAGTTCAAATTGAAGCCTGGAACCTGCGCTTGCGATTTCGATGGGTTCGGACCGAAACCGGGCCTGGATCCGCTTCCCTTGGTGGCGCTGGGATTGGGGACCATCACCATCTGCACCGGTTCAATCGTGACTCCGCTGCGTATCTGATCGATCACGTCCTCCGCATTCGCGCCGTGCAATATACCCTGCTGGTTCAGTTTGTCGATAAGAAGCCGCAAACGATCCGCGCCCAGGGCCTTCTGCTCCAAGGTAGCGATGCGTTGCGAAAGATCTTCCGTAACCACCGGCGCCACATAGCCTTGAGGGACTTTTTGTTGCTCCACTAAAACCAGCGACTGCGAGGTGTACTTGGGCGGAAAAGCATACGAGATCAGAAAACCGACAACGGGCGCCAGAAGCGTGGGAACGAGAATTGTCTTCAGGCGGCGACGCAGCATTGCGCCGTAATCGTCCATGGTTAGTACACGGTTTTCAATCATATTTGTTCCAATTCTGCCAGCCAGGCTGGCCTGAAAAAATCAATCGAGCCGAATCGGGTGCGGGGTCCAATGCAGACCAATCAACCCGACATTCCGGCCATAACTTCGGCCACAAACTGATGACGTTCCAGTGCAACCATTCGAGCCGAAACCGAAGGCGTTATATTGGTAGCTCGCGAAAGCCCCAAAGTACCGGCCAAGCTGGCGATGAACCCCTCCGCCCACATACCAATAGTGGTAGTTCGCACTACCGGTGGCTATGCTTGCTGTTGCCGTCAACAGACGCGAACTTCGCGAGTAGCCGGTGTCCGCCGTGACGTTCCAACGTCGCGCCAGGCTGTGAGTAGCCGCGAAGCGGACCACATTAGTATTGGCTCCGCCGAAAAAGCCCGAACCTGGGCTGATATATCTGAGATACGTCAACAACAACTCTGTGCGCGCTGACCAGTGATACCTCAATGAGGCCCGAGCCGATCCGGCAAGAAAACTACTCTTAACAACAACGCACGGCGTTAAAACGGTCGGATGTAAGCACGGCAGACCGAGCGGAAAAGTACCGGTGGGTGTGACCAGTTCCTCTTCGGACTGGCTGCGGTGCACCCATTCCGGTCCGCCGCCTATAAGGAAATCCAACTTGCCTGATATGCGATGACCAAACAGCAACTGCAACAAATTCACATTCAAGCTGCCAGCTGACGAGGTGGGAAAGTGCAGTTCTTCGAACGCGTAAACCACACTAACTTGGTTTTGTCGGGAAATCTGGCGGTTGTAGCCCGCCTGCAATATGGTCTCCTGACTGTTGAAGTAACAGCCCGCCGTCGATGCGCACGATGACGTCTGAGGATTATTGAGGAAGTGCGTTAAGCCGTAGCCTGCAGAAAGAACCATTGAGCTACGCGGACTCAGGTACTGGGTGACGTCTGCAATCGCCATGTTGGTTATACGCGGCCGGGTTCCGACCGATCCAAATTGGCCGTTAGTGAAAATCCCTCCAGTGCCGCCTGTAACTCCTCCTCCAAGTCCACCGCCGCCGAAACCTCCACCTCCGGAGGCACCGCCGGCACCGCCAAAGGAGCCAAAACCAAATGCGCCTTCGGGAAGGTAACTGAAGGAATCGCGCAATGCGAACTGGCCGGTTCGCCACAGAAAGCGCTGCGTCGCCGCAAGGGAATGCACCTGATAAACGTGGCTTCTAGGCCCGTTATACCAGTCCACACCTCCAACATAATCAACGGCGAGCGGATGCATCTTCCATAGCTTCTGTAGTTCGACTGAACCTAAAGCGCGGCTGGTTGTAGTGATGTTCGTGTTCGAAAACTCATTAGTAGCATTCGAGTTTACTGACTCGCTAACCTCCGCCTTGGGCGCCAGATAACTGCGGGCCCCGTATCCGGGCTCAAACGTGGGTTCATCCAATCCCGAAAGCGGTGGATTCTCGGTCATCTGCGTCGTGGTATCCAGACCTGTCGCCGCTGGAGCTGCCCCGCTGGTGTTCTGACCACCGCTTGCCTGGGCCGACGTCCTATGGGCGTGCGCCACCAGCAACAACAGCGCGAATGCGATTTGTATCGCTAGTTTGTTCATAACCGCTTACGGAACGACGATTGTGTCTCCAGGCTTTAGCGCAATGTTCTGGTTGCCGGCTTCGCCCTTGATTAATTTCTTGTAATTCACCGGGAATTTCTTGTCTGCCCCGTTTTCGTTGCGCAAAACATAAATGCTTTTGGTGTTGGCAAACTGTGTGAACCCAGATGTCGCTAATGCCTGTAACACCGTCATGTTGGGGGTCAGGTTCATCGCGCCCGGGTGCAGCACTTCGCCGGTCACATATACGCGTTGACTGTTCATTTGAGTTACAACAATCGTGACGTGAGGGTCGGCAACGTACTTCTTTAATTTTTCCGAGAGAGAAGAACCCAACTGCATGGGGGTCAATCCAGCCGCCTGAACGTCGTTCAAAAGGGGCAACGAAATCATTCCATCGGCCCGCACCGGCAGAGTTTCCGTAAGATCTGGTTCCTTCCACACTGAGATGAACAGAGTGTCATCGGGACCAATAACATAGGACGGGCCAGCCTGAGACACCGGCATGGGGTCTGATGTAGGTTTCGGGTCCTTGGATTGGTTTGAATCCTGCCCTGCCAGTGCCGGTAAGCTTCCCAGCACGAAGGCCAGTAAAATCCACATTGTGAATATGCGTCTCATTGTTTCTCCCGTTTCACGGCTTCTCCAATTTCGCGCCGAATCATGACGCCCCGTATTCCTCGTAACCAATCTGCTTGAGTTTATAGAGCAGGGCCTTATAGCTGATCTGCAATTCCTGGGCTGCGCGCCGCCGGTTCCAGCGGGTGCGGGTGAGCGCTTTCAAAATCAGCTCCTTCTCCGCTTCGCGGGAAGCTGCCCGCGCTACTTCTTTCAGGGACACTCGTCCGCCGTTAGCTCCGCCGTCGGAGCGTACCAGCATGGACCGTAACCCGCCCATTGCAACCGATTCGTCTCCAACAGCTACGATCGCCCGCGCCGCAGCTTCGAGCTCTCTAAGGTTTCCTGGCCAGGAGTAGTCCATGAAGAGTTGCTTCGTACTTGAGCTCAGTGGCGGCACCGCGCGATGGAAAACTTCCGCGTAACGGGCAAGAAAGAAGCTAATCAGCTCAGGAATGTCTTCTTTGCGCTGTCGTAGCGGCGGAATGCGGAGGCAAACTCCGCTCAGCCGATAATACAAATCTTCCTTGAAACCTCCGCCGCGTACTTCTTGTTCAAGGTCGCGGGAACTGCCGCCGACCACACGCACGTGGGTTGCTGCTCCACCGCTTTGCTTCGAGAGCGCATCCATCAAACCTTGCTGGCAGTCAGGACTCAGGTCGCCAATCTCGTCGAGATACAGGGTGGCTCTGTTCAACTGCAGACTTCCCATGATGGTGGTGGGAATCAGATCAGAACAGATCAGAACGCGAAACTCGCCCCCAGGTTTGACAGAGGTGGCATGAATCCTCTTGGCAATGGTTCGCTTGCCAGATCCCCGTTCTCCGATCAATAAAACCGGGACGGAGCTGTGGGCCAGTTCTTTAATGACTGCCTCCACCCCTTTCATGATAGGGCTCACGGCGTCAAGGAATGGTAAGTCGGCTCCGGAGGGTTGGGTAGAGGCTGGCAAACTGGCTTTTTAAACTCCTCAAAATTTTCCTTGGCCCGGTCATCGTCTAGGCGCAGGAAAGAAGCGGCAGCTTAGTGCCACTCCGCTTAAATAGCACGGCTGTGGCCAGAGTGACTGCTTTCGGTTGGATAACGCGATTTTGCAAGTGCCGCAACCCTGTTTTCAGAGACTTACCACGAGTCGAGGCCAGCCGCAAGGAACTCTGTAAAGTTATACCAATTCGGATAAAAGGGAAAATCTTTTCCCATTTTTCCGATATGGAGAGAAATCAACAGCCTACCAAACTAGAACCATTTTGCCCTAAGCCGCTCATAACCAGAGTAGTAGAACACTGCGGAATGTTGATAAAACCGTGTCGGCCCAGTGGAAAGTAATTGTCTCTTTTTGCTCTCAAGAGATGGCCACACGAGCGTTTGGCAAAAGCGAGCCTAATCATTGGAGTCGGTGACGACGCCCCGCTGCCGCCGCGGCGCACCGGCGGTGCACTCATAACCCCAGTAATTTCATATGTTCCCGCCCTGCGGGGTCTTGAATCTCCGGTTTAGTTTCGGTATCCCGCCCTTCGGCAGTTGCTGTTTCAGCCGCGGAAACAGGCATTTTATCGAGCAGGAGTCGGCCCTGCAATTGCAAACGGAGCAGGGTTGCAATATGTTTGTGAGCATTCCTGCCCGGCTAAAGCTTAAGATGAGCGATTTGGCACAGGCTGTTTCAGTCTCCGAGCCGATGAGGACCAGCCGTCCCAGAGCTAGACTGATCAGTTGGTACACGGCGACCCTCCTGCTTCTGGCGGCTTGGCTCTATGTTCCAATCATTCTCCGATTGGTTCGCCAGTGGTGGGCGGACCCGAACTTCTCGCACGGCTTTTTCGTTCCGGTGTTTTCGGCTTTCATACTTTGGCAAAATCGGGCACGCCTGCAGGAGATACACCGAAAACCTTCTACTTGGGGTTTGCCCATTATCTTAGCGTCTCTGGCAATGTTAGTCGTCGGGATCTTTGGCGCGGAACTCTTCCTCTCGCGGGTGTCGTTGATTGTTTTGATTTCTGGCTTGGTGATTTTTTTTCTCGGATGGGCCATATTCCGTGCAGTTCTCTTCCCTTTGTTTTTCCTGGTGTTGATGGTTCCAATTCCGGCGATCGTTTTCAGCCAGATTACGTTACCGTTGCAGATATTGGCTTCGAAGTTGGCGGCATGGACGCTTCCGGCTTTCGGCGTGCCAGTACTGCGGGAAGGCAACATTATTAATTTACCCGCTATGCCATTAGAGGTGGCCCAGGCATGCAGCGGGATCCGGTCTTTGATGTCTCTGATGACTCTGGCGATTATGTATGGCTACCTCATGGAGCGGCGAACGTGGATCCGAATCGCGCTGACTTTGGCTTCCGTTCCCATTGCCGTGGCAGCTAATGCGTTGCGAATTGTGGGAACGGGTTTGATCGTCCAATATTGGGATCCGGACAAAGCGGAAGGATTTTTCCATCTTTTCTCCGGATGGTTGGTTTTCGTAGTTTCACTATTGATGCTGTTTGCACTGCATCAAGCGTTTTCGTTCTTCCGCCGCGATAGCGAGCGTGCCGCATGAACTGGCGCTTCATCACCGTCGTGGCGCTGCTGGCGGCAACAGCATTGCTGTTACAGGCGCGTAACACGGCGGAAATCATTCCCGCGCACCAGCCCCTTCAGTCGTTTCCGCGAACATTTGACGGATGGCTTTCGACAGATGTTCCCCTTAGCAAGGATGTGCTGGACGTCTTGGGGCCGGGTGATTTCCTGACACGCGAGTATCAGTCCGGGTCAAGCACGCCGGCGGTCGGTCTGTTCATCGCATATTTCCCCAGTCAGCGCTCAGGAGACACGATTCACTCGCCCAAAAACTGCTTGCCTGGCGCCGGTTGGGCTCCGTTGCGATCGGATCGGATCACTCTGAATCTGAACGGCAATGCCCCGTTCAAAGCCAACAGGTATTTGATCGCGCTGGGACAGGAGCGGCAGTTGGTCTTGTACTGGTATTGGGCGCACGACCGCGCTGTGGCCAGCGAATATTGGGCAAAATATTATCTGGTTCTTGATTCCATTCGCATGCGACGCTCTGATGGATCTTTAATTCGGCTTACAACTAGATTTTTGCCAGGGGAGAGTATCGATTCAGCTCAACAGCGCTTGCTCACTCTGGCGAACAACGTCGTCCCCGTGATTGACAATTATGTTCCACGCTGATGGGCTCTCACGGAATTCGCCGGTTACTAGAGTAGCTTTGAGTACTTTTTTCGATGCACTAACGTTGGTAAGTAGTGAAATCAATGATTGGGCGCTGTGAGCGTCTGGAGAGTCTCGGATGAGAAGTTCTTCCCATTTTCGTTTAACGCTGGTGCTCGGTTTACTCGCGGTAGTGTTGACTGGCTGTTCGCGCGATCCAAATGTGCGAAAGCAGAAGTACTTTGAGAGTGGTCAAAGATATTACGCTGAAGGGAAGTATCGGGAAGCGGTCATTCAATTCCTGAACGCCACTCAAGTCGATAGTACTTTCGCGGCGGCGCACTATCAATTGTCCCAAAGCTATCTCAAACTGCAGGATTGGCAACATGCCTATCTGGAAATCATGCGGACTCTGGAGTTGCAGCCGGACAACTACAAGGCGCACGCGGATATGGCAAACATGCTGGCTGCGGACTACGCTTCAACTTCGAACCGCGCTGATCTGACCACCGCCAAGGAACACACCGATCTGCTTCTCGAAAAGCAGCCAAATGATCCGGACACTCACATTGCCGTCGCCAATTTGTTGAACGCACAGCAAAAGTATCCTGAAGCGGTGGCAGAACTTCAGAAGGCGATCGCGCTGGCCCCGGATCACGGTGACTCATATTTGAATCTCGCGCTGGTTGAGACTAAAACCGGGCAATTTGATTTGGCGGAGGCAAATTACAAGAAGGCCATCGAACTGAAGGCCCAGGGCGAGAATCCGCGTATGGCGCTGGCGGCCTTTTACCAAGGTCGCGGGCGTTATGCGGAAGCCGAACAGGAGGTGCGGGCGATTATTGCGGCTGACCCTAAAGATGTCAACGCGCGCGCGTCGCTGGCCAAGCTATACATGGCACAAGGTAAGAGGGCCGAAGCAGAACAATTTCTCGGGGAAGTCAAACGAGATCTACCCAAAAACACCGTTGCTTATAGAATGCTCGGCGACTACTACTTTGCCGAAGGCGATCTTGACAAAGCGGCGGCTGAGTACGGATCGCTCCATCAGGAACATCCGAAAGACGTGCAGGTGTCGAAGAACTACGTCCAGCTGTTGATTCTGAAAAACCGGTTGGATGAAGCTGACAAACTCAACGAGTCTCTTCTCAGTTCCAAGGCCAAAGACGAAGAGGCACTGACCTTCCGCGGAGAGATCCAACTGCGGCGAAACCAAGTCAACGAAGCAGTGCAAACCTTGCAGGACGTCGTCACCAAGAATCCCGAGTTGGCTGTGGCACATTATCAGCTGGGCCTAGCCTTGGACCGGCGGGGTGAGTTAGACCGCGCCGGAACAGAATGGCAGCAGGCAGTTCACTTCCAGCCCAACATGGTAGAGGCCGATCGCGCACTCGCAGGACTTGCGCTGCAGAAATCAGACATACCAGGCCTCGAGCGCTATGCCAGCGAGATCATTCGACTGCAGCCAGCTTCTCCAGACGGTTATGCGTTGCGATCCATTTCGCTGATGACGCGCAAGCGGTATCCGGCCGCCGAACTGGATGCTCGCAAAGCCATTGAAGTCTCCCCGCAATCGCCCGCTGGCTATATGGAAATGGGCAATCTGAGCACTCAAGAGCAGAAATTCCCAGACGCAACTAGGTGGTTTGAGCAGGCACTCAGCCGTGAGCCCGGCTCCGTCGATGCCTTGCGCGGTCTGGCGAACGTCTATCTTGCCCAGAAACAAACGGACAAAGCGATTTCACGAATCAATAGTCAAATCGCGGCTTCTCCGAACAACAGCGGTTTCTACTACCTGCTTGGCTCGGTCCTGTTGAGCAAGAAGAATTATCCAGAGGCAGAAACAGCGTTCAAAAAAGCGGTACAGCTAGACAAAACCAACGTGGACGCATATGTGAAACTCGGCCAGTCTCAGCTTACGACCGGTGCGGTGGATGAAGCGCTGGGTACATACTCCGAGGCGACCGCGGCCAACCCGAAGGAGGCGGCTTTTTACATTCTCACGGGGGTGGCCTACGAGCGTAAACACGATCTAGATAAGGCCAAATCGGCGTACCAGACCGCATTGCAATTAAAGCCCGACAATCCTCAAGCGTCTAACAACTTGGCGTACGTGTTGCTGGAACGCAATGATAATGTGGACATGGCTTTACAGTTGGCGCAAACTGCTCGCCGCAATCTGCCCGAATCCTCCAATGTCGCGGACACCCTAGGGTGGGCCTTTTACCAAAAGGGCGTGTATGAGTCTGCTATTGGCATGTTTCAGGAAGCCATCAAGCTGGGGGCCAAGAACAAAGAGGCGGAGAACCCTACTTATCACTATCACCTCGGCCTGGCATACGCCCGGACCGAGCAACCCGCCCTCGCCAGACAACATTTAGAGCGCGTTCTTAAGATCGACCCGAAGTACAGAAGTGCCGACGACGTCAAGAAGCAGTTGGCGCAGTTGAAATCATAGCGCTTCTGGGGAGGGCATACGCGACCTGCTCTTTGCTCTTTGCTCATTGCTCAATAAGAGTTACGTAGGACATGACTTGCCCGATGCCCGCATGCTGAATCTATATCCAACGGTCCACTGCTTCCCACCACATTAGCCGTAACCACTCCCCAAAGTTCAATTTTGCCCATTGCCGCTGTTGCCACCACTCTATTCCGAATTGTTGCGGGTCGGTCGCCGATGCAGCCCAACATCGACGTCCTGCAAGCTCATGCTTGAAGATGCTGAGGGCGCGCCGGGTATGGTAATCGGAAGTGACCAGCAATACGCTGTGGACATTCCACTGCTTCAAACATTGCGCCACATCACGCGCTTCCGTTTTCGTGGAAAGTCCGACAATCGGACAAATGCTTACCGAGCGCTTCTGCGGCAATTGTTGAACATAGTCGCGGGCGATCTCCAGCATTGTGGGTTTATATATCTTCGCTGCGGCGGGCACATCCAAAAGCATTCTGGGCGCGTAATTCTGAGACAACAACTCGAGCGCGCGTGCCGGACGACTGTCCGTTTCTCCCGCCAGGACTACGATTACATCGGCGGTTTGCGGATCATTGATTACCAGGAGTTTGCCGGACACGGTCGCGAAAAGCAGCAATCCAGCCAGAGATATCAGGAACGCCAGTTGCCGCTTTCTCATGACCTGAGCCTGTCTCCCTGGGTAACGGAAGTAACTCTTGTGAAATGGATTTCTAACACGCACGCCGGCCAAATTTGCGAGCCTGTACCTGCCGAGTAACCCAAACCGAGATGCTAGAATCTTTATCTGATTATGAAGAGCCACGCGGTTTCCGCAACCCATTTTTCCGAATTAAAAAGCAAGATTGAGAAACGCCAGGCACGAGTCGCTGTGATTGGTCTCGGCTACGTGGGACTTCCTCTCGCCTTGCTTTACAGCGACCAGGGATTCCCAGTCACTGGCTTCGACATCGATCAACGCAAAATTTCTACGCTCGCGGCCGGTGGCTCCTACATTTTTCGGATCACGGTGCCGGAAATTCAAAAAGCGCGTAGCCAGGGGTTCTCCGCGACTTCCGACTATGCCCAGCTTGAGCAGATGGACGCGATTATCATATGCGTCCCCACCCCCCTGAACGAGTACCACGAGCCCGATCTTAGTTACATCACTGGAACGGCCGAGGCGCTTGCGCCTCACCTTCAGCCGGGACAGCTGGTGGTTCTCGAGAGCACAACTTATCCGGGAACCACAGAAGAGGTTCTGGTCCCAATTCTTGAAAAAGGAAATGGGCAGGGTCTGAAAGCTGCACGCAATGGAGATGCCGACGACAAATGCTTTTTTGTCGCGTTCTCTCCGGAGCGCGAAGATCCGGGGAACCAGACGGTCGCTCGTCGCGACATACCTAAAGTAGTCGGGGGACTGGAACCGAAAGCTTCTGAGCTCGCGGGCGCAATGTATGGCGCCATTTTCAATCGCACAGTTCCGGTTTCTTCTCCGGCCGTTGCCGAGATGACGAAGCTGCTCGAAAATATTTACCGCTGCGTCAACATCGCACTGGTGAATGAACTGAAACTGCTTTGCTTGAGAATGGGCATAGATATTTGGGAAGTTATAGAGGCTGCCTCCACAAAGCCCTTTGGGTTTCATCCGTTCTATCCGGGACCGGGATTGGGAGGGCACTGCATTCCAGTCGATCCGTTTTACCTTTCCTGGAAAGCCAAAGAATGGGACTTTCACACCCGCTTCATCGAGTTGGCCGGCGAAATCAACACTAACATGCCATACCACGTACTGGAGTATGTGGCGCGGGCCTTGAACCAGCAGAAAAAAGCAGTCAATGGATCCAAGGTATTGGTCCTCGGAGTTGCGTACAAAAAAGACATTGACGACCTTCGCGAGTCTCCTGCCCTGACTATCATCGAGCTCTTGCAAAACGCGGGGGCCCAGGTCAGCTATAACGATCCCTACTTCCCCGAAGTCGGTAGGGGGCGCAAGTACGACCTCCGGATGAAGTGCGCCACGCTTGATAACCTAGGCCAATACGATTGCGTGCTTATCGTGACCGACCATTCCGACTATGACTATGAGCAGATCGTGCGGGAATCAAAGTTAGTCGTCGATACGCGCAACGCTACTCGTGGTATTCACAGCCCCAAAGTCGTCCACTGCTAAGCTCGGCGCCCGGACGATTACACAATCGGCTTGAAAGGCAACGACTGGTTTACAGCGAAGAGCGCCAGCTCGAGCCGGCTCGAAACTCCAATCTTGTCGAAAATATTGCTGAGGTGGTGTTTGACTGTGTCTTCGCTAATTTTAAAGTATTGAGCAATTTCTTTATTTGCAAATCCCGCAACTACTGCAGCGACGATTTCCAGTTCGCGGGGCGTAAGCCGATATCTATTTCTATGCGGGAAAGTTTCAGCGGGAGCAACCATAGTCCTTAGATATTGGACCAGGTTCGAAACGCTCTCCCGTCCGACCCAATACTCGCCGTTCATTACCGCGCGAATGCTCTTGAGCAAAATCTGGGTGGCGGAATCTTTGAGCACTACTCCGCGTGCGCCTAGCTGCAGGGCCTCGACGATTTGCTCTTTCTCGGCAGCTGCCGTCAGCAGGATCACGCGAACTGCTCTGGCATCAGAAACAAGGTCCCGGAGCGCGTCGAGCCCGCGTCGACGAGGCATGGCTAAATCGAGCAACAGCACTTCAGGGATCAGTTGACGAGCGAGCGTGACCGCCTCAACTCCATCGCAAGCTTCGCCTACGACTTTGAACTCGCCTTCTGACTCGAGAAGACGCTTCAATCCGTCCCGAAAGATGGGATGGTCATCGGCAATCAAAATGCGCACTGGCTGAAACCTGCGATTATCCATTTGGCGTTTGCGGATTTAAAGCGCGGACGGAGGCCCAACAAACAACTTATGTTCTTACTAAATCAGGACACAAATCAAGGGCGTCATGTGAATAAGTTCTGAGCGCCGCTGCTTGCCTCGACGGTTTGGATCTGCGGCACGTACACCTCAATTCGCGAGCCTTTGCCTGGCCTGGATTCTATCGTGAGATCACCCTGGATGAGCCGCACGCGTTCTCGGATAATCGCCGGCGCTCCTCCTGTGGCATCGAGTTCAGACTGTGTAATTCGCCCAACAAAAGGAAAACCTGTGCCGTCATCTTCAACCGTTAGTTGCCATCCGGCATTTTCCCGCAAGAGCTGCACTAGAACCTGTTTGGCGCCGCTGTGCTTCCGCACGTTAACCAGAGCCTCCTGCGTAATACGCGCCAATTCTCGGCAAACCGATTGAGGAAGGACGACCTCGTCTCCGTCCATGACAAATTGCGCAGCAATGCCGGTTTCCCGCTGAAATCTTTGCACAGTATCGCGCAAGAAGCCAGCTAGCCGGCGGGCATCCATCTCCGTGGACTTCATCTCCTGCATCAGCTCACGTAGATTTAACACCTCTTCCCGAAGCAATCCCTGAATGCGCTCCAGTTCGTCCGTCATGGAGTCCGCGGCAGGTGGATGACGGCGGAGTACGTCCACTTGCATTTCCACGCCGATCAAAGACTGCACCGCGCCATCGTGAAGCTCGCGCACCAAGCGCGCTCGCTCGGCAGCGCCGGCCCTGCTCCGCAGCCGCCGCAAAAGATAAAGATTGTAGAGTGCCGGCGTGATCTGCCTGACCAGGTCCTGTAGAAAGATAAGTCCTTCTTCCGTCCCAGATGGAAAAGTAGGGTCAAGCAGAAAGATTCGTCCCGAAAGCTCGTGTGAGAAGGAAAAGAAAGACGCAGCCAGCGAATTAAAAGAATGCAGATTGGCAAAACTGCGAACCACGGCATGATCGACATCACGCACGGGCGAACCTGAGGAACCGAGTCCGGTGAGGCGGACCTCACCTGTTTCACCATCCCGGGTTGCAAGCCAACTTATCGCGATGCTCTCCCGCAAATATGTCTCTGAAGCCCCAGGGCGTGCATCAGCCCATCGCAATTCAGGAAACGCGCTGTCCAATTGAAGTTCGCCAACATGTACGCGGTGACTTCCGCTTTCACGGGTGACGATCAGCGCTCCTCTGGCGCCGTAGAGGCTGACCAATTCCCTCACGATATGTGAAAGACTGCCGGCTAAGCCAACATCTATTCGCACCAGTCGCAGCATCCTCGCGACGATATCTTTTTCCGCGCTCAGCTTCTTCTGGCGCTCGGCCAAATAGCCCAGCAGAAGTCCCATTACGATCAAGTACACCGATTCCATGAGCAGCTGTCTTGGTTCAATGCCAAGGATGCGGATTTGGACGACCGGCATCTGATGATGGGTACTCCATGCGTTCAGCGTGCGCATAATCCCTTCTTCGAACGACACACTCTCCAACCAGAGCAGGGAGACCGACGCGACAGCGGTCATCACTGTTTCCCAAAGTCCCCACCGGTAGGCGGCAGCAGCCAGCACAAAAACAAAAAACAGGAAGAAGGGATTGTTCTGCCCGCTGGTATATGGAGAAATCAAAGCCGGCCAGAGCACATCGACGCAATGAACCAGCAAACGAAGCGGGGACGTGGATTGCTGCGGCGACCTCAGCAGAACCAGGACAGCCGTGCCGTGTGCGATGTAAAAACCCAACAAGGCGTACGCCCAAGGCGAACGGACCTCCTCCGGATCAAGCCACAGAGCAATCAGTGCCCATATGGCAAGAAATACTCTGGCTGTCGCCAGCCAGCGCTCAGTCCTCAGGTTTTCTTCGGGGCTAAACGGCGACTTCCGCCACAAAGATCGAGGGCGGAAGCGAGGCAGCCAAGTTCGGTTTAGGACAGGCAAAGCAGTGTTCTTGCTGGATATTATGGGCTGGAATATAGCTATGGCAAGCAGAAACCACCCTTAAACCCTAAAGATGACCCTGCAAGTACCGACGGAGCGAGAGATGGGTCCAGTCTCACCAAGGTAGTTACCGAAGTAATATCGGCGTAAACCGTAAACAATCCTAAAATTGCTTGGGGCGAGGTACATGTCTTCGCGTGTCAAAACGTGGGGTGCTGGGTTGGTGTGTCTGGTATTGCTCCAGATCACCGCCTCATTGCTGTCTCATCGCAGCTTTGGCTTGGTTGCGCTGAGTGACCTTTTACAGTGCCTGCTTCTGCTGTCGGCAGTGCTCTCCTGCCTGCCAAACGTCTTTCGCCATGACGGCCGCACCAAGCTGTTCTGGGTTCTGATGGGTCTGGGCCTCGCGTGCTGGTTGAGTTATCAGTTTGTCTGGACCTATGTCGAGGTCATTCAGAGAAAGGATGTCCCCGACCTTTTCAGCTGGGACGCCCTGCTATTTCTCCACGTTGTGCCCATGATGGCGGCATTAGCGCTGCAACCGAATATCGAGCAACGTGATCGAGAGTTGCGATCCGGCTCACTTGACTTTGCGCTTCTACTGCTCTGGTGGGTCTATGTTTATGTTTATGCCGTGATGGCTTGGCAATTTGGTTATGCGGATCCAGTGGCTTACCAAGCCAACTTACAGACCTCGTATTCAGTGGAGAAAGTGGCTCTGCTTGGAGGGCTGGCGTTGCTTTGGTATCGCAGCTCGGGCTCCTGGAGGAATATTTACGCCCACTGGTTCGGCGCAAGCTTTCTCTATTCGACAAGTTCCTACGTAGCGATTTGGGCAATTGGCCGGCAAACCTACTACTCCGGAAGTCTCTACGACCTGCCTCTCGTGCTCTCAATGGCATGGATGAGCGTGCCCGGATTGCTTGCGCTCCATATCCCTGCGCAAGAGAGTATATCGGCCAAGTCTCTCCCGCGGGGCGTTTGGGCCGCACGGCTGGGGATGATCGCGGTATTTTCGCTGCCAATTTTCGCATGGTTTTCGGCCTTTGACACCTCGATTCCGCCTCGGGTCCACACTTTTCGCTTGCTGCTGACGTTGGCCGCCATGATCGTAATGGGCGCCATGGTTTTTCTGAAACAGCACTTTCTGGATATCGAGCTGATCCGCCTGCTCCGCTCCTCTCGTCAGTCGTTTCAAGAATTGCAGTTGCTGCAGGCCCAACTGGTTCAGTCAGAGAAACTGGCTTCCATGGGGCAGTTGGTGGGGGGAGCCGCACACGAATTAAATAACCCGCTTACCGCAATGCTCGGCTATTCCGAGCTTCTCGCAGCGACCGAGCTTACGCCTGAGCAACGCAGTTTGGCAGCGAAAATCTCGCAGCAGACTAAACGAGTTCGCGCGCTGGTCTCAAGCTTGCTCAGCTTCGCTAAACAACTACCGTCGAGCAAAGCTCCCGTCGACGTGAACGCGATCCTGCAAACCTGCCTCAAACTGAGTCAGCCGCAGATGGAAGTCGCGCGGGTCGCTTCTTCTGTCGAAATGGCGAATCCGCTGCCGAGAGTGCATGCAGATTCCAATCAGCTGCTGCAAGTCTTCTCGCACATCATCATTAATGCCGTCAACGCGATGTCGGAACGCGGCGGAACTATCACGGTTTCCACCCGGGCTGAAGGCGACCTGGTAGTCATTCAATTTGCCGACACCGGCCCGGGAATGGCAGAGCCAGGCCGGGTGTTCGACCCGTTCTATACGACGCGCCCTGTCGGGCAAGGAATTGGACTGGGCCTGAGCGCGTGTTATGGCATCATCCAGCAGCACGGCGGGAAAATCACCGGCCGCAATCGAGACGAGGGCGGCGCAGTTTTTCAAATCGATTTGCCGGCTGCGCACCACACTGCGGTCGGGGACTTTGCCCAGGCACAAGCGGCTAAGTAGTTGTAAGTTTCTTAGCTGGTCATTTCTATGGTGCGCTTTAATTGACCGCAGGCAGCATAAATATCGCGGCCTCGGGGACGGCGAATAAACGCGGGCACACCCGCATCCGTCAAGATTTTTTGAAAGTGGAGCACAGCCTCATCGGTTGGGGTTTGAAATGCCACCCCCGGACCTGGATTCAATGCGATTAAGTTGATCTTCGCTTTCATCCCTCGGACTAATTCAGCCAGTTGGCGGGCGTGATGAGCCGAGTCATTCGTATTCCTTAACAATACATATTCAAACGTGAGCCTCTCACGATTGCGCAGCGGAAACTCGCGCGCCGCGGTCATTAGCTGCTCCAGGTTCCACTTTTTATTGATCGGCATCAGCTGAGTTCGCAGTTCGTCGTTCGGTGCATTCAAAGAAATTGCCAGTTTCGGCCGCACTCCAGACTCGCCCAAGTCGAAGATACGGGGCACAATTCCGGCAGTCGAAACTGTCATCCTCGATTCTGGAATTCCCACTCCTTTAGCCAGCAGCCGCACCGCTTTGATAAAGTTTTCGAAATTCAGGAATGGCTCGCCCATTCCCATGAACACGAGGTTCACGCGATCCTGTGGAGGAGAAACCTTCTGCTCTCGCAAGACAGTGATTACCTGACCGATGATTTCGCCCGCGGTCAGATTCCGCTTCATTCCGAGGAGCGCAGTGAGACAAAACTGGCAGTTCACAGCACAGCCCACCTGGCTGGAAACGCAGATAGTGGCCCGACTCCAGGCTCGCGCCTTGTCTGCGCCAGCTTCACTGCCATCGCCGGTTTCGCCCTCATCACCCTCCGGCATCCACACGGTTTCGACGGTCTCTCCGTCGGCAAGCTTCATCAAGTAGCGCACGGTGCCATCCGCCGACACAAATTGCTTTGTGATCTCGGGGAGACCAGGCGTGAATCCCTCAGTCTTCAACTTGGACCGGAAATCCTTCGGGAGGGTGGAAACCTCATCTAGTGAACTAGCGCGCTCGACGTACAAGGCATGAAAGAGCTGGCGGGCGCGGTAGGAGGGCTCGTCCGTTTCTTCGGCAATCCGGGTAAGTTCCTGAAGCTCAAGCCCTAAAAGACTGGTATTGGATTCTGCGTTCATGCATCTAAATCCTTGCCTGAGCTGTTTTGGGTTCCCGCAAACTCATTTTAGAAGAATTTGGACAGGAAAGCTGCCAATCTGGGCCTAAGTATTTCTTTTTCAGTTATTTAGACTAGGTTAGCGCAATCCTGCCCAGTATGTAAGAATTAATACACAGAAAACATCAACATGGATGAAGACCGTAATATTCGACGCGCGGTTTTGCCGAATGGCCTGACCGTCATTACCGAAGAGATGCAGCACATTCGCTCCGTCTCCATCGGTATTTGGATGAAGACCGGCTCGCGCGACGAAGATCTTCCTTGGAACGGCATTTCCCATTTTATCGAGCACATGGTCTTCAAGGGCACACAGCATCGCTCGGCCGAGGAAATCGCGCGCCAGGTGGATTCGATTGGCGGAAACATGGACGCATTCACCGCCAAGGAGTGCATCAGCTTCAGCATTAAAGTACTGAATGAGCACGTTCCGATCGCCCTCGACGTTCTCAGCGATCTGGTCTTGAACCCGGTCTTTGACGCACAGGATATCAGCCGAGAGCGTGGCGTAATTCTTGAAGAAATCAAGATGGACGAGGACAATCCTGATTACCTTGTCCACGAAATTTTCACCCAGAATTTCTGGAAAGATCATCCGCTCGGGAGACCGATCCTCGGAACCCGAGATACGGTGAAGCGATTCGACCGCACTCCGGTGTTTGATTTTTACAGCCAGCGGTTTTCTCCCGGCAACATGATCATCACTGCGGCTGGATATCTGAATCACGATCGTTTCGTGGAGCTCGTAGCTAAGCATTTCGAGAATATGAAGTCCATGAGTAATGGATTCCACAGCTCGCCGCCGAAGATCGTTCCCAAGATCATTCTGCGAAATAAAAAGTCCCTGGAGCAGGTGCAGATCTGCGTAGGCGTGCCTTCCTATCCGATTACGCACGAACGGCGGCATACGTCCTACATTCTGAACACGTTGCTGGGCGGGGGAATGAGCTCGCGATTGTTCCAGAACATTCGTGAGAGACAAGGACTCGCCTACGCGATCTATAGCGACCTCAATCCCTATCGCGATACCGGTTGCATGTCGATTTACGCCGGGACCTCCCGAGAATCCGCCAGCAAAGTCGTGGAGTGCATTGTTTCGGAGTTTCGAAAACTGAAGACCGAAATGGTGACCGAAGACGAACTTCGGCGCTCCAAGGACCAACTGAAGGGCAGTCTCATGCTGTCGCTAGAGTCGTCGAATGCGCGCATGTCAAACCTCGCGCGCCAGGAAATGTATTTTGACCAGTTCTACGGTTTAGATGAACTGATCGCCAAGATTGAAGCTGTGACGGCAGAGGAATTAAAGGAGTTGGCGAACCAGTTTTTTGAGACCGACAGCATCGCAGTCACAGTTCTCGGAAACCTGAACGGCCTGAAGCTCACGCGCGATCAGTTGGCTTGCTAGAACAGATCGCAAGCGTTGCAGTAGCCCACCAGATTGGTAGCTTCTGATCTCCCTGCTAAATGCGCGCAAGCGTGCATCCTGTAAAATCTAGTCAGCGATCTCCGGAGCCGCTCCTTTAATTGTCTTTTCTCTCCCAACTCAACCCGCAGCAACGTGAGGCTGTCGAAACCACTGACGGGCCGGTACTCATTCTGGCCGGCGCGGGGAGCGGGAAGACTCGCGTCATCACTTATCGCATCGCGCATCTGATCGAAAATGCCGGGGTGATGCCGGAGTCGGTGCTCGCAATGACGTTCACCAACAAAGCCGCCGCCGAGATGGGAGAACGAGTCGACAAACTTGTCGGGGGACTCTCGATCGCCAAGCCAGTCATCTCGACCTTCCATTCCTTCTGCGTGCGAGTCCTGCGACGAGACATTGAGGCCCTTAGGATTCCCTCCGCTGTCCCCGGAAAGCCGCCGATCGGGCATACGAAAAGTTTTGTCATCTACGACGAGTCCGATCAGCAGCAAGTGACGAAATCGATCATGAAGCGGCTGGGAATTGACGACAAGCAACTCACGCCGCGCGCGGTTCTGGGGCAGATCTCATGGGCCAAGAACCACATGCTTGATCCGCAGGAGGTCTATCTCAACTCAGCTGATCCAAAAACTGAGCGTGTCGCGCAGATCTACGCGGAATACCGCAAAGAGTTGCTGCGGGCGAATGCGCTCGATTTCGACGACCTCCTGCTTGAAGCAGTGAGGCTGCTGAAATCGGCGGCCACGGTGCGCGAGCACTATAACCGGCGCTTTCAATACATTCTGGTCGATGAATATCAGGACACCAACCGTCCGCAATATGAGTTGATGCGGATGCTCGCAGGCACTCGGCACAATGTATGCGCAGTGGGCGACGAAGACCAGTCGATCTATTCCTGGCGCGGCGCCGACATTCGCAACATCCTGGAATTCGAAAAAGATTTTCCTGAAGCCAAGATCATCCGTCTGGAGCAGAACTACCGCTCAACGCAGAACATTCTGCAGGGAGCGTCGGCGGTGGTGGCGAATAACGTCCGGCGCAAAGGCAAGAACCTGTGGACCTCGCGGCAGGGGGGGACGAAGATCGGATACTACGAAGCTCCCGACGGCGAAAATGAAGCGCTGTTCGCGGCGGATGCAATTGCACGCTACGTGCGGGAAGCGACCGACCGCGGCGAAGATGCGCGGGCGGCGGTGCTATATCGAACCAATTCGCAATCGCGGTTGTTTGAAGAAGCCATTCGACGGTATCAGCTTAAGTATCACGTGGTCGGCGGCTTTTCGTTTTACGAGCGCGCGGAGATCAAAGACCTGATCTCGTATTTGAAAGTCATTCACAATCCCGATGATTCGGTTTCTCTGTTGCGCGTAGTCAATACGCCGGTGCGCGGGATCGGAAAAACCACGATAGAAGTCGTGGAGCGGATCGCGCTTGAGACTGGGCTGTCATTGTGGACAGCAATTGGAGAGAGCATCGAGCGCGGGCTGCTGCCAGCGAGAGCGCAGCAGGCGCTGAAGTCGTTCCGCGATCTAATTGCAGACGCTCGAGCAATGGCAGTAGGAACGTATGTGGAAAGACTGCAGGAGACTTCTGGTTCGGTGGAAGAGCAGCGGAGCGGAGTGCTGGCGGACCCTTCGACTTCGCTCAGGGCAGGCTTGCGAGAGAGCCGGTCCCCACATGGCCTGGATGAGAGCGATGCGGCTGATGATCAAACGGAATTCGATCCGTCAGCATTTGATTTCGGCGGTGGAGAATTTATTCACGCTGGAAATTCGGCAGCGGCTGGTGTGCGCGCACAATCGGATTCGCCGGAAGAGGACGTCGGCAACGACAATCCCGCTGTGGTCGAAGGTTTCCGCGCTCCCGGGGCCCCGGCCAACATCGCCGAACTCCTGAAGTTTTTGATCGACCGCACCGGCTATATCAAAATCCTGGAAGCAGAGGATTCGCCGGAAGCCTACTCGCGAATTGAGAATATTCGCGAATTGGTCAACGCCGCCATGGACTCGAAAGATCGTGGCGAGACCCTCGACCAATTTCTGGACCACGCCGCGCTGGTCAGCGATGCCGATGCCTACGACGAACGGGCCCAGATCACGCTGATGACGTTGCACGCGGCCAAAGGCCTTGAATTTCCTCTGGTGTTTTTGTGCGGGCTCGAAGAAGGCCTATTTCCGCATTCGCGGACGTTTCTGAACCCTGACGACATCGAAGAAGAGCGGCGGCTGTGCTACGTCGGCATGACCCGCGCTATGGACCAACTTGTGGTCACGCGGGCGGTTTATCGCCGGCGATACGGGACCGATATGCCTGAAGCCAGCGTACCGTCGCGATTTTTGGACGAGATTCCGGCGGAGTTGATGGAGGAGTTGGGGAAATCTCGTGCGAGCACTGCACGTGTGGGTCGGACATTCTTGTCCGACCAGGGTGCAAGGTCCGGCTCGGGCCGCTATGCTGGGGCCGGAACTCAGTCCGGTGCTTATTCAAACAATAAGAACGCTCGTACAGGAATGTCCGAGCCACACGGTTCTGATCCCCACTACGCCTACGAAGACGAAGATCAGTCGGCGCAATGGAATGAGAGAACCGCTGCCGCGCGCAAGACGGCGGGGCCAAAATACAACTCGATTGACAACATTGCCGAATTCTTTGCGTCCCGCGGAAAGAAGTTTTCTGTCCCTAAGGTGCCGGTCGAGGAACCGAAGGGGCGGCGCGGATTTCGTCCCGGACAGAAGGTCCGGCATCCTAAGTACGGAGAGGGAACGGTCTATCATCGCGAAGGCGAAGGCGAAGAGGCCAAGATTACGGTACAATTTTCTCGCTTCGGACTAAAGAAGCTGGTAGAGAAGTACGCCCAACTGGAGAGCGTTAGACCCTAAGCTGTTAGCTTTGAGCGGTAACCGAAGATTTCGGTCGAGCCAACAGAAGCTCAACGCACAGCCCCGAAGGGGCGGAATATGATAGCCCGGCACGTAAGTGCCGGGTAAGCAGCAAAGTGACCGAGTCCCTTCAGGGACGACAGAATCAATCACGGATCAAAGGAAATCACCCGCATTCATGGCAAATACAAGTGCACTCAGCAAAGACGAACGTAAAAAATCAAAACGCGCTGCTCGCAAGAAGCGCAAAACCGAAAATCCGTTAAAGCCCCGCGATTACGCTCGCGGATCGAAGAAACCAAAAGTGAAGAAGCTGGCGCGCGGACAGGCGAAGCGGTAAGGATCCGTGTGGGGCGGACGATGACGTCCGTCCCACAGCGCGAACTGAGGACCCTTTGGGACCATCTTCAACCACGGATAAGCCTGCCGAACCGGCCAACCAAGCCAACGGCAGCCAGCTCCTTTGCTGTAAATCCATCGACAAGCTGATCGCAGAAGCCGACCGGCCCGAGCATCGTCTTCGCAAGACGCTGGGGCCGTGGTCGCTCACCGCGCTCGGGATTGGCGCAATCATCGGTTCAGGAATATTCGTCCTCACTGGAACCGCGGCGGCGGGTGAGCACTTTGCAGTGCCATCGATTCTGCACGCGCAGGTCCTCGACCTGGTGATCAACTTCCTGCGCACCGGAAGCACGGCGGGCGCATTAATGCACGGACGTCCGCCAGCCGGGCCCTCCATCGCAATTTCTTTCCTGCTGGTTGCGGTCGCGTGCAGCTTTGCCGGACTTTGCTATGCCGAGCTGGCTTCGATGATCCCCATCGCCGGCAGCGCATACACCTATTCATACGCGACGCTCGGGGAGATTTTTGCCTGGGTCATTGGCTGGGACCTGATTCTAGAGTATGTGGTCAGCAACGTCGCCGTGGCCGTCGGGTTCAGCGGCTATTCCAAAGCGCAACTTGCGGTGTTTGGAATTCACTTGCCCGACAAGTGGTCGAGCCCGGTGTGGGCCTCAGGCGGATGGACCGGCGCGTACTTCAACCTGCCTGGATTTTTGATTGTCTTTATTCTGACCCTGCTTTTGGTCCGCGGAGTACGTGAATCTGCGGAAGCGAACAATGTAATGGTGTTGATCAAGATCGGCGCCATCCTTACTTTTCTGGTGGTCGGCGGAACGCTGGTTCATAAGGCGAACTGGGTACCGTTTGCTCCTTCCGGATTTGCAGGCGTCCTGACTGGCGGCGCGATTGTGTTCTTCACTTACATAGGATTTGATTCGGTCTCTACTGCCGCTGAGGAGTGCGAGAAGCCGCAACGCGACCTGCCGTTCGGCATCATTGCGTCGCTGATAGTGTGCACGGTTCTATACGTTGGCGTTGCGATTGTTCTGCTCGGAATGCTCAAGTACACCACATTCGTCTCGGGCGAAGCCGCGGAAGCGCCGGTGGCCTACGCACTGAAAGTCCTGGGGGCGCATCTCGTGTTTCGTTCGGTCATCGTGCTGGGCGCACTCATGGGAATGATTTCTTCCATCCTCGTGTTTCAGTACGGCCAGGCGCGAATATGGTATGCCATGTCTCGCGACGGGCTTCTGCCCAAGCTTTTTTCCGCGGTGCATCCTAAGTTCAAAACACCGCACTGGTCCACATGGATCGCCTGCTTTGCCGTTGGAATTCCGGCCGGCCTCGTGGATATTGGCGACGCGGCTGACCTTTCAAACATCGGAACACTGTTCGCGTTTGTGCTGGTTTCGTTGGGCGTAATCTTTCTGCGACGGAAACAGCCCGATCGTCCGCGCGCATTCCGCGTCCCCTTCGTTCCCTGGTTCCCTTTGATTTCAGTGATTCTCTGCGGCGGGTTGATGACCGGCCTGACCGTGATCACATGGCTGCGCTTTGTGGTGTGGCTGGCGATTGGGCTCCTGATTTACGTCTTCTACAGCCGCAAGCATAGCGAGTTCGCAAAGAATCAGGCTTAGCCGCTCACGCCCTCGTCCGCGGAGTTCGGGTTAACGAGTTCGCCCCCGACATAGCGAATCTTCCGCCGGAAATCTACAATCAGAAAATGCCGTCTGGCTTCATCCATTCTCTTCCCAAAGCTGAGTTGCACCTGCACCTCGAGGGTTCGGTCACTCCGCAAACACTGGTCGAACTCCGCCGGCACCACGGCAAGCAAAGCACTTTGGCGGAGGCGGAGACGCTTTATCAATACAAAGATTTTGCCGGATTTCTAACGGCCTTCAAGACCCTCACTGAAGACCTGCAAACGCCCGAAGATTACGAGCTGATCACCTATCGCCTTATGCAGCAGCTCATGGCCGAAAACGCGTTGCATGCCGAGGTCTATGTCTCTGTCGGCGTGTGCTTATGGCGGAAGCAGGACTTCGAAGCTATTTTCGAGGGGCTGGAGCGTGGCAGGGAACGTGGGGAGCGCGACTTCGGAATCTCATTGCTTTGGATTTTCGATGCTGTACGCCAGTTCGGTCCGGGCGCGGCGCAGGATGTTTTCGAACTGGCAGCCAAATATCGTGAGCGTAATGTCGTTGGCATTGGCATTGGCGGTGACGAACAGAAAGCGCCGCCGGAATTGTTTCGCGAACAGTATGCGAACGCTGCCAGCCAAGGCCTCAGGCTCACCGCACACGCCGGGGAAAGCGCGGGCCCGGAATCCATTTGGGGAGCGTTGAATTTAGGCGCGGAGCGAATTGGGCATGGACTTACGGCTGGTCGTGACCCTGAGCTGATCGAAGAGCTTTCCCAGCGGCAAGTCCCGGTTGAGATCTGCCTCACCAGCAATCTGCGAACCGGATGCTGCGCAAGAATTTCCGATCACCCTGTCCGCAGCTACTTCGATCAAGGTCTCATGTTGACATTGAACACCGATGATCCCGCGATGTTCAGCACCTCGCTTAGCCACGAATACGAGCTGGCGAAAACGGAATTCGGCTTTTCCGACGAGCACTTGCGCGAGCTGGCGCGAAATTCTTTTGAAGCTTCCTTCCTCCCCGCAGAGAAAAAATTGAACTTTCTTAATTTGCTTGACTCTGCCGCTCTGCGGGCCTAGCCTTTTCTAAATTTTGAGGTGGGGAGTCAGGCGGTGAAATGGGTCGCGGTTTGCATTTTCTTTTGTAATTCCTTTCTGTGGGGCGCCTTGGGCGCGAAACCTTCAACAGTCCTTGTCATCACCAATGTAAACGTGGTGGATACCCGTTTCGGCGGCTTCCATCCGAATATGACGGTCACGATCAAAGATGGCCTTATCGCGGCGGTGAGCAAAATTGCCATCATCAGCTCGAGTCCACATGTCCAGACAATTAATGGCAATGGCCGGTTTGTGATACCTGGCCTGTGGGACATGAATACCCATCTGCACCAAGCAGGCGGCGAGATTGCGCGCAAAGCGATGTTTCGCCTTTACCTTGCGAGCGGGGTCACCGGAGTAAGAGACCTTGACACTTCTACCGCAGCAGATCTGCGCGAGTTGAGCGATTTGCAACCGGAACTCGAAACAGCCCAGCTTAATGGGGACGAAAAGCCTTCCAGTACTGGAATCGAAGGGCGCCGGACGATCGAAGATCTCAGTGAGATCATCTCGGCCTGCTTCTCGTGCGGCGCGAATACTCCGGAGAGTCCTACCGTGACCAGCCAAGAGCGGGCTTACAACAACAAGGCGGAAAGCTACCGCACCGAGGATGCACGGAAGGTGTTTCTAGACATCAGCGATCATGCCACTTGGGTGATTCCCAGCCTAGTCTCCACCGAGTTCGCGGCGACCGCTTCCGCACATCGTGGTCATAGGGCACCAGTGTCACTCAGTGATAAAGGCACTGCCCCGAAGTTTGCCGAAACAACAGAACTAGACCGTAACCTTGAATTGGTCAGGGAGATGCATCGAACGGGCGTGCAGTTCCTGACTGGCACGCACGGGCCCTCCGCGAACCTATTGCCGGGGATGCCGATGCAGCGCGAGCTCGAATTACTCGTCGAGGGCGGTCTCACTCCACTTGAGGCATTGCAAGCGGCGACTGTCAATCCGGCACTGTATATGGTCAAGTTGGATAAATATGGGCAGCGGAGGTTGCACATGCGGCCGACCTAGTTTTATTGGACGGGAATCCGCTGGAGAATATCGGCAACACGCGAAAAATTGCGGCGGTCGTAATGCGAGGTCAATATTTCTCGCGGGCAGACCTCGAAACCATAGTCGCTCGTGCCATGAACGATCTCAATGGGCGGGAAAAAACGACGGATCTGGAGTCTCAGCCGGGAAATCGCCCGGCTAGTGACCTTCCACACTAATCGCTGATCGCAGCCCCACAATGCCTCTGTGCTACATTGCATTGGAATGACGAAGTCCGACAACAAGGAAAGCGAACAGAGCGCGAAGACCGAGCTTTACTGCCCCAAATGTGCAGTCGAAATAAACCAGCCGCTGACCTGTGGAGATTGTGGAGCGGTGATTTGCCCGCGCTGTGGTACTCCGCTCGAAGCCGCCGATGAACTCGGGATGGGTTAGAAGGGATTATCTGACGGTGAAGGCGTCGGGTTCTCATGACTTATGGTTCCCGCCTTTTTCTGAGCTGTTGCTGCAACTCGGAGAGAATCTGGCGCGAGGAGCGCACCTGGGCTTCCACTAGTTTTTCGCGCAGCATAATGTAAAACCCACCCAGCTTGCGTGCGACATCGCGTCGGCCACCCCGACGCTGGATAGCTTGCAGATACCCAATCACTGCAAGCGCGCGACCAATCTCCGTCGCACATTGTTCAGAGTGGCGATGGGCAAGCGCATCATCGGCGCGCGAAATATCCTGGATAAGCTGGTCATAAAGTACGATCGCCAACCGGACTGAACCCGCGCCGAGAAGCGGCGCTTTCTGTGCGCGTTTTGGATTAACTTTCATTTCGCATAACGATCGCTCTTAATTTATCGACGAATGGCTCGCGATCTTTAGGTCGACCGCATTGTCTCGCAGGAGCATGGTCGGCCTCGATACATGCCTTACAATATCGGCGTGGCCAGACCAGTCTCAGGCTCAAGCTCAGGTTCAACGCCCGGCACAAAGCGGGGAAAGTCTGACAAAGCGCCCGCGCCACACAGATGGTTCGAGAATATCGGCCTCATCGTAATCATTATTCTCATTCTCGCTATCACCATCACGCGCTATTGGCATAACATTCACTGGAGCGCGCGCTAAATTGTCTCGCGATCCCCTGCTGGTTGTTATCCTTGGTCCTACCGCCAGCGGCAAGACTTTGCTTTCGCTGGAGCTCGCAACCGCATTTCATGGCGAAATCGTGAATTGCGATTCGGTCACCATGTATCGCGAGTTTCGCATTGGCACCGCCAAGCCAACTCCAGAAGAACAACGGCGCGCACCACATCATTTATTTGATGTGATCGACCCAACCGCATACACCACTGCCGGCGAGTATGCCCGCACTGCGCGAGAAATTCTGCGTGCGATTCAGAATCGCGGAGCGCTGCCGATTGTCGTCGGCGGAACTGGGCTTTATTTGCGGGCTTTGCTCGAAGGATTATTCCCGGGGCCGCAGCGCTCGGAAGAACTACGCGATAGGCTGCGACAGCGGGCGAACCAAAAAGGCCCGGAGTATTTGCATCGCATACTTCGAACAATAGATGCGGACGCCGCTGCCCGGATTCACGAGAATGACGTTCCCAAAATCATTCGGGCCATTGAAGTTTGCCTCAGCGCGAAGCAGCCCATGAGCGAGCAATGGAAGGCCGGACGCGATGCGCTTGCCGGCTTCAACATATTGCGCATTGGACTCGATCCTGACCGCGCCAAACTGTACGAGCGCATTAATCACCGCGTGCTGCGGATGTTTGATTCCGGCTTGGTCGACGAAACTGAGCAAATCCTACAAACGTATGGCGAAGCGGCTCGGCCATTGACTTCGATCGGCTACAAGCAAGCGGTGCAACTGCTCAGGGGAGAACTCGATCGCGAAGCTGCGATTGATGCGGTACAGCAGGCCCATCGCAACTACGCCAAACGACAAATGACCTGGTTTCGCCGCGAGCCGCAGATGACTTGGATCCACGGATTTGGCGATGAGGCGGAAGTGATCGCGCAAGCAGTTGCCGTAGTCAGAAACAATCTTCAGCCCACGTCGTGATATCTTCCTTCTCGATGATCCGATTCATGACCCGATCAATGACCAGATCAACAATCCGCCGCGCATTATTTGTCCTAACACTCTCATTCATGGCCATTTCGGCTTCCGCCAAAACCAAATACCAACCGCTGCCAGTTCGTCTCGACCATGATGGCGAAAAATGGGCCGAAAAAACCCTGCGCAAAATGTCGGTGGAAGAAAAGGTCGGCCAACTGTTCATGATTTGGACGCGGGCCGAATTTCTGAATGTGAACAGCCCGGCGTATCTCCAGCTCCGCGACACCATGAACAAGTATCACGTGGGGTCATTTGCTATGACGGTGCGCTATGAGCCGCCGTTCATCTACAAGAACGAACCTTACGAAGCGGCTGAACTTCTGAATAGGTTGCAAAGCGACTCCAAGCTTCCTCTGCTGATCGCCGCTGATTTTGAAGTGGGCGTGAGCAATCGCCTGCACGGAACCACCGGCTTCCCGAACGCGATGGCCATTGGCGCCAGCGGGCACCCGCAATTCGCCGAGGATTTCGGACGAATCACTGGTGAGGAGGCTCGTGCCATCGGCGTGCATTGGAATTTTTTCCCTGTGGCCGACGTCAATTCCAATCCCGATAATCCCATCATCAACACCCGTTCCTTTGGCGAAGACCCGCAGGAAGTTGGCGACTTCGTTTCGGCCTACATTCGCGGCGCGCACTCCGCTGGAATGCTGGTGACTGCCAAGCATTTTCCCGGACACGGCGATACCGCAACCGATTCGCATCTTGGGGTTGCGCAAGTTTCTGGCAATCACGCGCGTCTCGATTCGGTGGAACTGCCTCCGTTCCGCAAGGCCATTGAAGCAGGTGTAGATTCGATCATGATCGCGCACGTCACGGTGCCGGCTCTCGATCCCAATCCGAATGCGGTTGCGAGCGTTTCGCCTGCGATTGTTACAGGACTGCTGCGACAACAACTTCGTTACTCGGGGCTCATCGTTACCGACGCCCTGGACATGGGAGCACTCACGCGTCTGTACTCCACAAACATTGGCCAGGAGGCGGTCGATGCGTTTAAGGCCGGCAATGACGTGCTGTTAATTCCTCCCGATCTCGATGCCGCCGACCGCGCCATGATTGCCGCCGTGCGCAGCGGTGAAATTTCAGAATCGCGTCTGGATGAGTCAGTCCTAAAGATTCTTAAGACCAAAGCTTCCCTGGGATTGCACAAGGCCAGGCTGGTCGATATTTCAGCTTTGGATCGGACCGTAGGAAGCCCCGAGCACGTTGCGGTAGGTCAGCAAATCGCGGATGCAGGTATCACGCTGGTCCGGCAGAACGGAACGGTGCTACCGCTGAAGAAGACCGGAACAATTTCCGCCGGGCTTCCGTATCAAAGCGGTGTAGAAGTGCGGAATCGGCTCGTAGTGATTGTTCTTACGGACGATGTGCGCCTCGAAGCAGGCCGCATGCTGGAACGCCAAATTAAATTCAGAGTACCGGATGCAAACGTGATTTACACCGACCCAGACCTCGCGACGGCGATGGCCCCGAACATAGTTGCCGCCGTCCAGCAATCGGAAAAAGTTGTAGTTGCGGTTTACGCTGCACCCACGGCCGGAAAGGTTGTGCAAACCAACACGGGCGCTCGAAATTCGGTCTCGTTGCCGGATGCGAGCACCGACCTGTTGCACCGAATCTTGAAGGCCAGCGGACAAAAGACTGTCCTTCTAGCCGTGGGCAATCCATATCTGGCGAAAGATTTTCCCGAGGTGCAGAATTATCTCTGCACATTTTCTGCAGCACCGGTATCGGAACTCAGCGCCGCGAAGGCCCTGTTCGGGGAGATGGCAATTCAGGGCCACCTGCCGGTTACAATTCCGGGGATTGCCGCGCGAGGAGCGGGCACTTCAGCCCGCAAATAGGAGGACACTGTGCGAAACCATTCTCAACGTTCTGTTTCGTTAATGCTTGCGGCAGCTTTTCTTCTGCTTGCCGGGTGCAGCGTCAATGTAAAAAAGAATGATAATGGCCAGGACAAGAAGGTGGACATCGACACTCCGTTCGGCGGAATCCACGTGAAAAACGATGCTGATGTGCGCGATACTGGACTCTCTGTTTACCCTGGCGCGCGGCCCAAACAAAAAGGTGACTCGGATGATGAAAAGAGCGCCAACGTGGATATCTCCACATCAGCGTTCGGCCTCAAGGTTGTCGCGGTGGAATATGAAACCAGCGACGCGACCAGCAAAGTAATTTCATTCTACAAAGACCAGCTGAAAAAATACGGCAAAGTCCTCGAATGTCATACGTCAGATAAGAACTACACTGACGAGGGCGATTCCGAAGAGTTGAAGTGCGAAGGCAAGAACGACGGGAAAACCATCGAGCTGAAATCTGGGACAAAAAGCAATCAGCACATTGTGGCCATCAATCCTCGCGATACCGACAAGGACAAAGGGAAAGGCTCCGACTTTGCTCTGGTCTATGTGCGAATGCGCGGGAAAGAGGGCACCATTTAACCCTTCGCAACACATATCTAGTGGTGCTGCAATGCTGGCATGCACTCCGGCGAACAAACAGCAATTCCCGAACAACCAACGACGAACCGCCAACGACCAACCACGGAAGACCCGACCGGGGCTTTATAATCCCCTCCCATGAACCTTGAGCAGAAGTTGCAGGAGATGAAGCGCCGCGACCAACTGGCGCAGGAAGGCGGCGGAAGCGAACGCCGCGAGCGCCAGCATAAAGAAGGCAAGATGTCGGCGCGCGAACGCATCGATTTTCTTCTCGATGAAAGCACCTTCGAGGAAACCGACCGCTTCGTCACTCATCGCGCCAACGATTTTGGAATGGCCGAGCAGAAGTATTACGGCGATGGGTTCATCACCGGATATGGGCGGATCGACGGCCGGCTAGTTTTCGTCTTCGCGCAAGATTTCACCGTCTTCGGCGGATCGCTCTCAGAAACCAACGCTGCGAAGATCGTGAAGATCATGGAGATGGCGGCACGGGTTGGCGCTCCCATGATTGGGCTGAACGATTCCGGCGGCGCGCGCATTCAGGAAGGCGTGGTGTCACTGGCCGGCTACGCGGATATTTTCCTGCGCAACACGCTGTATAGCGGCGTCGTGCCGCAGCTTTCGGCGATCATGGGGCCATGCGCCGGTGGCGCTGTGTACTCGCCTGCAATCACGGACTTCATCGTCATGGTCAACAACACGTCTTATATGTTCATCACCGGCCCGGATGTAATTAAGACGGTGATGCACGAGGATGTGACCAAAGAACAACTCGGCGGCGCGCAGACGCACAACGAGACTTCGGGCGTTGCCCACTTTCTGGCGCATGATGATGCCGAGTGCCTCTCCATGCTGCGGGAATTGCTCAGCTTCATTCCGTCGAACAATCTTGATGATCCTCCGCGCAAGCCGTGTACTGATCCGGTAGACCGCGCCGATGCCGCTCTCGACACGATTGTGCCCCCGCAGTCGAATCTGCCCTATGACATCAAGGACGTCATCCGTGCCGTCATCGATGACGGATATTTCTTCGAAGTACACGAGCATTACGCGAAAAACATTGTCGTAGGATTTGCGCGCATGGATGGACGCTCAGTGGGAATCGTTGCCAACCAGCCGGCTTTTCTGGCGGGCACGCTCGACATCAACGCGTCGGTGAAGGGCGCGCGTTTTGTGCGCTTTTGCGATTGCTTCAACATTCCGCTAATTACATTCGAAGATGTTCCCGGATTTCTTCCCGGCACAACTCAGGAGTATGGCGGCATCATTCGGCATGGCGCTAAGTTGCTGTTCGCTTTCGCCGAAGCCACGGTTCCGAAGCTGACCGTGATTACGCGCAAGGCTTACGGAGGCGCGTATTGCGTGATGGCGTCCAAGCACATCCGTACCGATGTGAACTATGCGTGGCCGACGGCGGAGATCGCAGTCATGGGCCCTGAAGGTGCAGTTGACATCGTGTATAGGCGCGAACTTGAACGCGCGAAAAACCGCGATGAACTCCGGACTCAGAAGATAGACGAATTCCGCGACCGCTTTGCCAATCCGTATGTCGCCGCCGAACGCGGGTACGTGGACGCCGTCATTCAACCTCGAGATACCCGCAAGAAGCTGATCCAGGCGCTCGAGATGCTCCAAACTAAACGCGACAAAAACCCGCCCAAGAAGCATGGGAACATGCCGCTGTAGCAAAGCTCAATTAAAGTGGCTAAGGTGAAAATTTCTCCCCTGTGGTTAGTCGTCATTTCGGTTTCACTTGCCGCTGCCCAAAATCCTCCATCTCCGAACTCGAATCCTCCCAAATTGCCGACGCTTCAGCAGACTGTGGAAGTCACCGCGACGCGCCTGCCCGAAGATCCGGAGAATGTTCCAGCCGCAATCGAAGTCTTCAGCGGAGATGAATTGATCTCACAAGGCGCACGGGACTTGCGCGGAGCGCTGGCGCTAGCGACCGGAGTTGAGATTGCGCCGGGTGGAGATGCAGGCCCGGCAAGTTCTGTCCCTGACTTTTGGGGATTGAAAGAATTCGACGCCTTTCTGCTAGTGGTCGATGGTGTTCCCTGGGGAGGAGCTTTTAATCCCGCAATTCCCGCTTTAAATCTTAGCGATCTCGATCGAGTTGAAGTGCTTCGCGGCCCCGCCCCAGTGATGTATGGTGCGACATCGTTTGTAGGAGTGATTCAGGTCGTCCACAAGAGCGCAGCAGACACCGAAAAAACTTTAGATTTGCACGCTGGCACCTACGGCAGCGGAGGCGGTGCGTTCTCGTTGCCAGTTCCGCTTTGGGGTGAATGGGTCTCCCGGCTAACCTTGGAAGGAGAGCGCGAAGGCTTCAGCGATCCCCGCACAGCATACCGCCGGGGGCACGGATTGTGGCGGTTGGCGCGCAGACCTGTGGGACCAACTAGCGAGTGGCTCAACGTGGACTTGAATTGGCTCGATCAGAATCCGGCAAGTCCGCGGCCGAGAGTCGGTGCGTCGCTCTCGCCGTTGGTTCCGGTGGACGCAAACCAGAACATGGCGGGCGCGTTTCTCAATGATCATCGAGGAACGATTACCGGCGGACTTACCCGGATTGTAGGAAGCGGGCAATGGAATACCTCAGCCAGCGTTTCACGTGACGACCAGGGCGCATTCCGAGGCTTTCTGACCGATGTTGCCGATTCGCCAAGCAACGTGCACGGGTTTCGCGAGAAGATTTATCTGACCGACGCATATGTTGATTCGCACTTTTCATGGAAGCTCTTGCCGTCTGTCCGATTTCTTTTTGGAGGAGATTATCTGCATGGAACAGGCGTGGCCCATGGGGCTGATTTTGATTACACTGCACCGTTGAACGGGGAGTTCGCGCCGATTGTGCCTTCCCCTTCCGATCTCGATTTTCATATTAACGATCATCGCAATTTTCTTGGTGCGTATGCCTCTGCGGAATGGACGCCTCTGGAGCGACTTCGATTCGACGCCGGGGTGCGTTTGAACGTAACTGGAGAACATCAGCAAGTAGTCGATGGTGGTGCGCGAACAAACAATCAACAGAGCCGCACGGACGTTCGCCGGGGCACAAGCCTTGGCGCCATCTTTACCGCGTGGCAGCGGAAGCAGGACTTAGTCGGACTATATGTGAACTATCGCAGCACGTACAAGCCGGCAGCAATCGATTTCGGAATCGGCGAAACAGGGGGTGGACCGCTGATTCTCAAACCAGAGACAGCGCAAAGTGTAGAGGGCGGACTGAAGGGGCGCTTTTTGGACCGCCGCCTTGAAGCAGAAGCTTCAGGCTTCCTGATGAACTTTGACAACCTCGTCACTTCCACGAATGTGAACGGGGTGCCGTCTCTGATCAATTCGGGGAAGCAGCGGTTTCAGGGCGTTGAGTCTGGAGTCTCCTACTTTTTGAGAAAGCAGATTGTGGTACGCGGCACCTATAGTTTTCACGATGCAACATTCACCAATTTCGTGCAGGACTTCAACGGTACTCCGGTGCAACTCTCCGGAAGGCGGCTGCAAATGTCGGCGCGAAATGTGGCGGCAGTGGGCATACAGTACAGCCCGGCGCACGGATTTCTGGGGGGCATCGAAATCAATTACACCGGCGATCAATATCTTGACATGCTGAACACAGCTCTGACTGGGGGCTTCGCGACTCTTGGATTGAGCGCAGGCTATCGCACACGCCACTGGGAACTGCGAGTGGACGGCAGCAATCTATCCGACCGTCGCGATCCAGTTGCCAAGAGCGAATTCGGAGACGGCCAGTTCTATCTTTTACCAGCTAGGCGGATTGATGCGGGATTGCGAATGTTTTTCTAGGGCTTCAACCAGCGTAAAGCATGCACAAATGTCGTGAGGAACAACATATCTCACTGCAGATGAAATCTCTCTCTCATTAATCTTTGCAGCCGTGGTTTGTAAAGGATGTCGTAGGCGAATTCTTTGTCGGGGAACATGGCCAGGGCGGCGCGCTTGGCGCCAGCCGCCAATTCCGAAGCTTCTTCGATGGTGAGGTTCGGGTCCTGGCTGATGACCGACATCACCATGCTGATCATTATTTGTAGGCGGCGAATCTTCTGCGCTTCCTGTTTCACTTCATTGGCATGCGCGTCTTCCAAAAGGGCCCTCTTTCCGTTGTTCCGCGCGGGATGCGCCCACCCGCTTACTAATTAGATGTGCCGCTCGAAACCGACGTTGCGCTATTGTGCTAGGTAACGTCGACGGGAATCAACACACTTCAGTCACTAGTAAGGTTCAGGGCGTGCGCCGTGTAAGGTTCAAGGCGGGCGAACGAACTCGGTTGCTTCAGTCCCGCATCTATAATCCTTCAGGAGGAATACCATGGCGGCTAATCCGAATCCTTTGCCCGATCCCAATGAAGAGCTTGTACGCGTGTTCGATGCAGAACAAGAATCGGAAACAATGGTGGTGAGCGGATTACTTCAATCGCAAGGCATCGACTGCGAGGTCACCGCACTTGACGCTGCGCAGGATGTGCTGCCAATCGGAGGCACCGTGATTCTCGTGCGCCAAGAGGATGCTCCGCGAGCGCTTCAGATCATTGAAGAGTATCGCCGCACTCCGGGCGACGAGGACGACGCAAAATCCGGCTCCCTCGGAGATTCTCGGTAGCCTGTAAACCGGCTCCGCAGCCAAGTATTGTGTTCGTATTTGACAGCTTTTCGCGCAGCCTCTTAGAATCGAAATGCGCCGAGGATTGCCGGTCGACCAGTCCGTGCCAAGGCAATTTCCGAATTATCTTCCTCGCGTTCCCTTACAATCTTGAAAGTGGCGGCGTAGCTCAGGTGGCTAGAGCGACGGTCTCATAATCCGTAGGTCGTTGGTTCGAGTCCAACCGCCGCCACCAGAATTCAAGGAAAAGTCCCGGCAGGATTCGCCCGGACTCGAGAATGCGCGGTGTTGTTAGCGCGGCATTTCTTCGATCATCGCTGGCGGGCGATTTCCAATTGCTTCCACAACTTCCTTGTGAAATTTCATGGCCCAGTGTAACGAATAGACGATGCCAGTTTTCTCATAATGGTCCAACAGGTTTAGCGCTTGGTGCAGTTTGCCTCTCAGGAAAGGCGCGCGTTCGGAGATCTGAGAATGCAGCGCGCTAATTGCAGCGCGTCTTACTATGGGGGAGTTCATGTCCTGATTCTATTCGGATTGCCTACCCGCCAAACGTCACTTCGGTAATGCGCACCGCTGTATATCTGGTCAATTCTGCGGTAAGACCAGAACAACATGGATAAAGCGTTCCAACTGCGACATGTACCAAAGAGTAAAGCACGCCTTTTATCCGGACGAATGGCCGGCCACGGAGCGGACGGCCTAGCTTTCGCCAAGTGAGGATTCGACAATCCTGCGCACGTCAGCATCCCGGGACTGAGTCGGCCAGCTCTGAATTTTCCTAAATTATTGAAATTGAAGTGAAGTCCATGGACAGCAAATTTTCGCAAGAAACAGTGCTGCCCATTGTGTCCCCTGCGAACTCAGGCGATCAGCAGAGCTGCTGTGCAGCTGCTCTCGAAAGTGTCGGCTCAGGAGTAGAACATTCGTCCGAATTTTGCATCTCACGAAAGCATTAAATTCGAGCGCGAAGGAGAACTCAACATGGGAGACGAAAAAAACCAGGGCGGACAGTTCGGCCAAGGTGGTCAGGGTCAACAGGACAAACAGAAGCCGCAACAGCAGCAGCAAGACCAAAACCGGCGTCAAGATAATGACGTGGAAACCGACCAGCAGCAGCGTCGCAGCCCTGATGGCAACCGGGAAGACCAGGAAAGAGAGCGGAAACGCGCTTAGTCGTATACCAGTTGAACTTTCAACCCGCCAGCGCTGGCGGGTTTTCTTTTGATCCTTTTTTTATCCCGATAACGCGGATGGCTAGATTTCTTTTCGAACTCTAAATCTCACAACACCGATTCAACGGTTGTCCTAGCTCCACTCTAGAGTCGTCACAGAGTTATGGCCTAGCGGAATACTTGCAGTGCGATCGCCAAGTTTGAGCGTGCAGGTCTGGGCCGGACCGGAGTTCGTGAGCACGACAACGCGGTGCCCATCGGGATTTTCAAATGCAACGTGCAGAACATCCGTGGACGCGCTTTGCGAATCCAGGCGGCGCGCGCCTCTTTTGACGAATCGCGAGTAGTGGGCAAAAGCCCAGAACTGGCCGCAGTAAGTGACTTCTTTTGTCTGCGAGTGCACAGTCACGAGTCCGCCGCAGGGGAACGGCCCGATGTTGGGCTTGCCGACCTCGTCCAAAGCGAAATTCCACGCGGTGATCGAACGGCACCAATTGCGCAGGATGCCGGTGAAAGTGCTGCTCCACTTTGACCAGCCGGTCATGTAATCCGGCTCGGTGTAGTCGGGGCCACCTTCGGTCCAATACATTTCGACGTCGGGGTACGCACTCTGCACGCGATTGATCCATTCGGGCTGACCTACGTAGCCATGCCAGGCGATTGCGTTCGAGTATTTACGTAAACCGGGCGTTTCCAGTTCTCCCATGGCGCGGCCCCATAGGTTGTAATTGTGGTCGATGATCCAGATATTCGTCTTAACTCCGGCACGCTCAAACGCCGGACCAAGCTGCCCGCGAACAAAATCAGCTTCGTATTCCTGGGGCCAACTGCAAGCGGGCATGCGGCCGTCCTGGTCGGTATCGACTTCGTTCTGAATGGTGACGGCCTGCACCGGGACACCTTCAGCTTCATAACCCTGTAAGAACTTAACAAAATAATTTGCGTAAGAAGGCATGTACTTGCGCTCCATGTTTCCGCCCAGCATTGAGTGGTTGGGCTTCATCCATCCCGGCGGGCTCCACGGCGAGGAGAACAGAAACAAGTCAGGATTTGCTTTACGCGCCTCGCGGAGCATCGGGAGGATGTAGGCACGGTCGTGCTCGATGGAGAAGCGCTTCAGTTCTGGATCAGGATCGCCTTCGTCGTAGCTATAAACCTTGGTTGAGTAGTCGCTCGATCCAATGCAAGTGCGGCAAACACTGAAAGCCATCTCGGAGGGATGAAAAAGCTGATGAAAAAGTTTTTCGCGCGCCGGAGGATCAAGGCGGTTCAAGGTGTAACAGGCAGCATCGGTGAACGCGGCCCCGAAGCCGAGGATCGGCTGGAATTTCTTGTCAGGATCGAGCACCACTGTACCTGGTGCGCTAGTTGCGGGGACGGGCTTCCATGACACTGACGGCCCGCGCGCGCAACGCTGCGCGTCATCTGTAGTCCAAACAGAAATTTCTCCTGGCGCGACGCTCCCATAGGCCTTAGGCAATACTGAGACTGGGCTGGCCAAGGCAGCCGCACTCAGGCCAGACACTTTCAGGAAATCGCGACGAGTTGATTCGTTGGACATTGTCTTCTCCGATTCCGAATTTGGATTGAGCTGCGTTCGGCGATGCTGACGCTCGATGGAATGAACATTATGCTTGCAATGCCAGCTACTCGCAAACCCGTACTCACGACACCGCATCTCATCTGACGATATGCACGTGAACTTCAGCGCCTTTTGGGATTCTCTTCACCGTATCGGTACAAGCTTCATTGGGCGGCTACCTTCGTTGGCGATCGCGGTCGTTGTTTTCCTCGGCTTCTACGTCCTGAGTAAACTCGTTGGCCGTGTTATACGGCGTGCTACGAAGGGACATCGCGAAAACCTGGGCATGGTGTTTGCGCGGCTGACCGGCGCGGCAGTTGTAATGCTCGGAGTGCTGGTAGGACTATCAGTGGTAGCGCCGTCGTTTCAGGCCAGCGATCTGATAAAAGTTCTCGGCATAGGAAGCGTTGCCATCGGCTTCGCGTTCCAGAACATTCTGCAGAATTTTCTTGCCGGCCTCCTGCTGCTGTGGGCCGAGCCGTTTCGCGTAGGCGATGAAATCAAGATTGACGCTTTCGAAGGAACGGTGGAAGAAATCCAGCCCCGGGCGACAATCATCAAAACCTACGATGCGCGGCGGGTAATGATCCCCAATGCCGATCTGTTCACTCACGCGGTGACGGTCAATACGGCGCTGGACAATCGCAGGTGGGAATACGAGTTCCCGGTAAAAGATGGCGACGACCTCAACAGAATCAAACGCTTGATTGTGGATGCGGTGAAGAAAGTGCCCGGAGTCTTACAGGACCCTGCTCCGGAGGCGCTGGTCACAAGCCTGGACGATCCGCAGACGGCTTCGTTCAAAGTGCGCGTGTTGTGGTGGACGAAGGCGAACCGCCATCACGAGATGCTTACCTCCTACGACCAGGTTTTAACCGCGATCGAAGGGGCGCTTAGGCCACGTCCAGCCAATCTGAATCGAAAACAGGACCAGGCAGCTTAGGCCAGACGCACGGATTTATGCCTGCGGCGTCGATGGGTTTTGGGTTTTGCCTGGAATTGGCCGTCCAGAGCGGGTTTCGAGCCGACGACATTGCTCTTGGCCAAATGCTGACATGATTTTTGGCCTTCCGTAATCTCTCAATTTTCCAGAAAAATGTCGATACTCAATTCATGCCCTTTGCCCCCCAAACTGAGTTCCGCGAACGGGCGCAGCGCGTCGGCTTCGAAGAGAAGACCCCGGTAGTAGTCCGGTTTCCCGGTGGAGTCCGATGCTCCGCGCAACTGAAAGTCATTTCTGTAACAGGCGGCCTGCTGTGTTTGCAGCGCCCCGTGCAACCTGGAGCAGTCGGGAAATTAATGTTCCTGACCAATAAGGGCTGCATAGCGGGCGACGCCCAGATGCTCACCCCAGTCGCGTGGGACCGGCAGCCATTTAAGTTCACCACGCTTCAGGAGGAGGATCATTACCGCCTGCAGACGGTGATCAAACGGCAACTTTCAACCGCCCGTCCCAAAGATGAGCCGCGGCGAAGCGACAACACGGACCTCGAGCGATTGAGGCCTTGGTAAGAGAAATCAATCCTGCTTGAGTTCGCCATCTCTGCGTTCTTTTCTTACATCGATCCCTAACTGCTCGGCTTTTTTATAAAGATGGCTGCGTTCGAGGCCAAGGGCTTTCGCTACATTTGTGACGTGAAAGCTGGCTCGTTTCAGTTCCGCCAGAATTGTTTCCCGTTCAAAGTTTTCAACGCGCTCCGTGAGCGGGCCGGATCCATGGGCAGCGCTGGTGGCGGCCAATTCGGCTGTGGGCGAAAGAACAGCGCGGACCGTTTCGAGGCCGACTTCATCACTACCACTATCGCGCGGCGCAAGCAGCATAAGGCGCTCAACCATATTTCGAAGTTCGCGGACATTGCCGGGCCAGGAATATTCCTGCAAAGCTTTCACCGAATCTGCGGTGAACGTGACCGGCTTCCAATTATTCTGGGCGCAGACTTGAGCGGCGAAATGCTCGACAAGCGCGGGAATGTCTTCGCGCCTTTCTCTTAAAGGCGGCAGCAAAAGCGGGAAGACGTAGATGCGGTGAAATAAGTCCTGGCGGAACTTGCCGTCGTGAACTAAGGCTTGCAGGTTGCGATGTGTAGCGACGATGACACGGACGTCGACCTTTACTGGCTTGGTTGCGCCGATGCGCTCGACCTCGCCCTCTTCGAGCACGCGAAGAAGTTTGGCCTGCATGGGCAACGGCATGTCCCCGATTTCATCGAGAAAAAGGGTTCCGTGCTCCGCCTGTTCAAATTTGCCGATGTGGCGGTTAGCCGCGCCTGTGAAGGACCCCTTTTCGTGGCCGAACAATTCCGATTCGATCAGTTCAGCCGGAATTGCGGCACAGTTCACCGCCGCGAATGGGCCTATGCTCGCGGGCTTTTCTCGTGCAGCGTGCGCGCGACCAATTCTTTCCCGGTCCCGGTTTCGCCAAGAATGCAGACGCGAGTTTCGGTAGGAGCGACGCGCGCAAGCTGCGCCATCACTTTCTTCATGGCATCGGCGCCCCATACAATTTCGTATTTCCCGAGCCGTTGGCGAAGCTGGAGATTTTCGGATTCCAGGCGCTGCAGTTTGAGAGCGTTTTCGACCGTGAGCAGAAGTTTTTCCGTCGAAACCGGCTTCTCCAGAAAATCCAGTGCGCCCAATTTGGTTGCGCGCACGGCCATTTCGATGTGCGCCTGACCGGACATCATCACGACCGGCGTGCTCAAGCCGAGCGATCGCAGCTCTTCGAGAAATGCCAGCCCGTTCTTTGTGGGCATTACTACGTCGGAGAAGATCAGATCGAAGTGATCGGCCTTGGCAAGCTCAATGGCGCGATTGGTGTTGTCACAAACTGTTACTTCATGGCCGGCGAGGCGGAAGGCGCGAGACAGCGTGGCCAGCGTGCTGGCTTCATCGTCGACGATCAGCAGGTGGGCCTTGAGTAGCAAAGTTTTCCCTTTCCCCGTTTCCTTCTCTTTTTACTAAACGTGTGTTCGCTGCACAGCCGGCAATTTATCGCGGTTCGCAGGAATCTCGATGATAAATGTTGTGCCTCGGCCTGCTTCGCTCGTAACGCTGATTCTCCCGCCGTGATCGCTGACGATGGACTGCACAATCGCTAGCCCCAGACCGGTGCCCTGCGACTTGCTGGTGTAGTAGGGCGTGAATAGCTGGGCGCATTCTTCCGGCGCCAGCCCCTTGCCACTATCAGACACCTCGATGCGAACAGAGTCTTGACGCTGGGTTGCGCGCAAGGTGAGCGTGCCGCCTTCCGGCATGGCTTCGATCGCATTCAGAATTAAGTTTGAAAGAGCACGGTGCAATAACTCAGGATCTGCGGCAATCGGTTGAGCAGCAGATGTCTCGCACTTGCATGAGATATTCGCTTTCGCGAGTTGTGCCTGATGCAGTTTGATCGTACTTTCGAAGAGTTCGCTCAACTGGACGGCTTGAAAATGCGGTTGCGGCATCCTGGAAAAATCGCTGAATTTTCCAATGATGTTCTTCAGATTGGAAATTTCGGCAAGCAGAGTTGTCGCGCTCTCGCGAAAAGTTTCATCGAATTGTTGCTGACCCTGTTCGCGGGCGCGCAATAGATTTTCCACCGTCAATTGAAGAGGAAACAACGGATTCTTGAGCTCATGGGCGAGGCGGCGGGCCAACTCCCGCCATGCGGCCACGCGCTCGGATTGCACCAGGCGTTCCTGATGGTTGAGCAGGTCCCGCGTCATGCGGTTGAATGACTCGGCGAGTTCTCCCAGTTCATCTTGCGTGCTTACTTTGACGGTCGCGTTCCAGTTACCGGCGGCGACTTCGTGGGCGGCCCGTGCCAATTCTTCGACAGGTCTGGTCACGCGGGTTGCAGCCCAACTGCTTAGCAAGATTGCCAAAATCAATCCCGCAGAACCGGCCAGCAGCGCCGCGGCACGTATTTGGTTTCGGAGCTCGGTATAGATTTGGCGCGAGCTGGTCACCAACAAAACTCCGAGCACCTGATTATTTTCCCCGGTGAGGGGAAATGCGTTCACGGTTTCATCGGCCGAGTTTCCATGGATGATAGCGCCAGATTCGCGACGATCATGTTGCACCTGCTGAATCATTGGCGCGAGTTGCGTGGAGTCCAGCGACGCGCTGGCGGCCGAAATCAGGTGATCGGGTGAAAAATTCTCAGTACCGAGGTTTGCGTACAACATGACGCCAGTTCCGGCGGGCGGCTCCAGCGTTGCAAGAAAACTTCTGTCTAGACGAATACCGCCAATGATATAAAGCCGGCGTCCTACCGCGGTCATTACGCGGATTGCGAACAGGCCGAGAGCGGGGCCGGAGGGCAGATCTTCCTCTTTAAGAAAAGGACTTTTAAGGAAAGGAGCGGCGGATGCGTTTTGGTCTGCGAGCGGTTCCTTGTACCCGAATTTCGCCGGCCATTGTGCCGATGAGATGATGGTGCCGCGATCATCCGCGAACTCGAGAAAATCGAGACGCTGAGTTTCGGCGACGACCTGGGCAGCGTCGAGAAAAGGACTGTAGTCAGGAACCGGTTGGGCGGCGGCTACAAGCATTCGATTGGCATCGGAGCCCGCGCTTATCGACTGAAGCCTACGGCTTACATCCTCTCCATGACTTTCAAATTCCCGGTGAAACTGAGCAACCAAGGCCGCGGTTCGCTCGTCGTTAGCTCGGTCGAAAGCACGCCGCGTCAAGGTTGAAATGATCAGAGTGACCGCCGCAACCGACAACAATACCGTGAGCGCAAACAGCAGAAGCAGCCTGCGCCGAAAGCTCATGGATTCTCTGAAGAGAGCCAGACGTTATCTAACTGCCAGGTTCCATCCGGCAACAACTTGAGTCCGTGAACATTCGGGCGGAACGCGACCGCGCTGCGAAGATGAACGATCGGAACCACACGGTGATTTTGTAACAAAGCGCTCTCAGCCGCATAAAGACTGCCGACAGATGAGGTGCTGAATGTTGGAGCGGGAAGCTGAAACTCGAGCGCCAGTTCGCTGAGAGCCGTTTCCGCATCCGGTGAAGGCAGCGCAAGCTGGACCAGATGGATGTCGGCAGTTTCGGAATTGGAAACCTGGAGCACGATGCCGGCGTCTTTCGCGTTCAGCAGAATGCGATCGGCCACGATGCGGGCGACGGAATCAGCGGTATTGAAGTTGAGAGTCCAGGTGGCGAGGTGTTGTGGTGCCTTTGCGCGAAGAGCCGCTGCACCAGCTCCGCCGCCAGGAAACACGAACGCATAGCCGGAGAGCCAATTGGGCAGCAGGGCCCCGCTGGGATTACCCGCACTTTGAAAAACAACATTATTCAGGGCCGCCGAATCGATGCTGAGGGCGAGCGCGTTTCGCATGCGAACCTCGTCATCGGACTGAGCATCGCGGGTAAACAGCAAGGCCAGCAGTTCTGCGGGCTGAGACGCCTTGACAACTCGATTGCCGGTCTGTGCGCGGCGAATGTCTTCGGGGGCGATCTCGACGAGATCGCTCTTGCCCAGATCCATGAGCATCAGTTCGTCGCGATCATTTTTTCCAAAGTCGGCTTCAATGGAATCGATGAACGGCCTACCCGCCCAATACTGGTCATTCGCCTGTAAGGTCAAGTGCTGCTTGGCTGCGTCCCATTGCGCGACGATGAACGGGCCTGTGCCGATGAGTTTGCCTTCGCTGCGCCGGGAGATGCTGTTGCGGGGCAGCGCAAGTTCAGCAGCAAGATCCGGGACGGGGGAGCTGGTTTCGATCATAACCAGGTCTCCGAGGGCGAAAACTTTCCACCCAGGATTTGCAGTACGCAGTGAGGCTGCGACGCTGGCTGGGTCGACGGGAATGCCATCATTAAATATGACGCCGCCGCGCAGCTGAAAGCGCCAGCGCTGGTTTCCCGGTTCGACCTGCCAGGAAGTTGCCAGCAAAGGTCGGGGGTGGCCGCGCTCGTCCAACTTGACGAGAGTTTCGAACACCAGCTGCGAGAGGCTGCGAAATCCGGGCCCGTCCGAGGCAGCTGGATCGAAGCTTTGCGGCGCTTCCTGCACGCCAACGTGCAAAGTTCCGCCATAGTGCGGGCGCGTTGCGGCTGTCGCTATCGCCACCGTCGCAAGACTAGCGGCCACAATCAAAAGTGAGCTGAAGCGCTTCATAATTTCCTGTGCTGGAATTCTTGTAAACGGCGATGGCATTTTCGCCGCCGGGTGTGCTCCACAACGCGGTGGTGCTTCCATTCACGGTCAACTTCGGGCTGACTGCGGCTGGCTCGCGATCGACAACCTCGAAAGCTTGAATCGACTCTGCCGGTTCGCTGTCAGCTGCGTCGGCCAAAACCAGTGAATCGGGCCGGCAAGCGGGATGCACGGAAGCAACATTGCTACCCCAGCGAATTTTGCCGAGGACTTGTTGATTGATTCCGTCAAGCAAATGGACCTGGCCATCGATGCCAGCGAAAATCCAAAGCGCATAATTGGCCCGCGGAATTGCAGCAGCTGAGTAGAACGGGGGCGCCGATTTTTGTTTTCCAATGCCGGGAACAAGCGCGCCAGTAAAGAAATTCCGCGAAGGCGAGAAAAAGGCAGACAGGCCTTGCATCTGGAGCGGCCACGGGTCTTCGCTGGGTGAACAGTTCATGGCGATCGGGGCTGAGTTTGTACTATGGCAAGCGAGACCAGGAAAATAAGCGTCGAAAAGATGATCTTTGCGGAGGAAAACTCGTCCGCGAGAATCACGAGGAAGCGGATTCGGCGAAGAGACGGGCAGGGACTGTACCACCGCCCAGTGCTGGTTCGTGAACTCCTGGATTGTGATCGCAGTTCGGCCGAGCACGACTATCCGTGGCGGAGTGCTTTCCAGGATTGCCACATCAAGAATCGGGTCCGGCTGGGAAACGAGCGGGGTCGCGTGAATGGTCACGGGCGGCGCGTTGGGGGCTAAGGGCGCGGATTCGGGACGGGGCGTCGAAACCAGTATGACCTTGGCGTCGCTGGTCCCTGATTGAACTTGAGCGACCCAAACGTAATCCTGAACGTTTTCTGAGAGCGTCAGTTTGATATTGGCTGCGGCCTGATCGGGCTGCCAGACACGCACGCCAGAGGTAGCCAGCGCACTCGTCAGTTCGCGTCGAATCTCTTCTACGTCGGCGGAACCGATCGACGAGCGATTGTTGATTTCGAGAGCCACGACGCCGGGTCCGGTAGCGGCAGTGATTTGTGTTGCGAGTTGTGAGACCGGATCGTGCCAATCGGTCGCAAAGCAGAGTTGCGAAAAAAGAAGGCATAGACACAGTGACCAGCGCACACGTGAGGACGGAAGCATCATTGCGAGATTGGGCGAATTATAAATGGCATGGTGCATGGCTTTGGCTTTCGGAATCTAAGTCGTCAGTGGCGATTCCTCAGTGGCTAAAGCCCGTATCCTTTTGCCTACTATCGGCACGGCTAAAGCCGTGCCCTTCCCGTGCGTACCCTACCGAATTCAGTCCTTCAGGGCTGAAGCCCTCCCGCGCCAGCGTTGCTCCGCCGGACAGCCGAGGGCGGCTGTGCCCACGCGTGCTGTGCAGCTTATACCGCTTTTCGTCGGACAAGAATGTCCGACCTACACGGCTTGTGCGGTGCCCCTCCCATCTACTTCACCTCTCCCTGTTCTGCCTCGCTGTTCTTGTTCGCCATGTTCATACTCTTTAGTACGTCATTGGCAAAAAAGAATTTGCCATCCGAGGGAACCATCATGATCTGCAGCTTGTCCGACAGCTTCTCGGCGATGATTTTATTGATCAACAGAGGATTCTGTTTCAGGATGACGCCTTCATTTCTCATGCGTTCGGCATCGGCGACGGCGGTGACTCGAATGCGCTCCGCTTCGGCGTCGGCCAGCAATTTGCGACGCTCCATTTCGGCTTTGCTGTCGAGAACCTTAGCCTGCGCCATGGCCTCGGCGTTTTTCACGGTCGCTTGGGCATCGGCTTCGGCATTCTGCACCGTGGCTTCTTTTCGTGCCGCGGCTTCAAGTTTGGACTGTTCGATTTGTTTTTGTTTCAGGGGAAGCGTGTACTGCATTGCGTCCGCTTCGGCCTTGGCCTGAAGCACTCTCACCTGCGCTTCGCCTTCAGCTCGCTTCACCTGCTGGGCCTTAGTGGCTTCGGCCTCGAGTTCAGAGATCCGAACCTGCTTCTGCTGAATGTCGGTCTGCACACCCATCTGGTCGTCTTCCTGTTCCTTCAGAAGCAGGTCTTCGAGACCTTTCGCGTATTCGGGCGGGAGTTGAATATCTCGCAGCATGACTTCTTTCACAACGATTCCGTCGGCAGCAAGTTTTTGGGTGATCACGGCGGCGGCCCTAGAGCGCACCTCCTCGCGCTTAGTGGCGAAGACTTCGCGCACCGTATAATTCGGGACGAGTTCACGCCAGGCGCTAGCTACTACCGGAGGCACGATTTCCTTCTCGACCGGCTGAGGAAGGTTGGCCTGGATGTAATCGAGGTGCTTTGGATCGAGACGATAGCGAATGGTAATTGCCAGGCCGAGGGACAACCCTTCTTTCGCCTGAACGCGAAGCGGGTCGGGGTTCTCGGCGTGCTTCTTTTCCGATCTCCCATCCTCGACTGCCCCGGTTGTGAACAGCTGGTCGCGGGTGTCGAAAAGCGCAAGGCTTTCGGCAAGCGGAGTTACGAAGTGCGCTCCGGGATAGAGAGTTCCCGGGAACCTGCCGCTGGTTTGGCTCACCCGAACGCCGCCCATTCCGCTGGGGACGACAACGATGCTCAAGGCCAGAAGAATTGGTCCCCAGGCGAGCAGAACCAGGGCAATCGAGGCGCGCCAGCGAAGTTCGGGTTTGGCGGCCGCCACGGTCGCGCCCCCAGCTGCGAGCGATTGGCGATATTTGAATTCGAAGTAGAAGTCGCGGGTGAGAATTCCGATCGCGGTCGCGATCATCCCGATTCCGCCCCAGAGCAGCAAATATTTCAGAAAAAGCATACGTCCTCCTTCGATCAATCAGCGCTATCGTCCCTGATTTGCCCGAATTGGTTGAGCAATCCATCTCGCCAAAATCGGAACCGCGGGTGATGTTTTGGGTGGAGTAAAGAACATGCGGAAGATTTGTCCGAAGATGAATTCCTCGACAACTACGGCGACTGCCACTGAGAAGATGAGTCCACCGACGACCGTGATGAATGTGATTACGAGCTGCATATGTGTTCTCCCTTGAACACCGGGAATATCTGCAATCGGGCCGTCTTGAGGTATGTGTGTGAAACCAGGATAGATAGCGCAATCCGAGGCGGCACTTTGTGTGTGCTGAGAAACACGGTGTGTGCGAGGGGACGCGGTCGCTTCTGCCTGCTCACCTTGTCGACAAGACTGTCCGACCCACACGGCACGTGCAGCTTGCGGAGCGTTACTCCGTCGGACCGCCGAGGACGGCGCTCCCCACGCGGTTTTTGCAGCTTGGGGGCTTTTGTCGGACAAGAGTGTCCGACCCACACGGCTGATACAGCTCCCACACAAGAATTTCCTCAGGCGGGTGGCTTAGAGTAGTAGTGAGTCACAAAGGCTTCATCGAGAGAACAATCGGCATCTAACTGCGTTTTGCCCACCGGACGCACGTAATCAAAGGCGATTTCAGGCGTAGGGTAGATTCGCTGGCGAGGGTCTCGTTCGACTACGCTCAGAACCCGCGCCACATCAATTCAGATTCGGGGAAAGAAAGTTTGGCCGCACAAGACGCGCTTTGGTACAAGGACGCGGTTATCTATCAGGTGCACGTCCGCGCTTTTTACGACAGCAGCGGCGACGGAAACGGCGATTTCCGGGGCCTGGCGCAGAAGCTCGACTATCTCCAGGAACTCGGCATTACCGCGATCTGGCTGATGCCCTTTTTCCCGTCGCCATTGCGCGATGATGGATACGACATTGCGGATTATCGGTCGGTTAATCCTACCTACGGCACGTTGGACGATTTCAAGACATTCCTGGAAGCGGCCCACCAGCGCGGTATCCGGGTGATTATCGAGATGGTGCTGAACCATACTTCGGACCAGCACCCGTGGTTCCAGGAATCGCGTAGCTCTCGCAACAATCCCCGGCGCGACTGGTATGTCTGGAGCGACACCGACACCAAATACAAGGGAACGCGGCTCATTTTTCTGGACACGGAATTGTCGAACTGGGCGTGGGACCCGGTTTCGAAGCAATATTACTGGCACCGTTTCTTCAGCCATCAGCCCGACCTTAACTATGACAACCCGCAGGTCCGTGAGGAAATGTGGGACATCATGAAATTTTGGCTGAGTATGGGAGTCGACGCGTTTCGTCTGGATGCAGTGCCTTATCTGGTGGAGCGCGAAGGAACGAATTGCGAGAACCTTCCGGAAACGCACCAGATTATAAAAGACCTGCGGGCGCAGATAGATCGAGAGTTTCCCGGCCGCATGTTGCTGGCGGAAGCCAATCAATGGCCGACCGATCTTCGCGCTTATTTTGGCAATGGCGACGAGTTCCACATGGCTTTTCATTTTCCACTCATGCCCCGAATGTTCATGGGCCTGAAGCTGGAAGATCGAAAGCCGATCACCGAAATTCTCAAGCAAACCCCGGAAATTCCCGAGGTGTGCCAGTGGTGCCTGTTCCTGCGCAACCATGACGAACTCACGCTCGAAATGGTGACCGACATGGAGCGGGATTACATGTATGACGAGTACGCCAAAGAGAAGGCCATGCGCCTGAACCTGGGGATCCGGCGGCGGCTTGCGCCTTTGCTGGACAATGACCGGCGCAAAATTGAGCTGATGAACGGATTGCTGATGTCTCTCCCCGGCACGCCTATCATCTATTACGGTGATGAGATTGGCATGGGAGACAATGTGAACCTTGGCGATCGACATGGGGTACGCACACCTATGCAGTGGGACGGCGGTTGGAATGGCGGATTCTCCACGGCCGATCCCGAGGGACTTTATTCGCCTCTCATGTTGAATCCGGTGTATGGCTACCAGGCGATCAATGTGCAGTCGCAAAAGCGCTTCGACCACTCTCTACTTTCCTGGATGAAGCGGTTGATAAAGATCAGGCGAGCGACCCCGGTGCTGGGGCGCGGATCAATACAATTTCTCTATCCCGCGAACCATCGAGTTCTGGCGTACACGCGCAAGCTCGGAAATGAGACGATTTTGGCAGTGAACAATCTTTCCAGCAAAGCGCAGGCGGTAGAACTGGATTTGAAAACCTACAAAGGAAATATTCTGATTGAAATGTTTGGGCGAAATATTTTCCCGCGCATAGGCGAGCTGCCGTATTTGCTGACGTTGGCGCCCTATCAGTTTTTTTGGTTCAGGTTGAGAAAGATCTGAAATTGCAAGCCTCTGAGTTGACGCAGGTCAAATTGGTTGCTGAATCCAAATCAATTAACAATGCGTTAACAATGACCTCACGAATAGACAATAGTATGAGCAGTGCGAAATGCTAGGTCCCGTTGATGGGTTAGTTTTCTGGAGTTGTATTGCCTGACGAGAGCATTCTTTCGGACGATTTTGTTCGCGAGCTGATGAACGTCGGCGATGTGGACATCGTTGTCGGTGTGCCGACCTACAACGACGGTCGAACTGTAGGCCAGGTAGTGCAGGCGGTGCGGGCCGGCCTGCTAAAGCATTTCCCGCGCGAGCGCTCGGTCATCATTAACGCAGACGGCGGTTCACGCGATGGCACGCAGGACCTGGTGCGGGCTGCCTCGATCAGCGATCTTAGTGTTGCCAGCGATCTGCATGCCTTGCGGACCCTGCACTGTATAAGTACGCAATATGAAGGCGGGCCGGCAAACGGGATCGCCATGCACACGATTTTGGCAGCGACCGATTTACTCCAAGCTCGCGCCTGCGCCATAGTCTCGCCGGAATCTACGACACTCGAGCCGGGCTGGATCGAGCGACTGCTGCGGCCAGTATTTCGTGATGGCAAGGAGATGGTGCTTCCCGTTTACCGCCGGGCCAAGTTCGATGGATTGCTCATCCGCAATCTGGTGTATCCCATGGCGAAGACCTTGTATGGGTGCTCAGTCCGCGAGCCTTATCCGGCAGATTTCGCTTTTTCAGGAGAGCTGGGCAGCCACTTTCTCTCCCAGGACATCTGGAACCAGGAACAAGGCCGCCGCGGAACCGAGTTGTGGATGACGTTATGGGCGGTGATCGGCAAGTGCAAACTTGCACAATCGTTCTTAGGAACCAAAACCCGGCGCGAGGACGCGCCATCTGATCTAGTAGGGGCGATGCGCGAAACTGCAGGGACACTGTTCAGTTCTCTGGATTCCTACGCGTCGGTGTGGCACTCGACGCCGGAACCGGTTGAAGCCCCATGTTTGGGCTGCGAACCATCAGTCGGGGAGGAAGCGTCGCGTTTGAATCGTAAGCGGCTTCATGACATGTTCACATTCGGGGTGAAGGAATTGGACCCGGTTTTCCTATCGATCCTGAGTTCGCCGACTCATGAGGAACTCAAGAGACTGGCTGCTCTCCCTGAAGATAGGTTCGCGTATTCCGGTGAACTCTGGGCGCGTACGGTATATGAATTTGCGACCGCTTTTCACAAAGCGGTGATTGGACGCGACCACATTGTGCAAGCGCTGGTTCCTCTGTTTCGAGGCAGAGCATACACGTTCTTGACCGACAATCGCGACTCATCAGTGGACGAAATGGAACGCAATACGGAATCGTTGTGTCAGGCATTCGAACAACAAAAGCCGCACCTGATTGACTTGTGGGACGGCGGGAAGTGAGGTGTATATGTGGCAGAACTTTATAGGAGAGCTGGAAAGGACGATGAACGAAATTGTGCAGGGCGTCGCCCGCTTTCTGCCTCGCTTTCTGGAGATGCTGTTGCTGGTGGTTGTGGGCTGGATCATTGCCTATGTGCTGAGAGTGGCCGTGAAAAGCGTGTTGAGGATCGCGCGCTTCGACAAATTGTCTGAGCACACGGGAGCAGCGCAGTTGCTGCGCAGGTCGGCGCTACCTCCGCCTGCGGAAATGCTGAGTCGCTTTGTTTTCTGGGTGGCGTGGCTGGGGTTCCTTCTGGTTGGAATCAGCGTGCTGCCGTTACCGTGGCTGGACCCGCATATTTCCAACTTTTTTGGCTTTCTTCCCAGATTGGTGGCCGCGTTCTTCATTTTGTTCTTCGGATTATTGGCGGCCAGCTTCTTTTCGCGGGCGGCGCTTCTTAGCGGCGTGAATGCCGATTTGCCGTCGCCGCGTCTGATTAGCCAGACGTTGCGGGCAATGATGATCCTGTTCGTAATCTCGATGGCATTTGAGGAAATTGGCATCGGCTCACGCACGGTGCTGATTGCGTTTGCGCTGGCTTTTGGGGCGCTGATGCTCGGCTTGGCCCTCGCTTTTGGTTTGGGTGGGAAAGACCTGGCGCGGAAATATCTGGAGAAACGGTTTGCTCGGGACCAATATCCTGAGGAGCCGACTAAAGAGAGAGAAGATGAGCTTTCCCCGCTGTAATGGCGACAATGTGCAGGTGATCGCAGCTGCTGAGGTCCAGAGTCTCCGGCCAGAATGGCCGCGTGCGAGGTCGTGTGCCTCTACTTGGACCATAGTCCTGATCGCATTGGTCGCTGGTGAAGCCTTTGGCCAAGGTGTTTCCAATTCGCGGCAACAGTCTCCTGATCCGGCGACGAAAGATATTCCCAAGTACCTGGTTTCCCGAGAAGCGGACCCAGACGGTTCAAAGGCGAAAGGTCCGCCAATGCTTTCGGTGGATGAGATCGTGCAAAAAGTCATGGCGGCGAACGCCAGGCGGTCGGCGGAATTGCGCGGCTTCCAAGGCAAACGCAAGTACGACCTGCAGTATCATGGGCTCCTCGGAGGACGGGAGGCAAGCATGGAAGTGCTTGCCACCTACAGCGCTCCGGATCAGAGAACTTTTTCCGTAGTCTCTCAGAGCGGCTCTAAATTACTGCTGAACCGCGTGCTATTGAAGTTACTGGACAGCGAGAAAGAGGCCTTCGAGCACCGCAAGCAGGTAGAGCTAAGTCCAGAGAACTATAAGTTTGAGCTGGTAGGCGCGGACAGCACAGCGGACGGAAATTCTTGCTTTGTGCTCGTGGTGAAACCTCGCAAACCAAATAAATTTCTCTATGCGGGCAAGATCTGGGTAGATGCGCATGATTTCGCGGTGGTGCGCATGGAGGGCGAGCCAGCGAAGTCACCTTCGTTCTGGATTCGCGACACCCAGATCGACTGCACCTGGGAAAAAGTTGGGAACTTCTGGTTCATTGCGCACAACCGCTCGGTGAGCCACATTCGTATGGGAGGCGCGGCGACCCTGACGATCGATTACGACGATTACCAGATCACCGGAGTTGACCGTCGCGCGGCGAAAAGCCAGGCGCAGGGGCCAATTCTTCCCGAGCCTGCTTCGGTCACGCCGCAACGCTAGCGCTCCAAAAGACAGGTTTCAACGTTTCAAGGTTTCAAAGTTTCCAAAAGCGAGGTTTCAACGTTTTAAGTTTCAAAGTTTTCCAAAACACAGGTTTCAAAGTTTCGGAGTTTCAAGGTTTCTAGAAATGGTTTTCCAGCAACCCGAAACTCCTGCTTTGAAGCATCGAAGCCTTTGAAACCTTGCCACTTTGAAACCTTGAAACCTACTTCTTCAACATCTTGACCGCGACTTCTTTGAAAAAGACAATGTCATTGTCGCTGTGGTTTTGCAGGCCGATGTAGCCTTCGTTCGGACGCGGCCCGCGCTGTGGCTCAAACTTGAACTTCCTCTCCGGAACTGGCTCGCCTTCGGTGTAATCGGTCACCTTTGTCCCGTTCAGAACCACGATGGTGTGTGGCCCATCCAGCGTGATGTCCATAGTGTTCCATTCGGGGCCAGGTTTACCCGGACGTGCCAGCGGTTTCGTCAAGGAATAAAGGGCGGCGGTGACGTGGTAGTCGTCCTCTTTCGAGTCTTCCGGCTGATTGTCGATCTGCACTTCGTAGCCGTAATGCACCGGCATCCACTCTTCACGCGGCTCGATCGGAATGCGGATAAATACGCCAGAGTTGTCATTGTGGTCGCGCATTTTGAAAACCACGTGAATCACGCAATCACCGAGCTTACCGCCGGTCCAGTAGAGCAGTCCCATGCCGCCGTGAGTGCGAATCAGACCATCCTCGACAGTCATGTAACCGGGGCCGACATGTTTCCAGCCGGTCAGGTCTTTGCCGTCGAAAAGCTGCTTCCAGTCGTCAGTTTGGGCGTGGGCAGAAGAGAAAAGAGCCACAATACAGAGAGCGACCAGCCAACGGAACATACGCCACCTCGAAATCGGAAATATTACACTAGAACAGCTTATATAGCTGAGTTCATGGCACAATATCCACAAATATGAAGATAGTTCCTCCCGATCCAACGATTGAGGAGCTTAAGAAGCAGGCCGCTGACTGTGAACAGCGTGCCAAGAAAGCCCCGGAACCTCTGGCGACACGTCTGCGAGAAAAGGCTGAACTTTTGCGCGAATGGGTAAATTCGCTCAGAACAGGAGCCTGGAAGTCATAGGATGGGTGGCCTAAAATCGATCTTCCGCCCATAATCTCCCATGCACCGAAGTTCCAAAGGGCCGCATCAAACCAGATATAATTGGATCACTCGGGTACGCGCGAGCGTGGCCCATGCCATTCCGGGAGTCAGATGTCCACAAAAATCAAAACAGCCATTCTTGTAGCGTCGGCCGGTGTTCTGCTTTTCTCGCTGGCGGGGCAAATCCGTGGGGTTCGCGCTTCGAATAATGACGGCGCGTACCGTCAGATGGAAGTCTATAGCGAAGTGCTTTCGCGGGTGCGAAGCGAATATGTGGAAGACCCGAACCTGCCCACGGTCACCGACGGCGCCCTGCATGGACTTTTGGAGTCTCTGGATTCGAACTCCAGCTACTTGAACCCGGAGCAGTACAAGGGATACAAAGCCCGCAAGATCGGCGCCAAGGGTGATATTGGAGCGGCGATCTCGAAGCGCTTCGGCTACGCGTCGGTGGTGTCAGTGATTCCTGGCGGTCCGGCGGAAAAAGCTGGCCTGCAAGACACCGACATTCTAGAGGCGATTGAAAGCAAGAGTACGCGCGAGATGTCTGTGGCTGAGATTCGTAGCCTGCTTACGGGAGAGCCCGGCTCGACCGTAACTTTCTCGGTGGTGCGGGCGCGCAGATCTGAGCCCCAAAAGGTCGTCGTCACTCGTGACATCGTGACGATTCCGCCGATCAAGGACAAGATGCTCGAGGACGGCATTGCGCAAATCCGGGTGGATGCGTTGACGAAGGGCAAGTCTCAGGAGATCGCAAGCCGAATCAAGTCGCTACAAAAATCCGGCGCGAAAAAGCTGATCATCGACTTGCGTGATTGCGCTCAGGGGGATGAGGCGGAGGGGGTCGCCACCGCAAATCTGTTCCTCAACCACGGGACCATTACTTACCTGCAAGGGCAGAAATATCCGCGAGAGGCGTTCAACGCCGATCCTTCTAAGGCGATCACAACCCTACCGCTGGTTGTGCTGGTGAACAAGGGGACTGCGGGACCGGCAGAAGTCGTGGCAGCGGCGGTGCTCGAGAACGCGCGCGGCGATGTTGTGGGCGATAAGACCTTCGGCGACGGATCGGTGCAGAAGCTCATCGAGCTGCAGGATGGTGGGGCGCTTATTCTTTCGATCGCGAAATATTATTCTCCCGAAGGCAAAGCAATCCAGGATAACGCTGTCACGCCAAATATCGTGGTTGCCGATGTATCCGACGATGGAGCTGTTCCGGATGAGGACGAGAACGCAGTTCCTTCTGACATCCAAAAGAAGGCCGCGCCGGAGCACGATGAGCAACTGGATAAGGCCGTTCAGGTATTAAAGAGCCGCCAAGGGTAAGGCAAATTTGGCACGGGCGAGCGTGCCCGTGCCTGGACCTTCTGTTTTCTGTTTCTTTCATCTCTGTTCTTTGTTGTTCTCCCTCCGCCTAATTGAGCAAATTATTTTCCGCATCCTCAAATACAGTCCAAAAATGCCTTTTGGTGACGAATTCGCTGAATTGTTCCGTAACTTGTGAAATGGCGATATAACGTCAACTGGCATCGGCGGCTCGATTATTATTGACCGAGGAAAAAATCATGGCGAACGAAAACGATCGGGCACCTACGAACCCGAATCAGCCTACGGGCGATCCCGAATGGGGGCATTCGTTGAACTTCAATCCGGGCCCGAAGGAGGTTCTCCATGACTTTTGCGGTGAGAACGATGTCGCTGGTGGCTCTTGTCCGAATTGCAAAAGGCCGTTGACAAGGCTTCTCTCGCTGCATGCGAAGGACCCGATTCTCAATCTGGATCAGAACCGCTTTTCGGTCGTCCATCTTGTCTATTGCTGGAGGTGCAGCATTCCATTTGGAAATTTCAGTTACAAAATTGAAAAGAATGGCTCGATCAAGATTCTGAACCTTCCGCCAAGACAACCTGATGCTGAGCACGGGTTAGAGGGACCATACGACGGGTACACTGGAATTTTTCCGAATAGGCAAATATCACTTGAGTCTATCGACGCCGACGATCAACTGAAACTCAGGCAATACTGGCAATCGACGGATGCGGAAGTCGCTATTCGCGACGGACTGGATGAACCAAGGCATCAGGTGGGAGGATACCCGTTCATCTACAACCCCGTTAAGACAGATTGCCCTGAGTGTGGTCGTGACATGCCGCTGTTTGCAGCGATCTGTAACGACGCTTGTGGCAATGATACTTGGAGACAGACGGCTAATGAAACCTTTGTCGGCAATGGTGGGGTTCAGATGATCTTCCACCTTTGCAGGAAGTGCTCCATCGTATCGGCCTACAGTTCATCGGACTGAATGCGCAGCGAAGATCGGGTCATCGAGAGTTTGGTCTCAACTGCCGAAACCAGGTGATTACACTCACAACCCATAAAATGGAGCTCTGCCGTATCGAGATTCCTTCCTGCTATCCTAAGCACAAGCTTTCATGAAAGCAGTTTTTGAAGAGCTGCGATCGGCAGAGACGAGCCGTAAGCGGCTGGTTGGCCGGCTGATCTTTGGCGCGCTAGTGCTGGCGTCTGCTGTGGTCGGCGCGGTCGGCGGGCTGTTGCTGGTCTATTCAACCGACCTTCCTCAGGTCGAAGCGCTCGAACACTATCGCCCCATTTCGAGCACCGAACTTTACGACGTTCATGGAAACGTCATCGGGTCGTTTGCCCTGCAGCGGCGCGTAGTCGCGTCCTACAACGATTTCCCCAAGGTGCTACTCGACGCGCTGGTATCAATCGAAGACAAAGAATTTTACAGGCACTGGGGGGTCAATGTTTGGCGCATCGCGGGAGCGGCATTCCGAGACATTGAATCCGGCGGCAAAGTGCAGGGAGCTTCCACCCTCACCATGCAGCTTGCGCGAAATCTTTTTCTCTCACCTGACCGGTCGTTCCATCGCAAGATCCAGGAGGCCCTGCTCGCGATCCAGATCGAGCGGCGATTTACCAAACAACAAATCCTCACCCTCTACGCCAATCAGATTTATCTGGGCCACGGCGTGTACGGGTTCGAAGCGGCCCCGGAATATTACTTCAGCAAGCCGGCCAGGCAGCTTACGCTTCCTGAGGCGGCGCTGATCGCCGGGCTGCCGAAGTCCCCGCTTTACTATTCGCCGATCAACCACGCAGACCATGCTCTCCGCCGGCGCACTCTCGTCATCGACGCAATGCTAGAGGACGGGAAAATTACCGTTGCACAAGCTGACGCGGCCCGCAAAGCCGCGCTCGGCTTGAATGTTGCACATGATCCGAATTCACTGGCCCCATATTTCGTAGAAGAAGTGCGGCAGTATCTGGAGGGCAAGTACGGAGCCGACCAGGTCCACGCGGGCGGCCTGCGTGTGTACACCACGCTGGATATGGATTTGCAGGCAGCGGCCAACGCTGCCGTGCTCGACGGTTTGGCTGCCTATGAGCGCCGCCATGGCTGGCACGGGCATCTCGAAAATATTTTGTTCGAAGGGCAGACGCTCGAGCACTATCAAAATCCCGACTGGGATGAGCAACTTGCTACCGGCAGTTACATGCACGGGTTGGTGACCGCAGTCGCCACAACCACGGCGGGAATAAAAATTGGAAATTACGTTGCGACTCTAACGAAGGCGGATGTCGCCTGGACGAAAAAGCCATTGGCGCGCCTGCTGATTCCGGGAGACATCGTGTACGTGAAAGTATTATCGCTCGCGCCTGGAGGCAAAGCGCGAGTAAGTCTGGAACAGGACTCCGGTGTGCAGGGCGCATTGTTGGCAATCGACAATCTCAGCGGTGAAGTGCGCGCCATGGTCGGCGGACGCGACTTCAATCTATCCAAGTTCAATCGGGCGACCCAGGCGCTGCGCCAGGTGGGGTCTTCGTTCAAGCCATATGTGTACACGGCGGTGATTGATCAAGGGGCTTCACCAGATGACACCGTCGTCGATTCACCGGTGATCTTTCAAACTGCCTCCGGGCAATATTTCCCGCACAACTTCGACGACAAATACGAAGGCACAATTACTTTGCGCCGGGCGCTTTCGCAGTCGCGAAATATTCCAGCGCTGAAACTTGCTGACAAAATTGGTATTCGCACGGTCGAGGAGTACGCACGCAAGTTTGGTATCACTTCCCCGCTGCCGCCCTATTTGCCGGTTGCGCTGGGCGCAGCGGAGATGACGTTGATGGAGCAAACCTCCGCGTACAGCGTTTTTCCAGATGATGGAGTGCGACTAGCCCCGCGCTTTGTCACCAAGGTGACAGATTACGACGGCCGTGTTCTGGAAGAAGATTATCCGGAAGTGAAGGACGTCATCAGCTCTCGCACCGCGCGCATTATGACATCGATGCTGGAAGCTGTGGTGGAACACGGGACAGGAGTTGCGGCAACCAAATTGAAGGTCCCTCTCGGTGGCAAGACCGGCACAACGAACGATTTCACCGATGCCTGGTTTGTGGGGTTCTCGCCAGCGATGACGGCCGGGGTGTGGGTCGGTTATGACGAGAGAAGATCGCTGGGCTCAAAGGAGACCGGAGCGCGCGCAGCGCTTCCCATCTGGATGCAATTCATGAGCGCGGCACTGGCCGGGAAAGATCCAGGACAATTCCAGCCGCCACCGGACCTGCCGCAGAAACAGACGGCTCAGACTCTGGACACTCCAGACCTGGCCCCGGCTGGCGATGAGGGCCACTAAGCTGACGAGGTCCACTGAAAAGAGAAACGCCGCCCGCAGGCGGCGTGAGTTTTCTGGACAACTATTCTTTTAGTGATGTCCGTGTCCACTTCCGCCACCGTTGCCACCACTGTTGTGACCACCACCACCACCGCCGCCGCTATGGCCCCCTCCGCCACCGCTGCTATGACCACCACCTCCGCCAAAACTTCCCCCAGAAGAGACGTGCCCACCGCCTCCGAATCCACCTGAGCGGCCAGCACCGCCGCCGTACGACGGCGTCGGCATGGATCGGCCGCCGCCGCCACCACTGTAGGCTGGTACCCTACCTCCGCCATAGGACGGAGAAGAAGCCCTGCTACCACCGTAGCCTCCTCCACCGTATGACGGCATCGACATGGTGCGTCCGTGTGCGCCACCACCCTGCGAAGGTGAAGGCCGACCGTAAGATCCACCGCCAGACGGGGGCGACGGACGACCATATGAACCGCCACCGTATGAAGGAGTGGACCGTCCGGGTCCCGAAGAGCCTCGATCATACGAAGGTGACGATGGACGACTATAAGATCCGCCACCAGAGCTGGGAGACGGTCCGCTATACGAACCCCCGCCGTAACTACCTCGGTTGCTCGCCTGATATGAAGGCGAGGGACGTGGGCTGGAATAGCTTCCGCGATCTGGGCCCGATGAGTATCCGCGCTGGGTTACTGCACCCGACGGGCGCGGGACGCTGGCTGCACCTCTTGGCCCGTTTCGCTCATTCGAGCGCGGAGCAGGTGAGCTCTGCGGACTTGAAGGCCGCGGAAAATTCGGACTACCGCCGCGCTGCGAGAAGGAAGGCTGGCTTGGACCCATACCACCAGATGACGGAGGCGGCACATTGTTCCGCGAGCTCATTTGCGGCGCCGACGGTTGCGAATTCATGGGTCGCGAATTGATCGGACGCGAATTCGAATTGACTGAACCCGCATTCATGCCCCGGCCGCCAGACTTTCCACCACCTGCAGTTGGAGGACGCGGAACGGACCGTGATCCCATTGAGCCGTTCTGCGGTCCTCGCGAATTATTGAATACCGGCCCGCGATTAGTGGAACCGGCGGCATTATTGGGTCCATTATGGAACCCAGGATTATTGGAGCGAGGATTATTAAGTCCCGGCCCGCGATTGGCGGCACCGAGCGTTGGACGCTGCTGCGTACCAGCATTTATTGGGCGCTGCATTCCGCCGACCGGACCCGGTCTTCCCAGATTGCCTGCATTCGCGCCCCGAGCGCCCGCGTTGAACGAACCGCGGTTCCCAGCAGAAGGAGTTGACCGGCTTACCACCGGCCGGGCAAATGCCCGTTGCGGTGGAACTGCAGCCCGGGCTCCTCTCGATCCCATCATGCTGGCCCGTGTCGGGGCAACGCCGGGCGAATGAAGTGCGCTCACCCGGTTCAAGGCGTTTGGCGAAACCCGGATGTTGTTACGGCTAACCGACAGCGAGTTCACCAGCGTGTTGCGTGAGACGGCGGTGAATCCGCCCGGCGCGTGCATGTTCGCGTAGTGCGCCTGATAGCCGTTGCGCGCGCTGAGGCGCCCGTTCACAAAGTGGTTATTGTAGATATTGCTGACGTTGGTGATGCGCGTGTTGGTGATATTAACTTGGTTGAAATAGCCGCGACTTACGCCATACCACGGGATAAACGGTTCACCAAACCCAAGCGGGCACCAGCCGAAGCCTCCGCCGAAACCGACTCCGACACCGAAGTCGCCGCCAAACCAGCCGACCAGCGCGGGAGCATAGTACGGGCGAGCATAAATTGGACCGGGAGCCCATCCCCACCCGCCGCCGGCATAGACCCAACGGCCATAGTGGAAGGGAGCGAATCCCCACGGCTCATAATCAACCCAGCTCCATCCCCACGGGTCTTCCCAAACCCAGTGACCAGAGGTGTATGGCGCCCACCCGGGATCCACCCTCGGGGACCATACGTGCCCGTACTCGGGAGTATTGCGCCAGGTGCCGTACTCGTCGAGGTCGTCTGAACCCACAACGTCAGGCGAGACGTAACGTGCAGACTCGGAATTGTCGCCCCGCTGATCGCGGTTGCGTGCCCACTCGTCGAATGAATCAGGGGCGGGCGCGTCGTGAACGTCCACCGTCATGGAAGTGCCATTGCTGAACCGCACCTGCTGACCGGCGCGAACCCGCACTGCCGGACCATCTCCGGAGGCTTCACCTTCGCCGCTCCAAACCGTGACCACAGTCTTATCGCCATCAGGATCGACATCGAAACGATAATCGCCCGGCTTCGACACTGTGAACGCCTGGTTTGGCGTGTCCACTTCATATCGTTCGTTGTCGTATAAGCGGCGGACGTGTAAATTTAGCGCCCCCTGGTGGAGCTGCAACTGCACCATATTTTCGGCGACGTCGGTCAGGGTAAGACTGCTTTCGGAGTCAATGCGGATTACGCCTGTCCCCACGCTGAGTTCAGCACGTGAGTTCTTGTCAGCCCAGATGTTGTCTGAATCCGTCAGTGGCCGGTTGATCTCTCCGGAAACCCAATCGCCGGTTCCCTGAGGCTGCACGGAGATTGAGCCATTCATGTACTGCAGGCGAGCGGCACGCGCAGGCGGATCGGGGGTAGCCGGCTGAGTGTCGGCTTGGGCGTCATACTGCGGCTGATCGTAGCTCTGGTCAGGAGCATCGTATTGCTGATCTTCTTGCACTTGAGCCATGAGCACCGGCCCTGACATCAGTGCTGAAAGAGTGAGAATGCTAATGCTAGTGCTGAAGATGCGGTAAAGAGCCTTCATAAAACCTCCCCCGAGCCGACCTGGCTGCCGGGCGCTCCGCGCCTGGACCGCCGGAGCAGGCCATTCGAACTGCCAATAATCTCAACCCTGTAGGAGGAAAAGAGTTTCGGCGGATTTTGGCCGAAAATGGCTCGAAAACAGGGTTTTGGGCGGGTGAACAAACCAGGGGAAGTGACCGGCTCACTGCCCGGCGTAATATCCGTTGCGCGCCTGAACGGTAGTGTCCTTTTGCCTGGTTTTCAGCAGAAGCTTGTGATATCCGGCAGTGTCGTTTTTTTCAGGGGTGAAACCCAGGCTGTACTGATTGCGCAATTCTTCTTGAATGCTGCTGTAAATTTGGTCGATTGGCTGCTTCTTAGAAACCTCAAACAAGCGTCCCCCAGTTTCCTTGGAAATACGAGCAAGAATTTTCTTGCCATCTGGTCTTTGTTCTTCCGGCTCGGGAGGTCGTTGCCCGCCGCCGCGCCTGCCGCCACCCATTCCGCCGCCGCCCATTCCTCCTCCGCCCATCCCAGGGAAACCAAAGCCGCCACGGTTGCCGTGTTCCTCGTCATCTTTGAACAAAACTGCGTAAACCACGGTGTCTGCACGCTGGGCTGACTCGATCGCACTCTCTAAGCTTTCCTTACTTCCTCGATCCACCCCGTCCGAAAGGACAATCAAAGCTTTGCGGCCCCGCTGCTTCTGCATGAGTTCATTCGACGCGAGATAGACCGCGTCGTATAGCAGAGTTCCCGCGTGATGCGAACCGTGCCTTCTTCCGCCACCGCCACCACCGCCATTTCTGCCACCCCCTGGCCAGTTTCCACCTGAGCCCCCGCCGGAGCCAGGAGGATTGTCTTCCTGAGTGGGCGCGGGAGTTTGCAACGACTCGAGAGCAGCCTCGAGCTTGGGTCGTGAGGAAGTGAGGTCCTGCGACAACTCGACCTCTTTGTCGAAATGAATTAGAAATGCGGTGTCTTTTTCGCGCAGCACTTGGTCGAGAAAAGTTTTGCTGGCAGCGCGCTCCTGATCGAGAACGCGACGCTGGCTCATGCTGGTGTCGACGAGCAGGCCGAGCGTGAGCGGAAGATCGGTTTCCTTGGCGAAATAGTGAATCGCCACCGGATGGGTGTCTTCTTCCAGAGTGAAATCATCTTTGGTGAGATTGGGAACGATCTTTCCGTGTTTGTCGCGCACCGTGGCCAACACGTTCACGACTTTTGCGTCCACCGACATCGATGTCGCTGGGTGGTCGTTTGCTTCCGGCTTGGGTTGCGGGTCGGGGCTCTGCTGGCCAAACAACACCGTGGCTGCAAGCGACAGAACTACACCCAGTACTTGAGAGCGCATGGAAAATTTGATGCAAGCATTCGGAATAAAAGAGTAAAGGTTTGTAAATGGCTGCTCGCGTGTCTACTGGTTATGGTGCGAGTGCGAGGGTTAGCGCCCGTTACCAACGCTGATTATTCGGCCACATTTCTGTGTTGTAATAACGGAGAAGCCTCCTAGGCTGCGGAGAGTTGGCCGAGCAGGTTGATGGCACCGGTCTTGAAAGCAGCCCGTCTTGTTAGGTACGTCCTGTTTTCAATCCTTTACATCGCTGCTTGACCTTCCGCTAGGAGGGTTTCGGGTTCACTTGGGAAAAATCAATGACCGTGCAATGAATTGTGCAATGGAATTCCTTTTATTGAGCGCATCAAATTCCAGGTTATGAAAGCAGTGAGAATCGCACTGGGCCAAGAGGACGAAGGGATATTTTCACTCCACTCCCGATACGAGCTTTTTGAAACCTCTCTCGCGTCTCGGGAAAATCCCTGATCTCCGCTTCAACGTCCATCGCAACTGGGCCGGTTCTGACCGGGATTCCGAAAATTTCTGGAACTGGCGTATGTTCCTGGTGTGCGACCCTAAATAAGCCCTTGCCATCGGGAAACTGCTCAGACAGAAGACCCTTGTTTTCCTCAGCCTTCGCAACTGTCATGGTGATGTCGCTCACGTCCAGCGTACCATTGTCCATATAGCGTTTCAGCAGAGCGATGGCTTCGAGGTCTTTCTCTGTGGGCTTAGCACCAGTTCGTAAGTTCACCTTGAAACGGAACAACAAACTGGATTCGGAGCGGTACTCGGGCGTGTGAAACGGCAAGGGTCATCTCCTTCCTGCCCACTTGAACAGGGTTCATCTCCATCACGTTGTATTGAACGTATTCTGCTTCATTCTTTTGAAAAATTACGCGCACATTGTGCTTCCTACTGGTGACAGCGGGAGACAGAGCGACAACCAGCGTTTGCGGCCTAACCGGAGAAGCCTGGAGGAGAGGAAGGTTCGTTGTAAACGGCCCGAGTTCATCCACTCCGAATTCCTGTGCGGCACCGGTATCAAGGAAGGTCTCGAATTTCTCAATTCCGCTTCCTGTAAAGCCGACCGAGAAGCGTGGAGGGTTAGCTTGCAAAGCCTTAACATCCCTTGCATAAAGGTTGAGCTTCTTTGTCCCATCAGCAATGGTCATTACAAGGCCGGGCGAGACCGGAGGTTGGGCTGACGGTGGGCCAGATTCAGGGTCAAAGATGTATTCATAACGGAAACGGGCATCCTGATCCTGGTGTCGCTCGATCAAGTCTTCGACATTTTCATCTGTTAGCTTTCCCAACTCCTGAGTGCTTAGCTTCCCGGTCTCGGTGACTCGGCGTTTGAGTTCCGGAATGTCGAGCATCACCGTTGGGAAGAAACTGTTGCGAAGAGTACGCCGAAAAAGCAACTCGTTCACAATGTGAGAAGCGCTGAAGTCAGTGATCTTGACCTTTGATTCATAAGATTTCTGTAGTCTCTCAAACCAGCGACGCGCTTTGGTGTCCATATCCACAGACAGACACAAAACCCAGAAAGATGGCGAGAAGTTCTTCAGAGCCGTTCGGAGCGATTCTCTGATTTTTGCTCTCTGAGACTGACCGACACCATTGGGGAAAGCTTTGCATTGCCAGATTGCCAGATCGCCGTATAATTCTCCCGCGAACACGTCCAAGCCTTCATCACCGCCCCTTCCGTCCACGTGTTTCGGCTCAAGCTCGGGGTGTTTTTCCTTCAATAACTGAAAACAGAGCTTTTGAAACGTATCGGGGTCGAGCGCCTTCAATGCGAGTTCTAGAGCTTGAATTTGCATTATTTATTGAGATGATCCCAGATTTCAGGGACTCCTATTTATTCCTTGAGGATGTCCGGCAAGACTTTCTGTAGGACGAGCTGGTATTGCGCCTCCACGATATATATCGAGTGCGGGATCGTGTCCTTTTGCAGTCTGCGCTCAACTAAACCATTTTTCACTGCTATTTCCATTTCTCGGTTCTGAGTATCCATGGAAATCTCCGGCATGAAGGGAGTTGAGCATTCGCCTTTTCCGTGGATTAGAAGATATCGCAGTAGTAGCCGCCCCTCGTGAGTCATCGAATAACCAACGATCTGCCGAGCGTGTCGCTCCAATTCGACTTTCCAAGCGTTTCGACTCACGTCCGCAATTTCCAGTTGCAATCTGTATCTCGCGTGATCGAAGTTAATTTCAACACGGCTTAAAGGAAAGGAAGTTGCAGGCTCATGCGGGACGGTCTGCAAGCTAACGTAGAACTGGTTGCAATCAACAACGATAGTGCTATTCGGCCAAGCGGCTTCGGAATCGCCGCTCCGCAGAAAAACAGTCACATTCTTCCCCTTCCATCGAAGTATTGTCGCTGTCTTACTGTTACGTTGTGCAATCAATTCACTCAATTGTTCTTCTGAAGCATCTTCCGTTACTGAGCCTCGCCGTACATATGCTAGTCCTGCAAAATGCGGTCGCAATTCGCTGCCGGGAATGATTACCGCGAGTGCTTGCAGTCCATTCTCCGACACGATCTTCGGGACATAAAAAATTCGCGGATAGACCGTTTTCATCTTCGAGTTGAATTTCTTTTGAGCCTCATCCAAATTCTTCTGTGGCGTCTCAATTTCACCGCCATCTCGAACACCGATGAAGAGGATCGCCGGAATCCCGACAGGAACCGAATTCGCAAAAGCAACCGCCGTCTTCTTCCAATCCTTGTTATCCGATACGACTTTGCGTTCTACGAGGTGATCCTCGAAATTCTTCATCCTCGCGAGAAGGTCTGCCTCATTCAGCTCGATTGTCATCTGCATATTTCACCGGCCAGCGTCGGTCACTTTCCTCCATGATCCGCTCAGCCCCGACTTCAAACGCTATTTCACTATTCCGACTGAGTTGGTGTATGCGTGAGAAGAAGCATGCCATCTAGCGTCATTACGGTAAGATATTCTAAATAAAGACGCGCGGAGAGTTGGCCGAGCGGTTGATGGCACCGGTCTTGAAAACCGGCATACCTTAACGGGTATCGGGGGTTCGAATCCCTCACTCTCCGCCAGTTACATACAGCCATTCGGCTCCGTTGATTAAAAGCACTAACGATCTGCGAGCCTGATCGTCTTGCCCGTTTTTGCTGACTCTCGTGCGGCATCCAGAATGCGGACCACGGTAACGTTGGTATCGAGCGCCGAAAGCCCGCTGGGCTTGATCTCTCCGGAGACGACTGCGATCAGGTATGAGATTGGATCATTGTAGGGAGTGGTGAGCGCCGGAGCGGATTGCTGTCGCTCTTCATCGTCTCCGTTCCGGCGTACGCGAAGGTCGTCGCGGCGCACCGTAATAGCTTCGCCGGTCGCTCCATATACTTCCATGTCTTTGCGGTCGAACGGCCAATTCCATGATGCTTGCAGGATGGCCTGCGCTTTTGGATAGGTGAGAATGATGGTCGCCTCATCATCGACGTGCGGATAAATCTCAGGCTTGATTTGTTGCGTGACCGCGGTGACGGTGATCGGGGCTTCTCCATTCATCAGCCACGTCATAAGGTCTGCGCCATAACAGCCGAAATCGAATAGCGCTCCCGCACCGTTGCGTGCCGGATCGGTCAGCCACGCGAAGAATTCAGGTGGGACACCGATCTCCTTCGGACCCTTATGGCCATCGTGTACAACAACCTTGCGGATATCGCCGAGCGCGCCATCGCGCACCAGTTGATAGACAGCGGTGTTGCTGGGATACCACGTGGTTTCGTAGTTCACCAGCACAGGGATATGACCGGCATCGGCGACCCGCTTGATTGCCAGCGCGTCTTCCGTGCTGACCGCCAGGGGCTTCTCCATCATCACCGGAATACGATGGCGTGCAGCGGCTTCCACAATGCGGCGATGATCGCGCGTGTCCGTGTACACCAACACCGCCTGCGGCTGCACCGTCGTCAGCATCTGTTCAACATCGCTATACAGCAATTGCGGATCGAGTTTGTACTGGTCCGCGTACCGATGTGCGAGTTGCTGGTCCGCTTCGACGATCCCCACGATCTGAATGTCGCTGCGCTTGAGGGCGGGCCAGAGAAAGCCGGCAACATGCCCATGCACCAGTCCGACGATGGCGACGCGTAAGGGCTTGCCGAGGGACTGAACGGGGGACTGCGCCACGGTTACGGTGGGCAGCGTGATGCTGACAACCAAGAGAGCTAGGAAACAGATGAATTTACACACGAGAGTCTCCTGTGATTTCATTCCGAGCTGGTCCGGCTTCTGCGAGCGAGGTGCGATCGCTCCAGATTACAAGACCAGCCGTGACCTGGGGAAGGAAACGGAGTTGGAGGGAGGCCGTGAATTTATCGCTGTAGCAAAACTACGGTTGAAAACTGAAGTAGCGTAGAAAGGTTTCCAAGCGATTCAGAACCCGGCTGTGGTCTTTAAAACCGCTGTGCGGGAAACCGTACCGGGGGTCCGAATCTCTCTCCTGCGCCATATTCCCGATCAAATCGAATCTCCCGTTTTGATGGGAAAACCGCTCGCCCCCGGTCAGGTTAATACCACTGCAAGTTGATTGTCAGATGTGGAATTTTATTCTTTCGGGATTATTCCACGCCTGGCAAGAATCCTGGCGCCTTCGAGCTTGGCTACCGGTTGTCTGAGCGCTGCCCCGAGCCCTGGCCGTCATAGCCCTTTTCGTATCCCTGAATGTAGGCCTGACGGTACGACGCTTTGTACTGGTCCTTGCTACCGAAGCTCGCACCGTAGCCGCGGTTGCCATACTTATAGTTTTGACGCCTCGTGGCACGGGAGCTGTGTCCCACCTGCCGATCCTGCAGACCGTCGTTGGCGCCATCCTGAAAGCCGTTCTGGGTCGCCACATCGCCACTAGGTTCAGATCGAGCATCGTACCGGCCATTCTGTCCTCTGTAATCGCGATTGGCGTCGCGACTATTTTGATAGCCTTGATCATATCCAGACTCATAGGCACGACGGTCGTCCGCATCATTAGGTTCCAGGCGATAGTGGTGAGCCTGATTGCTCGCGCGGTCGGATTGCCCGTGGCTGAGGCCTTGCTGGTACATAAGGTTGTTGGCGTTGTCGTCGCGATCGGCCCGGCTGTGGTTCTGGTCTTGCGGTGATTGTTGCGCCGCCGCGACCATTGGCGTGACGAGCAGGGTGAACGTGACTGCAAGAGCAAAAATCCATATTGTTTTTTGTCGATTGAGTTTCATTTGAGACTCCGTGTTCTGCTGTTCAGAGCGTTAGAAGACCGATATCGGAACAGCTTGCCGATAAGGAAAAGTTGGGAGAATTACGAGGGCAGCATTGTCCTTCATTCCTAAACCGCGACCCCCGGGTTATTCACCTGTGAAGACATTAGCAAATGCGCTTATTTGCGTCTGTGCCAAGTTGCTCACATTCTCGGGTTGGTAAATCCAGTGTGAGACCGTGCTATTAAATTGGCGAGTTCGCGTCCCATCACCGGAGGTTTGGGGCCGGTTCTGGCTCACAACATGATTCAGCAACACCATGAGTCTCAACTTATGGGTTATTCGCGGAACTGCAGAATCCGGGACTCGGACAGAGGTGCGGCGATGGCGGGCAGTGTGATACCGACAACCAAGAGAGCTAGGAAGCAGATGAATTTACACACGAGAGTCTCCTGCGATTTCATTCCGAGCTGATGTGGCCTCTGCGAGCGAGGTGCAATTGCTCCAGAATACAAGACCAGCCGTAACCTGTGGGCGGAAGGAAACCAAGCCCGAGAGAGGCTGCTAGCGTACACTGTCGGATTGATCCGGTAGGTTCGTGAATGTCCCGTCGGCGAACACAAAGGCTCTTGCTGCTCGCGGTGGGAGCTGTCGCGTTGCTCGCGATAATTCCGCCGACGTTCCACCTGGTCAGGACAGCCTACCTGGATAGGACTGTCGTCGAAAAACTTCCCGCTGGGTATGCAGATGACGTCAGCCGCCTAAACAAAACGCAAGTTGCCGAAATTTGGGATATCCCCAGTGATCCCCAAAAGGGCGAAGATGAGCTCCGTGAGCTGCTGCTGAAGGCACAAGCTACTCACTTGCATGTGTCGATCGCGGGAGCTCGGCACAGCATGGGGGGACAGACAATCTATCCGGGAGGCATCGCGGTCAACATGCTTCCTTTCAAGGGCATGAAGCTCGATGAAGACAAGAATTTGCTTCACGTGCAGGCAGGTGCGAAGTGGGCCGATGTCATTCCCTACCTTGACCAGCACGGTCGTTCGGTTGCGGTGATGCAATCGGATAATTCTTTCACAGTGGGCGGATCGCTAAGCGTAAATTGTCACGGCTGGCAATATGGCCGACCACCGATTGCCTCGACGGTCGAGTCCTTTCACTTGATGAAAGCAGACGGATCAGTGATAGCGTGCAGCCGCGCTCAGAATCGGGAACTCTTCTCGCTTGTTCTCGGAGGCTACGGACTTTTCGGGGTCATCCTAGATGCAGACTTGCGGGTTGTACCCAACCAGCGATTACGTCTCGAACAATATGTTGTCCCTCTTGGTCGAGCAATGGAGTCGTTCGCTCGCACTCTTCGCAAGACTCCAGATGTCGAGCTGGTGTACGCGAGATTGAACATCACGCCCCAGAAGATGTTCGATGAAGTTCTCATAAATGTCTTCTATCGAGAAAGCGGACCAATTCCGCAGCTCACTGCTTCTGGCTCACGTTGGCTGCCGCGTCTGATTTTTCGTGGTTCGGCTGGTAGCACATACGGCAAAGAGATGCGCTGGGCAGCAGAGACACATATACAAGCTGAGCTCACGGGCAAAGTATTCTCTCGAAATCAGCTAATGAATGACAACGCCGAGTGGTACCTGGATCGGTCAGAAGGAACGACCGACATTCTGCACGAATACTTCGTAGATCGAGACCATGCGGGAGAATTCCTGGGTGCAGCACGAAAGATCATACGCAAGCACAATGAGGATCTTTTGAACGTAACAGTGCGCGATGTAAAGACTGACTCTGACACTTTTCTCAACTACGCCCATAACGACATACTCGCTTTCGTAATGTTTTTCAGCCAGCCGCGTTCTGCAGCAGGCGACGCCGAAATGCAGGCAATGACGATTGAACTGGTGGACGCGGCCCTAGCGGCCGGTGGCCGATACTACTTGCCCTATCGATTGCACGCGACTCCGGCGCAATTTCATCGTGCCTACCCTCAAGCCGATGAGTTCTTCAACTTGAAAAGGCGGTACGATCCGCAGGAACTATTTCAAAACCAGTTCTACCGGAAATATGGAAAGCAATTGGCAGACCAATCAATTGAGCGGCGTTAGAACGCAGGTCTGAACTTAAATTTACGGGGTTCGCTTGTCGGAGTCGTTCAAACTACAGGGTTTCTGGTATGGAATGATTCCGACGCAGCTCCCATAATGGAGTTTAGGGGTGTGCAATGTCCACGATAATGGGTGCCTTGGGCACTGACGTTTTTCCGTCTCAGTTAGTGCCGGATGAGGCCCACGTAGTCCAGTTCTACACCAGCGACAGCTTCCTGCTGGACGGGCTAGGTGCCTCGTTTGGAAGCGCCCTCAAGGCGGGTGAGTCCGTTGCGGTGGTTATGACAAAAGCGCATCTCAAGGGCCTGCGCAAACGGTTATCCGCGCAAAACATCGACATAGAAGCAGCGGCCAGACAAGGACGCTTCACTGCTCTGGATGCGTCTGAGGCTTTGAATATATTCATGGACCCAAGTGGTCCCAACCGGCAGAAATTTCTGCGAGAGTTTGCAAGCGTAATTCGCAAGGCGCAAGCTGCCGCCGATGTAAAGCATAAGCGCGTAGTCGTCTTCGGCGAAATGGTTGCGGTTCTGTGGAAGCAGAAAAAGTATGACTCCGCGATCCGACTGGAACAGCTTTGGAATGAGCTTGCCCGGACCCACTTCTTTCATCTCCGCTGTGCTTATCCGGCAAAGGCGTTTCAGGGAGCAATGAAAGGCGAGCCATACCACACAATTTGCTCCGAACACTCTATAGTCGTTCCCGCGTGATCCTCTAGCTTGTCATAGCAAACTACTGCAACTTTGTACTGGACAAGCCGGAGGCTGCGGCTGTGGATTGCACACGGCGGCGTCGCCAAGTCAGTGCCTCACGGAATCGTTCACTCAATTTAGTCCGCAACGTTGTTCGCAATAAAGAGAGCGCCAGCATGGTAAGAAATATGACCAGCAGTCCCTGCGATGCTCCTGCGATAGTCTGGCTGCGGTGGGGTAAAATCGCGAACCGTCCATAGACCAATTCGATGTGCACCCAGTAAACCAGCAACGAAGTTTTGCCTAACTGAATGAGCGGGCTGAAACCCCACTGACCCGGCCCCCACCGGCACCAGCCATAAGCAAATGTTGTGAGAAGCAACAGCATGCCAACGCGGATTATGAAAAAGCTGGGGCTGGTGTGCCAGTAATCATAGACGGGATAGATTCGCAGGCCTCGCGAGTCTAAAAATTTCGAGAACAAAACCAAACCGATTCCAGAGACTGCGATCCAAAAGAATGCGTAGCCGCCCAGCTTCTTCGCGGGCGCGCTCAGCAGAAGAAATCCCACAGTGAGCCCGGCGAAGGCAAAAGCGGTCCACGGGAAGATCGGGAAAATCCATGACTGTGGCTGGCCGAGATTGTGAACGCCATCGATGTAACTTTCGAGCTCCCAGGGTAGGAAGCGCGGGCGCCACGTGGTCCAGAGCAAGGGAGTGAAAGCGGAAATAGCGGCGGTCGCAAGCACAGCTACGGCTATTAGGCTCGTGGAGCTTTGGGTTTCAGCCGAGGAGTTCCCCGGACGAGGGCGTCCGGGGCTACGTGGCTGTCTAGGATTCCATACCCCGAGGACGATCCAGCAGACAACGCCCATCAGCATCATGGAAGCGCCGATTGTATTTAGGACGTCCACGCGGAATAAGTCGCTCCATGGCGCCCAGCCCAGAGAAATTGCATATTCCTGAAGCCGAAACAACAAGCCGAGGGCGAAGATTTCGGCGCCGCGCTTGATGGTCGTTCGTGCGATCTGGCCGGGAGGGACATTCTTCTGCCGAAGTTTGTCAACCACGATTGCGAATGAGATCCCCGCCAGGAACAGAAACAGCGGCGCGGGAAACGTGCCACCGAGTTGCGACCACATGAAAAATTTGGAGTCGCGGGCGGTGCCGCCCAGCCAGGCGTCATAACAATGGGTTTGGAACATGAGCACGCAAGCGAGGCCGCGAAGCCAGTCGATGTAAGCGAGGCGGGATGGTGGAGCTGAATTCACCACACGGCAGTATAAGACGAAGGGGAGTTTGATCGTCCGGCTTATGTTACGGATGCGGCCTTACCTGGACGGGCGAGACGCCCGTCGGCCACGCATACGTACGGGCGAGACGCCCGTCGGCCACGATCGTACTGAACGGTTAAGCAGCTACGCAGCCGCAGCTTTCGGGGGCGGTTCTGGCTCCGCGGCCTTGCGTATCAGGTACTTGCCCGGTCCAACTAGAAACTTGGCCAGCAGACCTGCTACGCGCTCAAGTAGGACCCGCTCGTCTCCGCCAAAGGCGTTCTCGCGATTACTCTCAACATTGAGAAACCCAATCTCGCGGCCGGCAATCTTCATGCTCACGATGACTTTTTTGCGAGTGCCAGAGGCTTCGAATTGTGCAGGATGGACTGCATTCGGCAGGAGAGGCGTCGCAGCCTGTTTCTCCAGCGTTAGGTAGATTCCAACCCAGCCATAGTGGCGGCCTTCGGCCAGCAACCCAGCGACCTTCTCAAGCGGAGAATGATGGAAAGACGGGCGATTCTCGGCGAGCGCTTGCTCTATGTCAGCAAGAAGATCCCGGGTTGAGCGGTAGGGCCGCACGATAAGAGTCTTAGAAAGAGTTTGTAGTTTAATTGCCTGCCAAAGCTGCGGTCAATGAGTATGGGTTAGTCCCGCTTTTGCATCTTCTCTGTTTCGTCTCGCTGTTCCGGTGGTTTTTTTACCTCCGACGTCTCCGGCTTGATCACAGACATATTTGCCGGCGCGTCGGGATGAACGCCGAAATCCCAAACGTAGCTGTTCATTCCCTGTTTTCCCAGCAACTCAGCAACCGCATATTCACCAGGTTGGAGTGGAGCCTTGGGAGTGAGCTTGATCCAACCCTGGCCCAGTTGCTCGGCGTCCGCTGGGATCACATCCTGCTCCTGACTTGATTTCCCATACACGGCAATTTTGATTGCGCCTACGATTCTTCTGTCGCCCTTCACCTGTGCGTGCACGATTCGAAAGCGGTCCCAGGGAAGTTCGGCAGCTGGGGTTTTTGAGTTATCGTCTTCGTCTCCGCCGGCGTCGAGGTTGACATAAATTGTGGGCAGCGCGGCATGAATCTGCAGTTTAGATCCTGGGCCCGCAAGCTCAATCGTGTGCTTCGACCCACCCACGGGGTTTATGACTCCTCGCAAAACATTGTGACCGGTGTGACGATTGACTTCGCCTCCGGTTTGGTCCAGCGGGATAAGCTGCGGTTCGGTCAGGTAGGTATCGAGCGCATACACGCCGCCCTCTGAAGGAAGCCGCAGGCCAGGAGCGACATGCGGCGATTTCGATTCGTCCTCGACGCGCTGGGCCTCGAGCTCCTTTTCCAGTCGAATGGCCTCCGGAGACATCTTGCCGGCGGCCCGCTCGGTTTCGTATTTTTTGGTGGCGTCCCAGTCCACCAACGAATTGGGAACGTCCTCCCATTCGTTGCGCTCGGCGCTGAAATAATGGACGCGATCGCCCTTAATTTCCCATTTCGTCGCGACCTGGTACGAGCCGTCTCTCAGGATGAGGCGCTTGGTTCCGGTCTGGGCCACGGCAGGCGACGGGGACGCGACCACGGTGAATAAGAAGAGAAGCGGAACTAGGCAGAGCCGAAGTAAGGCCATGACTTACCATAAGTCTACTGCCGATGCGACCGCGAGAACAGGCTTCATGGCGCAGTCCGGCGATGCAATATGGGGACCACCGCCGCCGGGTCCTACTTGGTCAGAAACCCATTGCCACGCAGACTCACATTTCAACCCCGATATTTCTCCATTTTCCTCTACCTTCTTTTCTGTCATAATTGATCGTGCACGCCACCCTGCACAAATTTCCAACACAATTTAGAGCGAGGCAACGATGTCGGCAAAGTACATCTTTGTAACCGGCGGTGTAGTGTCTTCATTGGGCAAGGGACTGGCAGCGGCTTCCATCGGGTGCCTGCTCGAAAGCCGCGGAATCAAAGTCAATCTAATGAAGTTTGATCCTTACCTGAACGTTGATCCAGGGACCATGTCGCCGTTTCAGCATGGCGAAGTTTTCGTGACCGATGACGGCGCGGAAACCGACCTCGACCTTGGCCACTACGAGCGTTTCACCCACGCCAAGCTTTCTCGCGACAACAACTGGACCACCGGCCGCATTTACGAGCAGATCATCGCCAAAGAGCGGCGCGGCGATTATCTCGGCAAAACCGTCCAGGTCATCCCGCACGTGACCAACGAAATTAAAGCGGCGATGAAAAAGGTCGCACAAGAAGTGGATGTAGCAATTGTCGAAGTTGGCGGAACAGTCGGCGATATTGAGTCACTGCCCTTCATGGAGGCGATCCGGCAGATGCGTCAGGAACTGGGACGCGAGAATACGCTGTTCGTCCACGTGACGCTGGTACCGTTCATTGCCGCGGCGCAGGAATTAAAAACCAAGCCGACGCAACACTCAGTCAAGGAACTGCTAAGTATTGGAATTCAACCCGATATTTTGCTTTGCCGTACCGACCGCTTCCTGTCAAAAGACATCAAGTCCAAGATTGCGTTGTTCTGCAACGTGGAAGAAGGCGCGGTAATCACTGCTAAAGATGTCGCGTCCATTTACGAGGTGCCGCTGGTGTTCTCGCACGAGGGCGTGGATTCGCTGGTGCTGAAGTATTTGCACCTGGAATCAAAAGACCGCGATGTAAAGCAGTGGGAAGAACTGGTTCACCGGGTTTATAACCCAAAAGCGGATGTGAGCATTGCGATCGTAGGCAAGTACGTCGAATACGAAGACTCCTACAAATCGCTGAAGGAAGCGTTGGTGCATGGAGCGCTCGCCCACAATTTGAAGTTGCATGTGAACTGGATTGAGGCTGAAGGTTTGGAGGCCGGCCAGCGTGCGTGCGCCGAGCAACTGCAGGACTATGACGGGATCCTCGTGCCCGGTGGTTTCGGCAAGCGTGGAATTGAAGGCATGCTGCAGGCGATTCGTTACGCGCGTGAACAGAAGGTCCCTTACTTCGGAATCTGCCTGGGCATGCAAACGGCGTGCATCGAATTCGCGCGCGATGTTTGCGGATTGGCCGAGGCTAACTCCAGCGAGTTCGATCCGTCGACTCCGCACCGGATCATTTATAAGCTACGTGAGTTGCGAGGTGTTGAGGAACTCGGCGGAACCATGCGCCTGGGCGCGTGGCCATGCAAGATCGAGCCGGGGACTTTGGCGCACAAGATTTACGGCCAGACCGAGATCAGCGAACGCCACCGCCACCGTTACGAATTCAATCGCGAATACGAGGAGCCACTGACTGCCGCAGGCCTACGCATCTCTGGTTCAACACCTGACGGAACCTATGTGGAGATGATTGAGCTGCCGGACCATCCGCACTTCATCGGCTGCCAGTTTCATCCCGAGTTCAAATCAAAACCGCTCGAGCCACATCCACTGTTTAAGTCATTCGTTGGCGCGGCCCATGAACACGGGCGCGAGCGCGAAGCCAGAAAACAGGCAACGGAACTCGAAATGTTTCACCGACCGGTGAAAGTAGTGGGCAGATAGCAGAGTGCATTCTTAGTAGGGTTTCAAAGTTTCGAGTTTCAAAGTTTCGTGTGAACTCTGCGAACCTACATTTCTATTGGAAACTCTGAAACCTTGAGACTCCGACACTTTCAATGAGCCTCTCTTTCCAAGTCGACGGAATCAACATCGGTTCCGGTAACTTGTTCCTTATCGCCGGGCCGTGCGTCATCGAGAGCGAAAAGCATGCGCTCTTTATGGCGGAAGTGATCAAGGGCGTGACCCGCTCGCTGAATATCCCTTTCATCTTTAAAGCCTCATACGACAAAGCCAATCGCACGTCTATTCGCAGCTTTCGCGGGCCGGGGATCGCCGAAGGGCTTCGCATTCTGAAAAAAGTGAAAGACGAAGTACACGTGCCGGTGCTAACCGACGTGCACGAGGTCGCTGACGTCGCTAAAGTCGCCGAAGTAGCGGACGTGTTGCAAATCCCGGCATTCTTGTGCCGACAGACGGATCTTGTAGTCGCGGCTGCCATGACCGAGCGCGCCGTCAATATAAAAAAAGGCCAGTTTGTGTCGCCTTGGGACATGAAACACATCGTAGAAAAATGCCGATCGGCTGGAAACGATCGAGTATTTGTGACTGAGCGCGGCGCCAGTTTTGGCTACAACAATCTCGTAGTGGACATGCGTTCGCTGGCCATCATGCGTAAGTTCGCGCCGGTGGTATTCGACGCAACACATTCGGTCCAGCTGCCTTCAGCGGCAGGTGACGGAGGTCATGGGGTGAGCGGCGGTCAGCCCGAATTCATTCCCCTGCTGGCACGAGCAGCGGTTGCAGCCGGAGTGGATGGCGTGTTCATGGAAGTGCACGATAATCCCAAGGAAGCAAAATCGGACGGAGCCAATGCGCTGCACTCGACGAATTTACGCGGTGTGTTGAAGGAATTGTTAGCGGTGCAGAAGGCGGTATCGAGCTCGCACGTTACACCTTAGTTGTAATCCTGCTACCATTCCCCCACCCGGTTCATCTCATCTCCAATGCACATACTGGCGCTCATTGTGGGAGTGGTAATTATATTGACGGTCCTGTTGGACGCGTTCGAAACCGTAGTTCTGCCTCGGCGCGTGCAGCGGCATTTCCGGATCACGATTCTGTTCTATCGCAATACCTGGGCGCCGTACGCCAAATTAGCCAGCCACATTAAGTCCCAGACGAGGCGCGAAACTGTTCTCGGATATTTCGGGCCGCTCTCGATGATTGCATTGCTTTTCATTTGGGCCTGCGGGCTGATATTTGCCTTCGCGCTGCTGCAGTATGGAGGTGGCGCGCACCTCTCCCTCGGAAATCAGCCAATTACTTTCCGGCTTTTGCTGTATCACAGCGGGGAAACTTTCTTCACGCTCGGCTACGGAGATGTCACTCCCGCGTCCTACTTCTCGCGGGCGCTTTCGGTTTTTGAGGCAGGAATGGGATTTGGTTTTCTTGCCATAGTGATCGGATATCTGCCCACCATTTACACCGCTTTTTCACGCCGGGAGATTGAAATTTCTCTGCTCGACGCGCGGGCTGGGTCGCCTCCCACTGCGGCCGAGCTGCTGACCAGGGCCCTGAGTAGCATGGACGGCGGAACTCTCGACCGGCTATTTCATGATTGGGAGCGGTGGGCCGCCGAGGTACTCGAGAGTCACCTGTCGTATCCGGTGCTGAGTTTTTACCGCTCACAACATAGCAACCAATCATGGCTGGGGGCGCTAACTGTGATTCTGGATGCGACGGCATTGGTGATTGCCGGCATTGATGGCGTCAGCAGCGAGCAAGCGCGATGGACGTACAAAATGGCGCGGCATGCGGTAGTGGATTTGGCACAGGTAGTGAACGCGCACTATGACCCAAGATTTGAGGAGAGGCTCACGGCGGAAGACTTGACTCAGATCCGGACTCGGCTTGCGGACAAGGGATTGAAGCTGGGCGCCGGCGCTGAGGTGGAAGAAAAGCTGCACGAACTGCGCATGAGGTATGAACCTTACGTTTTGGGTATTGCGAGGAATTTATATATTTCAGTTCCGCCCTGGATCCGTCATGACAAAGTCAGGGACAACTGGGAAGCCGGCCCGTGGGACCGCATGATCCAGGCGCAAGCACTCGGCCGGGTTTCGCGCGAGAGACAGGAACGCCAAGGCGTTAGCGTCGACGATCACTTCTGATCAGGCACCGCGGATCTGCTCGCGGCGACCGCTGCTGAGCCTCTCGAAAATCGTGGCTTAGCGCGACGCAGCCGTTGCGTGTTCACGCTCCACGTCTTTGAGACGCGCAGCTTTGCCGCGAAGGTTGCGCAGATAGTAAAGCTTGGCGCGACGGACTTTTGAAGAGCGCACCAGCTCGATTCTGTCGATGACGCGCGAGCTCACGGGGAAAATACGCTCCACGCCCTGGCCAAAGCTGATCTTTCGCACTGTGAAGCTGGCCTGCGGCCCGCGCGTACGCGCGAGCACTACGCCTTCAAACGCCTGCAGGCGCTCTTTGTCGCCTTCTTTGATCTTCACGTGAACGCGGACGGTATCGCCCGCGACGAACTCGGGAAGGTCGGTGCGCTTGGTTTTGGCAAGAAGTTTTTCGATGATTAAACTCGTCATGGTTTTGATCCTCTCAGGGCCATTTTGCACCCCATGAATTGTCATTCCGAGTGGCTTACGCCGCGAGGAATCTGCTTTGGACGAGAACAGCAGATTCCTCAGGGCTGAAGTCCTTCGGAATGACAACTCTTATTTACCAACTTCGCCAGCGATGTCTGCCAGCAATTCTCGATCGTCTCTGCTCAACCGCGCCTCATCCAAAAGATCGGGCCGGTTGTGCAACGTCTTTTCAAGCGCCGATCGCCGCCGCCAGCGCCGGATGTCATCATGGTTGCCGTTAAGCAGCACTTCCGGCACCTTCATCCCGTGAAAATCCGCGGGACGCGTGTAATGCGGATAATCGAGCAATCCGCCGGAACCGCAGGTTGAATCTGCTCGTGTGGGTCGGACATTCCCTTCGACTTCGCTCAGGGCAAGCTTGTCCGACAATCCATCACCGCCTGACTCCGTCCCAGCTACAAACGACTCCTGCCGGGTTGACGCTTCATTTCCCACCGCGCCTGGGATCAACCGGGTCACGGTGTCAATGATCACCGCAGCGCCCAATTCCCCGCCGCTTAAAACGTAATCGCCGATCGAAATTTCGCGATCCGCAAGATGCGTTCCCACGCGCTCATCCACGCCTTCGTAGCGGCCGCAGATCAGCACTAGACGTTCGAGCTCTGCTAACTCAGATGCGAGCTTCTGATCAAAACGCCTGCCCTGCGCGGAAAGCAGCACGACCGATTGCCTGGCCGCGGCCCGTTCCTCACGCGGTGCTACCTTCATCGACTCCACACATTCAAAGATCGGTTCCGGCTTGAGCACCATGCCCTCGCCGCCGCCAAATGGGCGGTCATCCACAGTGCGATGACGATCGCGGGTAAATGCCCGCAGATCGTGAATGTCAATCTTCACCAGCCCGGCTTCCCGCACCCGGCGAACGATTCCGAAATCCAGCGGCCCGCGAAAAAACTCCGGAAAGATGGTGATGATGTCGATCTGCACTTTAAGCCTTTAACCGCAGAGATCACAGAGTTTACGCCGAGAACGCTGAGGATTCCGTTTTTCTCTGCGACCTCCGCGCTAACTTTGCGTCCTCTGCGGTCAAAAGCTTTTGTTCTTGCTAGTGCTTTTGCTTTTGTTCTTGCTTCTCTTCTACCGTCAGTGGCGCGTTCACTTCCAGCAAGCCCTCGGGCAAATTCATCTCGATGCGCTTGTGCTCGAGATCGGTCTTCACCAGAAATTCCTGAGCGTAAGGAATTTCTAACTCATTCTTGCCCGACTCGACCACCAGCAGCGGCGCTTCACCGGCTCCGAAGCGGACATCGCTCACCCTGCCAACTTCGCGTCCACGATCGAAGACCACGCAACCGACCAAATCGCTGACGTAAGCCGTTCCAGGTTCAAGCTCCGCGCGCTCACTTTGCGGAACCTGCAACTCGCTTCTAACTAAAACTTCTGCGTCCGAAATCGAATCAACGCCGACGAACTTCAGAACGAGCCACTCTTTGTGCGGCCAGGTGTCTTCAATCTTCAGTTCGCGCCGGCTGCCGGCTTCGGCCAACGCAAAAACCCGCATCCCAGCGTGCAGCCGTCCGGGAATATCAGTGTGCAACTCGACGGCAACTTCCCCGTGCCGCCCTTGCGTCTTCACCACGCGCGCCAGAGTGATGAACGCGTTCGAATTCAAACCAGCCACAGATTCACACGGATCAACACGGATTCGAAACACCAAAACTGAATCGTCCAGATCACGTGGTTTTAGACTTTCTTAAATCAGTCCTAATCCGCGTAATCCGTGGCTGATTTGCTATTCCAGAATCTCCAACTCGTAGCGCCGGCCAGCCTTCTCGCCCGCCGCGTGCAGCAGGTTGCGCATTGCCCGCGCAATCTTGCCCGACTTCCCGATGACGCGGCCCATATCGTCTTCCGCGACTTCGAGCTCTAGCACCAGTTCGCCGTCCTCGTCCACTTGCTCGACGATCACCTGGTCGGGCGCGGCGACCAGCGCCTTGGCGACATGCTCGATCAAAGCCTTCGGGTTGGGAGCCTGGTCAGTCATTTTGAATTACCAACAACGAGGGTGCCCCATCCTTCGACCACGCTCACGACAAGCCTTTCGCCGCCTTCGCGAAAAGTGGGAACCACGGACCAAAAAGCTTTTAACCGCAGAGATCGCCGAGTACGCCGAGAAATCTTGAGCCACTCAAATCCATCATGGATTTTACCAATTTTAATTAGCTTGAAAATCCGTGAGAATCCGTGTGATCCGTGGCTGATCTTTGAACTTACGACGCAACCGGTTCGGCGGGCGCAGTCGTTGTTGTCGCAAAGCCCAGAATCTTGCCGACGCGCTCCGACACTTGCGCGCCCTTGGAGCGCCAGTAGTCAATACGCTCGCGCTTGAGCTCCACGCTGGCCGGGTTGGTGCGGGGATTGTACGTCCCCACAATCTCCACCGGACGCCCGTTGCGCGCCCGTTCCTTCTCGATCACCACCACACGGTAGTGCGGCTGTTTGCGCGCGCCTACACGCGCCAGACGAATCATTAACACTGAACTGGTTTCCTTTCTGTTTTCCGGTTTCCTGCTCTTCCGAAAGGAGGTAGTGGCTCGGCCTGCCCTATGTCATCCCGAGCCGCCTTCTTTTGGCGGTCGAGGGACTTGGGCGCGCCGTGCGATGCCTCGCGCTTTTTGCGAGGCGACAATACGCACGCCTGGCGCGCAACCTATCGGGAATAAGACAAGTAATTATTATGCTGGAGCTTAGCAGGATTGGCAAGCGGGACAAGTAGGAGGCGACTTGCCGCTTCATGTGTCAAGGGGCGGAGTACAATCGGCGCCTAAATGGACATCCAGATAAAGAACTACGCTGACTCACTATATGAGCAAGCTCAGATGAGCTCGTTAGGCACTATGAACGATGCACGGATTGAATTTCTCCGTAGAATATCTAAGCTGAGTGGCCAACAACCCCTGGGTGGCACCGAGACAGGCGCCGTGATCAAGTTTCACGTGCAGCACATTGAACGTTGCATGTCTGCCCGGATGGAGTCCTTCAGGACAGCGTACTCGGAGTCCGAGCGGGATCCCACCGATGAGGAGTTCACGAAGATATTGGAGGCAGTCCAAGACCTCCAGCAACGCCAGGTTAAGCAATCGGCGGCTGCTATCAGCAGCTTCATTCAGTCGCGCGGCGGTGCTCTGATGGGCGGCGACGCAACTGCAAGTCTGATGGCGGGGTCCGCGCATGGACATGATCGCGTACTGCGAGAATGGAAAGTATGGAGGGACAAAGTACGACTTCAGGAAGACCATAAGGCATCTGCTGCTAGCAAGCCTGATCCCGCTCCGTTCCACGCCGTCATATCTGCACTCAGGTTGCTACATCCAGATTTTAAGGATTACGCACATTACTTAAATGAGGAGAAACTGAAGGAGGCGGTAGCAGCGGCTTTCGAAAGATACGAGAATCGCCTTAACGAGATTCGAGACAAGTCGCGCAAAGTTTCGGTAAGAAACTCAGCAGGCAAGGACCTTGTTTATCAGCTCTTTAACAGCAGGGTACTGAGACTGCCATACAACAAACTTGGCCGCAATGCAGCTGCGAAATCCGCGTATGAACAGGCGCTGACCTCAATGTTAAGTGGGGGACTAGGCTGGATTCGAAACGCGTACAGTCACGAGAAGCACAAGCTGCCCGAGATTGATGAGGTTGAGGCTTTGGAGCTTCTATTCGTTGCCAGCTATCTCATGCGTATGTTGCGCCTCTCGGAACGCTGAGAATGAGAAGAGAGTAGCGCGGGCTGGCCCACGCTTTCCAGTTCATTTTCATTCAACCGAGGGTGCCCCGTCCTTGTCTCGTGGTTTTTGCGAGACAGGGCGGGGACTTTGACTTTGGTCGAGATAGTGATTGAAGTGGAAGTCAAAATCCCCACCCTCCCGCAAAGAACGCGGGAAGGATGGGGCACCCGCTCCGTTCGGATAATCTGAAACTGCCCCGAGAAGCGATGTTCATCCGTCACAGACTTGGGGGCTGACCCACCCTTTCCAGTTCATTCCAACCCGAGGGTGCCCCGTGCTTGTCTCGCGGTCTTTGCGAGACAGGGCGGGGACTTTGACTTTTGGACTCTAGGAAAAGGACGTCAACTTCCCCACCCTGTCCCAAAAGCCGGGACAAGGGTGGGGCACCCCATCATTCAGAGAATCTTCAGGTTTCAACTCTCTTGATGTTCACGCGTCACAGACGTAACGTCCCAAGACGATCTAGCGTTGGTACATGCCGTGGGGTCTGAAGCGATTCCAAGAAGCAAAGTGTCTGCATTTCATCACCTTCAGCTGTCATCATCGCGAACCGTTGCTGGGAACGCCACACGCTCGTGATGTCTTCGAGCGGACACTAGAACAGGTGAGACATTGGTATGACTTCTACGTCTGCGGATATGTCGTGATGCCCGAGCACGTTCATCTGCTGATGAGTGAGCCGGAACGCGGTCAGCTTTCACTGGCGTTGCAGATGCTGAAGCAGAATGTGGCGCGCGAACTGCGTCTGCCAGAGGGCAGTCCGTTCTGGCAGCCACGCTACTACGATTTCAATGTATGGAGCGAAGCGAAACGGGTTGAAAAGCTGCGGTACATTCATCGGAATCCGGTAAGGCGGGGATTGGTTCAGCGGCCTGATGATTGGAGGTGGAGCAGCTTTCTTCATTACGCGACTGGTGTTGAGGGTGTAGTAGAGATCGAGTCACAGTGGATGGCGCGGAAACGAGAACGAATGGGCATTGTGCCAACCGTTCGTCAAAATCAAAGTCAAAGTCAAAATCCCCGCCCTGTCTCACCAAAAGACGGTGAGACAAGGACGGGGCACCCTCGAAACTAGTATCCTTCTGACCTGAGCCATGGAAGTTTTTCTGGTTGACGGCACATACGAGCTGTTCCGGCATTACTACGCGTTGCCTTCGGCGCGCGATAAGCAAGGACGGGAAGTTGGCGCGGTGCGTGGCGTCCTGGCGTCGGTGCTGGGAATGATTAAGGGCGGGGCTACGCACATCGCGGTTGCCACCGATCACGTCATTGAATCTTTTCGTAACCAATTGTGGCCGGGGTACAAGACCAGCGCCGGCATCGAACCTGAACTGTTGGCGCAGTTTCCGCTGCTCGAGGACGTCCTCTCAGCCTCCGGTATTGTGGTTTGGCCGATGGTGGAGTTCGAAGCCGACGACGCTCTGGCTTCCGCCGCCGCAGCCGCAGTGGGGTTGGACGAAAACACCGCTCGCGCCGGTTCGGAAGACGTCCGCGTCGTAATTTGCACGCCCGACAAAGACCTCGCGCAATGTGTGAGAGGCACGCGGGTTGTGCAACTCAATCGCCGCACGCGAGTGACCCTGGATGAGCAGGGCGTCATTCAGAAATATGGTGTCCCGCCGTTGTCGATTCCAGACTATCTGGCGCTGGTGGGCGATTCGGCAGACGGCTATCCCGGGCTGGCAGGCTGGGGCGCGAAATCCTCGGCAGCTGTCCTCGCCAAGTTTGGCCATCTGGAGTCGATCCCCAAGGATTGTCGCGACTGGCACGTGAACGCAACTAGCGCTGGCGCCCTCGCCGACACCCTTTGCCGCGAGTGGGACAACGCGTTGCTCTTTCGAACCCTCGCCACGCTCCGCACTGACATCGCGCTCTTCGACGACGTAGAACAGTTGCGATGGGACGGGCCGAAGCCGGAATTTGACGCCATCGCCGCCGGATTGGACAGCGCGGTAACTGAACCCCGCAAAGCGTCATCGCGTAAAACTGCGGGCGCGTCCTAGGACCGCAGTACGTTCGCAGTCGGCGAGACTGACCAACCCGTGCAGCTCAACGTGTGGACACGTTTGGCTTAGAAACGGGAAGGGCACGGCTTGAGCCGTGCCGAACACGACCAACTTGTATTGCGGCTTTTAGCCGCTGAGGGTTGCTTTGATTGCATGTGGTGACAGCAACTGCAGATCCCTCGACTCCGCGGGATCATTCGCAAGCGAGTGATCCCGCTCCGCTCGGGATGACATTGTGGGTGTAAGACATAATCGGCACGGCTGAAGCCGTGCCCTTCCCAGTTATTATTGCGGTATGAAAAAAGCTACGTCCCGCCGCCCTCGCGCTCCATCCGCGAAGAGCACAGCCGCTCCCAAAACTGTCGACGAATACCTCGCGCGCGTCCCGGAACCTGCCCGCAGCACATTAAACAAAATTCGCGCGACTATACGATCGGTGACGCCGGCGGAGACCACGGAGATCATCAGCTACGGCATTCCGGCGTTCAAAATAGATGGGCCCAAATATAAAGGAATGCTCGTGTGGTACGCGGCGTTTTCGGACCACTGCAGCCTGTTCCCGACCGCGTCCGTGATCAAGACGTTCAAAGAAGATCTCAAAGACTACAAGCTGTCGAAAGGCACCATCCACTTCCCTGTCGACAAGCCGCTGCCTGCGGCTCTGCTGACGAAGATGGTGAAGGCGCGGCTTGCGGAGATGGAAGGCAAGAAGCGCTAACCTCGGCGGCTAAAACCGATTCTCGTTTGGCGCCAGTTACGGCTTTAGCCGCTGAGGGTTGCTTCGATTGCACATGGTGACAGCAGATCCCTCGACTCCGCGGGATCATTCGGCAGCAAATGATCCTGCTGCGCTCGGGATGACATAGGGTGGGATAAATCGGCACCCTTCGACTTCGCTCAGGGCAGGCTATAAAGCGTGCCCTTTCCGGTTGTTCTTTGTCTCATAAAAACGTACCGTAATTTACTGTTTTCAGTCACCTGTGGGTCGCCAAAAGTCGTGGATCCGTTATGAGAATTCCTGTTGCATTAGTCCTGCTGATGGAGTACCTTGCCTCCGACCTCTGGCCGCTAGCTTCGTCGAGTGGCCACCCGAATTACCTCCCAGGAGTGACTCATGAAACGATCAGGAACAGCTTCAATTCTCACGCTAGGTTTTGCCTTACTGGCACTTACTCCGGCCTTGGGCGCTCAGTGGCACGCGACTGTGGGCGCTCAGAGTCGCGACAAAGGCCGCCAGGCGCTCGCGTTTCTGCCTAACGAAATCTGGATTCACGCTGGAGACAGCATTTCCTGGACCTTCAACGCTGATGACATCCACACCGTGACATTTTTAACGGATGGACAAGTGCGTCCACCATTTCCTGTTGGCTGCCCAGGATTTTCTGCCAGCGGCGCGACGTTTGATGGAACTACGTGCGTAAGTACTCCGCCTACGGTCACCGGAGGAACATTCAGTGTGCTATTTCCAACCCCCGGAAACTACAAACTGGTGTGCCTAGTGCACGAAGATATGACCGGCACAATCCACGTGCTCGATTCGTCTATGGCGCTTCCGCACGGACAGTCCTTCTACGACAGAGAGGCCGCTGAGCAAGCGCGCGATCTGCTGGCAGCAGCGAACCACGACGGACAGGACACAGAGGAAACGCACGATACGGCGTTCGGCCATCATCACGACAGTTCTGCGAATGCTGTCGCGGTAGGAATCGGCAAAGTCGTGGCCAACGCCGGCGGGCATCAGACGGTATCGATCATGCGCTTTGTTGAGCCGGAACTGGTGATCCATGCCGGCGGTGCCGTTGAGTGGACAAATCATGATCCGATTACGCCGCACACAATTACATTCGGCACCGAGCCAGCAAATCCCATCCCTCCATCTGGCAATGTCACGGTGGATGCGGACGGAGCTCTGCATGCGACCATTACGTCAACCTCCGATAGTGCGCATTCGGGGTTCATTATCTCCGCGCCGCAGGAACGGATCGGATTGCCACAGGCTCCCTTGGGGCCGACCCGGTTTCGCATCACCTTCACTGCGCCCGGCGTTTACCCGTACATCTGCGCGTTGCACGACAACTTGGGTATGAAAGGGCGAATCGTCGTCCTTCCGTGACGAGGTTGCACAATGCGCCGTACAGCAATAGAATGCGCGCGCGACAGATCAGCCCCACAATCGGTTCGCAATGGAGGCAAAATGAAATTCAGAACTAGTTTGTTGACGCTCGGGTTGTGCTTGGTAGCGGTAATGTGCTTCGCAGCTAACGAAGCCTGGATGGGCACCTGGAAGTTGAACGAGGCGAAGTCGAAGCTGGCCCCCGGAGGGCCGAAGAACGACACAGTTGTTTATGAAGCTGCGGGTGACAGCATGAAAGTGACGATCGACGGCACCACGCCGGACGGGAAGCCTTTCCACAGCGAGTGGACGGGCAAATTTGATGGGAAAGATTATCCCGTGACTGGCGATCCGACTTCAGACGCGCGGTCACTCAAGCAGATTGATGACCATACGTTGCAGTTGGCCGTTAAGAAAGGCGGTAAGGTCACAATGACTGGTCGGGTTGTGCTCTCGGCAGATGGAAAGACGCGGACGGTCACAGCTACGGGAACCGATTCCAAGGGAAAGAAATTCAAAAGCGTGTCGGTGTACGACAAGCAGTAAGTTTTGCTCGGCGGTGAGGCTCGTTGGTTTGTGAAATCAAAGTCCCCGCCTTGTGTCTCCAAAAACGGGAGACACAAGGACGGGGGCAACCTCACGAATAGTTCTCAAACTTGAACATTCATTCTCTGCAGCCGCTCGCGAAAGTACTCCTTCCAACTTTCCGGCAGAGCCGCCACTTGCAGGGCCCGCCGCACCGCACGTGCGTCATCATCGGAATATCTTTTCGCGATATACAGCCGAGTGATGTCAGAAACCGAAATCGAGTTTGAGTGTTCATCTCGAGGTTGGCGAATCGCCTTCATCTCGTCCCCGGCGCCCACTTCGCCCTCGTGGGTGACCGCGAGGTAGAAGCCCGATCTTCCGCTGAAGAGAAACCGCTTCACCATGTCGTCCAATTGGAATCTGACGCCGAGTTTGTAGCAAGGCAGGCGGGGCTGGGTTACAACCACCTCGGCGGAGCCAACAGAGAACCTGTCGCCAATGTGGACCAAGTCCTCAGGCAAGCCTACGTTCTCACTTAACTCGGCGCCGTTAATGTCTTCCCGACCAAAGTCTATCGTGAAGTTTTCTCCGAACATTCCCATCGGCAGATCGCGACCTGGCAACTCTCTTTTCCAATAGCCGTAGTGCATGACCGGATAGCAATAAACGGCCTTATCTCTTCCACCGTGGACGGTGAGATCCGCCTGGCGATCGCCGTCCAGGTTGAGTTTACGTAACGCGACGCGGCCCTCGACCGGTTGCTTGAAGATTCCGGTAGTGACGTTTATGCCGTGCCAGACAACTTCCCGAGGTAGGCCGGTGTTTAGGGACACTAACTTCATCTTCGTCGATCCTTGATAGAAGATGCGCTGGCAGCCAAGGCCGCGAACTTTATTTTGAAGCGCGCGGGCACAGGAGACGGGAAAGTGAGGACCGGCCATTAACCTGTGTAACTTGGGCCAACCGGGAGCATAATAGTGGTAGAGGAGAACGGCCATGGAAAGCAAATCTCCACATCGTGGCATTACGATGCACCGGCTTCCAGTCGAGGGCAATTTTCCTGGGTTGGTTTTTGCGGTCGGAAGCTCGCTGATCTTTCTACTGGCGATCCCGGCGCTTTGGTACGTTGTGGCTGGTGCGCTGGTAGTAGGCCTTGTGATCGCTGCCGTGCTGCAGTTCAGGCACGCGAAGCCGGACGAGTCCGAGAGGCTTACTCTCAAAATCTGAGGGCTCTGGATCCACACTTAATCGAGAACCGTTCAAGATCGGGATAGCTGCACTCCCCTCTTTGAAGACAGTCATAGTTCCACTCCTCGCACAGAACTCAAGAAATACAGCCCTTCACGCAGGGCGGAGCATTTTACCGAGAGACGAGTAGTGACGCTGGCTGGGTTGCGGTTTGCGGCGGGACGAGAGCACCTCGTCGACCGGGGAATTTTGATTTTAGACGCAGAAAGCGTAGCTCGATTGCGTAGTAGGAAATGGTCCCGCAGACCGTAGCCAGACAAATGGCCATGATTACGACCAGCAATTTGGGACTACCCTTGAGGAGATATACGGCCAGCCGGTTGGTGAAGCCGTGATATAGGAAAATGGAATAAGAGATGCGCCCCAGGTAGCTGGTCACGCGCCAATTCAGCCATCCCCAAAGCCTCGAACCTCCGAACGCAATCACTTGCACCATGAAAATCGCAGTCAACCATGGATCCACGACGAAGCCCACGCCGTACTTGTAGCGCATGTGATAGTGCTCATTCAGTGCAATCGAAGCGATGATCAGGCCGAAAGTGACGGCTGAGAACCACAGCCGCGAGGTTATGAAAGCCCAAAACCATGGCAGCGTGCCGCGCTTCAGCGATATGGCAAGCAAACATCCAACCAGCAGATGGTCGGCACGGCTGTCGAACGTGACGTTGAGCCAGGCATCCGTCACGTGCAAGCCGAAAAATAGCACGATGCGGTAGAGATCAATCGCGGCAATGGCCGCGATCAGAAAACGAGAGAACCGGCGGAAGTCGGGTTGAAAAAACGCAAACAGCAACGGCCAGATGAGATAGAACTGCTCCTCGATGGAAAGCGCCCAAGTGTGCGCTATGGAGTGGTGTGCGACATGCGATAAGGCCAGATGATAATTGCTGACATAAAAAAAAGAGGTCACGTAATCGACGACGGCGAACTTGGGGAATGCGCGCTGGACAGCTAAAAACGCTACCAGATGCAAGAACCAGAAGACATAAAAGGCGGGGAAGATCCGCAGTACGCGCCGGATGTAGAAATTCTTGATGGATATGTCGCCGTAACGACTGGACTCATTCAGCAAGATCCAGGTGATCAGGAATCCGCTAAGAACGAAGAAGGTCAACACTCCGCGTCCGTCAGGAACGTAGGCGACTTGCAGGTGGTTCAGAATTACAAGGAGCACAGAGACGGCCCTGAGGCCGTCAAGCGAAGGGATCTTTTTTTGGGAGAAGCCGTCAGACAGAGCAGAAGGCACGCGAAGACCAGAGGTCTCACTCACAGTAGCCATAAGCGTTAATGGTTGCCCGAACGCGATCAGCCGTGCGAAGGCAAAAACAGCCTTGCAAGGTACAGGAACAACTGGGGGAGGGTGGCCAGTAAACTAAAGCGTTAACAGCAAATGATAATAGCCCAAAGGTAGCCTCCGCGCCAATGAAAAATGCGTCGCTTGAGCAGATCGGCACTAGGAGAGAAAGGGCCTCAAAACGCCATCCGGGGGCAGTTTTGGAGGCTTGACTAGAGTTATTTCTTCCTCAGGAACTCTCTGACTACCTCCTTTACGTCCCGCTTGTGGCCATCGACTTCGTAGTTGAGTTGGCGCATTTCTGCGTCGGAGATTTTGCTTGTCAGGGCGTCGAGCGCCGCTTTCAGTTCGGGATACTGCACGAGTGTCTGCTGGCGAACAATAGGAACCGCTTCATAGGGCGGGAAGTAGTGTTTGTCATCTTCGAGGACGAAGAGATCGAGAGCAGGAATGAGGCCGTCGGTCATGTTGCCCGCGATCAGGTCAACCTGATGATCTTTGAGAGCGCGAGTCAGAAGGCCGAGGTCCATGATGCGCGGCGGTGCGGCGAAGCGCAGGCCATAGGTCGCAACCAGGCCCTTGTAGCCGTCCGGGCGCTCCATGAACTCGTAACCGAATCCGGCGCGCCATTGCGGGGTGTACTGCGCGGATTGGGAGAGCGTTTGCAAGTGCAGGCGGCGTGCGTCTTCGCCTCGAATTTCAATAGCAAAAGTGTCGTTGAAGCCAAGCGGGGGGCCGAGCGTCAGGTGGAACCGTCGCTCGTATTCCGACTTGACGCGATCGTAGACCGCCTTTGGATTGGAACTGGTCGTTTCTTTCAGGACCGCGGTCACCGAGGTGCCGGTGTATTCGGGGTACACGTCGATGCGTCCCGCGAGAATGCTCTGGTGCGCGATGTAAGTCCCGCCGAGATAAAAGCGACGCTCGACAGGGAGATGAGTCTTGTTTTCGATCTGCTGTGCAATGAGTTCGCCGAGGATGATTTGCTCAGTGAAGTTCTTGCAGCCGACGACCATGCGGTCGTGGTGGGAGCAAGCGGGAAGCAGGAGAGTGAGGACGAGGCACGCCAGTGGTCGAAATACCTTTTTTATTGCTGTCATTCCGAACCGCTTCCAGCGGTGAGGAACCTGCTTTTCTGAGTGATGAAGCAGGTTCCTCGTTGTCTCACTATGTTCGACGCCTCGGAATGACATCGTAATTTGGTCTTTCACGGCACGACTGAAGTCGTGCCCTGATACAAGCGCTATAGGCGCATCAAGCCACCCGAGGTGGCGAGAGCCGTTTTTCCAGCCAGCCCAGCAGCGTGTCAGCCGCCAATGCCATTAGCGCAGCCGGAATTGCTCCCGCTAGAATCACCGCATTATTGACCATCGCCAGACCGCGGAAGATTAGTTCGCCGAGGCCGCCGGCGCCGATCGCGGCAGCTATTGTTGCCAAGCCGATCGAGATCACGATGGCGATCCGGACTCCAGCAAGGATGACACTGGCAGCGAGCGGCAGCTCAACTTTGAACAGTAGCTGGGATTCGGTCAGTCCCATGCCACGCGCAGCCATGATTACACCGCGGTCCACGCCCGTGATCCCGGCGTAAGTGTTGCGAATGAGCGGCAGCAGCGCGTAAAGCATCAGCGCCAGAATGGCGAGTCGTGGTGCGCGTTCACCGATCCACGGCGCAGGCAGCAAAAATCCAAACAGCGCGAGGCTAGGGATAGTCTGGATGATATTCGCGGTTGCAATCACCGGCTTGCGCAGCGCCGGGCGGCGACTAATAAGGATGCCGAGCGGGATGCCGACTGCCAGCGCCAGCAAAGTCGAGATACCCACCATCCATAAGTGCTCCCAGGTGAGGTCGGCGATTTCCGCCCGGTTCTGGGTTACGAAATTCCAGAAATTCATTTGTGCCCCCGCACATTCTCAACCGATCCGAATGCTTCCACATACTTCATTACCAGAGGTTCAGATGAGCTCAGAAACTCTTGGGGAGAACCTACAAAGACGAGCCGGCCGGCTTCGAGCAACGCTATTCTGGTCCCCAGAAATAATGCTTCGTGAAGGTCATGGGTGACGAAGAGGACGGTTTTCCCCAATTTCCGCTGCAGAGATAAAAATTCGCGCTGAAGATCAGAACGAGTGAGTGGATCGAGCGCGCCGAAAGGCTCGTCCATCAGGAGAATCGGCGGATCGGCTGCAAGCGCGCGGGCCACGCCGACGCGCTGGCGCTGGCCTCCAGAGAGTTGGTGCGGGTAGCGCGAGGAAATCTCGGGACTCAGTCCTACTAAATGGAGAAGCTCCTGAACGCGCGCACGATTCTTTTCTTTGCTCCAGCGTTCAAGCGAAAGAACCAGCCCCACATTACGCTCTACCGTGTAATGTGGAAAAAGCCCGACCTCCTGGATTGCGTATCCAATGTGGCGCCGGAGTTCAATTACATCCCACTCTCTGACGTCGCGGCCTTCCACTCGAACTTCGCCTCGAGAAAGTCTTAGCAGCCGGTTCACGAGTTTCAGCGCGGTCGTTTTTCCGGAGCCGCTGCGTCCGAGCAGAACAAGTACCTCTCCGCGATGAATCGCGAGATTCAGCCCGCGCAAGACTTCCCGGCCACTCGACTGGTATTCAACGTCACGGAATTCGATGAGCGGGTCAGTCGAGTTCTGATTTTGTGCAGCCGTAGTCATGGGGCGAAGTTGTCTTTCGCGGCGGGCTCGAATTAGGCGAGCAATATCTCCTTTCAGCGAGAGCTCTAAGGCCGCGCCGTCTCCATCTTTAGCGATTCACATTCCGCTAATATTTCGTCGAACTGCACTGTCGGCTCAATGTTCGTGTAGTTCGGAACATCCGCGAGAATCTCCGCACCATGCCGGGCGAACACAGCCTGAAATTCCGCGATGTTGGCTGCAATGGTCGCTATACAAACATAGGGTGCCGGCGAACCGGCTGCCGACGAGATCCCCCGACGAACCTCGATGCTCTTGCCCACCAATCTCGCGACCCATGGAACATGTTTTTGTGTGTAATAGTCGAAATCGAATTTCGAGCCGTCTTTGTTTGGATAGATCACGGTCACACGCTGTGTCGGCATGTTCTCCTCCTGGAGTGCCATTCTCTTTCGCGGGCAGCTGATTCTAGTCCAGCTTGATACTCTGAAACACTTCTTTTGCCGCCACTACCGTATTGCAATGGATGGTCACGGTATCTGCAACGTTGCGAGCGTAGCCGCCGGCGTACGTCACCATCACGGGAATCCCGCGCGTCTTGGCCACGCGGAAGGCTAATTCATCTCGCTTCTTCAAACCTTCGATGGTCAGAGCTAGGCCGCCGAGCTGGTCTTCACGGTAGGGATCGGCGCCAGCGATATAACAGATTAAATCCGGCGTGAACTGGCGCAGGCCGGAGCTGAGCGCGTTATCGAGCCAGGCGAGATAGTCGTCATCGGTAATGCCGTCCGGCAGGTCCACATCGATCGAAGATGGCGGCTTCAACGGTGGGTAGTTGTTCTCCTGATGCAGCGAGATGGTGAAGACATCTCCGGCATGGGCACCGCGCATAAGTGGCCGCTGGTCCATGACCGCAGGGGCGCTGGATGGCAATGGCTCACTAACAGTGCGCGCTCCGGCGAAAATTGCGGCGGTGCCGTTCCCGTGGTGAACATCGCAATCGACGGTCATTGCGGTTTTGATTTTGTTGTCACTTTGCATGCGGCGGATCGCGACCGCCACATCGTGAATCATGCAGAAGCCCTCACCGTGATCGGGAAAGGCATGATGGAATCCGCCCCCGATGTTGATGGCAATTCCATCATTCAGCGCATGCTGAGCAGCGAGAATGGAACCACCGGCCGAGAGCCAGAACGCTTTCACCAGTTCCGGCGAGTACGGGACCTCGAGCTCCAATTGCTCCCTGGCGGAAAGTGTTCCGGTCTTTAGTTTATCGATATACTCCGCAGTGTGGACAAGCAGAATGTCCTGATCAGAAGCAGGCTGAGGAGTCGCGAAGTCCTCCGGGCCGGCCAAGCCGGTTTCGATCAATCGGTCGTGAACGAGTCGGTATTTCTGCGCCGGGAAAACATGCTGCCCAATGGGCAAGTAGTATCCGTCGCTGTAAATGAGCTTGAAGGGAAGCATCCGAACCGATCATACCGAAGTCTTCGTCCGAGATTTCAGAACTCCTAAATGTGTCATCCCGAACTCGTCCGCTCAGGGCGAGAGAGAGATCTTACGTCAAGAGCGCATCGTGGATGCCGTCATCAGGGCAGATCCGTATGACTGAGACAGCTATTGCAGCCCCGTCAACGCCGCAGTTGATCCAGTCGCATCGTACGATCCCTCCCGTGCGCGCATGGGCGCGTCCGTTCGGGATGACATCTGCGGGGCGGGGGCGGCATGGGAGGTTACTTTTTGCGAACAGTTGGCACAGGCGGGAACGGTCGCCGGATAGGGACGATTGCTCCCCGCGAAGGATCAGCGGCGGCGTTCGCCCGAGAGAGTACTTCTTCCTGAATGTACTTCACGAAATCCTGGATCTGGCGCTGCATCTCTTCCATGCGCTCGCGCATTTGCAGAATGATTGCCATTCCGCTGATGTTTACTCCGAGGTCGCGGGCGAGATTCAGAATGAACTCCAGCCGCTGCAAGTCTTCGTCGGTGTAGAGGCGGGTGTTGCCTTCGGTGCGCGACGGTTTCAACAGGCCTTCGCGTTCATAAAGGCGCAACGTTTGCGGATGGATTCCATACATCTCGGCAACCGCCGAGATCATGTACGCGCCTTTGGAGCGGCGTTTCGTCACTGCAAGACATACTACAACAGCAAACAAGAAAGCCACGGATTCGCGCGGATCATCACGGATTCGAAAATCCGATCGAATCCCGTGAAATCCGTGGCCGATCTAACGAGCCGATTGCTCCTGCGGAACAGCCCATCCCGCGGGTTTGAGCGCCTGTTTGAGGACATATGCGAGCACACCCGCCCCAATGATGATCGCGCCAAAGGCGAATGAACTCATCCCTGCGACTTGTTCGCTTTCGCTGCGGACCAAGTCGAAGCCGAGCAGCAGCACGGGAGCGATGCCAACGGCAATCGCGCCGAACATTCCTCCGGGGACGCGGAAGGGACGCCTCAAACGCGGTTCGCGGATTCGCAGAACTACCAACGCCACGAACTCGAGCGCGAGGCTGAGGCCATAGATAAGGATGTCAATGGTGACCAGCCGCTCGAATCCAAGATTCAGGCAAGCGGCCCAGCCAATCGCCAAAGCAATAATGGCAACCCATGGAGCGCGCCGGCGATTCAGTTTTCCGAAGACGCGCGGCAACATGCCATCCTGCGCCATCGCCAACGGCAGGCGCGAGTAGCTCATCACCAGCGCGTTGAACATGCCGAAGGCGCTGAACATGCCTCCGACAACCAGGGCGATGCGCAAAGCTGGACCGCCGAGCAGGCCGGCGATGTCTGCCCACGAACCGGTTTCCCAGACACCGGCAGGAAGGTGGGTCATCCAAACTGCGGCGACTGGAATGATGTAGCTCAACGCAATGATGGCGACGGCAGCGAGCATGGCCCGAGGATACGTGCGCTGCGGGCGCTCAACCTCGGTCGCTATGGTTGAAGCGTTGTCCCAGCCCATGTAATTCCACATGCAAATCAGCAGTCCGCCGATCAGATCAACCTTGGAGGTTGTGGGCGTGGTCACAGCGTGGAAAAGCGCACCGTACTTCAAAGGCGAAAGCAGCACCACGAGCGCAAACGGCGACGACAGGGCGAAAAACAGCCACAGAGACGTCGTCGAGACTACCTTCACGCCAGCGATATTCAGCAACGAGCAAACGATGACGACGCCGAGGCCGACCATCAACCCGCGATGATTGACCGCAAACCATGGAAATAGGCGCGTTAGGTAAGCCACAAATAGCGTCGGGTAGATCGCCATGTCGAAAATCGAAGCAGTGAGCGAGAGCCAGGCCTCCTGAAATCCCCAGAAGTTGCCCATGGCACGCCGGACCCAGGCGTAGTAGCCGCCTTCGAACGGCAGCGCGCTCGAAAGTTCGCCGATCATGAAGGCCGTTGGCAGGCTCCAGAGCAGTGGGGTCAGAACAAGGAAGAGAATCGCCCGGCCGTATCCGGCGCCATGAACTATATCTTCAATGCCGTAGGTGCCGCCCGAGACCATAAAGAAGGTGGCAGCGACCAGCGGCCAGAGCGTCAGGCGAGCGGATTTCTTTTTTGAAGGGGAAAGGAGAGTAGGCGAGACTGGGTGATGGGTGGCGCTAGCTGTTGCCAATTCCGATGGCTTCCTCCGTAAGCGACTCACTCTCAGCTGCTCCCAGCGGGGCTGGATCGCTTGCGAGCATCCTGGTGCTTTCGATTTCCAGGAATCGCGCTGAAGTTAGTTCGCAGAGATTAATGTACGGAAAATTTCCACAGATGCAAGAAAAAATTGTGAAATTTTGTGCGGAAGTAAGTGCCGGAAAGTTTGACGCTGCGCTCAGCTGCCGTGAGCGTCCGCGGCTTGCCATGGCTTGATCTGAGCAATCTCATCCCGCAGCTCTTCTTTGGCCAAGCTGACTTCATACGCGGCCTGTAATCCAAGCCAGAACTGCTCGGACGTTCCGAAGAACTTTGCCAGTCGGATGGCAGTATCAGCACTGACCCCGCGTTTTTGCAGCACAACGTCGTTCACGCGCGGCGCAGGGACGTGTAGCTCTTTCGCGAGCTGATAAACGCTTAACTTCATGGGCTTGAGAAATTCCTCGCGCAGGATTTCTCCTGGATGAACTCGCCAGTCGGGCGTACCCTTTCGCTTGATGCTCATCTCTAAACCCCTCAATGATAGTCGGCAATTTCAACTTCGTACGCGTTGCCATCGTCCCAGGTAAAGCAAATACGATATTGATCATTAATCCGAATGCTGTGCTGTCCTTGGCGATCGCCCTTTAACTTTTCGAGACGGTTGCCTGGCGGTACTCGCATGTCTTCGAGCCTTGCGGCGACATCGAGCATCGCCAGCTTTCGTCTTGTAACACTTGGCGGCGGGGAACCCCGTGTTTTACCGGTTCGCCAGATACGCTCAGTTTCAGCGTCGGCGAAGCTCTTGATCACTCTGACATAATAACGCATGTCGTTAATAACGTCAAGAGTTATTAATGTCAATTGTTGTTAATGAAGCGAAGTTTTACTGGAAGTTTCGGGACTATGCAGCCGATGGAGCCTTCCCACCCTTCTGTATAAAGGGTGGGATTCCACAAAGCCTCTATTTTGCCGCGAGCTCAATGCACTCTTCCAGCACATCCATCGCTACATCCGCCTGATCTTTAGTTGTGATCAGCGGTGGAGCGATGCGGATCGTGCTGGGACCGCAGCCGAGGAACAGCACGCCGCGCTCGAATGCCAGCTCGACCACACGGTCGCGCTCGGCCGGCGCCTGCTCTTTCGTGTCCTTATTCTTAACCAGCTCTACTCCAATCATTAGGCCGCGACCCCGCACATCACCTACCAGTTTGTGTTTCTTAGGCCAGTCCGCCATGCGCCGCTGCATGTGGCTGCCGACTTCTTCTGTATTGCGCAACAGTCCTTCGCGCTCGATGACGTCGAGCGTGGCTAGCGCTGCGGCAATACAAACCGGGTTTCCGCCAAAAGTTGACGCGTGCGACCCCGGTACCCAGTTCATGATGTCGGCTTTGGTGAGCGTGATTGAGAGTGGCATACCAGACGCGATGCCTTTAGCCATGCAAATAATGTCTGGCTGTACGCCGGTGTGCTCGATGGCCCACCATTTTCCGGTGCGTCCGACGCCGCTCTGGATTTCATCCGCGACCAGCAGAATTCCGTGCCGGTCGCAAATCCGCCGCAACTCTTCCATGAAGATCTTTGGCGCTTGGACATATCCGCCTTCGCCCTGCACCGGTTCGACGAAAATAGCCGCCACTTCCTCCGGCGGAAGCGTGGTCTTGAATAACTTCTCCTCGATGAAGCGGGCGCAGGCCAACGCGCCCTGCTCGCCTTTGCGGTAGACGTCTGGATACGGAACGTGCGTCACTCCAGGAACCAGCGGAGCGAACCGCCGGCGCTGTTGCGGCTTCGATGCAGTCAGCGAGAGAGCTCCCATCGTACGACCGTGGAACGCGCCGAAGAATGCGATGATGTTCTGCCGGCCGCTGTGATAGCGCGCCAGTTTGAGCGCACACTCGACCGCCTCCGCGCCGGAGTTGCCGTAATAAACGCGATGCGGCCCAGGCATGGGCGCGATTTTCGATAGCCGTTCCGCCAGCGTGACCAGGCTCTCGTAGTAAAAATCCGTGCCTGACATGTGGATCAGCTCGCCCGCTTGTTTCTGGATGGCGGCAACCACATCGGGATGGCAGTGGCCGGTTGAGGTCACCGCGATGCCGGATGAAAAATCAAAAAACTCGTTGCCGTCCACATCGGTGATGACAAGGCCTCGCCCCTGTTTAGCCACCAGCGGATAGGACCGCGTGTAAGACGGGGAAACGTAACGCTCGTCGCCTTGCAGCACGCGCTTGGCGTTCGGTCCTGGCAGAGCGGTCTTAATCTTTGGTCCATCGATTATGGACGTAGTCTTGGTTGACATGGAATCCTCCTGAAAATCGTCGTTGGCTGTTCGTCGTTGGTCCCCTCGGCTTCGCTCGGGGCAGGCTAAAAACGGCCCGAATCGCTCTTGGGCGAACCGCGGCCTCGTATCACGCAGGAAGGTTTATTAGTCGCTACCGAAGAGGCTGGGCCGGCTCTGCGAAGGCAGCACGGCAAGATATCGTCGCGGACACACGAGCATCTGCAACCAGCAAGCAGGCAGGTGCGAATTGGCATTCTGAAAATGCATCAGAGGCTCAAACTTCAATTATATCCGGACTGCTCGTCTTGTTACGAGCTTACGCCACGGCGGCCGCAGAAAGCATGCTCGTCATCACCACGCTCTTTCCGGGACCTTCGGCAACCGATTTTTCGAGCGCCCGCTCCACACGGTTGATGACTTCGGTGACGATGTCAACCGGATCGAACTGCTGGCGCAGCACTGCCCCGGCAATGCCCGCATTGAACGAACTGGCAATCTGCTTCTCCCCAATGGCAGTCCCAATTAGACGGCGCATTTTGTCTACAACGCGAAGGGCTTCATTCTCACCGGTCTCGCCCAGCACAATTGCAATAGCGTTGGCAGCGTAGCGGAAGGCGAGGTCGTTCTGCCGGACATTAGCCGCGACTAGCTGTCCCAAACGCTGCATCAGATTGTCTGCAGCAGCTTCGCCCTGCTCCTTGGCAATGGTGGCTCGCTCGGCGAAACGCATCAATAGCACAGTAACTGGAGTCGCTTGCTGCGTTGCACGCCGCACCTCGCCCATTAAAAGATCGATATAGGAAGCGCGCTTCAGTAGACCCGAGTTTTCGTCCGTAACCGAGAGATTCTTGACCAGCCGCCGAAGGCCGGCGTTGTTAAGAGCAATGGCTACCTGTTCTGCAATCATCTTAAAGAGAATGACATCGTTTGGCGGCCAGGCGCGTGACGCGTTCTCAATCAGCAGCATTACTCCCAAATGATCGTTTCCGTCCATCAAAGGTAAGGCCAGAAGCGAACGCGCGCTCAGAGCCGAAAGCTGCGAAGCGAGACCTTGCAATTCGGGTGCGGCAGAGATGTCGGGACAAACCAGCGTCCCACGACTGATCGCAAGATCGTGCAAAGTAGAAACCACTTGCTCGACAATCTCGGAATCCGCGGCCTGTATGCCCGGGCCAGCGAATTGCTTCGCGGCGCTGGTCACCAGGCCAGGTTTTCTCAACGCGACCATACAGCCCGCAAGCTTCCATTGCGTGCCAATTTCGGTTGCCGCTGTAGTCAATACGCCGTTAGCGGTGTTTTGCTGGTTCAGCTTGCGAGTGATATCCGGAACTCGCGCGAAGTTTGCCATGTCCAGATTTTCGGAAGCCGCGGCGGCTGCGGAGGCCCCCGCCGATCCTGAACTCGGCGCAGGAACAACCGGAGTTGCCGCCCCAGCAGCGTATTGCGGGGTCATTCCCGCGGTCACATACAGCTGGCGCAGATCTGCATTGCGGTCTTCTTCGTGCGGGAAAAGCTGCTGAATCCGTTGCAGGCGCTCGAGAGCTTTGTTGCGCATGCCGTACTGCACGAGAATTTCCGCCTGTAGCATCAGGTCTTGCAAGGTGCCGGAGCCTAGAGACTTTTCCTCAGAGCTGTTGCGTGTTGGTTGGGTCCCAGCAGTCCCGGTGAAGCGGGAAGCGATCAGGTCGTAGCGGTTTTGCTCAATCTTTCCCTTCAGCATTTCCAACCGTTTCTGGTGCCCCGGCTCATACGGATCAATTTCTGCCGCCCGGTCGAGTGCGTCCCCAGCTTTCGCGAAATTTTGTTGCTCACAATAGACATCGAACAGCCGTAGCAATGTCGCGGAATAGTCAGTCTCGCGATTGGCAGTGTTGAATTGATCGGCGAGGAACTCCAGCATTTCGGCCGAGGGTCTGTGGCCTGCGGCAATGTCCTGCATCATGGCGAGAAATGCACGGCGCTCGCCTTTGCGGCGCTGGAAGTGGTCCAACTTCTCTGCGAGCATGACGGCTTCGCGGTCCAATTGCGAATCGAGAAAAGCGCCGATTAAATCGCGCACCTGCTCGATGCGTGACGGGTTCTGCTCGAAGATTTGCCACACCAATGGCAACGCTTCGGTGAGACGATTGGCGCTCAGCAATGCGCGAGCGTACAACTCCCGGAATTCCGGCGAGTTGTGCCCGGTGCTGGCCAGCGGTTCCAAGACAAAAATGGCAGCCCCGATCTGCTGCTGGTGCATGAGGCATTTCGCGTAGCCGAGCGCAATCGACTGTTCTGCGGGGTCTTCGGAGTAGGCACGCTCAAACCACTGGCTGGCATCGCCGCTCTGACTCTCTGCTTGTTGTGCAAGCTTCAGAAAAGCCGCCCCTGCCGCTTTGCGCTCGCCCGCTTCAGAGGAAGCCTCTGCCAGCCTCACAATGTTTTTTTCCGCGGCGTCGAGCGCGACAATTCTTTTGAGCGCCGCGAGCGCGTCGGTTTTGCGTCCGGCTTTGGTCAATTCCTCGAATGCGCTTTCGTAGGTTTCCACCGCCAGCTTGCGATTCGAGGGCTCAAGTAGCTGTCCGAAGCGGATTTTCTGATCACAGGTGGGGGCGGTGAACCGTGCCAACTTCTTGTAAGTGAGGCTGGCGCGAATGGCATCGCCCGCAGCCGTTTGGCGCTCGAAAAGTTCACCCAAGAGGTGCACGGCATCGGGTATTCGTTGCAGCGACAGGCACAAATCAGACGCCATTTGTCGCACGGTGTCGTTGGTCGGATCAAGCGCAAGGATCTGCAGGAATTCTTCTAAAGCCTCGGCAGGCTTTCCCTTTTGCAGAAGCTTTTCGCCGCGCTCAACCCGTCGTGCGATTTCTTGCCGGTCTGCCCGTCTTGGAGTTTCAGCCATCGGAAGGTTTCTCGCCAGACGACAAAGTCAGGCGTTTGCGGACCTCCAGCCTGCGCGGAGTCGTCCACTTCAAGATTCTAGGCGGCATCGCGAGACTCGAAAATGCGGTAACGGGGAGCCGCAATTACGAAGGTCACACGGCGGGAACTTGTTGCCTCGGAGGGTTACTCCGGTAAGCGAATTCCACCTCTTTTAACGGCCATGTGCTTTGCGGCTCGGCTACACTGCGTGAGACTGGAAAGTGTGTTCCTCCAGCAGCGCCTATTTCATGACGCAATTTGCGGCCATCTTTTTCGATTCCACACCGGTGAATTTGCTCGCCATGGCAGCCGCGGGCGGGGTAGCCGGCATGTACTTGTTCTATCGTGGCTTTCGTCTGCTACAGCGCAAGCGGCTCATCCTGAATACGCCGGCGTCGAAAATCCGCAGCGCGTCCATGGGACTGGTTGAAATCAACGGACTAGCGACCGGGCCGTACGTGGTCAACTCACCCCTTAAGCAGACGACTTGTTATTACTACCGCAGCATCGCCTGGCAGTGGAAACAGCGCGGCAAAGACAGTGAATGGGTGAAGGCGGCCGAGGAAAGCCTTCATGTCCCTTTCTATGTGGATGATGGTTCCGGCAGACTGTTGGTAGATCCCAGCGGTGCGGAAATAGATCTGCAGTGCGCCTTGCACCAAGAGTACAACGGTTCGATTTTGTTGAGCGGCCCAGAAATGCCGGGCAGCGTGTTCAGTTTTCTGTCACGTCACGGCGTGGATTCTAGCAAGCGGATAAAGGTGGAAGAGTACTGCATCAGGCCGAAGGATGATCTATTTGTGCTGGGAACACTGTCGCAAAATCCTGGCTTGAATACGAGCGTCATGCCGACCTGGGCCGGGCACAGTTCCCCACAAGCCGCTGCGGTGGGAGCTTCGGTTGTGGCGCCAGGTCTGGCTTCGGTGAAGGTTGCTGGCGACGGCAACGGCAATGGGTCGCAGCAGATCGTGCGCCTATCTGGAGATTCCGCAGCGGTGCCGGCTACAGAAATGACGCAGCAGCAAAAAATTGCTGCAGCTCTACTGAAAGCTGGGATAACCAGTCCCTTAGCATGGGCGGCTGCCGGTGTGAGCCCTCAGGTAGCAACTCAGGTCGGATCTTATTCTTCGCCGTCCGCGGTGGCTACGTCAGCGCCCGCGAAAACAGGGACAGCAGAAAAGAACCTGGAAGCAAATGAAACTTTCGATTTGCATCCTACGGTTGTTTTGATGAAGGGAACTCACGAGGCAACATTTTTCATTTCGTGGAGAAGCCAGCGCGACTTGGTGCTGGCGCTCGGCTTGAAGTCCACCCTGATGATTTGGGGAGGGCCAGCCCTGACACTTGTGAGCGTTTATGTCTTACTTGCACACTTCAATTGGCTATAAATTTTGCTGGAGAAAACAATGAACACCATTATCCTGCTTGGTTTTTTGTTCGCGATTGCTGGAGTCATGATTTATCTGACCACGATTTACAACGGACTGGTCGCGATCAAGAATGACATCGACAAAGCCTGGGCAAACATCGACGTTCTGCTCAAACAGCGGCACGACGAATTGAGTAAGTTGCTCGACGTCACCAAGGGCTACGCCAACTTTGAGCGCGACACCATGACGAAGGTCACGCAGGCCCGTAACCAGTATCAGCAGGCAGTGACGTTCGACCAGAAAGCACAGGCCGACCAGAGCATGACCTCTGCGCTACGCGGATTTTTTGCCGTGGCCGAGAATTATCCCGATCTGAAGGCGAACAGCAACTTCCAGCTACTGCAGCAACGCATCACATCGCTGGAAAACCAGATCGCTGACCGCCGCGAGTTCTACAACGACTCAGTCAATACGTTTAACATTCGCATCCAGCAGGTCCCTGACACCTTTGTGGCCGCGTTCATGCGCCTCACTCCTCGCACCATGCTGAAAGTGGACGAAGCAGACAAGGCTGATGTGGCAATGTCGTTCGCCTCGGGAAAATAGGATTGCCACTCCGTTCTGTGCCGTGCTTTAGAATGACTCGGTGCCAGAGCCCGTAGAGATCGGCATTCTCGGAGACTACGATTCCGCTTCGCCCACTCTTCCTGCGGTCGAGGAATCCATTCAGCATGCAGCCGACAAGCTGAAAATCTCTGCGAAGGCGCAATGGCTGCCCACCGACTCGTTGCTCGATCTCGAACTTGAGAAAAAACTCGGAGCTTTCGACGCCGTGTGGGCGGGTCCGGGAAGCCCTTACAAGAGCTTTGACGGAATGCTCCGCGGGATTGAGTTTGCCCGGCGTCGCGATTGGCCGTTCGTCGGCACCTGAGGGGGCTTTCAATACACTCTGGTAGAGTGTGCGCGCAATGTGTTGGGCATCAAGGATGCCGATTCGGCCGAGAACAACTCCGGCTCAAAGAACATTGTTATTTCTCCCGTCAGCTGTGCAGTCCCCAATCGCGGGGCAAACGCGCCAAAGCTTTCGGGGAAGATTCCAGAAATTCGCATTCGCCCAGGATCGTACCTGCATGCTTTCTATAAAAAGGATGTGGTCACGGAAGAGTTCTTCTGCAATTACGAAGTGAATCCCGATTTTGAGGGCCCGCTCATTGAGGCCGGATTTGCCATAGCGGCCCGCGGAGAGAACGGTGAGATCCGCGCCATCGAAGCGCCCAAACACAAGTTCTTCATCGCAACATTGTTTCAGCCGCAGCTCTCGTCGAAACCAGGCAAGCCCCATCCGATTGTTGTCGAATTTCTGCGTGCGGCAGCGAAGTGGAAAACAGAGAAGGCGGAAGATGGAGTGCTGGAGTGAAAATTTGCTCCTCTGTGTTTCTCCCCTGTGAAACTCTGTGCCCTCTGTGGTGAGGGATCTTTAACCACAGAGAACAAGAGGTCCACAGAGTAATGCCACAGAGTAAGTCCATGCCTTCCCTTTATGCCCGGATCAATTCGAAGGCCGGATACTTGTCCGCGATACCCGCGAACTGTGCGACTGGCGAACCAGCCGGAATCGGGAAATAGGTCTGCACCTCACGTCGGAATCGGTCCAGGTATGTTTTCAGGACGTCCATTTTCTCGGGCCCAGACAATGGGCGCAAGCGGAATTTTTGAACGCCTCGTCCCTTCTTTAAAGCAATTTCGCCAGCCACTTCTGCGTTGCGTACCCATTGCGCTCGACCTCGAGGCGCAACCAGAAACTTCTTGCCATCGAGCTCAAGTAGGTCGATGGGCGTCGAATAAAGTTTGCCAGACTTTCTGCCCCGCACCTGCAGCAGATAGTTGTAAGGAAAACCGAGTCCCATACCAACCAGGAATCCGTAAGCGCGGTTGAATACGCGTTCACGCGCCGTCGGTACACGAAAATCCGGCTGTCCCGCCATATACCAGATTCTAGTCTGCCGCATCCTATGTGTCGCCAAGATATGCTGTCATCAAAATTAGTTGGACTGATCCTATGACTACAGCTTCGCCGCTGCGACGCGCGACCGCACTAGCACTGATTTTGCTTGCCACTGCCGCTTGGGCTATTGCACCCGCCACGCCGCAACTTCCAGATCCTGGTAATCCAAGAATGTCGCGAGCGGACCAGGAAAAACTCGGCCTGAAAGCAATGGCAGAAGTGTACAAACAAATGCCAGTGCTGCCGGATTCGAGCCCGATTGCACAGTACGTACAGCAACTCGGCAGGAGACTTCAAAAACAGATCCCGCCCGAGCGTGCATGGCCTTACCAGTTTCACGTCGTACAACAAAAAGAGATCAATGCATTTGCCTTGCCGGGGGGTCCAATATTCATCAATGTCGGCACAATCAATGCCGCGGCAACTGAAGCCCAGCTTGCCGGCGTGATGGCCCACGAGATGTCACACGTGTATATGCAGCACTCAGCGAAGCAGGCTACTTCCAGCAAACGAACGATCGCTGAGATCCTTGGCGCGGTGGGCGGAATCTTTGGAGGCAGCGCCGTTGGAAGCCTCGCCCGCATGGGAATCCAGTTCGGGGCCGGGACTTTGCTCATGAAATATTCGCGTGAAGACGAAGCGCAAGCGGATTCCGTAGGCGCCATCATCATGTACAAGGCCGGATTCAATCCCATGGAACTCGCTCATTTTTTTGAGGCACTGGCCAAAGAGGGCGGCGGCGGACCGCAGTTTCTCAGCGACCACCCCAATCCTGGCAACCGCTCGGAGGCCATCGCAAAAGAGATTCGGAACTGGCCTCCAAAAAACTACCTGGGCGACAGCCAGGAGTTCCTGAGCGCGAAAAAACAGGCGAGTACAGTGAAAGCCTATACCGCCCAGGAAATTGCCGATGGCGCAAGGCGGGGCCTCTGGGCAACGCAAAATGTTCGCACCGGAGCAGTGCCTGCAAGCGCTCAGGAAAGTGTTGCCGCAGATGCCAATTCAGCGACTGTTTCGGATATCAGTCTGGATCAGATAAGACCGAATGGACAATTTACAGAAGTGCACCAGGACGGCTTCAGCATTTCCTATCCTTCTAACTGGAGCACAGCAAAGGGGCAGAATTCGCTAACAATCGCGCCGAAAGCCGCGGTCAGCCAGAACGCGATTGCCTATGGCGCGGTCATTAACACCTTCGACGATCCAAATGCCACTTCGCTGGATCAAGTTACCCAGGACCTGATCCGGAATTTGGTTAGAACAAATCCAGGCATGCGTCAGGAAAGCGAGATAAGGGTCATTGACGTCAATGGAGTCCGAGGGCGCACGGCCGATCTGACTAGCGACTCGCCCATTCAGCAGGACGGGAGGCCACTCCCCGAGCATGATTGGCTGGTCGTGGTGCCGCAATCGAGCAGTTCGTACTTGTCTCTGGTCTTCATCGCGCCAGAGAGAGATTTCACAGCGATCAGGCCGACATACCAGAGAATGGTGGACAGCCTGCGGGTTGAGTAAAGACTATTTCAGCTCGGGCCCGATGGCGTGATACGCAGATTGAAAATAAAGAAGAGGTCTGCCTTCGTGCGCAACAACGTCTTCGACTTCTGCGATGAAGATCGTATGGTCACCCGCGTCTTGCGTGCTTTGCAACCGGCATTCCAGGTATGCAAGCGCGCCATATAAGACGGGTGTGCCATGTTTTGTCCGGTCGAATCTTGCTCCCGCTTCCTGCTCAGCGCGGGCGGGATCGTGATCGACCAGCGCATAGTACTCTGAAATCCTTCGCTGATGTTCTGACAGCACATTGACGCCAAACCGCTTGCGCGCGTGAATGTGCGCGTGAGTGCGGGCCTTTTGACTGACGCAAACTAGTACCAGAAGCGGATACAGCGAAACCGAAGTGAAGGCATTGGCAGTCATTCCTTCCACTTTGCCTTCGTCGTCAACGGTAATTACCGTGACTCCGGTTGCGAAGCAGCCCATCGCACGACGGAACTCTTCCTGAGTAGCACTCATGGCTCGAATCAGATTTGTACCACGAACACTGGATTTCCGGCGTGGTGCCGCTTCCGTTATGATTCTTGATGTTGGCTGTTCCATCCTTCGGCTTCGCATCAGGATGCTCTTTGGCGATTTGCGGAAGGCGGAATCTCAATGCTCCGGCAAGCTCAAAGCGATGGTTCCTCGGTTTTTTCGGACCGAAGTGCGGTCGCAACTGAGCTGCCTTCGGTGTCTTCGCTTGCGCGCGAAGAGGCTTGCCGCTGGATTCGCGCATCTGACGACGAATTGCCAGAGCTACTCGCGAACGCTCGCGCAGCACGTGATCGCTTTAAGCCCGGCGTGATCACTCACTCCCGCAAAGTCTTTATTCCGCTGACCAATCTTTGCCGCGACTACTGTGGCTACTGCACATTCCGGCGTGACCCCGGACAGCCGGGCGCGCATACCATGACACCTGACGAAGTTCTGCACGTGGCTCGTGCGAGCGAAAAACTTGGATGCACAGAAGCTCTTTTTTCTTTGGGTGATAAGCCGGAACTTATTTTTCCCGAGATGCGCGATACATTGCGCAAACGTGGGTTCCGCTCTACGCTGCATTATCTGGAGGCTATGTGTGAGCTGGTGCTTCGCGAGACCAGCTTGTTGCCACATCCGAATCCCGGGCTGATGAGTGCCGAGTGGATCGCGCGGCTTTCGGCGGTATCGCCGAGCATGGGCCTTATGCTGGAGACCATAAACCCCGCGCTTCTCGCCGCAGGGGCGGCTCACGACAACGCCCCAGACAAACTTCCCACCAAACGCTTGCGCACAATCGAAGAGGCCGGCAAACGAGGCGTACCGTTTACGACGGGGATATTGATCGGCATTGGCGAATCGCCGGAAGACCGCGTGGATGCGCTGATCGCAATCCACGATCTACATCGCCGCTACGCTCATATACAAGAAGTGATCATCCAGAATTTCCGGGTTAAACCTGGAATTCCTATGCGGAACTGGCCTGAGCCAAGTCGCGGCGAGATGCTGAGAACGATTGCGGTCGCGCGTTTACTCATGCCCGAGGTGAATCTCCAGGCTCCGCCGAATCTCTCCGATCCGGATTATGAGCAACTGCTGGATGCTGGCATCAACGACTGGGGCGGAGTTTCTCCCCTCACTCCGGATTTCATTAATCCTGAACGGCCCTGGCCTCATGTTGATGATCTCGAGCGACGAACACGAGCAAAAGGTTTCGAATTACGGCAGCGCCTGCCGGTTTATCCAGAGTTCATGGAACGTGTGGCATTGAAGCCAGGCCTTCTGTCACAAAAGCTAATGCAGGTTTCCGACGCTGAGCGCTATGCACGAAGGGTGGCATGATCGTCGTCCTTACCGGCGGCACAGGTGGCGCTAAGTTTGTGGACGGCCTCCGCCGCCTGGTTCCGCCTGAAGAACTCACGGTTATCGTGAACACTGGCGACGATCATGAATGGTGGGGCTTATATGTTTCTCCTGACGTAGACTCCATTACTTATGTCCTTGCCGACATCTTGAGTAGCGAGCGCGGATGGGGAGTTCGCGGAGATACCTTTCATTGCCTGCAAGCAATGAAGGATTTGGGCGAACCTGCGTGGTTCAGCGTTGGCGATCGAGATCTGGCTACGCATCTGCTCCGGACGAAATTGCTGTCGAAAGGGCAAACGCTCTCAGACGCGACGTCTTATATCGCAGAGAAATTGGGCGTCCGGTCGCGCATTCTGCCCATGAGCGAGATGCGAGTCGAGACCAGGATCGACACGCCCGCCGGCGATCTCAGCTTTGAGGAATATTTTGTGAAACGCTGGTACCAGGATCCAGTTAACTCCGTGCGCTTCGCAGGCGCCTCCGAAGCTGAGCCTGCACCGGAAGTGCTGGAGGCTATCGCCTCCGCGCAGGCTGTGCTGATTGCGCCCAGCAATCCCGTAACCAGCATTGGCCCGATTCTCGCAGTCCCAGGAATTTGCGGAGCTTTAGAAACGACTCAAGCGAAGGTGGTCGCGGTCAGCCCGATCATCGGCAACGCTGCTGTTTCCGGGCCGGCGGCGAATCTCATGATCGCGCAGGGATTGCAAGTCTCGATTGCTGGCATTGCGGAGGCTTACAGAGATTTTCTCGACGTATTGATAGCCGACGATTCCGATTCTGCAAGCGCGCAGTCACTGAGCAGCGGTGGCCTTCAGGTACACTGCACGAATATTCTGATGCGCAGTTCGGACGACAAGACGCGAATCGCGCGCGCGGCCCTGACACTTGCCTGCCCTGAAATTCTGGCCGAGTCGGCGATGGGGAACCAGTGATCCTTCTTCCCGTTAAAAATCTCGCGAATGCCAAGCAGCGCCTGGCGTCGGTGCTGGCGCAGCAGGCGCGAACTGAACTCGCGCAGGCGATGCTGTGGGACGTGGTGGAGGCGCTTGCGGCGTATGCCGGGGATGGAGTGTCGCTAGCGACTAGCGATCCTTTTGCGATAGAGCTTGCGCACCAATATGGATTCGAGATCATTCGGGATGAATCGAACTTAAGCGAAACAGACGCAATCGAAATGGCGATGCGTGTATGCGATTCCCGGGGAGTCGAGAGCACACTGGTTATTCCTGGCGATATTCCTCTGATTGAACCTTCCGACATTCGCGCAATTTACGACAGCAGTCCGGAGACGGGATCTGTGCTTGTTCCTTCGGAAGACAAGCGGGGCACAAACGGGGTACTACGAAGGCCGGCGGCGCTATTTCCGCTGCGCTTTGGCAATGACAGCTTCATGCCGCACCTTGCAGCGGCAATTGGCACCGACAAGTCTTGCGTCGTGCTCTCTCTGCCTAGAATCGCTCTAGATATAGATACTCCGGAGGACCTGCGTGAGCTCGCACAAGCCCCTGGAGAAAAACGATCACAGCTTCTGGCGCGTAAGTTTGGATTCGGCGAAGCACTGAGTGCCTCGCCCGCTTCCGATAGTCTCAAAGCTTCCGAGGGTCTGAAAGCCTCCAATACTTTGAAAGCTTCCGAGGCTCCGAAAAAAGCCAGCGGCTTTCTCGCGGCGAAATCCTGATGGATCCGAGCTGCGAGATTCGCGTGATCCCGGTCTCGTTCGAGGGTGAGATCCTGCCCGGCGACGATCTTGCGGAGAAACTTGCCGCTGCGCTGAAGCATCAGAAGCTTAAATTGCAAACTGGTGACGTTTTGGTGGTGAAGCACAAGATCGTTTCCAAAGCGGAAGGCCAGGTGGTGCGACTCAGCAGCGTTAAGCCGTCCGCCGCGGCGAAATCATGGTCGCGCCGGAGCGGATCCGACGCTCAGGTAATCGAGCTGGCGCTATCGGAAAGCAGACGGATTGTTCGCAAAAAAAAAGGCGTCCTGATCACAGAGACGCGGCATGGCTTGGTGTGTGCAAACAGCGGAGTAGATGTGTCGAATGTTGACGGCGGCAAGAGCGCGGTGCTGCTACCAAAAAATCCGGACGGTGCTGCCGCAAATCTTAGGTCGCGGCTCAACCGGCTGTTTGGGTCGAAGATCGCCGTCATCATCTCCGATTCCTTCGGACGTCCCTGGCGCGAAGGCCTGACCGAAGTTGCAATCGGAGTTGCTGGGATGAAGCCGCTAACAAACTATGTAGGCGGGCGCGACCCGCATGGATATGCGCTTCACGCCACCGTCGAGGCGGTCGCGGACGAAGTTGCTTGCGCGGCGGGCCTGGTCTGCGGCAAGCTTAACCGTACGCCGGTTTGCATCGTGCGCGGCCTCGCATTTCAGAGCGGGCTCGGAAGTGCGCGTGAGCTGATCCGGCCGGCAAAGAACGATCTGTTCCGGTGAGCCTAAAAAGAAAGAAGGCCGCATGCGGACCTGCACAAACGCCGAACTCGAGAACTTCCCTCAACTAGATTGGCTGGACATAGCTCCGCGGATGCAGTCTGGTATCCGGCGTGCAGTCGAGCGGATGCTTGAATTGGCAGATGGCTCCGCACTCACGCGCGATGAATGTTTGCTTCTCGCCAATGCCGACGGAGACGACCTTCTCGGGCTGCTGGTTGCCGCTGATCTGCTTCGCAACGATCTTGCGGGCAATATCGTCACCTATGTAGTCAATCGCAATATCAATTTCACGAATATCTGCTTCGTGGGTTGCAAGTTTTGTGCCTTCAGCCGCGGCCCCCGCGAATCCGACACTTATTTCCTCGATCCGCAGCAAGTCGCAGAGAAAGCGATTCAGGCCTGGGAGATCGGTGCGACGGAAGTCTGCATTCAGGGTGGCCTTCCGCGCGGGCTGCCGGCTCTTTACTATCGCGACATTCTGCGGGCGGTGAAAGCAGCCGTTCCGGGCATGCACATTCACGCTTTCTCGCCGATGGAGATCGTGTACGGCGTCGAGCTCACGGGAATGAACCTGCGCGATTATCTTTGCATGTTGCGGGACAACGGATTGGGGACATTGCCGGGAACCGCAGCTGAGATTCTGGATGATGAGGTCCGCCACGTGCTCTCGCGCAACAAGCTGTCGACGGCGCAGTGGAAAGAGGTCATAGGCACAGCCCACACCTGCGGCATTCGCACTACCTCAACATTAATGTACGGGCACGTGGAGACGCCGGAGCACTGGGTGAATCAGTTGCTGCTCTTGCGCGAGCTTCAGAATGAAACCGGCGGCTTCACAGAATTTGTGCCACTCGGTTTCATTCATAACAACACCTTGCTCTACCATCAGGGACTCTCTCGCCCGGGGCCGACCCTGGCTGAGCACCTCAAGATCCATGCGCTCGCGCGCTTTATGCTGGCAGGATCCATCAACAACATTCAGGTTTCATGGGTGAAGCTGAACAGCAAACTTTCGCAACTTTGCTTGCAGGCCGGCGCGAACGATTACGGCGGGACTTTGATGGAAGAAAACATCTCGCGCGAAGCCGGCGCCACCGCAGGCCAGTACACCAGCCCAGAGGAATTTCAATCGCTGATTCGGCAAATCGGGCGAATTCCGGCGGAACGAAACACTATCTATTCGCGAATTCAAATCAAGGAAATTTTCGAGAGTTTCCCCGCCGAGCCCCTGCTCGAAGCGGAGTTCGCGTGACCATTGCCATCGTTGGGGGAACTGGACCGGAAGGTTCTGGCCTGGCGCTGCGCTGGGCCCGAGCTGGCGAAATCATCATCATCGGTTCGCGCGATGCGCAACGGGCCGCGGACACGGCCGTGAAGTTAGCAGAAAAGATTGGTGGAAAAAGTAGTCGCGTATCCGGCGCGGAGAACAAAGCTGCCTGCGCTGGCGCCGAGGTCGTCGTACTCACCGTCCCTTTTGAAGCGCAGGCTGAGACGTTAAAGCACATCAAACCGGCACTGCGTCCCGGGCAAATTCTTGTGGACACAACTGTACCTCTGGCGGCCAGCGTCGGCGGGAAACCAACGCGTACTCTTGGCGTGTGGCAAGGTTCGGCGGCGCAGCAAGCGGCGGAGCTTGTGCCGGAGGGTGTGGCTGTCGTTGCGGCGTTCCACAATCTCGCGGCGGATTTGCTACAACTCGACGGTCCGGTCGATTGTGACGTGATCGTTTGCAGTGATGACAAGGAAGCCGGAAAGCGCGTTCGCGATCTCGCACGCAAAATTCCCGGGGTGCGCGCGCTGGACGGTGGCAAGCTGGAAAATGCCCGCATCGTCGAGCAGATCACGGCCGTGCTCATCGGCCTCAACATCCGGCACAAGGGGCACTCGGGCCTGAGAATAACGGGGTTGCCGGCGGAGGCGTACGAGAAGTGATGAGTGTCTCGCCGTTTGCCCCCTAACCCCTGTCGAGCTGAAGCTCGCTCGCGTGCGATCCTCAATTGAACGCGGCCATAAATGGCCGCTCTTCCACGGTAGTCTTAACATTATCGAGCCTGCCTTGGTCTGAAGAGACCGGCGCAGGCGAGGGCGCCCGCGCCACACGGCATTTGCCCAGTGCCGAAGGCACGGAACGGGAAAGCCCGGCACGGCAGTGCCGGGTTGCGGTAGAACAAGAGTCCCGCAGGGACGGTACCGCTGGCAAAGCTCACTGAATGCTTGTCGGCAATCCGTCAACAACATTCGGTAAGTCTCGCAAAGGAATTCGGCGTCTTTCCGGAAATGCTAATGCGTCCACAAATTGTATTCCTGCGATTTTGGTTTCAACATCGTATTCGCCTACCGTGGCGTCCAGAAGTAAATAGCCGACGGTCTTCAGACTATTGATGTCCTTGGACGAACCGTTCACCAGTCCTTCTATAAAGATTGTGAGGTCCATCTTATCTCCCACCAAAACGTAGTCGACGAAAACCGAATCTCGCTCGATTGATCTGTCACCACACTGGATTCTCGGTATGTCCTTTCTTTGACGAAAAGCCATGATTTGCCACCGTGGAAGTGCTGGAGCTCTCCGGACCAGCGCCATCACTTCGGAAAAGGCGTTTCTAATGCCTCCGGCGCTCACGATAAACTCCCGTCGGCCGTGGTAAACACTCGAGAATTCAAATGTGAGGTCGGCGTGCACGCGGTGCAGATGAGACGCCAATTTATCGAAGACCTTCTCACGATTGGCATCAAAATGAAAAATCTCATCTTCATGCGCCTGAAACCACTTCCAAAACTTCCCATACTTCGAGGTGAATTTAAGCATGCGGATCTCGCGAGCCTCGCAATTTTACTCCCAGCCGTGGAACTCGCGGAAGCTGATAAAATTTCAACAACTCTATGTTTGAGAACCTTCAGGAACGGCTTCAACGGACATTCAAATCGCTGCGCGGGCAGGCTGTCCTCAATGAAGAGAACATGCAGGAGACGCTGCGTGAGCTGCGTCTTGCGCTGCTTGAGGCCGACGTCAATTTCAAAGTTGTAAAGCAGTTCATCGACCAGGTGCAGGCCAAGGCTGTAGGCCAGCAGGTCGCGACTGCGCTCTCGCCGGGCGAGCAGGTCATCAAGATTGTCCGCGACGAATTGATTGAGATTCTGGGCAAAGACACGGCGCGGGTGAAGTTCGCGTCGCAGCCGCCGACGGTCGTGCTCATGGCCGGCTTGCAAGGTTCCGGCAAAACCACAACTTCGGGCAAGCTGGCGCACTGGTTCAAAAATGGCGGCCATCGTCCGTTGCTGGTTTCGGTGGACGTCTATCGTCCCGCGGCGCGCGAGCAGTTGAAAGTTGTCGCGCAGGCAATCAAAGCGCAAATTTACGAAGGCCAGGTTACCGAAGGGAACACTGCCACCGTAGAACGACTCGCCAAGGAAGCCCGGCGCGAGGCGATCAACTCCGGCTGCGATGTGCTGATTGTTGATACCGCTGGCCGCCTGCATATTGACGACCAGCTCATGGAAGAGATGCAGTCACTCAAGCGGCTGCTCAATCCGTCGGAGATTTTGTTCGTTGCCGACGCAATGACCGGCCAGGACGCCGTCCGCTCTGCCAACGAATTTCATAAAAAGCTGACGCTCACCGGCGTGGTGCTCACAAAAATGGACGGCGATGCGCGAGGTGGCGCTGCGCTTTCCATCCGGCAGGTGACGGGAGCGCCGATCAAGTTCATCGGTGTCGGTGAAAAGTATGATGCGCTGGAGCCGTTTCACCCTGACCGCATCGTGTCGCGCATTCTTGGCATGGGCGACATTCTTTCGCTCATAGAGCGTGCCGAGCAGACAGTCGACAAGAAAAAGGCCCAGGACATCGCCGCCCGCGCGCTCTCCGGCGATGGCTTTTCCTTGGAGGATTTTCGCGATCAGTTGCGGCAGGTGCGAAAGATGGGGTCGATCCAAAGCCTAATGGGCATGCTGCCCAGCATCGGCCCCTTTGCCGGATTGCAAAAACATGCCGACAAAATTGATGAGAACCAGATCAACCACGTGGAAGCGATCATCAACTCGATGACGGCTTACGAGCGCACCCACCACGACGTAATCAACGGCAGCCGGCGCAAACGCATCGCCCGCGGTTCCGGAAGAACGGTGCAGGAAGTGAATAATCTTCTCCGCCAATACGCGCAAATGCGAAAAATGTTCAAGCAGATGGGCAAAGGCAACATGATGCGCAAGCTGGCCGGTATGAAGATGGGTTAAGCATTAGCTTGCCCTGCCTGACACGAAAAAGAGAGACCTCATGATACAGACCGTTATCAAAAGGATGCTGCTATTGTCCGGTTGTTCGGTAACCGTGATAATTCTGTTGAGCTACGAATTCAGCCATAGGAATCTTTCTCCCCGTGGGCTGGGAATTGCGCTCCTGATAGTGTGTGCTGCTATTGGCACCGCGGCAGCGTTCCTCATTAAGAAGTCAGCGAAAGAGTTCGCGGTACCGCCTGGAACCTCGGTGAACGCCGTTACACGCAAGCAATTATTGTGGCAGATTCGGATGGCAAAAATTAGGATTGCCATCATGGGCGTCGCGCTCGTCCTGGGATTGACTCAGAGTAGGGACTTCCCTCTATTGGCATTGCTAATAGGCTTGGTTCTGAATTTATTGATAACAGCGCAATCGGTACAGACTGTGGTGCGAGTAAAAAAGATCTTAGGCAGTTTCCCCACTTCTCCAATCGGTGAACTTTAGGGTGCTCTGCTACTTCACGTCGTCAGAGGTGATTGCTGACCCCGCCAGGCGCTCTATTTCGGTAATCTGAAGCCCACCATATAATCAGAAATCATGAAGCAGGTCGTCCATGCCGCGTGCCCGCACGACTGCCCCGACGCCTGTGGGGTGCTGATCACGGTGGACAATGGCCGGGCGGTAAAGATCCAGGGGGATCCGGCGCACCCGGTTACCCGCGGTTTTTTGTGCGCCAAGGTCACAAAGTATCTGGACCGAGTTTATTCGCCGGATCGGGTGCTCTACCCGATGAGAAGAGTTGCGGCGAAGGGGATCGCCCCCCAATCCGCGGACAAGAATGTCCGCGCCACACGGTCCGAGTTCGAGCGCATTACGTGGGATGAGGCGCTCGATGAAATTACGGCAAGGCTGAAAAATATCGCCGCGGAGTTCGGCAGCGAGGCTATCCTTCCTTTCTCCTATGGGGGCACACTGGGCAAGCTGGGCTACGCTTCGATGGACCGGCGCTTTTTCCATCGCTTAGGGGCATCACAACTTGACCGGAATATTTGCTCGGAGGCGGGTAGCGCCGGCGTAAAGTCCGTCTATGGTGCAAACATCGGCACCGAGCCGGAGCAGTTTCGCCAGTCCAAATACATCATCGCCTGGGCAGCCAACATTCACGGCAACAATGTGCATCTCTGGCCGTTTATTGAAGAGGCTCGCCGCGATGGGGCAAAGCTGATCGTCATTGATCCGTATCGCACGCGCACCGCCGCGTGTGCCGATTGGCATTTGCCGGTAAATCCGGGCACCGATGTCGCGCTGGCGCTTGGCATGATGCACGTGATTATCAAGGAAAATCTGCACGACGCCGATTACGTCTCACGGCACGCGCTGGGATTCGACGACCTTCGCGCAAAGGTTAAGGAGTACCCGCCGGAAAAAGTGGCGCGGTGGACGGGACTTTCGACCGCTGATATTCAGAAACTGGCGCGCGAGTATGCGACGGTTCGCCCGGCCGTGATTCGCATGAACTACGGCGTGCAGCGTTCGGAAAACGGCGGCATGGCGTCGCGTGCGATTTCAATGTTGCCGATCGTTACCGGTTCGTGGAAGGAAGTTGGCGGAGGGTTCCAGCTCTCGACAAGCGGCGCGTTCAAAATGAATGACGTCGCCCTGGAGCGGCCCGATCTGATGCAGAAGGCGCTCGGTCGTCCCGCGCGAATGCTTAATATGGTCGAACTGGGTAAGCAGCTCAACGAGACCAACGATCCGCCGGTGAAGGCGTTGTTTGTTTACAACTCCAATCCAGCGGCGATTTGCCCCAACCACAATGATGTGGTTCGCGGCCTGCTTCGTCCTGACCTGTTCACCGTGGTGCATGAGCAGTTTTTTACCGACACCACTGATTATGCAGACATCGTGCTGCCTGCCACGACGTTCTTTGAGCACAAAGAACTGCAGACGGCGTACGGACATTACTACTTGCAAATTTCCGATCAGGCGCTGGAACCCCTGGGCGAGTGCCGATCAAATGTTGATCTGTTTCGCGAGTTGGCTGAGCGCATGGGATTTGAAGACAACTGCTTCCGGGACTCGGTCGATGACATGATCGACCAGGCGCTGAACTCAGCGAATCCGTGGCTGAAGGGAATGAGCCGGGAGCGGCTGGAGAAAAAAGGACACATCCGGCTAAATTTTGAGGGGAATGGGACACCTTCGTCGAAACCCTTCCTGCCTTATGCCGAAGGAAATTTCCGGACAGCGAGCGGCAAGGCTGAACTCTATAATGAGCGTCTCAAGGCGGAAGGGCTCGATCCGGTGGCCGCGTTTGTTCCTCCAACGGAATCGAGACATGACGCCTCCGCGAAGGCGTTCCCTCTGGAGTTGCTCGCGCGCAAGGCTGACAATTTTCTCAATTCGACTTTCTCGAATCTGCCCAGCCTTCAACCAATGGAAGACACCGGGCTGCTGGAGATGAGCCGAAAGGATGCGAAGGCCCGAGGCATTCGCGACGGCGACACAGTCCGGGTATTCAATGGCCGCGGCGAAATCCAGCTAAAGGCGCGCGTGGACGGGCGAGTTTCGTCCGGAGTAGTGGCGGCGAAACTGAATTGGGCAAAACTTACACCCGGTAATCTGAACATTAATGTGCTTACTTCGGAAAAACTATCCGACATGGGCAACTCTGCCACGTTTTATTCCGTCTTGGTTGAGGTGGAGCTTTTTCGAGGTTCCCCGGATGCGCGATCGCAGGCTGCAACCAGCGTTGGCGTGCGACGGTGATCTTGGACGCTCTCCACAGCTCTACCGTATAATTGCGGTTTTCCATTAATACAGCGATTTTTGAGGTAAGTGCCGATTTTCTGCATTCATCAGGATAGCCCTGCGACTTCGGGGAGGAGTGGCTGCCGGCGTCCGGAAGAAATCGCCTCCGGATGTGCATGTTTTTCATTCCGAAAGATTTCATTGAGATTCTTCCTAAGCCAAGCCGCGCTTGTAGTCCTGATTTTCGCGCTCACGTCGACGTTATTTGCGCAGCAGCAGCCGGACGTGGTCAGCGCGATTGAAGTCCACGGTAACCGCACCGTTCCCGCGGAAACCGTCCGGGCCCACATTTTCACCCGCCCCGGCGATGTATACGACCAAGCGGCGATCGAACGTGACTTCAACTCACTGTGGAACACGGGTTATTTCGAAGACATCCGCTTTGAGCGCGAGGCCACTCCCAAGGGCTGGATACTGCACATCTACGTCAAAGAGAAGCCGCGCGTGCGGGAGATCAATTATCTGGGAATCAACGCGATCTCCAAAAGCGATATTCTCGATCGCTTTAAGCAGGACAAGGTCACGCTTTCACCGGAATCGCAGTACGACCCCACAAAAGTAAAAAAAGCCGAAGTCGTAATCAAGAATCTAGAAGCCGAGCACGGCCACCAATTCGCTACCATCCGAACCGAAGTCAGGCCGATACCGCCGGCATCGGTGGGGCTAACGTTTGTAGTGCGCGAAGGGCCGAAGGTGAAGGTTGGGCGCATCACGTTCGTCGGCAATAAGAACGTGAAGAGCCGGGAACTTCGCCAGGCGATGCATTTCCTGAAGCCCATCGGCGTGCCCCACTCGATCTTCCTCGAAAATCTTTTTGCGAAGACTTATGACGCCACTAAGCTCGATGACGACATGGAGCTGGTGCGCGAAGCTCTGCAAAACCGAGGCTTCTTCAAGGGGAATGTGGGCGATACGCAAACTAAAATCCGCGATACCGGCCACGCGAACCTTCATTTCCCTCTTATTCGGCCAGGGCCGGGCAAAGCAATGGACATTACGATTCCAATCGATGAAGGCGAGCGTTACAAACTGGGCGGGATCACGTTCAAGGGGAACAAGGCGATTACGAACACTGCCGCCCTGCGGTCACTTTTCGCTATCAAGGATGGCGATGTTTTCAATCGCGAGAAGATCGCGAAGGGCCTGGAAAGCCTGAAGAACGCCTACGGCACGCAGGGATTTATCAACTTCACATCAGTTCCGCAACCTCGCATTGAGGAAGACAAGAAACTGGTCTACTTCGATATCGACGTGGATGAAGGCAAGGCGTTTTCGGTGCGCCGCATTGAATTTCAAGGGAACACGACTACTCGCGACAAAGTCATACGGCGCGAACTGGTGCTCGAAGAAGGACAGGTGTACAACGAGCAACTCTGGAAGCTGAGCTTGCAGCGCTTGAACCAGCTGGGATTTTTTGAGCAGTTGAAGCCTGAGGATCCCAACGTTACCGAGCGCCATTTGGACGAGAAAGAAGGATTGGTCGATCTGACTTTGAAGGTCAAAGAAAAAGGCAAGAACCAGATTGGACTGTCCGGCGGCGTGAGCGGGTTAGCGGGATCATTCATCGGCTTGAGCTACACCACCAACAACTTCCTGGGGCTAGGCGAGACCCTGACGGTCCAGGCCAACGTGGGGACCCTGCAACGAAATATTATGTTCGGCTTCACCGAGCCGTACTTTCTCGATCGCGAAATCACGGTCGGCTTTAGCGTTTACGGGCAGAAGCTGATATACGACCAGGCACGGCAGTCGGCGCTTATTGCCGGCCAGTCGCTGAGTCTTTCGCAGGCCGAATTGCAGAGTCTGCAAAACTATACCCAATCGAGCCAGGGATTCACGCTGACCGCTTCGCACCCCCTACATCGCTCATTCAAGCGCATAGGAGCGACATACTCGTTTGATGTTTCATCGCTGGTTGCTACGACCACCGCTTCCAAGCAACTCTTTAGCTTCCTTGATTTCAGCGGTCTGAGTGGGCCCAGCGCTCTGAACGGCATCATCACCAGCAAGCTGCTGCTCAATTACACCAAGAACGGTCTGGACGCCGCCCTTTATCCTCATTCGGGCACGGAATATTTTCTCGGGGCTGAGTTCTCCGGACTTGGCGGCACAGTACGAAGCATTCGTCCCATCGCGGAGTGGAAGCACTACATTCCGGTGCAGAAACGGCGCAACGCAGTTGGTTTGCACGCGCAGGCTTCTTACATGACCGGCTATGGCGGACTGGTGGCGCCCCCATTCCAGCGCTTTTATATGGGTGGAGAGAACGACCTCCGTGGCTTTGATATTCGCTCGGTTTCGCCCATTGCTTTCATTCCGAGCGCGACGACCATTAATTTGAGAAACCCCGACGGGTCAGTGGTTCCCAAGGACCCGAACAATCCGGCTCGCGGACCTTACACCGTCCAAATCCCCTTTGAGCAGATTACTTTCCCGGGCGGAGACTTGAGCTTGGTTGGAAATGCCGAATACCGGATTACCATCGCCGGCCCGGTAGCGATTGCGCCATTTTTCGATGTTGGCTTCGACCCGATCCTGAGACAGTCGCAGTTGCGAATTAATAACGCGCAGTTCGACACGCTCCGGCAGACCCAATTTGGTTGCCCGACGCAAGACTTGGTCACGCTCAACTGCACAGGCACTCAAACAGTTCTATTCAACCAAAACCTCAGTGTTTTGAGCAGCGCCAACTGGAAACCGCGGGCGTCCACGGGGATTGAGCTGCAGGTCTTCCTTCCGGTTGTAAACGCGCCCTTCCGAATCTATTGGGCATACAATCCAGTACGCTTAAATGAAGTGGCGCCATCGCCGTCTCAATTGTCGCGGAGCATGTTCCCGAACACCGATGCCGGTCAGTACACGTACCAGTTGGCGAAGAACACATTCGCCACCCGATACCAACTTCGCGAGCCGCGAAAAACGTTCCGGTTCACCGTAGGTACTACGTTCTAGGTTTGACGCTGGCATTGACTATTTCTATAATGGGGCATCCACACCAAAGTGGCCGGTCATGCGCGGCGATGAACGCGCAATTTGGATGCGCGGACCGAAGATCCGAGCTGAAAACTGAAGACCGGCCAGGCCTACTGATTTTTTTACGGAAATGTGCGGGTGTGGCGCGAGTACGTTTCTGAGTAAGTCCATTTGAAAATTCAAGCTAAACATCGAGTTCGAAAACCCATGGTGGTATCCCAAGGAGTCAAAGCCAATCTCATGAAACTCAAGTTTGTGTGTTCTCTAGCGACTGCGGTCGTCCTGGCCTCGGCGATGGCGCTGGCGCAGGCCGGTGGCGCGTCTTCCCCAGCCGCTCTACCTGCGGCGCCCGGCACAGCCAACGATCCTGCCGCAGTCACCACGACTGGCGGGGGATCGAAAATTGCAGCCATCAATATTGAAGGCGCGATTTTTGCCAGCAATGAAGGCCAGCGCGATATGGAAGCATTGCAGAAAAAGTTCGAGCCCAAAAGCAACGAACTCAAAGGCAAGAACGACGAAATCGACGGCCTAAAGAAACAGCTGACCACGCAGGGCGACAAGCTGAACGAAACATCGAAGGCCGATCTGCAGCGCCAGATTGAACAAAAACAGAAGGCGCTGGATCGCGAGGCCCAAGACGCCCGCGAGGATTTCCAGAACCAGCAGAACGAGATCGGCCAGCGCATTTTGCAGAAGATGGCCCCGATCCTTCTGAAGTATGCCAATGACAACGGGCTAGGCGTGATCATGGACACTTCGAATCCATGGCCGCAAGGGCAAGTAGTTTGGGCAGCGCCCTCGGTGGATATCACTAAGCCGATTGTGGAGGCTTACAACGTGCAATCTGGAGTGGCAGCTCAACCCAAGGCGAGCGGCAGCTCCGGTTCGAAGCCCGGCAGCGGCCTTGGCTCCGGTACGAGATCGACAGGCTCCTCCGGCACCAAGACGCCAAGCACTACGCCAGGCGCGACTAAGACGCCGAGTACGACCACACCCCCAAAATAAGCTCGACACCAGTAACAGAGCGTCAGTTCCCGAGACCGCGAGAGATCGCGGTCTTTTTATTTTTGGGTAATGTTTTTCAGACGCGACCTGAAATCTGATTTTCCGGTGTCTTTACTCCCAGCGATAGACAAAAGCTGTGACTCCGAGGATGCGGTTCGCTCCTTGGGATGGCAGCAAATTCGTTTGAGGAGAAAACGCCATGTTTTCCGGTCTGCCTGAAGTTCAGGAAGTTCCCGTCCGGCGCTGGACTGCAATAGTCTCGTTCACATTGCAGGCAACGTTTGTTGCCGTGGGAATGGTCTACCCCTTGCTCTCCCCGCAATCGTTGCCGCCGGTCATGCGATCTCTATTTCTGCCGGCCTCAAACCCAGAAGCTCCGGTTCAGCCCCAGAGAGATATTGCTCACGCACGCGGCTCCGCGGTTCGACACCCGATTGTGGTCAATAACCGAAGATGGTCGTTCACGCAATCAAACAGTCGGCCTGACGACACTGGCCCGGCGCAAGCACCGGACATTTCCGACGTGATTGGAGACCCCGGTCCGGGAGTCGCGCACTCGATCATGAGCGACTACGTCCGGCCAATGCCGACGGCTCCGGTTCAGACGAAACCCTTCCGCCAGTCAGTAATGATGGAAGGAAATCTCATCCACAAGGTTGAGCCGCAATACCCAGCCATCGCGAAGCAGCTTCACATTGAGGGGACGGTGATCGTGAGAGCGATCATCAGCCGGGAGGGAGTAATCACCCGCGCGGAGGCGGAGCGCGGTCAGGCCTGGCTCGCAAAGGCTGCGCTCGAAGCGGTGCGGCAGTGGCGATATCGCCCTTACTATCTCAGTCATGAGCCAATCGAGGTTGAAACCGAAATCACCGTGAACTTTGTGCTCCAGCGGTGATACGGAGTAGCACAGCGGTAACCTATGGCTCCGGCGTGCGCCAACTATAATCGCGAGAGTGGCCACTATTGAAATCGCGAAACGCGCGGCGACGCGGCCAACCTGGGCAGAAGTTTCGCTTTCCGCCTTACGAGAGAACTATCGCACGGTCGCGGAATACGTGGGCGCCGGCGTGACGGTTTGTGCGGTGGTGAAGGCGGACGCTTACGGGCATGGCGCGATCGAATGCGCCTTAGCGCTGGAGCAAGAGGGCGCAACCTGGCTGGGCGTGACCTCTCTGGATGAGGCTATTCCGCTCCGCGAGGAAGGCATCGCGACACGAATTCTGCTGATGACCGGCTTCTGGCGCGGCGAGGAAGCAGAGATCGTCAGGCTGGGCCTGACGCCAACGGTCTGGCAGATCGATCAGATCGAGCTGCTGGAGCGGGCTGCGGCTCGGCTGGATGCGTCGCAGCAGCCGATTCATCTCAAGGTTGATACCGGCATGGGGCGACTGGGCGCGGCGCCTGAAGATCTGCCAAGCATTTGCGCAGTGCTCAAGTCATCGCCGCACTTGAAGGTCGAAGGACTTTCCACGCACATTGCATCTTCGGAAGTTCTTGATGCTCCTTCAGTCGGAGAACAGTTGAAATCTTTCGAAGCCGCGAAAAAAACGCTTGCCGGATGCGGCTTCGATCCTCCGCTCATTCATGCCGCGAATACATCCGCCGTGATCTCGCACCATGAGAGCTGGAACTCAATGGTGCGGCCCGGGCTCGCCCTTTATGGATACCATTTGCCTTTTGAACGTGCCGGCCGCGCCGTGAGCGGACGAGCACTCAAACTGCCGGTCAAACCGGTGCTCACTTGGAAGACCCGAATCCTATCGCTTCGCGAAATGCGGGCCGGGCAGGCACTCGGATACGGGGGCACATATGTTACAAAGGCGCCGTCGCGGATCGCTATCCTTCCGGTGGGATATGCAGATGGATTGAACCGCGGGCTTTCATCTGGCGGACGCGTCATCGTGCGCGAGCACTACGCACCCATCGTCGGCAGAATTTCGATGGATCTGACGATGGTTGATGTGACTGGGATACCGGCTGTCGAAGTTGCTGATGAAGTGATTCTGCTGGGCTCAAGTGATGGTCTCAGCGTCGATGCGCGCGAACATGCTGAGCTGGCACATACCATCCCTTACGAAATCTTGTGCGCAATTTCGAAGAGGGTGCCAAGGAAGTATTGCAGTTAGCAGTTGACAATTAGCACTTAGACCTCGACTCGTAGGAACCAATCCTCGTAAGTGGTCCGGTATCGTGCAGCCTTCGATAAATGGTGAAATCGCCTAATTACCGCGACTACGACACCCAAGTGCTGTGCTGATCCACAACGTGCCAAACGCCATTCCCCTTCCGCATCAGGATGTAACCTCCACCGCCACATAGCCCGCAGAAGTGGTCGATGTATAAGATCGCTTCGGTTTTACTGAAATCGAATCCGGGTTGAGAAACGGCGATGTATCCCAAGTTGTTTGGGAAGCGTCGTTGAAAGTCGCTCGACTGGCTCTGCTTCAGCTCGCTGCGGCTTACGACGACAGAATCCACCCCTCTCGGCAGATGCAGTTCCGCTCGGATATCTGAGATAAATGCATTGCTCACGACAAAGCTTGTTCGGGTCACGAACGACGCTTGTGGGAATCGAAGTCGTCGATCGAAAAGCAGACTCCATCTCCATCTCCACGTTCCCGGCTGCTGTGCCTCGCGCTGCAAGATTATCTGAATGCCACGTCCGGCGCCCCAGTCGTGGGCATTGTTCAGTACCTCGTCGGAGAGGTAAGCAGATAGAACCACGCCAACTTCTCCCTGCGTTCGCCGCTGCTCAAGGATGAAAAGCACGGCAATACCCGCCAGCAGTGCGACGACGACCGTAGCCGTACGAAGGGCATTTTTGGTGTAGCGACTGCGTTGCATATCCAATTAGACCAGAATGACAGGGGAATAGTTCCGCCTCTGCCGAGTAGTTGTTGCAAGATAGCCATTACACCAACAATTTGCCCAGCCCATGTGAATAGCCCCTTGGCGGCGTGGGCAGACTGCGACGGCTTGAGTCAAATCTTGCGAGCGCCCGATGACGAATCCCAGCTGTCAACCGCCAATTGCTCCCACTGAATGCTGATTGCTGAGCGCTCGATGCTCCCTTTGCTATCCTAAAACTGCATGCCTTCTCTCTATGCTCGCTGGATGCACGACTGGGAAACCCGGCTCACGTCGGTGGACAACAACCGCGTGGTGCGTCCGCTCGAATGGGGCATTGAGTGGACGCGCGAGTGGCCGTGCCGTAACGGCTTCCTGCCGCATCAGACGGACGAGCAGTGTGAGCGCTATATCCGCGAGTACAACTTGCGGGCGGTTGCCGCCAGCGACGAGTTCTTTGCGCATAGGACCCCATCCGATTTCCGGCTGGAAAAACGTGAAGTGCAGGTGTTCAGCACGAGAGAGATTCCCGAACCACACCTGGAGAAAAAAGTTGGAGGAACCTACGCGGAGTTTCTTCGTTTCACGTCTCCGGTACGCACGCCGTACCCGGAAAATAATCTGGCGAACGCCCGCTGGTTTCCGGCCAAGGGAAAGAGTGCTGTCGTACTGCTGCCGCACTGGAACTCTGACGCACTGCATTACAACTCGCTGGCCCGGATCTTCAACCGGCTGGGCATTTCTGTGCTGCGGCTGAGCATGCCTTATCACGACATCCGTCGCCCCGCGGAAATTCGCCGCGCCGACTACGCGGTTTCCGCCAATATCGGCCGCACCATGGATGCATGCCGCCAGGCAGTCCTCGATATCCGCTGCTGTCTTGACTGGCTGGAGCAGCAGGGCTACGAGCGCCTGGGTACGGTTGGCACCAGCCTGGGTTCGTGCTACGCATTCCTGGCCGCCGCGCACGATTCTCGAGTGCAGGTCGCGGCATTCAATCACGCGTCCACCTACGTCGCGGACGTGGTCTGGCACGGACAGTCCACGCGGCACATACGCCAGGGCCTGGAGCCGCACATGGACATTGACACGTTGCGCTCGCTCTGGACAGCGGTCAGCCCGATGTCATACTTCAAACAATTCGCACGCTGGCCGAGGAAGTCGCTAATTGTGTATGCGAAATATGATCTGACCTTCCTGCCGGTATTTTCGCGCCAAGTCGTGGCGGAGTTTGAGCGTTACAATCTTGACCACAAGGTCGCGGTGCTGCCCTGCGGTCATTATTCGATGGGGGAAACGCCCTACAAATATTTGGATGGCTGGCATTTGGCGTCTTTCTTGGGGAAGGCGTTTAAAAGTTTAGATTGAATGTGTTTTACGAGTTGCTAAAGTTGCTGATTAAGTCCTCCGGATCTGTTGCTTGCGCCTCGATCGCAGAGTGGATGGAGTGCATATGAACCAGAGTTCACCGCCGACCCAGAAGGCTTTTTTTCGCCCGGGAATAATAGCAATCGCGTATGGCGTAGTCGTTCTCGCATTTCTGCTCCTGGCCGACGAACTCTCCGTCCATTATGGATTAGGAGAGTGGCAACGCGTACTCGATGACTTCTGCGGCGCCATCATTGCAGGCTTGCTAGTCTATCGGTACGAATACACCCGTTCGAGATACCTGGCCGAGAAGTTAAAAACCATTGAGTTAATGAATCACCACGTTCGCAACGCGCTCCAGGTCATTGTTGACTCGGTTTACCTGCATGGGCATGCGCAGCAGCTTGCTGAAATCCAAAATTCGGTCAAGCGGATCAATTGGGCGTTGCGAGAAATTTTGCCGGGTCGAATATTGGACGCATATGAAGACCCCGGAAACGTGGAGAAAAAACAGCCCAATGGCCGTTCAGCGGCATAGTTGCACACATGTAGCGAATTCAGGGGTGCGGCGTTTAGGATGGTGTTGATGAACATTTCAGCGATGCAGAAATCGCTCTACGAAGTAGACCCCGAGATTGCGGCCGCGATTGACAACGAAACCCGCCGCCAACATGAAGGCCTGGAACTGATCGCCTCGGAAAACTTCGTCAGCGAAGCCGTGCTCGAGGCGGCAGGCTCGGTCTTTACGAACAAGTATGCGGAAGGTTATCCCGGAAAGCGGTACTACGGCGGATGCGAGTACGCGGACGTCGTAGAAAACCTGGCTCGAGACCGGGCCAAGCAACTCTTCGCTGCAGAGCATGCGAATGTGCAATCGCACTCGGGATCATCCGCCAACATGGAGGCCTACTCCGCGGTGTTGCAGCCCGGAGACACGATTCTTGGTTTGAATCTTGCGCATGGCGGGCATCTCACGCATGGCCATCATCTGAATTTTTCCGGCAAGACTTACAAGATCGTTCCCTACGGGGTGACCAAAGAGACGGAAACCATCGATTATGACGATTTGGAGAAGCTGGCCGAAAAAGAGCGTCCGAAGCTGATTATCGGCGGCGGGAGCGCGTATCCGAGAATTATCGACTTCGCGCGCATGCGGCAGATCGCGGACAAAGTCGGAGCGCTGTATCTCGTGGACATGGCGCACTTCGCGGGATTGGTTGCAGGAGGAGCACATCCTTCGCCGGTTCCCCATGCACACATCGTCACCTCGACTACACACAAGACCTTGCGCGGTCCGCGAGCTGGAATGATTCTGTCGCGACAGGAATTCGCAGCGGCAATCGACAAGGTGGTTTTTCCGGGGATGCAAGGCGGCCCGCTGGTGCACATCATTGCCGCGAAGGCGGTCTGCTTCCGCGAGGCGCTGCAGCCGGAGTTTCGCGACTATGCCCGCCAGATCGTCGCCAATGCAAAGGTCCTTGCAGAAACTTTGGCTGCTGAAGGCTTCCGCATAATTTCCGGCGGAACTGATACCCATCTGATGCTGGTAGATGTGTTTTCGAAAGGCATGCTGGGCAGCGAGGCGGAAAAGGCGCTTGGCGAAGCTGGCATTACCGTGAACAAAAATGCAATCCCGTTCGATACAAATCCTCCGATGAAGCCAAGCGGCATTCGCATCGGGACGCCAGCGCTGACCACGCGAGGTATGAAGGAACGCGAGATGCGGCAGGTCGGAAAGTGGATTGCCGAAGTTCTTAACAATCGCTCCGACGCTGCCATACTCAGCAAAATCCGACGCCAAGTCCTGCAGCTTGCGGATGAGTTCCCGCTCTACATAGAGAGAAGAACCAAGGCTCAGGCGGAAGCGTAGCCTGCGACCTCCCGGCTAAAACTCCCACATGTCAGGAATTGATTTTGGCCGCATGGCAGGAATTTATGCTTAAATTCCTTGGTGAAGATTGCCATCGATATCCGGCGGATGAACGAGTTCGGTGTGGGCACCTATACCCGAAATATTATCCGCGCCTTGGCGCAGCTTGACCGGCAGAATAAATATTTTCTACTCGGCCCTCCCCAGAAAGTGACCGAGATCGGCAAGCTTCCGGACAATTTCAAGTCTGTCCCAATATTGCCCACTGACACCTTGCGTGGAGAAATGCAGTACCGCACGGTGGTCAAGAGGCTCAATTGCGACTTGACCCACATTCCTCACTTGTACTGGTTCCCGCGCCGGCTGCCGTGTCCTTATGTATTGACCGCGCACGACCTGCTTGATCACCTTTATCGCGCCCGCGGCGGATCCGAGGTCAAGCGCTTTCTCCATTTTCACTTCACGCGAAGAGTTCTGAAAAACGCGGCCCGTATCTTCGCGGTATCTAAATTTACCAAGAGCGAAATCGAGAAGTTATTTGGAATCGATCCCGGCAAGATAGAGGTTGTTTACAACGCAATCGATAAAAGGTTTCTCACCGGGCACGCCACGGATGCAGACCGGCTGTTCCTGGCAGAGAGATATCAGGTCACGTACCCATTTGTGCTCTATGCAGGGCGGATCAGCCCGCACAAGAACCTGGTGCGGATTATTGAGGCCTTTTCCGCGCTCAAGGCAGACTTGGTGAAGCAGGAGCTTTATCCGGACCTGAAGCTCATCATTATTGGCGACGAGCTTTCAAAGCACCCCGATTTGCGCCGCACGGTGGTGCGCGGCGGCGTGCAGAACGATGTCCGCTTCATGGGTTTTGTACCTATTGAAGTCCTCCGGATTTTTTACGATCTAGCGAAGGTCTTTGTCTTCCCGTCCCTATATGAAGGCTTCGGGCTGCCACCGCTTGAGGCCATGGCGCATGGAACGCCGGTACTGACTTCCAATACCTCATCGATTCCCGAGGTCGTGGGTAATGCGGCGGTAATGGTGAATCCGGAAAATGTTTTTGAGATGATGCGCGCGCTGGAGCGGGTGCTACTCGATCAGACCTTGCGGGAAAAAATGCGGCAGCGCGGGTACGAGCAAGTCAAGAAGTTCTCCTGGAACAACTCGGCGGAATCAATCATCGCAGCATACGAGCAGGTTGCAGGAGTAGGCTCTTCCACCACCGCGAAGCAACGCCGAGTGGCGAACTCCTAAATAACAGCGAAGCCCAACTCAGCTCACGGCTTTTACGAGCGGTTGACCGGGAGACTTGCGGGCGAGCAGAGCGAGTTTCGCGATCAATCGCGAACGTTCGGCTTCAGAGGAAGTTGCGGCAATGCGCTTGCGCAACTTGGTGACTTTTTCTTTACGGACGCGGCGGCGGCGAATCTCAGGCCTGCGGCTAGGTGCGGACATGTGGTGCTCCTTGGTTCCAAGCATGCGCGCAAGCTGAATCGCCAACTGAGGCCTTCGATGCAGGCGCAAAAGAGTTATTGGAATCTGAGTTCATTTTACGTCAGCCCACGCAGTTCTGCGAAACGAAGTTCTGCGAAATGGCAAAAAAAAGGGCCGGCATTTTTGCCAGCCCAAGTCACATGTTCGCGCTGAGAAAGCTTAACGGCCCTTTGGTCCTTTGTTATCTTTCTGAGCACGCGGAGCGCTCTCGTGCGGACGATTATTTTCCGCATGATACGCTGCCGGATGCGGCGCAGGCCGATTTTCCGGACGCGCATTGCTGCGTGGTTGTTCGTGTCGGTTGTTGAAACTGTTGTCGTGAGGCATTGGCCGGTCCATGTTTGGCCGAGTGACGTTCCGCTCGGAGGCTGAGTTTCGGCCCTGGTTCTGCAGACGATCCATGTTTCGCGCGGAGTTTTGCGGACGGTCCATATTCCGGGCATTACCGCGTGGATTAGGAACGTCGCGGTTCATCGCACGATTGTCCACGTGCCTGTCGATGGCTCGATTATCCATGTGCCGATCGACGGCTCGATTATCCATGCGTCGGTCCATGGCGCGATTATCCAAACGGCGATCCATGGCTCGATTGTCCGCGTGGCGATCCGTGGCACGATTATCCATGTGGCGATCTTCCGCAGCGCGAGCCGCAACTACGTTACGGCCGCGGAATTCACCAGGCCGCGCCGTAGCCGCAATGGCCGGACGGCCATGGTTTACGGAAGCGAGTAACTCGCGGTTGCCCCGCGCGCCATGCTCGTGTTCGATTTGTATGTGCGTCGCTTCAAAGTGGCGCTCGTGCATGAATCTTTCTTGTTCATGCGATGGCCGCCTGTCGAGCCCACCGGGACCACCGTTGTAAGCCACGCGATTCACCGTTACATTGTTGATGACCGTGCGGTTATAGATGTGGACGTTGGTGATGGTCACGTTGTTGACGTTGCGGTTGTAGAAAAAAGTCCGGCCGCGCCAATAGCCGCCTTGGTAGCCTTCGCCGAAATATCCGAAACCATAATTAACGCCGCCGTAGAAGCCAATGTGCGGGCCCCAATAACCGGCATGCCATAGATATGCGCCGCCGTTCCAGCCCCAGTAGCCGGGGGTCCAGAGAAAGCCAGGCTCCGGCGCAACCACCCACGTCCCGGGGACCCAGAAGTAGCCGTCATCGCCGTAAGCCCAGTAGCCAGGCGTCCAAATGTATCCGTCGCCCGGGCAAGCTGGTTGCGCGTAAACCGGCAGCACCGGAGGCGCAATGTTCACGGACACAAAAACGCCCGCGAAAGATGAAGCTGGAATCGCCAGCACCGCCAGCGCTAAAACGAGCGCCACAACTAGGCAGCGAACAAAGCGTGTGACTTGCATCATGTCTCCTTTCGAACCTCACGCGCGGAAACCGTGCGTGTTCGGGGACCCACTTGCTCAATCGCCGTCGCTGGCCGACTGAAGCTTGAACTTTGCGTCTAACTTCTCAACGGAATCAGAGCTGCTGTTCGGCCGTTCCGTTGTGTATATAAACGCCAGTTCCGGAAATTTGTTGCTGACGAAGTGTGTGCTGATTTTACAGTGGGTTGCAGGGGGAATTTCCCGATTCGTTACGAAGGAGAATTACATCAGTAACCAGCAGTCTTGCGGGACCGAATCAGCCGTCGCAAATCCCTCCGACGCTCGGGAGGCAGCAATCAGACTCTATGAACGTTCCCTATGCATGAAAGACTTGCCTCTGATATGCTCTCCCCTCAAGTTGGGGTGAAGACGGCATGTCGATAGGCACGCGGCCAAGCCAGGAACAGTTGCTTGCGTCATTGCAAACTGCGAAGAACCGATTACAGTATCTCTCGCACAATGACTGGACGCTCCTTGTGGATCATGCCAAGCAGGTTACATTCAAAAAAGGTGACGTTCTCATTCAACAAGGCTCGCAGTCAAAGATGTTGTACGTAATTGCGGCGGGAAAGGTGAACGTCAGCATCTCGGGTATAGCTTTCGCGCAAATCGGCCCCGGAGAGATTTGTGGCGAGATGGCATTTCTAGAAGATAGTCGTCCCAGTGCAACGGCTACGGCCGAAGAGGAAGTGCAGGCGTTTCGTATCGAGTGGCCGAAACTGATTGAGTTATTCGAATTGTTCCCGCATTTGGGCTCGCGGTTTTATCGCTCGTTGGCGGTGAACCTTTCGCGCAGACTTCGGGAGCAAATCGTCCTAAAAAAACGCTGAAGAACTTAGGATATGAAAGAAAGATGGCCGGATATTCCGGCCATCTGGAAGTCGAACGCACTACTAAGCAGCTCGACCACGTGCGTCAGCTGGGATCGCGCCCAACTGTTGCATCATTCCGAGCGCATCCCAGTTGTTCCAGCTTTCGACCACTTTCCCGTCACTCAGTTGCGCTATCGTGATACCGGTCAGTGAAATAGGCTTTCCGGTGCGCGGCAGTCCTGGCATATCTCCATGGTGAGTTCCGGTGACCGTCCAGCGAGTTACGACTGAGTTTTTTCCCTCGATCTCATCGTCGATGGTGAAGCGAAGGTCGGGGAACGCACTGAGGTAAAAATTCACGAATTGTTTATAGCCCTCTATTCCCCTCTGAACCTTTGGCGATTGCGGGTCATGGTGAACGTAATCGGCGGTGATAAGTTCATCGATCGCGCCGAGTTCCTTTTCATTCCAGACTTCTTCGAATATGCGGCGAGCACTGTTGTTTTTTGCCATAAGATCCTCCAATGGCGATTCTCGTTCCGGCCAAGTTTGTGCGAATAGCGAAAAGGCGCGCCGGAGCGCGCCGTTTGCTTCTCAATGATCAGGCGGCCGCACGGCGAACCGCCGGCGCATCCACTTCTTTGTAGGGCCAGGCACCCACTGTAGTAGCAATCACAATTTCAAACAGCGATACCACAGAGGTAATTACGAGCAGTCGTGTTGGAAAAAGCCCCAGCGGATAGTTTGCAAGATTCGAGAGGAAAACGGAAAGTCCCCAAGCGACCAGCCCCGCGCGGACCGCGGTACCCACCCCTGCACCGTAGCGCGGACGAATTGCCGCATAGATCCAGACCGCAGCAATGCCGAGCAGGAAGCCCCAAACGATGAACATCGCGATGGCGCTGCCACTAACTTCTGACTTCCCCAGCGCCTGCATCGCCTGAGCCCAGTCTGCCTTTAGAACGACGCCGTTAGTGACGTACTCGACGATATTGATTACTACTCCAGCCAGCAAACCTCCCAACACAACTCGGACCCGATTCGTATGTGCCACAGATCCTCCTTTTGGCTTTTGGATGCCTGTGCGCGACGCCGTTCGAAAATGGCGTGCGCTACAGCTCGCTACCACCATGGTTTAGAAAAGCAGCGCAATTATGTACCTTTTGGGGCCGTTGTCAAATCTAGAGTTGTCAAATCTGGGAGAGAATCTGTTGAAGAGCGTCACAGAAGACGGGTGGCCCATTAAGTCTGTTTTGGCTTTAAGTGGGACTCTCAGCAGTCAACTCGCACCGCTGAGTACGCGGAAGCGTGAACGAACGGTCAAAAGGCTCCGCTCGGCGGTAGAGCTACCAACGTCCCGACTCAAGCGAAAGCAGGCTATAAGTGGGCACGTGCCATGCTGAGCAGTTGAGCACGATACTAGGCCGTGGGTAGCAGAGCTATTTATTTCTGTCAACGCTAGTCCCTCTCATGCATTCTTCGTTAGTTGCATTCGGAACAATATCTTCTTGTCCCGCCGCCGTCGCGATACGGCACAATTGAGTCCAATGTGGATTACCAGCCGCGTCGTCATACGTAAATCGCGCACGAACATTGAGGTAGAAATCACCATTGCTGTATTGCTGTTGCATCGTCTCTGTCCAAATGACCGAGACGAAGGGGCCTCCGAATGAATCCTGTTTCCGCATGATTGCTTCACTGAACGGAATAGGCTCATTCGGGAATAGAACACCTAGATTTAGATTGACACTTGCGGGCCAGCGGTCGAGCGAGTTGCCCCTCGGTGAGCCATTAAAAACCGGGTTGCTAAAATCTACGAGGTTGTTTCTTGGCACACGCTGGATGAAAATCACACCATTGACATCTTTGGCCGGCGTCTTCCCCGTGTTGAGAAGTACGGCGGGTGCCATAATGGTGCCATTGACCTGGGGCTGCTTCAGATCACATTTGACTGAGAGCCAGGCTCGTTGATCTATTCGCATTTCATCAAGTTGGGCGGCGAAGACACAGAGTTGGAGGATACCCGCGGCAGCAATCACAAATGTGAAAAGTGCCATTATGTGATCGGACGGATCGGCAGTTATCAATCGCTTCCACCATCCCAATCCTGCTGCGGTCGGCGTCATTTTTAACTCCTCCCATTTTCCCGCATTGTGAACTGTGGGGTTCTCGATGTCATCTTTCCATCGGATGGCACTACCAACCGACGCGGGTTTATTTTGGGTATGCCTTTTGTTATGGCGTTTGCGGTTCTTCCGAGTCATTGTGGCTCAATTTAGAGCGATAAGAAACAATGTTTAAAACCAGGGGGAAGAAGCCTTGAGCTTGCGCTGTGCATGCAGATTAAGCACGGGTTGGTGATCGAGCATCTCTTGCCGACGTCAAGCCAGCGTCCCAATCAACGAAGCGGATTCAATAAAAGGTAGAAAACAAAATACATCGAGGCAGCTGGACCTGTAAGCCGAATTCTGTCTGCGGGATTGCTCCCGCAGGACGGCCATTCCTCTGGGCCGCGCATTACTGCGCGGCTCAAGCGACCTACCCGGAGGTTGTAGCGCGCCGAGCCGGCACGCGCCTGTCGAAGCTTACGCTCCGAACCTGCTCCCTCCCTATTTGGTCTTGCTCCGTGTGGGGTTTGCCCTGCCCGCTCCATTACTGGAGCGGCGGTGCGCTCTTACCGCACCTTTTCACCCTTACCTCGCCGTTCCTCTCAGACCTCGCTGAATGTAGCGAAGGCTCAGCGGAACGGCAGGGCGGTATGTTTTCTGTGGCACTTGCCGTCAACCGACTTTGAGATCGGCTTCCCGGACGTTATCCGGCACACTGCTCTGTGGAGTTCGGACTTTCCTCCCGTACTTCTTGACGAAACACGAGCGGCCGTCCGGTCCAGCTGCCTACGTTGTCATTATATTCGATGGATCCAAGCAGATCGGAATTCTCGTTGGCGTCAGTATTCCCCGTAGCGACCCTTCACTGAATCGAGCAGCTTCTGTGAGTCGTAGCCGAGGCCATCTTTGAAAACGATTTCGACTTTTTCCACATCTTCAATGTGAGTTGTGGGATCGCCTTTGATCACCACCAGGTCGGCATTTTTTCCGGCAACAATTGATCCAGTCTGCTCCTGCCTGCCCAGGTAAGTTGCGCCATTCATCGTGGCAATCTTTATCGCCTCGACCGGGGAGAATCCAGCCTCGACAAGCAACTCAATCTCGCGCTGATCGCCGAATCCCGGCACCACCCCGCCATCGCCAGTTGGATCAGGTCCGGCCAGCAACAAACCTCCGGCAAGCGCAAACTCACGCTCCAACTGCATGTCACGTTTGAAGAGCATCGCCGGATCGCCGTGTAGAGGCTTGCTCGCCGGGCGGTTGCGACGGTAAAGATATGCCTCGCGCGCCTGCGGCGACATCGCTTCCATCACGGCCTCTCTAAGCGGCGGGCGTCCTGGAACGCTATCTTCGAATACCGGCAGAGTCGAGGTAATCGCTACATGATGCTTCACCAGTAGGTTGACCAAATCTTCTGCTTCCGACCCGCTCGGGTCCATATGTTGGAGCGTGTAGTCGCCCGCGCTTTCGCTGCACTGATCTGGCTTTTTGTCGAGATCGAGTTGTGTATTCACGAAGAAGCCATGCTCCAGGTCGTCGATTCCCAACTCGGCGGCTTCCTTATATGTCACCGAGCACAAATGCCCAGTCACCTTTATTCGGCGCTTATGCGCTTCCTCAATCGCTGCACCCAATTCGGCACGCGTAATGTTCATGTACGCCTTGAACGAGGTCACCCCGCGGTCAGCCCAGTAATTCACCGTTTGCCGCGCGTCATCGGGCCCGGTCAGCTCGTGCATCTGGATGAAGTAGCTACCGGGCCCCTCCAGATATGGTCCAGTCACGTCAAGATGCGGCCCCGGCAGCTTGCCTTCATCAATGTTGCGCTTCAGGTTAAGGTCGCTGTAGGTTTCCACGCTTCCGGTGGTGCGCATGGTAGTAACTCCACCAGCCAGGTAAAGCCGCGGAGCGGAAAAACTCATCTGCGGCACAACCACAGGCGGTTCGGAATCCCAATTCGCGTTGAGGTTCGGGCGGCCGACATAAAAGAGATGATTGTGCATGCCCACAATTCCGGGCATCACGGAGTATCCGCGCAGATCGAGAACGGTCGTTCCGACGGCTGCAGGAACGTCGGCACCAATTTGTATCGCACTGATTTTGCCGCCTTGGATTACAACGTTCCGGTCCTCGACTGCCGGTTTGCCCGTACCGTCAATCACTCGCACGTGCTCAAGGACGACTCTCTCCGCATGCACGCGTACGTACTTCTGTACCTCTGGCGAAAGTGACGGTTGCTGAGCCTGACACAGCAGAGATGTGAGAAGAAAAATTGAGCTGATGAGGAGACGACTTGGGAGCATTCGACCTCCATAGAGCGGAATCATTGTAGTCGAATGTTGATTGGGTACAGGCGGGGACGCCCGTACCTCCATTTTCCGTGTGGCGCGCAAGCGGAATCGCTTTCCTGAAAGATGAAAGCTGACGGCTGAAAGCTGATAGCTGTTCTTGCTATCATCGAGTTTCATACTTACCAGGACGGAGACATCCCATGGATGAGGTACCCAGCATCACGGCAGGCTCGCGCCGCAATGAAGATATTGCTCTCGATCTCATGAAATTTGTAGCCATGACCACCGGTTATGGACGCACGAGTTCCACCGGCGTCGGTTTTCAGGGAACGGGCGCGGCAGCGAAACCGGAGGAATACGCGGCGCACCTGCTTGAACTTTACGGAAAATGCCTTCAGGCAGTGGGTAAGAAATAAGCCGAATCAGGCCGTCTGCAGCCGAGTCTCGGTTTCCGACGCCTGCTTCGGCGAAGCAGTTGCGCCCGAAAGTAGCGGCCACCCTTTTCGCAGCACGAACTCCAGCCATGCCCCAGCCACTTGCGAGGTCAGTACCGCCGCTATGACCAAAGTCGTGTAGAACTTTGCACTGATAATTCCGGCGTCGAAGGCCACGCTAGCCAGGACGATTCCCGGGCCGCCTCGTGCGTTGGTGGTGATCGCGAGATTGACCAAGTCCAATCCACGAAATCCGGCGAATCGGCCGGCCAGTGACACGGAGAGAATCTTCACCACACAAGTCCCGACAAAGAACGCGACAATCATCCACAGCGACACGCCCCGAATCAGGTCCAACTTCAAACCGACTAGCGCAAAATAAACTGGCACGAAGAACGCGAAAGCCACTTTTCCGATGGAATCGAGCGCTTCGGAGAACAATCTCCTCTTCTTGTGCACCACTGCGAAACCGGCGAGAAAGGCCGCGAACACCAGGCTGACATTCAGCGCGCCCGCAACCGCACAATACGCAAACAGAACTGCAATTGCGTACCCGATTGGGGAGTGCTTGGCCAAAACATTAAATCGAGCTTTATTGATCCGCTTGACCAGCCGGGGAACGATGGTGAGGCCTAGTAAGAAGAATGCGATGGTCGCGAGCAAATGATAGGCGATTGCTCGGAGATGGAGCACTGTGCTTCCCGCCATTGCCGTTGCCACCGCCAGCGCCAGCCACAGAACGATGTCCTCGAGCACGGCAACACCCAGAACAAGCCGAGCGAATCGCGTGTGGAGTATTTTTAAGTCAGCGAAAATCTTTGAGACAACCGGGACGGAGGTGACCGCCACTCCGACCGCGAGAATGATGATCAAAGAAATACGGTTGCCGTTCGGCCCTGCCAGCGCCGGCCGAATCAGCCATGGACCGAGGATCAACCCGAGTACAAAAGGTATTCCGGTACCAACGATGGCTAGCCATCCGACTTCGCGCCGCTCTTCGCGGCTGAACAGTCGTTGGGTTTCCGCCCCGGATAGAAACATCAGCAGCAGCAGGCCAAGCCAATATACGAAATCCAGAATATTTCCCTGATGCTTGGCGTTGTCGATCAACTGGGCGACGAATGGCAGCCTACCCAGCAAAGCGGGCCCCAGCACTATGCCGGCCAGGATTTCCCCGACAACCTTAGGTTGCCGTAGCCTAACGAACAGATAACCAAGCAATTGGGCGAACCCAACGAGGAACAAAAGCACGAGGAGAACTGAAGCCAACGCGGAGTCTGACATGCTCGGAGCGTAAGATGCTGGTCCTCCAGAGTGGTTTGCCCTTGGGAGGTTTGCTGATTTTCAATGCGCCTCCGGCCTCAAAGAGCCTTGGAATTGTCCAAATTTCATTTTGTGAGGCCTCACGATCCGAAATTCTGCATCGAACCTGACCGGAGTAGAATCCTGATGCACAAACCCACAAAAGGAAACTGAGGCCCTAAGGGGCTTGGCAGCAAATAGCAAACTTTTCGGCTCATCCGGTCTCAGTAGCTCAACGGGGGTCAAAGTCGCGAATGCCAGTCGAAGCGCGATCAATACGTCTACTCTACGCAACAGGAGTTTCAAGAATCGTGCGTAAATATGGATTACAGCTTTATGTGTCGCCCTCGTTGGTCTCTTCTTACATCTAGAATTGCCGCCCTTTCGATCGCTCTGCTGGTAGCAACTCTCCTCGGGACATCACTTCTTCAGGCGCAAACTGCCGGAGATTTCACCATAGTAGTGCTCCCTGATACCCAGAACTACTCGCAGTTCTATCCACAGATTTTCGATTCTCAAGCCCAGTGGGTCGCAAACAACGCGGCCGGACAGAACATCGCACTGGTAATCGGCGTGGGCGACGTCGTGAACATTGGCAAAGATGCGACACAGACAAGCAACGCAAACCATTCCATAAGTATTCTGGATCAGGCCGGCGTGCCGTACGTCTTCGCGATCGGCAACCATGACTACGAGACGCTGCCGCCGACCAGCCGTGCCGCGACCACTTTCAATCAATACCTGGGTCCATCTCGATATGCCAACAAGGCCTACTACGGTTCGTCAAACTATCCGCCTGGTAGCAACGAAAATTTCTACGCGACCTTCACGTGGGGCGGGAAGAGCTATCTGATCTTGGTCTTGGAATATGTGCCACGAGACTCAGCGCTGGCGTGGGCCAAATCCATCTTGGACGCCAATACAAACAAAGAAGTGATAGTGGTCACGCACAGCTATCTTTATTCCGACAGTACCCAGGTCGACGAATGCGATACCGCCGACATGATCGGCGACAACGATGGTTCGCGTCAATGGTCGAAGCTCATCAGCCAATATTCGAACATCAGCGTCGTGTTAAGCGGACACATCACCAACAAGTTCAATGCGCGACGGTCCGACCTGGGCGTGGCAGGGAACTTTGTCCACCAGATATTCGCGAACTGGCAGGACTGGACGAACGGCGGAAACGGCTATCTCCGGATTATGCAATTTTCACCTTCGAACAACACTATTAACGTCAAAACTTATTCGCCGTACACAGGACTGTCCCTCTCGGACTCCGGTAATCAATTTACTCTGAAGTGGCATAACGATGGCGCTGCCGGGAGCGGAACTGCTGTTGTGAACGGCCGTGTGCGGACAGCTTCATATGGACTTGGTTGCAATTCAATAGCCGGGGCAACGGTTAACGTAGGTGGGGCGACCGCTACGACTGACAGCACTGGCCGGTACTCACTTACGCTCCCGCCGGGCCAGGTCGCTGCAAGTGCGAGTGCAGCCGGCTACCAAGCTGGCACTAAGAGCGTCAGTCTGAACGATTATTTTCCGAATGAGCTGGATTTCTTTCTGTTCCCTGTACCGCCGTGCCAACAGAGCACAACTGATCCTTCGCTGACCGTTTGCAAGCCGCTCAACAATTCGACTGTAACTTCGCCGGCAAACATTGTTGCTGGGGTGAACTCGTCGTCTCCGATAAATTCATTTTCCATCTGGATGGATGGAATCAAGGTTTACAGTACTTCCGGCGTGACGCTGAATACGAATGTGACCATGTCAGCGGGCGGCCATCAACTGATTGTGCAAGCGATGAACGGGGACAAACGAGTCTTCGGCCAGACCATCAACGTGACCGCGGGATCGACCACGGGTTGCCAACCTTCAGCAACGGTTCCATCAGTAAATATCTGTGCTCCTGCCAATAACGCGACCGTGAGTTCGCCTTTTACGGTGCAGGCCGCCGCACATATGGCAAATCCCGTCAACAACTCTCAAATCTGGTTGGATGGTGTGAAGGTCTATCAGGTAAGCGGCGCGAACGTGAACACCTCAGTTACTACGGCAGCAGGGAGCCATCGGCTCACGGTGCAGTCTGTAGACACGACCGGTGTTCTCACCAAGCAGACGATTTTCGTGACGATTGGAACTTCGTCATGCACGCTTAGCTCCACCGATCCTTCGGTAACGATCTGCACTCCCGCGCCAAATTCTACGGTCACGTCACCTGTGAAGATTGTTGCGGGCACTACCGATTCCGCCGCCACAGTGACCAATACGTTCGTGTGGGTAGACGGGGTGAAGCAATGGACTGCTTCAGGAGGGAGCCTGAATACATCTATCGCGATGTCAGTCGGCACTCACCGGGTCACGGTGCAAGCCAAAGACTCTTCCGGCCGCTACTTCCAATCGACGGTGAACATCACTGTTCATTGATGCCGTCTTAGCCGACGGATGAAACAAAAAGGCCGCAGCATTGCGCCGCGGCCAATTAAGAATTCAGAAATAACTAGCGGCGACGACGCCCGCCCTTTTTCTTTGCGCTCTTCTTTGATGACTTCTTCGAGGATTTCTTCTTAGCTGATTTTTTCTTGGTAGCTTTCCGCGGAGATTTCTTCGCGGATTTCTTTTTTGCAGATTTCTTTTTTGCGGCTTTCTTCGGAGCCTTCCGCGCTGCTTTTTTCTTAGCTGGCTTACGTGGGGCTGATCTGGATCCGCCGCCGCCGCCACCGATCGGGGCTGGAGCAGGGGCGCCGAAGGGTTGCCGATCTTCCATTATGGAACCAGATGGAGCTTCGGCTTCTTCTTCCTCTTCTTCCTCTTCGTAATCTTCGTCGAGCGAGTCGCTGAAAGCGCTGGAATCACCAAATTCGTCGGCTTCATCGTCACGCAGGTAGAGGGTTTCCTCGAAATTCATTCTTTCCTCCTCAAATTTCCGGACGCCTCGGCGCCGGGTTGCGCATTTACGTCGCGCGAGAAAATTAAAAAGACCAAACTAGCGACGGCGGATTATAACGGAGTTGCGAACGCCATCGCAACCGATTTCAGATGCGTTCTTGTTTGGATGCGGCAATTCTTATTGCGCGGGGATCACGAGCACCATACCGGGACGGAGCGTCGCTACGTTTGCGTTGGTTTGTTTGATAGCTTTTACGCTGGTCTTGTAGTTGTTCGCGATCGAATACAAAGTCTCGCCGCGTTTGACGGTGTGGTGAACGGGCGAGCCTGACTGGGACTCAGCTAAAACCTTGGCATGCCGCGACTTAGATGAAGCGGGATGCTCGGCGGTGGCAACCGTTGGACTAACTGGCAAGTGGACGTAAAGGACTCTGCGTCCAGCCAGACTGTCACCTTTCATCCGGTTCCACCGACGGATGGTTGCGGGCGCAACGCCGAGATTGTTGGAGACGGTTTCGAGAGTATCGTTCTTTCTCACCCGATAAACGGTAAGGTGGCGAGCGTAGGTCTGACCATCGCCGCTGTTGTGCCTGCCAGGAGCGATAGGAATTACGAGCTTGGCGCCCGGCTCGATGGTGGCGGAGGTATCCAGTTGATTTGCGGTGGCAATCGTCCTCATAGGGGTACCATACGAACGCGCGAGCGACATTAGAGTGTCACCGCTGGCGACCGTGTGATACCGCCACCACAGCCGCATGTCCGCAGGAATTCCGGCAATAACGGCCTCGTATTTGTCCTTAGTGCCGACCGGCAAGTGCAGGTCGAAATGGCTTTTTGGAGTGGTCATCCGTAAAAGGCTGGGATTCAATTCCTGCAACTGCGCAGGCGCCACATCGATGCACTCTGCGACCAGACGCAAATCCACCGGATAGGTGATTTTGACCGTGTCATAGGTCATCGGCGGGTCGGGAACGATGGTCTGCAGGCCGTACTGCGAGGGGTTTTTGGCCATGATCGCTACTGCGACGATGATCGGAACGTAATTGCGAGTTTCTCTCGGTAATACATTCCGGCGGTAAAGCTCCCAGAAATCCGCATAGCCGGTGCGTTTTACGGCACTCTGCACTCTGCCGGGGCCAGAGTTGTAGGCGGCCATTGCCAAGTACCAGTCGCCAAACTGGTTATAGAGATCCTTCAAATGGTGGGCAGCTGCGCGGGTAGATTTTTCCGGATCCTGCCGGTCGTCAACCCATAAATCACGATGCAGGTTGTAGGCCCTCGCCCGGCTCCCCATAAACTGCCAGATGCCGCGTGCGCCAGCCCGCGAAACTGCATATGGGTGGAAACCAGATTCAGCCTGCGCGACATATATCAATTCCTGCGGAACGCCTTCCTCTCTCAAAATCCGCTGGATCATCTCACGATAGCGCCCGCTCAGCGTGAGGCCATGTTCCAGGGTGGGACGCCCGCGGGTAGAAAAGTAGTTGATGTAGCCTGCGACCTGATCGGTCATCATCAGGGGCAGATCGGAATGGGTCGTCTTGATCTCCGCTGTAGCTTTGGCCTTCAGATTCGGATCTACCGGATAATTTGTGACTGCGTTGGCCTCGTCGATAGGCGCAGGTTCGGCCTTTTGCTCGGGAGCAGCATCACTCTGCTGAACAGCAGCCATTTCGAGTTTATTCAGATTGTCGAGGATGCGATCAAACTCGGGTTGAAAACGGGGGTCGGTGCGGACCCCAGAAGGGCTTTCAAGAAGCAAGTTGAAAGCGCGGTCAAAGTGCTCTTTGGCCCCGTCCTTTTCACCAGCATTGTATTGATCTAAACCCGCCTGGTATTCCTTTTCGACTCTTGCGATCAGTTCAGCAACCGGGTCGGGTTTGGCTGCAGGCTTGGGCTTTGCGGTAGAGCTGGATTGATTCTTAGATTGAGTAGAGGGTTCATCCTTCGGCGCAGCTTGCGTTCTTTGGGCAATCCCCGGCTTCGTCGGCTTCACCTGCTGAGCTGGCGGAGGCGGCGCCTGCGAAGGCACAATCCGGCCGGTGGTTGGCTTGTGCGCACTCTGACAGCCTAAGCCGCCAAGCAGCACCGCCGACGCGGCGATCAGCATTCGAAAATGCCTAATCTTCATGTGCATCTATGACTTACCGCCATGTCGCCGGTTCGACGAGATAGGGGAATCGTACTATTCTGTCTTTGGACGGGTCAACGGCAAAAGGGGTTTGCCGAAGTTACTTCGGGAATGGGCCGGAAGTACAGGCCGGGACGCGCAAGCTCCAGCGGAAGAGGCTGTCGGAGGCTGAAAACGGGGAGCTAAACATGGAAAGGCGGGGTTTTCTTTACCTGACGCAAGACCTTTGCATCGAAGGACAGTAAACAAATAACGCACAGGAGAAATCCGATGGCCGAAGCAGTCCAAAATCAATGTGCACACCCGAAATGCACCTGCCCTGTTTCCGAAGACCAACAATACTGCAGTCAGGCTTGCTCGGAGGCCGTCGAGAACGGCAGCATGAGTAACAACTGTGGATGCTCGCATGCCCAGTGTGTCGGCGAGATGGCAGCTTAAGTAAGCTACTAATCTGTGACTTCGTGGCGTCGCTGACCGGCTGAAGAAATCCAGCCTCGGCGGTGTCGGGGAGTTGTTTGTCTTCAAGCGATAGGGAACTGGAGTGGTCGGAGTGCGATGCAAGCTACTACTTTGAAGCCAGTCCGGGGCGTGAGGTTCCGGCAAGGCCATGCCCGAAAAACCCAAATCCTGGTCCTGGTGGTGATCGTCACCAACGTCCTCGGCAACGTTTCGCTCAGCCATGGCATGCACCAAGTCGGGCGGATCGTGTCAGCTTCGCCGCTGGATTACTTGAGGGCGTTCGCAAATCCCTGGACAATTCTCGGCATCTGCGTGCTCGTGGTCTGGATGCTGAGCGACTTGGCGCTGCTCAGCCGGGCCGACCTGAGCTTCGTGTTGCCGGTTACCGCCAGCGCTTATGTGCTGGTCGCCATCGGCGGGCATTTCATTTTGCACGATCACATCAGTTGGGAGCGCTGGACGGGCATTGCCCTGATTACATTGGGAGTGATTCTGGCGGAGGAGACGCCTGACCGAACCACCAACGGGTCTCGGGAGCGCCGGCTATGAGATGGCTGCTGGTGGCGATTATCGCCGTGTGCAACACGTTGGGCGACGTGCTCAACACGGCTGGGATGAAGCGTCAGGGGGAAGTTGAAGACCTGCGTCCGGGAACGTTCGCAAAGATGGTTGGGCAAGTCGTGCGAAATCCACTGGTGCTTGGCGGATTTGCGGCACTCGCGGTTTCATTCTTCGCTTTGCTCTCGTTACTTTCAATCAGTTCGGTCAGCTTTGCCGTTCCGGCTACCGCGATCAGCTATCTGATGGAAACTCTGTTGGCGAAGTACATCCTGGGCGAGGACGTGAGGTTGCGCCGCTGGGCGGCGGCAACCCTGGTCGCGTTGGGAGTGGTGATGCTGTCGTTCTAGAGTTTCATGGGGCGGGTGGAAGGTACCCGCCCCTACGTGGTTTGTACCGGCTGGTCGCGTTACCAGTTCACCTTCAACCCAATCTGCAACTGGCGCGGATCGTAAGCCGCCGTTGCGACGCCCGCATTGTTGAACAGAGGACTCACTGCCGCTACGTTATATCGATTGGCGATGTTGAAAATGTCCAGCATCGCATCGATGCTAAGTGTTTCCCTCAGTTTGATATTGCGAGCGATTCGCAGATCGTTGAAGACCGTCCAGGGAGTTGTGCCGGCATTGCGTCCGAGATTGCCATCCAGCGACGCCAGCGTCCCGCTGAAGTCGAAAATGCAAGGTTCCTGAAATACTCCCGTCGGGGAAAACTTGGAATTGACCGCCGAGCCGCAAGCCGGGTTGGCGAAAGTATTCGGACGGCCAGTTAAGGATGACAGCTGAAGGTTGTCGCCGCTTCCAGTAATGATGTTGAATGGACGGCCCGAGGCGAACTCAATGATCGGCGAAAATGTCCAATCGCTCAGCAGAGCGTTGGTGAAACCTTCGCGGCCGACGTGTCCTACATGATAGATACCGCTGAACACGAAGCGGTGGCGCTGGTCGAAAGTGGAAGAAGCGCGATCGCGAGCGGGGAAGTAGCTATCCTGCGGTGTGAGCGTTGCTTCCAGATCGGTGGAGTCGTCTATAGCGTGGGACCAAGTGTAGGAAGCCTGCATTTCATAGTGACCACTGAATTTCTTTCGCAGGTTTGTGGTCAAGCCGTGGTACACCGAGCTCCCGTTGGAGAAATTGGCGTCCATGTCGCCGAAGGGAACACAGTTATTCAGTGACGTGAAGGGGTCGCAGGCAGTGTTGAATCCTTGCCCTTTGAGCCCCTGCAACATCTGCTCCGCTAGGCCAACACAGGCCCCTCCGCCCGCTGCTATCAAACCTTCGGCAATCGAGGGGTTCAGTCCACCGGGCCGGAAGAAATTCATCAATGCCGCAGGAACGTAGGGCTTGCCTCCAACCAGCCCGCACGGTTGAAACGCGGTTGAAGTGCCAACAGTGAAGGGGCTCGTCGGATAGTTTGGATTGCCCGGCTGAATACCGACGGCTTGCGCAGCCTGCTGTGCAACTAACAAATTATTGACCATTAAATCGCCGCGAATCGTATTGGCGTTGATGGGGCGATTCAGATGCCGGCCCCCGTTAAAGATGTATGCGACACTCAGCGCCAGGTGATGGCCTAAATCGCGCTCGATCGTGAAGTTTGCCTGCTGTGAATAGGCATATACAAAATTCTTCCCTTGGGGATAGCCGAAGGGTTGAAAGCCCAGCGGGAGGAACGTTGATGGATTCAGATAATTCTGATTCAGAAAGGCAGACTGCGGGAAGTTGAGGGACTGGAACTGCTGCTGGTTTGGCAGATAACCGAGTGCGCTCGCAACCGCAGGGTTATTGGAAACGGCACACGGTCCACTCGTGGAGTTAATTGGCAATCCTTGAAAGATGGGGATCGCATTCAGGTTCGCGGGATTTCCCGCTCCACCTGGATTGCTGCAAAGGCCGGTCCCGCCGAAGGCGAGCTGTCCGCTAGTAGAACCATCGGAAGCGTCACCCAGGAAATAGAGACCGAGCAAAGGATGATCGGAAAAAATGCCGTAAGATGCGCGGACGGCAGTCCTGCCGTCTCCCTTGGGATCCCAAGAGAAGCCAACGCGAGGCTGGATCCTCTTGCGGTCGGTCTGGATTCCTTTTTGCAATCCCAGGAAGTTATAGCCGCTAACTGCGAGAGCGCTGGGCGGCCTGAAGCTCGGCGGAATCTCGATGTCGTATCGCGCGCCGTAATTCACGGTCAGGTTATGGCGAACTTTCCAGGTATCCTGCCAGTACATTCCAATTGGAATATTGGTGAACGAATCGCTTGGGCTGCCTAGACCCTGAATGAAATCGCCCGGGAGACCTGCACCGTAAGACTGTATCGGCGACAACTGCGGGAAGGGGGGCACGCCGCCGGGGGATGTGAAGCCGAGACTTGATGCGCTGAAAGCGCCAAAGTCGTAAACACCGCCGTAATTCACGGTGAAGATCGCCTTCAGGGGAATGTAGTTGAAATCGCCACCAAACTTCATGGTGTGGGTGCCTAAGACCCAGGTGAGATTATCCGTAAATTGGTAACGTTGCTCCACTCGCTGAATGTAGGAATAAGGTTCACGCCCAAAGTAGGCAAACCCAGGAATATTTACGGCGGGGTCGGAACCGCCGGGAATCGCAGTGTTGTAGAAGTAAGACAAACCCCGACGAGCGTACTGAAACAGAAACTCATTAACTTTGTTATTGCTCAATACCCACCGATCCTGGAAGACACCGGCGACGTCACGGTATGTCTGTTGCGAAGTTCGCGAGTAGGCGTTTTGCCCGAAGGGTTGATCCTGCCCGCTAACTTCAATGCCATTTACTGTACTGGGGCTAACGCTCACACGAAGAGTAAGACCGTTGTGATCGCTCACATTGTGATCGAGGCGCAGGGAATAAAGGCTGGTGCCTTCAAACACTGGAAAGTTTCCCATTTGCGAGGCTAACGTCTGGTAAGAGGACGGCACGGGAACGCAGGGCCCGGGCGGCTGGCACGTGGTCGGGAAGCCGGCCCAGCTCGACAGACCTCCGCCAGTCAACACCTGCACCATCTGCGAGGGCCACGCGCCTTGGATAGCCTGGCCAGAAGAAGCTCCGGTGAGGACGATATATTGTTGTACTTCGCCAAGAAAAGCGTTGTTGGCCTCGGCAGCCTGGGTTGCGGGATTCTGCAGGAAATTGATCTGGTCCTGCGTAAGCTGCAGCGTTCCGAAGGGCATTCCCACTTGAGCAGTGTTGAAAGGAACAAACCCGAAATTATTTGCGCCAATGCTGGAGAATCCGGTCTCATGACGACGGGTAACTTCATAGGAGAAGAAGTAGAACGTCTTATCTTTTTTAATGGGACCGCCGAAAGAAACTCCTCCCTGCACGCGGGTATATGCCGGATTCGGAACCGTGCTGAACGGATTCACCGCCTGAAAATTTCGATTTCGCAGGTATCCGAAAACGTCGCCGTGAAACCCGCTATTACTTCCTGAACGAGTAATGATATTTACCACGCCGCCAGCCGCGCGCCCATACTCAGCGCCATAGCCGTTGGTGATGATCTGGAACTCCTGGACGGCATCGAGTGGAACGCAGGAACGCACACCATTTGTCGAATTATCTATAGTGTCGGCGCCATCACAATTTACGTCATTCGAACGACCGCGCTGTCCACTGACGTTTAATCCCGAGGTCGGCGCCGCGCCGGTTTCGGGAGTAGCATCGGGTTCCACTTGTGAATTCAACGTTGCAAAGCTCTGCAGCGCACTGCGCCCGTTCGTAGGCAGGTTGAGGATCTGCTCCTGGGACACGGTATCTCGTGCTGACGTTAAATCGTGTTCAACGGTATCCGACGAATCACCCGTGACATCGACAATCTCCGTGGAAGTGCCCAACCTGAGAGTAATGGGAACGTGTAGGGAAGAACCTACATTAATGATCACGTATTCGGTTGCGGGAGAAAATCCCTGTGCCTTGACCGTCACAATGTAGGAGGCTGGAGGCAGCGCTAGGATTCCATATTCACCAGGCTCATTCGCGGAAGCTTCTCGTTGTGTCCCTTTTCCCGTGTCTTTGGCAGATACCGAGGCATCGGCGATCGGCTGTCCTTGCGGGTCGATAACGCTGACGTGAAGGTCACCGGTGCTTATGCCTTGTCCGTAAAGCGGAGACGTCAGTAGAAATGTCGAAAATCCAATGACCGCTGACGACAATAGCAAGAAGAGTTTCAGGGTTCGCATGGGGCCTCTCCGACGCGAGAATTCTCCGGACCGGCGTCCTGGCCAATCCCGAGTAGTTTGTTGCACGAATTTTGGTGGAAGCGAAGGTTTGCTGGTTTGTACATCAGTTTGTAGAAGGAAATCAAGCAAGAACGTTGCTCTACTGTTTAGTTGAAAGAGGACAGACGGTGCGCAAATCGGCCGGAGCGCAGGTGTCACCAGGTTCGATGAGCTTTCAAATTTCACAGCGACCCTCCCACTCCGGCCTTGCCAGAATCGCCAGCCTTCCCCCGGCCCGGCAACCTCTGTTCAGGCACACTTTGCCGACAAGACCGTAATGCGTCAATGCAACGCGAGTCACCGCTGTTTCATTTTTGAATCACGCGAGAAATGGCTGAAAATGGACGAGATACAGAAAACCTCACGTGGGCAGGAAATTCAAGTCCGGCTTATGCCAGAATCCAACTGACCGGTGGTCCTCAGCGCCCACGCCATGCGAGGAGTGTTGTGGGCGAGCCCGAAGCGTCCCTGCGAATCGAGCACAATGATGCCACCGTGCCCGCTGACACGATCTCTCAGGTAATTCATCGCCTCTGCGGCGGCCCACTGGGGGAGATTGCCGGAAGCCACGCGGTCGGCTGACCACTTTGCAAGGACTAGCTTCATGATTGGCTCGCCCCATCCGGTGAGCGAAACAGCGGCGCTTTCGTTATCTGCATAGCAGCCGCACCCGATGAGAGAAGAATCGCCGAGCCGTCCGGGAGCCTTGTTCAAAGTTCCGCCGGTCGAGGTGGCGGCGGCGATGTTCCCCGAGCGATCAAGCGCAACCCCGCCTACGGTGTCGTGCGAAATTTCGGGCGCGAAAGGCTCTTGGCCTTCACTCGTGGCCAGGTCTTGATACGCGCGAAGCCGCTCGACTTCGCGGGGAATGATTAAGTCCTCATTCTTGCAAAGCGGAATTCCGTGCTCCTTGGCAAAGCGCTCGGCGCCTTCAGCCACGAAGTAAACGTGGGGGCTTTCGCTCAGCACTTTGCGCGCAGCGCGAATAGGATTCGCAATGTGCTCCACGCATCCGACTCCGCCTGCGCGAAGCGTTGCGCCGTCCATGATGAGGGCATCGAGCTGCACCTTGCCTTCGCGGTTGAGGAAACTACCGCGGCCAGCGTCAAAGGCCTCATCATTTTCCATGACGACCACAGCGGCTTCAACGGCGTCGAGCGATGAGCAGCCACTCTCGAGAATGCGCCAGCCTGCGTCGACGGCATTTCGCACGCCAATCAGATGGGCTTCAACCAGATCGTCTGGAATTGCCCACGCGCCACCGTGGACCACAAGGACGGGATTATTGCTCAGGAAAGCCTCCGAAAACTGGTAAGTGTAGCATCCGTCGAAGTGCTAGTGCTTCAGGCGCGTCGTGTTGAGTCGGCAGACGAGGTCGTCCGACGTTACATGGACGACGGTTTGCGCAGCGACATCATTTCAGGGATGGTCACGAATTCGTGGTCTTCAGCCAAGTAGCGGGTGAGCAAGCGATCGACGGCCGCAACGGTCGCCGAACGATCGGCGCCAGGCGAGGCGTGTCCGCCGTCGTGAAGAAGGATTACGTCTCCACCCTGGATTTTGGGTGTGACTTTCTGCTCGATAAATTCCGGCGAGGGCGCTTTCCAGTCATAACCAGTTATGTTCCACATCACGGGCTCTAGTCCCAATTGCCGGACGATCCCGAAGACCCCAGGCCGCCTGCCACCCCAGGGTGGACGAAACAGATTAGAGTGCTCGCCGACAGTTTCGCTGATCGCGTTACCGCATTGGACGATTTCTTCGCGGATGCGGGAGCCGGGCTGGAAAGTAAGCAGGGGATGGGTAAATGTGTGGTTGCCAATTATATGACCCTGCTTTGCAATTTCGGCGACGATGTACGGCCGCTCACGCACATATCGGCCAATCAGAAAGAACGTGGCATGAACGTTATGCTTCGACAGAATGTCCAGGAGCTTTAGAGTATGCGGATCGTTTGGCCCATCATCGAAGGTTAAAGCAATCTGTCTTGACCCGTGCGACGCGTGGGAGAAAGCGCGTCCGAACCATTGACCTTCGGGGGCCATCGATTGATATCCAGCAGCACTTGCGCCGATAGCAGCTACCGCCGCGATGGCCAAGCCAATCATGGGGTGATTGTAAATGTCTCAGTGATTCCAATCTCACAATGATTCGACAGCAACAATTCCACCTGTTAACTTCTTCCTCAATTGCGCTCGGCTTGCGCTCGGGATATTCTCAAAAGCGATCTCCTCACATTCATGGCCAAGCTTTTCGATCTCCCCAGATATATCGCGGTAGAAGGTCCCATACGAGTAGGCAAGAGCACGCTTTCGAATATTCTTGCCGAGCGCCTCAATGCCCAACGGGTCACGGATCCGGAGCAAAATTCATTTTTAGCCCCGTTTTATCAAGGCGAGCCGGGTGCGGCGTTTCAGACGCAGTTCACATTTCTGGTGCAGCGATTTGAGCAGCTTCGCGACCTGGATTTGGGCGCGCGCTCACAAAAACTCGTTGTTTCAGATTTCATTTTCGAGAAAGACAAGCTCTTTGCCTATCTCAACTTGAACGATCAAGAACTGGACACCTACAACCGGTACTACAATTACTTTCGCGACCAGCTGCCCACGCCTGATCTGGTCATTTATCTGCAAGCCACGCCAGAAGTGTTGAAGAAACGGCTGAAAAAGAAAAACGTGGCTGGCGAGAAGGCAATCAGCGAGGAATATCTGGAAGAAGTGGTCAAGGCCTACGAGCACTTCTTTTTTCACTACACGTCATCCGACCTGCTGATTGTGAACACCTCGGAGATTGATTTCGTCGAACGCAACGAAGACTTGCAGGAGCTGTTGAGGAAAGTTTCCGCACCGATCAAGGGCACCCAATATTTCCTTCCGCTGGGGAGCCAGGAAGCGGCCAGCGCGTAGGCACTTCGGCAGACACTTGACTCGCGATTCTGATGTTATTACAATTGTAATAACATTGAGAGGTCGCCATGGTCGAACTCAAAGTCCGCAAATTCGGGAATTCGCTCGGGGTCGTCCTGCCGAAAGACGTGATCAATCGCCTGCAGACGGGCGACGGAGAGAAACTCTTTCTCATTGAGGCAGCAGAGGGCGATTACCGGCTCACGCCTTATGATCCCGCCTTTGAGAAGCAGATGGAAAAGGCGCAGGAGATCATGTCCCGCTACCGCAACACGCTTCGCGCGCTGGCTAAGTGAACAAAGTAGAGCCTCTCTGGATCCTAGAACGGGTTGTCCTCGCCGTCCACGACCAACTTCTGGCTGCGCATGGCGGAGCTGAAGGGCTGCGCGATGCAAGTCTTTTGGAATCAGCCCTCTCCCGGCCGCGCGAGCATTTCGCTTACAGTTCGCCCGACCTCATCGAGTTGGCTGCCTTATACACAGCTGGTCTGGTTCGAAACCATCCATTTGTGGACGGCAATAAAAGGACAGGCTTCGCTATCGGCATCGTATTCCTCGAGCTAAATGGCTTTGTTTTTCAGGCCACGGAAGAAGACGCCACTCAGGCCGTTCTAGCCGTAGCAGCGGGCGAGCTTGATGAAGCTGGGTATGCTGCTTGGTTGCGTTCGAATGTCAAACGCCGCCGAAAGTAACCAGGCGGTCTTGTGACCGAAGGTATCGACGAACAGCGAGTGGGGGACTACAATTCCCTCAGCGGCATCTAACACCGCGTGCAGGCTCTATCCGCCGAGTTGCGGAGGGGCACTGGAGGACGTCGTGAGTCTCACTCCGATTGGCGCGCCGCGCCATAAAGTTACAGTCGCATCACTCCGCGAAAAGAAGCTTCAGCACGAACCCATTACCTGTCTGACCGCCTACGATTATTCGAGCGCGCGCCTAGTGGATGAAGCTGGCATCGACATCGTCCTCGTCGGCGATTCGCTGGCCATGACCATGCTCGGCCACGAAAACACGCTTTCGGTCACCGTCGACGAGATGCTGCATCACGTTCGGGCCGTGCGCCGTGGCGTAAAAGACGCGTTGCTCATTGCCGACATGCCATACGGCTCTTACCACGTTGACGCAAAGGAAGCGGTGCGGAACGCCACACGCTTCGTAAAAGAGGGCGGCGCTGAAGCCGTAAAAATGGAAGGCGGCGAGAAGCGGGCCGATGTGGTCCGCCAGGTCATAGACGCTGAAATTCCCGTTGCCGGGCATATTGGACTTACGCCGCAATCGGTGAATCGCATGGGCGGATTTAAGGTGCAAGGCAAAACTTTGTCAGACATCGAGCAGCTCATGCGCGATGCCACAGCGCTCGACCGCGCCGGCGCGGCTTGTCTTTTTCTAGAAGGCATCCCGCGAGAGGTTGCCGACCTGATCACTAACGAAGTCAGTGTTCCGACGATTGGGATCGGGGCCGGTCCGGGCTGCGACGGCCAGGTGCTGGTGTTTCACGATATCCTGAACCTGACCTTCGGCCCTCCGGCAAAATTCGTGCGCCGCTACGGAGATGCTGCTGCCGAGATCACACATGCGGTGCAGGCATTTCGCGCAGATGTTACGTCGCGGCACTATCCCGCGGATCATGAGTCCTATCATCTGCCGTCCGAAACACGGCAGGCGCTCGAAACCCTGCTAGAGCGTAAGCGCGCAATGCGTGGGAGAAGGCAGATTAGCGCAGTCGAGTAGGGCCATGGGTTTTCTTCTAGCGGATGATGTGGATCGTTAGCGGCAACTTTAATTTCTTCCAGGACTTATCGGCGGTGTAGACGGGAACGCCCAGATCAATGCCCAACGCCAGGCAGGCACGATCTCCTAACGACAAGCCCAATGGTCGTGTTTGCGGAATCAGATTTCCAGCAATCCGCGCGTGCTCGACTGAGAAGGCGACAGGTTCAGCAATTGGAGAAAGAGTGTCCCTCCACGCATCATCGCTAGCGAGCCCGCGGCTCACGAGTTTGCCATGCACTTCGGCAAGGTTAACCGTGCTGCAAGCCGAGTCGCTCAACAGTTCTGCGGTCAGTTTTTCCGCGCCCGACTCGCGATTGAGCACGGCGAGCAGAGCCGAGGCATCCAGCACAGCCTTATTCATTGCGGGCTGCTTCGCGCCGTTCAGCGATCAGTTCGTCGACCAACGAGGTCCCGGGCTTCACGTATTTTCGGACGTGACGTTGTGCTCGCTCTACGCGCCGCTTCATGGTAGTGATCCGCAACTCGTCGTCATCGAGTTGCAGAATAACTTCGTCTCCGGGATTGATGCCCAGCGCCTTGCGAAATGACGCAGGAATGACTAGCCGTCCGTTTTCATTGATCCGAGCTCGAGTTTCGGCATCCACGTGTCACCTCCGTTAGCCTATGACATTATTGTATCAAATGTCACAAGCTATATAAATGACAGATAGTGATGATTGTGACACATCGCGAGGACGGATAGAACCTTCAGCGCTTAAGCCCGAGCGCTTCGAGCGTGACCCCATCCGGAGTGTTCGGGCCATTCTTGCCACCGTTGACTACGCCAAAACCCAGGCCTTCGTCGCGGCCGCCGAAGTCCCACATATTCCAACCGATGCCGTCGCGTTCTAGAGTTGTACGCACGTCACGCAGCCATTGCGCGCGGTCTTGCGGATCGGAGTCCTTGCGGAAAACCCCAAACTCGTTGCAGGTGAGCGGAACATTCCACCTCTTCGCCCAGTCCGCGGCTTGGCCGATCTCGATAGCGATGCGGTTCGTATCCCAGTGGTCGAGGCCATAGCGCAGAATAAAAAGACGATTCAGCGGATCTGGCTCTGCCGCTGCAACTTTTTCAGCCGTTTCCATGCTGGACGGATACGCTAGTTTGCTTTCGAAGTGCCAATAGTTCACCCCCCAAGTCGCGCCCTGATGAGTGAATGTGTGCGGATCGTAGAAGTGGAAGTTGTAAATCACATTCGGATCAGAAAGCGGTGTAAGAGACACGAGGTCGGCAACATCGGAGTAGTTTGCTCCAGCGGCGATGATAGTGTGCTGCGGCGCTCCCTCACGAATCGAGTTCGCCAATTTGGCCTGCACGCCAGCCCAGCGATAGCGGTCGCGAAATTCCGGCTCGTTCAAGACTTCGAAGAACACCATCTCTGGATCGTAAGAGGAGTAGTGACGCGCGATGGCCCGCCAGAAATCCGAGAATTGCTCGACGAAGTCATCCTGCTGCACCAGCTTAGCCTTGAAATCGCTATCCGGGTGCATATCTATGATCACAGCGAGTCCGTGATCAAGAATCATTTTGACGGCGGAGTCGAGATAGCCGAGATACTCGGGCGGGAGTTCGTCAGCTCGGTTGTGACGCATCATGGGCTGCGGATTTACGCTCAGGCGAACGTGATCGAAGCCCATGGACTTGATGAGCGCGATGTCGCTGGATGCGGTCCAGTTTTCGAAGTGCTCTTTGGTGTATCCCTTGGGATCGTAAACCTGGGCAAACCACTCGCTGAGATTAATGCCGTGTCTAAGATGGCCCGCACGGCGCTGAGCCATAGATGAGTTGGTTTGGGCGAAAGAGGATGCCGTCGCGATTAAGACCGCGAAAATAATGTAAACATGAAATCGTTTGGGCTTTCTCATACTTCCTCCGTGCGGCGCACGATTATTTTTCCGAGTGCGTCATCCCGAACCTCGGCGTTCTTCAGCCGAGGGAGGGATCTCGCGCGGATCACATTGAGAACATTCTTAATCCTCCTTTCCGCGACGAAAACATACTGCTGACCGGTGTCGCTGCTCGCCAGATCCCTCGCCCCGCTGGTGAAAACGCGGGGACCTCGGGATGACGCCATCTGGAGGAGGATGCAATGCCGCTCTCCTTAGCTCAAGATCGGCAACGCACGAATACGCTTCTTGGTGGCGGCGTAGATCGCGCTGCACAACGCCGGAGCGAGCGGCGGCAGAGCAGGTTCGCCTATTCCGGTTGGCGGTTCAGTGCCGGGCACGAAATAACCCTCGACCTTGGGGGCTTCGTTCATGCGGATCGGCTGGTAGGTATCGAAGTTGCCCTGCACGACCCGGCCTTTGTCGATTGTGATTTGCGCTCGCAGCGCGTTAGCGAGGCCGAAGACTACTGCACCCTGGATCTGTTGCTCCAGAATGTTCGGGTTCACCACCTGTCCGCAGTCGACGACGGAGACGATGCGATGCACAAGAGGGGCGTCGTTTTCCATGGAGATTTCCACCACGTCGGCGGCGTAAGTACTGAAGCAGCCAAAGCATGCGATCCCGCGATACCGTCCGGCTGCAAGCGGTTTGTTCCAACCCGCTTTTTCGGCGGCCAGCTTGAGCACATTCCGCATGCGCACGGTGTTCCATGAGGTATCGAAGTACTTAATTTCAGTATCTTTGGAAAGCAAGTGCAGCCGGTATTCGAGCGGATCTTTTCCGGCGGCAACGGCCATCTCATCGATGAAGCTTTCGCTGGCAAAGCCCATCTGCAGCGCGTAGACCGAACGCATCCATCCCAAGGGAACTGGCGTTTCGGTTACTACCGATTCAAGCGAGACGTTTGGAATCGGATAGATGAAGGAGGCTTCATCGGGAAAATCGGAATCAACTCCATTGACCGGCTGAGAACCTTTTTGTCCATTGATGGACGGACCAATGATGCGATGAGTAAAGGAAATTGGCCAGCCATCGTCGCCGATCGTGGCTGAAAGTTTGTGCAGGCTGACTGGACGATACGTGGAACAGCGCATATCGTCTTCGCGCGTCCAAGTCACTTTAACTGGTGCGTTTATTGCTTTGGAAACCAGCGCAGCTTCGACGGCATAATCGTGCTCCAGGCGTCTACCAAATCCCCCGCCGAGTAGAGTGATGTTGACTTTGACTTGCTCGGGTTTCAATCCGAGTAACCGGGCAATAGTGTCTCTGCAATCTTGAGGGACCTGGGTCGGGGCCCACACTTCGCATTCAGTTCCGCGAAAATGCGCGCTGCAATTGCCGGGCTCCATTGGAGCATGTGCCATGAAGGGGAGCTGGTACTCCGCCTGGATTTGCTTGCCAGTGGACTTGGAGATATCTCCCGCGGAGAAGAACTTCACTGCCTTGCTTTCATCGGTATGATGGAGCGCGTCGAAAATCGCGGCGGAAGTTAGGTCTTTGTTCGGACCTTCATCCCAAGTAATTTTCAGAGCGCGGCGGGCCTTCAACGCATTCCACGTACTGTCGGCCACAACGGCCACAGCTGAATCGCTGATCCTGCCGACGAAACTTACTCCAGGCATTTGCTTGGCCGAGGAGGCGTCGAAATCCACGACTTTGCCACCGACGGTTTCGCTTCGCGCTAGTGACGCATACTTCATGCCGGGAACGCGAAAGTCGATTCCATAAATGGCGGAGCCATTGACCTTGGAAGGGGTGTCCAGGCGTGGCGTAGATTTCCCTATCAGCTTGTAGTCGCCCTTTTTCAGCGGCGGATTGTCGGGAACGGGCAGTGCCGCCGCTTTGCTGGCAAGCGAGCCGTAACTCAGCTTGCGGCCGGTTGCCGAATGAATCACCGACGCGCTCTCCGCCTTGCAACTTTCACGCGGCACTCCCCACTGCGTCGCAGCAGCAGTGATCAACATTTCGCGGGCTTGGGCGCCGGCTTTGCGCATCGGGTCCCATGTAGTGCGTACGCTGGCGCTACCGCCGGTAGTTTGATCGCCGAACAAAGTGCTGGCGCCGGCTTGCTCGATGGTGATCTGGTTCAGGTCGGCTTCGAGTTCCTCGGCGAGAATCATGGGCAGCGCGGTCCAAACCCCTTGTCCCATTTCTGTGCGCGCAACTACGACTGTGATTTTGTCGTCGGGCGTGATTCGCAAATAAGCATTAGGGGAGAACACACCTTCCGCTTCGGCTTGGGCGCGACGGGGAAGATAGAACCCGATTACCAGCCCGGCTCCGGCTGCTGTTGAGGTTCCTAGAAACGCCCGGCGAGAAAGGGCCGTCACTTTGCACCTCCCGCGCTGGCGCGATGAATCGCGCGTCGAATGCGTTCATAGGTGCCACACCGGCAGATATTCCCCGACATGAAATCGGTGATCTGCTGATCTGTCGGATGTGGAGTTTTCTCGAGCAAGACAGCCGCCGCCATGATCTGCCCACTTTGGCAATAGCCGCACTGCGGAACGTCTTCGGCGATCCATGCTTTTTGCAAGGGGTGCAGGCCGTTCGCGCCCAAGCCTTCAATGGTCGTGATGCTCTTGCCCGCAACTTGCGAAACCGGGGTGATGCACGACCGTGTGAGCGCTCCATTCACGTGCACGGTGCACGCGCCGCACAGCCCGGCGCCGCAGCCGAATTTTGTGCCGGTCAGTTGGAGACTGTCGCGAAGAACCCACAACAGCGGAGTGTCAGGCGAGACGTCAGCATTCTTTTCACTGCCATTTACGCGGAAAGTGAAATTAGGCATATGGAAGCACCCATCCTAGATCAAACGCGAAAAAAGGAAAATGGGAATTGCCGGGCTGAATTAACCCACGGCGTCCTTTCCGCGCCAAGTCCAATTGAACCGCTAATCGTGGCGCCCGTGGGCGCCTTGGTTCGGATGACTCTGCGGCGCGACCCCGAAAGTTGTTTTCCAGTATTGCTGTACCCCGGGTGGAAGTTTGTCCAGCCGCGACAAAAATGCGGTTATCTTCCATACGTCCTGATCACCGAGGGCGTGGTTCCAGGCGGCCATTCCGGTGTAACGAACACCAGTACGGATCGAGTAATAAATATGCCATTCCGGGTCATCGAGCGGATCAAGAATCAGCTGCGGCGGGGGAGGGTACATGGAGTGCTCGAGTAAGCTGGGCTTGTAATCCAGAGTGCCATGGCATACGGCACAGTTCATGCTGTAGAGCTTTATGCCGTCGATTAAATTGGCGTCGGTCGCAGGCAGCGGATTGTTTACTCGCGGGGCGTGCCGCTCCATGGAGGCATCGAGAGCGCTCGTCGCGATCCGCTGCTCCAGGCTCGAAGGGGTAGCATCAGCGTTGGTTGGAAAAAGTCCGAATTGCGCGATCAGCAATCCGGCCATGAACAACAGAAGAATTGTGACAATTACCCCGAGTATAAAACCCTTCATGTCTTCTCCTCAGAGCAGGCACTTACCAGCTAAGCCTCGACTCGATTCGGCTATACACAGCACAGCTAAAGGCGACGCACTTTCAAAGTACATACACCGATCACGTTTAATAGGCCTTCAGCCAGCGCGCCTTTTCGACTACATCACGAAGGCTTGGCAGAAAGTGTTCTTCCTGCGGCGGCGAGAAGGGCACCGGCGTGTCGAGCGCGGTAATGCGCACGATGGGGCCGTCCAAATCGTCAAATGATTCTTCATTGATGATGGCTGCAATCTCTCCCCCAATACCGCCGGTCCGCGAGTCTTCGTGCAGAATTATGGCCTTATTAGTCTTGCGCACAGTGGTTGCGATTGCATCGCGGTCTAACGGGGCCAAGGTGCGCAGGTCGATGATTTCAAGATCGATTCCCTCTTTTGCAAGAAGTTCCGCGGCTTCGATCGCCATATGCACCATGGCAGCATACGTGATCACACTAATATCTCGTCCTTGCCGGGCGACGCGAGCCTTACCCAGTGGAACAACATAATCTTCTGCAGGAACTTCTTCCTTGATGCGGCGATACAAATACTTGTGCTCGAAAAATATGACAGGATTATTGTCGCGAATGGAAGCTTTGATCAGACCCTTAGCGTCATAGGGCGTCGCGGGGCAGACCACCTTCAGCCCCGGATTGTGCACGAACCACATTTCGGGATTCTGCGAGTGAAAGGGGCCGCCATGCACGTTGCCGCCGCTGGGTCCGCGCAATACCAGAGGCGCCGGAGCACCCCATAGGTAATGCGTCTTAGCGACCATGTTGCTGATCTGGTTCATGGCGCAGGCGATGAAGTCCATAAACTGAAATTCCGCAACCGGGCGCATGCCGGTAAGAGAAGCGCCAAACGCGGCCCCGACGATTGCCGACTCGGCAATGGGCGTATCAATCACGCGCTCGGGACCGAATCGGTCGATAAATCCTTCGGTGATTTTGAATGCGCCACCGTATATGCCAATGTCTTCGCCCAGACAAAAGACAGCCGGATCGCGCTCCATCTCTTCGGAAATCCCTTGTCTAATAGCTTCGAGGTAAGTGAGTACAGGCATAGATTATTGATCCCAGACCACAGCCGAGGTCTTTGCCGATGGGCTCTTCACTGTAACTGTGAACGGCGCCGAATCGAGTTCGCGAACCGTGAAACTCCCATGGGTCTCGTCACAGCCGCTCACGCGATGAGTCAAGACACGCTGATACCACCAAGCGGTCAGCACTGCTTTGTTATCGGGCTGGATTTCGCCCATGCAGTTCTCCAATCCGCACTCCACTCTGGCGTGCAGTTTTATCTCCAGCCAATTCCCCGGTTCGAGTGAAAGATAGCTGGATTTGTCGTCTGGATCGGCGAACAACGCACCGGCTGAATTCAAGTAAACCGGGATCCCGTGTTGTTTGCCGGTCATTACACGGAACGATATGTCGCCGACCTCATATTTTTCTTCGGTTCCGTCGGCGGATGTCCGGAGTGCTCGCTCGCCGTCTGCAGCTGACGGGACGAGCACCGCTTTTGCTCCCACATTCTTCAGTCGAACCGTTGCATTGAAATCATTCCCGATTTCAAGCTTCGCGGGGGAGGTTTCCACGATTGTCAACTCCAGTTCCTTCTTTTTTGTTGGAGCTCCGGTCTTGGCCTCCTCGCCATCAGCGAGAGAAGAACGCGGCTTCTCGCAGGTTTGCGGAACTGAAATGCGTTCCGATGGCACTCGCCAGCCGGACGTGAGATCACGAGAGCCAACCATCTGCGCGAAAACCTTCAGGGCTGCAAGTTCAAAGGTAAAAAAGAAAAGCCATGCAGCCATAGCTCTGGTTGGCCTTCTCGGCATAAGTCGAAAGTCTACTACTTTCCTAGTTCGAATATTGCCTGCCGCGACTGTTGCTGATGTCCATGCGCAAGCTTATAGTGTGAACGCTGGAGGATCACCTTGCGGATTCTCATTAACTGGCTACTGAGCGCGTTGGCCGTCGAGGTCGTGGCGCACCTGGTGCGTGGGTTTCATGTCACTGGAATAGCTTCCGCGCTTATTGCCGCGCTTGTTATCGGTTTGGTGAATGCCACGCTCGGCCTGGTGCTCAAGGTCATCACCCTGCCGTTAACTATTCTCACTCTGGGCGTCTTCTGGTTCGTGATCAACGCGCTCATGCTGGAACTAGCGTCTGCGGTATTGTCTCCTTCATTCAGAGTTGATACCTTTGCCTCCGCCTTCTGGGGAGCCATCGTTCTAAGTCTTGTGAATATGCTTTTTCGCTGGCTGGCCGGAACGGCCAAGAAAGAAGATCCAACTGTCTAAATTTCAAGAGAATACAGAACGGCGGCGTTGTCTTCCCCAAGGCTTGCACTATCGGTACCATGTTCGCCAAATCTCCTATTGACTCGCCTCAGCGACCCTGAGCTAAACTCATGCCAGCAGCACCCCAATCGTCAATTATTTTTCATTTTTCGCGTTGGAGCATCGGGAATGAACCACCTGCTTCTCTTGCTAGTTGTGCAACTCTCGCTAACATTCGGAGTTGCCGGTCTGCTCTGGCCAGAAAGACTGGTTACCGTGTTTGACGTGCTCATGTTCCCCTGGCCCGCTACGTACAGACTAGTTCGCGCGAACGCCTGGGGAGCAATCCTGTTGTCGCTGATTTTATTTCTTGCGCTAATGGCGGGAATGCGCGCCTAACTCCGGTCATTGATGCGGCGGCGCGGCCCTGTCATGGCGGTGAAAGAGCCAGTGGCTAACTTCAGGGTAAAATTCATCCGCCAACCCTCCCAAGCTGCCATATCCAATCGCTATTGCACTCCGGCTCATAGTCAATCCAAAACCGCGTTCGGCCGGCGGATAATAAGCATTTGAAAGGCCGCCGGCAGTAAATGCGTCCAGAATATTGTTCCAAGCAAAGCTGCGGCCCCCTTTATCAGTTCGACCGTTGACTTCCCGCATGAGCGCGTGACCGAGGCGGCGCTTAACCGAACCTCGGCCCAGACGAAAATACCGCGGGTCTTCTTTCAGTAGCACTGGGTAAAAGAAGTTGGAGAAGAATCCGCTGGAAACTTCGTCGGCCAAGGTTGAACCGTAGCGTTTTCCGAAACCGGCCGCGCCCTGGCCGTATTCTGGGATTTCGTCTTCCGCCTGGCTGACCGCGGCTTGCAATCCGACTACAGAGAGCTCCACGGGATCAAATGCTGATTTGTAAAACAAGCGAAACTTCGCTCGCGGTGAGAGTGGGGACGCATCTTGCCGGTTGGTGGTGCCAAAATTTGGGATCACGCCCAGCATGCGCTGAGACTGCTCCTGCTTTTCAATCTCTTGTTCATGGGCAGACTTCGGTACAGGGGCTGGAGGTAGCTGAGGTGCTTGCGATTGCGAAGTCTGGCCGAACAGGCTTGCGCTCCACAAAAAGAAAAAAACGATAGGGCCGCAAAGGCGCACGAATGATGACCTCAGGATTCCGGTATGCTTGAAATGTAAATGGTCTTGCGAAGCTCCGCATGTCACTGAAGTCTCAGAACGTCGCTTTGACTGAAGCGTGTCTCGGACTTTAGGTTGTTCGGCGGCTCCTACTTGCATGAAACATCTCGGTATTCTCCTCTCCGGCCGCGGGTCCAATTTCGAAGCGATTGCAACAGCCGTGGCTTCGGGGAAAATTTCTGATACCAGAATCGCGATTGTGATTTCGAATCGTGAAGACGCTGGTGGGATTACGCGGGCACGAGAACTGGGAATCGAAACCCTGGTGTTCCCTTCCAAGGGCAAGGCCCGCGAAGAACATGACAGTGAAGTGGTGGCCGCGCTGCAGCAGCACAAGGTTGATCTCGTCTGCCTTGCCGGATACATGCGCCTGCTCTCTCCCTGGTTCGTGAAGCAATTCCCTCATCGCATTTTGAATATTCATCCGTCCCTGCTGCCGGCTTTTCCTGGACTCGAAGCGCAGGAACAGGCATTTGCATACGGCGTCAAGATCGCCGGCTGTACCGTGCATTTAGTGGACGAGGAGCTCGACCATGGGCCGATCATCTTACAGAAGGCCATTCCAGTGCTTGACACTGATGATGAGCAATCGCTGGCGGAGCGCATTCTCGAGCAAGAACACATCGCCTACAGCGAAGCAATCAACCTTGTGCTGAATGGGGAATTTAAAATTCTCGGACGCAAAATTATTGCTTCGGATCGGTTGCCGGAGCGGTAAATTGCAGATTGAAGATTGCAGATTGCAGATTTCCTATGCCGCCAGCGACGAATTCGCAGATATTAAGAGATCGCACAAAGCGGTTTGCGCTGCTTATTATTCGTTGTTGTCACACGATTCCCAGAAATGAAGAGTCTCGCATTATCTGCCACCAACTGTTGAGGTCAGCTACGTCCGTGGCTGCGAATTATCGTTCGGTATGCCGCGCCCGTTCTTCTGCTGATTTCATTTCAAAAATGGGGATCGTTCTCGAAGAAGCGGACGAGAGTTTATTTTGGCTTGAGCTCCTTGTGGAATCCGGAATCGCATCCCGTGAAAAATTCGATCCTCTCCTGAAAGAGTCGAACGAGTTGGTCTCAATCTTTGTTGCTTCTCTCCGCACAGCCAAGGGAACTGGAGAGCCAAGCCACGTGCCGAACCAGCGCACGCGATAGCATCACTCGTCGATCTTCAATCTGAAATCTGCAATCCGAAAATCTGAAATCTACTTGAAATCTGCAATAATCTTGACCATGCCGACCTTCGCTCCGGTTGACGAACAATTAACTTACATAAAAAAAGGCTCCTCGGAAATTGTGAAGGAGTCTGAGCTTCGAGAGAAGCTGGAAAAGTCTCGTACGGCCGGTAAGCCGCTTCGGGTCAAAGCCGGCTTCGATCCGACTGCACCCGACCTACATCTCGGCCACACCGTCCTGCTGCGGAAACTAAAACATTTTCAGGACCTCGGGCATACGGTCATTTTTCTAATTGGCGATTTTACCGGCATGATCGGCGACCCCACCGGCCGGTCCGCTACGCGACCATCACTCAGCGCTGAAGAACTGATGCGTAACGCGAAAACCTACATGGAACAGGTGTACAAAATCCTCTCGCCGCGCACGACCGAAGTCCGTTTCAACAACGAGTGGTTTGAAAAGATGAAATCGGCCGATTGGATCAAACTGGCGGCCAAGACTACAGTTTCACAGATGCTCGAGCGAGAGGATTTTCACAAACGCTTTCACGAGGAAAAGCCGATCGCATTACACGAGCTTTTGTATCCGCTGGCGCAGGGATACGACTCAGTCATGCTGAAGGCGGATGTCGAACTTGGCGGGACAGATCAAAAATTTAATCTGCTCGTTGGGCGGGAATTGCAACGCAGTTATGGCCAGGAATCGCAGGTTGTGCTGACTATGCCCATCCTCGAAGGGCTGGGTGGCGTGCAGAAGATGTCGAAGTCCTACGGAAACGCGATTGGAATTAAAGAGCCGCCGCTTGAGATGTACGGCAAGCTGATGTCGATCTCCGATGAAATGATGTGGCGCTATTACGAACTGCTCACAGACGTACAGATGACGGAGATCGAGCGTATGAAACGACAGTCGCATCCGATGCAGGCCAAGAAGGATCTAGCGGCGAGGATTGTGAAGGATTTTCACTCGGAGGAAGCCGCGACAAAAGCGGCGGAGGACTGGGCGAAACAATTTCAGAAGGATGAAGTGCCGGAAAGCGTGGAGGAGATATTCGTCAATTACGCAGAAGTCGCTTGGTCACAGGAAGATTTGGAATTGTCGTCCGACGGCTTCGTAGGATTCCGTGCCCCTGGGATGGGCCCAGTCGACTTAGGTGTTCGCCTGGACCGCCTTTTAGTCATTTGTGGCCTGGCAGATTCTGCCACCGACGCGGCCAGGAAGCTGAAACAAGGTGCGGTAAGAGTATTTGATAGTGTGGAACACAGGCCCAGAATTCTTACCCGATTTGAGAACTCAAACTCGCGGTTAACGTTGAGAGTAGGCAAGCGAGTGAAAGTTGCGGTGCTAACGTGGCAGCCTTCCCCAGCAATGTCATCCTGAGCGGAGCAGCACGATTCGCTTTTTCGCGAATCGTGCTGCGGAGTCGAAGGACCCCTGCACTTTTGTGAGGGTAGGAAGGCCAGTGGGAATTCTTTCCCAATCCGTTTCAGTAAGAACTCCCTCCGACTTGTCTGAAGCTACAGAAAATTCCATAGGTCCTTCGACTGCGTTGACGTTCGCTACGCGAACGACAACTTCGCTCAAGATGACAGTGTTGGGTCGACGAACGGCGAGCTCGCTCAGGATGACGGTCTTGGGTCGGCGAACGACGACTGCGCGTAGGATGAAAGCTCATGATTTGGCACGCCGGTCGGTCTACAACCCTTACACTTCTCCTGAAGCCTTTCCCACAGTTGACGCATCTTAAATTAGGCGCATATTATTCCCGTTTGGCTGTCGAAGCCCGCGAAGAGTAGCGGGCTTCAGTTTGGAAACGCACCGATGGACAAGAAGAAGTTGGAATCTTTCAAGAAGCGGCTGGAGACCCGGCAGCAGGAATTACGCCGCGCCGTCTCCCGTACTCAACAAGACGGCCGAACCGCCGATGAGGACGTGGCCCAGGATATTGCCGACAAGGCTGCCAGTTCTTACAACAAAGAGTTCTTATTTCATCAGAGCAATAATGATCGCCAGTTGTTGATGATGGTCGAGAACGCACTTGCCCGCATTCGCGACGGAAGTTTCGGTGAGTGCATCTCCTGCGGCAAAGAGATCAATCCCAAGCGGCTGGAAGCCGTGCCCTGGACCCGCCACTGCATTGAGTGTCAGGAAAAGCTGGAAAAAGGCATTCTGGAAGAAGCGTCGCGCTAACCTTTTTGACGCTCCGGAATTGCTGATAGACTAGAGCCTCCGAATCTCATACAAGCAGAAGGGTAATTAGTGCGCGCCGAAGCTCGTCATCAACTTAAACAAGACCGGTTTAGCCGGGCCACCATTCACGCCGCCGAACAGACCGTCCATTGGACTGTCGAGCACAAAAACAAGATGATCATTGCCGGCCTTGTGCTGGCTGTTGTTATTGCGGCGGTTGTGGGAGGCTGGTACTACACCGAGCGGCAGGACGAGAGAGCCAGCGCTGATTTCGGGAAAGCCCTTCAGACCATGGATACGCCGGTCCGCGCCGCGGGAATGCCGGCTCAACCTGACTACCCGAGCTTTGTATCGGGTAAGGAACGCGCGACTGAGGCCCACAAACAATTTCAGTCACTGGTAGATAAATATCCCCACACCCATGTTGCCGATTTCTCGCGCTATTTTTTGGGCGTGAGTTCTGCTGCACTGGGGGATAATGCGGCGGCGGAACGTGAGCTCAAAACTGTCGCCGGTTACCGCAACCGGGACCTATCCGCGTTAGCGAAGCTGGCTTTGGCCGGTGTGTATCGCGACACCAACCGGACCAAAGAAGCAGTCGATCTCTACAAACAAATCATGGACAAGCCTTCACACACCGTCAGCAAGGCGACCGCCGAGATCGAGTTGGCGGAAACTTACCAGGCCGCTGGCATGACAGTTGACGCGAAGAAACAATACGAGCAGATCCAGAAAGAAGCCCCGCAGAGCGAAGCCGGACAAATGGCCTCTGCAAAGTTGCAAGAACTCAAACAGTAAAGCGCTACGACGCCCGTCTACTTCGGTTTCTATCTACCTGTGGTATAGCACCGTGGATCGAAAAACAGACGAACCCGGCTCTGGACCGGGGATTCCGGTCATAAGACTCCACAAATGTCGGTGCCAAAATGTCCTCTGCTTACGAGAGCTAGGCCATGGCATTGAAAGCTTTGGTGGTTGATGACGAGCCAAATATCCTGATTACCCTCGGGCTGGTTCTGAAATCAGAAGGGCTCGATGTAGATCGGTTTCGTCTGTCGACGCCCCTAAAACAATTCTCGCCGGACCAGTTTTGATCTCGTGTTAACCGACCTTAGCCTTGAAACTCCAGCCGGAGGTTACGACTGTCGTCCGGGCCGCCAAACAGCAGGCCGTAGAGCCCGGGACCTTAGTTGTCAGCGGTTTTCCTGATTTGCTTTGCAGGTGGGAAGCGGAAGGGGCCGATGCGGGATTGCAAAGCCAACGGACATGCCAGAACTTCTAGCATGTCCACTCCCTAAAGACATAGCAGAGCATAGCGCGACTGATCTCTTCATTTTCTGGACCAACGGCGAGGATAAGAGGCCGCCGTCTTCAGTTTTGCCCGGTACGAGCGTAACGTTGACTGCCCACCTAGAGTAACTATTATGGGTAGAAGACCAGGATTAGTTTTCCTGGCTTTTAATCGCCGACACAACCCCGAAGGACAAAGAGAGCCTCCCTGCGGGCATTTCAGGTAGATGTGCCATGAAGAAAATTAAAATTATTTTAGGATTGGCCGCCTTTTATGTGCTGTTCAGCGCATTCTGGCAAATTGGCGCTTGTGAGCTCGCCGACATCGAACTAAAAGATGACATGAAACAGATGGCGACGCAGCTCGGGATGCGTATTGGGGTAAGTGACATCGGCAGTGACGCAGATCTCCGCGACACGATTCTGCGCAAGGCTGCGCAATACGGTACAACGCTCTCGCCTGATCAGGTAACGGTGCTGCGCGACGGCTATGGAAAGAACGTCATCCTCTATTTTGAGGCAGAGTACTCAGTGCCGATTGTTCTTCCGGGTTTTTCTTTCGCAATGTACTTCAACCCCTCAAGCGGGAAAAGGCCAAAGAACGCAACGGTTACGACGAACGCGAGCTAACCGGAGTAATCCCTGAACATGCTGCACAAGGGTGCAGGCTAAAAATGCTGGCAATTTTGCAATAGCGTCTGGTGAAAGTTTTGATCGGGGAAGCAGACGTGCTACGAATCGACCGGCACCGACGAGGGGTTGACCGGGTCGGATGAGAGTTTCAAAAACTGCTCGAGGGCGTCCAAATTCTTACGGCTTAACGCAAGAAATTTAATTCCCATTCCAGAAGCTGGGTGACTGCTAATTACGATTCCATCTGCCCAGATCTTGGTTTCGTCGTCCAACCACAAGGCGATCCTTAGCTTAGCTTCCACTGGCAACGGCGTCGCCATTGCAACATAGCAGCCTCCCATGCTGATGTTTTTAATGAATGCCCACACTTGTTTGTCCGCGCCATCGGAACGTACTTCGACCGAGAGAGAACACTTCAAGCGGGTCAACAGGCGATGTTCGCGCTGCGGCGGACGCGTGTAGGTGTCGAAGCTACTGTCAGGAAGTTTCAGCTCCCAGAGGTGTTTTTTAAACTCCAAGCTCTGTAGGCCGACGTTGCACGCCTCTGGTGTGCCTGCTTGCCCAACCCAAACTACCCGAAACTTGCCCTTCTGCCCGCCGGAGGAGAGACCGACAACATCACCAACCGCGAGCTTTACCTTGACGCCTTTTACCCTAGCGCCCTTGCCGCTGACGTCTAAGGTAGAGGCCGCCTCTATGAAAGGCCGCCCCCTCGAGTCCATTCCCCACAACCGAATGGGGTGGACGGTTGCAATTCTTTTTTCACGGCGCTTCCCCACGCGTGGCGGCATGCTTCTAGCCTCGCTGAGACCCTGTCGCGGAACAAGGTTACTGTTGTAATCTGCCGAGGATCGAAACACTAATTGTTTGCCAAATTTTCGTGCAAATCTCTTTATGAATTAGGACTTTTCAGCAGCTTAGGGCTGTGCCTCAGCCATTGGCCGCCTGTAGGATGTGCCCATTTCGGAGCTCTGGAAATCAACCCATCGTGCTTAGCTTCGGTTAGCAATCTCAAGAGTGTTCGGCGAAATCCACCGCAGTAACAGTTAAGCGTGACTTCGGTCACTTTGCAACGCGCATTCCTAGTCCCAAACTAGGACTTTAAGGAGTGACCAAAGACAATGGTCCACAGGCTAGCGGGCTCGGGTCTAAGAAGGAATCGCTTGATCTTGACATCAGCGGCAATCATCCTGTCTCTACTCTCCCTCTCCTTCAAGCCCGCGCCGCGCAACTATCTCGAATCCCTCGTCATGCTGGACGGCACTGACTACTGGATATTGAATTGTTCGCAGTACATCTGCGCGGCAAAGCGCCATCGACACTGTCTGGCCAAAAACTTTTGGGAATACGGATGCGATGGAGATGCTTTTGTCGTGCAGGACGTCCCGTCTTTTGAGGACATAGATACCAGCAAGCTCGTGCCAGGAGATGTAGCCATTTTCCATGGAGTTCATGTCGCCGCTTTTATTGGCAACCGCACGTGGATGGATAGTGATTACCGGCACGGTGGAGTAGGAATCATGAGACGGAATCGACGGAAGGGAGGCTGGTTCTACGGCGAGGTCAAAATCTTACGGTGGAAGAACCAGTAATTATTCAGACTACTGCGTGCCTTGGTCCCTTTACGCTAGCTGCTTCCGACGAATGTCCAATTGCTGGATAGTAATTCCAGAAGGAATGGTCGGGACGGGCAGATTTGAACTTGAGGCGCTTAGGCGGCGTCTGAGCTGCCTGCCGAAATCCTGAGCGCAGTCGAAGAATCTCCACCCCTCTCACCCCAAGTTGAGCCGCTTAGGCGGCGTCCTGAGCCGAACCCCTCGCACCCCAGTTGAGCCGCTTAGCGGGCCCGCGGGCGCAATCCTGAGCGAAGTCGAAGGACCTCTGTGCGGAAGAACTGGTCGGCCCTAGCAGACGATTTTCGAACTTTTCTGCTGAATCCCGAGATTTTCGGTACCCCCGCTCACACGCCAAAGCACTCGAACAGGTCGCCGATCCGCGCGTCTCCGTCACGTGGAGGCGCCGGGGGGCCGGCACTCGCTCCCCCTGCCGCCGCCTCGTAGTTCGAACCGACCGGCGTCGCAGTATCGAACAGGTGGTTGACCGAGGCCAGCGTCGGCAGATTGAACAGGCGTTCGAGGAACTTCAAGGTCGAGGTGTGCTCGTACACCTTCGGCTCGATGTGCGCGCGCTTCGCGAGCGGGGAGATCACCCACATCGGAACCCGGATGCCCAGCCCGAACGCATCGAGCTGTGGCGGGGCCACGTGGTCGAAGTAGCCTCCGTGCTCGTCGTACGTTAGTAGAAACGCAGAACTGTCCCATGCCGATGACTGGCGCAGCGCGGTGATCAAGTCTTCTTGAATGCCCATCCCGACCGAAACGTCGGCCGGCGGGTGCTCGTCCAGGCCCCGGGCGAAGCTCGGAATGATCCACGACACTTGCGGCAGTGTGCCATGCTTAAGGTCGCTGAAGTAGTCGCCGCGAGTCCCGAGGGTGCGGTTGTCGTGCGCGTAACGCTTCCAGAAGACGAAGACGTTGTCGCTATTCCCAAACGGGACGCTGTCCCAGGTGTTGTTGTAAACCTTCCAGCTGACGCCGGCGGCGTCGAGCAGATCGAGGATGATCGGGTAGTCGAAAATCCCGTACCCCCACAGGCCGTTGGTCGTGATCCCGCCCGAGGTTCCGGCCGCAAAATAAAAACGGTTCGGCCACGTCGGACCGAGTAAGGAGCAGAAGTAGTTCCCGCACAGCGTGAACTCGTCAAGCAGACTGTAGTAAAAGGGCAACTCGGTGGCCGTGTAGTAGCCCATCGCATCGATGCCGTCTGTCGTCATGAAGCCGTCCATTGCACCGGCGTTCCATTCGCTGTGGACCGCCCCCCACGAGTGGCCGATGTCATTTGTCGAGAGGCTTGTGAACTCGTATGGGGAGACGGTCCCGCCCGCGCCATCCGGCTGCGAGTAGCCCGGGGGTGGCCCGAAACCGGCAGCCTGGACTTGCGGCGCGTAGCCAAAGTAGTGGTCGAACGAGCGGTTCTCCTGGCAGGAGATGATCACATGCCTCACTGGCAGCTGGCTGGATCGCGGACGTGGCGTGCCGGCGGCCAGAATTTTCGGCCAAAGTGTCCCACCCAGGACGGCGGCACCGCCTACTCCAGCGCGCTGAAGAAACGAGCGGCGTGTAACTGGGGATTCGAATGACTTGCCTGGCTGCTTCATGGTGACACCTCCTTGGAAGGAAAAACACTATCGATTCAGCGGGAACCGGTGATCCAACCATAGCCTGCTCATGCAAATACCAACGCGCACTGCAGAGCGGATGGGTGAGGCGAACGTCGATCCCTTGCCGTTCCCTTCGCAACCTTTACATAAACCCGTCCCTTGTACACAAGGCTTTTCGTGGTGTCAATCAGTTTGTTGTCGTCCAGTAGTTTCGACCCGGAAGTTGCAGAGCCCGGCCAACGTTGGGCTATTCGGAAGTAATCGGATGTTGGTCGGGACGGGCAGATTTGAACTGCCGACCCCTCGCACCCCAAGCGAGTGCTCTACCAGGCTGAGCCACGTCCCGACACTGGTTCGAACGAGGATGTTCGAACGGGGTTAACTGGGAAATTCTACACCAAGCGCATTGAGCGTGGACCACGGCCATCCAGCCTGTAAGCTACGACAACCCTCGTTGCTTCAGATACGTAATCGCTTTTTGTGCTTGGTTCTAGGTGGCTTCACTTCTTCTAACAATGCAAACTGGATCTTTTTTTCCACCGGATCAATCCGGTCCACGATCACGCGCACCTTTTGTCCCAGCCGAAATGTCCTGCGCGAGCGCTGGCCAATAATTTCGCGTGTGTTCTCGTGGTACGTGTAACGATCATCGATAAGGGTGTTGAGGGGAACCAGCCCTTCAACGAACATGTCCGTGAGTTCGACGAAGAAGCCGAATTTCGTGACGCTAATAATGAGACCGTCGAAGTCCTCGCCGACGCGGTCTTGCATGAACTTCGCCTTTTTCCACTCCATCAGCTCGCGTTCCGCATCATCAGCGCGGCGCTCCGATTGGCTCGATTCTTCGGAAATGGCATGAAGTTCGTCGAGTGAGATGGGGCCTTCAGAAAGTTCAACCTGCTCGCGCTCGCGGCGCTTTGACCAGGGGGTAGCAGCGTCCGTGTGGCGCGGCCGCCCCGGCCACGAGTTCTCAGGGGCCAAAACGCCTTTCCTGTTGTGTTCCGTTGGCGCGGCCCTGAAGGGCCGCTCTTCCAAGCTGTGAACAGATGAGTGGTCGACCGTGGAAGAGCGGCGCTTCAGCGCCGCGTCATCGGGTGGTGGATGTTGGCCTTTAGGCCCTGAGGAAAGACTCCCAATGGGCACTTCTCCATCCCATTTCTCCGGAGAATCTCTCAGCACATCTTTAAGAATTCTGTGCACGATCAAGTCCGGATATCGGCGAATCGGCGAAGTGAAGTGCGTGTAAGTCGTCGCCGCCAGCGCGAAGTGCCCGAGATTTTCTTCTGAATACCGCGCCTGCTTCAGCGAGCGCAGCATTAGGTAAGACAAAATCCGCTCCTCGGGCTTGCCGGCAATCTTCTCGGTCAGCTTCTGGTACATGCGGGGAGTGATGTGAACCTCCTTCGGAATCTCGACTTCCCGCGCGCGCTTTCCTGTTCCATAGCTGGAGCGGCGATCACTTTTGAACTGCACACGCTGGATGGGAAGAGGACCGACGCCGAGCGAATATCCAAAGGTCGCGGCGATCACTTCGAAGTCGTACACGCGCTTGGCATCGGGTTTTTCGTGGACACGATAGAGTGAAGGAAATCTCTTGTTTTCCAAATATCCGGCAACACACTCGTTCGCCGAAAGCATGAATTCCTCGATGATGCGGTTCGCAATGTTGCGTTCCGAACGCGTGATGCTCTTCATCAATCCGAGTTCATCAAATTCAATCATTGGCTCTGGCAAGTCAAAGTCAATGGAGCCGCGACGCTCGCGCTTGCGGTTCAGAATCATTGCCAGCTCGCGCATGAGTTCGAAGTTCTTCACCAACCCTGCGTACTTTGCTTGAAACGATTCGTCGCCTTCGAGCACAGCCTTCACCGCGGTGTAGGTCATGCGTTCAGCAGAACGGATCACTCCAGGACAAATGTGGTATCCGACGATCTCACCGCGATTGTCAATCTCCATGAGGCATGACATCACCAGACGATCAACCTGCGGCCGCAAACTGCAAATGTCGGTCGAAAGCTCGAGCGGTAGCATGGGGACGGCACGGTCGGGAAAGTAAACGCTGGTTCCGCGCAGCCGCGCCTCCTGATCGAGCGCGGTATCGGGCAGAACGTATTGGGCAACGTCGGCAATATGAACTTGCAATTCGTAGTTGCCGTTTTCCAGGCGTTGCACCAGCACGGCGTCGTCGAAATCGCGAGCAGTTTCGCCATCGATGGTGACAATTGGGAGGTCCCGGAAATCACGTCGCTTGCGAATCTCGGCAGAAGGAATGATTGGCTCAATTGCTTCGGCTTCAGTCAACACCTGGGCAGGAAAGCGATGGGGCAGATGGTACTTGCGAATGATGATCTCAACGTCAACGCCGAAGTCATCTTCGTAGCCCAAAATTTCAACGACACGGCCGCGCGGATTTTGCGTTGCCGTCGGCCAGTCGGTGATCTCAACGTCGACCACCACATTTTCGAGATCACTCCAATCCCGCCGGGCGACTTCTTCGCCCAGCACACGGTGCCTGGAAGAGCCCGTCGTTGGCCGTTCGTCATTGGTCGCCGGCGAAACCTTTCTCCTGCGCGCCGTGTCTTTCTCAGCGATTGTTGCGCCGACTTCTGCGGATTGCGCTTTTGCCAACGACGAACGGCCAACGACCGACGACGGATCCGTTCCCTCCGGATATTCCATTCCATGTGGGATGACAATCTGCTGCGAAATCTTCTGGTCAAGAGCGACGACGTAATTTTGCCGTGAGCCGTGGTGAAAAATGCCCACAACTGTAGGATGAGCGCGATCTATCGGGCGCAAAACGCGTCCCTCAGCCCTGCCGTCATCCCGGATATTAGTGACTTCAACCAACACGCGATCGCCGTGCATCGCCGAGCCCACCGCATGCGGCGGAATGAAAATGTCTCCGGAGAGCCGGCCTTTCAGATTAGGGGCAGCAGAAGCGAGATCAGGGATAACGAAACCGAACCCGTCGCGATGAAGGCTTAGTTTTCCGGCGATCAAGTTTTTCCCGCTAGCAGTTGCCGCTTGCGGGATTGCATATCGATCCGAATCCATTTTTACCAGCTGGCCGCCAGAGATCATTTTCTGCAGCCGGCCGGAGAGTTCCTTCCTCTCATTGCCGTGCAGCCCTAATTCGCGCACTAGTTGCTTGTATCCAGCAGCCTGCTTCGGCTGACGTTGGATTTTTTTCAGGATGACCGCGTCCGAAAGCATTTTGGTTCCAAAGTCTTGCAGCTTAAGCTGCGGTTACGCATGAGTGCTTCTGAGATTTTAGATGAGTCGGACAGATATCGGTGCCGTTCCAGCAGCTCTCGCCTGTTTCCCTAGTATCGTCGTTTAACGGGTAGCTACCAGCTACCGTTAGGTGTTATCTCGCAGACGCAAATGCCGGTCTAGGGCGCCTGGACTTGTGCTGCGGCTATAAGACTATTTCGAAGGGAGAGGGCCCACAATCCGCGACTCCTTCGTTTAGACTTTGCAGAGAGTCATTCCAGAGTAGCTAGACCATCAGTGCTGACCAAAGTAACGCGGCCACTCTAAGGCTTTGCCCTGAATATTTGCTCGAAAATCCTCAAAAACACCCCAAAAATGCACAAAGTATTACTCTTTTCCACAATACAAACCTAGCTGTGGAGAGTAGAATTTTGTTGGCCTCCGAATAGACAGATTCGGCCCAATACAAACAATTTCCCTAAAGGAAAGGATTTCTTCTCACATGTGGAAGCCTACAAATCAGCCCACGGCGCCAGGTCGTCCGACCGAGCCGGAGCGTATCCCTACATCAGCGCCGAGCGCTCCTGCGGTAACCGAAACGGCCGCCAGCAGTGCTCCGCGACCCGTTTCGGCCAGCACTGCAGACCAGGCTACCATCGGGAAGTCTCTTGTGATTAAGGGTGAAGTAACCGGGTCTGAGTCGCTTTACATTGATGGACGCGTGGAAGGTTCGATCAACCTTGCTGGAAACCGTGTCACGGTTGGCCGCAACGGCGTGGTCGCCGCCAACATCAATGCCCGCGAAATCGTTGTCCTTGGCAAAGTTCGTGGCAACCTCACGGCCAGCGACCGGGTTGACATCCGCAGCGATGGTTCGCTCACCGGCGACGTCGTAGCCGCGCGCATCTCCATTGAAGATGGCGCGTTCTTCAAAGGCGGAATCGATATCCGTAAGGCCGGACAGCAACCTGGACAAAAGCCGAATGGCGAGGAGAAGCCGGTAACCAGCACTCCCGCCGAGGTAGCAGCAGCCCGCGCGTAAACCATCCAATTCAGCTCTGAAAACAGGCACCCTGACCTAAGGGTGCCGTTTTTTTGCGGAAAATATCTCTCTCCAGTGCGCGAATTTACAGTTCTACGTACAGGATTCCCTGACAGTTCGGACTGGCTGCATCGCATCTTATCGGCGTGCAAAGAGAATGCGAAATCGCTATGCCAGACGTTACGTCTTCCGTCGATCCGCGGGTGCCGGCTATTCCTATGCCGTTGCCGCCGCGCACCGATCGCGATGGTAAATCGATCAAGAACCGGATACTGCGTACCATCCCCGAAGATGAATTCATGAGCCTGCGGCCCCTGCTAGAAGAAGTGGAAATGCCGCAGTACAAAATCTTTTACGACCAGGGCGAAAAAATCGCGAACGCCTATTTCCCCAATGAGGGAATGGTGTCGCTGGTCGTGCTCGTCCAAGACGGCCGAAGCGTGGAGGTTGGCATCGCTGGCTGCGAAGGCGTCGTCGGAGCTCCACTAGCGTTTGGTTTTGAGAGCGCACCCATGCGGGCCATTATGCAAATTGCTGGAAGAGGTTTGCGGATTCCATCGTTAGCGCTGGAGGAGACTTTTGACCGGTCGCCTAATTTGAAATTGCTCGTCGAGCGATACGTCATGATGCAGCAGTTACAGGTGGCACAACTCGCCGCGTGCAACCGGCTGCATGACATGGATCAGAGGCTGGCCCGCTGGTTGTTGATGTGCCAGGACAGGATTGACTCCGAAAATTTGCCACTGACTCACGAATTCCTTGCTCAAATGCTGGGCTCGGGAAGACCAACGGTCACCATTGCCGCGGGCGTGCTCGAGCGTGCAGGGCTGATCCAAAACACTCGCGGGAGTTTAAAAATCCTCAACCGCAAGCGCCTCGAGGATGCCGCATGCGAGTGCTACAGAGTGATCCAAAACTACAACGGGACCTTCAGCCTGAAGTAGTTTCCGCCGCCGCCGAAAGAGATGTTGAGTATGTAGTTGCGGAACTCTCGGTTCGTTGTCGAACTGACACATTCTCGCGTGACAAATAGCCTACGCGCACTGGTCTTCTCCAGAGAATCTTGTGGTTTGCGCGTGGCTTGCAAGAGGGAGCACGTTTGCAACGTACGAATTTTCGAATCGAACTAAAAAACTCAATCACGAGTCCATCAGGCACGCGAACCGACGCTAACTCGAAGCCGGTCGAGAACCAAATCCTGAACTCGATCCCCGAGACAGAGTACAACCTCATCCGCCCCCATCTTGAATCGGTGCAGCTTTCCCATCACCAGATCCTGCATGAGGCAGGCGAGAAAATAGAGTTCGCCTATTTTTTGAATGAGGGCTTGGCATCGCTGGTCGTATTGACGAGCGATGGTCATAGCGTAGAAGTCGCCATCGTCGGACGTGAGGGAATTGTCGGGACGCCGCTGGCGGTTGGCATTCATCGCGGACCGTATCGCAGCATCATGCAGATTCCCGGGACCGGAGTCCGCCTCAAGTCAGAAATTTTGGAAGACAAGATGCGAGAGGCACCCGAGCTACGGCTGATGTTGAACCGCTACGTGCTGGTTCAGGGACTGCAAATAGCGCAGATCGCCGCGTGCAACCGGCTGCACGAAATCGAGCAGCGCCTGGCGCGATGGCTGCTGATGTGCCAGGACCGCGTCGCATCGGAATTTCTGCCGATCACCCATGAGTTTCTGGCTCAGATGCTTGGAACTGGAAGACCAAGTGTGAGCCTGGCTGCGGGCATTTTGCAGAAAGCTGGCTTTATCGAAAATCTGCGCGGCACGGTAAAAATCATTAATCGCAAACAGCTCGAGTCGGCAGCGTGCGAATGCTACAAGATCATGCAGCAGTTCAACCGCACGTTGGTGTTGAAACCGCCGAGCAATGTTTAGAGTAAAAGTGGAAGCACCGGCGTCCTCGCCCGTGCAACTCCGAACTGAAATTAAGCATTCGTAATCACGCTCGTTGACTTTTCCGTCGGTTGCTTCTTTCGCCGCATATCACGCGGCAACTTTGATTTCGTTAGCCACAGCCCGAGCACAACCGCAACCGCCCAGACTCCGCTGAGCAAAACCAGAGCTTCTAAATCCGCCACTCGGCTTCCGCTTAGATTGATGAGCTTGGTGGCTTGCCAGCCGAGAAATCCCGCCGCAAGCGCGACCAGAAGCGCCTTGCCGATCTCTCTCCACTCCAGCCCTCGGAGCGGAACCAACCCGCGCTGGTGCAGCAGAATGGCGACGGCGATGCAATTGGCGGCTATTCCGAGATCGGATGCAATAACTAGTCCGCTGGCGGAAAATGTGCGATAAAGCGCCGAGTAAACAGGCAGAGAAACCACCGTGATTACAGTGCTCGAGATCATCGGCGTCAGCGTGTTTCCCGCCGCATAGAACGCCCGCGCATATAAACCCTGCGCTGCCCAGAAAGCCAGTGAAAGCGAAAACCAGAAAAAATAAACCGCAGTAATGCGGGAGTCGGAAAAATGCAAATGCCCGCGGCGATAAACCAGATCGATTAGCGGAAGGGCTGCCACTGCCATAAGACTCGATACCAACAGGGCCGCGGCTAGAATCCGGTACACGGAAGCATTTACAGTTTCGGCAAATTCGCCAAATCGCTTCTCTCCAAACAGGCGAGCGAAAAATGGCAGCGAGGCCTGGCTTGCGGCCTGCCCGAGAACCGCGATCGGAACTTGGAAGAGTCTCTTTGCGTAATTCAGGCGTGTAATGTCGCCAACCGCGCCGGAGGCAAAATAGCGGAGGATCCAGTCGTCGGCCGTGACCAACGACACTCCCAGCATGAGTGGGATAGAAAGCCGTACCCACTCGAGGAAGGCTGCATTGCGCAAGTCAAAGGAAAGTTTGTATCCGACCCCGAGTCGCGCGGCGCCGATAGCATTGATAAGAAAAATTCCCACGAAAGCCCCAGCGACGGCGCCGTAGGCGAGCGCGGAAATTCCTAGCCGTCGAGAGAACAACAGGCCGCCAAGGATAATGCCGCCGTTATAAATAATTGGCCCAACTGCCGGGAGCAGGAACATCCGGCGCGAGAGCAGCACCGCCGAAACTACTCCGCCTACGTAGAAGAACAATTGCGCCGGCAATAGGATACGCGTCAGATGTACACACAACGCGAACTGGTCTGGAGTGAACTTGCTGAAAATCAGCCCGTCGAGTTGCGGCGCAAAAATTTCTGCCAGAACGATTCCGACTCCGAGCACCGCCGTCATGATGGTGATGATGGCGGAAAACGTCTTACGCGCGTCCTCCTCTCTTTTTTCAGCCAGGAACCGCGTGTAGATAGATACAAAAGTGATTGATGCCGTCCCGCCCGCCACCAGATAATTCAGCCAATCAGGTATGGTAAAGCCCGCGAGGTAGGCATCCGTGACCGGGCTCACGCCGAATGCCCAGGCAATGTACATCTCCCGTAGAAAACCCATCACTCGTGAAAGCAGAATCGCAGCAACCAGCAAGATGGTGGCGGAAAACGCCGTGTGCACGCGGGATGGATGCAGCAGCCGAAAAAACCGTCGCGTCACGGACGTTGGCTGGAGACTGGAGTTATTGGGGCTGTCAGACTCCTCGCTGAAAGGCTTTGGGCCGGGCGGCATTATGGGCGATTTTACACGGAAGCATCCAATGAACTTTGGACTCCAGATGGCATCTTGGATTCCAGTAGGTCTTATCTGTTGATTGCTGAAGGGCTCCAGGGGCCCTCGTTATGGCCCAAGTTGGGGCTGTATTTGCACGCGCGGCAACTCTTTTTTGACAGTAGGAATCAATACACCGGATAATCCCCAAGTGCCGGGTCAAGCTGCTACGCAGGAAGTACCGGGTTCGGCCCTGTTGCGGCGGTCCTTCCGCAAATCGTTCCCCCCTGCCGTGCGCGGAGTGGGCGCTTACCTCTGGGACTCTCAAGGCAAGCAATACCTCGATTTTTCCGGCTCAGCCGCTGTGAACTTCATTGGCCACGGAGTTTCAGAAATTTCGGCGGCCATGACCGATCAGGCCCGGTCGATCGAGTTCGTCCACGGGAGCCAATTCACCACCCCTATCGCCGAGCAGTACGCCAACGAACTGCTAGCGTTTGCGGGCGATAACTTTCGCGGCGGCGCGGTTTACTTTTGCAGCGGAGGATCCGAGGCGGTGGAAACTGCGCTGAAGCTGGCGCGGCAGTACCAGGTTGAAATCGGCGAGAACGGACGCTCGCAGATCATCAGTCGTAACCAGAGCTACCACGGCGCGACCCTCGGCGCGGTTGCAGTCTCTCGAAATAAGCGCCGGCGTGAAATTTATCGCCCCATGCTGCGCGAGTTTTCGACCGTCGATGCCCCTTACTGCTATCGATGCGTTCATGACTGCACCGACGGCTGCTTCGACTGCGGGCAGGAGTATGCCGCCGAAGTGGAGGCAGCCATTGCCGATAACGATGGAAAAGTCGCGGCCGTACTTCTTGAACCGGTGAGCGGCGCGACCTTGGGCGCAGTAATCCCGCCGAAAGGCTATTTAGAAAAAGTTTCCGAAATCTGTGATAGGCATGAAGTTCTCATGATCGCTGATGAAGTAATGAGCGGCATAGGAAGGACCGGGCAAAATTTCGCGGTCGATCACTGGGGAGTGGCGCCGGATATTCTAATCACCGCCAAAGGACTTTCCAGCGGCTATGCCCCTCTGGGCGCGGTCATCATGTCGAAGAAAGTTGTTGATGCGATCTCCTCCGGCTCCGGCTCTTTCATTCACGGTTTCACTTACGGTTCGCATCCGATTTCGCTGGCAGCGGGTCGCGCGGTGTTTAACTATATTTCGGAGCACAAATTGGTACAGGCAGCGGACTCGGATCGCAAGGGCAGCATCGCACACACTATTAAACAGAATCTCGCGCAACTTGGGGACCTGAATCACGTCGGCGAAGTGCGCGGTATTGGCCTTCTATGGGCTGTCGAGTTCGTTTCAGATAGGGCCAGTAGAGCTTCTTTTCCCGCCGAGGTAAATTTTTCAGGGCAAGTCGCGCAGGCCGCTACCGAACGTGGGCTGTTGGTCTATCCCGTCCAGGGGTGCGCCGACGGCGATTGCGGCGACCATGTTCTGATCGCGCCCCCAGCAGTCATTTCTTCCGATCAAGTCTCGTGGGCTTGCCAACAATTAGCGGATGCTATTGAAGAAGCCTCCGCCCATGCCTGAGCTGGTTTGCTCATTTCGCCTGCCCACTCCTGACCTGATGTTCATCGAGCGCATGCCCCTTCCCTTCTCGAATAGTGGAGCGCCGGGCGTCCCCGCCCGGCCCAACTATTGCTCCGTTGCTCCAAATGCTGCTGCCTAGATCGAAGTAGATCTCTCTTGCTTTCAATGTCTTAACTATTGACCTCTAGTTGAGCTTCAATTTACCCGCAGCGCATTGCCCCGAATGCGGCAAACGCGCACACTGCCGCAATCGGAGGAAAGCATGGCCACGCAAATTTTGATCGATTCAACGCCGGGCAGACTGTTTCGGCAGGCGGCGCGGCTTCAACAAAGCATTCTCACTGGGCCCGAAAAACGGCTGCTCATCTGGATGGCGGAACGCACCCCATACCGGATCGGCCCAGATCATCTGACCCTGCTCGGATTCGTGGCCCAACTGATGACGGGCGTGAGCTATGCCGTGGCGGGATCAAATCGGCTGTGGCTGATCGCTGGAATTGGATTCCTTGCCCTGAACTGGTTTGGAGACAGCATGGACGGCACTCTCGCGCGCGTGCGGCAGAAGCAGCGGCCGCGCTACGGCTTTTATGTCGATCACATTCTCGACAGCGTCGGAGCGGTTGCGCTGATGATTGGCCTGGCGTTATCCGGGTACATGGGCCCGGCGATCGCAATCAGCCTGCTCATATTGTTTTTGCTGCTCTCGATCCAGTCCTATCTTGCGACTTACACGTTGGGCGAGTTCCGGATGTCCTTCTGGAGTTTCGGGCCCACAGAGCTGCGTGTCCTTCTCATATCGGGGAATTTAGCCGTGTTCCAATGGCCAACAGTTTTGCACCACTATCGACTCTTCGACGTTGGCGGCGCAATTGGAATCGCGGGAATGACAACGATGCTGATCTACTTCACCGCTCGAAATATTGTTCGGCTTTATAACGAGGAGCGCCTCTCGTGAGCGTGCGCGCAGAGTCTACCGATTCCGGATTTGTGCGCTGGCTGAAGTTCAATGTGGTAGGAGTAATAGGAATTGCTGTGCAACTGGGCATGCTTGCCCTGCTCACGTCAGCTCTGGGGATCAATTACCTGTTCGCGACTGGCTTGGCAGTTGAAGCCACAGTCCTGCATAACTTCCTTTGGCATGAGGCTTTCACCTGGGCGGACCGCAGAGCGCCGAACCGACTCGCCCGCTTGGTGAAGTTCAACCTCACGACTGGAGTCTTCTCCATCGGCGGAAATCTGTTTGCCATGAAGGTTCTCGTGGAAATTGCAGGGATGAGCTACCTGCCGGCGAATCTGCTCAGCGTCGCGGCTTGCTCATTGTTTAACTTCCTTATCGCAGACCGGGCGATTTTTCTCCTGAATTCGCCCGAGCGTCAGTCCATGTGATTGTGCTGCCGCTCGACGGACCAGATGTCTTCCGGCTTTTGTTCGAGATAAATGTGCACCATCCAGCCGAAGATCTGCGGCATGAATTTCCCTCGGGCAATGTCACAGTCTTCCTTCGTCGTGATTGATCCAGACAGTCCGAATTTCGCATCCGGCGGAATCGCTTCTTGCTTGCGATCGCGAGGAGGCATGCACAGGTTCACATGCGCGTGCCACTGGGCAATACTCAAAGGAATGCGTGAGTTCAGCTCGTCCTCGTTTGCATCCTTCTGGGCTGTGTACATCACGCCGATCAACTTGTAATCGGTGCCATTTTTCTCATAAAGCAATGAAGTCGGGCGCGACGGATCAAAACTGTTGCGCGCGCGCAGAGCATTCCAATAATTCGTGAAGTGATACTGCTTTTGCGGAACGTTGGGCATGAAGATCTTGTACCCGTCGGCCAGGGCAGCTTTGTAGTCTTTATATTTTTCAGCTGTGGCCCGCGCTCCCTGCACGATTTGGTCAGCTTTATCCTGATCGCCGGGTTGCGCAGAACGCAGAGTGGTCATCTTCATGTGAGGGCCCATGTCCATGTGGTGGCCCTCCATTGAATGCATGGCCGCAGCATTGCCATCGCTTTCGCTGTTCATGCCAGACATGTCGTGCATGTCTTGGTCGTGCCCCGACATGTGAGACATGTCCATGCCCGCCATGCTGCTAGATTGGTTTTGTGCGAAAGCTGAAGAGAAAAGGAACACCACCGAAATCAAGAAAGCCGCACGCATTGAGATCTCCCTTGGTAAAACGAACCCTGCTGATAGTGGAATGTTTCGAGACGGGAGTTGCCAAGTTACCTGAGTAATTGCCTACCGCGCGAATTGTGCCCGAGGCTGGACGATTGCGAGATCAACGAGAATCTTCGCTGCGGCTTCCGAGCCGGATCGCACGCAGTCCGGGATTCCGATTCCGTTGTATGCATTACCGGCCAGCGACAAGCCCGGCATGGAAGAAATGGCCTTTCGGACAAGTTCCACTCTTGTCTTGTGACCGACGCCATATTGCGCCATGGCTTTGCGCCATTTGTAAATTTTGACGAAGCTCGGCTCAGTTGTAAAGCCGAGTATTTCCTCGAGCTCCCGCCGAACCGTGGCAACGATCTCGGCGTCGGGCGATTGCAATATTTCTTCGTCGCGACTTCCCCCGAGAAAACAACGAAGCAGGGCAGAATCCGACGGTGCGCGGTTGGGAAATTTATTATGGACGAAAGTGCAGGCGAGAATGCGCTTGTTCTCCGTGCGAGGCACCAGAAACCCGAATCCGGCGGGCAGAGATGCAAGCGTTTTCTCGTCGTAGGCAAGCGCAACGGTGACAGACGAGCTATACCTAATCGCTTCGAGCTCCGACGAAAGTTGCGGAACGTCGTTGCGCAGCAACTCGGCCGCCGTATACGCAGGAGTTGCAATAATCACGGCATCGAATTCCTCCGTACGCCCCCTGCTCGCCACCAGCCACTTGCCGGATTCCGGGGTCACGGCTGCGACCGGAGTGTTCATCCGCCGAGCCGACTCCGGAATTTGCGCCAGCATCGCATCGGTCATCGTTTGCATGCCGCCCTTCAACGACGTAAACAGCGACCGCGTGGGGACAGCCGCCCTGGGCTGTCCGGCGAAGCCTTGCTCCGCGGAAAGACTCTGCAGCTTCCGCGACGCCACCATCGCGCGCCCCAGACTTCCCTGGCGGACTTCAATCTCGACAAAACGCGCCAGAACTGAGGACGCGCTAAGTTCATCGGCGCCGCCACCGTAAACGCCCACTACCAACGGATCAGCGACGCGCTCCACCATCTCTCGCCCGTAGTGCCGCTCCACAAATTCTGCGACCGTGCTTTCAGGAACGTCGAGCGAAGGACGGTAGAACCACTCGCGAATCATCCGCAGCTTGGTCGGCCATGAGAACAGAGGAGATAAAAACGTGGCCGCAAGGTCGGTTGGAACCATGAACATCAATCCCTCGGGAAGCGGCACCAAGCGGCCATTGACGAATATGTATGTTCTGCGCTCGGCGTCACTCGAGGCAATTAGCTGATCGCCCAAGCCGAGTTCGCGGCAAAGTTCAGCCGCCCACGGCTTCTCGGTTAGAAAGGAATCTGGGCCGGCTTCGATGAGGAAATCGTTTACGCGTTCGCTATGGATTACTCCTCCGAAGTGGGGCCCGGCTTCGAACAAAACGTAATCTATTTCTGCAGCTCTATAGACGTGTTTCTGCAGTGCATAAGCTGCGCTAAGCCCGGAAACACCACCGCCGATGATTGCAATTCTTTTCATCTGGAATCGTTATCCCTCAGCTGCGGGTTTCGGCGGTCGCCAAGGTTCGTGAACGAACGATCTGCGCCAGCGCGGAGGTAAGCAGCGGAGAATCATTCAACGATTCCGCTCTCCACAGCCGCACGCCTTGTTCTTCAGCGACCTTCCTGAACAGAATGTCGATGTCATAGAGGATTTCGACGTGATCGCAAAGAAACCCGATCGGCTGTATAAACACTCCGGCACGTCCGCTCTGCTTCAGGCGGGTGATAGTCTCTTCCACCGTCGGACCAAGCCATGGCCCTCCAGAAATTCCTTGGCTTTGAAACGCGAAGCTCCAGTCTTGCTGCTCTAGCCCTGCGGCCGTCGCAACCAACGCTGCGGTCTGCCTCGCCTGAGTTTCATACGGATCGCCATCACGCACCGTTCGTTCGGGCACGCTGTGGGCAGTGAAGATCACACGCACCCGCGTCCCTGATTCGCAGTTGGCTTGTTGTCGCCCCGACTTGAGTTTTTCCGCGAAAGCTTGAATCAGCGAAGGTTGATCGTGCCAGGACTCTACGAAGTCAAAAGTCATTTCGGGGTCGGTGGATTGACCCAGCGATTTGCGATAAAGGCCGACGCTGGTGCGCGAATTGTGCGGCGCCAGGCAGATCACGACGGCGTGCCGAATTCCATCAGCCTGCATCTGCTGTAGCGCCTGCGCAACAAATGGATGCCAGTTTCTCATACCAACATAAACCGGCATTCCGATCTGCCGGGCCAGCAGTTCGGCTTGCTTCAAAGTAAGTTCCGTCAGGGGCGATTTGCCGATCGCGGCGTAACGATGACTAATTTCTTCGATGGCTTCGGCCGGGAGTGGACGGCCTCCGGTCACTCGCAACAAAAACTCGGGCACATCATCGACAGAGTTTGGACTGCCGTGCGCCAGCAACAGTACCGCCATTTTTCCCGAACTGCTCACCGTGAATTCACCGCCGCTTTCGTAGTCTGCTCCTGAACGTATTCAGCAAGCGCCTTCACATTTTCCACCGGAGTCTCTGGAAGAATTCCGTGACCAAGATTAAAGATGTGTCCCGGTCGTCCGCCAGCTTGGTCCAAAATGCGCCGTGCCGCAGCTTTTACTTGCTTCCAATCCGCGAAGAGCGTCACCGGATCAAGATTGCCTTGCACTGCCCCAGCATTGCCAAGACCCTGCCACCCTTCATCCAGCGGAATCCGCCAATCAAGCCCAATAACGTCGGCTCCTGTTTCTTTCATGGAACTCAGCAGCGTGGCTGTATCCGTGCCGAAGTAAATGACGGGTGCCCCGGAGGTTTTCAAACTTTTTATTAATTCAGTCGTCCGCGGCAGAACATATTGCCGATAGTCCTCGACCGAGAGGCACCCCACCCAGCTATCAAAAACTTGAATCACATCCGCTCCAGCGCGAACCTGGGCAGTCGCATACACGGACGTAACGGAGACCAGTTTGCTTAGCAGCTCGTTCCAGGCATGCGGATTCGAATACATCAGAGTCTTTGTGCTGACGTAATGGCGTGAGCCTCCTCCCTCGATCATGTAACTGGCGAGCGTGAAGGGCGCGCCACAGAAGCCGATAACCGGCAACTTTGGTCCAAAATGCCGCGCCACCAGGCGAACCGCTTCGGCCACGTAGTCGAGATCGCCGGCAGAGTCGGTACGAAGACGATGAATATCATCGCTGGTGCGCAACGGTCGATCGATGATCGGGCCTTCGCCAGCAGAAAAATGGAATGGCAGGCCCATGACTTCTAAGGGCAAAAGAAGGTCAGCGAAGATGATTGCCGCATCTACTCCCAGGATTTCAGCCGCTGTGATGGTGACCTCTGCGGCAAGCTGCGGATTTTTACAGATCTCAATCAGAGAATGTTGCTTGCGCACCGCCCTGTACTCGGGCATGTAGCGTCCCGCCTGTCGCATGAACCAGACTGGAGTTCGATCCACGGGCAGGGCTTTGCAGGCGTGAACAAAGCGGGAATCAGGCGCCGACATGAAGAATTAATGTAGCACTAAGAGCAGTGGCTAGTGGCTGGTGGTCAGTGATCAATGATCAATGATGAGTGCTGGTGTTTACCTGACAACTGGTGGCGGAACCGGTGAGGGACAACTGCAGAACGATCAGTGCAGCGCCAAAAGCTCAACCTGGTTTTTACTGACCACCAACCCCTGCCCACTTCCCACTGCTCTTACGACAATGGCTCAACTTTATCCACGTGAATCAGATTGATCGAGCGATCAAGCGTGCCTGTGACCTGAACCCGTCGCCCTTCAAACGGCTGCACCTGATCCTGACTATCGAGTTTGTAGAAAGTGGCGCCCGAGACCTTTAGCACGTAACTGTCCGCTTCCTTACTGATGGTGCCAGTAAAGGTCTGCGCCGTGGGATCTTGGTCCTGCGACCCCTGCGTCGACGGGGACGCCTTATGCGCGCCTGGCTGGGCAGGCGTGGGATTCTGAGCGGGTTGGGTTTCCGGAGCCGGCTCGGGCGTGGGCTGTTGGTGGGTGCGATCCTGTTGCTCCGGCTGCTGTGGCTCCTGCATCGACGACCACAACACCAAGTCTGAGGAGAACACTTGGCCCGGGTGTGCGGGCTCTTGTGCGTAGGCAACCGCGCTGCAGAAAATAAAACCAGCAATAACGACGGACCAGCTCTTCATAACGAACTCCTTGCCGGTCTTTAGATGGCAAAATCAGAGATGGCAAAATCGAAATCGCAAATCGAAGATCGCGAAATCAAAAGATCGCGAAATCTGAAGTCTGGGAACCCGGTTCCGGGTCTATCTGAGCAGAAGGCTCAGAGCCAAGGTCTCAATTGGTCTTTTACACCCCCGCGACCAAAATCTCCCTACAGCCGATGCTGTAGGCCGCCTAAGGTGTCCTGAGTGGTGAGATGTACTTCTGAGTTTTCATATAGCCAAACAGGCACCTACTCAGTACACCTCCCGCCCCGAATTCCGCCCTATGATGTTCGGTAACGAATTCCGGAGGTTAATCCTGCCATGGCAGCAAGTCAGGTTGTGCTCTACTTCGACAAACAGGAAGACGCGGTCCAGTTCACACTCGCTGCCAGCTCGATCATCGCCGACGGAGCTCCCCTCCGCGAGACTGCGCTCAAAGTGGCCAAAGAAGTTTGTAAGGCCTCCCGCATTACGACCGAAGGCAGCGTGAGCGGGGACACGCCCAAGTCCAAGACGCGCAAATCGCAATAATCCTCGCCATTCAATTTGTATGTCGACGTCTTCCGTTGATTTCTAGTCCGACCAGGGCGCGGGTTTCCGGTTCCATCGATGCCGCTTCAATTCTCTCAGCAACTCTGGGCTGAGCGGGCCTTTATCGCTTAGCGCAATGTTCTCGCGCACGTGCGCCAGCTTCCTCATGCCCACGATTGTGGTGCTCACCGCGGGATGCGAGAGGACAAAGCGCAATGCCATCTCTGGCAGCGACATTCCGGGAGGCAATATCTCTTTTAGTTTGTCGATACGCTTCATGGTGTTGGCGAGGTTCTTCGGATTGAAATATCCCGACCGCCAGTCGTCCTTAGGGAATGTGGTGTCCTTCGTCATCTTGCCGCCGAGGCTGCCTTCATCGAGCGCGACCCTAACGATTACGCCGATGTTCATCTCCTTGCAAAGCGGGAATAATTTGTCCTCGGGCGACTGGTCGAAGATGCTGTAAATGACCTGCACCGCATCGACCAGACCAGTGCGTATGGCCTTGATTCCGTTCTCCGGCTCCCATCGATTCAAGCTCAGTCCGAAGTAGCGAATGGTCCCGTCTTTCTTGAGCTTCTCGACAGTCTTGCGGAAATCAGGGTCGTCGGTCCATTTGTCGGTCCAGACGTGAAACTGGAGCAAATCGATCGTGTCGATGCCGAGCTGCTTGCGGATACGATCGGCGTACTTGAAAACATGGTCGGGCGGAAAGACATCGTGATACTTATATTTCGGCAGTGCCGGCCAGCGTTCGTTCTTCGGCGGAATCTTCGACGCGGCAAAAAGGCGTTTGCTTTTGTTCTTGGCAATCGTCTGCCCGAGCAGACCGTCACTTTTACCTTCGCCATAGGCCCACGCAGTATCGAAGAAATTGCATCCGAGATCGGCGGATAATTGCAGTGCCTGAAGCGACTCGCTATCCGATGAGCCACTCCAGCCGGTCATGCCCCAAAGCCCTTGAGCCATGTCACTGACTTGGACTCCAGTACGGCCAAACTTGCGATATTGCATGCTTGCTCCTAAAAAATCCAAAAGTCGATTCGCGTGGGGACACCCGCCCCGCTGTCAGGGACTGTTCGCTCTTGATCTATCCCCAGCGATTGTAAACGCAAGGCCGACTTCTAATTTAGACGGTGGAGTAGTGGGTCTCCAGCCCGCGTTGAATGTTGGTAGCTTCACCTCGCCCGCAACCGCAAGAAAACGACCACGCCGAATGGACGAGAACCATAGACTGGCTGCAGTACTTGCGGTACGCCATACCAGGTCAATTGAGCGCCCAGTGCAGTAGAGAGGTGCGGGACATGTGCGAACTCGTGGTCGTAACCAGCGGTGTAAGCTTTCACGCGTGTGAAGAAGCGCTCGGTGAAATTCGGCGGCAGCACCTTTTCGCCGAGTAATAGCTCGTTGGTGCGATCTACATTCTCGATCCGAGTCCAGATATTGTTTTTGCTGAGAAAACGCAGAGTCGATTCGAGCAGATAGCTGTTCCCGACGTTCCCGTCTTGCAGGCTTTGATTTCTGCCCCACAGCGCCATCGAGTTCCAGTTTCCATTGTGCAGCGGACGGTTGTAGATGAGCGATACCGTGATGCGACGAATGTCTTCGCGAGGAAATAACGCTTCCGGGCTGGCGAGATCGCCGATTGAATATTGGAAGCTCCAGTTCTGGGCTGGGTTCACGGTCACCCGCGTGGACCAGGAATCGATCTTGCCCGAATCAATGTCCCAGCGATCTTCATCGGGTTCGCGGCCATGAAAGCCTGAGGCCTCAAGCCGAAAAATTTTGTGAGTGAACCCAATGGTGACGACGTCGTTGGCGATGTGTGTCGAGTCCTGGAGATGATGGCCGAGCGGAGCAAGGGGATCTTCTGATGCAGAGTCCCGGTGGGGATAGGCCGGAGGCCCCATGGCGGGATCACCAACTGGGGCGGCGTAGAAGGACAGCATTGTGTTCTTCGCGACCTTGTAGTCATAGATGGCGGCCAGTTCCATGAAGAAATCGTGCGGGTGTTGTCCGTCCACTATTGGCTTTCCATAAGCGGTCTCGCCCTGCTGGAACAACTCCGGATATCGTTCGCTGGAAACCGTCGCCGGTTCCAGACTAAGCATGGTGCGAAGCGTCAGAGTTCCGCGTCCAGGTTTTCGTTGCGCCATTGGCATGAACCAGTTTGTAGAGAAAAACTTGTCTGCGCCGCGCGGCCCAGTCTGCTGAATTTCGTTCAGAAAAACCTCGCCGTGGAACATAAGTGTCCATTTTCTCTTTCGCACCATCAGCATTTCAGTAGGCGTCGAGTCTGGTTCAGCGTCGGTGCCAGAGGTCGTGTGTTGCTCAAGGATGTTGACAAGGGATGACGGATGCATGTTCATTTTCTCGGAGGCCATTCCCTCCATGTCCGGCATATCCATAGGCGCCGTCGAGTCGGCCGCAGTCGAATCTTGGGCACGCAACAAACAAACCATCGCCACTACTAAAAAGACACATAAAACCGCGGTACGCATAAAGCATTCCTTCCTCGCGAGTAAACGGATTTGGAGGTAAGCGCGCGAGGCGCGCGAACTCGGAAGAAACAGGTTGAAGTGGCTGTACGGATTAAATGCGCAGCTGTAACTTGGCGGGAGGTGTTCCAGGCGAGGCGGCTTGGTCGCGGATAAGTGCGAGGACATCCTGTGAAATTGGTTTTCGGGCTGAACTGACAAGCGCAAACGTGGCGAAATCGGGCTTCGGATTTGCGGCCTTTTGTAACACCGCCACATCTACCCCTGCTCGACAACAGTTGGGAGTAATCGGCGAACTCGGAGGAACCGTCTGCCGGTGCATCGGGCATCCGGTAGCCCGGCCTTGCATAGAAGGCGAAGACAACAATGAAGCAGATGAAATGCTCCAGACGAGCAGGATCAGTAAGAGAGTACCTGCGACTTTGGCTTTTACGAGCATCGTCGACTTAAAATCTGATGCATATCCCGCCCATTTGGTGACACAGCGTGCAAATTGGTGGCGGACAAATTCGTCCACGGCTGCGTCGAGTGGTTATTCAATGGTTCTCTGTAGTGCACCTTGCTTCGGGTTCTCCACCGAAGCGGCGCCAGCCAGTGCCCGAGCTTCCCTTCCGTGAAAGAACAGGAGATGAACAAAGAACATGACCACCAGCACCGCGCCGAACGTGCACACGATAGCGGCTCCGGTGGGCAGGTCTAGTAGTACGGAGAACCAAACCCCGAGCGCTGAAACCAGCGTTCCCATGATCCATCCAATTGCCAGGCGGCGGCCAACCTTGTCCGCGAAGAGCATCGCCCCAACCGACGGAACAATCAAATAACAAAAGACCAGCAACACACCGGCAATCGCAACCGAAGAAGTCACGACAAAACCGAATGACGCATAAAAGAGAAAATCCCAGAAACGAATACTCATACCTTCGCCTTCAGCTCGGTCAGGATCGGTCGAGATGAGCAAAAACCTGCGGCGAAAAAAGTAGTGGAACACGCCGATCACCCCATAGAGCACGGCTGTCTTGAGCACATCGTGTCTCGAAACAGCCAAGATGTTGCCGACTAGCATGTCTTTCAAGTGCTCGGTCTCACCAGTGGCTTTGCTCATAGCCAGAATCGCAGCCGCTGAAGCAACCGCGTAGGCAATGCCGATGAAGGCCTCTTGTGGGATATGACCGCGCCGGGTCCGCGCAAAAGCAAAAACTGCCGCGCCTATAAAAGTGAAGCATAGACTGAGCCAGTAGGCGCCCGTTCCATGCGGATCCATGCCGACCAAAATCGCGATGGTGGCTCCCAAGGCTGCTATCTGTGCTAGCGCGAGATCAACGAAAATTACACCGCGTTCCACGACATGCACCCCGAGATAGGCGTGAATGCCGGTCAAGATAAGGCTGGCCATAAAAGGCCAGAATAAAAACGGGAGAATCTCCATTGAGCTCCTTGCCAACTACTGCGCTGACTCGAAGGCCTTGGTCAGTAATGCAATATCGTAGTCGAACAGGTCAAAATAATTTGTCACTTGCTTCTCGCCGCCGACCGACGGCAAATAGACCACCACTTTTGCGCCAGTCGCGGCGCCGATGCTGTTCGGGGTCTTCAGGTCGAAGTAAGGTTCGACCAGCACCAGCTTGCAGTTCTCGCGTTTCATCAGACCGATTAGTTCGATTGTATGGCTCGGAGTCGGCGGAATGCCGGGCCGGGGCTCGACATATCCGATCACGTTAAGATGAAAATGCTTGGCGAAGTTGGTGAAAGAATTGTGATAAGTCACCAGCTTCCGTCCGTGGTAAGGCGCCATCTCCGCGTCCCACTTTTGTTCCGCTGCCGTCAAACGCTTGTCGAAATCCTGAAATCGTTCCTGGAAATAGGCATTGTCTGCAGGATCGAGTTCGCCCAACTTCTGGGCAATCCCGCGGGCAACTCGTCGACCATTGTCCGGATCAAGCCAGTAGTGCGGGTTTCCCAGCGGATGCACATCGCCCATGGCACGGGTTACAACTCCGGTTGGAATCTCCAGGATCTCTGCAAACTGCGAAGCGTCGAGATAGCCGGGCGCGCTGACCTGAATTCGGGGATTGCCGCTTTGCGTGATCAGCGGCGGCAGCCATCCGATCTCGAGTTGCAGGCCAACGATAATCAACAAATCTGCCTTTTGGAGTTTGAGCAGGAAGCTGGGTTTGGCTTCGACAAAATGTGGGTCCTGGTATCCCTTTGCAATTGACTCAACGGTGATGCGGTCGCCTCCCACTTCCTGGGCGAGTGCAGCCATGTCCGTGGTCGCCGTTACTACGTTCAGCTTCTTGGCTGCCGCTTGAGTCGCCAAGATCGAAATCAGCAGCACAGTCCCAATAAAGACTGCAAGAAATCTGTCGCCTATTCCTGACATTCAACTCTCCTAGAATGGATGTGCGCCGTGAGCTCCGAGTGAAAAGATGAGCTGCATAAACAGTTCGTTGCTGTCCCGGTTTTCCGCGTAATGAGTGAAGCGATACTCACCCCGAACCTGGCTGAATTCACTGGGCCAGTAGGTCAGCGTTGCCGCTGCGCCCTTGTCGGTTAGATTCGCAAAGTGGCTGCGGTCGGACCAGTCAAACCGCCCGCCGGCAAACCAGCGACGCCCGAATTGGTAATCGGCCGAAGTATAAAAACCAAAAGTCCGCTGTTCGCTCGGAAGTTGTTGGCGCTGGCTCCAGATAAATTCGCTTCGCGCGACAAATGAATGGTAGATAGAACGTCGCAGAGGCTTCCACCGCAGGGTCGCGTCGATGCCATATAGCTGGGTGATGAAATCCCCGGGTAGAGTAATCGTCCCGTCGTTGTGCCCGCGGGCGTAAGAGACACCCAGGTCTAGATTTGTAGATTCGGTGATGTCTCGGTAAGCCCGCAGGTGCTCAACCGTGCTTACGTCACTGCGCTGCACTTGCTGAAACACATCGTCGGAGTCACCCCGGAAAACCTGCCCGGTGGCTTCCAGAAAAATTCCCTTTGGCGCGGGCAGGATGCGTTCGACGGAGACGCCGGCATCGTCAATCCCGTCCTCTCCGCCAACTAAGTTTGTTGTCACTAACGGGCGGTCCACCCATGGGAGTACGTGATTGTGCATCATGTTGACTTTGCCGAATGCAGAACGCATTTTGCCGACCTTGGCCACGAAACCCGCCGGCAATGCTGTGAACGTTATATATCCTTCCTCGAGATTGACGCCTCCTTCCCCAAAGGAAAGAAAGAAATCGCCGCGCGCGTAGGGATCGATAATGGCCTGTAGTCCGATCTCTGACTCATGCATCTGAAACGCCGGGAACGGCTGCAGCGTTGCCAGCGGCGGCGGCGAGTTTCCTCCCGCGGCGCCAATAAAGTCTCCGATGACGCTCACGTCGGGGTTCAATGCTTTGGATGCAGCCGATGCGCCGCCATAAACTGGCAATTGGCCGGCTTCAGCCGGACTAGCTAGCCCAGCTTGTGTTTCATTCGGCGAAGGCTGAGCAGGGATAATCGGCGGATTAGCGGGAACCTGGGCGGCGGTCTGCGGAGCCGATGCTGGGGCTTCCGTCGCAGGCCGTGGTTGCGGTGATGACGGCGCCCGCGTGCTCTCCAGGGTTCGTAATTTGCCTTCAAGTGCGATTACGCGATCTTCGAGATCACGAATGCGCTGCTCCAGTGCCGCTTGGTCATTCGCGTTTGGCGCATTGGCCTGTTGTCCCCACAGCGAAATCGAGAATAATATTACGGCCGCTAAGGCAAGAATTGTCTTATACATTCTGTACTCCTATACGGATGCTCAATCCTAGATTCTCAACCAGTTGAAACCCCCGAAAAAGTATGCAGATGGGCGCAGCATTACCTCGCGGTACGGGGGAGGCATAGCTCGGGGTAAGGCTTGGGTCGGAGAACCACGTCCGGCCCGCAGAACCCTGTCCCAGGAGTTAGAAATTGAAACCTAATTGAGCAGTCATTGCTCTCGGTGTCACGTAGTGCGTGCCGCTGAAAGTCGAGAGAAAGTTGTAGAGAGTCACCTTGTTGGTCAAGTTAATAACTGTAAATTGCGCGCTCCATTTGTATCTGTCCCCATGGAACAAATTGTCATGCCCGATCGAGACATCGAACAGGTGACGCGGAGCGATTCGCGGCGGGTTCTTGTCGTCGTTTTCTGTACCCGGCGCTGGAATGCTAACTAGCGTGGAACCCAACTGAGTTGCCGGGCAAGGGTTCGGCAGGGCCATGAACGGCGTGGCACGCACGCCATTGCAAGTAAGCCCAGCCTGAAACTGCTGATCCGCGGTGAATCCGCTCAAATCAACCGGGGCATTTGGGCCACTTGCGAAGGGCACCGACCCTGCGACCAATCCGCTGTCGTAACGCCAATTGAATCCCATCCAGGGACCACGCTGCCAGGGCTGATACTGCAGGTGGGTTGTCTGATTGAATTTTTCGTCGTGATCAATTCGGAAAACCCCGCTCGGCGCCGACGGTACAGCACCGGCTCCGCTGAGTTGCGGCGTGAAAAATCGCGCAGCCACACTGGAGAAAACCATAAGGGCAGAGAATCCATGGTAGTTCGGGACGCTCACACGGCCGGCAAATCCTGGAATCTTGGATCTTTCCCACGCGATCGGGAAGAAGATGGGCGTGTTGCCGAGGATGCTGAAATCGTACGCATTGTGGGTGTACTTCCAGATGTACTCGCCTGAGAAGACCAGATACTTCCCAGCCGCTTGTTGCAACCCAGCGTGGAATTCATTGCGCCATCCGGGAGCGAGCGGCGTGGTATTTGCCGCGGCACAGCCGAGAAGAGGATTCAACACAGGACTGTCGCATCCAACGCTGGAGACGATCAGGTTCTCGTTGAAGGGCGTCTCAAGCACGCGGGCGTAAGAAACGCGCAAGACCGTGTTGGTCTGCTTGATGTTGTAGGCGATACCAACGCGAGGCTCGGCTTCCTTGTGCGTAGTCAGGCCGTTATAAAAGTCCCCGCGCAGGCCGACGTTGAAAGACCAATTTCCTTTGGTGATCTGGTCCTGAACGAAAAGGGCGAGTTGCTTGACGTCGGTATGGCCGCGAAAGGTAAACAGACCTCCTCCACGGGTTAGATCAAAAGGGGCAAGCACGGGATTGAATGAGGCGCTTGTGGGATCGTTGAAATTCGGGTCAACGATTCCCAGGTTGTCGTTCTCATTGAGGAACGTCTGCTGGTAGGTCGCGCCCACCTTCACGTTGTGTATTCCTTTTACGTAGGACACATCCGTGCGCAGGCCAGCATTGGTGAGCGTCCGATTCTGTGCCACAGTCTCTTGTTGAATCGGTGAGAGATCGTTGAACAAATTGGGACTGGGATAGTAGTTGTACTGGTCCCGCCGGACAAAGGCGCCCAAGGTGAACACCGTAGTGTTGCTGAGCAATCGGGTCCATGACGGCGCAATATTAAAGGTCTTGATCTGGGAGCGTTGATCGGTTGGGCCGAGCGGCTTTCCGGACGGATCAGTCTGGCCAATGTGGAGCACGTTATCGAAGCTGTTCGGATTCTGGAACCACGAACGCGTAAAACCCAAATTCACGTGAATGGAGTCGGCAGTTGAGAGCTGATAATCCAATCGATCGAAAAGATTCTCCTCATTGCCCTTGTCGTGGATAACAGTGAATTCGGGCGGGTCCAGAAAACGGCCACTGTTCAGACCGCTAGCGGAGATGAAATTCCCCCACTTCTGTCCGCCGTAGGCCAGGTTGAAATCCACACTGGAAGTTCCAAAGCTACCGTAAGAAGTAGTCAGACTGCCCTTCGGAGTCGTCATACCCTGGCCTGACCGGGTTGTGACATTAATCACCACGCTGGTCTTTTCCCCGTACTCGGCAGGAGGGGCTCCGGCAATTACTTCCAAGGACTGAACGGAATCAAGCGGAATCTGGTTGGAGAAAACCTTGCTCTGCTGGTCAGTAATGGGCTGGCCATCCACCACAAATGAATTTTCGGCGTGGTCGCCCATGCCGTGGAAAAGGCCGTTCGAATCGGCTGCGATGCCTGGAGTGGCCAACGTAACCAGCGAACTCACCGACGAGGACTGGCTTTCAAGCGGAAGCTTGTCGAATAAGTTCTTGTCCACATCGGTGTGGAAAGTAGATTCGTTCTCGAGCAAGTCAGCTCCTTCGCTCTCCACCGTCACAACTTCAGAACTCTGAAGTTTCAAGTTGATGTTCACGCTAATGGGAACAACTGAGCGCACGTCGATGTCCTGGGAGTATGGAGCGAATCCTTGGCCGCTGACCTTGAGGTGATAAGGATTGAATGGAACGTTTGGAATGGCGAACCTGCCTGAACCATCGGTAGTGGTGATTCGCTCGAAACCGCTGACTGGGTTGTGAATTTCTACAGTTGCATTAGGAATGACAGCGCCCGAGGGATCTACCACCGTCCCGATGACTGAAGTCGAACTCCCGGATTGAGCAAAGGCGCTTAGGCCAACAGCCAAGAATGAAATAACTAGAAATACCGCACGCAGCGGCTTTCCGTAATAAGCCTTCATGAATTCCTCCGAATTGATTTCAGTATGGTTAAAACCGGAACTGGCGGTCTTAAGCCTGCGGCGGAGGACGGATGTAATTAGAGGCAACTACCAGGAACGAATGTGAAGTAATTGCAGGAGTTTTAGCCAGAATAGACGGCGCGAGAATTGGCGCCGCTTGGACGATCTTGTTTACGGCAATTCCCGCATGAGCCAGAGCGCAGAGTGAGCACGAGTGATCAGTACTTTTTGAATTGTTCGGATGGAAATGTGCTACGGCGACAAAGCTGGTTAGGAAAACCAGCAGAACGCAAAGCCACACACCGGCGCGATATGCCATGGCAGAGTGCGGAGATTCGGCACCCTGGAGATCAGGATACGCCGTTCCTTTGCGCAGCATGGGGCTCGGCTTCATGAGCAGTGAGATGTTAGCTGAATTCTATTAGATGCAGATCCAGCATACATTTCTTGCGAAAAATTAAGCAACTGGGTTGCTTTTCTGGCACCAATCTAAAGGGATGATCAAAAGGACTTATTGTCTTTGCTGTGTCATCCTTGGCGGGTAACCGGCTCAGCCCCGGGGTCATTTACGAAATGCTGCTCTCGCCGCATCAATTGTTTTCGAGATATCTTCTTCCGAATGCGCGGCGCTCAGGAATGCAGCTTCAAACTGCGAGGCAGGCAGATAAATGCCTGCGTCGAGCATTTTGCGGAAGAAACGGCCAAATGCGGCGACATCGGACTTCGTTGCCGAGGCCCAGTCTGTGACCGGCCCAGGATTGAAAAACCAGGTGAACATCGATCCGACGCGCTGGAACGAGAGCGGCACCCCGGCATCCTTGGCGGCCGCGGCCACGCCTTCAACCAACTTAGCGCTGAGACTTTCGAGTCGAGGATAGATTTCACTTTTTTTATCACGCAGGATTTTGAGTTGGGCAATTCCCGCCGCCATCGCCAACGGATTTCCAGAAAGTGTTCCCGCCTGATACATGGGGCCAAGAGGCGCAACCAGATCCATGATCTCGGATCGTCCGCCGTAGGCGCCGACGGGCAATCCTCCGCCAATAATCTTCCCGAAGGTCGTGAGATCGGGCTTGATTCCGTACAACTCCTGAGCGCCACCGTATGCTACGCGAAAGCCGGTCATTACTTCATCGAAAATAAGAACCGTTTTTTCGCGTTGGGTTATTGTGCGCAGACTCGCCAGGTAATCTCCAGTTGCAGGTACGCAGCCCATGTTTCCAACCACTGGTTCGACGATCACGCAGGCAATCAGATGGCGGTACTTGCTGAACGCCTGTTCGAGCACTTCAGTGTCGTTAAACGGGAGCGCAATCGTGAACTGGCTTATCTCTTCGAGCACCCCCGCTGAACCAGGAATCCCGAGAGTAGCGATCCCCGATCCGGCTTTGACCAATAGCGAATCGGCGTGGCCGTGGTAGCAGCCTTCAAACTTGATCACGTATTTGCGCTTGGTGAAGGCCCGGGCCAGCCGAATGGCAGACATGGTGGCCTCGGTTCCGGAGCTGACGAAGCGGACTTTCTGCACAGTCGGGAAGGCTTCAATGACCAGTTCGGCAAGATCGGCCTCGGAAGGAGTGGACGCCCCGAAGCTGGTGCCGTTGACGGCAGCGGAAAGGATCGCTTCTACCACGCTGGGTTCGGCGTGACCCAAAATGAGAGGTCCCCAAGAGCCCACATAATCGATGTATTCGTTGCCGTCCGCATCCCAGATATGCGAGCCCTGCCCGCGGACGATAAACGGGGCCTCGCATCCAACCGCTTTGAATGCGCGAACCGGAGAATTTACTCCGCCGGGAATCAACTGCTCGGCGCGCTTTTGCAACCGGCGGGACTCGTCGAGCTTGCGAGGCATCTCCCTCCTTCTCATGTGGGACGGCGCCCTGCTGTCCTCACTTGTCCTCACGACTGACCGCGCGAACCAATAAATATAGCCGAATTTACGAACATTTCACGCGGCCTACATAATCCCGCAATGTTAAAGCGCTATTCTTGGCACAGTAAGGGCCCCTTCTAACCGGGAGGGATAGGGATGATCTGGGCGGACCCCCGATCATCCTGCGCTTTTTTGTACGGATGGCCCGACGCGGGCATCGCCGCCAGGACCGCGCCGGCGTAGCGTTTGTGAGCAATGCGATTTGCAGGTATCACCAGGAATATCTCGCCGACGGCGGACTCGGCTTCCTGCTCGGCGATGGCAAGCTGAACTATGGCCGCGAGAATATTGTCGAGACCTATTACACTGCGCACATCTGGCGCGGGATTTACGTCGCACCGGGTCTACAGCACATAAATAATCTCGGCTACAACCGCGACCGCGGGCCGGTGCTGGTGCCCAGCTTCCGCGGACACGTGGAGTTCTGAGAAAAATCAGGCTACAGGCTTGGACCGAAAAAGGTAAGGGCACGAGTGTTACTCGCGCCCATCAACGCTATCCCAAGAATAGAGGATAGAGCTTGACCCGCTTGGGGGCTGAAAGGCTTACGGCACAATCAATGCGCTGATTCGCGGCTGAGATTAATTCTTCACCGTCATGGCGTCGGAGTCTACTGCCTTCTTTCCGGTGACTCCTTCAAGCCCGGCCAGTACTCCCCGATAGTCATTCTTATCGCACTGCATAGCAAAGCCACCCTTCTTGTCGCCTTCCGCCCACGTCAAACCGACAAAGTGCTTCTTTGACTTGGTAAGAGCCATTAGGGCACCGATCCCGAGAGAGACCACCGCAAGCCCAATCGCGGCCCCTACTCTGCGATGGACATCTTGGCCGTAACTGATTTCCGTAACCGCTGAAGCCGGAATCGTTATGACCTCGCCCTTCTCTCTTACCAGCCGAACTTGATTCGAATCGATGAACAGCTTCATCCCTGTTCCGGCTTTAGCATCGGCTATCGAACCTCCGTCATACCTGACTTTGTAGCCGTTGTCGCCCGCGAAGGCCGTCAGCGGAATTGCAACGCACAGAGCAAGCGCCAGAAACTTATTCATATCATCTCCTTGATAGGTTTACAGAAGTGCCCCGGGGCCGGATCTTAGTTCTCCGAAATATTCGTTTGTTCTTGGGCAGGACTCTCGGAAGGCAACGCAAATTCTCGACCCGAGGGGAAGGAGTCCGGACAATCCCTTAAACGTGAACAGCGGTATTATCCGCTCTGCCGCACAAAAGTCAATGATTAAGGAGCTTCAGGGCACGTGCCGACATTCTCGTGCAGGACTTCCTCAAGGTCGTATCAGGGCACGTGCCGACATTGTGCAGGACTTCCTCAAGGTTGTATCAGGGCACGTCTTCAGACGTGCCGATCAGCCACAAACTGGACAGTGGGCTTTAGCCCATGAGGGAGTTCGTCCAGCTGGAGCCCGCGAATCTGGCGGCTGAGGCCGCCTTGTCTTTTGGGGAAGACTTTGCGGCACGTCTAAAGACGTGCCCTGATACGAGCGATGCCCTCCCTCAGCTGAATCCCGTGCCCCGCTTGTGGCATCATTTATCCATGCCTAAGATCCATATTCCTACGCCGTTGCGGCAGTATGCCGGCAAGCAGCCCGCGGTTGATGTGAAAGGCTCTACCATCGGAGAAGCCCTGAGCGGGCTCGTCTCCAATCATCCCGATCTCCGGCGTCATCTCTACACTGAAGATGGCAAGCTGCGCGCCTTCGTCAATGTTTACTTGAATGACGAGGACGTTCGCTACCTGCAGAAGGAAGCAACCGCCGTTCGAGACAGTGATAACATTTCTATAGTGCCGTCGATTGCGGGAGGGAAAGCAGATTGAGCAATTGGGGAATTTGGTAATCGGGTAATTTGATTTAGTGCGGTTTTTCTTTGCGCCCTCTGGGAATACTCGGCGTTCTCTGCGGTTAGAAGCTTTGGTTTTAGGCGAAAAAAGAGAAAAGATTTTAACCGCAGAGTTCGCTGAGAACGGAGCAACCAGGACGCAGAGAAGTTCAATTACCAAATTACAAAATTACCCAATCTGAAACCATGGCCACACTAACTGAAACTCAACCCGCAGCTCTAACGCTCAGCAACGACGAGATTCTGCGCTACTCGCGCCACCTGATCATGCCCGAGGTGGGCATGGAAGGTCAGCTCAAGCTGAAGGCGGCGAAGGTTCTCTGCATTGGCGCGGGAGGGCTCGGCTCGCCGCTGGCGCTCTATCTCGGCGCGGCAGGCGCGGGCACGCTCGGCATTGTGGATTTCGACGTCGTGGACTACACCAATCTTCAGCGCCAGATTATCCACTCCACCGCCGACGTAGGCCGTCCCAAGCTCGATTCCGCCGCTGAGAAGCTGAAGGCGATGAATCCGTTTCTCAATATTCGGAAATTCAACACCCGGCTTTCGAGTGACAACGCGCTCGAGCTGTTCAAAGAATTCGACATCATTGCCGACGGCACTGACAATTTTCCCACGCGCTATCTGGTCAACGACGCCTGCGTGCTTACCGGCAAGCCGAATGTTTACGGGTCGATCTTCCGCTTCGAAGGACAAGCCAGTATTTTCGCGACGGAAGACGGCCCGTGCTATCGCTGCTTATATCCCGAACCGCCACCACCGGGATTGGTGCCTTCATGCGCCGAGGGCGGAGTGCTGGGAATTCTCCCCGGACTCGTAGGCGTGATTCAGGCCACTGAAGTTATTAAGTTGATTTTGAGTAAAGGCGATCCGCTCATCGGCCGTTTGCTCCTAATCGATGCGCTGGCGATGAAGTTCCGCGAGCTCAAGTTGCGCAAGAACCCCGATTGCCCCGCGTGCGGGAAAAATCCTACAATCACCAAGCTGATCGATTACGAAGAGTTCTGCGGAATCCGCGGCGAGGAGGCACCAGCCGAAGTGACTACAGATGAAATGGAAGTCGAAGAATTGAAGCAACGGCTTGATCGGGGCGAAGACATTTATGTTCTCGACGTGCGTGAGCCGCACGAATACGACATCTGCAACATCGGCGGGCACCTGATTCCGCTGGGCGAATTGCCCAATCGCGTGAACGAACTCGATACCAGCAAAGAGATCGTGGCCCATTGCCGCTCCGGTGTACGCAGCGCTAAGGCCGTGAACTTCCTGCGTCAGGCGGGATTCAAGAAAGTGCACAATCTCGCCGGGGGAATTTTGGCCTGGGCGGACCGCGTTGATCCGAGCATGCCGAAGTATTGAGGCGGGCTACGCTGTCACACGCCGCTTCAAACGATGGACGTCCGGCTGGGGTCACGGCCATCTCTATCGGTTTTCTTTCCGCTTCGGCCTACCTTGTGATCCTCGGTGTAGTTAAGCTGGCAAATCCGGAGGCCATCCCACTTTCCCTTGGCGCTCCTCTGCTGCACGGTCTTGAGATCGACGGACCATACATGTTTTTGCTGGCAGGCGGCTTTGGCCTGATCGTAGCATTTGGGTTATTCCGGCTAAAGAACCTCGCGCGCCGCGCCGCCATTGCGATCGCAGTGGCAGGAATGGTGATGCTGCTCCCTAAAGTCTCGGCAGCGGCGACAGACATTTCGGCAAGGTTCTTCGTCGCGGGCTCAATGGTAGTGGTTCGGATGGTGATCGTCTGGTACTTGTGGCAGAGCTGGACGGCAGAGAAGTTCAGTTGATCGAAATTACTGAGCTCAGGCCCGGGCCAGATTCAACCCGAACCACTCGCGCTTGTCGAACCATGTCTTTTCCAGCCTGAAGCCGGAAACGCAGAGCATCCGTTCGATCATTTCCAGTGTGTATTTGTGGCTGTTTTCGGTGTGAATCCGTTCGCCCGCTATGAACCGGATCGTCAAGTGCGCCATCCGTAGGGCGACAGTTTGTGGACGCATGCTTTCGAGAAAAATTTCCATTCGCGATCGCGAGGGAACCCACTCTGCTACGTGGCGGAATAAGTCCAGATCAAAATCGGCACCGAGCTCGCGATTGAGCCGCATCAGAATATTCTTACTGAATGTGGCGGTGACGCCTTGTGCGTCGTCATAGGCGGGCACCAGAATGTCGGCCGGCTTGACCATGTCGGTGCCCAGCAGCAGCGCATCTCCCGGCATGAGCTGCTCGCGGACTCTGCTGAGCATCGCGACCGCATCATTCCATTCGAAGTTGCCGATGCTCGATCCCAAATATAAGACAAGCTTGCGTCCGGAAATTTCGCGCAAGAAGTGAAAGCCGTCGCTGAAGTCTGCGACCACTGGTCGCACCAACGCATTTGGACACTGTCCCCTGATTCTCTTTTTGGCGTCGGCTAGCGCGGCCGGCGATATATCGACGGGAAAATATTTCAGGCGCATCTGCCGCCGCGCCAAAGCACGAAGCAGCGTGCCTGTCTTGCTTGCTGTACCCGCGCCGAGTTCTACGATTGAGACTGGCGTTCCAACCGCTTGCACAATTTCTATCGCCCGCTCTTGCAAAATTTCTAATTCAGTCCGCGTCAGATAATACTCGGGCAGTCGTGTGATCTCTTCGAACAACGCCGAGCCGCGATCGTCGTAGAGGAGTTTGCACGGCAAAGTCTTTGGCCGGGATGTCAGCCCACGCACAACTTCGTCGGTGTAGACGGGAAGGTCAATCGGCGCGCGCGAAATCATTTCGCCAGCCTTATGCCCATGAATTGCCAACGCGCATGTGGCGGGAAGAAATTCCGATAACTGGCGCGGATATGGCTCCACGCCGTGGCGCAGGAACCGCCGCGAAGCACAAACTGATTGCACATGAACTTGCCGTTGTACTCGCCGATTGCGCCGGGAGCTGGCTCAAATCCCGGGTAGGCGAGGTATGCGCTCGCTGTCCACTCCCACACGTCTCCAAACATTTGTTGCAGGCCTGTGCCGGAAGTAGGTTGTGGGTGAAGCTTGCCGGATTCAAGCAATGTGCCTTTGGACCTCGACTGTTCTGCGGCAATCTCCCATTCTTCTTCCCGCGGCAACCGCGCCTTGCTCCAGTGCGCGAACGCATCGGCTTCGTAATAACTCACATGGCAAACCGGTGCCGCCGGGTCCAACTCACGCAGTCCGGTGAAGGTAAACTCGAACCAGTGTCCGTCTTCCTCTTCCCAGTACAGCGGCGAACTCCAACCTTGCGAACAAACCGTGTCCCATCCATCAGAGAGCCACAGCTCGGGCCGGCGATAGCCGCCATCATTCATGAATTCCAGATACTCGGCATTCGTGGTCAGACGCGAGGCAAGCCGAAAAGGTCTTAGGAGCACCTCATGGCGTGGGCTTTCGTTGTCAAACGAAAAACCTGAGCCCGCGTAGCCGATCTCGCGAATTCCTCCGTCAACGCCGATCCACTCGATCGGCATGGATTTGCTGATTGCACGTGGCTGTTGGACGCGTTCAGGCCGTAGCGGCATGGACCAGAGCGCGTGCTTGACGTCGGTCAGAATTAATTCCTGATGCTGCTGCTCGTGATTCAGTCCAACCTCAATCAGCGCTGCGGTGCTCTCATCCGCCACCTCGAGATAGCGCAACATGGCTTCGTCAACGTGTGCACGATACGCATAAACTTCATCCAGGCTGGGGCGTGACATCAATCCGCGCGCGCCGCGATAAGGATGCGCTCCAAGCTGCTTGTAGTACGAATTGAAAAGTTGCTTGTAACGGGGATCTAAGGGCTTGTATCCCGAAACGTGAGGACTGAGAATAAAAGTTTCGAAAAACCACGTGGTGTGCGCGAGATGCCACTTCGCTGGACTGGCATCTGGCATGGACTGCAACATCAGGTCCTCGGCCGAAAACGGCCGGGTCAATTGCAACGTGGTGTTGCGGATTTCCCGGTATCGCTCGCGAAGAGGGCTGTAGGCCAACTGCTCGGCATGGCTGGCGGTCATTACGTTCTCCACAGCAGAGTTCTAAAGCAGTATACCCACTGAGTGCGGCACCTCAGCATGGATGCGGAATTTGCGGCTATTGGTTCAATTTTTGAGCAAAAAACGCTTTCTGGCCGTGATTAGGGGATAGAGCTGCCTGTTACAGTGTCTTGCAGCGCACGCACCGTAACTGGCATCCTACTCAGGTTTAAAGCGCATCCTACATCGGCTGTCGGCGCCACACATTCTGGCGGGAGAAATTCTTGCGTAAGATCTGCGCGATCAGCTTCATTTTACTTATTTTTTCAACCATTGCCGCTGCTCAGCTTCCCTCTGGAGGCAACGTATTTTTCGGTTACTCGTATGTTCACGGCGAAGCGTTCTCGAACAATCGGACCGTTCAAGCCAGCGGCGGCGCAGCCAGCATGCAGGGGTGGGAGACATCAGCTGAGGGCAAATATCTGCCCTGGCTCGGGGTGGTTGCCGATCTGGATTGGCACTACGGGGGTCATAACACGACCACTTGCCCTCCCGCAGGCGCTTGCCGTAACTTTCGACTGAATGCCGCCCGCGACACCCTTTTATTCGGCCCTCGCGCTTCAATGACATTTGGAAAATACCGACCGTTCGGAGAAGTCCTCTTCGGGGTGGGATACCAATCTGATAAAGGCGGTGGCATTTCCAATTCCGACCTGACATTCGCATCCGCATTCGGCGGCGGCGTGGATTACACCTTACTTCCCGCCGTTGCCTTGCGCGCACAGGCCCATTCCGTGCACACAAGTTTTTTCGGCGGATCCCAGTATGACTTTCGATTATCTGGCGGAATTGTGTTTCGTTTCTGACCTCCCGCAAAAGGAATGCGCTGCGCCATAACCGCATCTAAGTTCCGCTTGCCTGCATCACATTTATCACGTTGGTCATTCAGGAGCTTTCAATGCGAAAGATTGCAGGCATTGTACTGGGTCTCGTCTTAGCGGCTGGAGTTGCGCACGCTCAGATTCCAACTAGCGGCAACATATTCTTCGGTTACTCGTATTCGGGCGGAGACGTATCCGCTACTGGTTGCCCACCGATTTGTCCTTCGGGCGGTGCAGCTTTGGTTCCTTCACACCGCAGCGCGGGTTTTAACGGTTGGGAAGGGTCCCTCGAAGGGAAATTCCTTCCCTGGATTGGAGTCGTCGCGGATGTGAGCCGGCATTACGCATCGCGAGATTTCACCGTCATGTGCTTCCTGACGCCCGGTAGTCCGTGCCCTGCTTCACCGCAAACGGTGCATTCGACAATTTCCACTTATTTGATCGGCCCTCGGGTTTCGGTTCCTATAGGAAAATTCACCCCGTTCGCTCATGCTCTTTTTGGAGCTGGACATATCAATGACAGCGGCGCTACTTCCAATTCGGATACTTCATTTGCTACTGCGATCGGCGGGGGCCTCGATTACAGGCTTATCAAGGGACTGGCGTGGCGTGTGCAAGCGGACGAAGTGCATACCCGGTTTTTCAGCGGCGGCCAAGACCACCTCCGCTTCTCTACGGGAATTGATTTTCGATTCTGAGTTTCTGGAATCCGAAAGTGACTGCCAACGAATCTAGGATTTAGGCGGGAGAAATAGCTGCCCGAACTATTGCTTCTGTTCTGGCGCGACGTAATCCGGTGGAGGGGCCGCGCCTTCGCCAAAGAAGTACTGCTCCATCTGGCGGATGATTACTTCCTGATCTTCGCGCCGTGCAGGGTTCAGCCGGTATTCATTCAGCAACATTTTGCAGAACTCAGTCCATTGGTTCCATGCCTGCTGTGACACGTTGTCGTAAATCTTTCTCCCCAGCTCGGTGTCAAAGGGAGGTTCATCCAATCCAGGCAAATCCTTATGCAGCTTTACGCAATTGACTCGGTGCTCCGCCATTCATCTCCTTGGTTCGCTCGGAAAAATTATCTCACAGGACTGGACTGCGCATGCTGCGTTAGCAGCCCGAGAAGGATTGTGCAGGACGGGCGAGGACGCCCGTCACTCCAAGTCCACAACCGAGAATGCACTCCCAAACGAAAATGGAGAAACGGGCGTCCTCGCCCGTTCATACCGGATAGACCGTTACATAAAAAAGGCCCGCATAAAGCGGGCCTGTGTCGAGGACTGCTGTGTAGTTATGCGGTTGGTGGCGGTGTCGTCCCAGGGGTTGTGCTCTGTGGCGCTGTAGGAGGTGTAGTCGTACTCGGCGCAGGCGAATTTGGATTCGACGCTGGCGGAGTACTTGTATCTGGCGCTGTGGCTCCCGGAGTCGTTCCCGGCGTGCTGGGTGTTGTCTCCGGAGTCGGGCCGCTAGGAGTGGTCTGCGGAGTTGGAGTTGTGGTCGTGTTAGGCGTCGTTCCTGGCGTGGCCGTGCCCGGCGGAGGAGCAGCCGGACTCGGCGCAGGAGCCGCAGTCCCAGGAGTCGGCGCAGCTGTACCCGGGGCTGGGGTGGCGTTTCCTGGCTGAGTTGTGCCCGGTGCCGGAGTGGTCTGTCCCGCGCTTGATCCCGCTCCAGCCGAACCGGCTGAGCCGGCAGTTTGGAGTGCGGCCATCATTACCGGAACCGCTCTGGCTGCAGAGTGCCCGGCCGTGGGCGCCGCTGCCGGAGATGAGCTGCCGCAGTGGTCAGCAACCTTAGTGGCGCTGGCTACGGTGAATGCCTTCATCGTGCCCGCGGCTGAATTGGAGTTCGTTCCTGGATTCATTCCTGAGCTCGCAGTTGAGGAAGTGCCCGACGTCGAAGTGTTCGAACCCATGCTGCTCCCGCCTTCTTGCCCGGTCACTTGCACTTCGTTTCCAATCAGTGTGCGAACTGCATTCAAATCTCCGGTCAATTTATAAGTATTGCCGGATTTGTCAGTAAGCAGGTAATTGCCCGAAACTGGCGATCCCGAGAGACAGCCGGTCAAGGCGTTGCCGCTCTGGGCCGGTGAGGTCGCGCTGGGGGCGGCTGAATTGGGAGCAGCCTGACCCTGGGGCGCGGCATTTTGCTCCGGAGCGCTGCCCGGCGTGGCTTGGGTAGGGCTTCCCGGCGTTTGCGGCGAAGCTCCCGGCGTCTGCGGCGTCGTGTCTGGCGTTTGCGGCGCCGTGCTAGGTGTCGATGTCTGTGAGCTCCCGGTCGCCTGACCACTTTGCTGGTTAGAGGTCGAACCCGACGGGGCCGTGGTGTCCGGCGTTGTAGTCTGGGCCGCTACCCAGACCGCCGAAAGCAGCAACAAGGAAAACAACGGTGCTTTCAATTTCATGGCAGTCTCAACCCTCCGAAATTATGTCCATCATTAGGAACTGTAGGTGTGGTGGGGTGTGATTGGAATCCGGTGGAAGCTCTAGGTTTCTCAAAGCGTTCCCGTACGGCGGATTTGCCACGCTGGTGAAAATTACGAGCGAGAGCTGCTGGTGGGGAGAAGAAGAAGATCGAACACTGGACTAAAATTAGTGGGCCAACGACATAATGGTAATGGTCGCGCCCATCGGCAGCTCACGGTCCGGGATAAGGCGATCCGGGGTAAAAAGAGACGTAATCCGGGAACACTCGACAGCAAGAAACCTTTTTCGGGAGATTCAGTTGCCCAAATATTTTCTGGACACTAACATCCTGATCGATTACGGCAGAAATCCAGCTGTTCGGCAACGGCTGGAGTGTGCTCGGGTAAATGGAGTTACCGTCCTTATAGCGCCTCCCGCACTTGTCGAGCTAACACGCGGGATGGTCAAAGCAGGTCCCAATCACTTTCATAATGATCAGCAGGTATTCATGTGGTTTCGCCGACACGATCTGGAAGTGTTGCCGCTCCCGAACCCGTTCCTCGCTGACCTTCTACGCTCAGTCGCACGTAGACGAAGCGGTGTCGAACCAACTCACTACCGGAAATTGATTGAGATGGTGTCGACTGCTAGCGACTTTGAAGCCTTCATCAAGGCGACTGCGGGGACGGTTTGGCGGGACGTCAACCGGGCGGACGAGATTCATAATGCGGAACTAGATAGGGAACTCGCAGCATTGGGGACCTTGGCAAAGAAAAACCTTGGCTCGGATGTGGCGCGGCGATTATCTCGACAATTTGGCGTTCCGGGTTGCCATCCGAATCCTGTGATCGTTGCGCAGAAACTCTCAGCCGCATTAGAGTTCCTCCAGTCTTGCATGAAAAAGGTTAAGGATGGAGCGAACCCCCGGAAAAACAACGCTGGCCTGTACACAGATTTTCAACTCCTGCTTTACCTTGGGAGTCCTGATTTTGTTTTCCTGACACGTGAAGATTTCAGGTCTGATATCAAAATATCTCCTCAGCGAAATCGAATTGTTGACTTAGACTCACTACGACCTTAGTTCCCATAAAGTTTCGCCGAAGTCCCCGTACGGTTTCGCCGATGTTTTTCAACTGGCGTCCGGGTACATCATCCTGAGTGGCTGCCAGCATCTTTAAGACACACATTTTCCACCAGGAGCCCCGATCCTATGTCCGTTCGTTTTTTCTCACTCTTAGTTGCCCTATTCGCTACGCTTGCGCCCGCAACATTTTCGCAAACGTCCATGTCAGTAACTTACAACTACGCTTCGATTTCGTTTCCCGGCGCGCCGGTCACCCACGTAAACGGCATTAACAATTCGAATGTGATTGTGGGTTCGTACTACGACTCGCAATATTTTGTTCACGGATTCATATACCGCGCGGGCAAGTACACCGCGGTCAACTTTCCGGGAGCAACCATGACTGAGGTGTTAGGAATTAACGATAACGGCGACATCGTGGGCATGTACCAGCTATCCGGCGCCTTGAATTTTCACGGCTTCTTGCGCCACAACGGATCATTCACCAAGATCGACGATCCACGTGCCGGATTCGGGACTATTGCGTTCGGCATAAATAAAGCCGGAACGATTGTCGGCAGTTACGACAATGCGCAAGGCTTCGTCTACGAGAACGGTACTTATCGAACCTTGAACGCGCCGCAGCTACCCGGAGAACCTCACCAAACTCAATTGAACGGCATCAATGATCAGGGCTGGATCGTCGGTCAAGTATTCAAGGGTGGAATCTGGCGCGGCTTCTGGGTCGTCAATAACCAGATTCACTACATTGAAGCAGCTGGCTCGACCGACAGCGAAGCGACCGGAATTAACTCTCGAGGGGACATTGTAGGCTGTCATGACATTCAGGCCGGTTTTGTTTCCTTCGCCGTTGGCAATTATGCGAGCGCCGGAAAATTTCCGCCCCAGCAGCGCCTCGTCTCTTGTGCTTCGGGTATCAACTACGCACGCGTGATAGTCGGAAACTATTCGACGGTGAAAAACCAAAACGGATTTCTAGCAGTCCCGCGCTAACGCTCCAGGTTTCGCATGCCGCGAAGGTTCTCAGGGCAGCTGAAATCCGAGCCCGCTGCCGAAATCGAGGCGTCACGCGGCGTATGAGCCGCGTGCCGAGATACTGAGCCTGTCGAACGTATCCCGAGCGCAGCCGAGGGACCTCTTGGTTGGTGGGCCCTCCAGGATTTGAGCTTGCACTGAACGAGTTGGTGGGCCTCCTCGGATTCGAACCGAGAACCAAACGATTATGAGCCGTTTGCTCTAACCATTGAGCTAGAGGCCCGCACACAAGAAATAGTTCTTTAGCTGTTAGCTCACCTGGTTTTCCTAAAGGCTAAATGCTAAGAGCTGCGTTTTATCATATAGGACGTGGTCGCTCTCCACGAAACCCCGTCGGGTACCATGTTCGCGGAAGTCATTCGAGTTACTGGATCGACTGTCAATACGCTGCGAAGCAGACTGGGCAATTTTTAATCTGACTATCGCGGCGATTGCTCTGCCGTTCTGGCCGTCTCCACTGCTCTCAGCACCGCCTGTGCTTTGTTCATGGACTCCTGATATTCGGCGGCGGGATCGGAATCGGCGACAATTCCCGCGCCGGCCTGCAGATATGCCTTTTTGCCTTTCATCAGCATGGTGCGAATCGCAATGCAGGAGTCGAGATTACCTGCGAAATCGGCGTAGAGCACGGAGCCGCCATAAATGCCACGCCGCGTCGGCTCGAGTTCTTCGATAATCTGCATGGCGCGGACCTTGGGCGCTCCGCTGAGAGTGCCCGCGGGGAAACACGCGGCGAAAGCATCGAGGGCGTGCAGCTCAGGCCGCAGTTTTCCCTCGAGCGCGGAGACGATGTGCATCACGTGCGAATAACGCTCCACATACATGAGGTCTTTAACTTTGACTGAGCCATATTCGCTTACGCGTCCTAGATCGTTGCGACCCAGGTCCACCAACATGACGTGCTCTGCGCGTTCTTTCTCGTCGCTGAGCATCTTCTCTTGGAGCCGCTGGTCCTCGGCTTCGTCCTTGCCACGCGGATGAGTGCCCGCTATCGGGCGATATTCGAGCTTCCGGCCGGTCACGCGAACCAACATCTCGGGGGATGATCCCAGCACGTGGGTGTCATCCATCTTCAGAAAGTACATGTAGGGAGACGGATTCACCGCCCGCAATGAACGATAGATGTCGAACGGCGCGACTTCTGGCGTGAAGTCGAGACGCTGCGAGAGCACGACCTGGAAGATATCCCCAGCGGCGATATATTCCTTCGCAGTCTTAACAGACTGTTCAAAACCTTTCTGCGGAGTTACTGAATTGACTTTGAGCTTGCCGCGAGAATTCCCGGGAACGTTCTGCCATCCGGCGGACCGTAAACCACCAGCCAATTTCTTTTCGAGCACGGTAATATCCGCGACCGCGCGGTCATAAGCCTCACGTGGACTCTCGCTGGAAACGTCAGCGGCGGCAATGATGTGGATCTGATGGCGCAGGTGGTCGAACGCCAGCAGCCGATCAAAAAACATCAGCACGCAGTCAGGAAGGTGCAGGTCGTCCCTAGTGTCATCGCCGATTTTTTCCAGCTGGCGAACGATGTCATAGGAGCAGAATCCCACAGCTCCAGCGGTAAATGGGGGCAAGCCGGGCACGGAAGCAGGCCGGTGTTCTTGCAGAAGTTTTTTGGCAACATGAAAGACGTTACCTTCCAGTCGCTCCCGTTTCTTGCCGCGCTCAATTCTGATCTCACGGCCACTCGCCCGCAATTGCATGTATGGGCGCGCGCCTAGAAATGTGTAGCGCCCAATCTGCTCGCCGCGTTCCACTGACTCCAGCAGGAATGCATATTTCTCCCCACGAGAAATTGCCAGGAACGCAGAAACCGGCGTGAGCAAATCGGCCATGACCGACTTGACTACCGGCACCAGCGTTGATTCCCGTGCAAGCCGGGAGAATTCTTTGTAGTCGGGACGAAGCATGAGTAACAAAAGACGGAATCAATATTATAGGGACGATTGAATCATTGAATCATCCGATCATTGAGTCAATTAGAAATCGGCGACAGTGCGGCAATGATTCAGTCCCCCGATGATTCAATGGTTCAATTCTTTACAGGATTTTTTTTCCGAATGCCGAGAGCGACAACTCAACCGCGAGATCAGCGGTTCGATTGTGCTCATCTATAACTGGGTTTACTTCAACGATTTCGAAGCTCAACATGCGGCCGTGATCGGCAATGATTTCCATGGCCAGATGGGCCTCGCGGTAGGTTGCGCCGCCACGAACGGGAGTGCCGACCCCGGGCGCGTCTTCAGGGTCAACCCAGTCCATATCGAGTGAAACGTGATATCCCGCGGTGCCGCGTGCAGCAATGCGCAGCGCTTCTTCCATCACTGTGCGCATGCCGCGCTCGTCGATATCGCGCATGGTAAAAACATCAATTCCCGCCTTGCGCACGTTTTCCTTTTCGATCGAGTCGATGTCACGGACTCCCACGAGCACGCAGTTTTCCGGCGAAACTTTCGGAGAAAAGTTGAAGATATTCCCCAGTTCCGCTGGCCCCAGCCCCATGATTGCGGCCAATGGCATGCCGTGAACGTTTCCGCTGGGCGAACTGTTAGGCGTGTTGATGTCGGTGTGAGCATCGATCCAGATGAGACCAATCTTTTGGTTTTGCCGCCGATAAAATTCCGCCACACCAGAGACCGTGCCAGCGCCCACGGAATGGTCTCCGCCGAGAACGAGTGGGACTTTTTCAGCTTCCAGAGTCTTCAGCACCAGCTCAGCCTGCTTGGTGCAGGTTGCGGTGATTTCTTTTAGATATTTCGCGTGCGGATCGCCTTCCTTCTTCTGCTCAGGTATCGCAACTGCAACATTTCCCGCGTCCTCGACCACATGTCCCAGCTGCTCAAGCCGTGCCTGCAGTCCGGCGACGCGAACGGCGGAAGGCCCCATATCGACACCGCGCCGCGACTGGCCAAGATCGAGAGGCACGCCAATTACGCGGATCTTTCGAGGAGCGATGCTAGTGTCGGTCGAGATATGCGGTGTCATGGATTCAGGCGTGAATCACTGATCAATATCTTACGGATACAGCCGGTGCAGCGTTCTTGCAAACGGGATTGTCTCTCTTACGTGCTCAAGCCCGCAAATCCACGCGACGGCCCGCTCGATCCCCATGCCGAAGCCGCCGTGTGGGACTCCGCCATATTTCCGCAAGTCCAAATACCACTTGAACGATTCTTCGGGAAGCCCGTGCTCACGAATACGCTTAAGCAGTAGATCGTATGACCCTATGCGCTGTGACCCGCCGATGATTTCACCGTAGCCCTCGGGCGCGAGCACGTCTACACACAACGCCAACTCAGCCCGTTGCGGGTCCGGCTCCATGTAGAACGCCTTCACCTGCGCGGGATAGCGATGAATCATCACTGGCTTTTCGAACTGCGCAGAAAGGTAGGTTTCATCCGGAGAGCCCAGGTCGCCGCCCCATTCAAACTTAGTTTCCAATGCGCCCTTCGCGTGCCCTTCCTGCAGCATCTTTACCGCTTCGTCATAGGTGATTCGCGGAAAAGGCGCCTCGATTTTTTCCAGCTTCGAAACATCTCGGCCCATGGTCTGCAAATCAGCGCGGCGTTTTTCCAGGCACCGATTCACTAAGAAGCTGATCAAGTTTTCGGCGAGGTCCATCAAGTCGTCCAGTGTGGCGTAGGCGACTTCCGGCTCGACCATCCAGAATTCGGTCAAGTGGCGGCGTGTCTTCGATTTTTCCGCGCGAAATGTCGGACCGAAGGAGTACACCTTGCCCAGCGCCATCGCCGTGGCTTCGATATAGAGCTGACCGGACTGGGTGAGATACGCCTGCTCATCGAAATAATCGACTGGGAACAATGTGCTCGTGCCTTCGCATGCTGCCGGAGTAAGAATCGGCGCATCGGTCAGCACGAAGCCGCGATCGTCGAAGAAATCGCGAGCCGCTTTGATGATCTCGGCGCGAGTCCGCAAGATCGCTGCCTGCCGGGGCGTTCGTATCCACAAATGGCGGTTGTCCATCAGGAAATCGACGCCGTGCTCTTTCAACGAAATCGGAAATGGATCGTCCTCTGATACACGTTGCAGCACTTGCACATTCGAAACGTCCAGCTCGTATCCGCCGGGAGCGCGTTTGTCCGCGCGGACCTTGCCTTCGACAATAACGCTCGATTCCTGGGTAAGCCCCTTCACGGCGTCGAAAACTTCAGGTGGGACGGCATTCTTCGGGACTACGCCCTGAATGGTTCCACTGCCGTCGCGGAAAATCGGAAACAGAAGTTTCCCGCTCTCGCGCAAGTTATATAGCCAGCCGCGAATAGTGACCGTCTGGCCTTCGTGCTTGCCGATTTCAGAAATTGTGGTTACGGGTGAAGTCATGCTTAAAACCATTCAGCGCGAAAACGCGGAGGAAGCTGATAAACAGTAAAAACTCTCTGGATCTCGGGATGCTCGGCGGAGAGTCGCTTTACGCGGGAACCAGGCTGCCGAAAATTTCGCCCATTTTTTCGACCGGATTGATCTTCTCGTTCTCCTCAATTTCTAACAGAAGAGGCGGTTTATGCGGTGCTGTGCTCAGCAGTTCTAATGTGGACTTCCAGTCGATGGTTCCTGCGCCGGGCCAAAGGTGCGAATCACGCTCTTTGTCATTGTCGTGGACATGCGTGGAGTGGATTTGATTCTTCAAGATTTCAAATGCCGACGCGACGTCGCCCATCATGTGGGCATGTCCGGTGTCAAAGCAGACGCCGACATCGTCCAAATGGCTGGTGCGGATGAACTCCACTAGGCGGTCGGGCATCGAAAGCTCATTCGGAATGTTCTCCAACAGAATTCGCACGCCCAGCGGCTTGGCGAAGGCGCGCAAGTGCTCTACCGAAGTCATGGCCGATTCAAATTTGCGGTCGTTGAACGACTCGTTGGGAAGTCCAATATGCTGGATCAGAAATCTGAAAGGAATATTCTCAGCTACTTCGATCGCGCGCTTTATCTCATCCATCGCTTCAATACGCGCGGCCCGGTCGGTGGAAGCGATGTTGATTGGCGGAGAGCCGGCGCGTCCCCACTCGTAGTCAGCATACAAAGGGGCGTGCACCGAATGCAGCGGTATTCCGCTGGTGCGAAACCACTCCGCGATTTCACGCACATGCTGCTTGCGGTTAGCGTAGTCGAGGTGCTGACGAGCGCCGAAAATTTCGATGGCCTGTGCTCCGCCGCTGACCAGCTTATCCAGTAAGCCGGGATGCAGCCGCTCTTTCACGAAAATATAGGTGGAAACTGCTCTTAGCATAGGTCGTTTGTCGGAGCGCTAACTCCAGGTGCCAGCGAAAATATTCGGAACCGTTGAGGCTAGCGTAGTGCGCGCGCAAGAGTCAAATTCAATCAGCGCACTCGAGTTAATACCGTTTAGCATGCGCTCGTAGCATTATGCCTACACTTGCTCCCTTGCTTCTCCAAGCGTCACATTCAAGTCCAGCTTGCGCTTGCCACGATAGATGGTCACGCGAACCGTATCGCCGGCTCGATGATTGTTCATGACCTGCGCGAGCTGCTGCTGGTCCTGGACCTCCTGACCGTCGATTGCAACGATCAGATCACCGCCAACCATTATGGGTGTGTTCCCCAGATTTGCGCGCTCCGTGCCGCCGCGCAAACCGGCACGTTCAGCCGAGCTGCCGGGCACAACACGCACGACCAGAAGGCCGTAATCCGCCGCCAGCCCGAGCTCATTGGCAATATCGGGGCTGATTGGGATTGTGACCACCCCCAATACCGGCCGGCGTACTCGTCCCAACGTGAGCAGATCGTTCAATACGGCTTTGGCGGTGTTGATCGGAATTGCGAATCCTATGCCAGCGCTCTGGCCAACCCCCGGATTCGAAGCAATCATGGTGTTGATCCCGATCACCTCGCCGTGTGAATTCAGCAGCGGCCCACCGGAGTTTCCTGGATTTATGGCAGCATCGGTCTGAATGGCTTCGTCAATGTTGACTCCGTCCGGCTCCTGCACTGACCGGATCGAGCTCACAATTCCGCTGGTCAGCGTTCCGGCCAGCCCAAATGGATTGCCAATGGCGTAAACCTTCTGTCCCACCTGCAGGTTCTTTGAATCGCCAAGTACCATCGGAGCCAATTCCGGTGCCTTGATCTGGACTATAGCCAAGTCATGCAACCGGTCCATACCCACAACCGTTGCGCGATACTTTTTGCGATTGTGCAGGGTTACTTCAACTTGGCCGCGGCTAGAAACTGCGTCCGCGATTACGTGATAATTCGTCAAAACGTGACCGGCGCGATCAATAATGAAGCCTGAGCCTTGTCCTTCCTGAGGCACCAGCCCGTAAAAAAAATCAAAAGCCACTGCTTTAGACGTGACGTTCACCACGGATCCGATGTTCTTGTGGTAAACCGAAATATTGTTCTGCTCGTCGGCATCGAGCGCTTCGTTACTGGCGGCCTGAGTAACTTCAATCCGCGCCGCCGGCGAGTTTATGGTGCGGAATGTACCCGAGCGATAAGTGGTGAAGTAAAAAAAAACGCCAACGAGAACAACCGCAATCGCAATTGGACGGAGCAGCTTCATCGTATAAAACACCCTGCGCGCGCTCGACTCTCCGGTATTTCGATGAACGTACAATTCCGGCGAACTTCTTGCGTGCTAGCGATAAATCTGAAGTAGCTCTTTTTCATTCCGCTGCGTAGTTCGGGGCTTCGCGGGTAATCATCACATCGTGGACGTGGCTTTCACGCAGGCCGGCGCCGCTGATGCGCACGAATCGGGTCTTGTGATGTAGTTCGTCGAGGGTCGCGCATCCACAATAGCCCATACCGGATTTCAACCCTCCGACCATCTGGTAAAGAATCATCGACACTGAGCCGCGATAGGGAACGCGCCCTTCAATTCCTTCCGGAACCAGCTTGGCAAGGCGATTGGGGTCCCCGCCCATATTCGGTATTGCGGCTGAGGCTTCCCCGGCCGCGGCCTGAAAGTATCTCTCGCTGGATCCTGCTGCCATTGCGCCGAGCGACCCCATGCCGCGGTATGACTTGAAAGTGCGCCCTTGATACAGGATGAGCTCACCTGGACTCTCGTCCGTGCCGGCAAACATGGAACCGATCATGACTGCGCCAGCGCCAGCGGCAATCGCCTTAGTGATGTCACCGGAATACTTGATGCCTCCATCAGCAATGACCGGCACTCCGGCATCTTTCGTCGCCCGGTAAGCTTCTGCGATGGCAGTAATCTGCGGAACGCCAGCGCCGGTTACGACGCGCGTGGTGCAGATTGATCCGGGACCGATGCCCACCTTGATGCCGTCGGCCCCGGCGCGAGCTAGCTCACAGGCCCCGTCAAATGTGGCGACATTGCCTGCGATCAGATCAACCTCAGGAAATTGTGCCTTCACTTTTTTCACTGCTTCCAAAACCCGCGAGGAGTGCCCGTGAGCGCTGTCTATTGCCAACAGATCGACGTTTTCCTTTACCAGTTCTTGTGCGCGTTCTAGATAGTCTCCAGTTGCGCCAATCGCCGCGGCGACGCGCAGGCGGCCTTGGGCATCCTTCGCCGCGCCTGGGTATTTCAGCTTCTTTTGAATGTCCTTAACCGTGATCAAGCCTTTAAGGTTGTAGGCATCGTCGACAACGAGCAGCTTCTCCACGCGATGCTTGTGCAGGATTTTCTCCGCGCTCTCGAGCGTCGTTCCGACGGGAACGGTGATCAGGTTCTCTTTGGTCATCACGCGGCTGATCGGAATATCGAAGCGGGTCTCAAAGCGGAGATCGCGATTGGTAAGGATCCCGACAAGCTTTTTGTTCTTGGTGATCGGAACTCCGGAAATCTTGTATTTGCGCATGACTTCCAGCGCGTCGGAAACCTTGTCGTCGGGAGACATGGTGACTGGATCAACGATCATTCCGCTTTCCGAACGCTTGACCTTATCGACTTCCTCCGCCTGCTGCTCGATCGTCAGATTGCGATGGATAATGCCCAGCCCACCCTGCTGCGCTAGCGCAATCGCCATGTGAGATTCCGTCACCGTGTCCATGGCGGCGCTGATGATCGGAATGTTCAGGCGAATATTGCGCGTGAGCTGGGTTTGCGTGTTGGCTTCTGCTGGGACGACGTCCGAGTGCGCGGGAAGCAGCAACACGTCATCGAAAGTAAGGGCTTCGGGAACTGGAAAATGAATCATAAATTGCGGGGTAAACCATTATTGTAGAGACGTGTGAACGCGGAGGCAAATGTGGTCGACCACGCGCACATTTATAATTCGCCGCTGACCTGGTTATCGAGGCCGGCGGGCCGTTTCAAATGAGTGCGCACGATCAAGGACGGTATTACAACCCGAAATTTTATCGCGAGCTGGCCTCCGCGCAGGAGTCGGCCCGTGAGATCCTGCCCCTCGTTCTCGACGTGGTCAAACCGGCAAGTGCGGTAGACATTGGATGCGGAACGGGAAACTGGCTTTCCGTAGCCGGTGAACTTGGGGTGGACGACATCCTCGGCGTGGATGGGCCCTGGGTCAAGGCACAACTCGCGATTCCGGCAGAAAAGTTTATCGCACATGATCTGGCGACGCCCTTAGCGCTCGGTCGGCGTTTCGACATTGCACTGTCGCTCGAAGTAGCCGAACATCTGCCTGCTTCGGCCGCGCGGGTGTTTGTGCAGAGTCTTTGCGAAGCGGCGGATCTGGTCGTCTTTTCTGCTGCCATACCTGGGCAAGGCGGCAGACGACACGTGAATGAGCAATGGCCGGCGTATTGGGCGGACTTGTTTCAGGAACTACGATACGAGTGCTATGACTTCCTGCGTCCGCGAATCTGGAACAACCCTCGTGTCGCCTGGCATTATGCCCAGAATTCGATGATCTTCGTTCGCGTTGGTCGCAGCCATCCCTTTGGGGAACCGGTTCGGCCGCTTCCCTTAGTCCATCCGGTTTTATGGACCGCCCAGGTCGCCCGCATGAAGAATCCAGGAAAGCTGCTGGAAAGCTTGCCGAAGGCAATTCTCGCCGCAATGAGGGGAAAGAAAAACCCGGCCTGAAACGTCCGCCTAAAGACGCTCAGTCACCGCATGCGCAGTTACCAAAGTGCGGGAATGGGCCTGAGACATGGCCTAAAATCACGTTCCGAAATGCTATCGTTAGGCCGCTGTGCCGATACATACTGCAGGCGCACGAGCCCCTATAACCCCTATAACATAGGAGGCGTACGGTTCAGAAGTCCGTAGGATGATCGGACGCGCAGCCCTGTAGAGCTCTGTTGGGCATGGAACTGCGTCAATTCGCTCGCCGCGCCACCATATGACGATCCGCAAGAGAATACTGCTGTACTCCGCGCTTGCCTTGGGCGCCTTCCTTGCCGCGGTTTACTTTGTCTCGCGTTTCGCTTTAATGAATGGATTTTCCCGCCTGGAGAGTAATTACGCGTATGAGAGTGTCCGTCGCCTGCAAAACCATTTGGAAAACGAGCAGACCCAGCTTGCGACCGTAGCGCGAGACTATGCGCAATGGGACCGCACTTATGAATTCGTGGCCAGACGCAATAAAGATTACGTTCGCACCGAGCTGACTGAGGACACTTTCAACGTCATCCACATCAATCTCTTTTTGCTGCTGGACCGCTCTGGCCGGCCCACTTTTAGCAAAGAGATGGGGAGTTGGCCAATCGGGAGGCACAACCTGGCCGCAATTGCAGCAGCGTACACCTCCAACCCAGCCAGTGCGCGGAATTCGCCCTTTAGCGGCTTGCTGGAAATCAACGGCCGGCTCTTCCTGCTCGCCTATGAACCGGTGCTGAACAGCCGCGGTGAGGGTTCCCCTCGAGGCACATTGGTGATGGGCAAGGGGCTCAGCGAGAACCTACTCGCCAGTTTGTCACACTCGATGGGCCTGCCGCTTTGGCTGGAGCCGGCAGAAAACGCGCCCATAGCCAATCACCAGACGTTGTGGAGCGATGGAACGAATTCGGTCTCGCAAGAGAGCGATTCCACGATGCTCGCATACGTTCCGCTGAAAGATCTCTCCGGTGCCCCTAGACGGCTGTTGGTTGCGCGCATCCCATCGGATTTGCATTCGGAAGGCCAAAAGGTCACACGCTACCTTCTGCTTCTTCTAATGCTCGCGGGTCTGGTCCACAGCGCCGTGTTGCTAATTGTGCTGGAAGAAAAACTACTATCGCGGGTGGCGTCGTTAAACCGCAAGATCAAGCAGGTAACAGTCAGCGGAGATCTGTCACTGCGGCTGGATGCGCATGGCAAAGACGAGCTTAGCGATCTCGCCAGCACGGTGAACGCGATGCTCACCGCGATTCAGAAGGCGAAATTCGAACTTCTGCAGGCGCAGGAATCCTTGCGGTTTCACGCCGAGCACGATTCGCTTACCGGCGTTTTAAACCGCCGTGCTATTCGCGACGTGCTACGCCGGGAATTGGCCCGCTGTCGCCGCGAAAACCACAGTCTAGGAGTAATGCTGGCCGACGTGGATCACTTCAAGCGAATCAATGACCGCTACGGTCACGGCGCCGGCGACGCCGCGCTGGTGACGGTAGTGCAGCGCATTTCGGCAACGCTACGACCCTACGACTTGATCGGCCGCTACGGGGGCGAGGAATTCCTGGTCATTGCTCCGGGTTGCGATCTGGCGCTCACTCAAAAGCTTGCAGAACGCATCCGCGCGGCAGTCTGCGATGAAAGTGTGGAGCTTGGGAACGAGAACGTCACCCTGACCGTGAGCCTGGGAATCACACTCGGCACGGCTGATAGCGATCCTGAGTTCCTGGTTGCGGTTGCCGATTCCGCCATGTATCAAGCCAAGAGGCAGGGCAGAAACCGCGCGGAGATCAGCCTGGCATTACCCAGTCAGGAACCCTTGGAACCTTCTTTTAGCGATCGCACTTAGCCTGCGGTCTTGCCTATCCTGGTTTGCGTCTGTCTAATGTATTGTTCCGGTCTGATTCTCGTTTCCGTTTTCGTTTCTTTTTAAAACCCGATCAACCCATGGCGCAACTTGAAAATCTGGTTTTCTGCGGTACACCTCAATTCGCCGTTCCAACTCTTGAGAAGCTGGCCGAGGCCGGATTCAATGTACGCCTGGTGCTCACGCAGCCTGATCGTCCGAAGGGCCGAGGCCTGGGACTGGTAGCTTCTCCGGTGAAGCAAACCGCACTTCGCCTGGGATTGCCGGTTTATCAGCCGGAGAAAATCAAAGAAAATGCCGAGCTGCGGGCCAGACTAAACGAGATCACGCCGGCGGCAATCATCGTGGTGGGTTATGGGCGGATTATCCCGGGTTGGATGCTGCAGCTCCCAAAGCACGGCAACATCAATCTGCATGCGTCGTTGCTGCCGAAATATCGTGGGGCGGCGCCGATCCAGTGGGCAATAGCAAACGGAGAACCTGTCACCGGCGTGACCACTATGCGGATCGACGAAGGCCTCGATACCGGCGACATTCTTCTTCAAAAAGAGTTGGCGATTCTGGATGAGGATACATCTGAGACTTTGTCTCCGCGCCTGGCGGCGATTGGTGCGGAACTGATGATCGAGACATTGCGCGGGGTGGCCGAAGGAACCATAAGCCCGCAGCCGCAGAAAAATGAACAGGCAACGCTTGCGCCGATCCTGAAAAAAGAAGACGGCAGGATCGACTTCAGCCGCACCGCGCAGGAAATTTACAACCGCCTGCGTGGATTCCAGCCCTGGCCGGGTGCGTTCACCACTTTTCGCGGCAAGACCCTCAACATCACGGCTGCGAAACCGGCCGCGGAAGTAGTGCCGCAAGCGCACCTTCAAGTAAAGGACAATCGCCTGTTTGTGGGCTGCGGGAAATCCACTGCGCTCGAACTGCTGGAGGTCCAGCCGGAGGGCAAAAAAAGAATTTCAGCCCGAGATTTTATTCATGGGTACCGTCCGGAGGCGGGCGAGGGTGTAGGCGAATAGATGCGGCCGGGTGCCCCATCCTAGTCGCGCCCTTTGCGACAGGGTGGGGATTTTGATTTCCTCCAGCCCTAACTCCAATCAAAGTCAAAATCCCCGCCCTGTCTCGCCAAAAACCGCGAGACAAGGACGGGGCACCCTGGCATTTCGTCGTGCCATTCCAAATGGCGATGATCTAGTAATTCGATACATGGCCAGTTTTTACGAAGGCTTCAGGGTCACGACAATTTTTGTGTAGTAGAGAGTTGTCCCAGCTTCATATCCAGAATCAGTACCCACAATGGTCCCGATCGTTCCCTGGCTGTCGGTTTTTGCGGAAAAGCTGCTCTGTGTAGTCTGTAAGGTCTTCAACGTGTAGACCGGGTTGACACAGTCGGTTAGGCCATTTGCGATGTTTCCGATGACGATGGCGTCAGCTCCTCCCTGTGACTGATTGCCTTTGTCGATGTTCATAGCGTAATAACCGGCTACAGCCCGCGATTGGGGCTCCATAGCGCTGGCGCCAACTTTGACGTATACCCCCTCGCCTGGGGAACCACCAACACCGTTACAACCACTGGGCGCATTGGTGGCAAACTCGACCAGAAACTTGAAGCTGTACTTCTGGTCTGGCTTAAGACCGGTGAGATGCCCGGTCAACAACATGAAAAGGTCATCGCTATGATTGATTCCAGAAAGAACCATTCCTGTGCTGTTCTGGGCCAATGGAAGCGGAAGAGTGCGCAGGCCAGAGTGGAGTTGAAAAAATTGCTCATCACCGACCGGATAGTCCGAGAAAGCCGTCGTCCAGCCCTGAGCACCTTGCCCGAAGTCAAATGTAAAGGTTGACTGCCCTGGAGCACTGCCTCCAGCTCCGCAGCCTACGAGCAAAGCTATCAGCGCCGTAATCATCACAAGCCGCATGGCGTACCTTCCGGGGCGATTACACCAGCTATTTTCAGGCCAGGCAAGGCTGATCATCCGTTCACTTAATGCTTCTACAATCTCCACATGCCCGTTTCCTCTGCCCGTGCCGCGGCGTTTGAAATTCTGTTGCGGACTGAAACCACCGGCGCATACGCCTCCGAGCTGCTGCATTCTTCGCGTGTCGCGAAGCTTTCCCCGGCAGATCACGGATTACTGACAGAGCTGGTCATGGGCGTGTTGCGCTGGCGAAGCTTGCTGGATAAACGCATTGCGGAGCACTCGGTGCAACCCCTCGCAAAATTTGACTTGGAGGTTCTCACGACGTTACGCCTCGGCGCTTATCAGCTTCTGTTTCTCGATCGCATCCCGACGCATGCAGCCGTCAACGAGAGCGTCGAATTAGTGAAGCAGGCGCGCAAACGTTCTGCTGCTGGCATGGTCAACGCGGTGCTGCGAAAAATCGGCACGGGAACTGCACCTCCTGCCGACGACTTCTCTGCCCATCCGCAGTGGCTGGTCGAACGCTGGACAAAGACCTTCGGAGTCGATGTCGCCAAACAAATTTGCGTCTATGACCAAACCCATGCCAAGACGACGATTCGGGTAAACGATCCCGTCGTCATCGAAGAGCTGCAGCGTGATGGAGTCCACACACAACCCGCAAGTTTGTTGGCAAAGGCGTTTGTGGTTGATGCAGGCGACATCACTCAAACCAAAGCTTTTCGAGAACGGCGACTGATCATTCAGGACGAAGGTTCACAACTAGTCGCGCTGTTGGTTGGTAATGGCAATACGATTCTCGACTGCTGCGCGGCGCCTGGCGGCAAAACGCGAATTATAGCTGGGCAGAATCCTGACTCGGTCGTTGTCGCAATGGAACTTCATCCTCATCGCGCGGCATTGCTGCGAAAACTTGTTCTGGCTGGTAACGTTCGTGTGATTGCAGCCGATGCGCGGCAAATGCCGCTGGCTCACAAGTTCGACCGCGTTCTGCTGGACGCACCGTGTTCGGGTACGGGCACTCTGGCTCGAAATCCTGAAATTAAGTGGCGGCTCAAAGCAGAGGACATTCCGAGGTTGCAGAGTTATCAATCCGAAATCCTGGCAGTCGCGATGGACTACGTCGCAACTAACGGCCGACTGGTTTACTCTACCTGTTCGCTTGAGCCGGAAGAAAATGTTGAGGTCATCGAACACGCCCTCGCCGCGAATTCCGAATTTCGCCTAATCGACTGCCGCATTGAATTACAGCGGCTAAGGCAGGATCACGAACTCGTCATCGACGACGTTGAATCCCTGCTGAGCGGCCCGTACTTACGCACCATTCCCGGAATTCATCCGACTGACGGCTTTTTTGCAGCAATCCTCGAGAAAAACTGACCATCACTGGACGACGAAGTTGATGGCGGCCCCAGCAAGCACCTTGTGTCCGGGCGCTGGCTCTTGAGAAACCACGATTGAAGCGGCCGAAGGAGCCGTCTCCGGTTGGCTGACAGGAATAACCGGGGTTGTCGCCTGAGGCGTGGCCACGGACGAGTTCGCGACAGGAGTGGCGGGAGCCGGTGCCGCAACCGTTATCTTCCCTACTAAAAATCCCGCGTTCTGCAGAGTGATGGTCACGCTGCCCAGTGGCTGACCGATGAAGCTCGGCATGACGAACGCCTGAGGCGAAGGAGCCTGCGCGACCAGCAGGCTGATCTTCGGCGCAGAAATATCGGTGGCATTCGCCGGCGGATTTTGAGCAACCACCTGGCCGGCATCGAACCCGGGCAGTTGTACGTTATCGGCGCCACTAAGCTGGAGCCCGCGCTCCGCAATGGTGATGGCGGCGGCGCGGTCGCTCTGACCGACGACCTGCGGAATGGTCACGCGCTGTGGGCCAAGGCTCAGCGCCAGCCGCACTTCCCAGCCGCGACGAACTAACGTGCCGCCGGCAGGAATTTGGGACAGCACCCTTCCTTCGGGAACAGTTGGACTGTAGTAGTTGCTGTCGACCTGCGCGGCCAGTCCATCTTCCTCGGCTATGCGGCGCGCGTCGGCGGGAGTTTTATTTCGCAAGTCGGGCACTCTCACCTCCCGAACATGAATGGCGAGCCGCATTGCGGTCAACGCAGAGACCAGCGCTACCACAAGCAGCAACAGCGCCATCAGGAAATATCGCAGCAGCTTGCGCATCCGCAGATTATAATTTGCGCTCTCTGACCTCTGCGTTTTCGGAGAGAACAACTCAAGGAGAATGCCGCGTGAAAGTTTTCGTGACAGGTGTAATCATCGGAATCTTTTTGTTCGCCCTCGGAATTGTTTTCTATTTCGTCACTGGACGCGCTTCGGCATCGGTGGAAGACAAGCCCTTGCCGTTTGAGCGCACCCTCGCTCACGCCGCTCTCGACGCGCGTATTAAGAAGGACATGCCGACATCAGTTCCGATTGCGGCTGATGAGAATGCATATCTTGCGGGCGCAAAGGTCTATCAGGAACACTGTGGAATTTGTCATGGCCTGCCAAACGTGGAGCAAACGCCAATGGCAAAAGCAATGTTCCCCAAGCCGCCGGCGCTTTTCAAAGGCAAGGGTGTAACCGACGATCCTGCGGGCGAGACCTATTGGAAGGTGGTGAACGGAATCCGGCTCACGGGGATGCCGGAATTCAAGCACATTCTGAATGACACTCAGATGTGGCAGGTGAGTTTGCTTCTGGCAAATGCAGACAAGATTTCTGACGCGGTGAAACAGCAACTGAAGCCGCCCACGCCGGGTGGTCCCGGTGTCCCGGTGCCGCCGATCGGGATGAGTGTTCCGGGAAAGCCCGGACGAGTGCCAATCAACCCGCACGCGTCTCCGACCGTGCAGTGAGTTATCGCTCGGCCAAGATGCTGAGCGCCAATTCGCGCTCGCGTGGGCCGTCGAGTTCAATCAGCACAACGCGCTGCCATGTGCCGAGCAGCAGCTTCTTTTTTTCAAAAGGAAGCGAGAGCGAGGTGCCGATCAATGCCGAAAGAATATGGTCCGGCACGTGGGCCGGATTGTGCGGATGCCGGTAGCGCAGCTTCGGAACCATGGCTTCGAATGCATCCAGCATGTCGAGGTCGGTCCCGGGATCGAGGTCAGCGGTAGTTAGGGCCGCTGTCGTGTGAAGAATTAGCAGATGGCAAACGCCGGAAACGGAGCCGTTTTTTCCTAGCTGATCTTCGACCAGATCAGTGATGTCGACGACTTCTCGCTTTTTACGTGTCTTGGCCGAAAGCCGATTCATAGCAGGCGAGCTGTCTTTCTGTGCGCTTGTCTTATGATTTCCAGGCGGCGGGGACGGGATGCCTGGCTTCGTAAGCGGAAATTTCAGCCTGGTGCTGCAGCGTTAACGCGATATCGTCCAGACCTTCGAGCAAACATTGACGGGTGAAGTCGTCGATCTGGAACCGTCCGGCGAAGCCCTTGCCATCTCGAAGATCGTCTCGGACCGTGAGGTCTTCCAGGTCGACCGATAACCGATAATCAGGGACATCAGATGCTCGGCGGGCGATCTCTTCTACTTCGTTTTCCTTGAGAACGACGGTGAGGACCCCGTTCTTCACGCAATTGTTAGCAAATATGTCTGCGAACGATGGCGCAATCACAACCCGAAATCCGAAGTCGGCGAGCGCCCAAACGGCATGCTCGCGCGATGACCCGCAGCCGAAATTTTTTGCCGCGACTAGGATGCTTGCTCCCGAATACTTCGGCTGGTTGAGCACGAATGAGGGATCGGCTATGCCCTGCGCCGACCGGCGCCAGTCGTTAAAAAGAAATTCGCCAAAACCGGTCTTCTCGATTCTCTTCAGGAACTGTTTGGGAATGATCTGGTCGGTGTCGACGTTCGCCCGGTAGAGCGGGGCAACTTTACCTTTGTGTTTGCGGAATGGCTGCATAACTTTTGCCGAATCCTCTGTGTCTTGACTCTGTGAAACTCTGTGTCCTCCGTGGTGAAGGATTTGAAACACATTAACCACAGAGGACACAGAGTTTCACAGAGAACCCCGCAGAGTCACTTCCATTATCACTCGCCGTGAAATTTCCAGTTTCTAATATCCGTAAAATGCCCTTCAATCGCCGCCGCCGCTGCCATCGTGGGACTTAACAGATGCGTACGCCCACCACGGCCCTGGCGTCCTTCGAAATTACGGTTGCTGGTAGAAGCGCAACGCTCGCCGGGGCTCAGAATGTCCGGGTTCATGCCCAGGCACATCGAGCAGCCAGACTCGCGCCACTCGAAACCGGCGTCCTGGAAAATCCTGTGCAAGCCTTCCTGCTCGGCCGCGTGCTTTACTTTCTGCGATCCCGGAACCACCATGGCGCGAACGCCATTCGCGACCTTGTAGCCTTTCGCAACGCGGGCCGCGGCGCGCAGGTCTTCCAGACGTGAATTGGTGCAGGAACCGATGAACACGCGGTCAACGCGAATCCGTTCCATTGGGGTGCCCGGTTCAAGGCCCATGTATCCGAGCATGCGTTGCGCGTTCGGCCGCTCCGTCCCGTTTGCCGGAAGATCAGGAACGCGCCCGGTAATTGGCACCACCATCCCGGGGCTTGTTCCCCAGGTCACAAACGGCGCCAAGTCCGCGGCGCTGATTTCGACGACCGCATCGTACTTGGCTCCGGGATCCGAGGTCAGTTTCCGCCATCGAGCGACCGATGTGTCCCGGTCCTTGCCACTCGGTGCGTAACGCAGGCCTTTGAGGTAGGCAAACGTGGTCTCATCCGGCGCAATCATTCCGGCGCGCGCGCCTGCTTCAATGCTCATGTTGCAGACCGTCATTCGGCCTTCCATGGATAACGCACGAATGGCTTCGCCCGCATATTCGATCACGTGGCCGGTAGCTCCATCGGTCCCAATCTTGCCAAGAATGCCGAGAACCAGATCTTTCGCGGTCACGCCTTCGGCCAACTTGCCTTTTACCTGGATCAGCATGGTTTTCGGCTTGCGTTGCGGCAGACATTGCGTGGCCAGCACGTGCTCGACCTCAGAAGTTCCTATGCCGAACGCTAGGGCGCCGAATGCGCCATGAGTGCTGGTATGACTATCCCCGCAGACGATGGTCATGCCAGGCTGCGTGAACCCCAGCTCGGGACCGATCACATGAACGATGCCCTGCTCGGGCGAATCCATGTCAAACAGGCGGACGCCAAAATCGCGGCAGTTCTGCTGCAGCGCTTCAATTTGCCGCTTGGCGATCACATCGGTAATTGGTGTGCCGCGCGGCTCGGTGGGGATATTGTGGTCGACGGTCGCGATGGTGCGCGAGGCCTCGCGGACTTTGCGGCCGGCGACACGCAATCCGTCGAACGCCTGCGGAGAAGTGACTTCGTGTACCAGGTGAAGGTCGACGTACAGAAGCGCAAGTTGGCCCGGCGGCGCGGCGACCACGTGTTCGTCCCACAGCTTTTCGAAGAGTGTGCGAGGCATGTTGCTGTCCTACTAGTCTAGCAACAAATCGGTGGTTCGGCCTTGTTCAGGCGTGGGGTCGGAGCCCGGTTTGTCAGGTAAAAAACGAGCATTGCCGAGACCCCGAGCAGGGGGACGACAAATGCCGCGCGTAAGCCGGCAGCATGGGTGGAGACCTCACCCATAAACCATGGCACAACCGCGCCGCCGACGTTCCCGCTGGCGAAGACTGCTCCGCTGGCACGGCGCGCGGACGCGCCAAACCAGCCAGGAAGGAGAGAAACACTGATAGGAAATATTGAGGCCAGTCCCAGCCCGGCCAGCACCGCTCCCACGACGACGAGCTTAATTCCATGAGCCGCGACAAGCGCCAGGCCTCCCAGCATTGCGACCCCCAGACCAGCCCGCGCTATGGCGATCGGGGAATAAAATCTCAACGTAATGGGAGCGACGGCGCGTCCCAACAGCAGCGCGCCCCAATAAAACGATGGCGTCAATGTGGCGAACGCATGGGCCTTCGCGTCCACCCGGCGGGCGTAGGTCGCGATCCATGCTCCAAACGACGTTTCTGTTCCGACGTATACAAAAAACAAAAGACAGATCAGCGGCAGGACGCTGTCTTTCCAGAAACTCGTGTCCCCCGGTGGCGAGTCGACGTGCGCGTGCGTGTCCGGAACAAACCGCGTGAACAGAAGAGGAAGCAGAAGAAGTGCAATGAGTGCCGCCGCTGTGCCGTATAAGAAATATGCCGGATGGTGTTCGCGCTGGGCGATGGCAACCAGAAAGGGGGAACTCATGGCGCCGACGCCCCACACGGCATTGATCACGTTAAGCGCAGACGCGCTGCGGGCAGGATTAATTTCTGCGGTTCGCAAGTTACCCGCAGGCGTGGTGAGTCCGTAGCCAATACCGAGAATGCAGACCGCGGCGATTCCCAACAACCACGGCCCGGATGCCAGCAGCGCCATGCCCGACGCCATCAGCACTGCACCTGCGATAAGCGTAAATCTGTATCCCCATCGTTGAACGAAGACCCCGGAAAGTAGCATTCCCAGCATCGAACTGAAGAACTGGAAGAAAATCAGCGAGCCAGCTCGGGCATCGGTGAGTGACCAGCGTGCCGAGAGAATCGGCAGCATTGGGCCGATGAAGGTCATCACGATCCCAGTGAGCAGGAAATCGACGTGAATTAGTGCTATGCCGTTCGTGGCTACCGGGACTCTTTTGGGTACGGATACGCGTGAGGCCATGATTTATGATGAGTGTAACCCAGTGTTCCGGACCAAACCGGACACTTACTCGTGAGCCATAATCAGCGATGCTTAATGGAAAACGTATAGCCGTAGTAATGCCCGCGTATAACGCCGAGAAGACTCTTCCCGCGACGGTACAAGAGTTGCCGGCGATCGTCGATATTCGGATCCTGGTCGATGATTTCAGCGCCGACCGGACCGTTGAAGTCGCGCGCGAACTTGGTCTGGTGCATTTTGTGCATGACCGCAATTACGGTTACGGGCGCAATCAGCAGACCTGCTACCGCGAGGCCCTGGCCGAGGACGCCGACGTCATCATCATGGTGCATCCGGATTATCAGTACACGCCGTTGCTAGTGACCGCGATGGCCAGCATGGTGGCGTACGGAATTTACGACGTCGTGCTTGGATCGAGAATTATCGGCGGGCAGGCGCTGCGCGGCGGAATGCCGCTTTACAAATACGTTTTCAACCGTTTTTTGACTGCATTTGAGAATTTGTTTTTGCGAATCAAAGTATCGGAATATCACACCGGATATCGCGCGTTCAGCCGTGAAGTTCTCACCACCCTGCCGCTGCTCGAAAACTCCGACGATTTCGTGTTCGACAACCAGATGCTGGCGCAGTGCGCGTTTTTCGGCTTCAAGATCGGCGAAGTATCCTGCCCTACGAAATATTTTCCCGATGCATCGTCTATCAACTTTCGGCGCAGCGTGAAGTACGGCCTCGGCGTGCTCGCGACTACTTTACAGTTCGCGTTGCAAAAATGGGGCTTGGCGAAGTTCTCAATCTTCAATGCAAGCGGACGGAAGCTGGAGCCGGGTGTGGCGGACTACTATGCAAGGGGCGCTGTGGAGGCCGGGGTCCGATCTTAAAGGGCAACCAAAGAGGTACTACGGGCCGACCCTGCAGACTGCAACCGCCGAATTCCTGTAAGGACAAGACAAGCCAATATTCTCCGGCAACTGTAGGACCGCCCAGCTCACTCCATATTTTTCTCGCAGGCGCAAGAAGTCGGCTTGCGTGAAATGTTTCCAATCCTTTTGGGCCAGAAACTGTTCTCGCCACTCCTCCGCCAAGGGCGGGAACATGGAGACTGCACCGCTGTCTTTGTAGGCATCGGCTAAGCGGCTGCGTTCCGCCAGAGCGCGGAAGCCGATTGTGTCTTCGCCTGGGATTCCCAAGTAAAAGGGATCGATAGCGAAGACCGCGTCGGTGGGCGTATTGTTGCGGCCCCAAAGGAACGCCTGCTCCCATTCATTTTTTGACGCAGCCCATGGCCACTCGATGTGTGCAGTCGCGGGAAACAACGCGCGCTGTGCAACGAACATTCCTGCGCACAGCGGGAGAAACAACGCTATCCATCGCCATACGCGATTCTTCAGAACGTACTCCGCCATGAACCCGCCGGTGGCCATCAGCAGGAATAAGTAGAGTAGATGCAGGCTTCGGAGGGGCTGCAGTCGTGCCAGCGTCTCGAAGCGATCCGGTATAGCAATAACTAACGCGACCGCAAAATAGACCAACTCATAAACCACCGCAGCCTGGCACCCTCGCTCCAGATTTTTGAGATTGCGTGATCGGGCGATGCGGCCGAACCAAATGAAAATTGGGAACGGCGCGATTATTCCCAGCCACTCATACCACTGCCAATGCAGCAGGAAGTGCGTCGTATGAAAGCGCATGGCCTCGCGATAGGCTGGCGGCGGCGGCGCGAAAACACTTACAAAAGGCAGCAGACCCGCCATGGTGGGCACCGGCTTGCGTATCTTTTCCAATAAGATCAGCACAGCGCAAAACGCAACCGCGAACGAGGCCATCAGGGGATGGACGGCTGCGGCGAAAATCAACCAGATGCTGGCGTGCAAATATTTATCCTGTAGAACCCGGCTCACCGCAAAGACTGCCGCAAACGCAGCCAGGTTCCTGGGATTAAGGTACTGGTCCATGAGGTACAGCGCTGTGCCGGCTACTGGCAGCGTAAGCAGCGCCGCAACCAGCCCCACCGCGCCCCATCTGGCCATCACTGAGTCGAAGCAAATTCCGCTGAACTCCCAGCACGCAACGAGCAACAGAAAAATCGAAGCCATGTACCAGACAAAAATCGCGTAATCGAACGGAATGTGGGTGATTCGTACCGACGCCGCGATCAAGTTAGGGAAAAGGGTCAGGCTGGCGTGCGATTGGAAAAATTCGGTCCCCACTGGATAGAGCTCAGGGTGAAGAAGTTTTTTGACCCCGGGCAAATAGATTTCGGCATCTTCCGCGTAGGGATGATAGCCATGAACGGACAATGCCGCCAGCGTAAGAAGCAGTAACGCAAACGTGGTTTTTCGTTTGGACAAGGTTCGAACAGACTGGCGCGCGGAAATAGTAACCTAAAGAGCACAGATTCAATTGTCAAACCCGCACATTTAGATTGAACGGCCGTGAGCTACTTCCCGAACGAGAACACACGGTGAAATACTGCTCATCTGAGGATGAAAGCACAGCTAATACAGGGAGTCGTATTTCGTGACCACCCAGTCCCCGCCGCGGCTGTCGAGGGTGACCGAAAGCAGTTCTTCGTAGCTGGATCCTTCGCCCTGGCGTTTGGCTTTGTACTCGAGAATTCTCAGCGGTGGCCGGTCATCCCAATCCACAACTTTCCACGAAACTAGTGGATGTTTTGCCTCGGAGTCGCAGATAAAAGCAGCGTAACGTTTGCGGTAGTCCTTCTCCCAATCGACAAGTTGCTCCTTGCAGCGTCCGTCGCTCATAGCGCGTAAGAACTCAGTCGCCGCCCGTTCTGATGAGCGGTCCCGCAAAGGATTCAAGCTGATCGATATCGGGATCTTGGTTAGAGGATCAAGGTCCGCTGACTTCTCCAGTACCGGTGGCTGGCTGTTCAGCCACATCAGATAGCCAAAAAATCCAAATAGGATTAAAAGGCCGGCACCCACAGCAATTGCGATCTGCAACTTTGAAAACTTCATGGCAAGCGTACCCTTTGACCCGAGCGCAAAAACTTGCCTCAAGTCTAGCCCGACAAGGCAATGGCGCACAGGTTACTTTGGTGGCGCATCCACATTCCGTGATCTACCGAGGCAACCGTGAAAACTGGTTGCTCTACAAGGCCATCGCGCTGACAGGTTGGCTCTAACTTGCGCGGTCGTTCGGCGGGCAGTATTCAGCGTTCGGCGGACAGTATTTAGAATGATCGGTTGAAGCCCAATCAGCACTTCGATGATCCCGTCGCGGCTTACAGTCGGCTAGCGCCACACTATGCCGATCTCAGCCGCGGCCGTGAACCCTACCTGCGCAGCATCGAGAAGATCATCGCCTCGCGTGTTCCTCCCAACAGCAAATCGCTTCTCGATGTTGGGGCGGGAGATGGCGTACGCGCGCTGCGAATCGCCAGGGAGTGCCGAATCGACAATATCGTCTTGGTTGAGCCGAGCTTGGAAATGGCATCGCGGGCGATAGGAATGGAAAAAATAGAGATATGGAATATCCGCGCGGAAGAGCTAGGGGCCAAAACCTCGAATTGTTCTAGCTTTCGCGCTGATATGAGCGAAACCGAAATCAAAGAAAAAAAGAATGTGCGACGCTTTGATGTGATCACATGCCTATGGAACGTTTTGGGGCACGTTCGTAGAGTCGAAGATCGCGAGCGTGCATTGCAGGGAATGGCAGAGTGTCTGACGCCATGGGGAAAGTGCTTCCTTGACGTAAATCACCGCTACAACCTTCGCTCCTACGGGGTCATGGCGAGTACCGCTCGATTTATTCGCGATTCTATCTTTTACGAAGAGACCAACGCGGACGTTATCGCTAAATGGGATTTGGGCGGAAGCTCAATCAGCACACACGGACATGTATTCACCGACCGCGAGGTCCGGCAGCTCGCGTCTGGAGCCGGCCTAAGCATCGAGGAGCGAATCGTGATTGATTACGAAAGCGGCAAAATATGCCGGTTTGCGTTCCAGGGCAACCTGCTCTACGTCTTTCGCCGGAGCTCGCGGACTGACTCCTCGAGCGCACCGCAGACTTCCTGAATTTGTTTCTCCGTAAGTTCATTAAAAAAGGGCAACGCAATGATTCGGTCCGCTACGAATTCAGTTTGAGGTAATCGGAGCCCAGACTTGGCTTGTCCGATTGGCGACGCGAGCACCGGCTGCAGATGCAGAGGCGCAAAATAACGGCCGGTTGCTATGCCTTTGCGCAGCATAGATTCGCAAATCCAATCTCGGTTAGCGCGGCTAAAGTCCTTTCCCAAGCGGATCGGATACACGAACCAGCTAATTCGCCCCACTTCACTCGTGATCGGCGGACGATGGATCTCGTCCATTCTTGGGACTTCGCGATCATAGATTTCGGCGAGCTTTTGCCGGCCCTCGATCACGTTTTCAATTCGCTGCAATTGCGAAACGCCCAGCGCACAATTGATGTCAGATATGCGGTAACTGAATCCAACCTCGACATGTTGCAACCAATCGAGTTCGGGATCGCGGCCTTGGTTCCGCAAGCGGCGAGCGTGCTCAGCGAGCCCCTTGTCGGAGGTGATCAGCACGCCGCCCTCTCCGGTCGTGATCTGTTTATTGGGATAGAAAGCGAAAAGTCCCGCATCGCCGATAGATCCCGCCTTACGCCCACCGACTTCGGCCCCAAGCGCCTCGCAGGCATCCTCGATGATATGAGCCGTGTGGTGCGGACCTGCCCTGAACGAAGTCGAATGGGGCCTTGCCTGCGAAATTCCATACTCTTTCGCAACTTCACCAATTGATTTCACGTCAACCGGAAACCCAAACGTGTGCACCGCCAATATCAGCCTGGTTTGCGGCGTAATCGCAGCAGCCACCAGCCCAGGAGTGATGTTGTAAGTCTCAGGATCAATATCCACGAATTTGGGTCGCAGGCCTTCTTGCAAAATCACATTGAGCAGCGCGGAAAACGTGAATGACGGCAGGATGACTTCCGCCCCACGCTCAAGGCCGAGAGCCCGCACCGCAACATGTAGCGCTGAAGTTCCGGAGTTCACTGCGACAGCGTATTTGCATCCCGTGTAATCGCAAATCGCCTGCTCAAATTCCGCCAGCTTCGGCCCCATGCTCAGGTAAGGGGTGCCAAGCACGTTGAGCACGGCGTCCCTATCGGCTTCGGTGATTTCTGGTTGGGCAAGCGGAATTCGGACTTTCATGCAAGGTCAGTTCGCTTGAAGAGCAGCTTCGGCCCGAGCGGCGTCTTTAATAACGCGTCACAAATGATCTGCGACGCTTTGCCGTCGCCATAGGGACTTTCCAGCCCACTAATTCCCCGACGGAATTCTGCGGACAGCGCCCGAATGACAGCCTTGCGAATTGCTCTTCGCTCAGCGGGGGCATCTATTACATTCGCCGCGTGCTCGCGTCCCTGCTGGCGAATTCCGACATTCACCGCGGGAACATCCAGCGATGTGGATTCAATGATTCCGCTGCTCGAATTCCCGACTAGCACGCCAACGTGTTTTAGCACGCTTAAATACGTCCGATGGTCAAGGTTCACCAACACTCGAGAACCCGGATGTTTGACCACGAATAGTTCCGCGCGCCGTATCAATTCGCGGCTGCCTGCATCCGCATTGGGATAAATGAAGAGGACTTGCTTCCTGAGATCGCACAGGGCCGCAAAAACTTCCGACGCTTCCTCGACGGTGTTGTTGAGCAGGGTGACCGGATGATAAATGCACAGCACCGTGTCTTTCTCCAGTCGCATGGCTATTTTCTTCTGTACCTGCGCGCGGCTTAACAGTCGTTCTCTCTGCAAATAGTCCAAAGAAAGGCTGCCGCTGAATGTAATCCGCCATGGTTCCTCCCCTAGCGCAGCAATCCGCTCTGCAGCTCGGCGAGTGCAGGCGAAATGCAAGTGGCTCATTTTGGTCAATGCATTGCGCACCGCATCGTCGATCGCGCCAAATGTGACTTCGCCTCCCTCGACGTGCGCGATAGGAATCCGCAAGGCCAGCGCAACCGATGCCGGGGCCAGCATTTCGTATCGGTCTGCGATCAGGAGCAGTATGTCGGGGCGCAGGCGGCCGAGTGCATCGGCTAGGCCGAGCGTGGCAACTCCGATAGTTTTTGCCATGCCGACGTCAGTATCGGAATCGAGCAGGCACTCGATGGTCAGTTTCTGCGCCGGGGTAACTGCCTTGCCTGTATGTCCGAATATCAGAGAAAGATGCGGACCAAGCGTGACGACCTGCAAATCGACTGCAGAATGTGCGCCAAGATCTCGTAGTAACCAGCGCAGGTGTGCATAATCCGCGCGCGACGATGTAACTACCGCGATTTTTCTTTTCAAGAGAATGCCAGCAGAAAATGCATTCTACTGGTTTTCGCCGGGGCCCAGGCTGCGAGTGTGCTGGTTGGCCAGAAACGCTGCCCTCCAGCTCACGCCGCCTTTACACGCCGGAACTTGATAAACTGGAAAGCCTCACGGGTGAATCCTTCTCCTGCGAAAATTGATCCAAGCTAGGGAGAACTTCTTATGGCCGTTAGCGATCAGGCAGTACTCACCGGTAAGCAACTGGACACTCTGAGCATAAATACCATTCGCACGCTGTCGATTGATGCCGTGCAGAAGGCCAATTCGGGCCATCCTGGCGCGCCCATGGCCCTGGCCCCGGTTGCTTATGTTCTCTGGCAACAATTTCTTCGTTATGACCCTGCGAATCCGGTGTGGCCCAATCGCGACCGATTCATTCTTTCCAACGGCCATGCGTCGATGCTTCTGTATTCCATGCTGTACCTCAGCGGCGTGAAGGCGGTGGATTCTGAATACAAGGTCCTGGACCGTCCTTCCATCACACTCGATGACATCAAGAATTTTCGCCAATTGGATAGCAAAACTCCTGGCCATCCTGAGTATCGCGTCACCTCTGGTATTGAGACCACGACCGGGCCGTTAGGCCAGGGCATCGGCAACAGCGTGGGTATGTCGATTGCCAGCAATTGGCTGAAGGCCCGTTACAACCGTCCAGGTTTCGAAATTTTTGACTACAACATTTACACCATTTGCAGCGATGGCGACTTAATGGAAGGCGTGGGTAGCGAAGCCGCCTCTCTGGCAGGCCACTTGAAGCTGCCGAATCTCTGTTGGATCTACGACGCTAACCACATCACGCTCGATGGCCCCGCCGACTGGTCATTCAGCGAAGACGTCGCCATGCGCTTTCGTGCTTACGGTTGGAATGTCACCCACGTCGGGGATGCCAATGACCTTGATGCGCTTTCAGGAGCATTCAAGGAATTTCTCGCCACCAAAGATCGACCAACCATTGTTATCGTGAACAGCCATATCGGATACGGCTCTCCCCACAAGCAGGACACCAACGCCGCGCATGGGGAGCCGCTGGGCGAAGATGAAGTCCGTTTGGTCAAGAAGTTTTACGGCTGGCCAGAAGACGCTCACTTCCTGGTGCCGGACGGAGTGCTTGAGAATTTCCACGAAGGAATCGGAAAACGCGGACGCGAACTCAGCTCGAAGTGGAATGACCTTTTTGCGAAATACAGTAAGCAATTCCCCGAACTGGCGGACAACATCAATCGCATGCAACGTCGCGATCTCCCGGACGGCTGGGACAAAAATCTGCCGACGTTTCCCCCCGATCCCAAGGGCCTCGCCACGCGCGAAAGCTCGGGCAAAGTGCTGAACATCGTGGCGCAAAATGTTCCCTGGCTCATTGGCGGCGCCGCCGATCTGGCAACTTCGAATAAGACGGATCTTAAATTTGAAGGCGCAGGCGTTTTTAAGGCCGGAAATTACGGGGGGCGCAATTTGCACTTTGGCGTTCGCGAGCACGCGATGGGCTCCGCGCTGAACGGCATGGCCATGATCAAGGTCCGGCCATTCGGGGGAACGTTTTTTAACTTTACCGACTACATGCGTCCGGCCATGCGCCTTGCAGCAATCGCGGAAATTCCGACGATTTACATTTTGACGCACGATTCTATTGGCCTTGGCGAAGACGGTCCCACACATCAACCGATCGAACAATTAGCTTCGTTACGCGCGATGCCGCACATTATCGTCATGCGGCCCGGCGATGCGAACGAAGTTGTCGAGGCATGGAAAGTCATCATGCCGATGAAACACAATCCGGTGGCTTTGGTTCTCACTCGGCAAGCGCTGCCAACCATTGACCGCTCAAAGTATGCACCGGCTTCGGGCGTTGCCAAAGGCGGCTACGTTCTCGCCGATGCGCAAGGCGGCAAGCCGGAAGTCATTCTGATCGGCACCGGCAGCGAACTCTCGCTGTGCATGAGTGCATTCGAGAAACTCACAGCCGATGGTGTTCGCGCGCGCGTAGTCAGCATGCCCTCGACCGATATCTTCGATATGCAAGATGAGGCTTACAAAGAATCTGTACTCCCGCCGGAAATAAAGGCACGCGTATCCGTCGAAGCCGCGTCAGTTTTCGGATGGGAGCGGTACGTCGGCCTGGAAGGCGCAATCATCGGCATGACCACGTTCGGCGGATCAGCCCCGGCGAAAGACCTGTTCAAGAAATTCGGATTCACCGTCGATCATGTCGTCCAAGCCGCCAAGCAAGTAATATCGCGAGCGAAGTAAGACAATATAAGTGGAGGTACCGTATGCAGCCGACCGGAGTTCTAGACACCGCGAAAGCCACAAATCCTCTTAAAGATCTTCTCAAGTTTGGCCAGTCTGTTTGGCTGGACTACATACGCCGCGACCTGATCACCAGCGGCGAGCTCAAGCGACTGATCGAAGAAGATGGCCTGCGCGGAATGACTTCGAATCCCGCGATTTTTGAAAAAGCCATCGCCGGCAGCACTGACTACGCCGACATTCTAGCGTCGCTGAAAGATCGTTCCGATCTCGACGCCAAAGCCCGCTATGAACTTATCGCCATTCGCGACATTCAGGACGCCGCAGACCTCCTCCGTCCGGTGTACGACGAATCCAAGCTGCGCGACGGCTACATCAGCCTGGAAGTTTCCCCATATCTGGCGCGGGATACACAAGGCACTCTCGAAGAAGCGCGCCGGCTTTGGAAAGCAGTCGGTCGTCCGAACATCATGATCAAAGTTCCGGGGACAGCCGAGGGCATTCCCGCGTTCGAGCAACTCATCAGCGAAGGCATCAACGTTAATGTGACCCTGCTCTTCTCGCAGGTGGTGTATCAGAAGGTCGCGGAAGCCTACATTCGCGGTCTCGAGAAATTCGCTGCCAGCGGCGGAGATGTGAAGCGAGTTGCCAGCGTTGCCAGCTTCTTCATCAGCCGCATTGATAACGCCATAGACGCGGAAATTTCCGCTCGCCTGAAATCCGCGAAGAATCCACAGGAAGAGCAAAAGCTCAAAGGCTTGCTGGGAAAAGTCGCAATTGCGAATGGCAAGCTCGCGTACCAGCGTTATCTGAACATTTTTTCCGGGCCGCAGTGGGACAAGCTGCGCGCGAAGGGTGGCCAGACGCAGCGCGTGCTGTGGGCCAGCACCAGCACGAAAAATCCGGCTTATCCCGACATTCTTTATGTACAGGAGATGATCGGCCCTGACACGGTCAACACGATTCCGCCGGCCACGTTCGATGCTTTCCGCGACCACGGCCAGCCGCGCGAAACTCTGACCGAAGGCGTGGACGAAGCCAAGCAGGTGATGCACAATCTTGCATCGGTTGGAATCTCAATCGACGACGTCACGGACAAGCTTACCGATGACGGCGTTCGCTTATTCGAAGAAGCCTTCGACAAACTCCTCGCCGCAGTTGAAAAAAGCACGCAAGGCGGGACGACGTCCAAGATAAGCCAGCAAACTCAGAAATTGCCGGACCCACTAGCGAAAGAGGTTGCTCAAGCGGTGAGCGACTGGCGGGCCGCAGGCAAGGTTCGCCGGCTCTGGCAACGCGACGCTTCGCTGTGGACGAACACTGACGAATCGCACTGGCTTGGCTGGCTCGACATCACCGAGAAGCAACTGGAAAAGAAAGACCAGTTCCAGCGGCTCGCAGACGAGATTCGCAAGGAAAACTTCAGCGACATTCTTCTGCTCGGCATGGGCGGATCAAGTCTCTGCCCTGAAGTTTTAGAGAAGACCTTCGGGCGCATCAAGGGCTTCCCTCAGTTGCACGTGCTCGATTCCACCGATCCGGCGCAAGTCAAATCATTTGAAAAGAAAGTTGATCTTGCAAATACGCTGTTCATTGTTTCCAGTAAATCAGGCACAACTCTTGAGCCGAACATTTTCAAGCAGTATTTCTTTGAGAGAGTGAAGCAAACCATCGGCGCGGAAAAAGCCAGCAGTCGGTTCATTGCGGTGACCGATCCCGGGTCGAAACTACAAAAGGAAGCTGAAGCCGACAAGTTCCGTTACGTCTTCCACGGTGATCCGACTATTGGAGGCCGATACTCTGCGCTTTCGAACTTCGGGATCGTTCCGGCTGCGGTGATGGGACTCGATGTTGCAAAGTTCCTCGACCGTACCGAAGAAATGGTGCAGGCCTGTGCTGCTTCGGTTCCAGTTGATAAAAACCCCGGCGTCATGCTGGGAATCATTCTCGGCAGCGCCGCGAAATCGGGCCGCGACAAAATCACCATTATTACGTCGCCCGCAATTTCCGATCTCGGCGCCTGGCTCGAACAACTGATCGCTGAGTCCACAGGAAAGCAAGGCAAAGGGATTATTCCCGTCGATCGCGAACGTCTAGCCGCGCCCGAAACCTACGGCACCGACCGCATATTTGGGTATCTTCGCTTCGAGGGTGCGCCCGACTCTGAACAAGACGCGAAGGTCGCTGCGCTCGAGGAAGCAGGTCATCCCGTCATTCGCATTGCAGTGAACGATACCTACGACCTGGGTCAGGAATTTTTCCGTTGGGAGATTGCAACCGCGGTGGCCGGCTCGATTATTGGCATCAATGCATTCAACCAGCCTGATGTTGAAGCCAGCAAACTCGAAACTCGCAAGCTGACAAGCGAGTACGAGAAGACCGGCTCGCTTCCACCGGAGAAGCCGATTTTCGAGCAAAAGGGCATCAAGCTTTTCACTGATTCCAAAAACGCGAGCGCACTTGGAAGCAAGAGTTCCCTGGCCGAATATCTGCGTGCGCACCTGGGTCGCATTAAAAGCGGCGACTACTTCGCTGTTCTCGGCTACGTCGAAATGAATGACCAGCACGAATCGCAGCTTCAGGAAATTCGCCACGCGGTTCGCGACTCGAAACGGGTCGCAACCTGTGTTGGCTTCGGGCCGCGTTTTCTGCACTCGACCGGTCAGGCGTACAAAGGTGGCCCTAACTCTGGCGTATTCTTGCAGATCACGTGTGACGACGCGGTGGATCTCCCAGTACCCGGGCAGAAATACACGTTCGGAATTGTAAAAGCTGCACAGGCCCGCGGAGATTTCCAAGTGCTCGCTGATCGAGGACGTCGCGCATTGCGTGTGCACTTAGGCAAAGATGTCGACGCCGGGCTTTCTACTTTGTCAAAAGTTGTTCGTGAAGTATTGAGTTAATTTCTGTGCTCTCTGTGTCCTCTGTGGTTAAGCTTTTTTTTAACCACAGAGGACGCAGAGTTACTCAGAGAAAACCGCACGGAGGAAAGCATGCGTCTCGGAATGGTGGGGCTGGGCAGGATGGGCGCCAACATGGCGCGGCGGCTCATACGCGGCGGACATGAAGTTGTTGTCACCGATCGCACTGCTGATACCGTGAAGGGCTTGGCCTCGGAAGGCGCCATTCCATCTACCTCACTGGACGACTTCTGCTCGAAGCTTGGCTCTCCACGTATTGCCTGGCTGATGATTCCTGCGGGCGATCCGACTGAATCTACCGCACAAGCGTTGGCACAACGGATGAAAGCGGGCGACATTCTGATCGACGGCGGCAACTCCTACTTCAAAGATGACATTCGCCGTTCCAAAATGTTCGGCGAAAAGGGAATTCATTATGTTGACGTTGGCACCAGCGGCGGCGTTTGGGGGCTGGAGCGCGGATATTGCATGATGATTGGCGGTCCGAAAGAAGTCGTCGGGCAACTTGATCCCATTTTCAAAACCCTCGCTCCCGGACGCGGCGATATTCCTCGCACTCCGGGCCGCGAGAAATTACCCGGTAGCGCTGAAGAGGGTTACATACACTGTGGTCCCTCCGGTGCCGGCCATTTCGTGAAGATGGTCCACAATGGAATTGAATACGGAATCATGCAAGCCTATGGCGAAGGTTTTGACATCTTCCGCAACGCCAATAAGCCCGAGCTGCCGAAGGAGCAGCAGTACGACCTGAACCTCGCCGACATTGCAGAAGTATGGCGGCGCGGCAGCGTCGTCAGTTCCTGGCTTCTGGATCTGACCGCCATGGCTTTGACCGAGAATCCAACCCTTTCCGAATACAGCGGCTTCGTGGAGGACTCCGGCGAGGGGCGCTGGACAATTGAGGCCGCAATCGACGAAGCTGTTCCAGTGGACGTTTTGTCGGCTGCGTTGTTCGTGCGCTTCCGTTCGCGCCAGGAACACACGTTCGCAGAAAAAATGCTTTCCGCAATGCGGCAGAAATTCGGCGGACACGTTGAACCTGTGACCGAGAAAAAGACCGCTTAAGATCAGACCATCCCATCCGGCAGGGTCGCTCCGCAATGGCGACCCCAAGGGGAAAATTGCCTATGGCACAAGTGGAAGTGCTTCCGCAAACTCAGCAGCGTACCCCGGGACGCCCCGGCGACCCCTGCATCATGGTCATCTTCGGCGCGGCCGGCGATCTCACCCGCCGCAAGCTGATCCCCGCCCTCTACAACCTCGCAAAGGCCCAACTGCTTTCGCGCGAATTTGCCATCATCGGGATCGCGCACACTGCGATGTCCACTGAGGAATTTCGTAACAAGTTGTCGGAAGATATCCGCCGTTTCGCGGGCAGCGAGGTTGACCCTAAAATCTGGGAGTGGTTCACGCAACGAATTTATTACATCGCTTCCGAATTCGACGACAAGAGCCTCTATCCGAAGCTCAAAACCACCCTCGATAAGCTGGACAAAGATCATTCGACCCACCAGAATTTCTTTTTCTATTTGGCGACAGCCCCGCAGTTCTTTGGCCAGATCGTCGAACAACTAGCCGCTGTCGGCTTAATGGATGAAAGTGGTAATCACCACTGGCGGCGGGTAATCATTGAGAAACCATTTGGGCATGATCTTGAATCTGCCCGGGCGCTCAACAAGCAACTCCTGAGCTGCGCGAGCGAGAAGCAGATTTACCGCATCGACCACTATTTGGGAAAAGAAACCGTCCAAAACATCTTGGCGTTTCGTTTTGCCAATGGAATTTTCGAGCCGATATGGAACCGCCGCTACATCGATCATGTGCAGATCACCGTGGCGGAAACGGTTGGGGTGGAGTCCCGCGGCAGCTACTACGACACCGCCGGCGCTCTGCGCGATATGGTTCCCAACCACATCATGCAGCTCATCAGCCTTACCTCGATGGAGCCGCCGATCTCGTTTCGGCCCGATGCGCTGCGCGATGAGCAGGCCAAGATTTTGCATGCCATTCAGCCGCTCTCGTCGGAAGATGTCCTGAGCCGGACGGTACGTGGACAATACGGGTCCGGAGTCGAAGACGGTCATCCTGTACCTGGATACCGGCAAGAGGAAGATGTTCCGCCGGACTCGCGCACGGAAACGTTCGTCGCCATGAAGCTCGCCATAGACAACTGGCGATGGGCCGACGTTCCTTTTTATTTACGAACCGGCAAACGCCTCGCTGCACAGACCACAGAGATTGTCATCCAATTCCGGCGAGCGCCGTTTGTTCTATTCCGCGACACGCCTGTCGAGAACCTGATGCCGAACCAAATGGTGTTACATATCCAGCCGCAGGAAGGAATTTCGTTGCAGTTCGCGGCCAAAGTTCCCGGTCCCATTATGCGCTTGGGTGCAGTCGATATGAATTTCAATTACGCTGATTATTTCGGCACTCAGCCCAGCACCGGTTACGAGAGGCTGTTGCACGATTGCATGATCGGCGACGCCACCTTGTTTCAGCGGGCAGACATGGTCGAAGCCGGTTGGTGTGTGGTCAGCCCGGTGCTGGACGTCTGGAAGGCACTGCCGCCACGCAATTTCCCGAATTATCCCTCAGGCAGTTGGGGGCCGAAAGAAGCCGACGAACTGCTGGAGCGCGACGGCCGACACTGGAGGAATTTCGATCGATGATTCTTGCAGGCGACATCGGAGGCACCAACGCTAGACTGGCCCTCTTTGATGTGAAAAATGGGCGCTTTAACCTGGTCTCATCCACCGTTTTCCCCAGCCGCCAGTATTCAGGTCTTGACGAAATCGTGAAGGAGTTCGTCAGCAACTCCGGAGCGCATCCGTCGCAGGCCTGCTTTGGCGTGGCTGGTCCGGTCACCAACGGCCGCGTCGAAGCGTCAAACTTGCCGTGGATTATCGAATCAAGACGGCTGGCTGACGAACTCGAAATCGATCATGCGCTCTTAATCAACGATCTCGAGGCGACTGGCTGGGGTGTTGGCGCGCTCTCCCCCGAGCATTTGGTTTCTCTCAACCAGGTCAGCATTACGCCGGGAAATCAGGCGGTGATCGCTGCCGGCACTGGGCTTGGCGAAGCCGGCCTTTACTGGGACGGCAAACGCCATCACGTGTTCGCCTCCGAAGGCGGGCACTGCGATTTTGGTCCGCTCGACGACATTCAGGTTGAGCTGTTTCAATACCTCCGCGGCCGTTTCGACCACGTCAGCTATGAGCGCATTCTTTCCGGGCCAGGGTTGGTCAATGTTTTCGATTTCCTGCGCGACACAGGAAAGGGCAAGCCGCCGGATTGGCTAGTCAACGAGATGGTTGAATCCGATGCGGCAGCGGCGATTTCCGAAGCTGGGCTAACCGGCAAGTGTTCAATGTGCGAACAGGCGCTGGACATCTTCGTCGCGGTTTTCGGGGCGGAGGCAGGAAATCTAGCGCTTAAAATCAAAGCGGTTGGTGGTGTCTTCCTCGCCGGCGGGATCGCACCGAAAATTCTTCCCAAGCTTGCGACGTCGAATTTCCTGCAGCCATTCTTGGACAAAGGGCGATTACGCCGGCTGATGGAAATTATTCCTCTTAAAGTGATCACTGACGACAAGCTTGCTCTGCTCGGCGCTGCCCGCTGCGCGCTGGTCGAAATGGCAGCATAAGAAATGCCTTCAGAACCACAAGTAGAAATTTTCGGTTCTCCGCAAGAGTTGTTTGCAGCCGCCGCGAAAAAATTCTGCAACGCTGGATCAAGCGCCATTCAAGACCACGGCAGATTCACGGTCGCGCTCTCGGGTGGTTCGACGCCCCGAGGCCTGCATCAGGAGTTAGCCACACATTTTTCTTCGCAGCTGCAATGGGACAAAGTTTTCTTTTTCTGGGGTGATGAGCGGCACGTCCCGCCAGACAGTTCCGACAGCAACTATCGCATGGCGAAGGAAACGTTGCTCTCGAAGTTGCCAATCCCACCTGACAATATTTTTCGAGTCCCGGCGGAGCTGCCCGACGCGCGGCAAGCGGCTGCAAAGTACGAACAGACAATTCAAAAGTTCTTTCGTTTGGAGCCCGATTCATTTCCCCGATTTGATTTCATTCTTCTTGGTATGGGTCCGGACGGCCACACAGCATCGCTGTTTCCCGGCACTGCAGCGTTGCAGGAAAAAGATCATCTTGTGGTCGCGAACTGGGTTGAGAAACTGAACGCATTTCGTATTACCTTCACCTATCCGGTGCTGAATCATGCCGCGTGTGTGATGTTTCTGGTGAGCGGCGACGAGAAAGCTGAAATGGTCCGCAGAGCGCTAAAGGATCCGGCGGCGAATCTCCCCTGCCAAAAGGTGCGTCCCGTCGATGGGGAACTGTTGTGGTACCTGGATAAAGGCGCGGCGCTGAGGCTGTGAACACTGATGTCATTCCGAGGACCTTTAGGTCCGATAAATCTGCATTCTTTGTGGCAGGAGATCCTCACCGCTAAAGCGGTTCGGAATGACAGAAGCTCTTAAAATGTGCCTTGAATGAATGAGTGAGTGACTGAATGCCCAGTGCCAAATGCCAAGTGCGCCTATCAGAACACTGGCGCTAGGTTGTGCATTTTCTGATAGAGCTTTCGGTCCACGGTCCGAAGCACATCCTCGAGGCTAGTTCCGGTGACGTATCCCGCTAGACCCCAGGTGAACGAAAGCTGGAAGTGATTCCCGTTCTCCAGGTTCCAATGCTCAACCAAGCCCATCAAACGCTTCAACGGATGTTCGGCCTGCTGTTCAGGAGTGTCGGGCATGACCACCAAAAACTCGTCTCCGCCCTGGCGGAAGACCAAGTCGCCGCCGCGGAATACCTTCTTCAGCATTTTCCCAAAGTCGGTAAGCACCCGATTGCCTTCCATGCTTCCCAGCTTGGCGTTCAGCTCTCGGAAGCCGTTGATGTCCATAATCAGAAACGTCAGCGGACCACCGTTGCGATTTGCCCGTGCCACCTGATGGGAAATCAGCTCATTTAGCGCTCTGCGGTTAAACAGTTGTGTAAGCGGATCTATCAGCGAAAGGCTTTCCAGTCGTTCGTTCAAAACTAATTCGCTGATTAGCGCCTTCCGCGTCGAATTGAGATTGACGCGCTGTGACAGCAAGTAGATGTTGAACAGCACAATCAAGCAGATCAGGCCAAAGAAAAGTTGCGGCAAATACCCTTGCTCGATCCGGATCAGGCGTTCTTTCACCGCCAAGTTCGGAGCCACTAGCGCAAGAAAACCTGCAGTCAAAACCAGAATGATCAGACTTACAATTGACCACAGCTGAATATCGCGGCTCGAAAGCTCGTGGATTTGCCTTTGAATGGCTTCGGCCCGCGCCAACATCGACGGCTGTTCCTGTCTTACCTGAGACATCATCACCCTCGCGAAGACACTTCGAGCAACGCTATGTAGGTTTTACTTGATTCGGCGGCTAAAGTCGTGGAAAAGCCAACCGCGTCAATTACCTTCGTAAGGAACGCAAAACAGAGTGGCTAAGCTGTTTATTTTTGTCTAGCTTGCAGTGCTGGTGGGCTGGCTCGCGTCGTCCGCGAGGGTCGCTAGTGATTGATCGTATGGAGGCCGCGCGATACCCCGCTCGGTCACAATTGCGGTCACGTACTTCGCAGGTGTAACGTCAAACGCCGGATTCTCCACCCCAACTCCTTCGGGAGCGATCGCCTTGCCGGCAATGTGCGTTACCTCAGCCGGGTTCCTCTGTTCAATAGGGATCTCGCTGCCATCTGGCGTCGCAAGATCAATGGTGGATATTGGAGCGGCTACGTAAAAGGGAATATTGTGCTCCTTCGCCAGCACCGCGACCGTGTAAGTCCCAATCTTGTTGGCAACGTCTCCGTTGGCGGCGATGCGGTCCGCACCCACGATTACCGCGCCGATTTTTCCCTGACGCATCATCGCGCCAGACATATTGTCGGAGATGACCGTCGTTGCGATGCCGTCTTTCATCAGCTCCCAGGCGGTAAGCCGCGATCCCTGAAGAAACGGACGTGTCTCATCGGCATAGACGTGGATCTTTTTCCCGTCCTCAATAGCGGCACGAATCACGCCTAGCGCAGTCCCATAGCCAGCCGTGGCCAGCGCACCCGCGTTGCAGTGGGTCAGAACTCCACCGCTGGCCGGCATCAGGGCAGAGCCGTGACGGCCCATCGCGCGATTGATCGCAATATCTTCCGCGTGCATGCGCTGCGCCTCTTCGATTAGAGCCTGTTTGATTTGCTGCGCAGGAAGCATACGAACCGCTTCGAATTTCTGCTGCATCCGGCGGATCGCCCAGAACAGGTTTACCGCCGTCGGACGGGTTTTGCCGATCACATCACAAATGTGATCGAGTTCGCGCCTCAGTTCGCCCGCGCTTTCAGCTTTGGAATTCTTGACCCCGAGCGCAATTCCCATTGCTGCCGCTACACCAATCGCCGGCGCGCCGCGCACCACCATGTTGCGGATCACGTCCGCAACTTCCTGGTAGGTCGTGCAATCGACGTAGACTTCTTCCGTCGGCAGCTTGGTTTGATCGATGAAGCGCACGCCGCGCTCGGTCCATTCAAGAGTTTGGATCATAGAATCTGTCGTTGGCCGTTGGCCGTGAAATCGCGTCGGTCCTCGCCTCGGAATTTCGGTACTCACAATCGGAAAGGGCACGAGTTCCACTCGTGCCGTTACCGCCGTCGCAAAATGTTCGGCACGGCTGAAAGCCGTGCCCTTCCCGGTATTGCCCAAACACAGTCGGGCCGACGACAAAAAGCCGAAGACCGGCGGCTATTTAGCTGATGGCTGATGGCTGACGGCTGAGAGCGACATGTTCCTTTCTCACGTCGCCCGCCGTGAACACCGCCACAAACGGCGCCGGCGCGGCTGCCCTTTCTACATCTGCGCGACCATGCGCCTCCTCCCGCTCCACCAGGCACATCACGCCTACAATTTCGAATCCGAATTCTCGCGACGCTTCGATCGCCTGAATGGTCGACGCGCCCGTCGTGCAAACATCATCGACAATAACCACTCGCGCGCCTTTCCCGCGAAAACCTTCGATTCTCTGTGCGGTCCCGTGCTGCTTTTCGGCTTTGCGCACCAGAAAGCCGTGCAACGTCCCGCTTGTGACCGCCACTGCAACTACGATTGGATCTGCACCCATGGTGAGCCCGCCAATTGCCTCGGGTTTCCAACCGCGGCGCTGAATTTCCTCTAAGAACACTTGCCCAGTCAGTTGCGCGCCACGCGCATCCAAAGTGGTGGTCCGGCAATCGATGTAGTAGTCGCTGCGGCCGCCGGAGGAAAGCTTGAAATCGCCCAAACGAAATGACCTAGTGGCCAGCAAGCGCAGTAATTCCTGACGCGGAGAAATCATGAATTTCTAAGATAACAGAGTTACTTGGCCAGCTTCTCCAGGTGCTTGAAGCCGTGGCTGGCAATGATTGCAGCGATGACAGGTATACCGTTATAGATCGAGTGCACGATAAAACTCGCGCCGACGGACTTCATCTTCGCGCGCACCAGCGTCAAGACCACGCCAACGAGAAATATTATGAGGACCGGCGCCCAAGCCTTGTACTCAAAAACGTGGATGAAGGCGAAGGTGGATGCCGTCAGGAGAACTCCTCCCGCAACTCCAAGTCGCCGCGCGAGCACTGGATATAGAAACCCGCGGAAAAATAACTCCTCCATGAACGGAGCAAATGCAATCGCGAGGAACGCGAAGGCATAAGCGTCGAGTGGGCGATTGAAGAATTGGTCAAAGGGACTTTTCGCAGGCAGCGGCAGAAGATGCTCAAGTCCTTGCAAGACCAGCAATGTCGCCACGCCGATTCCTACCAGCGCTGGCCAGCCTCGTTTTGGCCAATTCCACAGGACCGCTTGCCACAACGTTTGGTGAAATCGCGCTTTCGTATAGTCGATCAAGAACAATGCCACCACCGCGAACCAAAGAAATTGCGGACCTAAGAGGACCCAAGGTTTTAGCGCGACTGCGGCAAAGGACAAGTGCGGATAAAGGAGTTTCTGGACCAATACCACGACGAACGGAGCAAGGATAATGGGCACAACAAATATCAGCAGCCCAACCTGGAGGACGTCCACGCCGGAGAAGGGCGGATTTTCCGCAGGCGGGGGGTTTACCTTAGGGGAGATTACGTTAGAAGGAGCGTCGCTGGCGAGCGGCTTCGAAAGATCCTCCAGCCCCGGTCCGCTCCATCCTGAATTTGACGACATAACTTGAATCTACACGAAAACTTTGCGGGGTTCTTGAAACCGCTATGCCGAATCGCAACGCAGCAACGGAGCTGAAAAGTAATTCAGCTAACAGCTGCTTGCGGATGACCGAGCGCCGCAGCCGCATACTCCGCCAGCGCCTGTCCGGTATAGGATTTTCTGTTCCGCGCAACTTGCTCGGGAGTGCCTTGTGCCACAATCCTGCCCCCCTCCTCGCCGCCTTCGGGACCAAGATCGATGATCCAGTCGGCGTTCCTGATCACGTCCAGGTTGTGCTCGATAATGATGACGGTGTTACCGAGGTCGGTAAGCCGGTGCAGAACGTCGAGCAGCTTGCGAACGTCGTCAAAATGCAGGCCGGTTGTAGGCTCATCGAGCAGGTACAACGTTCGCCCAGTCTGCCGTTTACTCAACTCCCTTGCGAGCTTGATGCGCTGCGCCTCGCCGCCTGAGAGGGTCACCGCCGATTGCCCCAGGTGCAGATATCCGAGTCCCACATCGACTAACGTCTGCAGCCGCTGGCGGACCTGCGGAATATTTTCCAGAATCGGCAATGCTTCCGAAACTGGAGTTTCTAGCAGATCAGCAATGGAATAGCCTTTGTATTTCACTGCCAACGTTTCCTGGTTATAGCGCCTTCCGCCACACACCTCGCACACGACATAAACGTCGGGCAAGAAGTTCATCTCGATGCGCCGCTGACCTTCACCCTGGCACGCTTCGCATCTCCCGCCCGATACGTTGAACGAAAAACGTCCCGGCTTGTAACCGCGCTCGCGCGACTCCGGCAGCATGGCATAGAGATCGCGGATGTGCGTAAAGACCTGCGTGTAAGTAGCCGGATTCGATCGCGGCGTCCGACCGATTGGCGATTGATCAATTCGGATGACCTTATCAATGTTCTCGGTGCCTGCAATCGTCTTGTGCTCGCCTGGCTGTTCACGGGACCGGTAAAGCGCCTTCGCCAGCGCGCGATAGAGGATGTCGTTCACCAAAGTGGATTTCCCCGATCCTGAGACGCCCGTCACAACGTTAATCAGCCCCAGAGGAAAGGTCGCATCTACATTCTTCAAATTGTTCTCGCGTGCGCCGAGCACGGTTATCGCGTTTCCGTTCACCTTGCGCCGTTCGGGACGGGTCTCGATCCGCTTGTCTCCCGACATGTAAGCGCCGGTTAGCGATTCCGGCACACGAGTGATTTCTTCCGGTGTGCCTCGGGCCACAATTTCTCCGCCGTGACGTCCGGCACCCGGGCCTAGATCTACTACGTAATCCGCTCGACGAATGGTTTCTTCATCGTGCTCCACCACAAGCACGGTATTCCCCAGATCTCGCAGTTCTTCGAGCGCATTCAACAGACGCCCATTGTCGCGATGATGTAAACCAATGGAAGGCTCATCCAGAACGTACAACACTCCGCGTAGCTTCGACCCAATTTGCGTAGCCAAACGGATTCGCTGTCCTTCGCCTCCGGAAAGAGTTGCCGCCGAGCGGTCGAGCGAAATGTAGCCGAGTCCAACCGCGTCCAAAAATTGCAGGCGCTCAACAATCTCACTCATAATCCGCCCGGCAATCTGCAGCTCGCGCCCGGCCAACTTGATGGTCCTTGCCTTCTCCAACGCCCGCGACACCGGCATCGCCGTGAAGTCGGCAATTGACATACCTTCTACGTGCACAGCCAGGCTTTCGGGGCGCAGCCGCCTGCCATGGCACGCCGGACATTCGGCCGCCGACATATGCTCCATCAGCCAATCGCGATAGGTTTCAGAACTAGACTCATCCATTGCGTTCTTCAGATAGCCGAAGATTCCAAAGAAGCCAGTTTTGCCGCGACGCTCAGGTTCGCCATACAAAAACAAATTCTGAATTTTCTCCGGCAGCTTCTCAAAAGGCGTGCTCAAATCGATGCCATATGCCGCTGCAACAATCTTGATCTGATGAATCAAGTTCTGGGAGGCGGAGCCCGGCCCCAACGCTCCATCCAGCAAGGGCTTCGACCAGTCATTAATTACTTTTGCCGGATCAAAATCATACGTGCTTCCTAGCCCATGGCATTCCGGGCATGCGCCGTACGTGCTGTTAAACGAGAATGACCGTGGCTCAAGCTTGGGAACGTCAATTCCGCAATCGGGGCAAGCCAGCCGCTCAGAGTAAAGCTGTTCCTCTCCGCCCACCACCGCAACTTGGACCAGGCCGCCTGCCAACTTCATCGCCAGCCCAACAGACATTTCGAGCCGTTGCTCAATTCCCGGCTTCACCAGCAAGCGGTCCACCACGACTTCAATCGTGTGGTTCTTGCGCTTATCGATCTGGATCTCATGTTCATCTTCCAGACTGACTAGTTCGCCATCGATGCGTGCGCGAGTGAAGCCGTGCTCGGACAGCTTCTCCAACTCTTTTTTGAATTCACCCTTCCGTCCACGGACAATCGGCGCGAGCACCATGACTCGGTCCTCGGGCGTCAAGGCCATCACTCGCTGTACAATCTGCGCCGCCGTCTGCCGCGAAATCGCTCGTCCGCAATTGGGGCAATGCGGCACGCCAATCGAGGCAAACAAGAGCCTCAGATAGTCGTAAATTTCTGTGATCGTTCCCACCGTCGAGCGCGGGCTGCGGCTAGTGGTTTTTTGTTCAATGGAAATTGAAGGGCTCAGGCCGTCGATGGCGTCGACATCCGGGCGCTCCATCTGGTCGAGAAACTGCCGCGCATAGGCCGAAAGCGTCTCCACGTACCGGCGTTGCCCCTCGGCGTAAATCGTGTCAAAAGCCAAAGAGGACTTGCCCGACCCGCTAAGTCCGGTGATCACGGTCAGCGTGTTCCGCGGAATGTCGACGTTGATGTTCTTCAGGTTGTGCTGCCGGGCGCCCCGGATCGAGATTTCCTTAATGGCCATTGTGCGACTGGATAATGAACCTTGGTAACGTGGACGGGTCCACAGAAATGTTGGAAAGTGAAGGTGCGCGGCTTTACTCACGTATCTTATTTGTAAACAGCAGCAAGCGTCAACGCGGGTAGAGTAGAAGGCGCACCGGTCGCCATCCACATGGCTGGTTTTAGCATCGAATGACCGGACATAAGCCGTTTCTTTTCTTGCTGCTGGAGTGACGGGAAGGGCAGGCCGAACTTGGGGAGTTTGTTGGTTGCTTTTGTAGTCACTTTCACCGTCGCCGGATCAGTCGTTCTTGGAGTTTCAGCCGCCTACGCCAGCGTTATAGCCCTATTGCACGCACTTCGTTCCAGTTCGCGCAAACCACAGCCCGGAATGCTCTTCATCCGTAGCCAGAACCCAGTCAGCGGCGACTAACCCCGGCAATACCCCCTGGACGGCTCTTCATTTTCAGCCCTATCGCTCTTCAGCCCTGTCGCTTTTCAGCCCGTCCCAGAGCCGCTACTCTAATAACTGTTAGATAAAACTGTCAGGCAGATTTCTTGGGCTGGACGACGAATTCGATTACCTGACCGCGCTTACTTGAGTTCACAGGGCGTTTGCGAAAATCCTGCGGAACGTAAAACTCAATTATCTTTGCCATATTTCGGCCCCCCGCGCCAGTTCGTTCTCTATATGCTAAGAACCCGCATCAAGGGCAAAAGTCGCTCTGGCGTGGAGTTCCGCCCTCGGGGTATTTGCACTAAACAAGCGGTTCAAAAGCGGAGGCCCTACGCGGTTTAGCCTTTTTTCGCCCGCTGATTAAGGTTTCTTTTCACGCTGCCGATAACGCAGCTGAGTATAAGAAAGTATTCCAGAATCACCACGATGTTCGATATGGAGAGAATCACTGTCTGCTTCGAAAGCATTACAAGAGTACTCACCGCCTGAAACCATAAGGGTCTGAGGGGACTGCTTTCAGTTAGGCTCGATCAGTTCTGTTTGATTGCTCGTGCGAACGAGCTCACATGAAAATTTTGATACTAGATGACAGCCGGCTCCTGCGTACCGCAAACGAGCGCATGCTCGTTAAGGCAGGATACGAAGTGATTACCGCTGCGGATGGCGAGGAGGGTCTTCGCCTGGCCTTAGAAAGTGACCCTGATTTGGTCGTGCTGGATATGATGCTGCCGAAGCTTTCAGGCCAAGAAGTTCTGCAACGGCTGCGAACTCACCCTTCCTCCGCGTCAACTCCGGTAATAGTATTAACCAGCCTTCCTGAATCCAACCGCGAAAAGCTCTTGGGGGAAGGCGCGAGCCTGTATTTCGAAAAGTCGCTGCTCAGACTGGAAAACGGTTCCGGTACACTCCTCGATGCGATAGAAACTCTGCTTGCGCGTCGTGTCCAAGTGAAAGCTGCAGCATCTCCCGCACTGTAGCCCAGGAACTCCGTCCCAAGTTCGTGTGATAAATTTTAATCTCCGCCATGAAAGAGCTCGCCTCCTGGGCACTCGACACAGCCACCCAACGCGGCGCCACTTATGCAGACGTGCGCGTCGTGGATGAACGCGGCCGGGCGCTTGCCACTAAGAACGGCAAAATCGGCAATGCTTCGGATTCGCGATCCCAAGGATTTAATGTCCGCCTGATGGTGGACGGCGCCTGGGGATTCGCCTCGTCGGCAGACTTGGGACGTGCGTCCGTGGATGCGACTGCCGTGCAGGCGGTCGCGATCGCAAAGGCCTCTGCAAAGGTAAAACAAAAAGACGTAAAGCTGGTTCCCGAGAAGGCGGTCACGGCCGAATGGACCACGCCGCACAAGATCGATCCCTTCTCCATTTCCATCGAACAGAGTCTCTCCCTACTCCAGAAGATCGACGCCGAACTGCGGTCGGTTAAAGGCGTCACATTGGCGGAGACCAACATGAATTTCCGCCGCGAGGAGCTGTGGTTCTTTTCATCCGAAGGAGCGAACATCCATCAGACCAAGTTCACCACCGGCGCGGGATACGTTGCCTACAGCTTTGCCGGCAGTGAGATCCAGAAGCGGTCGTATCCCAACTCTTTTGGCGGGCAATGGCAGAACAAAGGCTATGAATTAATCGACGAGCTGAAACTACTCGAGAACGCCCGACGGATCGGCGAAGAAGCAGTTGCGCTGCACAGTGCCGAACAGTGTCCCGAAGGTGCCTTCGACATAATTCTAGAAAGTTCGCAGCTTGGTTTGCAGATTCACGAGTCGGTCGGTCATCCCATTGAGCTCGACCGCGTGCTGGGCATGGAAGCGAATTTTGCCGGAACTTCGTTTTTAACTCTGGAGAAGTTGCGCACTTTGAAATACGGAAGTGAACTGGTGAACGTAGTCGCCGATGCGCGCCAGGAGCACGGCCCCGGCTTGGGTACCTTTGCCTTTGACGACGAGGGAGTTCCGGCGCAGTGCACACCAATCATCAGCAACGGCCTATTTACCGGATATCTAAGCTCTCGTGAAACTGCCGCTCTGATCGGCTTAGAGCGCTCCGGCGGCACCCTGCGCGCCGAAAGCTGGAACCGCCTGCCCATCATTCGTATGACCAACATCAGCATTCTCCCGGGCGAAAAGCCGCTTTCGTTCGAGCAGCTGATTTCCTCGACCGATCACGGAATTCTGTTCCAGACCAACCGCTCCTGGTCTATTGACGACAAGCGTTACAACTTCCAGTTCGGCACCGAAATTGGGTGGGAGATCAAGAACGGCAAGCGCGCCCGCATGTTGAAGAATCCCTCCTACAGCGGGATCACAACGGAATTTTGGAATTCAATGGATGCGATCTGCTCGCGCGATGAGTGGACATTGTGGGGCACGCCCAATTGCGGCAAGGGCCAACCGCAGCAAGTCATGGGAACGGGCCACGGAGCAGCGCCGGCCAGATTTCGCAAGGTGAAAGTTGGGAGTGCATATAAGGGCACTTAGTGGATTGCACCAGATCGGTCCGCTCTGTGCGTTCCTCTGTGTAACTCTGTGCCCTCCGTGGTAATCGCTGTTTGTTCTTTTAACCACCGAGAACACAGAGGTTCACAGAGCGAAGTTTGAATGAGGCGAGTTCACCGAGTGACCCGAACTGTGAGCAATCCGCAATGCTGAAACAAGATCAAGCCGCCGATATCTTCTCCCGCATCAAGAAGCAGTCAAATGCGGATGAGGTGGAGTGTCTCTTTTATGGCGGGCGGTCGGCACTCACGCGTTTTGCCAACAACACCATTCATCAGAATGTGGCGGAAGAGAATTATGGAGTCTCGGTTCGGACCGTCTTCGGCGGACGCACCGCCCGCGCCACGACCAACAAATTTGACGAACAGAGCCTAAAAGACGTAGTCAAGGCTTCCGAGGATTTGGCCAGGGTGCAGGAACCAGATCCGGATTTGCTCCCTGTTCCAGACGCGGCCGAGGGCGGCCGCGCCACACAGGAAATACCGAGCCGCCATTTTGCAGTCACCGCAGCGCTCACTCCGGATCAGCGAGCGGAAGCTGTCGGAAAAATTGTTTCGATTGCTCAGCGACATAAACTCACCACGGCGGGAATTTTCTCCAGCGCTGAAGGTGTTGAAGGCCTTTTCAACTCTCGCGGGCTGAGTAACTGGCACACGCAGACGTCCGCAGAAGTTTCGATCACCATGCTCGCGCCGGATTCATCCGGATGGCAAAAAGCGAACTCTCCCAACGTCGCCAATCTAGATCCGAAAGCGCTTGCTGAAATCGCGGCGAAGAAAGCCGTGGAGTCCGCCTCACCGCGGGAGATCGCACCAGGAAAGTACACTGTAATTCTTGAGCCAGCCGCGGTGCTCGACATGACTGGGTTCGCGTTCTTCGATTTCGGGGGTCTGGCGATTTTGGATCAGCGGTCATTTCTCAACAATCGAATCGGCCCACGCTTATTCGGCGAAAACATTTCCATCCGAGACGATGTGGCTCACCCTCTGCAATCGGGACCGTCTTTCGATGGCGAAGGCGTGCGCCGGCAAAAGGTCCAGCTAGTCGAGAACGGAGTGGTGAAACGCGTAGTTTACGCGCGGGCCACCGCCGAGAAAATGCGAAAGTCAGAATATGCCGGTAAAGTCGGTCCGATCGAGCCGACTGGCCACGGGTTTCCAATCCCCAACGAAATGGGCGAAGGCCCGATGAATATCGTCTTCGAGTCGCCGCGCGATCCGAAGACCGTCGATCAGATGGTCTCCTCAACCGAACGAGGCATTCTGGTTACGCGACTGTGGTACATCCGCGAAGTTGATCCGTATGAAAAAATCCTGACTGGTATGACCCGCGACGGAACATTCCTGGTTGAGAACGGAAAAATAGTTTGTGGGGTCCTCAACTTCCGCTTCAATCAAAGCTTGATTGAGATGCTCTCGAAGGTCGAGCAGATGAGCACGCCGGTACGCACCAGCGGAGAAGAATCATTCGATATGGTGGTTCCTGCCATGAAGGTACGCGACTTCAACTTCACCGAAGTAACAAAGTTTTAGCCGCAGCAAGCAAGCAGTCAGCGCTCAGCATTCAGCCACAAACAAAGCCGCAGTTTCGACACTAATCCACCCGACAGCGGTTTACACAGCGTTTCGACTTTATAGTGCTCACCTCTTGTGATAGACGAACAATTTCACGGTGACCCATATCACTGAAAGACAGGGCTATCCGAATTAACTTTTGAGCTTGTTACAACTAGGAAAGAAACGTCCGACAATGAAAAACTTCCGCGACCTCCAAGTGTGGGGCAAATCTCACGCACTGACACTTAGTTGCTATAAAGTGACCGACGTCTTTCCAAAGCACGAGCTGTACGGAATCACTAGCCAGATACGTCGATGCGCGGCTTCAATTCCTGCAAACATTGCCGAAGGCTGCGGCAAGCGCAGCAACGGGGAGTTCCAGCGTTTTCTCACGATTGCGGCCGGATCAGCAAGCGAACTGGAATATCACTTCCTGTTAGCAAGGGACCTCGGCCTACTTCCAGGCAACCAGTATGAAGACCTCAATTCCACAGTACTGGAGCTGAAACGCATGTTGGCGTCCTTGATCCTCAAAGTAGAAAAGGAAAGGTTGGCCAGCTGAATTCGAGCAATCACTTTAAAACCTTGGAATTAACCAAGCCATTCTCCTTCCGTACCAGCCTCTAAAACTCTTCTGAAATCGAAACGTGACGCCAACTCAAGTTCCTACGTGCTATCCACTGCCTGCTGAGTGCTGAATGCTGAGTGCTAACTGCTTTGTTACCCGCAAGTCCATGTACCGCAAATACTTACAACTCAAAGGCCAATGACTTCGGTAACTTTCGCCGCCTTACTTTGCCATGTAATCTGCCCCTGATGTCCAACCAATCGGGCAAGTCATCTGGCACTGCGAAGACCGGGCGGTCGCGCTATACAGAAGTGCAGAGCGCACCGCGTTTCCCCATCAAGCTACCCATGCACGTGAAGTCGCAGGCGGGCGAGTCGGACACCGAAAGCGAAAACATTTCCGCCAACGGTGTTTTGTTTCAACACGAAGTGGATATGCCGATCGGCTCGATGGTTGATTTCACAATTTCATTTCCTGCAGACGTTGTCGGCTCCGCCGCGGACGTGAAGGTGCAATGTCGTGGACGCGTGGCACGCACCAGTGAAGACGGCGCACGCCGCGGAGTTGGCGTAGTAATTGACGAGTATCGCTTTGAACGCCGCTGAGTAGTGGCAGGAAAAGGTAACTCATGGCAAGCGTTGCTTTAGGCACGGGAGAAGCAAGAGTGGCCACTCCGGAGATGGAGAGCACAGAACAGTTCATACGTGTGATCGTGGCCGACTCGCAGGCGATCTTCCGCGCGGGGCTGCGCAAAATTTTTGCGGTGGAAGATGATATTCGCGTAGTCGGACAAGCCGAAACACTCCCACAAGCGATTTCGGCGGCAAAGAAATTTTCTGCTGAAATCCTGATCTTTGAATCCGCTCTGGCCGAGAACCCGATCGATGCCGTGCAGGAGATCCTGAAAAGTGCTCCCGGATTGCGCATGGCCGTGGTGACCGAGGCGCCCGACCAGGAGCTTACGCTGGAACTTTTCCGGCGCGGCGCGCATGCGATCGTTTCCCGCGAGATCGATTCTGAAATTTTTGTCGAGTGCCTGCGCACCATCGCCAAAGGCGAGCCCTGGCTCGAGGCTCATGCAATGAAGTGGGTGATGGAAGCGTTTCGCTCACAGGGCGGCAGGACTCATAGCGGGCGCTCGAAAGTGCAGCTCACTCCGAAGGAATCGTCGATCGTTTCCTGCGTCACTCAGGGAATGAAAAACAAAGAAATTGCAGCCCGCGTCGGCACGACTGAGCAGGTGGTAAAAAATTATCTTCGCAAAGTGTATGACAAGCTGGGTGTTGCCGACCGTCTCGAGCTGGCGCTCTACTGCTTGAATAACCGGGTATTGCTCGAGCCCAAAGTCGCACCTGTCCAGCCGACGCAAGCGTCAAACCAAACTAAAGAACAGCCTGCCGATGCCGAAACAGCTGAGACGAAGAATCACTCCTAGCTGAATCTCGCGTACTCGCAACAGTCAAATTAGTCAAAATTTCGCGAAAAGAGTTGTCGATTCTCCATATTGATCGCATTCCATTTGTATCCAACGCGGGCAAATTGGGGGCGGGTTGCGACCGGAGACTCATCCCCATAGAATCGAGATCAGCAGGCTTGTCCAGTGCTTCTGGTTGACGACCGAAGCTCCTTCTTGCCCAACGCGTGATCAGCCGTTAGGGTAATAGCGCCGGAGAGATGGCCGAGTGGCTGAAGGCGCACGCTTGGAAAGCGTGTTTAGGGGAAACTCTAACGTGGGTTCGAATCCCACTCTCTCCGCCAAGTTTTTGTTTCGTGCCGTTTCACTGCAACGCATAAGAAAGCGCGCCTCACACCTTACTGTATTCGTGAGTCTCACTCGAGGTTCGGCCTGCAATCAACACTGCGGTCCCGGTTTCCCATTACTTGAACAGGATCTTGGCCATCATTCCCTTGTCTTCGTGATTCAGCAGATGACAATGAAATACCGCCATACCTTTGATAACGGGGTTGGTAAGGTCCAAGATCACATCAACGGAGCCGCGAACAGGAACATTCACCGTATCCAGCCAAGCAGGATGTGCGATCGGAACTCCATTCTCTGCATAGGCCAGGAAATGGATTTGGTGTATGTGGAAGGGGTGTAGTTCTCGACTCTGGTTGACGATACGCCAGTGCTGATAAGTGCCTATGCGAGCGGTCGTCATTGGAGGTGCATCTGCCGCGAACTTGCGGCCATTGATGTAGAAGCCGTTTTTATCCTCCGTAAACGTGACGGTGAAGTCCGGCGCAACCTTTTTGAGTGGCTCAACGTCGATCGGCTTGTAAGCCGGCCGACGGTGATCGACAGCGTGCGCCTGCTCAGGCGCCCGATTTGAAGTCGCTCGATCTGAAGTGGGCGGCACCACATCTGCCAGCACCATCTCCGGATTGGGGTCGCCGTCGGGCCCAGTATCTACGCAAAGCGTACGTAAAGCGCTATGTGCTCCCGGCGGTGGACCAGTAACGATAGCTTCGAGCCGTCCCGCAGGTGCGAGTAGTAAGTGATTGGTGGTGCGTGTTGAAACTTTAGGTTGGTGGTATGCGAGCGGCATCCCATCAAGCGCCACGATCTCTAAAGTCTGCCCATCGAGTTGCAAATCCAAGTAGCGATCTGCGGAGGCATTCACGATGCGCCAGAACTGCCGCTCGTCAGGAGCAATCTCGATTCGCGGGCGAAGGGTCCCATTCACCGTGAAGATTTCCTCGACCTTCTCCGCTTCTCCTCCACATCCCTTAGCTGGGATTTCAACGTCGTGCTTGAGTTCAGCTGCATTCGGATCATGCTCAATGGAGCGGCCGCGCACAACCAGCACACGCTCACGGAGCCGCCTTACTTCGGGGACATAACGTTCCATTCCCTCTATGACGATTGCTCCGGACATTCCATCCAAGGCTTGTCGGTGACTCTCGCCGTGGGGATGGGTGTGGTACCAGAACAAGCCCGGCGGATGGCCGCGCGGAATCTTAACTGAGTAGTGCAATATCTGCCCAGGCATTGCCAGCATTCCGAGCACGTCATCCTGCGGCGCGTTCGGCGAGACGGTCATTCCGTGGAAATGCAAGTTCGTCATGTCCATGCAGGGATTCACCGCGCAAGTCTCCGGAGACTTGGCAGGAAGGTCGTTCACGTAGGTAATTTTGAGGATGTCGCCAGGGGAGGCGCGGATCACAGGAGCCACACTCGCGCCGTCAAAAGCGAAGGCATCGCGCCCATTCTCATTCACTGCATGCAGAGTAAGGGATACAACGTGATTCTTTGCGCGCACCTGCGGAGGCTCGGCCAAAGAACCGCTCTGTGCAAACGCAAAAGTTGTGAGTAGTATCTGCGCGGCTGTGAGTAGTGCGATAGGGGCGCATTTAGTCGTCTTGTGATTCGTTGTCGACAACTCCATACCTACTTCAAAGCTGGATCAATCAACGTCAGATCGGTTGCCGGATCAAGCCGTTTTTGCATCGTTACTGGATCGACCGTGACCATCACTTCCAGCGTCGGGGATACATAGGCAGCAAGAATATGGCCAGCGCGCGTTGTTCCATCCGGACTCCCCACCACCATGTGCGCATGGACCACGGGCTTTCCTTGATAGAGCGCGATATCTCCGCTCATCCCAATCACTTCGTGCTGACCGTCGATAGGAATCTTTTTGTACATTTTTCGTTGGGGATCAAACCACCCCAAGGTTGCTCCACTCAGCGCCCCGATAGCAGTGAAATGAGCACTCGTCACGTGATACTCCTCCGCGAACTCCAGTAGTCCGGAAAAAGCCTCGTCTCCCTGGTAGAAGATGACCGCATATTGTTTCGTAGGTTCTCCCGGATTCAGCAATTGAACCTGCATCTTTGGGGCTTTACCCCGCGGACCGGCTTCCGATGGTGAGACATATTCGCTTGCCGTCCCCTGCGAATATCCAACTGGGGTTGTGATCGCGATCAATGCCAGAACACAAAGAGTTTTTGGCATCGTTTCCTCCTCCTAATCGCCGGCAGGCGGAGCAGATCTCCTGTTTTCGTCCCCGTTATGCTCACGTTGCTGCATCGCCTTTTCCAATCCCTTCTGGTGATCGGTAAGCAGAGCGTGAATGTGGCGGTGCGTTTCGTCGCTGATCGCGTGAATCTGTGGACCGAGCTCCTGCCGGGTAGCCTTCGGATTCTTATCGAGCAGCGCCTGAATCTTATCGTGGTGCTGCTGAAGCAGAGCTCGGACCTGCTGCTGCTGTTTCGGAGTCAACTCCAGATCTTTCGTAAGACGAGCGAGTTCCTGGTCGATCGACTGCGGCGTATGAATATCTTGAAGCCGCTGACGCGCTGAAGGCTGCGCCCCATTGTCCTGAGCTACGGCGGGAGGGGTTATTCCCAGCATAGTGATAGCCAGCATGAGAATAACCGCACATGAAAGACCCAACCTCAGTCGAAGCTCCGTCGAACGAAAACGAAAAACACCTGGATACATCACTAACATTTGCTTACTGTGCCTTGACTAATTTCATCCTGCCTTACGCGACATCCCTGTGTCCGGCAACTTCCAAATTCGGTGTCGACGGACCTGTTCCCGCTCCGGTTCGCTCGATCGCGCGAGCGATTTCGTCGAGGTCAGCCGGACCCAACTCCAGGTTGCCGGCACCGATCCAACCATCCACCTGTTCAGGGGAGCGAGCTCCGACGATCGCGGCCGTAACTCCAGGCCAGCTGAGCGTCCACGCGATCGCAATCGAGGAAACCGACGTTCCGTGTCGCTGTGCGATTGGCTTCAGAGCATCGCGGAGCGCAAGATTTCGGTTTAGGTTGGGTGGGTTAAACTCTGGAGAGCGGCGGCGCCAATCATCGTCGGCCATTCGAGTTACCCGTTCGGCGCTGAATCGGTCCGTCAACAATCCGGACTGCATTGGGCTATAGCAGATCACGCCAGTTTTGTGCACTTCGCACCACGGGATCTGCTGCGCCGCAACCTCCCGACGAATCAAAGAGAAAGGTGGCTGCAACGAATCCACGTGGCGAACGGCAGCGCAGCGGTCGAGTAGACCGACGTCGAAGTTAGATACGCCGCCAAGCCTCACCTTTCCTTCTTCGATCAGGCGCAACATTTCAGCCCACGAATCCTCAACCGGCGTACCCGTCTCGTCAGGCCAATGGAACTGATATAGATCGATGCGCTCAACGCCGAGCCGGCGCAGCGAAGCCTCGCATTCGGCGCGAATGGATTCCGGCTTGAGCACTCGCTTTGGCTCTTCCATTCGATTCTGCTCGTTCCAAATCAGGCCGCATTTGGTGAAGACGAACGGCCGCTGAGAAGCCGGCAGTGAACGCACAAAACGTCCCACAACTTCTTCCGAATGGCCTAAGCCGTATACCGCGGCGGTATCGATCCAATTAACGCCCAGCTCAATGGCGCGGCGCATTGTGTCTTCGGACTCTTTGTCGTCTTGCGGTCCCCATCCGTAGGTCCACCCGCCGCCTCCAATTGCCCAGGCTCCAAAACCGACCGTCGTAATCTCGAGCCCGCTCAAACCAAGCGGACGTTTCTTTATCTGCATGATTCCTCCAAAGTATTGCTGTTTTCTCTGGCTGTTTAACGCGAATAACTCACTCGGCGCTACCCGAAGCTGGCTCGGTTCAGGCAGCCAGTATGGCAACCCCGTTGAGTGCCAGATATTCTTCGTCAGTCAATTGCAACCCCGCCGCCTGAACATTTTCCTCAAGGTGTCCGATTGAGGAAGTTCCCGGGATGGGCAGCATGACTGGCGACCGCTTCAGCAACCATGCCAACGCGACTTGGATGGGTTTCGCGTGTCGTGTCTTCGCGATCCTGTCCAGCGCCTGCGCGGCCACAGTCCCAGCTCCAAGCGGGAACCACGGAATGAATGCGATCCCATTGCGTTCGCAATAATCAACCACGTTGTCCCATTCACGATCGGCAAAACTGTACCGGTTCTGAACCGACACGATCGGCACAATGTTGCGCGCACGCTCGATGTGTTCGACCGTGACGTTCGACAACGCGACCAAGCGGATCTTTCCTTCCGCTTGCATATTCGCCAGAGTTTCAATCGATGCAGCGAGAGGCACCACTGGATCGGGCACGTGTAGTTGGTAAACGTCGATTCGATCAAGGCGCAGTCTCTTCAGGCTGCCTTCGACCGCAGCGCGCAAGTGTGCTGGGCTGGCATCGTGGGTCCATTGGTTTGGTCCGGGACGATTCCATCCGCCCTTAGTTGCGATCACGAGGTCCTTCGGATAGGGTGCCAGCGCCTCCGCGATCAACTCTTCACTCACGTTGGGACCATATGAGTCAGCGGTATCGATGAAGTTGACTCCCAGTTCGATAGCACGACGGAGGACAGCAATTGCTGCCGACTGATCCTTCGGTGGTCCCCAGATTCCTTCGCCGGTAATACGCATAGCTCCGAAACCGAGACGGTTGACTGTGAGTTCACCGCCAAGCGAAACAGTTCCACTAGCAACGGCCGAAAAACTTCTGTTGTTCCCGTTTTTCTCGTGCATACTCATCCTCCAAAGTCCTTCTGTGTTCTCATCGATCGCCCGATGTGACCGGGGCCCTACGGCAGCTCAGCCTCCCGTATCCCCACTAAACCGCGCCTGCAACGATAGCCCGACTAGCGTGGCGATCAGTATCGCGGGATAGAGTTGTCCGATAAGCGCTTCTGCGGTCGCCAGCGACCGCGCAACCCGATGTACCGGGTAAGCGTCGCCATAGCCAACGGTGGTCAGGGTGGAGAAACTGAAATAGATCAGAAGGCTCGGCTCACCCGTGGGAAGCCCGCCAAGGAATGTCTGGAAATGGATGGCGTCTGGCCGCTCCTCCATCAGAAGCTTATATGCGAAAGCCCAGGTAACTCCGATCAGCAGGTAGGCAGCGACCCCACCCATCACCCGGTGTACATTAACGGGCCCTGGACGAAACGTTTGCCTCAAGGTCATGACCACCAGAATGGTGAGGCCGGATATCTTGAGCGCCGTATCCCAGCCCTGGTGGCCGAACGACGGATTGAATTCCACGATCAAGTCCGCTGTGAACTCAAGGACAGTCAGCGCGATGATCAGATACATCAGGACTCTCTTGCGAATGGTAGCGACCGCCCCTGAGAAGAGCATGAGTGCAAAAATTAGGCCGAGTCCGATTCGTCCATAGCGTGACAAGGTAACCATGGGAACAAAAACAGTCACGAGAACGAGAAACGCGAGGAAGAAGCTTAATCCCCGATCTTCGATCCAAAAAGGAAATAGCGGGGCCTCCGTCTGTTTCCGTATAGTCTGATTTTCCGTGGTCACATCGTTCTCAAGCAAAATATCCTCGCGCACTGTTAGCATTCACCTGGGAGAAAAAAGTTCAGGCCAAAGCGTGATCGCGGACCCGTTTGTTTAGCGTCATGCCGCCGGGTGCCAACTCGAACCGGCACGGCCCTTAATTCGTGGTGCGACCGTGGCTGTTTTGGGCCCAAGGTTCTTTTCGTACACGGCCCCATGCTGGGTGACTACGAAGGTCATGACTCCCGATCCGCGGTACTCCGCTGGATACGCGACCAACGTCAAGCCTCCCATCCCTTTGCTGTTACTTGCTCCCGCCGTAGAATTCGGCCTGACAATTCGAAAGTAGTACCCATGAAATAAATTCGGCTCCTGATTGTCGGTATTTGTCGCGCCGGCAGCGGCCAGGTTTTCGGCGAATCGGGTGATCGGGTCTTCGCTAGTTGCCTTTGCGCCCGCGTCATTCTTTGCCATGGCGAATTCCTCGCACACTTGAATTGCGGTCGCCTCGTTTTCTCCAATTCTGCGGAACAGGATTTCCTGCTTGCCACTATCAGAATCGAAGTACCATTTACCATTCTTGGAGACCAACGGAATGGGGAAAGGCCAGTTTTCTGCGCCGATGTACAGCATGGTGCGTCCATCGGGTTCACGAACCAGACGATGCATTTGCTCATATTTCTTACTGAACTGCTCGTGTTCCAGTTTGTCCTCGACCTCGTCGCTTGACGAAGTCACGTCTTCGCCTGCTCCCAGGATCGCTCCCACCGCCTGCTCATCGTCCTTCTCGACAGCTTGATAGAGAGCGGTACAAGCTTCTCCGGCGGACGCGAAGGTCTTTGGTTGCGACTTGGGTTGTGTCGTCTGACCGATACTCAATCGAGCATGTCCGATTACCAGCAGAGTAAAGGCCAGCGCAGCAATCCAGCTAAACCGCCGTCCGGGGAATATCGTGGATTTCAGATTCGTAATGCGCATGATTTTGTTCTCCGTGTTCTAACTTGCCTTTGTAAAAGTGGACTCGAATCACCGGTGACCGCCGCCCCCGTGACCACCGCCACCTCCGTGAAAGCCTCCACCTCCGTGGCCACCACCGAAGCTCGACTGTCCACGTCCCGAGAAGCCTCGAGTGGCCCCTCCATGATTGAAGCCGCTGAACGCGCCAGAGTGGGTGCCCCCTTGGGCATGCGGTGCCGCGAATCCATGCTGGCCACCCCCGAATCCTCTCGCTCCACCCCCATGAAAGCCGCCGCCACGATTGAATCCACCTCTGTTGGCGAACACTCGGCTGTGGGACACGAACCCGTGGTGGTCGAATTGGACACCGTGATGCCAATCAGATCCCCAGTGGTGCCAGCCCCAACCGAAGCCGCCAAAGAAGCCGATTCCAAAACCCAAGCCAAAAGCAATCCCCGGCCCTCCGATATAAAGTCCAGGATACGAATACCAGCCCGGCCACACCCCGATCGGCGCTCCATAAACGAGCCAAGGGTCATACTCAGGCACGTAAACAACCTGAGGGTCGGCTGGTTCGATCACGATAGTGCTTCCGTGATCGCTAACTTTTTCTTGCGAAGTGCTTTTTAAATTCCCCGCGTTCTCCGCATCCTTACGCATTACTTGGACAGCACTCATCACATCCTGCTGCTGGTTGACGTAAGCATCGCCGAGCGATGAAGTCCAGGATAAGTTCTTATCCATATTGGCGAGCACCGAAGGAAATTCGGTGAGCGCCTTCACACTCGGATCCCAAGGTTGCTTATCGACTTCCTGGCCAAGTTGCTCCCCCTGGAGACCGGGATGCTGCTGCATCCAGCGGTCCGCTTCCACGATCTGATCGGGGTACGTAGCTGCTGCCAAAACTTGCGCCACCAAGGCATCCGGATACAGGGCGATTGGCGCCACCAGTTGTTGCAACTGTTCCGGGGTTTGTTGAGCGGCCTGAACCGGAGGTTGCGAGGTGGTTTGGTCTGGTTGGTCCCCTTGATCAGCGAACCCGACCGGCGCGGTGACCAATACAAGGCAGCAAGAAAGAACAAGCGACAAACTTGGTTTTAGAAATTTCATAATCAACTCTCCTGGGTGCTGCCCTGTATCACGCCTTTAGCGAACAGCGGCGAACCACACCCCACTCCACTCCTGTAACTCGGGCGAGAACCCTCGTCATCAGTTCGCCAGGCCAGCTGCACTGCGAGGCGCAAACTGCCGAATTGGCAGCGGACACTCCATGTGGTCGCATTGACACGCGATTTCAACGCCTTCGCTTCCCGCGTCACGACAAGAGTTTCCGCAGTATTCTTTTCCATCTGGTACATCGCACAAGCAAGGTATGTGCGCGCACTTTTTTGCCTTTTGATGGGCCATTACAATTCTGTCCTTTCCAGTTTTACTCACATTTCCGATCACCATAGCGATGCGGCTCTTCAGTGATTGCATGCAAATCTCCAAACGCCAACTCCAGACGGCACAACATTTTGCACGATGTTGCCGCCGGTGAACGGTTCTGTAGTGTCCAGATCGCAATAGCCGCGTCGACATTTGGACATGTGTCGAGGCGACCCCCGTGTCCAAACGAACTACGAGCGCGAGATTGCAAGATCCAAAGTCTCTAAGTGAGCAGATCTATTGGGTTGATGATCTTCGCGAGTCTTTTTCGAAGTTTGGCAAGAGCCGTGCCTTATCGAAAGTGTGAAAAGAAAAGCACGGTGCTGATGCGTGGCTTACGAAACTTGATTGAGAACTAGTTCCTCTCTCGAGAAGAAGTACGACACGTACAGCAACAAAAACAAAGGAGGAAATATGAAGAAGGTTTTTGCTCTGGTTGTTCTTTCTCTGTGTATGGCGGCCCCGTCGTTCGGAGCCAATGTTGTCGGTCATTCCGCTAAGGTCGCTGGCAAGGACTCTTACAAAGCCGCGAAGGTCTCAGCGAAAGAAACTGGCAAGACAGGGAAAGCGATTGTGAAGTTTCTTTTCTAAAGAGAAGTAAACATTATTCAAGGAGATAAACGAAATGAAAATCCATAAGAGTTATATCGCAGTCGGAATGATCATTGCTTTTACGCTGTTGTTTGAACTCGCTGCTCACGCCGGCGAGGCAGATCAATCAACAAAGATAACCTTCAGTCAACCCATACAGGTTCCCGGCCAGGTACTGCCGGCCGGCACCTATTTATTCAAGTTAGTTAACAGCGACGAGCCGAATATCGTGCAGATATTCAGCTCCGATAGAACCCACCTGTATGCGACTCTCGAGACAGTTTCAACCGACCGTGGTCAAGTAACTGGGGACGTCACTGTCGCGTTGGCAGACCAGGGAGCCGGGAAACCAGATGTCCTGCTGAATTGGTTTTACCCCGGAGACGAAACGGGTCACGAGTTCGTGTACTCAAACCAGTTAGAGAAGCAGATAGCTCAAGATCGGCAGCAAACGGTTGTAGCCACCGATTCCGAGGCTGGTGGCTCTAACTAAGTGCATGGCCTGGCATTCGCTCGTGGGGCCCGGGTTCTCGAACCCGGGCTTACATTTTGATCGGAAAGGTTCGTGTCCCGCTCTGCGTCTAGGCGCAGAATGAGGGTAAAATCATCACTCTACTCACCTAACTCGAGGCGTGTGGATGATCCCGGCAGCTATTCCCACGGTGTTCGTGATTGACGATGATGACTTGGTGCGGGCTGCAATCCAGGGCATGCTTAAATCGGTTGGCTTGCGTTCCGAGACCTTCGGGACGCCGCAAGACTTCTTGCGCAGCAAGCGTCCGGACGGGCCCAGTTGCCTGGTTTTGGACGTGAGGCTGCCTGGAGTCAGCGGTCTGGACTTTCAGCGCGAATTGGCCGACTCGGGGATACGCATTCCAATTATTTTTATTACCGGTCATGGAGACATCCCGATGACCGTGAAGGCCATGAAATCCGGTGCGGTGGAGTTCCTGACCAAGCCCTTCCGAGACCAGGACTTGCTGGATGCGGTCCACCAGGCTTTGGATCGCGATCGAGTCACGCGCCAACAGCAGAGCGAGCTCGCTCAGTTGCGCAAGCTCCACGATTCGCTTACCCCACGCGAACGCGAAGTCATGGACCTGGTAGTGTCGGGGATGCTTAATAAGCAAATCGCTTCTGCGCTTGGGACCAGTGAAATCACGGTTAAAATCCATCGCGGGCATGTGATGAACAAGATGCAGGCTGAATCACTTGCCGAGTTAGTCAGAATGGCAGCAAAGCTTGAGCCTCTACCAAGTAAGAAGTAGTTTAGGCTCCTGAGAATGAGCTATCCGAACCAGCAGAAATGGACTGCGCCCGCGACAGAATCTGTCGTTCTGCGCTACGGGTTAGCTTTTGTCTCGGTCACAGCCGCACTCGGCTTGGCGCGCGCATTCTTATATTTCCATTTACCTCAGCCGTTTACGTCGTTTGCGATGTCCGCAATCGCAATCACGTTCTGGTACGGCGGTGCAAAGCCCGGCACTCTAGCGGCAGTGCTGTCAATCGTAATTCGTAATTCCTTTTTCGAACATGACATCGGTATTGTGTCTCGGGTCGGCTATAACATTGCGTTTCTCATCTTTGCCCTGCTAATGATAGGAGTGAGGCGACGGCGAAGTGAGCTTGAAGTCAGAGTTGCGCAGCGAACCGCAGACCTGACTCGCGCCAATGAGGAGCTAAGCCTTGAGATTGCCGAGCGCACTCGTGCTGAAGAGAAGCTGCGGCAGAGCGAGGCCTATTTAGCGGAGGCGCAGAAGCTTACGCATACCGGCAGTTGGGTTTGGGAAGCTTCTGGAAGAGGCGCCCTGCATCTATCCGAGGAATGGTATCGCATATATGGTTTCGATCCGGACGAGGGCATGCCGGCTTGGGACAAACGGCTGCAGCGTATTTATCCGGATGATCGAAACAGGTGGCAGGAAACGATCGATCGAGCAATAAGTGAACAGACGGAGTACGAAGTGGAATTCCGAATTCTTCTTCCAGATGGCAATGTAAAACACGTCCATAGTGTTGGGCATCCTGTTTTGGACGCGTCTGGGAATTTGATTCAATTCGTTGGTAGCTCTACCGACATCACTGAGCGCAAGCAGGCCGAAGAAGCTTTGCGCCAAGCATACGCGGATCTCGCGCGCATCAGCCGCGTTACTACGATGGGAGAGCTGACCGCCTCGCTTGCGCACGAAGTCAATCAACCGATTGCCGCGGCCATCACAGACGCCAACACCTGCTTGCGCTGGCTCAAACGCGATCAACCCGATGTGGAAGAGGCGCGCGAGGCGGCTTCGAGAGTCGTCAAAGACGCCACTCGTGCGGCTGAAATCATCAGCCGAATCCGCCTGCTTTTCAAGAAGGGAACTCAGCGTTGGGAATTGGTTGATATCAATGAAATTGTTCGAGAGATGGTGGCTTTGATGCGCAGCGAGCTGACCCTGCACTCTATCTCAATCCGAACAGACCTCGCTGAAGATATTCCCCAGATCACGGGAGATCGAGTGCAATTACAGCAGGTATTGATGAATCTCATGGTGAATAGCCTGGATGCGATGAGGGATGTAGACGGCGGAACGCGCGAGCTTGCCGTCAAGTCGCAGCGAGGAGAGAACGGGGAACTCCAGGTGTCAGTTAGCGATACCGGACTTGGACTTCCTCCTCAGCAAGCGGACCAGATCTTTAATGCGTTTTTTACAACGAAGGCCCATGGGACCGGCATGGGACTTCGGATCAGCCGCTCTATCATTGAATCGCACGGCGGCCGATTGTGGGCGGCCGATAACTTCCCGCGCGGTGCAAGCTTTCACCTCACCTTACCTATCCAAGCCGTGCCACACGAATGACGCGCGTCGCGCGGCATTAGCTTCCTTATACCAAGATATAATTGCGCCCCTGTTCGCGAACGTCTAAGTTTCTAGTATGGGCACTCAGGCAAACACTAAAATGGTCGCGATCGTCGATGACGATGACTTGATGCGCGGCGCCTTACAAGGCCTGCTGAAGGCGGTGGGATTGCCGGCGCAAGCCTTTGCTTCGGCGGAAGAATTCTTGAAGTCCGGCTTACAGCGCGAAACTGCATGTCTGATCGCGGATATCCGGATGCCCGGAATGTCCGGTTTGGAATTGCAAGCCAAGCTGATCGCAGAGCATTTCAGCATACCGACCATCTTCATCACCGCACACGGCGACGCCAAAATGCGGATGCAGGCGTTGCGGGCCGGCGCGACGGAGTTCCTAACGAAACCCTTCGACGATGAGGTTTTGCTCGAGAATGTTCGAGCCGCCATGGAGAGTTGAGCTTGTAGATAGTTTGCAGCCGTGCCCAGGAGGTCCTCTGTGGGAGTTTTGCAACAATTCGGGCCTAGCCAACAGGAATGGCGAGAGCGCAGATTCGAGCGGATCATAGGTGATAGTCCTGCTCTGGAATCGGTGCTCGAACAAGTCGAACGTGTCGCACCTACGGACTCCACGGTCCTTATCCAGGGAGAAACAGGCACTGGGAAGGAATTGATTGCGCACGCCATTCACAACATCAGCTCGCGTTGCGGACGTCCCTTTGTAAGGTTGAATTGCGCTGCCATTCCACTGGATCTTCTGGAGAGCGAACTTTTTGGCCACGAGAAAGGCGCGTTCACTGGAGCCATCGCGCAAAAGATTGGCCGTTTCGAGCTCGCCGACAAAGGCACACTCTTTCTGGACGAGGTCGGCGATATTCCCCCGGGGTTACAGCCGAAATTGCTGCGGGTTCTGCAGGAACAGGAATTCGAGCGATTGGGCAGTGCTCGTACCCACAAAGTGGATGTTCGGCTGGTTGCGGCTACACACCGTGATCTTACCGATATGGCGAACCGGGGTGAGTTTCGCAGCGATCTCTACTACCGCTTGAACGTATTTCCGGTTCTGTTGCCACCTTTGCGCGAACGTCGCGAAGACATTCCGGCCCTGGTGGCCCACTTCGTCGAGATCTATGGCCGCCGCATGAGTCGCCACATCGAACACATTCCGTCGGCAACGATGGGTGCATTTGCGTCGTACCAGTGGCCCGGCAATATCCGCGAACTGCAGAACCTGATTGAGCGTGCCGTGATCCTTTCAAACGATGGCGTGCTTCCCAACCCTCTGCCTACGGCGGAGACTCGGAGTGTCGCTACTTCTCCTCCCCCAACTACTCTAAGGGACTCAGAACGCGTTCTGATTTTGCGCACGCTTGAAGCTGTGGGCTGGGTGATCGGCGGCCAAAAAGGCGCAGCCGCCAAACTTGGCTTGAAGCGCACTACGCTGATCCACAAAATGCAAAAGCTGGGGATCGCCCGTCCTGCTCTTGAAAGTGACCCAGATGTGATCGCGCGAGCCGCGGAAGCGACACAAGAGCAGTAGTGCCGATCCCGAGTATGTTCACCGCGCCGCCCCAGCCGCCGCCGCCAGCAAAGTCTCGACCTTCGTATCCAGATCGTGAGCGACTTTTAGAGCTTCGGAACTTCCATAGGTCGCGAGGAAACTCACCATTCTGTCGTACGAAAGATGAACTCCATCTGCACGCTCGTCGATGAGAATCGTCACCGGCGCGTACGAGCCTCCGTCCGGCACGTACTGAACCATTGCACTCATGGTCACCGGATTCCCTACGACGAATCGCAGACTCCGTCGAGCTTGTGCTCCGTTTCGCTTCTGCAGCACTTTGCCGAGGTCCATGCGCGTGAACTCCATTAGTTCTGACGGGCCAGTGGCTTCCTGAACGATCCTTTCCACTTCTGCAAACGTTTTTGAGGCAGCGATATTCTTGCTGAACGAACCCATGTCGGGATGCCCAATACCCGCCTCGAACGTAGCCACGACATCGTCGAAACCCTTTGAAGAAGTCAGGCTGAATCGCTGCACTTTGATCTCTTTGGTTGCCATACTGCATCTTCTCCCTTCGTTCTGGACTTCCAGGCCGTCGGCCGCCACGCTATGCTTTGGACCCCGGGGCCGCCGCCAATGACAGGCGACCTGCGCCCCGGGTATTTCTGTGCCGTAAGGTCCAGTTGCTGCATTTTCCCTTCACTCTTGTAATTAGCTTTTTCCCGACTCCGGCGGAAACTTCTTGAACATCTTCGCAACGCCTTTGTCCAAGTTCTTTTCATTTTTCTCGGCCTTGTTGGACAGAGCGTCCTCAGTGCTGCCGCGCCAAATCAACTGCTTGGTTTTTGCATCGTACATGTCAACAACCAGGGTTCCTTCCTTGTAGTCCTGCTCGGTGGTGGTAGCTTGGCCCATTCCTCCGAATCCTCTCCAGCCCCATCCGCCACCAAAGCCGTCATAGAACGTCTGCAGGGATCTCTGGGTTTCGGTAGCCTTAATCGCTACGAGGGCCACGTCGCCACCGCTAGGCACCTGAGTCCAGCCTTTGGCGGTCAGTTGGGCATCGACAGCATTCTTGATTCGGGCGTCCCAGAGGGAATTTGCTGGCTTGATTTCCTGCCAGGAGTAAGTCTTGTACTGAGAGAAATTAGCTTGATGATCAAAATCGGTTTTGACCTGCTGCGCAAATGCGGCCAGCGCAACCAGGAAGAGTGCGGTGCAAACTGCTATACGGCCTATCGGCTTCATGTGAGCCTCCTTTTCGCATATCAGGAATGCATTCGCATTTCCAAACACCTTTGCACTCAGAACAACTGCATTTGACGTTCTGGCGCAAAGCTTTAGGAGTTCGTCCTGCTGAGGATTCGGAAGGCAAGGATGCTCGCCGCCGTCGACTCATTGACTCAGCGTCCGCATGTCGACGTTGCGATGTCTTACTCATTTGAACGCTGTTTTGAGAAAGGCGCGCCATCGAAGTGCCGCGTAAGTCGAAATGTCGACGGTTGTGTCAATCGCCAGACGCGTCACCCGATTCACAAAGGCATTCTCAGCTGACAGAGTGCTCTGATCCGCTGAAAACACGGGCGCTAGCCTAGTTCGCACATGTGGAATGCGGCGTGCATTTGCTGTCCAGATAAGGAGACAAAGACAACATGCAGGCCCAAGAGGTATACCTCGGCAGCGAACAAGGTCACGAAGTCCAGATCCGCGAAGAACAAACTCGGGAACTCCGGGATGTCGTTTCGCGACATCTGCCATTGTTTTACAGGAGAGCGTATCGGTACCTGGGCAACGAGGCCGACGCAGAGGACGCAGTTCAGGATGCGCTCTTGTCCGCTTACAAGCATCTGGACCAATTCAGAGGACAGGCACAGATCTCGACTTGGTTAACCGCCATTGTGTCGAATTCCGCGCTCATGCAATTGCGAAGACGTCCACGCCACATACACATATCGCTAGACGAGCCGATCGCGGAAGATCGCGAATACACCTTGTCAGAACAATTGGCAGACCGCGCACCAAACCCCGAGGAGGAGTGTCGGAGCTCAGAACTGAGCGCTCGCCTGCGAGACCTGCTGCCGCAGCTCTCGCCTCCGCTCCGCAAGACATTTCAGTTGCGCGAGTTGGATGGCCTGACCACGAGCGAAGCAGCGCGCCTTCTAGGAGTAGCAGATGGAACCGTGAAAGCTCAGCTGGCACGGGCACGCGCGAAGCTTACAAAGCTGATGCGCCGCGGGGTCGACCCAAAACCTCATGCATCTCGAGCCGCAACGCGTGGCCAAGCACGACGAAGAAATATTTTTAACCGAGAAGAGATTCCATGCGAATTGTCCGATTGAAACCAGTGCTGCGAATTGCTTAGCGCAACGGGTGAGCTGACGTTATGGGGCAACAACTGTTTACAATAACGACGCCACCAGTTGACGCTCCTCCAATGCGCTAAGCAGCTCGTCCAAAAGGCTCTTCAGCCGCTCAGAATCCTCTTCTTGCGAAACCGCTTCACCCAATTCGCGTACCTCAGAATTGACCACAGACTCCATATCCTTAACTCCCTCGCGCCTTCCATCTTGCAAAACGTCTGCCAAACGTTCTATGTGTCGAAACACTATTGGCGCGTAGTTAGTTGCGGTCTGAAGAAGGGATCGTAGGGCAAGAGGTTTGTCAGCAGATGTGTAAGATTTGCTTCCATCTTAGAGCAATTGCAGTATGTAATGTAGATGTAAGGCCTGGCTGGGAAGGCTGGTCTGCCGGCCTAGTGTTGGAAACGAGGAGGCTGCAATGCCAAGAGAAGCCAAGCTCTTTTTGTCCAGTTCCGGTTCGGCTGTACGCGGATTCTTCAAGTTCCGGGCAAACATCCCACCTCGATGGATTAGGAATGCTCAGCAGTCACGGAAGCGGATCGAGCCAGAGATCGTTAAAGCACTGCGCTCCGTGAAGAACATTCAGCGAAATCGGCCGCGAGCAAAAGTCGCGTTAAAAAACGCGACCAAGAAATTTAAAACCGCGCTGAGCCAGTGGGAGACAGCCTATAACAAAGAGAATTTCTATCGGGGAATACGCATTCTCCTCGAGCTTCAGCGAAACGGAGCGTCGGTTTTGTAACGTTGTAACGACAAGGATTATTTCAGGTGTTTATTGACCGCCTTGGTCATCTGAAACATGTCTAATTTCTTGCTGCCAAAGATAGGCTGTAACTTGTCGTCGGCGAGGATCTCCCGCTTATTCTGTGGATTCTGGAGTTTGTGCTTCTTGATGTACGCCCAAATCTTCTTCGTGACCTCACTGCGAGGAAGCGGCTCTGCGCCGACAACTTTGGCTAGGTGCTCTGAAGGCTGCATTGGTTTCATAAAGGCACTAGTCTTCTTGGCATTACCTGCTGCTTTTGCCATTTATCCCTCTCGTTCGAAAAGTTGAAGTTCAACCAGTCGAATTGTAACGGAATCCGGGCGTCAGGTGTGGTATCAACCGATGGCATTTCAGGGAATCTCTGCCAAAACGGATGTGCGGCGGCGGTTATGGATGTATGAGGTCTTTCAGTTCGCGAAGGTCAGAGAGCGCGGCGTCGGACACTACGCAGAACCGCATGTCCCCAGATTGCCATGCTACCCAGTTGTAACCTTGGCGCGAACCCGAGCTGACAAAACCAGGTTCCTTTTCGCGGTAAGGCCAGACAAAGACATTGATGTAGTGCTTGCGACGGGAATAAACCAGGGCTGCGACGTTGTGTCCGTCGACGACATCCAGTCGTCCGCCGACCAGCGGAAAGCCTTGCGCAGCGTAGTCAGAGACAGGCGGGACAAAATCGAGTTTGCCGTCGAACCATGGCTTCACCGTATGCTGGTCGGTCGACTCTACATCCATCAAGTGTCCAGGCTGCAGCGAACGCACGTGGGCGTCGATGAGTTCGGCAGAAAGTGGCGATTGCGTGCGCGACGGCACGACGAACAGAATGATTGCGATCACCGCCGCTGCCGCCGCCATGGCACCGAACGTGGGCACAAGGAACCATCTCCTCCAGTGACCGGCGCTAAGACGTCCCGTACCCGCCGCCTGCGCGAGCTGTTTACGAACTTTTTCACGCAACTGGGGTGAGGCGTGCTCGTACAAGTCGCTCTGTTGAAGCTGCGTGCGTAAAGACTCGATGCTTTCGAGGACAGATTGGCATTCGTGGCAGTGCTCCAGATGGCGCTCGAATTCAGTCGACCGCACCGCATCCAGCTCGCCGTCAAAATAACCATGAATTGTGGTTTGTGCCAGTTCGCAGTTCAAGAGACCTCCTTCGCGGCAGCTCCGGCGGCTCCAGTCAGAGTTTGCCGCAAACGCTCGCGCGCCCGGGACAACGTGGACATTACCGTACCAATGGGAATCCCGGTAATCTCGCCAATCTCTTTGTAGGAACAGCCTTCCAATTCCCTAAGCACGAGCACCTCTCTGAAGCGCGGGGACAACGATTCCAATGCCATCATCAACCGCTGCCGATCATCCGCCTGGGTCGCCAGGGTCTCAGGATTTGCGGCGGGACGTAGATGCACTTCTTCATCGAACTCGGTCATCAATTCCGAGGGTCGATTCTTCTGCAGCCAGGTGTAGCAAGTATTTCGCACAATCTGCAGCAACCAGGCGCGTGCGTCTCCTCCGTGGAAACGCTCGAAAAAACGATAAGCCCGCAACGTAGCCTCCTGGACCACGTCGTCGGAATCGGCGCGATTTCGAAGCATCCATCGAGCCAGATTTGCGGCGCTGTCCAAATGCGGCAACACCAGTTGCTCAAATCGAATTCTGTCCTGCGGGTCTAGCACGTCACTAGTCTCCCAGGTCTCAAATGTATTAACTGTCGTCGCTGGCATTTTATTCCAGCAGACGCGGCACCGCGCAAAGGTAATTCCGCAGAGCAGCACCACACAAAAGTGATCCCGATGGAATAAAACCTGACCGCCGCTGGTCTATGCAGGTGTAACACGTCCTGGCAGGCGGCGCGAGCCACAACCCACGACCCTGATGGTTTGCGTCGCCGTCGCCAGCCGATGTGGCGGACTACATCTCTGAATTGGAGGAACGACGAATGGCGAAAAAGAACTTGTTAGACCCGAATGCCAATGGCTTCATCGAGCACGACCACAATAATGACGGAATTGACCGCCGAGGTTTTCTGAAATGCATGGCCTGGGCCGGCACGGGCGCGCTCTGTGTGATTGAGGGTGGAGTACTCAAATCTCATGCTCTTGCCTCACAGATGGGCTCGGAGATGAAGTCCCACAAGATGGGCGAGTTGAGCTTTGTGCAGATCAGCGATAGCCACATGGGATTCAATAAACCGGCTAATCCCGACGTGATCGCCACCCTGCAAGCCGCAGTGGACAAAATCAACGCTCTTCCCGAAAAGCCGGAGTTTATTTTGCACACCGGCGACATCAGCCATCTTTCGAAGCCCTCAGAGTTCGACAACGTGGACCAAATTCTGAAGGCCACTAACAAAGAGATTTTCTTTGTTCCCGGAGAGCACGATGTTCTGAACGATGAAGGAGTCATGTTCCGCGAGCGTTACGGAAAGAACTCCAAAGGACAAGGCTGGTACAGCTTCGACAAGAACGGAGTCCACTTTATTGGGTTGGTCAATGTGATGAACCTCAAGGCCGGTGGCCTGGGGACGCTCGGTAACGAGCAACTCGAATGGATGGAAGATGACGTCAAGCACCTGAAATCCAGTACGCCAATCGTTGTCTTTGCTCATATTCCGCTCTGGTCGGTGTATCCGCAGTGGGGATGGGGAACTGACGACAGTGGACAGGCGCTTTCTTATCTCAAGAAGTTCGGTTCGGTGACAGTCCTCAATGGACACATTCATCAGACTATGCAGAAGGTCGAAGGCAATATAACCTTCCACACCGCCTTTTCAACAGCGTTTCCCCAACCCGCGCCCGGCCAAGGTGAAGGCCCTGGACCAATGAAGGTTCCCGCCGAGCAACTGCGCAGCATTCTTGGCATTACCGATGTCAATTATGTGCAGGGCCGACACGCGTTGGCGGTGGTGGACTCAACACTCGCGTAAGAACGCGGGTGCTCGTTAATTTTTCAAAAACATTACAAGGAGAAATGGAATGACGAAAAGAAAATTGTTGTTTGGCAGCTTTGCCCTAACGCTCCCACTGGCCCTGGCCACTGTATTAATCATGCATCCGACACGAGCGAAGAGCGAGGCCGCAGCGTCGCCCACCGAAGTGCGTGTGGATAACTTTACCTTTGGCCCGGCCACCCTCACGGTGCCGGTGAACAGCACGGTGACCTGGATCAATAAGGACGATCTTCCGCACGTGATCGCCAGCGATGACGGAGTGTTCAAATCCAAGGCGTTGGACACGGACGACAAGTACTCCTACACCTTCAGCAAAGCCGGCACTTACGCCTACTACTGCAGTATTCACCCGAAGATGGTGGGGAAGATCATTGTTCAGTAAGGGCGTGTTCAATAACTCGAGTGTCAGCAACTCAGGTGTAAGTAACACAACCATTGTTAGTGAGCGGCATTAACAGACTGGACCAAAGACGATATGGTGCACCCTTTCGATCTACGAACGGTTTTGCTGGCAAAGCACGCACAGCACGTCGTGCTGATCCATTTTCCGATCGCGTTGTTCATGACCGGAGTCGGATTAGACATGCTATCGCGCGGCAAACGCGACTCCCAATTTGCCAGCGCTGCATATTGGAATCTGTCGTTCGCGGCGGCGACTGTGATTCCCACAGTGCTGACCGGTTGGCTGGCTTGGCACTTCGCTCTTGAGGACCAAAAAATCAAAGGTCTCTTGCTGTTGCATCTCATCGCAGCTTCAACTGCCACGTTGTTGGTGATCACGTCATGGTGGGTGCACTGGCGGACTCGAAAAACGCCGATGCCCCTGCCGCGATACCGAATTCCCGTCGAATTGCTCGGAGTGGCCGCTATCGGACTTACCGCGCATCTCGGCGGGTTCTTAAGCGGAGTCAACACATGAGGGATCAACGATCGTGGGGTGTGCGGAAAATGCGCGTGCTGCAAGCCGTTCGCATTCAGCGCACGCCGGAACTCGGAACAGAAATCGCGACGAATATCTTACGAACCTTTGATTTAACTCTGACACGAGCATGACACTTGACACGAAACCCGCGCCTAGAGTGCACACAGGTGAGTCAGGTCTCACCACCAATCCTAATCAGCAAAGGAAGTGAGTAACATGAAGTCCCGAAGCCTAGTAGATCTAACACTCTCAAATTTAAACCAAACTAACGGAGAGGATAGTTCCTCCTTCTCGGCGAAGAAAGCCTTTAACCGGCGTTCGTTTCTGAGGAACAGCGTCGTAGCCGGAGCTGCCGTAACCGCAGGCGCTGCGATTTTGGAGAATGTCCCGTCGGCGCTGGCGGAGCAGGGCAACGGCCACCTGACACGCGGCGATGCGGCCATCCTGCGCTGGCTGGCGGCGGCAGAAATCATCGAAACCGACCTTTGGCTACAGTACCAGGAACTGGCAGGCACCCAAGACAATAAAGTGTCCACAATCGCCAGTCAGCAAATTCCTGGGTATCCCGCAAGTCCCACCGGCGGCAATGCGCCATACACCAACGCCGTTTCACAGCTCGACGGCGACATGGCGCAGTACATTCACGACAACACCGAAGACGAACTGACCCACGAAACTTTCATTAACGCTTTCCTGGTCTCAAAAGGCGCGCCGCCTGTGAGCCTGGAGCAGTTTCGTACATTGGACAGCAGCAGCAGAGCAACCGGCGCCAACCGGATCCCAAGGCTCACTGATCTGAGAAAACTCACAGTGGACACGACGTGGTGGACGCGCTATCGCAGCCGCACCGGTAATCCCGATCTAGGCGACAGCTTTGCGCCAGCGGTTCCGAGTCTAGTCGTTGGCACGCATCCTGGAATTCCTCGGACCGACGATGACTTGAACGACTCGAACTTCTTGCAGGCCATTGCCAACACCGCGGGTTTTCACTTTGCCGATATCGAAGTGGGTGGATCGAGCATGTACCCCGGACTTGCGCAGCGGGTATCAAACGTAGAGGTCCTACGCATCCTGCTCAGCATTGGAGGAACCGAGATCGCGCACTTCCAGACCTGGCACGACAAGGCTGGCAACGCGATCCCGCTGACGAATGTGAAGGACCCGGTAACGGGTGTCAGTGTAACTTTCCCCGACCTGACAGCCGCGGCTGTTCCGGCTGTGGGTGAGGATTTGCAGTCCAACCTGATCATGCCGGAGCCGACTGCGTTCCTCAGCCGGCAATTACCAGTTTGTTCGATTATCCGTCCAACCGCGACCAAAGGAGCTGCCATGGCCGCCCTGCAAGGTTTCGTAAATATGAACATTTTCGCTGGACAGTCAAAGGCATTCTTTTCGTTCGTGACTCGGCTTGCGCAAGAGGCGGACGATGCTAAGCGGGGGGTCAGCTAAACACTTATTTCCACGCCGAGAAGAGTGTCCAGATAAGAGACACGTTAATCAACTGTTTTCAAGTCTCTCTCACCTGCGTCACTGGCAGGTGTTGTGACGGTAGTGCAAGTCACGGCACCTGCATTTTTTGACCACGCAAACTAGCCTCGCCATCGCGAGTCAAGGAGAACCTATGTTTGAAGGACTGTTCCAACCTATGCATCTGCTGGTTATTTTCGGGATTGCCTTACTCGTATTCGGGCCTAAGAAGCTTCCGGAGCTCGGCAAAGGGATCGGCGAAGGAATTCGCGGCTTTAAGTCAGCGATGAAAGCTGAAGAAGCAAAGCCAGCCGCCGCGTCCATCGTTAACGATCAGAGCCTGGTCAAGGAGTAAGTCGTGGGGTTTGGAACGGAAATTCTATTCATGCTGGTGCTCGGATTGCTGCTGTTGGGACCAAAGCGGCTGCCCACGATCCTGGGACATATAGCGCGGGCCAAGGCGCAGTTCGAGGGCGCAACGCGCAGTTTCAAGTCTCAACTGCAGGCGGAACTCGAAGGCCAACATGACAGTGGCGAAGTGGGCCCTTCACGGAATGCGGCGGGGACACAGTGAACCATCCGCGCATCCTCGGTGTTGGAACAGCGAATCCTCCGATTCGTCTCACGCAAGAGCAAAGCTTCCACGCTGCCGGGTACGAAACCGAACGTATCCGGAAGATTTTTTTGAATAGCGACATCGATTACCGTCACTTTTATTTTGGAGGCACCCCGAACCTTCAGGAAACCTCTGATCAACAAAATGAGCGCTATCTTTCCGGCGCGATAAAAACCGGCTGCCGCGCGATCTTGAATTGCGTGGAATCGGCCGGGGCCAGCGTGAAGGATGTGGATTTCCTGGCGGTCTGCACGTGCACAGGCTACGTATGCCCAGATGTCGGTAGTCGTCTGATCGCGCACATGGGCTTCAGAAAAAACGTGCAGAGAGCTTCCGTCGCCGGTCTTGGCTGCGCTGGCGCGCTTCCCGCTTTGCAGCGGGCGTCAGATTTCGTTCGAGCGAATCCGGGCCGCAAAGCGCTAATGCTGGCTGTCGAAATTTGCTCCGCCTGCTACTACATCGATAACACCCTCGAGACAGTTATCGGCAATGCGATTTGCGGCGACGGCGCGGCTGCCTTTCTGCTCGGAGCAGAACCACAAGCCAATTGTACCTATCCACAAATTATTGACTTCGAGACTTTCCTGGATACGGAGCAGATCGAAGAAGTGGGGCTCCAACACAAAGAGGGCAAGTTGCGGATCGTGCTCGGAGCGTCGATCCAGCATCTCGCGGGTCCTATGATCGAAACTGCGCTCCAGCAGTTGCTAAGAAGACATGGACTTGCTCAATCTGATATTCGCTTTTGGGTGGTTCATCCTGGCGGGCGCAAAGTAATCGACAATGTCCAAAAGCACTTCGGCATGACCGATGATCAGTTGCGATTCTCGCGGTCTGTATTGCGCAATTACGGAAACATGTCATCACCTACGGTAATGTTTGTTCTGGATGAAGTAGCGCGTAACGGCGATCCGCGGCCAGACGACTGGGGAGTAATGATCGCCTTGGGTCCCGGAATGGCTGCTGAGGTCGCGCTGCTGAAATGGTAGCTCGGATGGCATTTTGGCCGCTGCTCCGCGTTCTCAATGGAACGAGGAGGACGCGCTCGTGGGCGGAACTGAAACTCCTTCTGAGAGATCGATTACTCCCTGCAACGGCAACCCGATCGAAAGACCAAAATCCGCCCCCTCCTGCTCTGTTCCAGATGGCAACCTCTTACTGGGTATCGCAGGCAATCTATGTGGCTGCCAAACTTGGCGTTGCGGACTTCTTAGTGGATGGTCCACAATCTTCCGTCGCGCTCGCAGCCGCGACCCGGTCAGAGCCTTCCTCACTGTTCCGTCTATTGCGCGCTCTATCGAGTGTCGGCGTGTTTTCACAGCAAGGCAAAGACTGCTTTGCTCTGACTCGCTCTGCCGAGGCGCTTCGGAGCGATGTCCCTGGATCTCTCAGAGATATATTGATCACAGTCGGTGAGATCCACTACCAGGCATGTGGAGAACTCCTTCACAGCGTTCAGACTGGAAAGCCCGCGTTTACAAAAGTATTTGGAACGAACTTATTCGACTATCTTCAACAGAACACTGACGCGTCCGAAGCATTCAATCGAGGCATGACGAATCTTTCGTCATTACTGGCCCACGCCGCTCTGCTGGCTTACGACTTTTCGGGAATACCTTCGATCGTCGATGTCGGAGGAGGCGAAGGCGAACTCCTGCGAAAGATTCTGGAGTTGAATCCAGAGATGACAGGTGTCGTCTTGGACTTGCCCGACGCCGTTGAATCAAATAATCTCGCTCCCACTGTTGCAGCCCGGTGCTCGCACGTCATCGGAAACTTCTTCGATTCGGTCCCAGAAGGAGCCCACGCCTATCTACTTTGCGGGGTCATACACGATTGGGATGACGATCCAGCCATCAAGATCCTTTCAAATTGCCGCAAAGCAATGACAGGTGACGGCAGGGTGCTGATAGTCGACATGATCGTTCCGGAAACGAATTCCGCCTCTTTCAGCAAACTTCTTGATCTGAACATGATGGTTATGACTGGAGGGCGAGAGCGGACGAAAGCTGAGTTTCATGCTCTGTTTAGTGCCGCTGATTACAGAGTCACCAGAATCATTCCAACCATGGCTCCCCAGAGCATCATCGAAGCCGTGCCGAAATAGCGTCGCCATCCTCGCGGCGTGTCCCTTTCGACCAACACTGGCTAAGACTATCTGCCGATTTCTGTCAGAGCCTGCGGTACCACAACTGGTCAGGCCGCGTAGCTCTCAAATCGCGGCGGTAGCAGCGCGGACCAGGTTGGGCGGCGATTGCCAACAGTTCACCGCAGATTCTGGTCCAGCTTTCGTTTTTCCGCTCATTTCGATTTTGAAATATGTGCTCAGTCGTTCTCGAAGAATGAGCCTGGCTCGTAACGACCGCGTTTTAACAGCCGCCAAAGTTAAGTCGAGCGCCTCTGCAGTTTCTCGCAAGGTGTGTCCCTCTACGTCGTGCAGAACAAAAACCACTCTCAATGCCGGGCGCAGCTCCTGCAAGGCAATGGTAAGCAATTCTCTCAACTCTGACGTTTTGTACATTTCCTCAGGATTCGGCCGCCAGTCTGAAAAGTCGATCGGAAGCCTGCCCTCTTCGTCGATATTTATGGGGAACTCGGCTCCAGCGCGCTGCTTTGTGCGTTGCTTTCTCAGTCCCATGAGTGACTGGTTGACGGCGATACGAAATAACCAGGTCGAGAATTTCGAATCTCCCCGGAATTCGCCGAGTTTTTGAAACGCCTTGAGAAACGTTTCCTGGACCGCATCCTGCGCGTCATCGAAGTTATGAGTAATATGTTGCGCAATTCGCAGGAGTTTGCAGTTATAGCGAGTCACGAGCTGGTCGAACGCGGCAATATCTCCTGCCTTGCTGGCTAAAACAAGCTCCGCGTCTTCCGCCAAGCTTAACGTGATGACATGCGCTGAATCTGGGCTCATTTAATCGGCTCCGGGACAAACATGCTGTTTTCCTTTGTTACTGATGAAACCGAAATAGCACATGCTTTATTCCAGGAGTTACTGTCCAGGCACGCACTTATAGCAGGACACCGTGCATTGTGAGAAAAGTGAGACGGGATCGAGGGAGTGCCTTCCAACTATCGCCGTAGCTTCAGGATGAGGTCATTGACCGTTTAAAGGACTGTTCCGGGTCGCGCAGGCCAGGGCTTCGGCAACCATGTGGCCCATAGCTTCTCAAAGCAGGCCGGATCAATACCGGGCTTGGTAGGCGTACGCCTTGAGGAAGACGAAAACGACCACGCCAGTGATCGAGACGTAGAGCCAGATGGGAAACGTGAAGCGTGCGATTCGGCGGTGGATCGCGAACCGGCCTGTCAGGGAGAAAAAGAAGGTTGTGAGCACCATGGGCAGCGCAACGATAGAAAGGATCACGTGGCTGGCCAAAATTGAAAGGTACAGCGTGCGCACCGCGCCGTGGCCGGGAAAAATTGTGTCGCCGTGCAGTGCATGGTTCACGATGTAGCTGACGAGGAAAGCGGAAGAGAACGCGAAGGCCACCAGCATGCTCGCGCGATGCGCTGCGATGTTGTGATGCTTGATGAAATACAATCCCACGCAAAGCGTAATCGCGCACAATCCGTTCAGAAGTGCGTTGAGGGCGGGCAAAAACATCCAGCGCCCGGCAAAATCAGCCGAAGCATGATGTATGTACAGCAACCACAGCAGGAATGAAACCGCCAGGCCGCTGACCACGATGATCGCTCCAACCACTGGGCGCGGATTAATTCCAGCCTGTTCCATGCTGACAATTAGATCACAAAAAACCACGCGCGAAAGATCCCGCTCTCTCTGCCAGCCTCCAAGAAAAGAAGGCAGGTCATCCCCCAGGGTTGGGAAATGCCCTGCCCTGATCAGCTAGTTGACTGTGATGTATTCCGTGGTGAACCAATTGTTTCCGGCGCCATCCCAGCCTTTAGCGACGATTTTGTGCTGGCCGAGCGCCAGTGTGAACGAGTGGCTTACCGACTGACCACCGACCTGGTAGACCATATTATTGTCTATGTAAATCTGCATGGTCTGGACGGGACTGCTGGTTGGGGCCGACGCTGCAACTGTGACGGTCGAGCCCACCGTGGCATTCGCCTTCGGAGATGAGATGGTGATCGGGACTCCGACGACATTTACATTGATGGTCCGTTTGTAAGTTGCGCCTGAACTGTTCCATTCCTGCACAACTACCGAATGCTTCCCGATCGAAACGGGGATGCTGTTCTGAACGCCAGTACCGGTCACCTCATATAGCAGGCTACCGTCCATGTAAACCTCGACGGCTTTCACTGGCGTCGGGTCAATGGCCAAAGCGGAGACATACATAGGAGAGTAGAAGCTGGTGTTGGCTGCCGGAGACAGAATGTTTATGTTCGGGCTGGCCGAAGTTACCGAGAACTTATTCGTAGCCAAGTTTCCTGAAGTGTCCGCGGCCTCGACCGCGAGCATATGGGTTCCTGAGGAAAGCGAAACCGAAGCGTTCAGCGTATTGCCGCTGGCCTGGTATTGCGAACTGCCATCGACGTAGAGCTGCATCTTGGTGACTGGAGTTTGCCCGCCGGCGATCGCTCCCACCTGAAGCGGGGTGCCGACCAAAGACTGCGGGGCAGGATTGGTCACAACGACTGCCTGTGATTGCACATTCACGGTAACTCCGCGCTTGTGGATGCCGCCTGAAGCGTCCCAAGACTGAACCACGATGTAGTGCTGGCCCGTGCTGATGGGCAATGTTGTATTCACCGCATTGCCACTGACCTGATACTTCAGGGTACTGTCCACATATACCTGCATCGCGGTAACGGGCGAACTGTTCGAAGTGGTTGCCTGAATGCGGACCGGCGAAGCTACTGCAGCATTTGGAAACGGGGTGGCAATGTTGACTGTATTGAATACGTCGCTCATCGGAAGCTGTACCGAGCCAGCCCCCGGGCAAGACGAAAGCCCCATGACCGCGCACACCGTACTCAACAGGTTCCCATGGTCATAGCGGATGGACGACTTATATCCGCGTTTTACCTGAGGCCCAATCACGAGTGTTGCCACCCGTCCTCCGCAGCCGCCTGAAATCCTCGAGCTGCAGCGGTTGTCATTTCCAAGATCTGCTTCATCCCACACAATGAACAGAATGCCATCTCCTCCAGGCTGGAATTCTGGCAATGCAAGGATTGCAGGAACATGCTGTGCGAGCCATGAATCCGCTGTTGTCAGAGGTCCGTCGTGCGCATCATTAGCCACGCTTGGTGTTAGGTAAGCGTAATTCGGAGTCGCGTGGTTCGCGATATCTGTCGCCAATTGCGTGTACGGCACGGAATTGTATTTCTGGCTGGACGCACAAGTGTCCGTGAAGTCGATAATCGGATTGTGCCGGCGCACGTAATGCAGGTTGCTGATTCCGGTGAATCCCGGATACGGCAAGTCCTCCTGGTATGAGCGCCACTTATAACCCTGGGAGATCAACTGCCGCGCGATGTTGTTCACGCCGTAGCAGCTTGTGGTCGAGTTATTGGAAGTAATCGGTTGGCCCGCCACCAGCCACATCAGTGCCGAGATCGAATTGTGCTGCTCGGCATAATACTGGGTGGCCAAGCTGTATTTGGCCGCCAGGGAATTGAAATAGGGCATGGCAGAATTGTCGATCACGGCCTCATAACTGTGATTTTCCTCAGTGAGAACCCAAACATGCTTAGATTGTGGAACTTGTGCCCATGCAATCGTGCTCAACAAAAATAGCCCCAACGCTGCAAACTTCATTGCTCCTCCTAAATTCTCCTGCGATTGCGCACGCGAATGCGCATCCCCGCACCCGGGGTGTTTTTTAAAAATTCAAGAATGTAGAAGGGCCCTAGGGCAAAGTACAAATGTTGCCTGATATCAACAATCCGACGAATACCTTAGTCGCATGTGTAAATCGGATCACAGAAGTACATGTACGAAAGCTCTGGAAAACTCCGTCCGGCCTATGTGAAGGCTGCACGTGGGTTCGCAGTGAATCTGTTATGTACCCGTGCGTGTCGAACGACGCGTTCACTGCGGCACGAATTAATCAACAATTCATCGGGCGGTCGCTTTCGGTCTGGCATATTGACTATGTACTTGTGAGACTCCTTCGGGTTGGGGCCCATAAGGAGGCATCATCATGCGGCGAGTTTTTTTTGCGGCTACGGTTCTTGTCCTAACTTCTCTAGCGCCCTTTGCGGCCGTGGCAGACGGCAATCTACACAAGGTCAACCACATAATCATCGTGATGCAGGAGAACCATTCCTTCGACAACTACTTTGGCGCCCTTGCTTACGCACCCGGCAGTCCCTACCACAACGGTAATGGCACGTGCTCGGCAAGCGACCATCTATGCGTGGACGGCCTGACCTGCAGCGCAGATCCATCCGGCAACGTGAGTTGCTCAAACTCGAATCTCGACGACAATGGTTTGACGGTGAAGGCATTTCACGAACTCAGCCGCTGCGTTGTACCCGACCTAGACCACTCGTGGGTCAGCACCCACAAAGAGGGGAACTTTTTAAATCCCAATAGCACACTTTCGAGTTTTCTGAGCGATGGCTTCGTGCGAGTGAATGATCTGACCGAACAACTGGACAATGGGGTCGAAAGCCCTACTGACGACCAGACCATTGGCTTTTACAATCAGATCGACATTCCGTTTTACTACGAACTGGCGCAGAAATTCGCGGTCAGCGACCGTCACTTCGCTTCGGTGCTCGGTCCGACTTTTCCCAATCGCTCTTATTTAATGGCCGCGACCTCGTTTGGCCATCTCACAACCAGCGACACATTTCCTCCGGGACAAGGTTACAAGCCCATTACGGGAACTATTTTCGACTTGCTAAACCGCTTCGGAGTCTCGTGGGCCGATTACTTCGAGGATGCTCCGCAGGCTGGCAGCTTTCTCTCTACTTCTGATTCCCATTTCCTTCCGCTCTCGGCATTCCTGGCACAAGCTGCGGGAGTCGGCACGCTTCCATCTGTCTCCTTGGTTGATCCCGATTTCGGTTTGGAGGGAACAGCCGCCGAAGATGACGAGCACCCGCCTGTGGATATCCAGCGCGGCGAGGCCCACATTTCGCAGGTGATAAATGCTGTCCGCAACGGTCCTTACTGGAAGGATTCCATCATATTTATTACCCATGACGAACACGGCGGCTTCTATGATCACGCCAAATCGCCGAAAGCCCCGCAAGGCGGAGCTTTGAATCCTGATGGAATCAATCCAGGACAGTGCGAAGACCTCTCCAACCCTCCAGCCAGCGAACAGCCTGGCGGCGGCGCAGAGTGCTCGTACAACTTTGTGAGCACCACTGACACCAGCGTGGCTGATGCGGAACAGTTATGCCCTGCGTTGGCTTCGGATCCTACCCGGCCGTATCCCGCGCAGTGCGCGAATTTCAATCAACTGGGAATTCGTATTCCGTTCATTGCCGTCTCTCCGTTCTCGAAACAGCATTACGTTTCGCATGCGGTTGGCGATCACACCTCGATGCTGGCATTGATCGAGCGCCGGTTCCTGACAATCAACGGCGTAAGGTACTACCTGACCAAGCGGGACGAATACGCGAACCCTCTGGTAGACATGTTCGACTTCACGCATTCGCCATCGCTGAACACCCCGGTTGGACAAGCGTTGCCACCAATCAACGATTGCACGCCCCCGCGGCCGTGAGTCGGATCGGCCAGGCGATTGCTGACTGGCAGCGGGGCTAACAGGGCGCGGCACGGGCTGCGCCCTCTTGTCCTATACGGGCTTGCTTGTTGTGGATTTTAGTATGGAGAACTCCTGCCTCTTATTCTTTGATTTTGGCAGTTTTCTGTATGGACTTTTTTAGGGTGTAGTAGGCGCCCGAATCGCGTTCTATATCCTTGCGATGGTGCCAGACGAGAATCTCCTTTTTGACCATTTTTTGCAGCAAGGTCTTAGCGGAACTCCATTCACGCTGTGTCAGTCGTTGGACCTCGCTAACGTTTATGCGTCCGTTATCGGAGATGCGATTAACTATCATTCGCTCGTGCTCACTGAGCTGTCTGGCAAGGTCTTCTCCCACGATGCTGCTGACATCGGCGACAACCCATGCACGACGCTGCTTCACATTATTTCTCAACACAACTCTTACGTAGGTATTAAAGCTGACTTCACCCTCCTTAAACTCCGGGTTCGGCAGTCTCATCCGATTCATGCTGTCGCGCATTCTGCGAGTTCCCTCGTTCATTGCCTTGACGTAATCCAAGAACTGCATTGCCGACATTAGGTGAGGATTTCTAGGATGGCTGAACTCGTAGATGTTTTCTGGCGAGACAAAGGGAGGAAAGCCGCCAGGACTTTCAATAATTAAGCGATCATCAAACATTCTGATAAAAATGTTTTGGTTTTTCATGCTGTATGAACGGTGGACACATGCATTCACAATAGCCTCATACCATGCGCCATATGGATACTCGGGGTCTGTATAGAACTTCCCATCAGTCCCCAGCTTCGAAAATGTACGAAGTTGTGTTTCTACGATTTTAGCGGTTTCCACAATCAGCATTGGCACCGGGCCCTCGAACGTGACATCCTTGACGGCGTTTAGCGTGCTGCCAGTGTGCTCGTGTTCACCCTCGAACCGCAGCAATCTGGTCTTGCATCCGGGAAATTTTCTTAGTGGATCTCTAGCAAAAAGCAACGTGCATGCTACATTCGGCTGAAATCCCTTTGTGGTCATGATTCCCAAGCGCCTCTTGACGAGATTTCCTCGGCGGGATGGAACTGAGTGAGATTGGTTGCCTCCCGTAATCTCTCGCAAAATGCGTTTACTAACTCCATATTGAAATCGTCTGGAAATTTAAGATCGACTGGTTCTTGCTCAAAATCTACTTCTCCCTTTTCGTGCTGGAGTTCTGTTACTTCCTTGAGAGGGATTTCATACTTCGATTCCCCTCGTCGCCTAAATGCCTTGCCCGCCGTCGTTGTCACAACCTTGTCTTTGTTGTAAAAAACGCGGAAAACGAGAACCGAATCATTGACCCCATCTTTGCGTTTAAGTTGGAGCTTCTTAAATTCGTGGCGAGCATCTGGGCAGAACGTTCCTCCAGTGCATTCGAGTTCATTGACTCTGGATTGCGGAATACTTTCACATCCGCGAATGACAGAACCGTCGTTCTCCATTCCAAGAACGATCAGCCCTCCATCTGGAGGAGTATTTGCCCACATTGAAAAGTATTCACTTAGGGCGCGGCATTGATAAGCGATTGGCTTCTTTTCAATCCGGCGATCTTCTTTGACTGACGCGAGAAGATCAACATCTCCCTTTGCGTAAATCTCGTCAGGCGTGAGAAGCCGCAGACCCTCTGGTTTTGGCCAGTCAATTTCGTATTGGTCAATGTGTGGCTCTGGCGGCGGATTATCTGCATGGTTTAGCCCCTGAGGGAACCCTCGAGGGGTGTCATTATCTCGCTGAATCATAGGTAGTTACCAGTTTTTTTTCTCTCGACGGTACATGGTCACGCAAATGTGATATCTGGAAGCCCTGTGATGGCATCCACAGCGTATCGCCTCGCCTTGAGGGCCATGGCCGCGCCCTCCTGTCCTATACGGGCTTCCTTGTTGGAGGCGTTCCTGTGAAATCACAGGGAAACGAAAATGGCTTCGGCGGTGTTCGCCGAAGCCATACGTTTGCAGCAATAGCAACTTAAGGCAGGTAGTAGCGGAACGATGTGAGGAACATGTTCTCGTTGCCGTGCGGCGCGGTCAAATGGAAAACCGGGCATGGACCCGTCAAGGCCGCGTTGCCGCAAGCCGCCCATGTATTACGCATGAAGTAGGAGTACTGTGGCCCCCACTGTAGCGTTCCCTTTGGCCCCTTGTAGAAGCGGTACCAGAACCCCGCTGTTCCTTCGATTACGTTGCGGGTGTTTGCCGTGCAATTGGAGGGGCTGCTGGGCAGGAACCCGCTGGAGGAAGTCGGAAACTGACCACTCGTTGGAGTCCCCGGAACCGGCTCCGTGAAGCAGCCGGCGTTGTTTGCGGTTGGGGAACCATACCCCACGGTGGTGCCCTTGGCGTTGAACTGATAATGCCGTCCAACAAACTCAGCGCCCGCGTTGAAGTAAACATCAAGCTTGGAAGCGTGATACTCGAGCGTCGCCAGGCCCTGCGCGCTCTTCAGAAGAGCGAGCGTGCCATTCGGGTTCACTGTGACATCGGGGAGCGTCGAACTTCCGTAGCGCCCCATACCATCGCCGCCAAAGAAATGCCCGCCAATATCAATGTGCTTCTTCAAGAGAGAAACACGGGCATTAGCGCCCACGCCAGCGGTAGTCGTGGAGAAGTCATAAGCTCCGGCGGCTGACGGCGTTGTAGCGTTTGCAGCCGGGTAAACCCGGTCGCGGAAGCGGCGCACTACGCCGAAGACCTCGAAGTGTCCAAACCCCGGTTCAGCCGCCGCTTTGAAGACGAAGTCAGGCGAAGGATTGAAGCTGTAAGTTGCGGAAGGATTGTAAAGTCCGCCGCTGGTACCGGCTGAACCAAGCAGAAAATTCTGCGCCTGGCCGCTGGCAGAAAAGAGAGCCTGCGCATTTTCAACTGAAGCACCAAGCCAGAATTTATTGGCGAAATTTTTCGTAACCCGGAACCCGAACTGTCGCGCCCAGCTGAAGCCGACGTTGTACTGCGGATCGATAGTCATCGGCAAGGCTTCGGTGCGGTTATCCATGCCTTTCTTGGTCTCCGTCACCAGGCTCCACATCTGGCCGCCGGTGAAGGTCAGGCCGTCGTTAAGCGCCGCCTGTGCCCAGGCCTGCCGTTGCCGAAGCGAATAGCTATTGCTCTGGTTGTTGTTCGAGGTAATGCCGGCGGAAAGGAAGTCAGCTTCCACGTAGCCAGCTAGCTTGGCCGTGCTCAGCTTGCCTTCGACCAGCATTCCCACCCGAGACTGGCGCCCGGAACCAAAAAATTCACTCAGATGAGCTGCATCCGCCCCTGGCATCGAAATGGTGTTGAATGGGGTATTGATGTCTGATCCAAGTGCACGCTGGCGCCATACCGTTTCTGCCGCCAAAAAGCCGACTGGCGTTATGTTGACGCCCTTATAGTGAAGTGCAACCGGGCTCTCGGCTTCGTGGATGAGCTTTTGCGTTTCCTGCAGAGTCAATGCTGAGTTGGTGGTGTTGGACTTCAAGTCCGCGACATCGCTCTTGAGTGACGTCACCGTTTGCTGCTGCTCTGAGGACTGCGAGGCAGCGGCATCTGCTTTGGACTCGGCTTGAGCCGTCGCTGACTGGCTCTGGTCTAGCTTCTGCTGGAGTTGCTGGAGCTGCTGATCGCGGCTTTGGATCTGCTGGCTTAGCTGTCTGATCTGTTGCTGTTGAGCATCGATGGCCTGCTTGAGTTCACTCAATTGGTTTGCAATGGCCGGGTCGGTCCGCGGGGCCGCCCTTCTCCTCGATGTGCCAGCGGTAGCAGTTGCCGTGCTTTGCTGGGCTTGCGCTGCCAATGCCGACAGCATAAACGTGAGCGCCAAAGCCATGACTCGCTTCATTTTCTCTTCTCCTAATCAAAAGTAAAACTGCCAAAATGGAAGATCGGGGAACATCCCTAAAAGTTCCGCAGTGTGAGTACTACATCCTAGATTCCGCTTAGTTAACAACGGATGAATGAATTTTGAACATTGCGTGAATTGTGAGAGGTTTTAATGTGAAGCGAAAGGCGGGTACGGAGGCGCAGACGGGACGATGGCGTCGAATCTTCTCATCGACGCAGCTTTGACGAAGCTTCATACGCTGAAGTGCCCTTCGTGGTGATTATCAGTAATCACTCCGCCGAAGGGCACTTCGCTTAACGTCGTAGGCCCGCCTAAGACTAAGTGCGTAGCGGTTACTACTGTAGAGATTTAGGATCGGACCGGTTCTTGGGCGAAGCTTTTTGGAGTTCGGCGTCTAGTAAGTGAGCGGCGGCAGGAGCCGATGCCCTGCCTTCACGCAGGATCTGCTTGGCCGTGAGCCTTCTTCCATAAACTTTCTCGTTGGCGCCATTGTCCGGGCGCAGGGTCGACCCCTCTAAAGAGACTCCTGCGAAAAGGCCACGAGAGCGCGAATAGGAAAGAATTTCTGCTCGCATGGCAATGTCGGTGGAGGCGGCGGTGGTGCGGCCCTTAGGACCTGCCGCGGCAGCTGCGTCAGCGCCTAATTTGATCTTGCTGCCCATAAGCGACTCAGCTCCCCGTGGGTTCATTACCAGCAGAACAAAGTCAGTTGCCTGGCCGCCAAGCTGAAAGCCAAAGTTTCCGCCTTCCAGAGCGTACATTGCTGGGACTCCCCACGGCCCGGTGAAGTGCTCGCCAGTACGGCACACCATGACCCCGCGGCCATAATCCCCGCCGATGCCAATGGCGAACTTCTTGACCGACGGAAGAACGATTACGCATTCCGCGCGATCCAGCAAGTCCTTGGGAATGTCGTCAGGGATATTAAGAATTTCTTTGAGCACTACGCCAGCATCCTTAATCCGGTCGGCTTCTTTTTGACTTCCAGCAGCGAGACCTAGAGGAGTGGAGGCGAGCGCTAGAAAAAATGCAATCAGCTGTTTCATTCTTTGACCTCAATTGAGAGTGGATACTTAGCATTTTAACTTCCGCAGCTCAGGTTTTAGGATAAGCAAATCTTGCTTGATAGTGACCCTTTGAGTGCTCCTTTTGTAACTTGGCGTAGCCCGCGCCAGTGGCCTAAAGTCAAGCGAACGGTCGGGTTACCAAGCGCACTCCTTCGGCAAGTGACGTGCATCTAAACAAGTGAGGTAGCCTCTGGCCGTGGCTATTCGTGCAATTTTTAGGCGGACTAGGAATGAAGTACACACATCGGGGATTTTGTATCGCTCTAACTTTCCTGGCCTCGCTGCCGCTGCACGCGCAGAACGCCTATGTGGCGCCTAGCGGGCTCGCGGTTTCTTCGCCTAGCATTGATTCTACTGAGCCGAATTCTGTCGTTACCATCAAGTCACGCGTCAATGAAGTGAACGTACTGTTCATTGCCATGAACAAGCACGGCAAGTTCGTGCGCGATTTGAACAAAGACGACTTTAGCATTCTGGATGACCACAAACCGCCCCAACAAATCGTGCGGTTTTCGCAGCAAACCGACTTGCCTTTGCAAATTGGTCTTTTGATCGATACCAGTGGCTCGGTACATGCACGCTTTCAATTCGAGCAAGATGCGGCAATCGGCTTTCTTCAGCACACGCTCCGGCCGCACTACGACCATGCCTTCGCAATGGGATTCAGCGCCAAGGGCAAGGTAGTTCAGGACTTTACGGACAATGTGACCCTGTTGGCTGCCGGCATTCAGCGCATGCAAGATGGCGGAGGGACCGCGCTTTTCGATGCCATTTACTCCTCTTGCAAAGAGAAGATGTTGAAGGATGATTCCGACCGGCCGGTGCGGCGGGCATTGATCGTCGTCAGTGATGGCGAAGACAACCAAAGCGAGCACACGCTAGGCCAGGCCATCTACATGGCCGAACGGGCCGGGGTCATTGTTTATACAATCTCTACCGATGACAGCGGTTTGATTCTCCGCGGCGACAAGATCCTCGAACAGATCGCGGATTCTACAGGCGGCCGCGCCTTTTTCCCCTTCAAGATGAAGGACATCAAGACCTCATTTTCAGCCATTGAAGATGAGTTGCGCAGCCAGTACATAATTTCTTATCACCCCGCCGATTTCGACCCTGACGGGCGTTTCCGCTCCATCGAAATTACCTCCTTAAAAAAGGACCTCCAGATTCGCGCCCGCAAGGGTTACTTTGCCCCCCAGCAGTAATCTGATCTGCTTCGTCCTGGGTGTTAAAATCGCATCTAATGAATGATCAGTCTGCGATGATCATTGCTCGCCGATTAGGATTTTAAAGACATGGTTCGTGCTTCTACTTATCTTTTTTGGGTATTCCTGCTGTGCGGAGTTACGCCTGCCGTAGCCCAGACGCCGCACCGGATGAGGCCCCGTAAGGTCTTGGCGAAACCAGCCGCTGCACAGCCGGAGGCAGCGCCTCAGTTGCAGCAAATCCCTGCCGCCCCAGTGACCCCGGAACACGGCCCGTCTTCGCCGCCGGACGTCAGCTTCCAGCGTGGACAGCTCACCATCGTGGCCCGAAATTCCACCATGAGCGACGTCCTGAACGCCGTGAGGCAGAGGACTGGCGCTAACGTGGACATGCCTGCCGGTTCCAGTGAACGTGTGGTCGGGCAGTTCGGACCCGGGGCGCCGCGCGACGTAATGGCGCAGTTGCTCAACGGGTCGCACTACGACTATGTGCTTTTGGGGTCGCCTGCCGATCCCGGTGCGCTGAATAAAATCATGCTGATGACTAAGGCCAGGGGTCCTGAGCCGCCTTCTTCTCAGGTACAAGCCAATCAGCAACAACCAGGCAATGAAAACCTGCAAGCGGTGCCCGAGGTCGAAAGCGAAAACCCGGATGAGAACGCGGGTGAAGCTACACCGAACATGCAGGAGCCGCAGATCCAGGAAGAACCCCAGCCCGACCAAGCTGACCAGCAGCAAAACGGACCGGTGGTTAAGACTCCCGAGCAGTTACTGCGAGAATTGCAGCAGCAACAACAACAGCAGCAGCAAAACCAAGCCGGGCCTCCGGGCGCGCCTGGCCAGCCGCCGCAGTAAGCACGAGCGGCGGACGCGAGTCGGCGGCGCATTGTCTGCGTTTGTCTCTCTCTGTGTTGAAATAGCCGTGTGCTGCTTGGCGATGTGTTGAAGTCCGCGATCCACCGCCTGACATCTTCTCAGGTACCCTCTCCTCGACTGAATGCCGAGCTGCTGCTCATGTTTGCTCTTCGTTGCGATCGAGCTTATCTCTACGGACATCCCGAACGCGAACTGACCAGAGACGAAGAATCGATATACAAAAACGCCCTCGTTCAGCGCTCAAAAGGCATTCCTGCGCAATACATCACAGGGCACCAGGAGTTCTGGGGCATGGATCTAATCGTTTCCCCGGCAGTGCTGATTCCTAGGCCCGAGACGGAGCACGTGGTCGAGGAGGTGCTGGCTCGTATCAGCACAGGCCGTGTGGGTCGGACATTCCTGTCCGACCAGTCCCTCTCCAATTCCTCAAGTCAGAAGAGGTCGGCAGAGGGCTCGCGCATCGTTGACGTCGGTACCGGCTCCGGTTCCATTGCGCTGGCGCTCGCCAAAGAGCTGCCGCGGGCCGAAATCCACGCTACAGAGATTTCATCCGCCGCATTAGAGATCGCTCGCGCCAACGCTGCGCGGCACCAGCTTGAAAAACGAATTCAATTTCACGAAACCGATTTGCTGGCCGGAATCGAGAAAAATTACTTTGATTTTGTAGTCTCCAATCCTCCCTACGTCGGCGAATCGGAGGAAGATCAAGTTCAGATGGAAGTGCGGAAGTTCGAACCGCGTAACGCGGTATTTGCCGGGCCGACTGGTTTGGAGGTCATCGAACGGCTTGTTCCACAAGCGTCTGGCGTACTCAAACCCGGCGGCTGGCTAGTCATGGAGATCAGCGGGACGATCGCGTCCCGAGTCAAAGAATTGTTGACGGCGTGGGAGAACGTTCGGATCACAAACGATCTGCAAGGAATTGCGCGAGTGGCGGCGGCGCAGAAGCCATAGATTTCGTTCCCTGCTTTTCCGCTGTCATTCCGAGCGAGCATGCTGATCCGTTGCGAATCAGAAGCGGAGTCGAGGAATCCGCTTTCCCTTGGGAACAGCAGATTCCTCGGGGATAAATCCCCTCGGAATGACATCAATATTGTTTCGAAGGAGTAAAGAATGATGTGGAGTGACGGGCGTCCTCGCCCGTCAAATGGTGAGTACGGGCGAGACGCCCGTACCTCCAAACCCAAAGGTTCGCTTTGTTCTAGTGGACTTCTTTTACTGCCACGTCCGCTTGCTTGCGTAGGTCATTACAAATATGTCGTGACCCAGCGGGACATTGTGCTGATGCTTTCGTACCAATCTTCTGGATGTCACTAGCATCGAGCGTCGCGTCAATGTGCTTTAGAACGAAGCGTCCAAATTCAGCATCTTTGCGCACGAGGTGAGCCAATTCAGGCAGCGTATTCCAGTGATCCACGAGTATGCGCACGACAGACTCACTGTAGCCTTCTGAAATGGCCCCGTCGTCGCATTGACCATACGATTTGAATGATTTGTACAGAGCATTCCAAGTGCGAAGCGTGTCGGCTTCCGATTGTGCCCGCTGAGACTCAGCGGCCGGGCATACTGTCGCTGGAGTGCTTCTGACGTAAATCCCCGAGAGAAGGATAGCGAGACAACCAACGACCGCGACACGTTTAGCGTTTCTCGACCGTGGCCGGCTGGATTTCTTCTACATCCACCAGATTGGTGGGATAGCGTCCCGTGTAGCAGGCGGTGCAGTAGGTCGTTTTCTCGCCGTCGCGGCAGGCTTTTTTCAAGCCATCCAGCGAAAGATAGGCCAGAGAATCTGCGCCGATGTATTTGCGAATTTCTTCGACGGTGTTGTTGGCGGCGATCAGTTCTTTTTTGCGCGGAGTATCCACGCCGTAGAAGCACGGAGAAATTGTCGGCGGGCAGGAGATTCGCAGGTGTACTTCCTTCGCTCCGGCACTGCGCACCATGCGAACAATTTTCTTGCTGGTGGTTCCGCGCACGATGGAGTCGTCAATCAGCACCACGCGCTTTCCTTCGAGCAGGCTGCGGACCGGGTTCAACTTTAGTTTCACGCCGAAATCGCGCACGGATTGCTGCGGCTCAATGAAGGTGCGCCCCACATAGTGGTTACGAATCAGCCCAAAGCGCAACGGGATACCGCTTTCGGCGGCATAGCCCATCGCGGCAGTCACACCGGAGTCGGGGACCGGAACAATCAGATCGGCATCGGCAGGGGCTTCGATTGCGAGCTGGCGGCCAAGCTGCTCGCGGCTTTCCTGTACCGGGCGCCCGAAGACGCGGCTATCGGGACGCGAAAAATACACATGCTCGAAGATGCAGCTCGACTGCGACATGGCAGGCGAGTAAGAGCGTGACTTGATGCCCTCCGGCCCGACAATGATCAGCTCTCCCGGCTTTACCTCACGCTCGTAGGTTGCGCCGATCAGATCAAAGGCGCAGGTCTCAGAGGCAAAAACAATGGTGTCTTGGTGCCGATCGCCTTGCGCAGGAATCCTTCCCATGGCCAGCGGACGAAATCCGCGTGGATCACGCGCGGCGAAAATGCGGTCAGGACTGATCATCACCAGAGAGAACGCGCCTTCTACCCGGCGAAGAGCGTCCGCAATGGCCTCAGGCAAAGTGTGCTCGCGGGATTGCGCAATTAAGTGGACGATCACTTCAGTGTCGCTGCTGGTCTGAAAAATCGACCCCTGCGCTTCCATGCGGGCACGAATTTCTCCGGCGTTGGTCAGGTTGCCGTTGTGCGCCAGCGCAACCATGCCCTTGTTCGATTGCACCAGGATTGGCTGTGCGTTCAGCAGAGCGGAATCGCCGGTCGTGGAATAACGGGTGTGGCCGATGGCGAGCGTTCCTCGCAGCGTCGAGAGTCTCTTTTCTGTGAAGATGTCAGCGACCAGGCCCATCGCCTTATGAATGTGCAGGGACATGCCGTCCGAGGTCACGATTCCGGCTGATTCCTGCCCGCGATGTTGCAGCGCATGCAAGCCAAGGTAGGCGAGCGTTTCCGCCTCAGGATGTGAGTAGACCGCCACCACCCCGCACTCGTCGCGAAATTTGTCGTTTTTAGCCATCAGCCCTCAGTCGTCAGCCTTCAGCAAACCCAGTTGTGCTATTACTAAGCCCTGTGGGGACAGTCGCCCTCGGCTGTCCTGCCGAGCTAAGCTCGGCTAACCTCAATCTGCCATTACCGCAGGTTCACTCCGCAACATACGTTCCAGCGCACCTTCGTGCTCGTCGTTCAATTCGGAGACAGTAGCCGAAATGACCATACGACCGTCCAACCTAATATCTATTGTCTCAGGAACTGTCTCCCCCAATTGATCGGCAAAAATCCCATGTTTCTGCGCTACTTGTTTGATTCGCGCCACATTGCCGGGGTCGCAGGAGATCACGATCCGACTGGCATCTTCGCCAAAAAGCACAAATTCTGGTGCAAGGTCGTTGGCGCTCAACTCGATGCTGCAACCAATGCTCTTTGCGAATGACGCCCGGGCCAAAGCCACCGCCAGCCCCCCTTCCGAGCAATCATGGGCCGAGTCAATCAATCCGGCCTCGATCAGTTCGACGATTGCCTTCTGCAGCGCGGCTTCTTTCTCAAGTTCCAGCGCAGGAGGAAATCCCCACAGCTCGCCGAGAATTTCTTTGGCGTATTCGGACGAGCCAAATTCGACCTCGGCATCGGTGGCGTCTCCTGGTTCTGACCCGCGCAACAAAACTACAGCGTGTCCTGGTTCGCGGAAGTGCGGAAATGTAGCCTTGCCTACATCTTCAAGAATTCCGACCACTCCAAGAACTGGCGTGGGATAAATCGCCTCGCCGAGGGTTTCGTTATAGAAGCTGACATTTCCGCCAGTGATTGGAATCTCTAATTCCTCGCAAGCTTTGGTGATGCCATCAATCGCTTGCGAGAACTGCCACATGATCTGCGGTTTTTCGGGATTGCCAAAATTCAAGCAATTCGTGGCGCCAACCGAAGTTGCTCCCGAACATGCCACATTGCGGGCTGCCTCGGCAACCGCGTGCATCGCGCCGAGTTTGGGGTCGAGATAGCACCAGCGGCTGTTGCCATCGAGCGCCATCGACAGTCCCCGCTGCGAGCCTTTTATGCGAATCACACCGCCATCGCCGGCTCCCGGGCCCTCGACCGTGTTGGTCTGCACCATGGAATCGTATTGCTGATAAATCCAACGCTTGCTGCAAATGTTCGGGCTGCCCAGCAGGCGCTTCAGGTCATCCGTGAAATCAGCCTTGCTTCCGAGCTTTATGTGGTCTGGCATCCCGCCCGGCACCGGCGGCTCCCAGCGCTTCAGTGGACGTTGATAAACCGGAGCATCGTCGGTAAGCGCGGTATTCGGAATTTCGGCAACAACTTTACCGTGCTCCAGGACACGCATGCGGTTTTCGCTGATCACTTTACCGACTTCGACCGCGTCAAGCCCCCACTTGCGGAACACGCGATAGACTTCTTGCTCGCGGCCTTTTTGCGCGACCAGCAACATTCGCTCTTGCGATTCGCTCAAAAGAATTTCGTAAGCGCTCATGCCGGTCTCGCGCTGAGGCACGCGGTCCATCTCAATTTCGATCCCTACGTGACCGCGCGCGCCCATTTCGCAAGTAGAGCAGGTAAGCCCCGCGGCGCCCATATCCTGAATACCAATAATGGCGCCGGTTTGCATGGCTTCGAGGCACGCTTCTAGCAACAGCTTTTCTAGAAATGGATCGCCGACCTGTACGTTGGGCCGTTTGGCTTCCGACTCCTCGCTGAATTCCTCGCTGGCCATGGTCGCGCCGTGAATGCCGTCGCGTCCGGTTTTTGCGCCAACGTAAATTACCGGATTGCCTTCACCCGCGGCCTTCCCATAAAAGATTTGATCTTTGCGCACTAGACCCAAGGCAAATGCATTGACCAAGGGATTGCCGGAATAGCAAGGCTCGAACTTGGTTTCACCGCCAAGATTGGGAACTCCGAAGCAGTTCCCATAAGAAGCGATGCCACTGACCACGCCTTCGAGTATGGAATGGTTGCGGCGAATATCCTCTCGATGGGAATTGGCGGGCGAGGGCGCCCGCCCCACACCAGCACTGATCGGCCCGAATCTCAGTGAATCCATTACCGCCACCGGGCGCGCGCCCATGGTGAAAATGTCGCGCAGGATTCCACCTACTCCGGTCGTGGCTCCCTGAAACGGCTCAATGAATGAAGGATGATTATGAGATTCGATTTTGAAGGCGCATGCCCAGCCGTCGCCGATATCAACGATGCCGGCGTTTTCTCCCGGTCCTTGTAGCACGCGCCGGCTGCGAGTCGGCAGCCGCTTTAAATGTACGCGCGATGATTTGTACGAGCAGTGCTCGCTCCACATCACGCTGAAGATCCCGAGTTCGGTGAGCGTCGGTTCGCGTCCGCCCAGCAGGGATTTAATGCGGGCGTATTCCTCGGCAGTCAGTCCGTGGCCGCGCAGGACTTCAGGTGTAATGGCTAGGGTCGCCGTGGACATGCCGGGAAAGTCTATTGTCGCATCTTTGGGATACTCATGAATAGAGCTTTTCTTCGTAGAAATTTAAAGCTTTTAACCGCAGAGTTCGCAGAGGGCCTATTCACCGTGGAGAACGCGGAGAAGCGAATTCTTAATCTCCTCTGCGTACTCGGCGGTTAAAGGCTTTGCTGTTGATGCGAATGGACAGCCGGGGGCGGATGTCCCCACATGATGAGTTTCGGCTGAATATACTGGAGTCCGATGAAGTCCATCGTTGTTGGCACGGCTGGCCATATCGATCACGGGAAAACCGCGCTGGTCAAGGCGCTAACAGGGATCGATGCCGACCGCCTGGAAGAGGAAAAGCGCCGCGGAATCACCATTGACCTCGGATTCGCCCACACGCAATTGTCCGGCCCCTCCGGAGAACTGCTGCGATTTGGCTTCGTGGATGTTCCCGGGCACGAGCGTTTCGTTCGCAACATGCTGGCCGGGATTGGCGGCATTGAGTTGGTGCTGCTCGTAATCGCCGCCGACGAAGGAATCAAGCCGCAGACCCGCGAACATTTCGATATCTGTCGTCTGCTTGCAATCCAGCACGGAATAGCTGTGCTCACCAAAGCCGACCTGGTTGACCCAGAAACTCTCGAAGTTGTGCGCCTGGAGGTCGAGGACTTTTTACGCGGGTCTTTTCTGGAGCACTCGCCTATCATTCCGGCGAGTGCTCTCAAAGCTACCGGACTTGATGAACTGAAACGCCAGCTTGTCGGCATCGCCGGTCAACTAACTGCACGTAACTCGAACGCGATCACCCGCCTTCCCATTGATCGGGTCTTTACCATGAAAGGCTTCGGTACTGTGGTCACAGGGACGCTGGTTGCCGGCACAATTCATAAAGAAGATGAGCTGCAGCTTTTTCCCGCGGCAAAGAAGCTACGGGTTCGCGGAGTTCAGGTGCATGGAAAGATCGCGGAGAAGGCGGTTGCAGGAGAACGCACCGCGCTCAATTTGGCGGGAATCGATAAATCTGAATTGGAACGCGGCATGATGCTTTCTGCGCCGGGATTACTTCAGACCTCATCGCGAATCGACGTAAAACTCTCCCTGCTTTCTTCCGCAAAGCCCTTAAAAAACAGCGCGCGAGTGCACTTGCATGCCTTTGCTTCCGAAACAATCGCAACGGTCGCGCTGCACCAGGGCAAGCTGCTCCAGCCACGAACGGAAGCATTTGCCCAGTTGCGCTTGAGGGCTCCGCTTCTGCTCGTCCCGGGCGACCGATTTATCATCCGGCAATTCTCTCCGGTGGTGACGATTGGCGGAGGCATGGTGCTGGACGCTTTCCCTATACGGAAACTCAAAGCCGAAGCTCGCAACCACTTGTTGAAAGTCACCTCCGCCGGAGATCGCAAAAAGATTTTGTTGGCGCGGATCGCGCGGCGCTCGACTTCGGGAATTTCAATCGAGCGCCTGGTGAGTGAAACCGGCTGGGGCGCAGACGCAATTCGCGCAGAACTGGCAGCGTCGATCAAGGACGGCAGCGTCGCAAGACTTGGCACCCGGTTTTTAGATTCTGCCGCGATTACTGGCAGTAAGACTTCGCTGGTTTCTGCGTTGGAAGCGTTTCACGCTCAAAATCCGTTGGCGCCAGGCATGAGCCAAGAGACCCTGCGGGAAAAGTTCGCGCTAGGCTCCGATGTTTTCTCTGCCATCGTCAGCATGCTGGTAACCGAAGGCAAGGTGGAAGCCGTCGCGGACCTCGTCCATCTCCGCGGCCGCGGCGTAGTGATGAAAGACGAGGAATCCCAATCAAGAAGAATTATTGAGCAGGCCTTTGCTTCAGCCGGGTTGAAAGTTCCCGCGCTGAAAGACGTCCTCGCCGGACTAAAAATCGACAAGACCCGCGCGCAGAAGCTTGTCACCCTGCTCCTCCGCGATAAGATCTTGATTAGAGTCTCTGACGATTTGGTATTTCATGAAGCCGCGTTGAACGAGCTCCGCAAAAGCGTGGCCAAGCAAAAGGCACGCTCTCCAAAAATCGACGTGGGCACATTTAAAGATTTAACCGGCGTCAGCCGGAAATATGCCATTCCCCTACTTGAATATTTGGATCGTGAGCGGGTCACACGGCGGGACGGCGATCAAAGGACAATTTTGTGAGTATTTGCTAGTCATGCGCCGAACCCATGCCGGTTCAGTTGCGCTGAAGTGGCCATTTGTAAGAAGAGCGAAGACCTCGCGATCCCATTTTACGAAAGCAGGAGCAACGACGTTTATGAAACTGAAGGTGCCTCAGGGATCATTCGGAGCATATTTATTTGATTGCGACGGGACAATTGCCGATTCGATGCCGCTTCACTACATTGCGTGGAAGAAGGCGCTGGCAGAGTGGAATTGCGAATTTGATGAAGCGCTTTTCTACGCGTGGGGCGGGATGCCGATCATTGAGATCATATCCACGCTAAACGTGAGGCATGGCCTCGCAATGCCAGTGGAGACAGTGTCAAGTAGAAAGGAAGGCCTCTATTTAGAACTGCTTCCGCAACTCAAGGTAGTTCCCGAAGTTTTGGAACACATTGAGGCACAGCACGGCCGGATTCCATTTGCCGTCGTGTCAGGAAGCACAAGGGAGTCGGTGACCGCGTCTCTCTCTTCGTTGAAGCTCCTCGACAGATTCGACACCTTGGTTTGTGCGGGAGACTACAAGAAGAGCAAGCCCGATCCAGAAGCCTATTTGCTCGCCGCTGCCAGACTCGGAGTGACGCCGGACACCTGTCTTGTTTTTGAAGACACGGACATGGGCATTCAGGCGGCAATAGCTGCAGGGATGGCGGCAGTCAGAATTCCGCAGCCTGGGCAGAGATCTCAGTCTTTTGCTTGATTGTTGTACTGGATGCGAAGTGGATTGAGCGGAGACCGATGGCGCGGACTGGAGTAGCAGAAGCGAAGATCCCGGCTGCCTATTGCTTTATGTCTGCTTGCTTTATGTCTGCAGCGCGGGTGGTCCGGCGAATGGGGAATCATTCATCATCGCTCCCTGGGACTTGAGCGACTCAAGGTAATCATTCAACTTGGTCGCGCTGTCTTTCGTGAGCTGGACGAATTTAAATCCATTTCCAAACGACGGATGCTTGCTAACCACCTCGGCCTTGACGTAAATCTTCGAATCTCCAATCCAGATCGAGATATCGACTACGGTTGAGACTTCCTGGGTGAACATCATCTCGACATAGCATCCACCCAGGCAGACATCCGCCGTCTGTCCCCTCAGCGGCGTGGTCACGCCATTGGGACGGAGTTCGATTGGAAGTGCAGCTTTGAACCTTGCGTGTTGCCGCGGTTTCCATCCCATACCAACTCCTTGGTCACTTGCGGTCTGCCTACTGGTGCAGCCACTTCTGGTAGTAGCATGTGTCTGGCCAGAATAACGAACGAAACAAGTGTTTGATTGCAAAGGATGGATTCAACGGCTAGGGGAGTTTCCCACTTTGGACATGACAAAATCTGTCATATGCATCGTCGAACCAGGTAGGAGGGAAGTCCTGGCCGTAACCAACCGAAGTGACCCAATGTCGAAAATGTTCATTTCAATCGCTGGTACAGGTCTGGGGTTCGCTGCTTGATCACTGCTTCTGCCGCAAGTTCCGGAGTTCATCTCCTTTTCGCCTACGGCATATTTCTCGCCAGTTATTTGGTCTTCGCTATCGGCCGTTTTCCCGGCACTAAGATCGACCGGCCTGCCGCCGCCATCATTGGGGCGGCCCTGATGTTCACATTCCGGGTAATCAGCCCGGCCGAGGGCATCCGCAGCATCGACTTCGCGACCATTGTCCTGCTCGCTTCCATGATGCTGATTGTTTCCAGCCTGCATTTTGCCGGGTTCTTCGAGTGGGTTGCCGGGCTAGTGGTCAGATTTGTGCCGCCATCTCAGTTGTTGCCGGGCGTCATCTTCGCCAGCGGAATTCTCTCCGCATTTCTAGTGAACGACGTCGTATGCCTGGTGATGACGCCTTTGCTTCTAAAAATTTGCCAACAGTTTTCGAAGCGGCCAATGCCATACCTGCTGGCACTGGCGACGGCTTCGAACATCGGCAGCACGGCTACGATTACCGGAAATCCGCAAAACATTCTTATTGGATCGGTCTCCGGAATCGGATATCGTTATTTTCTTTCGGCGCTAGCGCCAGTCGCCATAATTGGCCTGTTCATAGATTGGCTAGTGCTGCACTGGCTGTATCGGAATCGTGACGCCGCGTCCTCCGCAGCAAAGCCGGTCACCATTTCTTTTCAGGGTCATGCCATCAATCGCCGTCGGCTCGCGTTCCCGCTCATAATTCTTTGCTTAGTCCTTGCAGGGTTCCTTGCTGGAATTTCCCCGCCTCTGGTCGCGGCGCTGGGCGGAGCTTTGCTTCTGATTCGTCGTTCATCGCATCCTGAGGAGATCTATAAAGAAATAGATTGGCCGCTGATGGCGTTTTTCGTCGGTCTGTTTCTGATTATTGGCGCGGCCGAGCAGGCAGGCATTGCGCAACAAATGCTATCGCTGGCCGAGCGTCTGAATCTGCACAACCCATGGATCTTTGCCGGCGTGGTGGCGCTGCTGTCGAACGTAGTCAGCAATGTGCCCGCGGTGATGCTGCTCAAGAGCCTGGTCCCGCAATTTAAGAATGCGACCCAGTTCTGGTTACTGCTAGCCATGGCGAGCACCCTGGCGGGAAACCTGACGGTGACCGGCTCCATCGCGAACATCATTGTGATTGAAAAGGCACGTCCCGAAGTGGAAATCACTTTCGCGGATTATCTGCGGGTCGGTGTTCCGGTCACACTTGCAACTCTAGCGCTCGGCGTCCTCTGGCTTCGCTTCATACGATGAACTTTTACTGCTAGAAAGATCGCAGAGATTCGGGGCAACATCTGTATCGAATCTATCTTTTCAGTTCGCTACCATACAGTCCCATAACGGGACTCTGCTCAATTTTTGTCATACGTGTGCAATTTTGACCAGACTGCCAGATTTTCCGTGCCGACAATTACGAGGAATGTCCACAGTGCTGGCCCACTCGACAATTCTCTGCATTGACGACGAGGAGTTGGCGCTATCACTCCGGAAGCAGGTCTTGGAAAGCGCAGGTTATTCCGTCTTTACAGCGACAAATGCGATCCAAGGTTTGGAAGTGTTCAAGGCGAACTCCATCAATCTTGTGATAACCGATCACCTTCTGGGTGCCGGAACCGGGGACGCCTTCGTAACAGAACTCAGGCAGCTCAGCCCAAATCTGCCCATAATGAGGCTTTCGGGCGAGACCACTCTTCACGACCCGGTCGAACCTCCTGACTACTATCTGCACAAATTAGAAGGTCCAAAAGAGATGATCAACGAGGTGCGATCTGCAATCCTCTTCTCCGGCAGGAGGTGAGGAGTCTTTTCTCACTCGCCTGCACACACGCCACTATCCCCGTCGGTCTGTTTATTGCAGTCGCGCTCGCATCATGAGTTGCCGCGGCTCGTTAAGCGTGACCCAGTAATGCTGAATGGCTCGACAGTGAGCAATTGTGACTAGACCTCACGTGGCGGCGTGGCCGAGAATGTAATTAATCCTTGCGTGGGGACTCCAAACTGGAACCGTACGTGTGCCGTCGGCCAGTCGGAGATGAAAAATGGAGATCACTATTGATTATAAGGAGAAGACTTATGAGAAGAATTTTGTCGATGATGGTACTTGTTCCGTTGTGTGCTCTGGCGCTGTGGGCCGTAGACAACTCCAAACTTCTGGATGCTGCCACTCAAACCGTTCGGAGCATGACCACTGGCGCTAAGCCGATTCCGTCATCGTTGCTACGCGATGCAAAGTGCATCGCCGTTGTCCCTAAATTGACCAAAGCCGGACTCATCGTGGGAGGTGAGCACGGCAATGGCGTGGTAAGCTGCCGGACGGCAAGTGGTTGGAGCGCACCCGCGTTCATCACCATTACGGGCGGGAGCGTAGGTCTGCAGGCGGGCGGCGAGCATCAGGAAATCGTGCTGCTGATGAACAATCAGGGTAAGCAGGAACTGATAAACGGACATTGGGATCTTGGAGCGGAAGCGGTTGCCGCCGGACCTACGGGCGACAGTGCAGGTAAAAGCCAAAGTACCGGCTGGAAGGCGCCCGTTCTCTCCTACTCGCATTCTAGCGGAGCTTATGCGGGAGCTAATCTTCAGGGTTCGAAGATTGATCTGGATCAGGACGCAAACCACAATCTGTACGGACCAAGCGCTTCGATCCAGTCGATCCTGAATGGTCAGGCAAAAACGCCGGAGGCCGCGCAGCAGTTCCTGTCGGCGCTTGAGAAGGTTGCGGCCGAATAGGCACTACTAAAGTAGCTTTTAACGAGAACTGGCTAGCCCGGGGGCTGGCCAGTTTCTATTTTGCAATGTGGAGATTACGACGACGAATCTGTCTTTCCTGCTCCAACGTGGAAGATATCGTATCCCGACGATTCCCAACCGGCAACGCCTTGCATGAACTGAGTTTTAGAAGTGTCCGATGCAGAACCAACTCAGGATGGTTGTTCCACCGAGATCAAATAAGTCGGTGCTAGAATGTGCCGTCCTCATGAGAACCTGGCAATGGCGTTGAAAGTTCTGGTGGTCGATGATGAGCCTAACATTTTAGTAACGCTCGCACTGGTCCTCAAATCAGAAGGGTTCGAAGTACGTTCAGTCTCATCCGGCAAAGCGGCAAAAGCCGTTCTCGCTGAGACCACGTTCGATTTGGTGGTGACGGATCTCAGTCTGGAGACGCCAACCGAAGGTTATGAGATTGTTCGCGCTGCTCAAAAGCAGAAGAGAAAGCCTGCAACTCTCGTGATTAGCGGGTTCCCTGATTTGCTCGACAAATGGGAAGCCGAGGGAGCGGATGCGGGGCTTCAGAAGCCAACTGAAGTGCCGGAACTCTTAGACACGGTCAATAGGCTGGTGGGGAACCGTTAACTGTTCCCAATCGTTGCCGGAATTTTCATCACGCATCCCCCTGATCTATCCGAAGTCAACAGGTGTATCAGAATCCCCTCAGACCCTTGAAGAACACGAACCCAAAAACACTGGGTGAGGTAGCCCCATCTCGCATTTCGAACGCCTTATACAAACCTTTGCTGCTGGTACAACATCTGAGATGGTCAGGTAATTTCGGCCAATTAAGATGCAAAAGATCGACTCCAACCAGAACTCTAATCGGGAGGATGAAAGCACTCCCCGAACTCGTTGGGTTATGCACCAATAATGTCTAAATGCATTCGAAATTTTCTATCACGAATTTTGTTTTAAAAGAGTCGCGAAGTAAGAGACATGCTCTGGCCTTTATTCTATTGGTAGCGGGGCTCTCGCTTCACTCCCAGGCCCAGGTGCCGCAGTCCGATCATGTGTTCGTGCTGATGGAGGAAAACCACAGCTATGGGCAGGTAATCGGCAATTCCGCGATGCCTTACTTAAATTCTCTAGCGAAATCTTATGCAGTAGCCACAAACTACGACGCGAATAGCCACTACTCGATTCCTAATTATTTCTGGGTCACCACGGGCGCATATGTAACCCTCAGCGACAACACCACGCAGAAGTTCGACGTAAATAACGTAACCCGTTTTTTAAATTCCGCCGGGAAGACATGGAAGGCGTATGAGGAAAGCCTGCCATACGCGGGGTACGTTGGCCCATCCCAAGGCAATTATCTAAAAAATCACGATCCGTTTTCGTATTTTACCGATGTGGTGAACAGCTCTGGAAAATTAAACATAGTTCCTTTTACTCAGCTGGCAACTGATATTGCTAACAACAATCTTCCCAACTATGCATTTCTTAAACCTAATGGCGCACACGACGGTCACAACGGTAGCCTTTCCACTGCAGACGCATGGCTGAAGACCAACATTGCGCCTTTACTGGCCACTCCCTTCTTTCAGGCGGGCGGCAACGGCATACTGTTTATTACATTCGATGAGTCGGTAGATTCAGACTGCCGCCCTCTGGCAACGTGTCCGAGTTTGCCTGAAAACGGCGGCGGTGGCCGAGTTGCCACACTGGTGATCAGCCCCTTGGTAAGAATGGGATACAAATCATCGATCTTTTACCAGCATCCCAGCGTGTTAAAAACCATGCTGCTGGCGCTGGGAATCAGCGGAGCGCCGGGGGCGGCGCAGTCTGCTACCCCCATGGATGTATTCCGAAGTTCCTCTAGTGGCTGCGCGCCCAGCAGCGTTAATCCTTCCGTGACTATATGCACGCCGCCTGCCGGCCAAACCGTGAGTTCACCGGTTCATATTGTTGCGCTGACAACTGACTCGAAAACAGTGACCCTGATGCAAATCTATATTGACGGCGTCAAAAAATATGAGGTTTCCGCAAGCTCCCTCGATACCTCACTTGCCATGGCTTCAGGGACACACCGCCTCGCAGTGCAGGCTTTTGACGGGACCACTTTCAAACAAGTCATCTACATTACGGTCCAATAATCTTCTTGAATCGCCGGTGCAGCTTGGGGCAACGGCGACGCCGTTAGTCAAGAGGACGCACCCTTGCCGTATGCTCATGGCCTTCTTGTTTAATCGCCAATATGCTGTAATTGGGCGCGAACTGATCATTGCTCGTGATCTTCAACCCTTCTAGTCCCAATCCAATCAGGTTTATGCATGGACTGAGCGTACACCTGATGATGCGTTTCAGAATCGCGCTTGGGGCGAAGCTCTGCAATGCCAAGTTTGTGCTGCGGAGCACTCCCCCGATACTGGACAGTTCGGAAACTATTCTTATTTCGCGGAAAATGGAAAGGACCGAGCGTATACCACTTGCAGTAAATCGCCAGTGCTCGTCATCAGTAAACCTCGGCGCCATGAAAGGTATGCTGGCCAGCAATACGCCTCCAGGCTTTAACACCGCGTGGATCTGCTGAGCAGCCCGAGGTGGTTCTCTGAAGCACTCAAAAACCTGAGTTGCAATAACCAAATCAAAGGTTTCGTTGGCGAACGGCAAACATTCGCCGTTGCCAACGACATCCACGAATTCTGTCCGTAATATATCGCAGGATATATAGCGCCTCGCTCGAGTCTTGAACAGTGGCCGGTAAGGCTGGTACCTGCCCCCAACGTCAAGAATATTCAATTCCGTACCTGCCAGCTGCGCAATCCAGTCCTGAAAAATCAGTCTTCGTGACCGAAGCACCAGGAAATTTGGATCAGTTAGCGCAGGATACAAACGCTTTGCTGCGATTTTCTGCAACGCGTTTTGTGCCTGACTTGCGCTGCCGCTAATCGGCGGCGGGGTGAGGCGCTCCATACCGAAATCTTATAAGTTGGAGACCTCGTAAATTGTTTACTCTTTGTGTTTTCTTGCAAATAAGGTCGCCTGCCCTGCGCAACATTAGTTCCCCTCGCTAGAGCAGCCCGAAGTGTTCTGCCGTTTTAGCGATGGGCGCGAGCGTGGATACTCGCTCAATGCGCGTCCGATTTGCGCCAGGAACGAAGATTTACAGCGTAGAGGCCAATGCAAAACACGTTAGCCGGAATGAAGCCGAATTGTGCAGTCCGGAAGGCGATAATACAAACCAGTACGCTGTTGATTGCCGCCAGGACCCATCCTTTCCAGCAGCGCCTTCCCACGAGGATAGTAGAAGCGATTGTAAGCGCGCAGGACAAATAATCAAGCCTGAGTAACACCGAAAGCCTCCTCAATTCGAGTATGCGGCGGGGCTATCGATATTCTCGGTGATTCTCAGTACATCCGAGAGTAACGGAAGTAGTCGTCCCAAAGATCAGGCCACGATTTTGAGGCCTCCGACAGTTCTGCTCAATCAGTGTGCTGGATTTGTAACTGTCGATCGGCGCAGGCCATCAAACGGTGGATTTATTTGGCGATCAAAATTATACCGCCGACAACGCGACCCTGATGGAGCCTTAAGCCGCTCCCCCGTAGGGGGTATTTGTCGGAATGTTTACACGTCGGGCGTCGTTACTGACAGATTAGTGTGGCCGTACCGGTCACCGTAACCGACGTGTTCTGCACTCCGTTGTTTACAGTGAACTGTAGGTTTTGGGGAGCACTAGCGGTAACGGTGACGGTTCCAGGCGCTGAGCATGTGGCCTCACCGGTAGGGCCGATAGTAGCAGAGGTTGTACTGGTCTTCCATGAAAGACCGTCCACCTGCGACAGGCTCCGACTCTTTCCGTTGGCGAAATGTCCAGTGGCGGTGTAGCCGACTTGGCCTTGCGGGCTAGTAGCAGTCGCGGATTGGGGGCTAACCGTGATGCTGGTTAGATTTGCGTGGCCTGCGCCGCAGCCTACGAGAACAACCAGCGCCACGAACAAAAACAGTAAGTACTTCATAAACTGACTCATGGCCATGTAAGATGCACCACGTCTACTTAGGTTGGTTCTGATTTGCTTACTTTGGGGTGAGACTCGGCCCATATCAAATCCGTTAGCGCTCACCACCCTGCGTCGTTTGACGGCGATAAACGGCCTTTGAGGCGTGCAAGCTTTCAACCGAAAGCCCTGGGTCGAACGGGCTGAGAGTTGCCGCGCTTCACTCCGTAAAGGTTGAATTTCGCAGCCTAGTTGCAGCCGAGGACTTCGTTGAGAGCGTCAAGTTCGTATTGGAAAGAGCGGCAGTTCGCCGACGCAGCAACCCGATTCCCGCCAGCAGGTAGAAGCAAGCAGCAATCAGGAGCAACGCGTTCATGCCGAACACTAGCGATGCATTTTCAAGCAGGCCTCCTACCACGGCTCCAAGCATGTTTGCGCCCAGAGCAGCGGCAGGAGAATCGGTCCGACGGAATTCGGCGGAAAACAGCAGCCCTGCAAAGAACACGGGGGCGCTGAAAACGATGGCGGCGAGCGTGCCAACTGCGGCCGCCGGTCCCGGTACTCGGTGGAACGGAAACAGATAGGCGAAGAGAATACCCAAGACTAGCAAAGCAAGTGTCCACGAACGTGGTAGTGGTTTTCGCAGTCGCTCGGTAACGTAGTTCGCGGTGAGCAACGCTACCAGAACCGCGGCGATCACGATGCCGTTCACCTGCCACGTCGTTCCGAAATACAAGGCGAGTCGGCTGACGACTTGTGTTTCGAGCAGGAGAAATCCGACTCCCATGCTGAAGAAAAATAGCGAGGGCACGCGACTCCGCGCGTTCGGAATCCGAAGATAAAAACCGGCAGCTACGATGATGACAAGTACACTGAGTACAAGAAAGACGGCTGGAATTGTATGCCGGTCCTGATACAAATACGGCCAATTGTCCGTCGTCAGCGGGACCGGCGGGGAATCAAGGAACGCGGAACGTTTGGATTCAATGAACTGTCGCAGTGGCAGATTTTTTAGCTCGGTCGCTACTTTTCCGGAATTGGAAACGACGAAGCAGCTGGCACTTACGCCGTAGCTGGAGTCCGCGAAAAAAACGGTGGGAGCGCTGCCGAAGGTCTTGGCCAGCATGAGTGCCAGGCGCTTTCCCAACCAGCGGTGATTGACCTGAAATTTCACAAACACAACGCCGTCCGGGGCCAGCAGTTTCCTGGCTTCGCGAAACGATTCCACCGTATACACAAAATTGTCGATCCGCATGTTCGAGTAGTCCGACATTTGCGTATGCGAGTCGAGCAGGCCGAACAGGATCAGGTCATAAGGGCCATGAGCACGTTTCATAAACGCGCGGGCATCGGTGAGATGCGCGTGAACCCGGGGATCACTGTAAGGATGTTCCGGGTGCCGTTCTCCCAGCTTAAGAATTGCCGGATCAATTTCCACGGCATCTATGGAAGCGCTGCCGTTTCGTAATGCCGCTGCCACGTCGTTGCCGGTTCCCGATCCCACGATCAACACTCGAGGCTTGGCAGCAACGAAGCGAAACGGAAGGTTGTAGGGGATGTATTCAGGATTCTGCTGCAGCAATCCGGGATGGCGAGCGATGAAATCGTCCGAGAGGTTCACCATAGCCTGGTAGCCGGTGTGATTTACCCGGATTTCGCTGCTCTTCAGCTCTCCGTCGGGGAAGAATTCATCCTGCACCTCAATCTGCTGATAGGGCGTCCAGAGGTTGAAATGGTGCACAGTAGCAGGACTTAGCAAGAGCAAAATGGCTGGAATGATCGCCAGTCCGATCAGGGTCCTTTCTTTGCCAGGCGGCTGTAAGACCGCGATACCAGCGAGCACCATCGCGAACCAAACTGTGGGAGGAAGAGCCATCCAGGAAACAGCGAAGAAAGCTAGAATTCCAACCAGGCTGCCTGCGAGGTTCCATGAATAGCCGAGCAAGGGGCGTTCACTGAGTTCGATCTCCCGGCTTACTTCTTGTCCTAGAGGGATGAAGATGTAAGTAAGGAGAAAAAAGAGAAGCAACGACACTGCGGATCCGAGCAGAAATAACTGCCAGTGTTGCTGTGAACCACTCCCCCATATGTCCAAGTGCTTACCCGCGCCCAGGTATCGCGACAGGTTTTCCATCAGCTGCTCGCTGAACCAGGGAAAGCGTACGACCAGAATCAGGCCGAGCAAGGTTCCAGCGGTGGCTCTCCATCGGGGCGTCTCGCGTGCCAGTGCACAGCCTAACCCAAAGCCCAGGAAGCAAAGCAACAGCGCTAAGTTCTTCGCGTAGGCGAAGATTCGGACCTCTGTGGCAACCCACCGGATGAGCGCTAACTCGACAAACAGCGTCAGCGCGCTTGCCAGGAATAAGGCAGAGGTGCTCGACCACTCCGGAGCGGGCACCGCCGACGGGAAGCGTCTTTTTGAAAGAAAACAATACGCGGCGATTGTCGCCACCGCTAGCACAGCCCCTATGAGCCGCAAAATCATAAAAAATTAAAGGAAAGTAGGCGCAAGGATATCACGATTATGGCTAACAAAAGGGAGCGCTAAACAGGTCCCGCTGGTCGCGATCTCTTTGTAAGGATCCTGCCCATAAGCTTTAATGCAGTCGAGCTACACATAGGGCGAATATAACTATGGTGTCAGGCGGCACGTTGTATCGACCTCCTAGGATCTTTCACTTTTTCCTACACGGTGCTCTCGCTGACCGGTAAAAACATCACGCTGCATGACTCACACATCATGCAGAGAGAGGAATATCCCTTGGGACCCGAGTTGGACTGCGTAGACAAGCTTTCGACCCGGGCAGTCCGAAACTATGCGTCAGCCGCAGTCCACAAGCTGAAATCCAAGAAGATGCTCTGACTCCAGCTCACATGAAGAGCCGTTTTGAGGAGTGGGTAACTTTTCAGAACAGGCGATTACACTCATTGACCCCGCTCGCGCGCCAGCTCTCTCTCGCGCTCGACTCGCCCTTCGCATGAGCGATGCGAGCCCCGGCCTAAACCAACCCCAAGGTAGGGGTGTAGCAAAATCCCCTCAGCCCCATATACCCCTAGTCGCGTTTGACCCCATTTTTCTTCGGACTGTAAGATCAGAGCAGCACTCAGCATTCAGCACTCAGCATTCAACCGGAGCAGGTCTGACGATCAGCTGCGCCGCTGGCTTGCCGAATGCTGATGGCTGAGTGCTGAATGTTTTTTCATGCCTGAGAACCTAACAAAAACCGAATTGCCAAAGGCATACGAGCCCTCGGCCATTGAGACGCGATGGGCGGAATTTTGGGTGAAGGAGAAGCTCTTTTCCGTCGCCACGCCAGCCGTAGGCGACACGCGTCCAGTGTTTTGCTTGCTGCTGCCGCCGCCGAACGTGACTGGCCGTCTCCACATGGGGCACATGCTCAACCAGACACAGATGGACATCATCGTGCGCTGGCACCGCATGCGCGGCTTCGTGACTCTGTGGCTGCCTGGGACGGACCACGCCGGTATTGCCACGCAAATGATGGTAGAGCGCCAACTGGCCAGCGAAGGCAAGAAGCGCACCGACCTTGGGCGAGAGAAGTTCATTGAGCGGGTTTGGGAGTGGAAGAAGCACTACGGCGGTGCGATTTTCGACCAGATGCGGCGGCTGGGCGCGTCGGTCGATTGGGACCGCGAGTATTTCACCATGGACGAGAACCTTTCGCGCGCGGTGCGCGAAGTGTTCGTTCGCCTGTATGAGCAAGGACTGATCTATCGCGGCAAGTACATCGTGAACTGGTGCCCACGCTGTGTGACTGCGATTTCCGATCTCGAAGTGAAGCACGAGGAAGTTCCCGGCAAGCTATGGGAGATTCGGTATCCGGTGGTCGGAACCAATGAGTTCATCACAGTTGCGACAACTCGTCCTGAAACCGTGCTCGGGGATACAGCGGTCGCCGTAAACGAGCGCGACGAACGCTACAAACATCTCCACGGGAAGAAAGTTCTGCTACCGCTGATGAACCGCGAGATTCCCATCATCACTGACGAACTCGCGCAACCAGAGTTCGGTACCGGCGCGGTGAAAGTGACTCCTGCGCACGATGCGAATGACTTTGAAGCTGGACTGCGCCATAACTTGCCGCAGATCGAAGTCATGGACGAGCACGCCCGCATGAACCAGAATGCCGGGCCGTACGCGGGCCTTGATCGCTACGAAGCGCGGAAGCGCGTGTTGGAAGACTTGCGCTCGCAGGAATTTCTTGTAGGCGAAAAAGACTACACGGTCGCGCTCGGCAAATGCGATCGCTGTGGAGCGGTTGTTGAGCCGAGGCTTTCGACGCAGTGGTTCGTGAAAATTCAACCGCTGGCGGAACGAGCGATTGAAGTGGTCGAGAAAGACTACATTCGCTTTACGCCGGCGAACTATCGCCAGATTTATCTGAACTGGATGCGCAACATTCACGACTGGACGATCTCGCGCCAGTTATGGTGGGGCCACAGGATTCCAGCATGGCATTGCGAGTGTGGCGAAATCATCGTCGCGCGCGAGGCGCGGACACAATGTCCGAAGTGCGGCGGCTCGGCACTGACGCAAGATCCGGATGTTCTGGACACTTGGTTTTCTTCCGGCTTGCTGCCGTTTACATCACTGGGATGGCCGGATGCGACACGCGATCTCGAAGTGTTCTATCCGACTTCGCTGCTGATCACAGGTTTCGACATATTGTTTTTCTGGGTCGCGCGCATGATCATGCTGGGATGCTGGTTCATGGCGCCGCCAGAGAAGCCTGGGGCGGACGAGCGCGACGCCCGTCGCTCTAATAGTGCACACGTAGGGGCGGGTGCCCCGACCCGCCCGGCCGCAGCTAGCGCAGCAAGCCTCGGCGAACAACGCTCGCCCGCCGGGCCTATGCGGACATCAACAGCACTGACAGACGACGAGCTTCGCAGCAGCGTTCCCTTCCGCGAAGTCTACATCCACGCCCTCGTCCGCGACGCCGAGCGCCAGAAGATGTCGAAGACCAAGGGCAACGTCCTCGATCCCATTCAGGTAATTGAGAAGTACGGGACCGATGCGACGCGCTTCACCCTGGCGGCGATGTCTTCACCGGGAACAGATATCGCTTTCAACGAGAGCCGGACTGAAGGATATCGCGCATTCGCGAACAAAATCTGGAATGCCGCGCGGTTCATGTTCATGAATGTGGACCGCTTGGGCATGTGTGGCGCGGATGCCCTCGCCCGCGAAGCCTCCCACGGAACGCCCGGTATTTCTGGATTTCAGGCCACAACTCTCGAAGACCGCTGGATCCTTTCGCGTTTCAACAGCGTTACGAAAAACGTGAACGATTCACTCAGGGCTTATCGGTTCGATGAAGCCGCAAATGCCATTTACGACTTTTTCTGGGGTGAGTTCTGCGACTGGTATCTTGAATTAATCAAGCCCCGCCTCTTGCCAGAGTCAGAAACTGCGCGCGCGACGTGCGGGAACCTGGTCGCATTGTTCGAAGCATCTTTGCGCCTCCTGCATCCGGTGATGCCGTTTATGACCGAAGAAATTTGGCATGCTATTTACGACGGTAATCCGCCGCTGAAATCGCTTGCGTTGGCCGCCTATCCGCAGGCCGATGAATCGCAGATCGATCCGAAAGCAGAAACCGAGATGGCGATTCTGCAAGACTTGATCGCAAGTGTGCGGAATTTGCGCGCCGAGCTTAAAGTTGAGATGAAACAGCGCGTACCTGTCGAGATTTTTGCGGAAGAGCCGGCTGTCCGCAGTCTAATTCAGAGAAATGCCAGCGCGTTGGAACGCCTCGCCAATGTTGAGGAAGCACGTTTCGTTGAACAGTCCATGGCCAAACTTTCTGGTGCGCGGCACACTGCCCGGTTTGACGTCCGTTTGATTTATGAAAAAAAGATCGATGTTGCCGCCGAGTGTGAGCGGCTGAAGAAAGAAATGGAAAAGATCGAGAAGGGGATCACCACTGGACAACGCCAATTAGGTAATGAGCAATTCCTGGCGAAGGCTCCTCCTCAAGTTGTGGAGAACCTGCGAAAACAGCAGCAGGAGCTCGCGGTCATGCATCAGAAGACTCGGAGTAAGCTACACGAGTTGGGCTGCGGTTAGGGTGGCGGAGTCATTATTAGGATGGCGGGCGAGGGCGCCCGCCCCACACCCAAACAGCCTCACACACAACTATGGACTTCAATAGCCGGCGCATTACCGCGATCCTTGAAAACGCGTTGCTCGAAGACCGGGCTACCCGCGATGCCACCAGCTACGCCTGCATCGATCCCAACCAGCGCGCCGCAGGAACGATCTTGGCTAAACAGGATTGCATCCTTTCGGGACTGGGCGCGGTGGCGCGGATCCTCGATGTTTACGCCATTCTCGATGGCGCAGTCGTTTCGCACTGCGAGGTTACGAGCCATCCGGAAATTTTCGATGGCGTGCGTTTGCGCAAAGGACAGACTGTCGCGGTCATTCGCCACAACGCTCGCGTGCTTCTCTCCTGCGAGAGAGTGATCCTGAATCTGCTGCAACGCCTCAGCGGAATCGCCACGCTCACTCGAAAATTCGTTGACGAGGTAACCGGAACCAAGGCGAAGATTCTTGATACGCGAAAGACCGCGCCCGGCCTGCGACCTCTGGACAAATACGCGGTGCGTTGCGGCGGAGGCCAGAACCATCGACTGGATTTGTCCGACGGCGTATTGATCAAGAACAACCACATTGCGCTGGCAGGCGGAATCAAGACCGCGCTCGAACGCGCCCACCGAAACCGCCGCGGCACGCAGATCATTGAAGTCGAGGTGCGCAATCTCGCTGAATTGGAAGAGGCGTTGACGTACGGGGCGGAGGCCATCCTGCTCGACAATATGCCGGTGGCGGAAACTCGCGCGGCCGTGGAGCGCTGTTCGAAATCGGAGCGCCGCATTCCACTTGAGAGTTCAGGTGGGATCAATTTGGAAAATGTTCGCGCGTATGCCGAAACTGGAGTGAACTTTATATCTGTGGGCGCGCTGACGCACTCAGCTCCTGCGGTGGATATGAGCCTACGGATGGTTTCTGCTTAGTCCGCGGACAGATTTGCCGTCACAGCTTCTGTCCCGCATAATTCCAGCATCACCAAAGCAGCCTCAATCCGGAACTCGCGGGCGACGAAAACTTCCGCGCTGCACGATACGGAACATCAGACCGACGTTCGTCTGGGACGAATCATCCGCGTGCTGATGAACTATTCGACGACGGTGGTCAGCGGAACCAAGCTGGCGCAGGAAATCGGAACAACTCGTTCTGAAGTGTGGCGACTGGTGCAGCAGTTGCGGACGTTCGGTGTCGAAATCGCCGGCCATCCCTCTAGTGGGTATCAACTGACTGCCGTTCCCGACCTGCTTCTGCCGGAGATGTTGCAACCGCTCGTGCGCGGAACTATTTTCGACGAACATATTCACCATTATTATCGTGCCGGTTCAACCAACACCCTCGCCATGGAAGCCGCCACCACAGGCGCTCCAGAAGGCAGCGTCTTTCTTGCCGAGCAGCAAACTGCTGGCCGGGGACGTGGCAACCACCAGTGGCACTCGGCCCAATCTGCCGGGATTTATTGCTCGGTAATTTTGCGTCCTGCGTTGCCTCCGTCGGACGTTCTAGTGCTATCACTGGCGGCGGGACTCGCGGTGCGATCGGCAGTGCAGGAGATCGATTCGCGGGTGTTGCCTGACCTGAAGTGGCCGAATGATCTTTTAATTGAGGGCAAGAAATTCTGCGGAATTCTGACTGAGATGAATGCGGAAGCGACCCGCGTCCGGCACATCGTGGTGGGAATCGGCATCAATGTGAACCATAATCAGTTTCCGGATGAGCTTCAGCAAACTGCAACATCATTGTCTATGGAGACGCGAACGCAATGGTCTAAAGTTAACCTGTGCGCCGCTTTGTTAAAATCGCTCGACCGCGAATACCAGAGCTTATTGGCGAAGACCGAAGCTCACGAGGATATTTTGCGCAGATTTGAAGAGCAATCCTCCATGCTGCGAGGCAAGACAGTGCGAGTCGAAGAAAATGGGGGATTCGAGGGAACCACCGAAGGCCTTGACCCGCGCGGCTTTCTGCAGGTCGGTACGGATGATGGCTTGCGAATTGTGTACAGTGGAACGGTGAGGGTGAAGTGATTAACCTCTGTGATCTCTGTGCCCTCTGTGGTTTGAAAATCTTTTAACCACAGAGGACACAGAGGCGCACAAAGGAATTCGGAGCTCAATGCTTCTTGTTCTCGATGTCGGCAACACCAACACGGTCCTCGGCGTATTCACTCGATCTGCGTCAGATTCTCATGCGAAATATGAGAAGCTGGCGGCGAACTGGCGCGTGACCACGCGAGCGGCACAGACCATTGATGAGTACGGAGTGCTTTTTCGGAATCTATTCTCCATGGCGGGATTGGAACCAAAAGACATTGGCGGGATCGTGATCTCCTCGGTGGTGCCGCCGCTCGATTCCACCCTGCGCCGCGTGTGCGAGCGTTACTTTGAACGCAAGCCCTTGTTTATTGAACCGGGAGTGAAGACGGGGATGCCTGTGCTCTACGACAATCCTGCAGAGGTAGGCGCTGACCGGATTGTGAATTCCGTCGCCGCTTTTGAGAAGTATGGCGGCCCGTGCGTCATTGTAGATTTTGGCACTGCGACCACTTTCGATTGCGTCACCGCCAAAGGTGAATATCAAGGCGGCGTTATAAGTCCGGGAATCGGGATTTCCGCGGACGCACTTTTCAGCCGGACGGCGCGGCTGCAACGTGTCGATATCCGGAAACCGGCGCGAATTATCGGCACGACCACGGTGGGCAGTCTGCAGTCGGGGCTTTATTACGGTTATCTCGGTCTGGTGGATGGAATTCTCGAGCGATTGCTCGGCGAACTGGGGAAATCCACAAAAGTAATAGCGACCGGCGGCTTGGCGCCTCTGATCGGCTCGGGATCGAAGTACATTCAAGACGTCGATGAATTTCTGACCCTCGACGGCCTGCGGATTTTGTGGGAGAGAAATGTTTCCGACAAGAATGTTCCCGAAGCAAAGGCCGAAGATCGCACTTCACAACCCCGCCCCGGTAACGCGAACCGTTCGAAGATCAGCTCTTAGCGGTTAGTTTTTAGTGTGATCGTGCGATTGTTTCCGGATCGCCCTGAGTAGGTCTTACCCACCCTCGTCGTGCATTAAGCTAACAGCCAAGAGCTAAAGCCCCAAGAGCTGATTTTGGAAAACTACTTCAACTACTTCACCGAAATCGAAGAGCATTTTCAGCGCGGGCGCGGGACCATCCTGATGCTCTCGACCCTCGATTGGGCGTTGATTGAAACCTGGAAGGACGCCGGGATTCCGCTCGAGGCCGTCCTGCGCGGGATCGACGCGACATTTGAAAAATATAATGCGCGGCCTTCGAAGAGCAGAAGAGTCAACGGTCTTGCGTACTGCTCTCAGGAAGTGCTCGCTGCCGCCGAAGACATGAAAGAAGCCGCGGTGGGCACCTCGAAGGAAACGAAGACTGACAAAGGATTCGACTCCGCCGAGATCGCTGAATTCCTGCGTCTCAGTTCGGACAAGCTGGACTCCGCAAAACTACCCTCGCGGACTGGCATTTCGCCAGAAGTAGTGGCGCAGGAAATTTCCGCAGCCCTGCGCGAAATGGCGGCAGAAATCGAAAACAAATCCCCTCGCTCAGGACTCGAAGACATTGAACGAAAACTCACGGTGCTTGAAGAAAAGCTCTTTGCAGTTCTTCTAGCTGCTGTGCCCGATGACGAAGCCGTAGCCGTACGCGCACAAGCCGACCGTGACCTCGCCCCTTACCGCAGCAAAATGCCAGTGGCGCAAATCGAGCAACTGCGGAAGCAGTACGCGCACAAGAAACTGCTGGAGAAGTACGGCGTGCCCCGGCTGAGTCTGTTTTACATGTGAGTTAACGGCTACGGATCGACTATCAACCCCGGCGCCGAACCGCCTGTCGCAAGCTGACCATTGCAGTATGCCTCGTATAGATAAAGGCCCGGAGCGACATCGTCTTTCAACGTTGCGCTGGCGCTATTTCCCTCAACCACTATCTGCCGCGGTTCCTCGAATATCTCAGGCAGGTCCAGTTCTAGCTTGCGGCAATCGCCGACGGCTTGCCACGTGACTTCCTGGCCGACGGAAACAGGTTTGCGTAGTGCTGCGACGACCCAATCTCCGGGAACAGGATGCGAAGCAAACTTGCCGGTTCCGCGTGGAGAAAAGTAGATGAATATCTTCTCGTCTCGCCACGTCCTTTCCTGCACAATCTTGGGCGCCGACATCTTATGCAATACATTCTTAGCCATTTTCTTCCTCCTTTAATGAGGCGGCTGTGCCGCCGTTCCTTGTAGCAGCTGCTTGTACCGGGCATCTTCACGAAGTTTTTGAAAAGTTGGGTCCCGCTGAATCTCACGCGCAGGGTAGCCCTTCTGCACCGCCTGTGATAACCATTCCAGCGCAGCGGCATGATCCCCGCTCTCTTCATAAATTTCGGCGGTGCGGAAAAATATTTCTGGATTAGAGGCAGAGAGCTCCCGCGCACGTCTCATCAGCTGAATTGCTTCTACCGATTTTCCGAGCATCGATTGGCACAGAGCGAGTTCGGTCAGCAGCGAAGGATCCTGCGGGTTGATCTTGAGCTGCGCCTTCAGCAGCTCGGTTGCGTGCTGATATGCCGGAGCCGCCTTGTCTCGCTCGTTTGGCGCCCAATAATACGCATCTCCCAGATTGCGCCAGACCCGCCCATCTCGATCGTTCAGCTGGATGGCCTTCTCATACATCTGCGCCGCTTCGGAATAACGGGATTGGGAAAAATAGATCGTCGCCAAATTTGCGTATGCGCGATAACTCGGTTGAATGGCCAACGACTTCCGCAAAAGTTCTTCTGCCTGATCGGGTTTCCCGAGCTGCACGTAAGCCGCGCTAAGGTTGCTGTAACCACGCACATTTTCGGGCGCCAATTCAATAACACGACGGAACTGGCCCGCAGCATCCGCATAGCGTGCAGTTTTGTAATAGAAGGCTCCCAGGGCCGAATACCCGCCCCAATAGTCTTTGCGCATTTCTATGGCGCGGCGATAGGCGCTTTCCGCATCTGCTGGTTTTCCGAGCGCCTCGTAGGAGCTGGCTAGTCCGCGGTAGGCCGCGTCGCTGGTCTCGTCCAATGCGATTGCTCGCTGAAACTCTTTCGCCGCTTCGTCGTATTTGCTTTGGCCGTGAGCAATGAGTCCGAGCGTGTTGTGCACGGAGGCAAGCTGGTTATTCAGTTTGGCCGCTCGATGGCATGCTTCGAGGGCCTTGGTTATGAAGCTCTCGTCCTTGGTCTCCTGAAACAAGCGCCAATACGCCTCTCCAGTGCCCGCCAATGCCGGCGCAAAAGAGGGATCTCGATCTAGCGCGGAACGGAACAACGCAATGGCAGCCTTCAGGCTGCCGACGTTTTGATATTCCTGAAGATAACCAACTCCGCGCACATAATACTGATACGCATCAGGCTGAAAAGTGGAATTCGTGACCTTGGATGTTTGGTCCTTTGGGCGCAGTTCGCCGGCCACCATGTTCAGCAGATTGTCCGCGACTTTGTGCTCGACTGACAAGAGGTCGCTGATGTTGCCTTTGACAAACTCGGCACTCACGTTGCGGCGGCTTCGTGCGTCAACCAGGCTGTACATGACTTGGCTGCCGGCAAAATCCCAGCTTCCTTCTACGACCAGGGTCACGCCTAATTTCTGCCGCGCGTCACTTATGGAACTCACGCCCTGGGTGCGCACCTCGCTGGCCGGAACTACTTCGACACCGTACTGCTTGCTGATCTGAGTAAGCCGCGTAGTGAGCAGATCAGTCAGTCCGCGGCAGAGGATCTGGTTGTCGCTCGCTCCGCCAACCGCTTCGAACGGCAATACCGCAACCACTCGCGGTGGACTCATTGCCGGATTTAACGATCGGAAGATTCGGCGCAACATTCCGCCTATGAACAACGCCAACACCAGCAAAAGCGGAACCGTCAGCCAATGCGTTCGACGCGACCGCAGCGCCGGCGCTGCTATGCGGTCAATTTTTCTGGCGGAAACCAGACGCTGTAAATCGACCTTCAACTCGCGTGCGCTTTGATAACGCAGGCCCGGACTTCTATCCATGGCTTTGCGGATGATCGCGTCGAGTTCAGGAGAGATCGCAGAATTCAAAGACCGTACCGGGACAGGCTCGCTTTCCAGGATGGCCCGAAGTAGTGACGCTACCGAATCTCCTGTGTAGGGACGGCGGCCAGTCGCCATCTCGTACATCACGACACCGCAGGAATACAGGTCAGAACGCGCATCTATACTGTGCGATTCCGACAAATGTTCGGGAGCAACGTAGGGCAGCGTGCCACAGATCCCGGGCCGGTCGGTGGCAGTCGTGCTCTGCCCGTCGGCGGTCAGCAGGCGCGCCAGGCCGAAATCCAGCATCTTCAATTGTCCGCCGGGGGTTATCAGGATATTGGAAGGCTTGAGGTCCCGATGAATCACGCCTTCTCTGTGGGCTTCCTCTAGCGCTAACGCGAGTTGAGTCGCGTACTCGATAAGCTCCGGTTCACCCAACGGGCCTGCTGCTAGTTTGCTGGCCAGAGTGACCCCGCGAATGTACTCCATTACCAGGAAGTCTTTGTCCCCGTCACTTTCAAAGCTATAGAGGGTTTCAATGTTGGAATGATTTAAGCGGGCAAGGGTCAGGGCTTCTTGCCGAAAACGCCGCCGGGCGGATTGGTCATGAGTGACAATGTCGGGCAATAGTTTGAGAGCAACTTCGCGCTGCAAGTGCTCGTCGCGGGCGCGGTACACGACTCCCATGCCGCCCTGGCCGACCCGCTCGAGAAGGCGGTAATGACCAAGGACCTCACCGAATGCTGGTTTCGCAGGCATTTTTCCCGCCTCGGGGGGAAGGGATGCTGAGACTGGCCGCGGGCAAACTCAAACTGCTGCGAGAATTGTTATCCGCAGATAGGGCAAAAGCAAGCCAAATATTGCCCATTTGTCGCGAAAAACCTATTGGAAGGCTGGTCACATCTTGCCGTGGAACACATATACGAGTTCGATCAAAAGAATGAGCACCACCATCGACTCCAGCCAGAACGTCCTCGATTGATGGAATTGGTCGATCAGGAAGCGGTACAAATCTTCAGCTGTGCGCAGTTTTTCTTTTGTCAAACTCTTGTAGTCATGCACGCCGACTTTATTTGCCGCCAGCCGGTAAAGCCGTGCGGAAAACATATCGCTGAGAAATTTAATGGCATTATCGGCCCGCTCCGTGAGCTCGGTGACGTCCAGCAACATAGTCTGCAGGCGTGATGCCTCGCGCGGTAGCCTCCACAGGCCGATAAAGTTCGAGTTCTTTTCCAGCGAATCATAAACGCCGGCCAGTTCGCGCGTGAGCAGATCATCGTAGTGGCGGAATTCGAGCAACTGCGAATTCGCATATTCGAGGAGTTGCATAGTCGTTTCCGAGCCAGCCAGCGAATCGTACACGAAAGCCGCGTTCCACCCCAGGACGGCAAGATCATTCGGATAGTAAGACATTGCTGACTGCACAACTTCGCGTCGCTCGTCATCGGAAAGCGCAGCGTTCTCTCCGCGCACTACCTGCGTAATCTGCATCCCGCAGGAGTTCAGCAGTTGGGGCGCAGTTGGATTGCCGCCAATTTCTCTCATAAAAAAAATAAAATAATCTTCGCTGAGCCAGGTATCGTAAGGCTTCACCAACGCAGCACGTGTTCGCGCGACTCTTTCTTTGGCAATCTCCTCGGCGCGGGTTGGCAGATCGGTTCCCGAAATCCAGCGCGAGGAAAGTGAAATCAGGTCGGGCCAGTCTCCGGCGAACGGAAACTCAAACAGCACGCTGACTACACCGTAGTCGTAATATTTCACCCGGACCTGGGCTTGAGAATCACCCGGGATCTGCACACTTTCGACGACCGGCGGTCTTTCGAAGAACAGTTGTTCAGCAGCGGCGTGCTTTAATCCTTCCCCCAAGCGTCGCGCACCTAGAATTGTGCGGAGTTCGTCCAGCTTTACCTCTTCGCACACGTCGAACAGAAACAGCCCGACGGCCGAGCCGCGCAGGATCGAATTGGGAGGTGAGTTCATGAGTCAATCAGTCTATCGCGGCAGGCTCGAATCGAGCGACTTGGCTGTCGCGCGCAAAAGTGAGTGGCTAGTGATCAGTGGTTAGTGGTTCGTATCCAGTATTCCGCGGTTTCGCCTTACCGCCAGCCACTGACCACCCGCCACTTGTCACGCTCTGCAAATTACAATCGCACTCAATGCAACTCAAAATCGAAAAACTCATTTACGGCGGGGATGGACTTGCCCGTCTCCCCGCTGACGAAAGCGGTCCGGGCAAAGCGGTATTTGTGCCATTTTCAATCGATGGCGAGCAAGTTGAGGCGGACATTATTGAGCAGAAGCGAGGCTTCGCGCGGGCGCGTCCGAAGCGAATTCTGGATCCATCCCCCGACCGGGTCGAGCCAATCTGCCCCTATTTCTCACGATGCGGTGGTTGCCAGTATCAGCATGTCAGGTACACGCGCCAGATAGAGGCGAAATCGGCGATCCTCCTTGAGACGCTCAAGCGGACCGCAAAGATTGATCTGCCCTGCAAGCTGGAAAGTCATCCCTCACCCGAATGGAACTATCGCAACCGCACACGGCTGAAGGCGCAGACCGGGCCCGATTTCGCGCTGGGCTACTACAAATTCCGATCGCACGAACTTCTGCCGATTGAGCAGTGCCCCATCAGTTCGCCTCTAATTAATCGCGCGATTGCGGAGATCTTGGCCGCGGGCCGCTCCGGAAATGTCCCCACTGAAGTCCGTGAGATTGAGCTGTTTGCAGATCACACCAACAACCGGCTCCTTCTTGAGGTTTATTGCCAACCAGGCCCGGCGCGAGCGAGTGCGCAACAAATAGCTGAAAAGCTGGCTCATATTTTGCCCGAGGTCGCGGGCGTCTCCGTTTTCGAACAGCTACCGGCTAACCAGATTGTCGAGCCGCAATGCGTGGCCAGCTTCGGAGAGACAGCGCTTGTGTACGAAACAAAGCTGGCCCGCTACCGTGTGAGCGCCGGCGCGTTTTTTCAAGTGAACCGTTTTCTAATTGATGAGCTGGTCAGCATCGTGACGGACGTAGCTTCAGGAAAATTGGCTCTCGATCTCTATGCCGGGGTCGGACTTTTCTCCACCGTCCTCGCTAAGAGTTTTGCACAGGTAATCGCGGTAGAGGCGTCACAGACTTCACACGCTGACTTGCGCCACAATGCGCCCCAGGAGGTAAAGGCAGTCCTGGCCACGACGGAACAGTATCTGGGGCAAGCCTCCGGCATTCGCCCTGATCTGGTCGTAGTCGATCCCCCACGAGGCGGGCTAGGTGAAAACGTTGTTCGCGGTCTGGCAAAGCTGGATGCGCCAAGGGTCACGTATGTGTCATGTGATCCATCGACGCTGGCACGCGACTTGCGAATGTTGATTGGTCTGGGTTACGGGGTCTCGGGAGCACACTTAATCGATCTTTTCCCCCAGACTTATCACATTGAAAGTGTCTTTCACTTGGCCCGCTAAAAAACTGCTGCTTAAGCTTGGCATCGGCAAATATTGCAGCAGCCCCGCTCACGTCGTGGGGTCAGCAGACTCCCGTCCGTCAAACTGGACGAGCCAGCGCGGTCTCTCGAAGCAAAACGCAAATATCAGCACGGCAGCCACTCTTCTGGGCTGCGCTGTTGTTTTGCGCCGGAATATGCTCGGGTGAATACCTATGGCGGCCGCCGAGCTGGTGGGTCTTGGCCGCGTCCGTGTTCGTTGCTTCGGCGATTTATCTGGTAAAGAAGAGAATTCTTTTCTCTAGCGTCCTGGTTTTTGCAGCCCTCTTCATCGCGGGAGCTCTGTCCATTCAACTGCGCAGGAGCGCTGCATCTCAACGATCCCTTTTTGTCAGCGACGGTGAAGTCCTGGTTACCGCGCACGTCATTTCGGAAGGCGATATTCAATCAGAGGGCGGGGGATCTTTTCGACAACGTATTGATATCGAAACCGAGAAGATTGAATCGGATGCGGAAACGAAGGTCATTGCAGAAGGTATAAGGCTTAGTATTTACGAAACTGATCGCGGCAATTCTCGAGACACACAGAATAGAATGCGATCGCTCTCCTACGGTCAGCGCATTCGATTTCCAGCAACACTGGTTGCGCCGCGCAATTATCGCAACCCGGGTGCCTTTGACTACGCAGGATACCTGCACGACAACGGCATAGAGGCTACGGCGTCTGCTAAGTACGCCAGCGTAGAGATTCTTCCAGGATTTGCTGGCAGCCGGGCCGAGCGATGGCGCTCTCGCGTTCACCGTAGCGTTATTGAAACAATTCATGCTTTGTGGCCCGAGCGAGTGGCTGGTCTGATGGACGCCATCGTTATCGGCGAAGAAACCTTCATCGAGCGGCCCACGCGGGTGGACTTCCAACGCTCCGGAACTTATCACGTGCTCGTCGTCTCCGGAATGAACGTCAGCATTCTCGCGATGGTCACGCTGTGGGGCCTGCGCCGTCTCAGCCTCGGAGAGATTGCCGCAAGCTGCTGCGCCATCGTCTTGATTCTGGCTTACGCGATTTTGACGAAGGAAGGTCCCCCCGTGTGGCGGGCAGCATTGATGTTCGCAGTCTATTTGTGTACGCGGCTTTTGTATCGAGACCGCGCGATGCTAAACGCACTGGGTCTGGCGGCGCTCATTCTGTTGATCACCGATCCGCGAGTGCTGTTCGGAGCAAGTTTCCAGATGACATTCCTCTGCGTTGCGCTGGTCGCCGGCGTTGGAGTTCCGGTGCTGGAGCGAACTATTCAGCCGTACTCTCATGGGCTGCGCAATCTGGACGCTCTTGGCTACGATCGCGCGCTTCCTCCAAAAATTGCGCAGTTTCGTCTGGATGTGCGACTTCTGTTGAGCCGGTCAGGAATGATTTGGCCCGGTCGTTTTCCTCGAATCGCCGTATTGACTGGATTTCGCATCACGTTCGGTTTCCTCGAATTAACAGTGATGTCGGCGATTCTGCAACTCGGTCTGGCGTTGCCAATGGCGTATTACTTCCATCGCGCCACGTCAGTGGCAATGCCAGCCAACCTATTCGTGATCCCGTTTCTTCAGTTGCTTATGCCGGCGGCGGTGTTGGCAATCTGTCTGGGCTATGTTTCCCTGACTCTGGCGAAGGTACCAGCGCTCATCGCTGGGTTCGCGCTGCAAGGAATTGCCGGAACGGTGAAATGGCTTGGGGGCATGCGGCTGGCGGACATTCGCGTTCCGACTCCAAGCCTCGGTGCAATTCTGTTTTGCGGCGTTGCGATACTGCTCTGCGCCATTCTCGTGCGCAAAAAAATCCCGCTTGCCGTTTCAGGCGTGTCGTTGCTTGCCGCAAGTGCACTGTGGATTTGGATCATCCCGCCTCATCTGGATATCCGCTCAAACGTTCTCGAAATGACGGCAATCGACGTTGGCCAGGGCGATTCGATTTTGTTGATTACTCCACAGGGCCGTAAGTTGCTGGTCGATGCTGGAGGCTTGCCGTTTTGGACGCATTCGCAACTGGACATCGGCGAAGACGTGGTCTCGCCTTATCTGTGGTTCCGTGGAATTTCACGCATCGATGCCGTCGCGCTCACTCATGCGCACGCCGATCACATGGGAGGAATGTTTGCAGTCATGGCAAACTTTCGGCCTCGCGAGCTATGGCTACCCGAGGGCATTCCGGATAACGAAATTGAAAAGCTGCTGGCTGAGGCGCACGAATTCGGCGTGACGGTTAAGTATTGCAAAGCCGGAGACATTTTTTCTTATGGCGGGACAACTATCCGAGTCCTTTCACCTGTCCCGCAATTTGCCGTCCGTACGCCGGGCAGCGACGCACATCGCAATGACGAATCCCTGGTGATGAAGGTGGGTTATGGAAAGACATCCGTGCTGCTCGAGGCCGATGCAGAGAAGCCCACAGAAAAATTTGTTTCAGGCGAAGATCCCGCAGCAGATGTGCTGAAGGTCGCCCACCACGGCAGCGTAACCTCCAGCGCCGAAGATTTGCTCGCCGCCGTAAGGCCACACTTCGCAGTGATCTCGGTGGGAGCACGAAACGTTTACCATCATCCCCGCCCCGAGGTGCTGCGGCGCTTACAACAAGCGCACGTGATCACCTATCGAACCGATACCGACGGCGCCACAAGTTTCTTTCTTGATGGAACGACGGTGACTTCCCAGGTCGCAACTATTCGGTGACTTCGCCAGTTGAGCTGCGATTTCAACGCGTCTTCAGCCGCCAGCTAACGTGATTGCAGCCGCTAATACAATGGGTTAGTGGAACGCAAAGTCTTCTGGATCACCTTCACCGCTCTAGGCCTGCTCGCGGACTTTACGCTTCCGCTTTGGTGGGCGCTGATCGCCACAATCCCTATCGGGATTGCCAGCTGGTGGGTCGCGTATCGCAGTGACTGGTTTTGAGTGGATTTCGACCCCCACCTTCTACTTCCATCCACCCGCTTCCTTGGAATAAGCACATCGCCACAAGTAAAGACATTTGGGCGAACGGACCTTGGGCACTCGAACCATCGAAATATCACCCCCGCGAAGGCATCCTAGTTGAGCGACGACATGCACCTGGTTACCCGACTGAGACACGCCGACCGTTGGAGTCAGTTCGTGAGTGCTGTTCACGGAATCCTCGTTTGTAGGGCAGCATTTTCCAACAAGCTGGAACGAGTAGATCATCTCGTAGGAATTCACCGGCTCGGTGCACGCTCGACACTCGAATGTCGATTGCTGAGCACTTTGGAGCGCGCCATACTGAAGCAGCGGATTGCCAACAACTATCCGCGCTGATTCCACTGTTCCGTCGGTTTTTATTTTCACCAATAATCGGACGTCCCCTTCAACTCGCGCAGCTCGCGCTAGCGGAGGATAGACAGGCGGGAACAGATTGGTTATAACAACTTCGCTTTGCGCGGCGTTCGACGATGCATCCTGTGCCGGGGCCTGGCCCAACGCAGCGGAGCAAACGAATGCCAAAGCGTAAACCAAAAACTTGGAATGTCTCATCCGGTGCAGTTTAGCCCACCGCGTCCTCATCGAGCCAACAACTTCTTTGTACCAGGGTCTGCGTAGCTATCTACTCAGTACAACCCCCGCTCCCCCTGCGGCCTTGTCTTCCACCTGCGATGCACCCATAGCCACTGGTCTGGATACTTGCGAACGTAATCTTCAATTACCTTCGTGAACTGCGCCGTGTTCGCAACCACATCTGCTTCTGTATTGCCGGTCCGAACCAACTCAACCGGCGGATCAAAGCGCAGACGATATTTTTGCAACACGGGGTCCCAGATCGTGAAACCCGGAACTACCGAAGCATCTGTCTTGCGGGCAACTCTCGCGACTCCAGCGGCGGTGCATGCAGCAATGCCGAAGAAGTCCACGAACACGCCCTGACTCGCGATCATGTTGGTATCCATCAGGACGCCGACGGTCTGGCCCTTGCGCATGGCGGCAATCAGCCCTCGGGCAAAATCCTTGTCGACGGCTTTGTTTCCGTGCATGGTGCGATACTCGCGCGCTAGACGGTCGAGATAAGGATTGTCCAGCGGGCGCATGACAATATTCAGCGGATAGCCATAGAGCGAGTGGGCGAAAGCCGAAAGCTCCCACGCTCCCAGATGCCCGGTCAAAAATAAAACCCCTTTGCCCCGCGCCAGCGCCCGCTCGAAGTTCTCGAACCCTTCATACACCACGGTCTTGCTGACGTTCTCCCGCGTGTATTTGGGAAAAAGGCACACTTCGGCGATCTGACGGCCCAGGGAAGTGAACACGCCGCGAAGGATTTTCTTTCGTTCCCCGCGACTCTTCTCAGGAAAGGCGAGTTCCAGGTTCCGCATCCCGACGCGCCGCAGCTTCCCGTGCAGCAGGTAGACCGTCCAGGCAATGGAAATCCCTGCCGCCCGGGCCAGCGGCCGCGGCAACGCACCCACAATTTTCAGCAGTCCCCACGCGAGGACGTATTCGAGTCTGTAGCGCAATCGATGGCTGACGGTAGCACTGTGGAAATTTCGCTGTCAAATTTGTCAGCTCTCAGCCATCAGCTCTCAGCCGTCAGACTGACCCTTTTCCTTGACCCTGTCATTCCGAAGGTCTTTAGGCCTGAGGAATCTGCTTTTTGTATGACGCCGACGACCAAAGCAGGTTCCTCACCGCTAAAGCGGTTCGGAATGACATAAATGCTGTGGTTTTTCGGCAACCGGAGACCGACGACCGAAGGCTGACGCCCGAAGGCTACCCGTCAACGGCCAACGACGAACGACCAACGACGCTTCACACTGACGGCTGACCGCTGACGGCTACCTTGAATCCCGCTTCGCCCGTCCTTAGACTAAATAGGTGCATGTTCACTCTCATGGCGCCGACGAGCGCACCTCGAAAATTCTCCGCGTATCGCTGCTCGTAACCGCCGCCTATATTGGTCTGCTGGTTGTAGCCGGACTGCGCTCCCACTCTTTGGCCCTGCTCTCCGAAGCTGGACACAATCTCACCGACTTCGTCGCCCTGCTGCTCTCGCTGGTTGCGGTGTACTTTCACTCTCGCCCGCCCAGCCCTACGCACACCTATGGCTATCACCGGGCCGGAGTGCTGGCGGCATTGGTGAATGCTGCTGCGCTAGTGGGTATTTCGTTTTTTATTTTCTACGAAGCCGTGCTTAGGATTCAGCATCCGCAGCCGGTTCGCGCGGGCACCATGATGTGGGTCGCGGCTGCCGGAGTTGTGATGAATGGCGCAATCGCCTTCATGCTCTACCGCACCCATCGCGATGTGAACGTCCGCAGCGCGCTGCTCCACGAAATCGGCGATACGGTTTCAACCGCGGCAGTCATCGTCGGCGGCTGGGCCATTCTGGCAACCGGGCAACTTTGGATCGACTCAGCGCTCTCGTTCGGAATCGGCGCGTTGATCCTGTGGTCCAGCTTCGGCATCATGCGCGAGACGCTGAATATTCTTCTCGAAGGCACGCCACGCGGGATGAAGCTGGCCAGAGTCGCGGCTGCGATCCAGGAGATCGAGGGAGTAAACGACGTTCACGACCTGCACGTGTGGAGCATCGGATCGGAGACTAGCGCGCTCTCCTGCCACATCTCGATTGCCGATATCCCTATGTCGGCCAGCGAGCGCATTCTTCGTGACGTAAAAGAGCGCCTCCATGCCGACTTCCGCATCGACCACACTACGATCCAGTTCGAGCATGCGGTGTGCGAAGTGGCGCACGGATGTGTGATCCCGGTTGGAGAGATCGAAGAAGCGAATCGTCGTCGGTAACCTTTCCGAAGGAAAACAGAAACGGGCTCTCGCGACGTGGGAAACAATAGCTTCAGCCGCAACGTGGAAGGGCACGGCTTCAGCCGTGCCATCGAATCGCACTTGACTCGGACTTTAGCCCTGGGACTGACATCGCCAAAATATCGAAGCTCACCCGCTCTGTTTTTGAAAAATCTCTTTCACCCTCTCCATCGTGTCTGCCTCTTCCGGAAGCTTGTCTGGCCTTAGCCGCACGATTCTGGGGAAGCGCAGCGCGTATCCGCTCGAGTGACGATCGGATTTCATGATGTTGTTGAAAGCCACTTCAAGCACGATCCTCGGCTCGACCGTCCTGCGAAAGCCCTGGTCTTCAATGGTGTGATCGAGAAACCATTTTGTCATCTCGGCAATTTCAACATCGGTCAGCCCCGAATAAGCCTTGCCGATATTCAGCAGCCGGTCTCCATCGCGCACCGCAAACGTGTAATCGCTAAGTACGCCAATGCGCCTGCCGTGCCCGTACTCGACTGCCGTCACCACAACATCCAGCGTCGCCAGCTCGCGTTTCAGCTTCAGCCATGATTTGCCGCGCCGTCCAGGCGTGTACGGCGACTCCGGATCTTTGATCATCAGGCCTTCGTTGCCTCGAGCCTGAGCGTCGTCGAACGACTTATTCAGCGGTTCCGGCGATGACGCCTGGTAGACCGGTGCGCGAATAATCTGTGTCGACGGCAAGCATTCCGGATCGAAAGCCAGATTGCTTTGAGTAATGGCGGGATTTGCTTTGGTTTTCCTTCGTGTACCTTCGCGCCCTTCGTGGTTGATGGTTCTTGTTTTTAGAAGCTCATCCAGTATCCTCGCTCTTTCCCGCAGCGGCCGATCCATCACCAGCTCGCCGCCTGCATACAGCACATCGAATACGAGATAAGCTACCGGAACTTCACGCATCAATTTTTCGCTTACTTTCTTTCGTCCCAGCCTTTTCTGAAGCGCACTAAACGGCAACGCCCGCCCCGTTGTCTTTTTGAGTAAGACGGGCGAGGCCCCTTCGACTTCGCTCAAGGCAGGCGCCTCCAGATTCTCAGTTTCGTCCCGGCCATTATCCGTAGGCTGATCGTCCGCGAGATAGCTCCAGGCCACGATCTCTCCGTCGAGAATCACATCTTGCGGCAATCCGGCCAGCGCATCCGGCAACTCAGGGAACGATTCTGTGATCTCGTCCCGAGTGCGCGAAAAGAACCGAACGCTCTCCCCCGAGCAGTGCGCCTGCGCGCGGATGCCGTCATACTTGTCTTCGACCCAGGCATTTTGAAAGTAGCTCAGCGCGTCTTCGGCCGACTCCGCCGGGCTCGCCAGCATGAACCCAATCGGATGAAATAGCCGCATCCTCGCTTCCGCCAGCCGCCCCTCCGCCGCCAGCCGAAGTGTCTCGCCGATATCGCCCAGCAGCATGTTCGCACGCTGGACGTCTTTCACCGGTCCACCGAATGCTTTGGCAATCGCCTCTTCCACCAGGCTTTCTTTTAGTCCAATCCGCAAGTCGCCGGTCACGATCTTCACGATGTACTTGGCTTCCAGCGGCGAAACTTCGCTGAGCAGCTTCCGAACGAGAACTGCCTTTGCTGCCGGACCACGCGCAGCGGCAATTTCGCGGAAAATCAGCCGGATTTTCGACAGTGCGGACTGGGTCTCAGTTCCCCCAGGCAGCACCGCTCCCGCCACCGCGCCCAAATCCCCATGTTCACGATAGGCGGCCGTCAGCTCTAGGTCGCTACGTCCTGAAAGCTCCTTTACGATTCGCCACAGAAGGGTGCCTCCAACTTGCAGCGTTGTCTCCTCCCACGCCGGAAACGGCCTTCCGGAGAAGAAAACCGCCGCTACCGCAGCCTCTTCGACCGGGGCCGACTTCAGATATTCCGCCAGCAGCGCCGTCTTCTCCAGCTTTTTGGTGGTGGCAGCGATGCGGTCAGCGGTTTCGGCGAATGTGCGCATTGGTGATCACTCTTAGGTGGGAGGGCACGGCTTCCGGCACCTGCCGTGCAAGCCCAGCTTCCGCCCTGTGGTACCCTAATCCCTGGAACTAACTAGCCCTACAGAACATCCAATCCATATGCAATTTTTCAAGACATTGTGGCGGTTCCTGGTAGCCATCCAGCTCTTGCCCGCGCTCGAAGGTGGCGAAGAGACCCTGGTTGGCGGCCAGGCGGTGCTTGAGGGCGTCATGATGCGCACCCCGCACGCCTGGGCCATCACCTGCCGCAAGCCTAATGGCGAACTCTCTACACGTGGCGAGCCGCTCGAGCGTCTTTCGGAAAAGCATAAATGGATGGGCTGGCCCGTGGTTCGCGGCATCATGACCCTCGGCCACGCGATGACACTCGGCTTCCGCGCGCTCAAGTTTTCCGCCAACGTCCAATTAGATGAGCTTCAAAAGGACGACGCCGGCAAAGCCCCCGAAAAGAAATTCGAAATCAGCGGCTGGATCGCCACCGTAAACATTGTGCTGTCGGTCGGCTTTTTCATCTTCATGTATAAGTATCTGCCGCTGCTGGCCACGACCGAGCTAAAAAAATCTCACCCTGCGTTGAATGGCCAGATCTCGTTCAATTTGATCGACGGCCTCATCCGGCTGGCGCTCTTTCTCCTCTTCATTTGCGCGACGTCCCTGCTCGGGGACATTCGCCGGGTTTACCAATATCACGGCGCCGAGCATAAGACCGTATTCGCATTCGAGAACGGTGATCCCCTCGAAACTGGAGCCGTGCAGAAGTATCCGACTTTCCATCCCCGTTGCGGCACCAGCTTCCTGATGACGGTGATGATCATCTCGATCTTCATTTACATGCTGGTCCCAGTCACAACGTTCTGGGCACGTTTCGGGGTTCGCATCGCGCTGCTGCCAGTGATCACGGGAGTCTCGTACGAAATCATCCGATTCGCCGCCAGACGCCGTAAGTCACTGTTCGCAATCATGACCGCTCCCGGCCTCTGGCTGCAGCGAGTCACCACACAACCACCTTCCGACGCACAGGCCGAATGCGCGATTTCCGCGCTTGAGCACTCCATGAGTCTCGAAAAGGAACACGGCGGGGAACTAGTGATCGCCTAGCGGTCCCACCGCACAATTCCCTCGCGCTTCCTTCACACTTACAGCACAATCTATGAAAGAGGTTGGCCACTAGCAACTGGCCACTGACTACTATGTTCGAAAGACTCGACCAAATCGAAGCCCGTTACGAGGAGCTGACTCAGGCCCTCGCTTCGCCGGAAATCGTCACTGATTCGGCGAAATACCAGAAGACTGCTAAAGCGCACAGCGAAGTTGCGCCCATCGTCGACAAGTATCGCGAGTTCAAAGACTTGAAAAAAGGCATTGCCGAAAGCAAAGCTGTCCTCGCCGACGAAAAAGACCCCGAGATGCGCGCTTACGCTCAGGAAGAACTCGACAAGTTAGAAGCCCGTGTCGGGGCCGTCGAAGAAGAGCTTAAGTTCTTGCTGCTGCCCAAAGATCCGAACGACGAAAAGAATGTCATCCTTGAAATTCGCGCCGGCACCGGCGGAGACGAAGCCACTCTCTTTGCCGCCGAACTTTTCCGCATGTACGACCGCTACGCAGAATCGAAGCGCTGGAAAGTGGAGGTTCTTTCCACATCAGAGTCGGGCGTGCGTGGGCTCAAAGAAGTGATCGCGATGATAGAAGGCGATCGTGTTTACTCGCAGCTCAAGTACGAAAGCGGCGTGCATCGCGTCCAACGCGTTCCGGAAACCGAGCAGCAGGGCCGCGTCCATACCTCAGCGGTTACAGTTGCCGTGTTGCCCGAAGCCGAAGAAGTGGACATCAAGATCGAGGCCAAAGACCTTCGCATCGATACCTTCTGCTCATCCGGTCCCGGGGGCCAGTCGGTTAACACGACTTACTCTGCCGTGCGCATGACTCATATTCCAACTAACACCGTCGTCAGTTGCCAGGACGAAAAATCGCAAATCAAGAACCGCGAAAAAGCCCTGCGCGTCCTGCGTTCCCGTCTCTACGAAATGGAAATGCAGAAGCAGCAGGACACGCTGGCCAAAGAACGCAAGCAGATGGTGGGCAGCGGCGACCGCAGCGAAAAAATCCGCACTTACAATTTCCCCCAGAACCGCGTAACCGATCACCGTATCGGCTTCACCCTTCACCAACTCCCGGAAGCAATGGACGGCAAACTCCAGCCGCTCATTGACGCGTTAATCACGCACTTCCAGGCCGAGCGCCTGAAGGCCGACAGCGCAGTCGTCGCCTAAGACCTTCCTCGCCTGATAAGTCACCATGCCTTGAAGCGTTTCCGTTGGCGCGATTTGTAGGTTTTATTCCGTGATGTCATCCCGAACTCGCCTTCTCAGTGCGAGGGAGGGACCTTACGATACGACTGGATCATCAGCGTCGTATGCGGGATCACTATTGACCGCCAAGTTGCCAATGTTTCGCAAACAGACTTCTCCGTGTCTCCGTGGTGAAAAGATTTAGTACCCAAATAAAAAGGGCGGCTCGCGCCGCCCCGATCTGCTAAATGCCAAGTGCTAAATGCTAAGTACCTTCCGACCACCCAGCCAGATACTCTTCCTGTTCCGGAGTCAGCTTGTCGATCTTAATTCCCATAGACTCCAGCTTTAACTTCGCGACCCGCTTATCCAGTTCTTCTGGCACGCGGTAGACCTTCTTTTCCAGCGTCGAGTGGTTCTTCACCATATAGTCGACCGAGAGCGCCTGGTCGGCGAAGCTCATGTCCATCACCGACGGCGGATGGCCTTCCGCAGCAGCCAGGTTAATAAGTCTGCCTTCGCCCAGCAAGTTGATCTTCCGCCCATCTTTCAGCGAGTACTCTTCAACGAAATTGCGCGTCGTGCGCTTCGAAGATGACATTTTTTCGAGCGCCGGAATATCAATCTCCACATTGAAGTGTCCGGAATTTGAAATGATTGCCCCGTTTTTCATCACTTCAACGTGCTCCCTGGTGATCACGCTTTTGTTTCCGGTCACAGTGCAGAACACGTCACCGAGTTTCGCAGCTTCAGCCATCGCCATTACGCGGAACCCGTCCATTGCGGCCTCAAGCGCCTTCGTCGGATCGACTTCAGTGATGATGACCTCGGCGCCGGCTCCGCGTGCCCGGCTGGCAAGACCGCGTCCGCACCAGCCATATCCGGCGATGACGAACTTCGACCCTGCAAGCAGAAAGTTTGTCGCTCGAATAATGCCGTCAATGGTGGACTGCCCGGTGCCGTAGCGATTGTCGAACAAATGCTTGGTGTCAGCGTCGTTTACCGCGACGATCGGATATTGCAGCACGCCTTCCTTTGCCATCGCGCGCAAACGGATGACGCCAGTCGTGGTTTCTTCAGTCCCGCCAATCACGCCATCGAGAGCGTCCTGCCGCTTGGTGTGCAGGATGCTCACCAGATCTGCACCGTCATCCATGGTGATGTGCGGCTTGTGGTCGAGCGCAGCCAGAATGTGGTTGTAATAGGTGTCGTTGTCTTCGCCTTTGATCGCGAAAACCCCGATGTTGTGGTCGCGAACTAAGCTCGCAGCGACGTCGTCCTGGGTCGAAAGCGGATTCGACGCGCACAACACAACGTCGGCGCCACCATCGCGTAGGCAAATGGCCAGATTTGCCGTTTCAGCGGTCACATGCAGGCACGCAGCAATGCGCATTCCCTTGAGCGGCTGGTTCTTGATGAATTCTTTGCGGATAATTTGCAGGACCTTCATCGACTGATTGGCCCATTCAATCCGCTTTTTGCCGAGATCGGCAAACTCGGTGCCTCTTACATCGCTTTGCAACTGCGTCGAAGTGGTTGACATTCTTCTCCTATGTCGCCATTTCCAAAAGTATTTCTAAAAGTTATTGAACCACAATGGACACGAACGAGCACGCGGGAAATCACTCGCGGAAGACTTAGTGTACCTTCGTGCCCCTCGTCGTCGATGCTCTTAGCGACCTATTTCCGCACTCCTGCTCCTACCGGCTCACGCAATCCCGCCTCACTGGCCAGTTGCGCAGCCTTGTCGGTCGCTTCCCAGGTGAAGTCAGGATCGTTGCGCCCAAAGTGACCGTAAGCCGCAGTCTTGAAGTAAATCGGACGGCGCAGCCGAAGTGAATCAATGATTCCCTTTGGCGTGAGCTTGAAATGCGATCGGATCAAACCGGGAATAATCGCGGGATCCACTTTGCAAGTCCCAAATGTCTCCACCAGAACGCTCACCGGCTCCGCCACGCCAATGGCATACGCCAATTGCACTTCGCAGCGGTCAGCCAATCCCGCGGCCACAATGTTCTTTGCGATGTAGCGGGCCACGTACGCCGCCGAACGATCTACTTTAGTCGGATCTTTTCCACTGAAAGCGCCGCCACCATGACGTCCCATGCCGCCATAGGTATCGACAATAATCTTTCGCCCCGTTAATCCGGTGTCACCCATCGGGCCGCCAATCACAAAGCGTCCCGTGGGATTAATGTGATATTTCGTGTCCGCATCGAGCAATTCGGCAGGAACAGTCGCTTGGATCACGTTCTTAAGAATATCGGCACGAAGCTCATCGTTCGTGACTGTCTCGGCGTGCTGGGTAGAAACTACCACTGCGTCCACGCGGACTGGCATGTTATTCGAGTCATATTCAACTGTAACTTGGGATTTTCCATCGGGGCGGAGGTAGGGAAGTTTGCCGTTCTTGCGAACTTGCGAGAGCCGCTGCGTGAGCTTATGGGCGAGCGAAATGGGCATAGGCATGAGCTCGGGCGTCTCTTTACATGCGTACCCGAACATTTGCCCCTGGTCGCCGGCGCCACCGGTATCAACGCCCAAGGCGATGTCGCCGGATTGCTTGTTGATGCTGGAGATCACGGCACAAGTGTTGGAATCGAATCCGTAAAGCGCATTGTTGTAGCCAATGGACGCGATTACGCCGCGCACCAATGTCTGGAAATCTACATAAGCCTTGGTAGTAATTTCGCCGGCGATTACGACCAGACCGGTTGCCGTCAGGGTTTCACAAGCGACGCGGCTCATGGGGTCTTCAGCCAGGCAGGCGTCGAGTACGGAATCGGAAATCTGATCGGCGATCTTATCCGGATGTCCTTCGGTCACGGACTCGGAAGTAAAAAGATAAGGGTTACGGGATGACAATTTAGTTTTCTCCTTCAAAATCGTGGGGTGCAGCCGCCCTCGGGCTGTTTCCCGGATAGATGCGGAAATTGGCTTAACTTCTTCTACTTAATTAACCGCGCATTTATCAATCGCGGGTGGGGCGTCCGCGCTACCTTCAGAACACATGATCACCACCAACAGCAATTAAATGAACACGTTGCAGCCTCTAAAAAGCTATCAAAGAACCCCTTCAGGTGCAATGTAATTTGGCCGAACCGTGACTCCGCTCAGCAGAAGGGGAAAGCGGAGGGGTCGGCGGGGAAGGCTATAACTTGAATGGGGTCTTCCATTTGTCCGGCCCTGACCTTGCCGGACGCATTACCATGGTTCATTGCTCATGGTTCCGCGCGGTGCCTATAATCTGAAAATCCCGCAGCAACAAAGGACCCGTTGATGTCGAACGCAGCCGGAACAGAGACTGCCCGTCAATCTCAGGAATTACGCATTTTCCATGACGTGGCAAAGGCCCTGACGTCGTCTCTGGACCTCGACTCCATTCTGCAAACCATCATGGAAAAAATGGCGGAATATTTCCGCCCCGATACCTGGTCCCTGTTGATGGTGGATGAACCGAAAAGCGAACTTTACTTCGCGATTGCCGTCGGCACGGCGTCTGAAGCGCTGAAAAATGTGCGCTTGAAAGTGGGCGAGGGCATCGCCGGACACGTTGCCAAGTACGGCGAAAAATTAATCGTTCCCGACGTCCGCTCCGATAAGCGCTTCACCAAAAGAATCGACAAGGTGACGCAGATGGAAACCCAGTCCATAATTTGCGTTCCGCTGAAGTCGAAGCTGCGCGTGCTCGGCGTAATTCAGCTGGTGAATGTGAACATGAATCACTTCACCGAGGCGGAGTCGTTTTTTCTGCAATCGCTTTGCGACTACGCCGCCATTGCCATCGAGAATGCGCGCTCGGTCGAGCGCATCCAGGAACTGACCATCACCGACGATTGCACCGGTCTTTATAACGCCCGGCATCTTTACAAGACGCTCGAATCCGAGGTCTATCGCTCATCGCGCTTCGGATACGAATTTTCCGTCCTCTTTATCGATCTCGATCATTTCAAGCAGGTCAACGATACCCACGGCCACCTAATCGGCAGCAAGCTACTGGCAGAGATCGGATACTTGATCAAAGCGCAGCTCCGGTTGATCGACTTCGCCTTTCGCTACGGTGGAGATGAATTCGTGGTGCTGTTGCCGCAGACCAGCAAAGACGCGGCTTTGGTCGTGGCTCGCCGTCTGCGCGACAGTTTGCGCAGCAGCGCCTTCTGCAAAGAAGAATCACTGAACCTGAACGTGCGCGCCTCGATGGGACTGGCAACTTATCCGCACGACGCCAAAACTCCGCATGACGTGATCCGCCAAGCCGACGAGATGATGTACATGGTCAAGAACAGCACCCGCGACAACATCGGAATTGCGCAAAGAGGGTTGGAGAAGTAGAAGCTGTCGTTTTCCGGGAGAGCACGAACGGGAAGGGCACGACTTGAGTCGTGCCGAATAGAGCGCCTTTTATGCGGCTTCAGCTGCTGAGGGCCAGCCGTCCAATCTGAATCCCGGAAACGCGGAGCAATATTTATAGTCTGACGTGTTCTGAACTAGTCTGCGTCTTATGGGATTTTGATGAATGTATTCTCGATGTGTCACAAAATCCTGTGCATCTCGAATCCGGTGATCGGTAAATCCTCTCTGCCGCACTTCTTTATTGCGCCCAAACTCCGAACCAAAATTATGTGAGTACCCGCCTTTGATTAGCTGCACGACCCGCTCGAGCGTAGTATCGTGCGCCGGCGTGAGTAACAAATGCACGTGCTCCGGCATGAGGACGAACGAATGCAGTAGAAAAGAGCCCTGACGTTTGTAGCCATACTGGGTTTTCAGAAATAACTTTGCGTAGGGTTCGACGACGAAGAGTCTCGCTCTTTGCCATGTCGAGAAACTTACGAAATACGTGCCTGGTGGAGAGCTCGTTCGGGTGGGTTTCACAGCACACCTCAGCGGCTGAAAGCCGCTTCATCGGTAGCGTATAGTGGCACGACTGAAAGTCGTGCCCTTCCCGTTCGAAATAGTGCAGGCTTGTTCTAATTTGGGAATAGAACGTTTCGGATGCGGGGCACGGCATTCGCGTAGGTCCCGCTCGCAAAAGGCGCGGCAAGGATGGGGCACCCGCGAGCAATGCGGTGGCATTGCTGGATCCGGTCTCTACATTGCCATTCTCCCGTGCTGCCTAATAAAATCAATTCATCTCCAGGCCCGTCCTGTTTGATTACGGAAGAGACATTGGATTCGGCGGGACGTGGACGTCCGCCGCTACACGATCATTTAAAGAGGCTTATTGAGGAAAGTTACTGCCATTTATCCCGGTTCGTTTGATCCGCCGACCAATGGGCATTTGGATTTGATCGAGCGCGGCAGCCACATTTTTGAGGAGCTTGTGGTCGCGATCCTGCGGAACGCAGACAAGACGCCGCTGTTCAGCGTGGGCGAGCGGCGAAAGATGCTGGAAGAGCTGACCGCACATTTCAAGAACGTTCGCGTCGACACATTTGACGGACTTACAGTCGACTACGCGGCCAAAGTCAAGGCTGGCGCGGTTCTGAGAGGGATCCGCGCGCTGAGCGATTACGAATACGAGCTGCAGATGGCGTTAATGAACCGCAAGCTGCGTCCTGATCTTGAGACCGTATTCATGATGCCGGCTGAGCAGTATTCGTATCTCAGCTCACGCCTGGTGCGCGAGGTGGCGCGGCTGGGCGGCGACATCAGCGGACTAGTCCCGGAAATTGTGGAACAACGGCTCAAGGCAAAACTTGATCCCGCATATAAGCTTGAAACTCGAAAAGTAAAGGCAGGCAAAGCATGAGCACAGTTACGGCAGCCCCCGCGGCATTAAAAGTGGCCAACCGCATTAACCGCATTGAGCCTTCGGCAACAATGGCCGTGGTCGCTGAAGCCGACAAGCTGCGCCAGGCCGGCGTGGACGTGGTCGACTTGAGCGTTGGCGAGCCACACTTTTCGACGCCGCAGCACATTAAAGATGCTGCGATCGCTGCCATCAACGGCAACTTCACCCGCTATACCGCTGTAGGCGGCACGATTGAGCTGAAAGACGCGATCCTGCGACGCCACAGCACAGACTTCGGCTCCGCTTACAAGCGCGATGAGACGATGGCATCGGTCGGCGGCAAGCATGTGCTGTTCAACGCAATTCAGGTTTTGGTGGACCACGACGACGAGGTCATCCTGCCGGTGCCGTACTGGGTTTCGTTCAAGGACATCGTTCGCTATGCTGGCGGCAATTGCGTGATGCTCCAGAGCGACGAATCGAAAGGCTTTCGCGTGACCGCGGACATGGTTGCGCGCCTGGTGACGCCGCGGACGAAGTTGATCATCTTGAATTCGCCCTCGAATCCTTCGGGCGCGGTCATGTCTCCCGAAGACATGACCGAGGTCGTGCGCTTCGCGGCCGAGCGCGGGATTTGGGTCATCTCCGACGAGTGCTACGTCTACCTCAATTACACCGGACGCGAGTTTTCAGTGGGGACACTTCAAGAATATCGGGAACGGATGGTGGTAGTGGGATCGCTCTCGAAGACCTACGCCATGACCGGATGGCGCATGGGATACGCGCTTGCGCCTGCTGTGGTAATTGCTGCCATGCAGAAGCTGCAGAGCCAATCGACATCGAACCCGACATCGATTGTGCAGAAGGCGTCGGTGGCGGCGCTGAACGGTTCGCAGGAGTGCGTTGCTGAGATGCGGAAGGAATATATCCAGCTTCGTGACCACATGCTGGCTGGGCTGAGTGCGATCACTGGCGTAAAGTGCGCTCGGCCGGAAGGCGCGTTCTATGTCTATCCGAATATTTCTGCATTTCTGGGCAGGAATGGACTGCACTCGCCTGCCGACTTTGCGCGAAAATTGCTGCACGACGCGCATGTAGCCACTGTGCCGGGCGAGGGATTCGGCACGAATGAACACGTTCGGATTTCCTACGCAACCTCGCAAAAAGAGTTGGATCGCGGGCTGGAGCGGCTGTGCAGGTTCGTCGAATCGCTCTGAACGCAAAGCCTAACCACTGAGGCCACAGAGTTTCACAGGGCTATCGCGGTTCTTCTGTGTGCCTCAGTACCCTTTGCGGCAAAGTCCTTCAATGTTTCTATTTTGCGGGCAGCCTCTCTGCTCAGTTAGGCTTCTAATTCAGCGCGTCACGAGTCAGGATGAGCGATCTCTATCCATTATTAATGCAGCCCCTGTTCGACCCCCGCCCTTGGGGCACGCTTGACCTTTCGCCCATCTATTCGCAGCGTTTCCACGAGAAAATCGGCGAGTCGTGGCTTACCGGCGACCATTGCAAAATCCAAAACGGCCGGCTTGCGGGAAAGTCGTTAGGGGAGGTCGCGTCGCAATGCAAACGCGAACTGGTAGGAGCCGCCGCACCGGACGAGAGTCGCTTTCCGCTGCTGGCAAAATTTTTGTTTCCACACGAGAAGTTGTCAGTTCAAGTGCATCCCGATGACGCGGACGCTCGCGCCATGGGTCAGCCGTGGGGGAAAACCGAGTGTTGGTACGTGGCCCATGCGACACCGGAAGCAGAGATTGGGTTGGGCCTGAAACCAGGGACCACTCGCGCGCAATTTGAGAAGTCAATCCACGAAAATCGCGCGGAAGAGCTGCTCAACTGGATCAAGGTTTCAGCCGGTGACATGATCTATGTTGCCGGTGGAACGGTGCATACCCTGGGGCCGGGCGCGATCATCGTAGAAACGCAGCAGCAATCTGACACGACGTTTCGACTTTATGATTACGGGCGCCCGCGCGAGTTGCATTTGAAAGACGGACTACGGGTGATTAAAGAGCAAGTCGGGTCGGGAAAAGTGAGACCGCAGCCATTTTCAAACTCTGGAAGAAATGGAAATCGGGTACTGCCGTTAGTCGCGTCTCCTTACTTCGCGGTTGAGAAAATCGAGCTGCATGGTACCCAGGACTTCGACACCGGCGCCAGCGGAAACAATTCCGCGCAGATTCTAGTTGTCGTCGATGGCGCGGCTGTCCTGGACGCTCCAGGACATGATCCGGTCCGATTCAGCAGGGGAGACGCGGTAGTGGTTCCGGCCAGCATCCCGCAATTCAGAGTTCAGCCGGAAACGACGATGGAATTTCTAAAGTCGTACGTGCCTGGAGATCCCGTTCCGCAACCGGAGACATTTCTAGATTGAAGATTGCAGATTTTAGATTGCAGATTGAAAGCACGAATTACGAAAGCCCAGGGAAAACTCGAACACATAAATGGTCGAATCTGAAATCTCCAATCTAAAATCTGCAATCTTAGATTCTTAATGCCTGCCAATTTCTATCCCGTCATTCTTGCCGGAGGCCGCGGAACACGGTTCTGGCCACTAAGCCGCAGGAAGCGAGCGAAACAACTGCTCGCGCTTGATGGCAAGCAGACCATGATCCAGCAGACGGTTGCTCGCCTGCTGCCGCTGACTCCGGCTAAACAGTTCTGGATTATTACAAACGAAGACTTGCGACCGGAAATCGCCCGTCAACTGCCGAAGCTGCGGCCCGAGCACATCGTTGCCGAACCGGTGGGCCGGAACACGGCGCCAGCGATCGGGCTCGCGGCATTCATCCTACGGCGGAAAAATCCGAGCGCGGTGATTGGACTGTTTCCATCTGACCACGTTGTCGGTAACGAAGTGCGCTTTCGTGAAGTTTTGACCGAAGGAATCGAGATTGCGGCCGCGGGCGAAAACATTGTGGTGCTCGGAATCGAGCCGTCACGGCCAGAAACCGGTTATGGCTACATCGAAGCAGGATCGCTTGCGGCTGGCAATGCTCGCCACGTGAAACGCTTTACCGAGAAGCCTAACGCCGAACGCGCAGCCGAATTCGTTCGGTCGGGAAATTTTTTTTGGAACAGCGGCATGTTTTTGTGGAGCGCAAAAACGCTGGCCAATGCGCTGACCGAGCATTTACCGAAGACCGCGTCGCTGCTAGAGAAAATCGCCGCCGATTACGGCACGCGCAGATTCGCCAACACTTTCCGGCGGCTCTATCCCAAGTGCGAGGACATCAGCATCGATTATGCGGTCTTGGAGCCACGCTCAGCGAAGGGCGAGCAGGAATCTAATATCTTTTGCCTGCGAGCGGACTTCGGCTGGAACGACCTGGGCTCCTGGACGGCTCTCCACGAACACCACGTCGCCAAGAGCACCCCAGCCGACGGCAACCTCATTTCATCGCAAGGCATCTTCACGCTGAACGCGAGCGGGAATTATGTTCACTCGCCCGAGAAATTTGTAGCCGTGGTAGGGGTGAACGACATTGTGGTGGTCGAAACCGGAGACGCTTTGCTCATTACTACGCGCGCGAATTCGCAGGACGTGGGCAAGGTCGTGAAGTTTCTGGATGAAAAGAAGTTGAAGAAACTGGTCTGAAACAACGTCGTTGACCGTTGGTCGTTGGTCATTGGCCGTGCGTCGGTTGATTTAGTACGGGTCGACGTTGAATCTGGTAGGTCTTGGAACGAAGGAGCATTTGTGATTACAGAGGAACGCCAGCAACGAATCGCAGCACCGACGACCAACGACCCACGACCGGCGGCTGCAATTAAATTCGGCACCGACGGTTGGCGCGCGGTAATCGCGGATGATTTCACTTTTGATAATGTGCGCCGCGTCGCTGGAGCAATTGCTTCGTATGTGCTGAAGCATGAAGACGCCTCGCGCGGGGTCATTGTTGGCTACGACACGCGTTTCGGATCGCCGCGGTTCGCGCGGGCCGCGGCAGAAGTTCTGGCCGGGGCCGGTATTCCGGTTCGCCTGGCGAGCGACTACTCTCCTACTCCTGCCATTTCGTTTGCGGTCAAGAATACGGGTGCGGCTGGAGGCGTGGTTATCACCTCGAGCCACAATCCGTGGAATTGGAATGGAGTGAAGTTTAAAGCGAAGTTCGGCGGATCGGCGACTCCGGCCATCATGAAAGTGATTGAGCAGGAGGCTGCAGCCTCCGCCATGCCGAATGGAAAGCAGGCGAACATCGAGGAAGTGGATTTGAAACCGGCTTATATCCGGGGAGTTTGCAAGTTCGCTGATCTGGATCTGATTTCGAAAGCCAAGTTCAAATTCGCCGTGGACTCGATGTATGGCTCTGGGCGCGGGATCCTAGCGCAAATCTTTGGCGACCATGGAATCGAGTTCGTAGCCATCCGGCAGGACGTCAATCCACTGTTTCCGGAGATCAATCCCGAGCCCATCGAGCCGCATGTGCGCATGTTGCAGGACACGGTTGTCGCGGAACATTGTCACGCCGGTTTCGCAACCGACGGCGATGCGGACCGGATTGGCGCAGTAGCGGAAGATGGCAGCTTCGTGGACTCCCACAAGATTTTTTCGGTTCTGCTCGACTGGCTTTTGCGGCGCAAGCAGTGGCCGGGCGAAATTGTGCGTGCGTTCAACACCACACGCATGCTCGACCGTATCGCGGCCAAATACGGACGCAAGCTGAATGAGTGCCCCATCGGATTCAAATATATTGCCGACCTGATGATGGAGCGGGAAATCATGATCGGCGGCGAAGAATCGGGCGGCATAGGATATTCGCGTTATCTTCCCGAGCGTGATGGGATATTGAATTCTCTACTGTTGGCAAATGTGCTGGCGGAGGAGCAGAAGCCATTGGGTGAACTGGTGGCCGCCCTGCAGAAGGAATACGGGCCGCATTTTTATGGCCGGCGCGATCTTCATATTCCGGATGACATTAAGTTTGGCGCGATTGAGCGCGCGCGGTCTGAATCCACCAAGCGGCTGGGAAAATATGGAGTAATCAAGAAAGAAGGACTGGACGGAATCAAATTCTTCCTTGATGCCCCGAAGGAACGAAATGGTGCCGAGGCGTGGGTTCTATTTCGCGCTTCTGGCACCGAGCCTTTGTTGCGCATCTACGCGGAAGCGGCGTCACCGGATCTGGTCCAGGAAGTGCTGGCCTCCGCCGAATCATTTGTACGATCCGCCTAGAAGGGCATTCACTCCAGTGCCCTTTTCGTACCTCGCGCCTGCTTGCCTGCAGTGCAATAATCAAGTTAATGGGGTCCACAGCTACAGTTGCGCCTCCTGATTCCGCCGAGGTTCGCAAATACAACCGAATTCGGCGGTGGGTAGGCATGAGCGAATTTCTGCTCGGGCTGGCATTGCTCATTGTGCTGCTGCTCACTGGCTGGACGGACTGGCTCCGTGACGTGGCGCTGCATGCCGGATTTCAAAGCTATGCGTTTGCGCTGTTTCTTTATGTGCTGATGCTTGTTGCAATCAGCAAGGCCGTCGGAATCGGGCTGGATTACTATGGCTTCCGCCTGGAGCACCGTTTCCAGCTCTCAAACCAAAGGCTGCGCGCCTGGATTTGGGATGAAGCCAAGGGGCTCTTACTGACCGCAGTTCTCGCGGCGGCCCTGGTCGAATTGCTTTATTTGATAATCCGCCAATTCCCGGAGCAATGGTGGTTGCTGGCCTGGATCGGATTTCTGGCCGTCGCCGTTCTTATGGCGCAGCTTGCCCCCGTGGTCCTGTTTCCGATTTTCTATAAATTTGAGCCGCTGCAGGATGAAGATCTGAAACTTCGCCTGGTGCGGCTTAGCGAACGCGCGGGAACGCGAATCCGCGGAGTCTACAAATGGCATCTTTCAGAAAAAAGCAAGAAGGCCAATGCCGCGCTTACCGGGCTTGGCGCCACGCGGCGAATTATTCTTGCTGACACCTTGCTTGAGAACTATTCGCCGGATGAGATTGAAGCAGTACTGGCGCACGAACTCGGGCATCACGTCCACAAACATATTCTCAAAAGTATTGGCGTGCAGGCGGTGGTCACGTTCATTGGCTTCTGGGCGGCCAACTGGACGTTGCACTACGCAATAAACCGTTGGCACATGTTCGAAACATTATCCGATTTCGCAAACCTTCCATTGCTGGTGCTCACTTTCACAGTGCTCTCGTTCGTCCTGATGCCTGCCTTGAATGGGTTGTCGCGCTTTCACGAACGCCAGGCAGACCGGTATGCGTTGGCGAACATTGCCGGTGTTGGACCGTTCATCTCCTCGATGAACAAACTAGCCGACCAGAACCTGGCCGAGAGAACGCCCTCGCGCTGGGTGGAGTGGTGGTTCCATTCGCATCCCGCAATCGCGCGCCGGGTTGCCGCTGCGGAAGCCTGGAAAAAAGCGAACGCCACTTAGGTCAGCGCGGCTATTGATTATTGGCGAGGAGCTTCATCACGCGCTGAAAATCTTCCTCGGTATCCACTCCAATGCTGTCGTAAGCAGTTTCCGCGACGTAAATGGGTATCCCATTTTCGAGAAAGCGCAACTGCTCGAGTCTCTCGGCGCGTTCCAGCGATGACTCCGGCAGGGTGACGAACCGCTCCAGCCAAGGCTTACGGTACGCATAGATCCCGAGGTGCTTGAAGTATCGGGGATGTGAACCATCGCGGTCGTAAGGAACAGTGGACCGTGAAAAATAAAGTGCCCGCCCGCTTAGATCGGTCACCACTTTCACTGCGTTCGCATTGCCAATGTCGTCAGGAGCAGCTGGCGTCTTCAAGGTGCCAACCGGAGCCTCCGTGTTCTTCATGAGCTCGACGAGCGCTTCGATATGGCTGGCCCGAATCATGGGCTCATCGCCTTGCACGTTGACGTAAACATCCGCCGGCACTGATTGCGATACTTCGTGCACACGTTCGGTCCCACTGCGGTGCTTGTCCGAGGTCATCCGCACGTTGCAGGAGTGCTTGTGGCAGGCTTCGAGGATCTCCGAAGAGTCGGTAGCGATGATCACGTCATCGAGCAAGGACGAGGAGCGCACCGCCTGATACACCCACACTGCCAACGGTTTCCCATGAATCTCGCGCAGCATCTTGCGCGGCAGGCGCATGGAGGCAAGCCGGGCGGGTATGACGGCAACAATTTTCATGAAGGCATAGTTTAACCACAGAAGACGCCCTTCGACTACGCTTACCGCCAGCATGCCCTTACGGAAAACGCCCGGGCGTTTCTCGACGCGGAACCTTACTCAAGGAGCCGCCTGCTTTTCTTTCCCGACACAAACGTATAAAACAAAAGCCATGGGTCAGCAAAGATAATGGGACAGCCGCTCAGAGAACTTGCGGAAAAGATCGGAGCCCGTATAGTCGGCGACGACAGCGCGGAAATTACCGGAGTCGCCAGCGTCACGGCAGCAGGAAAAGGCGACATCGTCTTCGCGGAAGATGAAGAAAATCTCGCCGCCGCGTTCAGGTCCCATGCGTCGGCTGTAATTGCTGGCAATTTTGCCGAAACGGCAAAAACGTCGAAGGCGGTGCTGATAGTCGCTGATCCCAGGCTAGCGTTCGCGCGCGCCGCGCGTCTATTGCGAAACGATACCGGGCAGCAAACAGGAATTCATTCGACCGCCGTCATTCATCCCTCAGCCAGACTCGACGCCGAAGTATCAATTGGCGCAAAGGCGGTGATTGGGCAAGCCACAATCGGAGGTCGCAGCCTAATTGGTGCGGGGTGCATCATTGGTGATGGGGTAGAACTCGGCGTGGACTGCGAGATCTATCCAAATGTGACGATTTATCCGGGGACACGGATTGGCAGCCGAGTGATTGTTCACGCCGGGGCCGTTCTCGGTAGCGATGGATTTGGATATGTTCGCGACCCGAAAAGCGGCAGGCACGAAAAATTTCCGCAGATTGGAACTCTTGAAATTGAAGATGACGTGGAAATTGGAGCGAATACCACCATCGATCGTGGCGCGCTGGAAGTGACCCGCATCGGGCGCGGGACGAAGATCGATAATCTTGTCCACATCGGCCACAACTGCCAGTTTGGCGAGGACGTCATCATCGCGGCGCAAGCTGGATTTTCAGGTAGCATCACAATAGAAAATCAAGTTGTGATTGGCGGACAAGTCGGCGTCGGGGAGCATGCGCGCATCCAAGAGGGTGTGCTGCTCGGCGGCCAGAGCGGAGTCTTGCCTAAGAAGATTCTACGCGGTAAGGGCGTCGCATTCTGGGGAACTCCGGCCAAGCCGCTACGAGAATACCTGAGGAGCCTTGCCAGCCTGGCGCAGTTAGGTAAGAAAGACAAGAAGGAACAGTAATGGCGATTGTTGTAATCGGCGGGCACTCCCGAAATGTCGGCAAAACCAGCGTGGTTGCCGGCCTGATCGCAAAGCTGCCGGCGTACAACTGGACCGCCTTTAAGCTCACACAGTTCGGTCACGGACGGTGCTCGCTTAACGGCAAACCCTGCCAGTGCGCGACCGCTGATCACGCGTGGGCCATCACTGAAGAGAAAGACCGGTCTGGAAAGTCCGACAGTTCGCGCTTTCTCACCGCCGGTGCCAAGCATTCCTTTTGGGTGCGCACAGCGCAAGGGCAACTTGCAAAGGCAATGCCGGCCATCCAGCGCAGGCTCGATCAGACTGAGAATGCAATTCTGGAGTCAAACAGCATTCTGAAATTTATTAAGCCTGATCTTTACCTCTCCGTGCTTGATCCTGCGACCGAAGACTTCAAAAGCTCGGCCCAGCAATTTCTCGGGCGAGCAGACGCCATCATTCTCCACCGCACGGGGGAACTCACCCTTCCCTGGCCGGGAGTCTCGTTGGGGTCAATTCCAGACCGACCAGTGTTCACGGTCGATCCGCCGCACTACGTGAGCGACGAAATTATTGAATTCGTCGCCGGACGGCTCAAGGCGGCGCCATCGGTAGTGCGTCTCGCCTGATATCCTTTCTCAGCAATGCGTGCCATCGAAAGCAAGGCCTGGCTGCTGGCCATCATCTCGGCTGTGTTGCAGGTCGTCATCTTTCCCCTGCCAAATTTATATGTGCTCTGCTGGATCGCCGTCGCGCCACTGCTTGTTGCCTTGCTCCGAGCGCGCCGTCCCGACACGCTGCAATTGCGCGGTCCGCTAAAACTCATACCGGCGACTCCTGCGCAAGGATTTCTGCTTGGGTATCTCTGCGGAATTCTGTGGTATGCGGGAAACTGCTATTGGGTCTACAGCACCATGAAGCAGTACGGCGGGATTAGCGCTGCGGGAGCGGCAGGGCTGCTGCTCCTGTTCTGTTTGTATCTTGGTCTCTATCACGGAGTGTTTGGCCTGATCGTCAGCCTGCTGGGCAACTGGTCCGAGCGGACTGCTCTGGTGCTTTCTCCGGTGGTCTGGGTCGCAGTGGAATTGGCGCGCACCCGGATCAGCGGATTTCCGTGGGACCTGCTCGGAATCACCCAGGTCGACAACATTCCTCTGTCTAGACTTTCGACTGTCACGGGAGTTTACGGCCTTTCCCTCGAGATCATGATTGTGAACGCCGCAGTCGCCGCTGGATTTCTGGTGCACAGAAGACGACGTAAGCCATTGCTGCTTGCCGCTTTTGCTGCAGCCTTTCTGTTGCAAGTTGCGCGATTAATGCCTGCGCCAAAATTTCTGACGGACCGTACTGCGCTACTGGTGCAGGAGAACATTCCCGTGCTCGACAGCACTGATTGGACCCACCCATTTTTCGACGATACGTTAGCCGACCTTAGCAGAATCAGTTTGAACCAGCCGGAAGGAGAGCAGCAGCATCCCGATCTCATCGTTTGGCCTGAATCGCCTGCACCGTTCTACACCGGCGACCCTTTATTTAGGGCCGGGCTGACTCATATTGCCAGCAGTGCCCACGCTTGGGTAGTCGCCGGGAGTGTTGGGATCGAGAACGCAAGAGTCACCCCGCAGCAGCCGACGCAAATTTTCAATTCGGCGGTGCTGGTCAGTCCGAAAGGTGAGTGGGTGGGGCGCTACGACAAAGTCCATCTGGTTCCTTTTGGCGAGTACGTTCCGTTCAAAGACTGGCTTTCGTTCGCTGGGGGGCTGACGAAAGAGGTTGGCGATTTCTCCCGCGGACATTCGCGCGCGCCGCTGCCGGCAGGCAATGAAAGATTAGGAGTATTCATCTGCTATGAATCAATATTTCCCGACGAAGTTCGGCAGTTTGCGAAAAATGGCGCGCAGGTCTTCGTGAACATCTCGAACGACGGCTGGTATGGAGATAGTGGCGCCTACGCGCAACATCTGGAGCAGGCTCGGATGCGCGCGGTAGAAAATGCGCGATGGATTCTGCGCACGACGAATACGGGCGTCACAGCGGCGATTGATCCGGCCGGCAGGATCGCACAAAGCGCCCCGCGGAAGATCCGGACCGTACTGCAAGCTGACTATGCCCTCAACGATGCAAGCACCTTCTACACGCGCCATGGGGATTGGCTGGGGTACCTGTGTGCGATAATTTCGGTTGGGGCGATAGCTGTTGCCCTCACCCGCGCAAAAGGCAGACGCATAGCATGATTCAAGAACTCGAACAGGAATACTCAGCTTTGCAGCAAAAGGTCCGCGAACTTCGGGAGTACCTTTGACGCTGGCAAACTCCGCCCGCAATTAGCCGAAATCGATAAACAAGCATCTGATCCGAATCTCTGGTCGAACCCGCAGAAATCCCAGCAGGTGATGCGCGAGAAGAAGCGCCTCGAGGGCATGCTCACTACTGAAGCTGATCTTGTCCGCCGCACTGAGGACATCGCCGCGTATTTCGACCTGGCCCGCGAAGGTGAGAACGTCGAGGCCGACCTTCGCCGCGAAATTGATTCTTTGCGTGAGCGCGTGGACCGCCTCGAGACCGAAACCCTGCTATCCGGAGATAACGACGCACGCAACGCGATTGTCACAATCCATCCCGGCGCCGGGGGAACAGAATCGCAGGATTGGGCGGAGATGCTCATGCGCATGTATCTGCGGTGGGCCGAGCGCCAGGGATTCCAGACGGTGCTTTACGACTACCAACCGGGTGAAGAGGCTGGCATCAAATCCACGACCTTCGGGGTGAACGGCGAGTATGCATTTGGCTTGCTGACCAGCGAAATCGGCGTGCACCGGTTGGTCCGCATCTCGCCGTTTGATCAAGCTAAGCGGCGGCATACCTCTTTCGCCAGCGTTTTCGTTTCCCCCGAGATTGACGAATCTATCGAGGTGATCATCAAGCCCGACGACATCCGTATCGACACGTACCGCTCGAGCGGAAAGGGTGGGCAGCACGTGAACACGACAGATTCCGCAGTCCGTATTACACACATTCCCACCGGACTCGTGGCCGCTTGCCAGAACGAGCGTTCGCAACACAAGAACAAAGAGCGCGCCATGAGCATGCTGCGTTCGAAGCTCTATGAGTTTGAACTGGAGAAGAAGCGCGAAGCGACCAGGAAAATAGAAGACTCAAAGCTCGATATCGACTTCGGCTCGCAGATTCGGTCGTACGTCCTTCAACCCTACCGCCTGATCAAGGATCACCGCACCAAGACCGAAGTCGGCGACGTGGATCGTGTGATCGATGGCGACTTGCAACCGTTTATTCGTGCCTATTTGCGGATGCGCCGCGACGGCGGTACTTCCGCCGATGCCGCCGCTGATCGCTGACTCTAGGTGCCTTCCGTAACCTGAAATTTTCCGAAAATACTAGAAAGAGCGGTGCGGGTGAGAGACCCTATGGGGTACAGCTCCTAAGCCGAAAGACTATGCCGCGCTTACTTAATCTAGTTCGCAGATGTGCCCTGCCATCAAACCAGATGATGGCTGCAGCCAAAGGTGCGCTTGAAGCACCCGCCGAAGAAACGGTCGAGATTTTGGTCTATCTAGCCGAAAACAACAAGATATTCGGCGAGATGGCGCGCATTACTCTGGCCGGATGGGACGAGAATTCTGCCAAGGCAATTGCCTCCAGCCCTACCACTTCGAAAGAGGTGCTCGACTACTGGCTATCGCCAAAAAATCTAAGACCGACTCTGTTTCCGCTTCTCCTCGAAAATCCTGGCGTTTCCTTGCAAAAACTAGGCGAGAGTGCCCGCACCTTGAAAGGCGAGTGGATTGACGCGATGCTGGCAAGCCCGCGGATACAGAAATCACCGCAGCTCCTGAAAGATCTCGCCTCAAACGCGCAGCTCAGCGGAGTACAGACGGCGAGAGTGCAAGAGCTGATCACGGGAAAAACCGCCCCTGCAGCTATAGCCATTGAAAGGCCGCAGGAAGCGATCCCTGAAATCGTACCGGCCGCACCGGTCGATAACTCTGCTCAGCAAGCGCCGGCACAGGCAACCGAACAGCAAGGCACTGTAAGCGAAGCCGCCCTACCAGCGGAACCCGAAGCCGTAGCGGACCCCGAAACAGAAAATGTCGTGGCTGCGTTTCTGACCGAACACGCAAGCGAAATTGCTGCCGAGGCTGACAAGCCTTTTCAGCCGATTGGCGGAATTCACGAGGAAGTCGCCGCAGCGGAGCCACAAGCGGCAGCCGCGGCTGCAGCGAGCTCCGCGCAACCGGCCTTGGCCGCGAAACCGGCCGCAAAGAAACTAGTGAACCCGGAAGACACGAGAGGCAGCGTCTTGCAGAAAATCGCCAAGCTCGACGTAAAAGGGCGAATCCAACTTGCAATGAAAGGATCGAAAGAGGAGCGCGCCATTCTGGTGCGTGATGGCACGAAAATCGTTGCGCTCGCAGTGCTGGACTCACCAAAAATAACGGACAGCGAAGTTGAAAGGTTCGCTAACCAAAAAAATGTTCTGGAAGCCTTGCTGCGCGCGATTCCAATGAAACGCCGGTTTATGAAAAACTATTCCGTGGTCCGTAACCTTGTTTGTAATCCGCGCACTCCGCTCGACGTTTCCCTCGGCCTAATGAAAAACCTGCTGATCCAGGATTTGCGGAACCTGTCGGGCAACCGAGAAGTCTCCGACACTGTAAGCAAGCTTGCTTTGCGAATGTTCAAGCAAAAGACCGAAGGCGGCAAACATTAGAGGCGTTGCGGGTTAAAATATTGGCTTGGCGTCCCTGCCCAAAACTGATTCCATTCGCGAACTGCTCGAGCGCTCCAAAACAATTGCGGTAGTCGGACTCTCCGACAGCCCCATGCGCCCCAGCTATGCCGTTTCTGCTTACATGCAGGCCCAGGGATACAAAATTATTCCGGTCAATCCGAGTATCCCTGAAGCCTTAGGCGAAAAGTCATATTCGTCATTGCTGGAAGTTCCAGAAAAGATCGATATCGTGAACATCTTCCGGCGCCCGGAGTTCGTTGAGGAAATTGTCGATCAGGCTATTCAGTTGAAAGTTCCCGCGGTCTGGATGCAAGAGGAAGTCATCCATCAACAGGCCGCTGAAAAGGCGAAACGCGCTGGGCTGTTCGTAGTGATGGACCTTTGCATTCTCAAAGAGCACCGGGCGCGATTCGGCTAAGAATCCCGGCCTTTACGCTCTCACAAAAATTACGGTTGCATCATCTTGCAGTCCAGCGCCATCCACGTAGTGCCGAACATCCGTCAGGATGCTCTCGCTAGACGCGTGCGGGTTGAGTACATGCTCGCAAAGCCGCGCGGCCCCATATTCTTCATTATCGGAACCTGCGGCCTCGGTTATTCCGTCGCTGTATAGGACTATCCGCGAACCTTCTTTGAGGTAGATCTCGCTCTCAGAAAAGCCGCTCTTCGAAAGCCCCAGAGGCGTGCCAGCTTCGCTCAGCAGAAAACGTGCGTCGCCGCCTTCTACGAGCAGGGGCGGGAGGTGTCCAGCGCTGGCGAATTTGAGCGTGCGCTTTTGCGGATCGAGGACCGCGTAAATCAGCGTCACAAATCGGCCGGAGGGGAAGTCCTCGACCATGAGTTGATTCAATTTGCTCAACGTTTCTGCGGGCGAGCTGCATGTATCCGCAAGTGAACGGAGCATGGCGCGTGTGGCGGACATCAGCAGTGCTGCCGCCGTGCCTTTGCCGGAAACGTCAGCCAAGACTAAACCCCAGCAACCGTCATTAAAGGGAATGAAGTCGTACCAGTCTCCGCCAATATCCCCAGCTGAAACGGAAAGCCCGGAGATGGCAAATCCCGGTATGTAAGGTGACACTTTGGGCAGCAGTGCCTGTTGGATGATCCGAGCTTCCTCAGACTCTCGCGACATGCGCTGCCGTTCCTGTTGCTCCGCCCGGAATCGCCTGCAATTGTGCAATGCGATAGCAATGTGCCCCCCAAGAGCTTGCAGGAGTTGCAATTGCTGGGGAGGAAAAGCGTCGAGCTCGGGATGAGCCGCCGAGAACACGCCAACCAACTTGCCTTCCACCAAGAGAGGTATTGCTACTTCCGAGAGCGTAGATTCCTCACATGCAAGGTAATAGGGGTCGACTCTTACGTCCGGTGCATAGTGCATTTTGCCGGTTGCCGCGACCCGCCCGACCATCCCTTCGGTTCCGACCTTGAGCCGATGTCCCTTGTCGTGGAGCGTGCAACCGCACACACATGCCAGTTCCAGCTCGGCTCGTTCTTCATCGTGAAGATATAAGTTGGCTTCAACACAGCCGAACGCGCACGAAACATGATTGACGATCTGGTCGATCAGGAGATCGAGATCGAGAATGGACGTAATCTTCGGGATCCACTCCTGTAGCTTGAGCAGATCGTCGATACGCCCGCTCTGGAGCGAGCGATCTATCAGAGATGTGATCTGAACCGGATTGGGAGTCGCAGCCATTGGCGCTCACCCGCAGAGAGTCTCAAGTAAAAAGATGACCTGAGCTATTGCTCGGATTCTGTTTTAGTTTTCGAAGAAGGGGCTTGCGATCGCTTGCGTCGAATCTCCTCCAGCCGTTCGCGAATACGCTTTTCCGTGCCTTCGTTTGTTGGCTGGTAGTAGCGCCGGTCTTTCAGATTATCTGGAAGGCACTGCATATCGGCGACTTTGGCCTCAAGATCGTGCGCGTACTCGTAGCCGTGACCGTAGCCAAGGTTCTTCATGAGTCCAGTAGGCGCATTGCGAAGATGCAACGGAACCGGCTCGGCCGCAGTGCGTTCGACGTCCTGCTGAACATCCGAATACGCCGTGTACAACGCATTCGATTTCGGCGCCATTGCGAGATAGACCGCCGCCTGCGCCAGCGCCAGATTGCCTTCCGGCATTCCGATGAAATCCACCGCGTCGCGGGCGGCCATGCAGAGCGCGAGCGCATTGGGATCGGCAAGACCGATGTCCTCAACCGCCATTCGCACGATGCGCCGGGCTATGTAGAGCGGGTCTTCGCCGGCCTCGAGCATTCTCGCCAGCCAATATAAAGATGCGTCGGGATCGCTGTTGCGCACCGACTTGTGCAAGGCGGAGATCAGGTTGTAGTGCTCTTCACCAGCCTTGTCGTACAGCAGAACACGCTTCTGCAATGCGTCCTGCACGATCTCACTTGTAATCAGGGCAGGGCCTTTCGCGATTTGCAAAGGGGTTGAACTCGACCCAGGTTCGCCCTTTGCGGGCTGCAGCACAAGCGCTGCCGCGACCTCCAGCACGTTGTAAGCGCTGCGGGCATCGCCGCTGGAATAAGCAGCGATCTGGCGGAGCGCGTCGTCGTCCGCGGATAACTTCATCGCACCCAGGCCGCGCTCGCTATCCTCGAGCGCTCGGCGGAGCAAAAGAACAATCTGTTCCTCCGTGAGCGGCTTGAGCACGTATACCCGACTACGCGAGAGAAGCGCGGAGATGATCTCAAAGGACGGGTTCTCGGTGGTCGCACCGATTAAGCGAATGTTGCCCTTCTCAACGTGGGGGAGAAACGCATCCTGCTGGGCTTTGTTGAAGCGATGTATTTCGTCCACGAAAACGATCGTGCGAGTGCCGTACTGGCGGGCCCGTTCAGCCTCAGCCATGACTTGCTTGATCTCTTTAATCCCGGAAAGGACAGCGCTGAACTCGATGAACTCCGCGCGGGTCATACCCGCAATGATCTTTGCCAGCGTAGTTTTGCCTGTGCCCGGAGGTCCCCAGAAGATCAGGGAGCCAATATCATCGCGTTCAATCTGCGCGCGCAACGGTTTGCCGGGCGCGATCAGGTGCTCCTGGCCCACGAATTCGTCGAGCGTGCGCGGACGCATGCGATCGGCCAAAGGTCGCCCGCGATCGCTGGCTTCATTGCCGCCCGGAATTGTTTGGAACAGGCTCATAAAAACATTTCACCACGGAGACACTGAGGCACGGAGAAAGCGAATCATAAAACTCTCCGGACTATTCCGTTCTTGAGCACTGGGACATTGAAATTGATCAGCAGGCCGACCTTTTTGCCGCTGAGACGTAAGTACGTGAGCAGTTGAGCTTGGTGAATTGGCAGAATCTGCTCCACAGATTTCACCTCGACAATCACAGAATTTTCGACGACCACATCAAGACGGTAGCCGCAATCGAGTTTTAGTCCTTTGTACTGCACTGGCAAATCTATTTGGCACCGAAATTGAAGTGCGCGCAGGTGCAGTTCGTGGCAGAAACACTGCTCGTACGCCGATTCCAGCAGGCCCGGACCGAGCTCCCGATGCACTTCGATGGCAGCTCCGATTATCTGTTCCGTGAGTTGTTCCTCAACCAACATAAAACTAAAAACCTTGTTTCCTCCGTGCCTCCGTGTCTCCGTGGTGCACGGTTTTGCTGGTCATGACTTCTGCCTACTTGCTTCATACAACATGATGCTCGCGGCGATCCCCGCATTGAGTGATTCCACCCGCTGCGAGTGTGGAATCATGATCAGCTCGTCCATTTCGGATAGAAGTTTCTTCTCCAGTCCGGCGCCTTCATTGCCGATGAAGATTGCGACTTGGCCTCGGAGATCGGCCTCTGGAAGCAAAGTTCCTTTGTGCGATGACGTCGCAAACAAACGGACACCTCGCGTGCGCATTGTCTCGATGACCGTCTTCAGTTCAACCTTGACCACCGCCAGCCGGAAAACCGAGCCCGCCGAAGCTCTCACAACTTTGCTGTTGTAGACGCTCACGGTACCCTCGCTCAGCAGGACAGCCTTAGCCCCGAATGCCTCAGCCGAGCGCAGAATTGTGCCCAGATTACCGGGATCCTGGAGTCCGGCGATCACGAGAAAAGGCCCGGGCACAGCGCTCTCGAGAACTTCATTGAGAGCGTGCGACTTTACATTAACCAGCGCAGCCAGACCCTGTGGGCTCTCGCTTGGCACGGCGCTCGCAAACAGCTTATCGGGCACAAGAACGGTTTCCACGTGAGAGCCGATTTGCGGCAGCAGGCGGGCTGCACGTGCCTGGCCAGATTCGCTGACGAAGACTGCGCGGAACCGAAGACCGCTGCGGACGGCTTCTTCAATGACTCGAAAGCCCTCGATGGCGCACTCACCTGAGGTCGTCAATTCGCCTCGGCTGAAGGCTTGGCGCAGCTCCTTCAAAAGCGAATTGTGGCGTCCCTCAATACGCCGCAAGTGGCGAGGGTCAGCGCTCCTGGTCTTTTCCAAAGTCGGCTCCTGACGACAGATCATACGCGCCACTCGGCGGCGAACGGGTGCTCGTGTTATCTTAACTCTCGAAAATACAACGGGTCCGGGAGAGTCGCGGTGCGCGTGGAGATGGTCAAAATCAACAGTGAAAAACCTGAGCCTTCGCTCATTCGGTACGCCGCCGACCAGATTCGCGCCGGGGAAGTCCTGGGCATGCCCACCGATACTTTCTATGGCCTTGCTGCCGATCCCTTCAATCTCCGGGCGGTGGAGCGAGTCTATGAGATTAAGTCGAGATCTCGTCACAAGCCGCTTTCACTGCTCATTGAAGGAGTAGAACAAGCAGAGGAGATGGCAAAGCCATTGCCTGAAGAGTTCTATAAGCTGGCTAAGAAGTTCTGGCCCGGGCCGCTGACCATCATTGTGAAAGCCGCATCCCGGCTTCCCCTGAAGGTGACCGCAAACACCGGCAACGTAGCGCTTCGAGTGCCGAATGCTCCCATTCCCCGGGCTGTAGTGATCGCCGCACAGATTCCGATCACCGCAACTTCTGCAAACCTGAGTGGCGAGACTGAATGTACTTCAGCGGCTGCGGTGAGAGATCAGCTGGGCACGCGTATTCCCATAATTGTGGACGGCGGAGATTCGCCGCGCGAAATCGCTTCCACGATCGTTGATCTCACCGACGGCGAGGCGCGTTGGAGGATCCTGCGGGAAGGCGCCATCCCGTCACAGGAGATATCGGAATTCTTCGCGCAGGGTTGATGGAAACTAGAGTGCCCGAGCGGATCTCCAGCCGCTGGCTGTTCTGGACGACTCTCATAGCGGCGGTGGTAGTCTTGGCCGCCTTCTCTTCGATTGCATTCACCATTGTCCACGATGCGGGAAAACAGGAACTTCATCCCGCCGATGCGATTGTCGTTTTCGGCGCCGCGCAATACGACGGCCGGCCATCGCCAGTATTCCGGGCCCGTTTAGATCACGCTGAACAAATCTTCCGCAAAGGTCTGGCGAACGTTGTAATCACCACTGGGGGCTCGGCTGCGGACCCTAAGTTCAGTGAGGGCGGCGTCGGGCACGACTACCTGATGCGCAAGGGAATACCAGAATCTGCGCTCATCGCTGAAACCCAGGCTTCGGACACTGCTGAGTCGGCAGAGCGTGTGTCCACGATTATGCGCGAAAATCATATGACCAGTTGCCTCGCCGTGAGCGATGCCTACCATATGTTTCGCATTCGTATGTTGCTGGCGCACCAGGGCTTGCAGGTGTTTCTTGTGCCCCGGCCGGACTCGCGGCCGAAATCCGTATGGCTGCGAGCAATTGCTCTGATGAAGGAAAGCACTAGTTATCTATTGTGGCGGGCAGGACTGCGGAGCTGAACGCACGACCATCGCTGTGGCCGACGGAAGTCATATTAGGGTACTCAGCGCAGGTCGTATCTCGCCGCTCTCTGCTTTGCCATATAATGGGACGCCTTTTGTCGCGAGCGGCTTTCCCGCATTAAAATATGGCGGAGAAGAAGAAAACATCAGAGTCGAACGGAAATATTGTCACATTGAAATCCGTGGCGGCCCACGTGGGACTTTCCGCCGGGACGGTTTCCGCGGTCCTCAACGACGCTCCCTCAGCCAAGCACATCCCCATGCCTACGCGTGAGCGCATCATTGCCGCCGCCCGCAAGCTCGACTACCGTCCCAACTTTTTTGCCCGTTCGCTTCGCAAGCAGAGAACATTCACCATCGGCGTCATTGCACACGAGATCGGAGACGGCTATAGTTCTGCGGTTATCGCCGGAATCGAGAACAGTGCGCGGCAGAAAAATTATTTCTTCGTGACCGGGGTGCACCGACACGACCCCGAGCTTTTTGACAAATATTCTCGGCTGTTGCTGCAACGCGGGGCCGAAGGGCTGATCACCCTGGATTTCAACCTTGCGCACTCGCTTCCCGTTCCAGCGGTAGCGATTGCAGGCCATAAACAATACCAAGGCATCACCAATATCGTTCTTGATCACCACCACGCCGCCGAACTGGCGCTCAAACATTTGACCGGGCTAGGTCATCGGCAAATTGCGATCCTTAAGGGGCACCCGGATAGCGCGGATTCCCAATCTCGATGGAATGCGGTGCAAGAAGTTGCACACGAATTAGGACTGGAACTTGACCCTGAATTGGTTATCCAGATCGACTCAACCGACTCCACCCCGAGCCTAGGCTACCCTTTCGGCAAGAAGCTGATCGAGAAGAAACGACCGTTCACCGCGTTGTTCGCGTATAACGACATTTCGGCGATCGGCGCACTAAGGGCATTTCAGGAAGCAGGGCTGCGGGTTCCGCAGGACATTTCGGTAGTAGGATTCGATGACATACCTGCAGCGGCTTTTCATTATCCAAGCTTGACAACCATAAGACAGCCGTTGCGTAGAATGGGGGAGCTTGCGGTCGATCTACTGGTCGGCCAGATCGAGCATTCGCGCGATTGGGAGCAGGAAATTGCAGTTGAGCCAGAGATTGCAGTCCGGGAATCAACCGGCCGCGCGCCAGGATAAAATTCGCTGGCGAGCGTACTACATTATTTGCTGTATTGCCCCCGGAGGATCGTCTGTATCAGTCTAACTAATCCGACTCGGTGGGTTTTTTGTGCGCGCTCTTCAAATGGAATCTAGAACGGCTACCATCCTGTGCATCGACGATGAGCAGACTGCGCTGCAATTGAGGCAGCATCTGCTGGAATCAGCCGGTTACCGAGTGCTGGGCGCTAAGTCGGGTGCGTTGGGAATCAAAGCCTTCAAGTCTGAGCCAGTCGATGCGGTGCTTTTGGATTACTGGATGGCAGACATGAACGGGCTGCAGGTGGCCCGCGAAATCCGCAAATTGAACCCGTCAGTCCCAATCATCATTCTGTCGGCATACGGAGAGCTGCTGGACGAGAGTTTGGGCATTGCCGACCTTTGGATTCGAAAGGGCGAAGAAGAGCCGCAGGACCTGCTGAATCGACTGGAACAACTGCTGAAGGGCAAACAGACTCGTTAATTCGATTTCTCCCCTGCTATCCGAGACAGGCCGCTCTAATTCATTTCTTCCTACCGGGCCCGGACTTTTATCCAGATCGGCGCTCCTACGAACCCGAACGCCCTTCGAATCTGGTTTTCCAGAAACCGCTCGTATGAAAAGTGCAGCTTCACTTGGCGATCGGTGAAGAGCACAAAGGTGGGAGGGGCAATAGCCGCCTGGGTCAGATAAAGAATCTTGACCCGCTGCCGCATCGGCACTGAGGCGCGGTCGAAGTCGACGTGTTTCAAAAACCTGTTCACCTCGCCGGTGGTGATGCGTTTGCGGCGTTCGGTAGCGACTTTTGCCAGCGTGGCAAAAATCTTGTCCGTGCCCTTGCCCTTGGCCGCTGAAATAAAGAGCACGGGAGCATAGCTCAGGAATTTCAGCGCGTAGCGGAGGCGCTGCTCGTAGGCAGCACGATCGTCGGGACGCTTGCCGTCCTGAATGCGAGACGCCCGGGATTGGCTCACTGCTTTTTTCTCGCCGCTCGTGACCAAGTCCCACTTATTCACCACAATAACGATCGAACGCCCGCTCTCGTGCGCGTAGCCGGCGATAGCGGCATCGAGCGCGCTCACGCCTTCGGTGGCATCGATTACGAGCAGAGCAATGTCAGCAGCTTCGAGGTGCTTGCGCGCCATCACGACGGAGAGTTTCTCGGCCATGAGATGGGTCTTGCCTTTGCGGCGAATGCCAGCGGTGTCGATGAAGCGGAATTTCGCGCCATCGTGCTCGACGATCTCATCCACTGCATCGCGCGTAGTGCCGGGAACGGGAGAAACGATGACGCGATCTGACCCGGTGAGCTGGTTCAGCAGCGTGGACTTGCCAACGTTGGGATGGCCGATGATGGCAACGCGGGTTTCTGATGGGGATCGTTCGTCGTCGGTCGTTGGCAAATCGTCGTCGGTCGCGGGCTGACGATCGTCGGTCGTCGGCTGATGCTCGCCGGTCCCCGGCAAGACATCCGAGTCCTGGCTCCGTCGCGATCTCCGAGATTGTGGCTTAGACCAGGCATAGTCCGGTACGTCCTCCACGTTCTCTGTTACTGGTTTTGATTTGCCGCGCGCCCCATTCTTCCGTGATTTTGGGAAAGGTGGGGATTCCTCCTCTGTGGTTTTTTCCTCTGTGTTCTCTGTGTCCTCTGTGGTTAACGCTTTTACTTGAGTTGGAAGTGCCGCCAGAATTGCATCTAGCAGGTCGTCGATTCCCCGGCCGTGTTCGGCAGAAATCGGAATGATATTGCGGATACCAAGCTGATGGAGGTCGTCTGCCAGCGAACTCTGCTTATCTGAGTCCACTTTGTTTGCAGCCAGAAACAGAGGCTTCCCTGTTTTCTGAAGCAATCGAGCCAACTCGAGATCGGGTGCGGCCAACTCACTGCGCGCATCCACGACCATGACGATGGCATTGGCTTCGTCAAGCGCAACTTTGGCCTGGCGAAAAATCTCGGCAGGGATGAAATCCTTCTCCTCGGGAATGATGCCGCCGGTATCGACAACTCGAAGTTCGTAACCGCGCCAGTGGGCTTCCCCATAAAGACGGTCACGAGTGATCCCGGGCTCGTCGCCTACGATGGCGCGACGCGAGCCGACCAGGCGATTGAAAAGTGTCGATTTGCCTACATTGGGGCGGCCGACGATGGCGATGAGAGGAGTTGGTTGCATGTGGGTCGAAACCGATTGGGAAACCGACACCGGCCATGTGCACCGGCCATGTGGGGACCGGCGCCCTCGCCCGTCCTCTCGAACCTTGCTGACGTTGAATAGTGAACTCCCAGTTATTATAGAGACTCCGTGCCTGCGAGTTCTCAGCCCGCGATTTCCGTTCCCAAAAGTAGCCCTTCGCTGCAGCAGTTTTTTGGCCCAGGCGGTCTGCTCTCGAGTACTCATCCTGCCTACGAATTCCGGCGAGGGCAGTTGCAAATGGCGCAAGCCGTCGAGCAAGCGCTCGAAGAACGGCGCCATCTGATCGTCGAAGCCGGTACCGGCACCGGGAAAACTCTCGCGTACCTCCTGCCCGTGATTCGTTCCGGCAAACGCGTGATCATTTCGACTGGCACCAAGAATCTTCAAGAGCAACTCTTTCACAAAGATATTCCGTTCCTGGAGCGCGCACTCTTCCCAGAAGGAAATCGAAAGCTCAGCGTCTGCTACATGAAAGGCCGTAATAACTATCTATGCCGGAAAAAGCTCTATGACCTCACGGGCCAACCCGTGCTAAGCGGCTTCGATGAAATCGAACAGTACCGCGCGATCGCGGCCTGGGAAGAAGCCACGCAAAGTGGTGACCGGTCGGAATTGGCCTCCCTGCCAGAAACCAGCGCTCTCTGGCACAAGCTCGACGCGCGCGCCGATACATGTCTAGGCCAGAAGTGCAGCGCCTGGGACAAGTGCTTCATCACCGAAATGCATCGTCGGGCGATGGAGAGCGACATCATCATCGTCAATCACCATCTATTCTTTGCTGATCTTGCCATCAAGCAGCAAGCCGACTCCGCTCCCGATGCCGGCATTCTGCCTGAAGCAGGAGCGGTGATCTTCGACGAAGCGCATGAACTCGAAGACGTGGCGGGCAGTTATTTCGGAATTTCGGTGAGCGCGGCCCGGCTGGAAGAATTGTGCCGGGACGTTGAGGCGTCGCTGCAAAGAAATCGAGCGTACACCGCTGGACTTTCGGGCGCGCTGAAGAGCCTGCGAGAGCGATCCGCATGCTTCTTTTCATTGCTGCCCGAAGGTGAAGGACGATTTGCCTTTGAGAACCGCCGCGAATTTCTGGAAGAAAACGGCGAGGAATTCCTCGGTCTACAGCGGTCGCTTACGCACATCGGCTCGGAGTTGGAAAATTTACCGTCCAAGCCGGAGGAAGTGTTTGCTTTCGCGCGTCGCGCGCAGGAACTGCAGGTGCAGCTTGGGTTCGTGATGGAGGCGGAAGATCGCAACACCGTTTTCTGGATCGAGCGACGGCGCACTGGCCGCGAAAAATTGAATGTGTCGCTGCAAGCCACTCCGATCGATGTTGGGCCAGTGCTGCGCGAATGCCTATGGTCGAAGCTCGATACGGTGGTGCTGACCTCGGCAACCCTTGCAGTCGGCGGAGGATTCGAGTACATACGCCAACGTCTGGGAATCGAGCATGCGCGCGACCTGGTGCTGCCCTCGCACTTTGATTATCAGAACCAGGCCATCCTGTATGTGCCGCCTGATTTGCCAGACCCGCGCACGCCGCAATTTCAAATCAAAGCTGCAGAGCGCATCCGGCGGCTTCTGGAAATCACACGCGGGCGGGCATTTGTTCTTTTTACCAGTTACGCGCAGATGCGGGACATTTACCAGCGGCTCTTGGGGGAAGTGGAATTTCCTATGCTGCTGCAAGGCGATGCTCCGAAAAACGCACTGCTCGAAGAGTTTCGTCTGACCCCCAATTGCGTGCTGTTTGCGACGTCTTCCTTTTGGCAGGGAGTCGATGTGCAAGGGGAACAGCTCAGTTGCGTGATCATTGACCGGCTTCCGTTTGCGGTGCCTTCAGACCCGGTGGTCGCGGCGCGAGTAAAGGCGATTGATGCCGAAGGCGGGAACGCGTTCTTTCAATATCAGGTGCCAGCGGCGGTGATTACACTGAAACAGGGGTTCGGACGTCTGATTCGGTCGTTACACGATCGCGGGGTGCTGGCTTTGCTCGACAACCGCATTCTGAAAAAACAGTACGGACGAGTATTCGTGGAAAGCCTGCCGAATTACAAACGGACCACCGATTTGGAAGCCGTCGAGCGCTGGTTTAGTCCAGACCAGTAACCGAATTCCCTTGAAGCCGTGGTACCTTCGTGCTTTGACCCCCTTTCGCCCATCAATATAGGATTCCTATATTCCAATGGACAAACGTATCGATTCGAACCTCACGCGTGGCAGCGCCGAGTTGGCGATCTTGGCTTTATTGAATGAACAACCGCTCTACGGCTTTGAGATAGCGAAACGCATCGAGGAGAGAACAGCCGGCGCCCTCCATTTTACGATGGCTTCCCTGTATCCCATGCTCTACGACCTGGAACAACGGGGACGTGTAAAGGCCCGGTGGGAAACCAACCCGGCTGGGCGCGACCGCCGGTATTATTCCCTGACTCCGGCGGGGAAAAAGGAATTGGCCCCGCTGCGACGGGAATGGAAACGCTTCTTTCACGCGCTCGATGACCTAGCGGGGTTGAATCATGCGTGATTGGAAAACAGTGGTCAAAGAGAATCTTGGAATTCTTCGCATGGACGTCGATCAGCGTGAGGAAATCATTTCCGAACTGGCCGCTCATCTGGAAGACCTTTATCAAGAGCACCGAACTCACGGGATGTCCGAATCAATGGCTTTTCAGCTATGTCTCAGACAAGTAGCAGGAGGGCAGAGAATTGCCCGGACAATTGAGCGCACCAAGGAGGGTATTATGAACCACCGGACAAAAGCTTTATGGCTGCCTGGGTTAGCGACCCTGGCAGCGGCTTCCATTTTGCTCGTGATCCTGCAGCAAGTTTCTTCTCTTCATCCGAAGGTTTTCTGGGTGGAAGGAGAAGTGCTGGGTATTGACTTTCGGTGGTTGATGCTGCTGCCGATATGCGGCGCCGCTGGCGCCTATTTGTCGCGTCGTGCAGGGGGCAAAAGCTTGACCTGCATGGTTGCTGGCATGTTTCCGGCAATCATAATGCTTGGATCGTTCTGCCTGTTTTTTCCAGTAGGACTGCTTGAACGAAACAGTTTCATTAGTCATCACCTACTGTATATGGGGCTTTCGGTGCTCGACTGGACTGTGCTTCCGGCTTCGGCACTATTTTTGGGAGCTGCTGCGCTTGCTTACCAGAGAAGAGACCGAACAGGAACGCACACCGCCAGTTGAGATTAAGAGTTTGCAACAAATGCAGAGCAGAATTTATGCGCGGTCCTTTTTCTTGCCAAGCTTGATTCGTTCCCAAGGCCGCTTCGGACGTTCAGTCGCTGGCTTATCGCGTCCGGCAACACGGTCGTACTGATAGGCCTCGCTCACCGTGCCAAGAGATTCGTTGTACAAGCTCGGTAAGCCGAGGGCTTCCTTCATCTCTTCGCTGAACTGCTGCAATGCTTTCAAATGGTCAGCGGTCGCCGCCACTTCGGTCTTCGAGGTCTTCAGCACCTGCTGGTAACCGCGGTTGATGAGCTTCGACATCTCGCCGTTGATCAGGTATCCGGGGTAGGCGAAAATCTTCACGCCGTCGTCGCCGTCTTTCTGGATCGCTGCCGACACGTTGTACTTCTTCAGGAACACTCGTCCCTGTGTGCCCGGCGCTTCGATCAGATCGAACCCGTGATCACGAAGCCATTGCAGGGCATCTTCGTATGTGCGTTGCTCGACGGTGGTTGCCATTTAAAAGTTAGCTCCTATAGCTCTTAGCGAAAAAGCGTCGTTGGTCATTCGTCGTTGGTCGTTGGCAAACCGCTTCAGGCTTACTCTCGATTGCCTCACGACTTCGAAAAGCCAAAGACCGACGACCAAAGGCCAACGACTGAATCTTTAGATGCGCCGCTCACCATATCGACGCATACCCGCACCACTGTATCCCTGGGTGCTCCTCTATAATCTAACGACTAGTCGCCGATTTGTATTCTCGGCGACATTACGATAGTCACAAAGCCGATGCGTCCTTCTACCGTCAAATTCGCGGATCCTGAGCCTGCGAGCGGCAAATTGAAGCTCGGGCAGCGCAGCTTAGAGCGCATTGGCAACACGCCATTGCTGCGGCTGGAACGGATCGCGCGCGATCTGCCCAACGTGCAGCTTCTAGGCAAAGCTGAGTGGTACAACCCCGGAGGCTCGGTGAAAGACCGCGCCGCCTTCAACATTGTGAAAGAAGGACGGCGCAGCGGGAAATTCGCTTCCGGCAAAACTTTGCTCGACTCGACCAGCGGCAACACCGGCATTGCTTACGCCATGATCGGCGCCGCCGAAGGATTTCCGGTAACGTTGTGCATGCCGGTAAACGTTTCCGTCGAGCGCAAACGCATTCTATTCGCCTACGGCGCAAACATCGTCTATACCGATCCCGCAGACGGTTCTGATGGCGCTATTACTGCGGCGCGCGAACTCTATGCGCGTGAGCCGGAAAAATATTTTTACGCCGACCAGTATTCGAACAATGCTAACTGGCAAGCTCACTACCATGGCACAGCTGAAGAAATCTGGCAACAAACGGAAGGACGGGTCACGCATTTTGTTGCCATGCTCGGCACCAGCGGAACGTTCATGGGGACTGCGCGGCGCTTGAAGGAATTGAATCCCAACGTTCGCTGCGTTTCGCTGCAGCCCGACTCGCCGTTTCACGGGATTGAAGGCGCGAAGCACATGGCCAGCGCGATTGTGCCGCGAATTTACGATCCGAAGCTCGCCGATGAAGATATCGAAATCGCAACCGAAGATGCCTATGCCTACGCGATTCGGGCTTCCCGCGAAGAAGGTCTTCTGCTGGGCATTTCCGCCGGGGCGGCGATTGCCGGATGCTTGCAGGTAGCGCGGCGATTGCGGGAAGATGAAGCAGCGGTGATGGTCACGATCTTTCCCGACTCAGGCGACAAATACTTGAGTGAGAGATTTTGGACGGAAGGATGAGGCCAGAATTTAGAAGTGAGAACTCAGAATGCAGAATTGAACGGTTGCACTTCTTCATTCTGAATTCTTACTTCTGACTTCTCAATGCTTCGCCTCGGCCAATCCCATTACGATGCGCTTCGTCAGCATGGCGAGCAGACATATCCGCACGAGTGCTGCGGGGTGCTGCTCGGCCGAATGGAGGACGACGGCGCACGCACAGTGACCTCAATCGCCCGCGCCGGCAACACTCGCACGGATTCGCCGCAGAACCGCTACAACATCGATCCCAAGGAACTGGTGCGCATTCAACGCGAAGGCCGGCAGCGCGGCGAGGACATCATCGGCTTCTATCACTCCCATCCCGACCATCCGGCGCGGTGGTCACAAACCGATCTGGCCGAAGCCCACTGGTTCGGTTGCTCCTATGTCATCACCAGCGTGGAGAAGGGGAAGGCCGTTCTAACAAATTCCTTCGAACTAACCGGCATGGACGAGGATGACAAAAAGCTGGTGGACGAAAAAATTGAAGTGGTGTGACCAGTGGCCGTGTGGGTCGGACATTCCTGTCCGACAAGGCGTTCTTGCCGCGACAACATTTTCTTTCAAGAGCCGGCTCTCTAGAAGCAGGCTTGTATCAGGGCACGTCTTCAGACGTGCCGCATTTCGTCGGGACTGACAGGAAGCGAGCTTCAGCGAAGCGTGTTTTTTCGATTGAGATTGCCGCAGGGGCTAAAGCCCGAATCTTCTGCGGTCTTGACTGGCACGTCTAAAGACGTGTCCTGATACAAACCACGTAAGAAGGCTCTAATCGCGGGCGGGGGCGCCCGCGCCACACGGCTTTGTCGGACAGAGCCTGCCCTGAGCGAAGTCGAAGGGAATGTCCGACCCACACGTGCATTGCTGATCCCGGCCTATACGGGCACTGTTGAACTTACACACCACCCGATGCGCCTCAGCCGCTATTAGCCTGGCAAAATCTCGCATACGCTGTTCAGAATGATGCACTTAGCTCTTTCCTGTGTTCTAATAATGAGAACCCATCAATGCCATCTACCCGAACCAATCTCCGCCGAAAATTGAAATCTGCCTCGCGAACGGTTCGCGGAGCGCGGAAGGTTCTGGGTGCGCTGCTCTCGACCGATCACCCCTTGCTGGCGCACATCATTCCTATGCGCCGCTGCAATCTGGCATGCAAATATTGCAACGAGTACGACGACGTTTCGAAGCCCGTACCGCTTGAGACCATGTTCCGTCGCGTGGATAAACTGGCGGAGCTCAGGACATCGGTGATTACTATCAGCGGCGGCGAACCGCTGCTGCATCCGGAGCTGGACGAGATTATCGAACGCGTTCGCCACAACGGAATGGTCGCCGGGATGATCACCAACGGCTACCTGATTGTCCCCGAGCGCATCCAGAGGTTGAACCGGGCTGGACTCGAGTGGCTGCAAATTTCGATTGACAACGTCAACCCTGACGACGTTTCGAAAAAAAGTCTGAAGGTCCTCGACAAGAAATTGCAAATGCTCGCCGAGCACGCTGACTTTCACGTGAATATCAATTCCGTGGTCGGTGGCGGAGTTTGCAATCCGCAGGATGCGCTCACCATCGGCAAGCGCGCGCTGGAGCTTGGATTCAGCTCGACTATCGGAATTATTCACGACGGCCAAGGTCAACTGCAGCCGCTCGCAGACGAAGAGCGCCGCGTCTATCACGAGATGAAGGCGCTCGAAAAACGCAGCTTCACCCGCATCAATTCTTTTCAGGACAACATTGCGTTAGGACGTCCGAACCAGTGGCGCTGCCGCGCGGGCGGTCGTTATCTGTATATCTGCGAGGACGGGCTGGTGCACTACTGCTCGCAGCAGCGCGGCTATCCGGCGATCCCGCTCGAGAAATATACAGTGGATGACATCCGCCGCGAATACCTCACCGAGAAATCCTGCGCTCCGCATTGCACAGTGTCGTGTGTGCATCAGGTCTCGATAGTTGATGGCTGGCGCGATCCGCAGCAGCCCGCGCCGATGGCCGAGTCGCGGACGAGTGAGTTAGTGCAGATCGAGTAGTGCATAATTTGCTGTCATTCCGAACTGCTTTAGCAGTGAGGAATCTGCTTTTCACGCACGTCAGAACTATTTCGATAGCTGCTAAAGCAGTTCGGAATGACAAGTTATTTTCTTCTCGCGAAGCACAGCCCCGACCAAGTCCCATCAATTGCGCAAACTTTGTAATCCACCCAGCCGGCGTCGAGGCCGAACTCGCGGACCACGTTTCCATCCAGATCAGTCTTCACTCCAGATGCTTTCTTGGGCCAAGCGATCCAGAGCGCACTCTTCTCAGGCAGAACTTTCGCCAGCGGTCGAAAATCGCGCGCTAATTCAGCCAGCGACAATGCGAACAGCACGGCCACATTCGCGCTTTTTGGGTCGTCGACAATCTTTGAATACGCGGGCAATGGGTCGAGTTTTCTTTCAAAACGATCTGGCGCATTCACGGCCACGACCGAACAGTTGTCGCGAATGCCAAGCTTCTTCGGCAACGGCGAACCGGAGTAGCCTGCCATAGTACCCGGCACCACAGGATTTCGAGGCGCGTTTCGAATCGCCTTTCTAATGCCGGCTTTGATCTGGTCCCACCGGACGAACTCGGCGTCCGGTATAAGTTTGCGGGCTGCGCTTATCCGCTCGGAATCACCGTCAATAAAAAGGATGGGAACATGACGGGTAGTTTTCACTCTACGGAAATATCCGGCAATTTCGCGACCATGTGAAGGCAGGCGGCTGAGATCAATTAGAAACACCTCTGGCGGAGATTCGCGAATATCGGCAAGATTGTGCTTTTCAGAATCAAAAAGGATTTTTGCTTTGTATCCGAGGCGTTTGACAGCGCGTGCCCGCTCCTCGGCTTCTTTCTTGTTCCAGTGGACAAGCAGGATATCCGCCATTCACGATTCCACCGCGGACGAGGGTGTCCGCCCCACACGCTTCAACTGATTGCCTTCTTATCGAACTGGCGCAGGCCGACTAGCAGCAATAGAAGGTCGAAGATCGCCAGAGCAGCCAACACTGCGGTCGTCGAGAGATGCGGAAATCCCGGCACCAGCGACGCTCGCAATCCCTCGCTGGCGTATACGAGAGGGTTGATCAAAACTATTTTCTGCAAAATCGGGAAGGAGTTCAGCGCGCTCCACGGATAGTAAGTGCACCCGAAAAAGATCATCGGCGTCAGCACCATGCTGAACATCAAACCGATATGCTGCTGGTTTACTGTGCATCCGAGCGCCAGTCCTCCGCACGCCGAGAAGGCTGCGACCAAAAGAGTAATGGCGATGAAGGTCAGCGGCGCGTGGACGCTGATGTCAACTGGACGGAGCAGCAGCCAGGCCAGCGGAATCACGATCAACCCTGCGACCACCGCCTGAATCATTCCGAAAAGCACCTTCTCAATGGCGAGCCAGGTGTTCCCGATCGGGGCGAGCAGGCGATCTTCGATCTCGCGCGTCCACTGGAACTCGGCAATCAACGGCATGGCCACCGCCCAGATTCCGGTGAACACCATGCTGATGGCCATGATTCCCGGCAGCAGCAAGGCTTTATACGAAGCAGGCATGTAGCCGCTTTGCACCATCACCCGCCCAAAGATGAACACAAACATCAGCGGCTGCAGGAAGGTTTGCAGAAACAGTTGCATCGCGTTGCGCTTTGCGACGTGGGCATCGCGGGCCAGCAGGGCGCCAAAAGTTTTCCAGTTCAATCGCGCAGGCTCCTTCCAGTGTGGTGCAGAAACAAGTTTTCCAGGCTGGGCTCGGAGATGTGAACGTCCATTAGTTCCGCGCCCGTAGTTGCGGCCAGGCTGGCAATTTCTGGAATCAGAGAGCCGCCGCGATCGGCGTAGACGTCGGCGCCGGTCGTGTCGTTTGACCGCACCTCCCTAACACCTGAAAGCGATTGCAGACCCATCAGCAGGCCGAGTGTGTGCTTCGCGAATCGCAGGCGCAATAAAAATCCGCCAGGAATCGAGCCCTTCAGCCCTTCCGGCGTGTCGATTGCGATGACCCGGCCATGATCGATGATCGCCAGCCGTTGGCAGAGCGCATCGGCTTCTTCCATGTTGTGCGTGGTCAGCAGAACGGTTTTGCCGGCCTGGTTGTATTCGCGAATGATCTCCCAGAGCAGAATCCTCGTCTGCGGATCGAGTCCGGCGCTGGGCTCATCGAGAAATAAAACCTGCGGGTCGTGCATCATGGCGCGGGCGATCGAAAGCCTCTGCATCATGCCGCCGGAAAATCCGCGCACCATCTGATTAGCGCGGTCGGTAAGCTTGAACTTTTCGAGCAGCTCGGAAGCGCGCTGGTTCCGTTCTTTTGCGCTAAGTCCGAAATACGCGCCGTGGAAGGTCAGAATTTCGCTGGCGGTCAAAGAAAAGTCGAGGTTCGGGCGCTGGGGCACAACTCCAATCAGCCGTTTGACCGCGGCCTGTTCCTTCCAGACATCGTGATCGCCGATCCACGCCTGACCCTCGGTGGGCCGCACCCGCGTGGTGAGCACGCCAACTGTGGTCGACTTGCCCGCGCCGTTCGGACCCAGAAGCCCGAAAATTTCCCCGCCTTCCACCTGGAGGGAAATGCCATCGAGCGCGACGATCTGTGGTTTAGATTGCTTTCCAGGCTTTGGGACGGGTGCCGCCGCCGAGCGCGGCACTAACACTCCGCCCGCTGCAAAAGGCGGCGCGGAGTTGTAGATTTTGCGCAAATCTAACGTGCGGATACCGATTGCCATGAAGAATCCCGGGGGTGCTTAGAACCCGAAGCTAGTCGGAGAAGTATAACGTACCCACTGAATTACCAATCCTGGGAAACTGTGGCGGAATTGCGCTTACACTCGCGGATTGGATTTCAGCCAAGCGAGGACTTCGTCTGCATTCCGGTCTGGCGGGAACACCGGATAGAAGACGTGCTCAATCACTCCGTCGTTGATCACGAGGGTTAAACGCTTCAGCAGTGTCATGCCACTGGTTGCAAATGTTGGCAGACGCAAGGCTGTAGTTAGTTCGAACAATTCGTCGGAGAGAATCGTGAACGGGAGGTGCAAGCGCTCTGCGGCCTCCCGCTGGTAGGCGGGGCCTTGCGTTGAAAGGCCGAAAAGATAATCGACTCCGAGAGCCCTCAGCTCTGCAAAATGGTCGCGAAAGGCGCAGGTCTGCGGAGTACAACCTCGGGCGCCTGGGATCAGGTCCCAGCCTTCGGGATTCGGGACTCCGGGCTTGCCGGTGCGCGGGTACGTATACACCACAACGCGCCCACGCGCTGGTAGAGACGACAGGTCTACGCTTGTTCCGTCGGTCGATTGAAGTGCGATGGACGGAACTCGCATTCCGGTCAAGTGCCCGGCGGCGCCATCGTCAGTGGGCGCGGGAATCGTGGACCAGTCGGGCGCATCAATGCTCGTGCTTGTCATTCTTAAGAAACTCAGCAGCGGCGTTAAGAAACTCGGAAGCGTCGAAAAAACAGAAGCGATTATTTCTTCGCCGACGGCGGCAACAGTCCATTTAGTCGTAAATACATGGCGGCCAATCCGTAATGGTCAGCCCAGCTGCTGGCTAATCCCAGAAATGCCCAGGCCCGCGCTTTTGGTTTGCCGTCGAACCATTTGATGTCGCTGCTCATTTTGGAGTCGTCGGCTTTCTCGAGCGCCGTGTGGCAGAACGCGAACGACGCTTTGACCGCGGCCACGAGCTTGTCTTTGCCCTCGGTTCCCTTCAACTCCTCAGTTTTTGGTTGCGGAACATCGCCGGCATTTGCACAGAAATAGTAATTTCCCTCGACGATGTGCGCTGCCAGATGGCCGAACGTCATCTGGTCGGGAGTAGGCTTGTATTCATACTTGTCCGCCGGCATCTCTTCGAAAGCACCGACCGTGTTCTTTTCACGACCGCCGAGCATCTCGCGCAGGACGTCGGAAACCGGTGACTTGGATTGCGCGGCGGCGGCGGACACCAAACTCAAGATCAGAATTGCGAGCTTCATGAGCCCTCCTGTTTGTACGAGGTTTGAAGGATAAACCGCGGAGATGATCGATGTCGAATGAGCGATTCGTGGAACCTAAGCGGACGGGGCATCCGCTCCACACGATCAAACCGCGATTTCCGGCGTGGCCTGAAGTAAGGTCTTCGTATACGGATGCTGCGGATTCTCAGTAATGTTATCGGCGGAATTGATCTCGACGATCTTGCCGCGGTACATCACCGCAATTCGCGTTGAGAGATAACGCACCACCGGCATCGAGTGCGAGATGAATAAGTAGGTTAGTCCGAAGTCGCGTTGCAGCCGTGCCAACAAATTTACAATTTGCGCGCCAACGCTGACGTCGAGTGCGGAAACCGGCTCATCGCAAACGATAAACTTCGGGCGCAAGGCCAGGGCACGGGCGATCACAATGCGCTGGCGCTGGCCTCCGCTGAATTCGTGCGGAAAACGAGGCATGGCGGACGAGTCGAGGCCGACTGCTTTTAGAAGTCCTGCGACCTGAGAGTTGATCGAAGATTTAGTACGGGCCAGGGCGCCCGTACCTCCATGAGTTGGGGTTACGCGAGCATCCCTAGCTCCATAAGTTGAGCTCGTGGAGGCACGGGCGCCTGTGCTGAGCGAAGCCGAAGCATCCTCGCCCGTGCTTGCGACTGGCTCAACCACATGCTTGTGAATTACCAGCGGCTCAGCGACCAAATCTTCCACGCGCATGCGGGGATCGAGCGAGCTAAAGGGATCCTGAAAAATAATCTGCATGTGGCGGCGCAGGCGGCGCAACTCGCTGTGGCTGGCGCGAAGCAGATCATGGCCGTCGAATCGCACGCTGCCCGAAGTTGGCTCAATCAGCCGTTGCGCCAGCCGTCCCAGCGTGCTCTTGCCCGAGCCGGACTCGCCCACCAAGCCCAGAGTCTCGCCAGCGTGAATGTCTAGCGAGATATCGTCCACGGCGTGAACTTCGGACCGTGGACCGCTGAAGACAGATTCGCCCTGCGGGAAGACTTTTGTCAGATTGCGGATTTCAACCAGAGCCACGAGAGGATGGTAGCAGCTTCGTCCGGGCTGAAGCCCGCTTGATCGGACGACAGATGCTTACGCGGCCATGAATGGCCGCTCTTCCACAGTTGCACCACCAAGCTGGGCAGAATAAATCGTAGGTAAATGGCTGCGCCGGTCACGCGCACGGGCGAGGATGCTTCGGCTTCGCTCAGCACAGGCGCCCCGTGCCTCCACTATCTCACTTGGTTCGCGCCTTCACTAATAACCACAGTAGAATGCCACATTGGGCGCCCCCTACCCGGCCGCAATCATCGGCACCGCTACCAGCGTCGCAACCATGCCCACAGTTTTCCAACGTGTGAAATGCTCTTTTAGAAAAAAGCGGGCTAGCAACACGGTGAGCGCGGGGTAGAGCGAACTCAAAATTACAGCCGTGTCGAGTCTTCCCGTCTGGCTGGCGCGAATGAAAAGAAATGTTCCAGTCACGTCAATGCATCCGGCGAGCAAGGCTAGTCCGTAGCCAAGTGGGTAGGACGGCGAAAACTTTCTGCCGATCAGAGTGATAGCGCCAGCGGCCAGCAGCGCAGACCCGCGCGAACTTGCCGCAATCCACAACGCCGCACCGTTCCCTGCCTGTTTAATAAATATGAAGAACAAAGCGAACCCAAACCCTGCAATCATCGCCAGGGCCACGCCCTCTGGCCGGCGGCCGTCTTCGGGGCGCGACACCAGCCAAATTCCCGCCAGGGCCAATATGAATCCTCCAATGGGCAAGGCCTTGGGGAGTCCCTCGGTAAACATCCCGAATCCCACTGGAAGCGCTGCGCCCAGCACCGCCGAAACCGGCGCTGCCAACCCCATGTTGCCCTTAGACAACGCGCGATAAAAAAGCGCCAGCGAGACTCCGCCACAAGCTCCAGCGAGGAATGCCCAACGCAGATGCGAGAGCGGAGGAAGAACTTCGTGATTCGATAACGCCAACCCGGCCATCAACGCCGTGCCGCTCAGGTGTCCCAGCGCCGCCAGGTAAAAGGAATTAAATCGCCGCGCCGCGTAACCGCCGACAAAATCGCTAATGCCCCAACTGAAGAACGCGCCGAGAGCGTAGAGAATGGACGCGAATTGTGCGGTGCCAGGCATTTAATCGTAAGAATCGAGAGTAGCATGCGTGCTACGGACCGGCCGCTACGGGTCAACCGGTGCGCTTCTCGCTTCCATCCAGCTTTGCAGGATCAAGACTGCCGCCATACGGTCGACGGCCTCGCCGCGTTTCTTGATCGAGATCTCGGATTCGCGCAGAATGCGGTTGGCTTGGCTTGAAGTGAGCCGCTCGTCCCACAAATGGACCGGTAGAGCGAATTTCTTTCGCAGTTCTTCGGCAAAAAGCTGCATTTTCCCCGACTGAATGCCTTCAATTCCGCTCAGGCGAAGCGGATAGCCGACGACGATCTCGGACACTTGGTACTCGGCGATGATCTTATTAAGCTGTTCGAAATCCAGCCGTTTGTTCTTCCTTCGTACAGTCGTCAGCCCCTGGGCTGTAAAGCCTAGCGGATCAGAAATGGCCATCCCGATAGTCTTTGAACCGACATCTAAGCCCAGGACTCGCGGCTTCAGCGGGCTATCGGGGTCCATGCTGGGATTATATGGCGCAAACAATTACGAAGATGGAAAACAAGAGGGAAGCAAAAGAGGCGGCGCCGGACGGTCCTCCTCGTGGGCCATCGGTCGCGCGCCCACGCTCGGAGGATGGAACCTGGGCGCTCACCGTGATGGGGATCGCGACGATTCTTGCCATCTGCTACTTCGCGCAGGAAACCCTGGTGGTGATTCTGGTTTCTGTACTCATAGCTTTCATTCTCGATCCTGTCGCCGATCTGTTTACCAGGTTGCGCATTCCCCGGTCGGGGGCTGCCGCCCTTGCCGTACTACTTATGCTCGCGGCCATATTCGGGCTAACTTATCTGGGCATCAACAAGGCCTCGAATCTTTTGGAGGAATTGCCCAAACACTCTTCGGAAATTCGGCAGGATTTTGCGAAGTTGACCCGCAAGGCGCAAAGTCTCGAGGCCCTGAACCCCGCTCCGGAGAAAGGGACGGTAAAAATCCGACAGAGCACGAACTGGGCCGACCTGCTAACTCGCGGATTCGGATCCGTGTGGCAAGGCGTGCTCGCGGCCTCATTTATCCCGTTCCTGGTCTTCTTCATGCTGACTTGGCAGGAGCATGCCCGCAAGGCAACCCTGGGATTGGTCGCTCCCGAAAACAGGCGCGCAGCATATGTGACCATGGGATTAATTTCCAGCATGATACGCAACTTCATGGTAGGGAATCTTGTGATTGGTCTGGTCATCGGTGGTGTAAGCACGGTTATTTTCGGAGTACTCCATATACAGTTTTTCTATTTCGCGGGATTCTTCAGTGGATTCTTGAGCCTGGTTCCCTACCTTGGTGTCCTGATCGCTTTGTTGCCCCCCATATTCCTCGGAATAGGCCATCTTTCTGTGGTGAAGGTGGTTTGGATTGTAGCCACGGTTTTTACCCTGCATATCGTCTCGATTAACGTGCTTTATCCGAAGATTATCGGCGGACGCTTGCGTCTTAATCCGCTCACCGTAACACTCGCCCTATTGATTTGGGGATGGCTCTGGGGAGCGGCTGGACTGATTCTGGCGATCCCAATCACTGCCGGCATGAAGATCGTGTTTGACCACGTGGAGCCGCTCAAACCGTTTGGGGCGTGGCTAGGCGGAGAGCAGCCTCCAAATGGAGACGCGCATTAAAAATCGTGCCTAGGATTGCAGTTCGGTGGCTTCGGGGAACTTCAGGTTGGTTTTGGAGAGCGCCTTGTCGAGAATCTCCTCGACGCTGGCCTCTTCGCAATTTCTTGCCATCGCGAGTTCGCTTACCAGGAGATAACGCGCACGTTCGAGCATTTTCTTTTCGCGGAACGATAGACCCTTCGTCTCTCGAAGGACCAAAAGGCTCTTCAGCACTGCAGCCACTTCCAGTAAAGAGCCGGTGCGCATGCGATCGGAGTTTTCCTTGAAGCGATCTTTCCAGTCCGTGGAGCTGTCGCCATTTCCGTCTGAGAGGTAATCCAGAATCTTCTGGATCTCTCCATTTCGCACCACGCGACGCAAACCTACGGCGCCCACGCTATGAAACGGGACGGTAACCTTCAGATTGCTGGATTTGATGTTGAGGAGGTAGTACTTCTCGACCTGCTGGCCGAGGGTGCGGCTGCCGACTTGTTCAATGATTCCCACTCCATGATTCGGATAAACGACCCGGTCACCAATGTGGAAATCGCCGCTACCGTTGAGGCTCATACGAGGAACAGCCCGCCGCGAACAGAACCTTATTCTATCTGAAGCACCGGGGTTTAACAATCACCCGGATCGCTGCCCTTGTATTATCAACTACTTGCCGAGACACATTTAGAGCGGGGCCGTCGGTTCCTCTCTCCCCGCCAACAGAAAATAAACGATTTTGCAGATAGTGAGTTGGGCACTCGCTGAAATTCACGGCAAGTACTTGAGTGCCATAAAGCTGTTAGGCCCCAACGGTTTATAATTCGACCACGATGACCGAGCAGATCAAAAGAAAGTTGCAGGACGAGATCGACGCGCTCGAACACGAACTTATCCATGAACTGCCCAAAGAAATAAAGAAGGCCGCAGCCCTGGGAGACCTGAGCGAGAACGCCGAGTATCACATGGCCAAACAGCGCCAGGAGTTTGTGAAAGCCCGTGTTCGCCAGCTCGGCAAGCGTCTAGCTGATTTATCGATGGTCAACATGAATAATATTCCCAAAGACAGAGTTGGCCTGGGCTCGACGGTGAAAGTTTTCGACAGTACTAAAAACGAGGAAGTTGAGTATAACCTCGTTACCAGCGAAGAGTCGGATGGAGGGGCGGGGAAAATTTCGACAACTTCGCCGATTGGGCGCGCGCTGTTGAATAAGAAAGTTGGAGAATCCGCGATTGTGGTGACTCCGAACGGCAAACGGGAACTAGAGATTTTGAGCCTTACCACAATTCACGGGGCAGCAGCAGGATAAAAAGTTCGAAGTGGCACGGGCTTCTTCGGCTTTGTTTTTAAAATAGGCCTTGCCCCAAGCCGAGCCTTAATTACAGGCTTACACTTACAAAGATCATGACTTGGACTAGCGCTTTCGGCCGCGGTTGCGCTGTTTTGCTGAGGACGATTGTCCGCTGGCTCGCGCTGACCAAAATCAATCCCAATGTGTTGACGTTCATGGGACTAGTGGTGAATGCCTGGGCCGCCTTCCTGTTCGGCTACGCCACCGCGGAAAACCAGCAGCGCATGTTTTTCTATGCGGGGCTGATTATCATCGGCTCCGGCTTCTTCGATCTCGTGGACGGCGAAGTGGCGCGAGCCCAAAACCGCGTCACGCGTTTCGGGGCATTCTTCGACTCCGTTATCGACCGTTACAGCGATGAATCGCAATTTTTTGGCCTGTTGGTTTTCTTTGCCCGCGGCGACCGTTTGTTTTATGTCTTCCTAACTGCCTTCGTGATGGTCAGCGCCATCATGGTCAGCTACACTCGCGCCCGTGCGGAGTCGCTCATCGGTTCTTGTCGGGTGGGATTCATGGAGCGACCGGAGCGCCTGGTATTGGTGATCATCGGCGCCCTCTTCAACCGTATGGCGCCCGTGCTATGGATAATTGCTGTCCTATCGACAATTACCGTGATCCACCGAATTCACTACACCTGGGCCCGGACCAACGGCCCTGAAGCGGCCAAGAGCGGGCAAGCGGCCTAAGCCTTTTGAAGATCACCGCGTTTGTCAAAATTCCAAAGCTAGAAACATGCCTCGGTCTGGCAAGATTGCCGGCAGCGCCTAGCTCAACAACAGCCGGAAGTACATGCCTGGCGGCAGGCCCGGCCGTGCCATGATTTCCGCATAGAATGGTTGACACTGACCTTCGACGAAATCATCGAAGTAGCTCGGCCAGCCGCTAATTCAATCGCGTGTAGAATGGGTGACTGGCGGCCGTCGGAAAATTCGTCGTCGCCACCCACATTTCCGGCTGCCGCTCGCGGACGCGTTTTCCCAGGACATGTACAAAGTGTAGTACACGAGATCGAGATCAATCCTGTCGATCCGTACACGCGAACGGGAGGGTGTCATGCCAATCACGCTCAAGCAGCAGACCGCTCTGATCACAGGGGCATCACGCGGTATTGGCCGCGGAATCGCGCTGAAGCTCGCTGAGCAGGGGGTGAAAAGAATTGCAATCAACTACAAGGAGAACGACGCGGCCGCCGAAGACACCGCTTGCCTCCTCAAAGAGCGCGGTGCGGCGCCTCTGGTGATCAAGGCGGATATCGGCAAGGTTGCGGACATCCAGCGCATGTTCGAGACCATCAAGTCCCAATTCGGCGGCCTGGACATCTTCGTTTCTAACGCCAGGGCTACGCTCGCCACAGGCTTCTACGCGGAACCAATGGAGATCCCGCTGGAGGCATGGCAGGCGACGTTTGACACCCAGGCGACGGAGTTCCTGGTTGCGGTCCGCGCAGCGGTGCCGATGATGGGCAAGAACGGCCGGATCATCGCCATCACCTATGCGCCCGGCGGCCAAACCGGCAGCTGGCAGCCTTGGGTTGCCATGGGCTCAGCGAAAGCCGCGAAGGAGACGCTGGCTCGTTATTTCGCGGTGGCTCTCGCCCAGAAAGGCATCACGGTGAACATCATCAGTCCGGGCGCCTGCGACGACAGCGTCCTCAGCGGGCTGCCGCCCCAGGTGTTCCAGATGATCAAGGACTGGCACGAGAGCGGCTGGACGCCCATGAGGCGCCTCGGCCTGCCAGCCGACGTCGGCAACGCCGTGGTTCTCCTCTGCACTGAGCAGGCGAGCTTCATCACCGGCCAGCTGCTGTACGTTGATGGCGGCGCTTCCGCGATGGAGCCGGTCTTCCCGTTGGCCATCCAGGGCATCAATTAGCGATCGAGGCGTTGCGCTGATCATGCTGGGCGCGAAGGACCCGCGTGGCACTCGTCCGCCGTGACATGTGGCGATCAGTGATGGCCCCCTAACACGCCCGCTCATGAACCTGCATTCCGCGATCCCGGTCCTCACCGTGACGAACTTTCACCACGGGCTGCTAGGTCGCTACCATGCAAGTCGGTGCGCTCGAGTTTCTACATAGTTCGGCATCTCTGCAGACGCAACTTGCATCGAAGTAGCCGCCCAGAGTGGGACTTCGGGGGTCCGCCTCATGTCCGCTTCGCCTTCTGCAGAGGTAAACGTAACTTCCTCGCCTGTCCTGACCGCAGCCAATACGGTTGTTTCGTCAATCCCAGCTCCGAAAGTGGCCGGTCCGGCTGTTCAGTTTCTACCGTTCGATTCGTACGCTACCCGCCCAGTGAGTGGATTGGTCGGGCATTGCTTCGTTCGGGTATGCCTGTGGGTTGATTTGTTCGCATCGTGGAGGCGAAGTCATGCTCTCCGCCCCTGGCCGGGGACAACTGCGCCGCGCACTTTGACCGCCTCTGAACCGGAGAGGAAAGCTCTCCCGCCGGCGGCACACTAACGCCTGAGCAGCCCCAAGCGACGCTCATCAATGCGCCGGAGCTGGCTGCGGTGTCGACGGGACGAAGTTTACCTTTGGCACTTCGCGCGAGCCCTCGGTAGCCGCAAAGTACGCTGTGTTCGGTTTGAAACCGAGACTCGATGCGAAGACACTGTTAGGGAACTGCTGCACGTAAATGTTGTAGTCCTTTAACGTATCGTTGTAGCGCTGGCGTTCCACTGCAATGCGGTTTTCGGTACCCGCCAGTTCATCCTGCAACCGCAAGAAGTTCTCATTGGATTTCAACTGCGGATAGTTCTCAACGATCAGCAAAAGTCTGCCCAGGGCGCCGTCGAGCTGGGCGTTTGCGGAAATCTTTTGCTCCGGCGTTCCAGCCGAGAGTAGTTGGCTGCGGGCTTTTGCGATATCCCCGAAAACCGTCTGCTCCTGCTTGGCATATCCTCTTACGGTCTCAACCAGGTTCGGAATCAAATCTGCCCGCCGCTGCAGAACAATATCGACCTGCGACCACGAGGTTTTGACCGCTTCGTTTTTAGCAACCAGCGTGTTCTTAACGCTTATGTATTTGCCCACCGAAAGCAGGATCAAGACCGCAATCGTAATAAACACGATGGCAAATTTGCTCATAACCTCTCCTTTTTCCCGCTCCACGCTTGCGAGCGCGTGGATTGGTGCCCCAAAACTTCCACATACCCTAGCGATTCGTAGCTGTCGGGGAACTCTGCATTGTATCCACTGCGGCGGCTACTTTTTCAATCGCTGAGAGATACACGCCCGCGACATCAACCGCGCGAAACTGTTTGCGATCAGACGTGGTTCCGCGAACCTCCATTAATTGTACGAAAGCAGACGGATCGAAGTTCAGACGCGATGCCAATTCCTGTACCGCCTGTCGCGAATGCTTTCGTCCCTGCTCGCCCATTTCGATCAACACGTGCCGGAACAGGGTCGTGAAAGACGATAAGGAGTTCAGCATCACGTCCCATAAAGCCTTTTCATTCGTTCCTGCTAATAAAATGTGCTGCCGCAGCAGAAATAGCTTCTCTCGCAACTCATATTCAAGCTGCGCACGGTGCAAGTGCATGGGAACTTTCAAATCATGGAGCACATCCTCACCGTCGAGAACGCGATATCGCTGCTTCATGTCCGAAAATTCGATGGAGAACACGTCTGCTGTGTCTTGCAATTCTTTCGCCGTAAGCACCAGCGGCGGGTGATGTTTCTTTTTACGCCACCACTCTGCTGCTCCGGCAATCTTGTTCAGCGACGCGAAAGAGGTGTCGCGCACGATGCAGAGTAGGTTGTAGTCGGAATATTCAGGATGGAACTCTCCATCGGCGGCTGAACCGTAGAGAATTACGCTGGTGAGGTTTTCTCCCGCCGTCGCGCGTAACTTCTCCACGAATTCACTGAGCAATTGTTCGTCAGCTTTAGAATCGTGAGCCATAGAATTCTCTCCTTACCAGCTTCCGCTGGCTCCGCCGCCACCGGAAGATCCGCCGCCGAAGCCGCCGAAACCTCCGCCTCCGCCACCACCACCGCCAAAACCTCCGCCGCCCCATCCTCCGCCACGGCCACCTCCGCCCATGAGGAGCCACCAGAACAATATTCCGCGCAAAGGAGTTGCCAAAATAATGATTACCAGAATGATGAGGATGACCACGCCCCCGAGCGAAATTCCTGGCGACGACCGTCGCGGTGGCGCCCGCTCTCCGAAGCCTGAACTGGCCCCAGTTAATTGCACTCCCGCATCTTCGGCAATCACCGAGGCCACCCGTTCGGTATTTAGTTTTAGGGCTTGGTCGTAGTCACTCTGCTTGAGGAGCGGCACCACTTCTCGCCAAAAGCCGCCGACTTTGCCGTCGGGAAGAATCGGCTCCAGCCCGTAACCAACTTCTGTCCGGTAACGATGGTCCTTAACCGCAATCAGGATCAGCACGCCACGATTCGTGCTCTTGTTTCCGATTCCCCACTGCTTAAACAAGTCCACTGCATAGCTTTCAATGTCGCGGCCGTCCAGCGAATTGATCGTTACCACCGCAATCTGCGCCTTTGCCTTCTGATCAACCTGCTGCGCGATGTCATTCAGTGAGGTCGTAGTCTTAGGGCTAAGCACGTGGGCGAAATCATTGACGTAATTAGTGGGATGGAGTTGCGAAACCGGCTCTGCATACGCGCAGGCAGGGAACGACAGCGCTGCAAGCGCTATCGCGACTGCGGCAATGCCCCTAGCGCGTGTCATTGCCGCTGATTCTACAGGAATAAGTTTCCCGCCCCCCTTCGGCTTTCCTCTGTGTTCGTTTCTCTGTGTACCTCGGTGCCCTCTGTGGTTGATTTTGGTGTTTTTGGATCACCCCAGGAGCCGCGGAACGCAGCAAGCCGCATCACGAAACCGATTTAAAGAAATCCACAATCCTTCTCTCGGCGTAATGTCCATCGTATCCATTGCGTTCGCCGAGGAACGAGCAATGGCCGCCGTCTTCGGTCTCAACAAACTCGATATTCGGATTGGACGCAACTTTTCGCCTGGTTTCCGGGAGCACGCGGATAAATGGATCATTGCGCGCGTAAAGAATGTAAGTTGGGACCGCAATCTTATCCACGACGTTTGCGGCAGCGGATCGCTCGTAGTAATCCGAGGCTCCGTTAAAGCCACAATAAAAAGCCGTGACTTTGTCATCAAAATCGCGCAAGCTTTTCAACCCACGTAAACGCGACAAATCGTATCGGCCGGGAAAACACCGGGCCTTGTTCCGCATCCGCGCCTTCAGCTTCCACAGGAAGTACTGCTCATAAAGCCGATTCACGGGACGATGTAGGGCGTCCGCTGACGCCGCCAAATCCATCGCCGGACAAACGGCCGCGACTGCGCAGAATTCATGCGGCCCCTTTGCTCCCCACTCTCCGGCTGTTTTCAATACGATATTGCCGCCCATGGAAAATCCGCACAGCGCAAAGCGTGAAATGCCGTCCTTCTCGATCAGCGCCTTTGCGACCGCCATCACGTCAGCCGAGCGCCCGGAATGGTAGAGTGTCGGCGCCAGATGGTCAGTGCCGCCGCAGGTCCGCTGGTTCATGCGGACCACATTCATTCCCGCAGCGAATCCCTTCTCAGCCACCCCGAGCATGTACTTCGATTCTGTCGATCCTTCCAGCCCGTGCACCACGATCACAGTAAGCGCGGGGCGGTGATCGGTTTGCCAGTGACAATGGCATAGCACATGAATACCTGGCTCAACTTCGATCAGGCGCTCTTCGGATTTTCCCGCCGACACTCGGCGCGGCAGAAGAAAACTCGCGATAGTCTGGACGTGACCACCCGCTAAAAAGCGCCTCGCTCGAAACTGCTCTTGCACGGCCCGCGCGCTGGAAGTGATTGTTTCCACAAGTCGATTTTAAAGCCTGATTACTCCTACAGGGTGTTGGCACAGAATTTGGGAGCAACCCAGCCGCTCTGCCGCCAATCTGAATCCAGGAAGTTACCGACAGGAGGAAAAGAGGAATGAAACATATGAGACTAGGAAATGCACTTGCAGCTCTTGCACTGGGCGGGGCGCTTATTCTTGCAACCACACCTAAAGCGCAGGCCGACGATGGCCGGGCAAAGTGTCAGAGCCGGGTGGAAAAATTAAATGATCGCTATCGCCATGAGGTCCGCGCGCATGGAAGACGGAGCGAGCAAGCAGAAAAGGCGAAGTCAAGACTGAATGCCGAGTGGGACCGCTGCTACACACAAGCCCATGGCTGGTATGACCCCAATCGGCACGAGTGGCGCAACGACCGCGACTGGGACCGCAATTACAACTGGGACGACGACAGGGATCGCGATCACGATCACGACAACCACTAGATACACCTGACAACTGCAATTCGGCTGAGGGCAGATCAAATTTGTCCTCAGTTATTCATTTGAGACACATTTCGGAGTTGTGGCGGGATTGACTACTACAGTTCGCGAGCACGAATTCCCTCAGATGGGTAGAATTCTATCGGCTGTCACAGCTCACGATATGAAAGCGAGATTTGCGAATGAAACGGCTTCTTCTTCTCGGTAGTCTGCTTGCGGTTCTTTTAGTTTGCCCCGAAGTTTTCGCGGCCGATCCCGGCTTGCACATTATCCAAACGTACAAAGTCGGGGGCGACGGTGGATGGGACTATCTAAAACTAGATCCCGAGACACACCGTCTCTTCATCTCGCGATCCACGCATGTCATGGTCATCGATACCGAGTCGGGTAAAACCGTCGGAGACATTCCCGACACTCTTGGCGTTCACGGCATCGCACTGGTACCTGACCTTGGACGCGGTTTTACCAGCAATGGCCGCGAGGGCACGGTCAGCATCTTTGATCTTAAGACGCTGAAGCCGACCAGCAAAATTCAGGCCGTAGGTGAGAATCCGGATGCAATAATGTTCGATCCGGCGACCAAGCGCATCTTTACCTTCAATGGTAAGAGCCACGATTCGACGGCCATCGATGCAGCAAGCGGAAACATCGTGGGCAAAATTGTTCTCGGCGGCAAGCCGGAATTTGCCGTTAGCGATGGAGAGGGGCAGATTTTCGTAAATATTGAGGACAAGAGCGAACTTCTGGCGCTTGATCCAAAGGACCTGAAAGTGAAATCGCGCTGGCCGCTTGCTCCTTGCGAGTCACCGAGTGGCTTGGCGCTGGATAAGAAGAACCGACGTCTGTTTGCCGGCTGCGATAACAAAATGATGGCGGTCGTGAACGCGGACACTGGAAAAGTGATCACCACTGTTCCCATCGCCGACGGAGTGGATGCTGACGACTTTGATTCTGATAACCAATTTGCGTTCGCCTCCTGCGGTGAGGGCGTACTCACGGTTGTAAAGGAAGATTCCTCAGATAAATTCAGCGTGGCACAAAATGTAAAAACTGAGCGTGGCGCCCGCACCATGGCCCTTGATCCTGAAACCCACAGGATTTTTCTGGTGACCGCCAAGTTTGGCCCACCGCCTGCCGCGACAACGGAACAGCCGCATCCCCGGCCGGCAATTCTGCCGGACACTTTTGAAGTGCTGGTCGTAGGCAAATAGCTGGCCTACTCTGCATCTAACCCGCGATGAGAGCTCTCCGCCTGATAGCAATACTCGCATGGGTAACTGGGTGTTCTCTGCCCAGCCAATCCTACTCGGTCCTCACTCACGAGCAGATTGTAGATCTCGAATGGCAAGACCAGATAAGGCCCCTGCTGCTCAAGCGTTTTCCGCAGGCGACTCCCGATGACATCAAGCAAGCGCATGCCTATGCCTACGCGGGCAGCATGGTACAAGACATGGGCTACTACCCGTTCGGCAAGAAATATTTCAGCGATCTGCTGCACTACGTCCGTACCGGGGATTTCGTCACCGCGCTGATCGAGGAGTCTTCAGATCTCAACGAGTATGCCTTTGCCTTGGGAGCGCTCGCGCACTATTCCTCAGACAACATCGGCCATCCAGCGATTAACAGAGTTGTTGCTATCGAATTTCCCAAACTCCGGAAAAAGTATGGCAATGAAGTCACCTACGCCGACGATCACAAAGCCCACATTCGAACCGAGTTTGGTTTCGACATGGTGCAGGTAGCGAAGAACCGTTACACTTCTGACCGCTTCCACGATTTCATCGGATTCGAAGTCTCCAAGCCGCTGCTCGAGCGCACGTTCCCGAAGATTTACGGGATACAGCTCCACGACGTACTCGGAGATGAAGACTTGGCGATAGGCTCGTTTCGGCGCGGCGTGAGCACGATTATTCCTGCCATGACGCGAGTGGCGCTGCTGAACCGGCGTGCTGATCTGGTGCGGGACACGCCAAATTTTGGCGAGAAGAAATTCTTATATCGCCTGTCGCGCACTAATTATGAGAAACAATGGGGCAAGGGATATCGTCGCCCGGGATTCGGCTCGCGCGTGCTGGCATTTATTCTGCGCAAATTTCCGAAAATCGGCCCGGCGAGCGCGCTCGACTTCAAAGTACCCTCCGCGAAAACCGAAGACCTCTACATCAAAAGCGTGAACACCACCACCGACAATTACAACTCGCTGCTCCACCAGGTGCGCGACGGCAACCTGAATTTCCCTGACACCGATTTCGATACCGGTCGGAAGACCGCTCCCGCGGAATACCCGCTGGCAGACGTGACTTACGCCCGCCTGCTGCAAGATCTGAGCAAGAACAATTTCGCGCAAATGACCCCTGAGTTGCGCAGCAACATCCTGGACTTTTATTCCAATTTGAACGCGCCGTATCACAATAAGAAAGACCACAAGTCTTGGAGAAAAACCTTGCAGGCGCTCGATAAACTGAAGAGCTGGCAGGGAAACCCAGTTCAAAACCAGCCTGCGCCGGCAGGCCAGCAGTGATCGGTCAACGAAATCCTGCCCAAAACTTCCTGTAAACTGAGTGGCTTAATCGCGAGGCCTCAATGGATATTCCTGATGACAAGTTTTACCGCGCAAAGATCGTGAAGCGGGCCGATTTTGCTTCGGACTTATGGATGATTCGTGTCGATCCCGGAGGTCCGTTTACCTTCAAGCCCGGCCAATACGCAACTCTGGGAGTGCAGACACCGGATAAACGCAGTGAGCGCGCTTATTCGATCGTCTCGTCTCCGCTCGAAAAAGAAATCGAGTTTTTCTTTGAGCTGGTTCCTCAGGGAGAGTTGACACCGAAGATTTTTGCGCTGCAGCCCGGCGATGAACTGTTGATGCGCAAGTCCGCGAAAGGCCTGTTTACGCTGGACGAGAAAAGCGGACGCACCAATCACTTTATGGTCTCGACAGTCACCGGCGTCGCACCATTCGTAAGCTATGTACGCACGCTTTATCGCGGATGGAAGGATGGGAGTTTCAAAGGCGAGCACAAGCTCTTCATCCTGAACGGCGCCAGCCGTTCGTGGGAATTCGGCTACAACGATGAACTCTGCAAATTCGCAGCTGAGGTTCCCTGGCTGGAATATGTACCCACCGTCAGCCGGCCATGGGATGACGAGAAATGGACGGGAGAAATGGGGCGCGTCGACGATGTGATGCGCAAATATTCAGACCTGTGGGGCCTGGACGGAACCAATTCCGTAGCTTACCTGTGCGGCCATCCCGACATGATTGAAAACGGTAAGAGCATTCTGAAGCGCATCGGCTTCACCAAGCAACATTTGAAGGAAGAAGTTTATTGGATTCCGGCGAAAGAAGCGGCAACTTCGTAATAATCGCACTGCCGGTCTAGGCGGTCGGATCAAGTGTGCCTCGCGCGAATTATGGCCTGTCAATCCCGACGCCCTGCGCGAGCGTGGAAACGCGAGGAGAAAATATGATCACAAAAGTTGCGGGCTTGGGATTCCTGGCGTTGTGCGTTCTGGTGTCGACAACGGCAGCTGCCGCAACCGGCCCGCAACTGGCGGCGGTACGAATTTCTGGTGAGCGGCGCATCAGTTTCAATACCAATTGGCGCTTTTATAAAGGTGAAGCTCAGGGGGCAGAAAAGCCCGATTTTGACGATTCTCACTGGACGCTGCTCCGCCTGCCGCATGACTGGGCGATTGAAGGGCCATTTGACGAGAAGCTAAATCCAGAAACCGGGGGACTGCCTGTTTCCGGCACCGGATGGTATCGCAAGTCTTTCCTGTTGCCCCAAAACGCAAACGGTCGCACCTTCACCGTCGTCTTTGATGGCGCGATGTCCAATTCCACTGTCTGGCTGAACGGAGAAGAATTGGGCGGGCGTCCATATGGCTACTCTAGTTTTTTCTTCGATCTGACCCCGCACCTCCGCTTTGGCTCAAAGACAAATGTGCTGGCCGTACGCCTGGCGCCCGAACCGAACGCTTCGCGCTGGTATCCTGGCGCGGGCATTTACCGCAATGTTTGGCTGGACATTACCGCACCGATTCATGTGGCGGAGTGGGGTACTTACGTCACCACGCCGGAAGTTTCGGATGGAAAGGCTACCATCGCGATCAAAGCCGAGATCCGCAACCAAACAGCTGACGAAGCTAACGTAATCATTCGCAACACGATCTTCGATCAATCCGGAAAACCGGTAAGCAAACCCGCGAGCGATACGGTTGCTATTTCCGGCAATGCGAGTCGCACTATTCCTGCGAGTTTGACGGTTCCAAAACCGCAGCGTTGGGACATGGAACGTCCTTTTCTCTATTCGTTGGTCACCGAAGTTCTTCAGGGTGAGCGTGTGATCGACAAGTACTCGACCACATTCGGCATTCGCACCATTGCATTTGACCGCGACAAAGGCTTCCTGCTGAACGGCAAGCCGCGCAAGTTGCACGGCGTCTGCCTGCATCACGATCTCGGCGCGCTGGGAACTGCGGTGAATCGCCGGGCTACAGAGCGGCAGCTGGAAATTTTGAAAGCCGCTGGGGTGAATGCAATCCGCACCAGTCATAATCCGCCTTCGCCGGAACTTCTCGAGTTGTCCGACCGCATGGGCCTGGTGGTCATGGATGAGGCCTTCGACATGTGGCGCATTCCGAAGGTACCGAATGGCTACAGCAAATATTACGACCAGTGGTCGGAGCGGGACCTGCGTGACCTGGCACGACGCGATCGCAATCATCCCAGCATTATTTTGTGGAGCATCGGCAACGAAATTCCGGAGCAAAACTCGGTCGACGGCTGGAAGGAAGCGAAACGCCTGTCAGATTTCTTTCACGAAGAAGATCCAACTCGCCCCACAACTTCGGCGATGAATGAATGGGCCGACGCAATTCGCAACCACTTCGCTGACAACGTGGACATCAAGGGCTTCAACTACCAGCCCATGCGTTACGAGCAGATCATGCACGAACACCCCAGCTGGGTGATTTTCGGTTCAGAAACCGCCTCCTGTGTGAGCTCTCGCGGCGTCTACGATCTGCCGCTCGTCGCTTATCAGAAGCCGCCTTCGCACCAGATCAGCAGCTACGACACGGTCGCGCCGTTCTGGGCTTATTGCCCCGACGTGGAGTTCACCTATCAGGATAAGTTTCCCAACGTGTTCGGAGAATTTGTGTGGACAGGCTTCGACTACATCGGCGAGCCCACCCCATATTTCGATGGCAAACAGGGGCACGACTGGCCGGCACGCAGCTCGTATTTCGGCTTAGTCGATCTCGCCGGTTTTCCCAAAGACCGCTATTACCTCTACCAGAGCGAGTGGACCACCAAGCCGATGGTTCACATCCTGCCGCATTGGAACTGGGAAGGCCAGGACGGGCAAGCCATTCCCGTGATGGCGTTTACCAATGCGGAAGAGGTGGAACTATTTCTGAACGGAAAATCCCTGGGTCGAAAAAAGCGCTTCAGCGATCAATGGGAGATGCCCGTCGGCCGCAACGTGAGCGACAGCGGAAAGTTCGTGACCAAGTATCGCCTCATATGGCAAGTGCCTTACCAGCCGGGCACATTGATGGCGGTTGCGTACTCGGGCGGAAAGCAAGTCGCTGTACAAGAGATACGCACGGCCGGGGCTCCATTCCGAATCAAGCTCGCGGCGGACCGCAACGTGATTCATGCCGACGGCGACGATCTTTCCTATGTGACCGTCCGAATCGAAGACAAAGATGGAAATCTTTGCCCGCTGGCAGACAATCTCATTCACTTCAATGTCACTGGCGCTGGTGACATTGCTGGGGTGGATAACGGAAATGCCGCGACTACCGAGCCGTTCCACGTTGACCATCGCCAAGCCTTCAGCGGCATGGCGCTGCTGATTCTGCGATCACGTCCAGATTCCGGCACGATTCATGTGACCGCAACCGGCGACGGTTTAACAAAGGCAGAGATCGAGATCCGGACAGAATCGGCTTTAACTGCGAAGAAATAACCCGCTACACAGCCGCTGGCCTCATCACTCCGCGAATTGCGGTTGGCCAGTGGCGATTGGTATAGTTTGACTTCCATGTATCGGGACTTTCATGCATTCGATCGCTGGACCAAGAAGCAGGTCCACTGCATTTATCAGGCGCTGATTGTTGCCGTCGCTACCCGCCATGCCGATGCTGTAGACATCAAGTTTCTGGTTGATGGCCGGCCGGTCTGGGTCGCTCTTCCGCTAATGGCGTGGAACGAATATCAAAAACGCACCACCAAGATCATTACTGACCCGCTGGCCATCGCCATCGCCGGCCATTTTTTGAAGACCGCACTCGAATCCGGGGAAGGCGTGGGGCGCGAGATGTATTCGCTCACCGTGCAGCAGACCCTCCAGCATTTGGAAGGCGCGGTAAGCGAGCCACAACCTGCTTCCGTCTAATTAGTGCTCGCGTGGGGACAGCCGCCCTCGGCTGTCCAATAGCTAGGCTCTTATTCCCACCGCCGCCATCATTCTGCCTGTCACTCCTTTTTCGGCCCGGTGCGAGAAGAACATATCCTTCTTGCAAAACGTGCACAGACCAAGATCTGAGATGTTCTTCGCCGGAACTCCCGTGTCGATGAGTTGGCGCCGGTTGGCCTCGGCGAGATCGAGAAAAATTTTCTTTGGCAGTTCGCTGTGGCCAGGGGCGCGTGCGGTCAGAAAAAACAACGGATATCTCTCGTGGACCTCGTTTCTTTCTTTGGTTTCGCGGAACAAACCGCTTCCATAACTGAACTGGGCTTCGAAAGCGGACCGCACTTCCGGGCCCACTTCATAGCAACACCCGCGAATTCCCGGCCCAATCGCCGCCTTCAGATCACTGGGACCAGTTCCGAACCAGCGGTACATCTCGCCGACGCCTTTTTCCACGATGCGTTTTACGGTCCCCCGCCAGCCCGCATGAAAAACGCCCACTGCCCGCCGCTTGCGATCAACCAGAATCACAGGAAGGCAGTCCGCAGTCAGGACCGACAACAGAATTCCGGGAACGTTTGTCACCATTCCATCGCCCGCGAGCGGGGCATTATCTTTAGGAACTTCCGAAATGTGATGAATCAGGTCAGAGTGGATCTGGCGCAGGTTGACCATTCGCCACTTTGCCTTCACGCCCAGACGATTGCCGTCCTGAGTTATTGCGGAGATAAATGCTTGTCGATTCTGTTCTACCGCGGCCTTCGAATCGTGAGCCGTGAATCCCAGATTAAGTGCGTGCCCGCCATAACACTTTGAGGATCCCCCCGTGCGTGTGCTGAAGCCGTGCACCAGCCAAGGTGTGCGAGCAACCGAGGCAGCGCGAAGAATGTTTAGGCTCTTAGCGCTTGGCTTTATCGTTATCGATTTCTTTTTTGTCTTTGTCTTTTTTAACTTTGTTTTGGTTGCCACAACGTTATCTTAGCAATCGCTGGGAAAAACCCCTGAGCGGGCTTCGCCAAAAAAGGACAGTGTGCTAACATCCCGCGACGAGGCCATCCGATGCCTACACGCCGTTCTATGCTTCAATCCGCCGGTCATGCGTACGGCGCCGTATTTGCGGGAGCCAGTGCCGCTTCTGCAGTAGCCACCGAACCCGAGAGTTCCACGGGTCAGAAGTTCCTGCTGGTAGGACTGTGCGGCTCCGAGAATCCAACTCGCGCGAACTTCCCTTTTGTTTGGGCAGCGGCCTTGAAAGATGCCGGCAACGAAGTTCGCATTGAGATTGCGGGCGACGCCACCGTTCTCATGCGCACCCCGGTTTCAGACAGTGTCACGCCCGTCGGCTGGCCGCCATTTAAAGATGCATTGGCCAAAGTCATCGAGCTTAAGATACCAATCTTCGTTTGAGGGAAGTGCGCGGCCGCCCGTGGGGTGGTCGAAGCCGACTTCGCAGGGAAAAATGCGCAATTCACCAATCCAAAGCTCACGGCCCAAGCCATGGGCTGGGCCACAAAAATCCTCGTAGTCTGAGCTAGCCCTTTTTTGTGGCGCCTCCGCCCGACGACCGCCAGCAAACGTGTTGGCATCGTATAATCCCCATTTCCCGGAGAAATTATGCGTTCATCGCTCGTTCTAATGATTGCCACCTTGCTGACCACCGCCGTCGCGCAGCAGCAAAACGAAACTCAGACGCAACCGCAGCCGACTGCTCAGCAGAAGAAGCAGCAGCAGAAACAAACTCAGCCGCAAAAGCCAGAGGAACCGGCGGCGAAGACCACCCCGCCCCCTCCTTCGCCGACAGAAGGGAAACCTGGCGACGACAAAAAAGAAGAGCACTATGACATGGCCGAAGTCCCGCCGGTGGTGACTCATCACCAGATCTCTGTCAACGGCAAAGCGCTGAAATACTCAGCCGCCGCGGGACGGCTCCCCATCAAGCGCGGCGATGGCAAGATCGAAGCCGAAATGTTCTTTGTCGCTTATACGCTGGACGGGCAAGAGGTCTCGAAGCGTCCCTTGACGTTTGCCTTCAATGGCGGGCCAGGATCAGCTTCGATCTGGCTGCACATGGGCGCGCTCGGCCCGCGGCGGGTTGTGCTGGATCCGGAAGGCTTTCTGCCGCCTGCGCCTTATGGTGTTCAAGACAATCCCTACACCCTGCTCGACAAGAGCGACCTGGTGCTGGTCGATGCCATTGGCACTGGTTTCAGCCGCGCTGAAAATACCGAGACTGCAAAGAAGTTCTGGGGCGTGAAGGGCGACATCAATGCCTTCGGCGAATTCATTCGCATGTACATCACGCGCTATGAGCGCTGGAGTTCCCCGCTGTTTCTGCTGGGCGAAAGCTATGGGACCACGCGTTCGGCCGGAATCGCCGGCGATCTGAGCCAGCAGGGAATTTCTTTTAACGGCATCACCCTGCTTTCCACAGTGCTGAATTTTCAGACACTGCAAGACGAAAAGACCAACGACGAGCCTTACATTTTTCTCATTCCGTCTTACACAATGAGCGCCGGCTATCACCACAAGCTGCCACCAGACCTTCAGCAGGATGTGAACAAAGCGCGACAGGAAGCAGAGCAATGGGCCTCGGGCGACTATGCGCGGGCATTGGCCAAAGGCGATGCACTCTCTCCCGACGAGCGGCAGAAGACCATCGAACAGATGTCTCGCTTCACCGGATTAAGCAAAGAAGTAATCGATCAGGCGAATCTGCGAATTAACGTTCCGGAGTTCACGCACTACTTGCTCATCGATCAGAAACTGCGCGTTGGTCGCCTCGATGCGCGCTACACCGGGCCGGATCCGAATGGCCTGCTGGATACGCCTTTTTACGACCCTACCGAAGCCAACATCCTGCCGCCTTTCAATGCCGCATTCAACAATTACCTGCGCACTGAGCTGGGCTATAAGGTGGACATGCCGTACTACCTTTTTGTGCGGGACACGGGCTTCGAAGAGAAATGGGATTGGGGATCGGGAATAGAAGGGTTTCCCGACACGGCCATCGCATTGCGGCGGGCGTTGGTGCGAAACCCGTTTCTGAAAGTGCTGGTGATGGAAGGCTATTACGATCTTGCCACTCCTTATTATGCGGCGAACTACACATTCGATCACCTGGACTTGCCGGCAAAGTACCGAGGTCAGATTTCCTTCGCCACCTATGCGGCCGGGCATATGGTTTACCTGCCGATGGATAGCCTGAAGAAGATGAAGAACGACGAAGCCGGTTTCATCGACAAGTCAACGTCGGGGCAACAGTAAAGCCTTGCTGTGGAGGCGCGGGTGCTCCTTCGCTCCGCTCCGGACAAGTCCCCCACCGTACTGTTACTCCGAACCCGCAATTGTGGAGGCGCGGGCGTCCTCGCCCGTACTGTTTCGACCCGCGTAACTTGCTTCCCTGGCAGTAATACGATACAAACGGCGCATAGCTTATGTTGCCGCGCCATTTTTCTCTCCTACCGCTGCTGCTTGTTTCCACCGCGCTGGCACAGGTGCCAGCGCCGAACCCGCTCCCCGGGCCTCCAATCAACCCGGTCGCGCCAACTGTCATCGACCATTCGCAGGAGGCGTCCGTCGTCGAGAAGCTGCGCACCTCTTTTCGGTTTGAAAATGACGGCACCGGGCGCCGCGAAATCTATGCGCGCATCAAGGTCCAGAGTGAATCAGGGGTCGAGCAATGGGGACAGGTGGTGGTCGGCTACAACTCTGCCAATGAACGCGTGGAGATTCCCTTCGTCCGGGTGCTGAAGCTGGACGGCTCGACCGTGACCGCCCCGCAGGACTCGGTGCAGGATTTGAGCATTCCGCTCGAAAGAGATGCTCCGGTCTATACCGACTATCGCCAGAAGCACATTACCGTTCCTGGGCTGCGGCCGGGAGAAGAACTGGAATACGATTTCGTTACCATCACCCAAACCCCACTCGCGACTAGCCAGTTTTGGATGGAGTACGACTTCGCGAAATTCGGGACCGTGCTCGACGAGCAGCTCGTCCTTGATGTTCCCAAAGACCGCACCATCAAGCTGAAGACTAAACCTGGCAACGATCCAAAGATCGCGGACGACAAAGACCGCCGCGTGTATACCTGGGCCAGCTCCCACGTCGACAAGGACGAAGAGGAAAAGAAGAAAGACAAGGAAAAACAAAAGCACGCCTCTAAAGAACCCGAAGTCCCCGCCGTGCAGATGACCACGTTCGCGAGCTGGGAAGAAATGGGCCGCTGGTATGCTTCGCTCGAAAAAGACCGGCGCCAGCCCACCCCGGAGATTCGCGCCCGGGCCGCGGAACTCACCAAGGGCAAGACCACCGACCTGGATAAGATCGCGGCTCTCTATGATTACGTCGGCCCCAACTTCCGCTACATCAGCCTTTCTTTCGGAGTGGGGCGTTTCCAGCCACACTCGGCCGCTGACGTGCTTCACAATGCATACGGCGATTGCAAGGACAAGCACACGCTGCTCGCGTCCTTGCTCGAAGCGTCCGGTTATCACGCTTCTTCGGTCTTGATTAATTCCGGCCGCAAGATCGATCCCGACATTCCTTCGCCGTCGCAATTCGACCACGTGTTCACCATGGTGCCGCTCGGTAAAGAAAAGGAAGAAATCTGGATGGACTCGACGACCGAAGTGGCGCCTTTCCGGCTGCTGGCGTCAGTTCTGCGAAAGAAGCAGGCGCTCATCATTCCTCAGGACGGCGTTCCGCATCTCGAAGAGACGCCTGCCGACCCGCCTATGGTGAACCGGCAGGTCTCGGAAATGGACGGCAAGGTAACCGAGTTTGGCAAGCTCAGCGCGCATGTGAAATATGAGCTTCGCGGCGATACCGAGCTCTACATGCGCATGCTCTTCCGCCACGTTCCCCGTAACAAGTGGACTGAGTGGGTCAAGCAGATGAATACTTTCAGCGGTCTCACCGGCGAAGTTTCCGAGCTTAATGTGAGCGACCCCGCCCAGACCCATGAAGCGTTCAAGATTGATTACAAAATCGAAGCCGCAAATTTTCTCGACTGGTCGAAGAAGAAATCCGACTTCCCACTGCCGCTCTCGCAAATCAACCTGGCGGACGTAGATCAAGACAGTGCCGATCCGGTCAAGATTGGATCGCCGATCGAATACGTCTATAGCCTGCGCCTGGAATTTCCCGCCAAGTACACGGAAAGAGCGCCGCTTCCGTTTTCCATGAAGCGCGACTATGCCCATTACGAGGCCACTTACAAAGTCCAGAACAACGTCTTCAGTGCGGCACGCACGCTGGTGACCAGCATCAACGAACTGCCATCGGCTCGCTCGAGCGATTATCTTGCGTTTCGCCACGCGGTGCTGACCGACGCGACTCAACATCTCTCGATCGATAGCAGCGCTGCGGGATCGCCAACGCTTTCTTCCGACCTGAAAGGCGATGATCTCTACGACGCAGCAAAGGCTTCATTCGACCGTGGGAATTACAAATCTGCAATCGAACTTTTCAAGCGCGTAGTAGATGCCGATCCCAAGCACAAGACGGCATGGATGGACCTGGGACGCGCATACATGCTAGTTCGACAAACAGATGACGCGATCGCGGCATTCAAGAAGCAGGCCGAGCTGAATCCTTACGATGAGTACGCGTACGGCGCGCTGGGTTGGGCTTACACCACCTCCCGCAAATACGATGATGCCGCCGCTGCCTTCAATAAGGCGTTAGAAATCGATCCACTCAGCGAATATGCTCATGCTGCGCTCGGCAGCATGTATGCGGAAGCGCACCAGTACGACAAGGCCGCGCCCGAACTGGAGAAAGCGGTTTCGCTCAAGCCGGATGATGCGGGCTTGCAAATCAGCCTGGGCGATGCGTACCTCAATCTGAGCCAGGACGAAAAGGCCCTAGCCGCGTTTGATCGCGCGACGGAAATCTCCGCCACGCCGGAAGTATGGAACAACATTGCTTACCAGCTCTCGGTCAAGAAGGCGCACCTCGACCGCGCGCAGCAATACGCCGAATCCGCCGTTACCGCAATCGCTAACTCTCTGCGTAATCTTTCTCTCGACCAGCTATCGGACCGCGATCTCGCAATGGTCTCCGCGCTTGACGCCGACTGGGACACGCTCGGCTGGGTCTATTTCGCCCGCGGCGATATGGAGAAAGCCCAAAAATACGTGAACGCCGCGTGGACATTGGGCGAGCACGGAGAAGTCGGCGATCACCTGGCAGAGATTTACGAAAAGCGCGGGCGGAAGGACGACGCGATTCGCACTTACGCTATGTCGTTGTCCGGACTGCGCCCGGCGCTCGAGACCAAAGGGCGCCTGGCCGCGCTGGTCGGTGGCGACGCAAACGTGCCCAAAGTGGTTGATCAACATCGCCTGGATCTCCAGAGTTTGCGCACCATTAAGCTGGGAAAGACTGCTCCGGTCAGCGGAACAGCAGAGTTCTTTGTCATCGTGACTTCGTCCTCTGGCGATGCCAAAGTTGCGGCCGCCAAATTTATCAGCGGCGAAGAGAAGCTGAAGCCGCTGACCGAAAACCTCCGCAACTCAAAAATCGATTTCGCGTTTCCCGATGACACGCCCACAAAGATTCTGCGCCGCGGCATCCTCTCGTGTTCGCAAAATTCCCGCGAATGTGACTTCGTGATGATGCTACCCGAAGACGTGCACTCGGTGGATTGAATAGACCTGCATGAGATTGTTTTCCTTCGTGTACCGGAGCCTGCCCTGAGCGAAGTCGAAGGGTGTCCTTCGTGGTTTCTGATTTTTTCGCGGAGGACATCCCTAGACTTCGTTCAGGGCAAAGCTCCGCTTTACGAACAAGACCTCATCATCCCTGTTCATATGCGAATGCCGCCCGCAACACCTTGGGCTCGCCGTTCGGCGGTCCGATGATTTGCAATCCAATCGGCAGCCCCTCCGAAGTGAATCCGCACGGAACGGAAATCGCCGGTAGTCCCCAAACATTCACCGGGCGGGTATTGCGGAGCAAGATCACTTCAGCCGGACGAAGGAGTGATATGTCCTTCAATAAGTCAGAAATTCGTGGCGAGGGGACCGGAGTGGTAGGAGTTACAAGAACATCCACATCGCGAAATGTTTTCGTAATTTCCTGACGAGCGAGCTGCAACTGGGCCGTCGCGTTCTGGTACTCGGTCTCGGTGACCGTATCGCCCATGCGAACGCGCCGTAGAGTTTCCGGATCGTACAACTCTGGAGCTGAAGCAATCTTGTCGCGATGATAGGCGTGCGATTCCGCAAGGAATACCGTACGGTCCTCATCAATTGGACACTCGACAACCCGGACGGATTTCGCGAGCTTTCCAAGACGATTAATAACCTCATCTATCGCTAAAGCAATTTCGCTGTCCAAATCTTCATAGAAATATTTCCGCGGAACTCCGATGACGAAGTCGTGAATGCCAGTTGTCAGACTTTCCCGATAATTTGCGCCGTCGGAGGTCCCTGCGATCGCATCGAGAACAATCGCGGCGTCCTCAACTGACCGCGTGATCGGCCCCGCATGGTCGAGCGAAAAAGACAGCGGAATAATTCCGCGCGTGCTCACTAATCCATAAGACGGCTTTAGTCCCACAACTCCGCACAAAGCGGCCGGCTCGCGGATGGAACCCGCGGTGTCTGTACCGATTGCGGCGTAACACATTCCCGAGGCGACAGCAGCGGCGGATCCGCCGGAAGAGCCTCCCGCGATGAACTCCGTGTTGACAGGATTTCGCACCGGCCCGAAGTGGCTAATGAGCGAACTGCCACCATAGGCAAATTCATGCAGGTTTTGCTTGCCCATCAGCACAGCCCCAGCGGCTTTCAGCTTCTTCACAACATCAGCGTCTTCATCGGGCACGCGGTCGCGAAACACTGCGCTGGCTGCGGTCGTCTTGACTCCCGCCGTATCCATCAGGTCTTTCAATCCGATTGGGATTCCGTGCAGCGGCCCGCGCCACTTCCCCGCTTGAATCTCGCGTTCAGCTTCTTGGGCCTCAGCCAGCGCCGATTCGGCAGTCACCGTGATAAAAGCATTCAGCGTGGGATTCAGCCGGTCAATTCTCTCCAGGCATTCGCGGACCAGTTCCACCGGCGAAATCTCCCGCCTTCGAACTCGTTCTGCCGTCTCTGCAATAGAACGTAATTTCATTTCGCGTCATCTTATCGTGCTTCGCGCATTCTTTTTCGAGCTTGCCTATAATCGATTTGTTCGGAGGTCCACCATGGCCCAGATGACGACAGTTCCAGTCCGCACGCGAGGTTTCTATCTGGCCGGTAAATGGCTGGAGGAAGGAACTCCGGTTGAGATCCGGGCCCCGTACGACGGCACGCCTTTGGCGACAGTTTTTCAGGGCAATGCCGAGCATGTAGAACGCGCCATTCAGTCTGCTGTCCGCGCATTTGGCAGCACGCGCAGGCTTCCGGCCTTCGAACGGCAGCGAGTTCTGCGTTCCATCGCGCAGTACATCACCTCGCACAAAGAGGAGTTTGCGCGCACCATGGCGCAGGAGGCAGGCAAACCGCTGAAGGCGGCGCGGACCGAGGTAGAACGAGCTGTTTTCACCTTTACCGTCGCCGCCGAAGAGACCACTCGCATTCCGGGCGAGTATTTGTCGCTCGATTGGCAGCAATTCACCTCCGGACGCTGGGGGATTGTGCGCCGGTTTCCGCTCGGTCCGATAGCGGGCATTACTCCGTTTAATTTTCCGCTCAATCTGGTGGCGCACAAAGTCGCACCCGCCATCGCGAGCGGCTGCCCGATCATTTTGAAGCCGGCGCCGCAAACCCCGTTGACTTCATTTCTCCTGGCCGAAGCTGTCGAACAGGCCGGACTTCCCGACGGCGCTTTCAACGTGATTCCGCTCTCGAACGAAGACGCCGGACTTTTGATCACTGACGACCGTTTAAAGATGATCAGTTTCACCGGCAGCGCTCCAGTCGGGTGGGAAATCAAACGCCGCGCGGGTAAGAAAAAAGTGGTGCTCGAACTCGGCGGCAATGCCGGCGTAATCGTGCACAGTGATACCGATCTTGCCTGGGCTGCCGAGCGTTGCGTTACTGGCGGATTCAGTTACGCTGGCCAGACCTGCATATCAGTGCAGCGAATCCTGGTGGAGCGTTCAGCTTTTAAGAAATTCACCGATTTGCTTCTCGAAGGCGTAAGCCGATTGCAAGTAGGCGATCCCATGGACGAGTCCACCGACCTCGGCCCTCTCATTCGCGAAAGCGACGCCATTCGCGCCAGCGAGTGGGTGCAGGAAGCGGTGCAGGATGGGGCAACTCTGCTGTGCGGCGGCAAACGGCATGGCTCGATTCTCGAACCGACCGTGCTTACAGGCACGCGTCCGGACATGAAAGTGAATTGCCAGGAAATTTTTGCTCCGGTTGTCACTATTGAGTCCTACGACGATTTTTCAGCTGCGCTGCGGCGGATCAACGAATCGCCATACGGGTTGCAAGCGGGCGTGTTCACCCGCGATGCTAACCGCATCTTTCAAGCCTATGAAGAATTGGAAGTCGGCGGAGTCATCGCCGGCGACGTGCCAAGTTTCCGGATCGATCACATGCCTTACGGCGGAGTGAAAGACTCTGGTTTGGGACGCGAAGGCCTGCGTTACGCGATTGAAGAAATGACTGAACCCAAACTACTGGTAATGAATCTGAGATGAAATGGACCGACTTTGGTTTCTTCTCGGAATTTTTTTCAGTCTGACGACTAAACGTCATTTACAACTCTGGCAAACTGCTATAATTGCCGGTTTTAAAATACGAGCTGCAAATTTTCCAGTAAAGACTCGGGTCGCATTCAGATTCCGCTGTAAAGAAAAATCCTGATCGATGCAGATTTTCCATCGCAGCGCTAACGTCGCCTCCAGGGCCTCGATTTATGCGGGTATTTTCACGCTCGCATTCGCACTCTGGGCATGCGTCAATCTTCAGCGCTCCCCATATGTGACTTATGCAGGTGTGGCCCGTCCGCAACCCGCGCCTTTCAGCCATCAGCACCACGTCGCTGGCCTCGGCATCGATTGCCGTTACTGCCACACCTCGGTTGAGACTTCGAGTTTCGCCGGCATTCCCCCGACGAAGACCTGCATGAACTGCCATTCGCAGATCTGGACAGCGGCGCCGCTGCTAGAGCCGGTGCGCGAAAGCTTTCGCACCGGAAAGTCTCTGGTCTGGAACCGGGTGAACGATCTGCCCGATTTTGTTTACTTTGACCACAGCATTCACATCAACAAGGGCGTGGGCTGCAATACCTGCCACGGGCCCGTTGACCGCATGCCGCTGATGTTCAATTACGCGTCGCTGCAGATGGAGTGGTGCATCCAATGCCATCGCGCGCCGGAGAAAAATTTGCGCCCGCGCGATCAGGTTTTCAACATGCGTTACCAGCAGCCAACCACAGATTTGCCGGTAGTGGTGGACGGGGTCAGCTATACGGATCAGATTTCGCTCGGCAAACACCTAGTACACAAGTACAACTTGCGTAGCGTGATGGATATTACAAGTTGCTCCACGTGTCACAGGTGAGGTTGTTTTGTGGAGTGGCGGTTTTTTGGGTAGGCGCTGGATTTGCCAGGATTCGGTTTTGGGTGGAGCAGTGCTTTAGCGCTGAAGGCTTTTGGGTGGAGCAGGCCTTCAGGCCTGCAAATAAGGTTGAGCATTTCAGGGGCTTTAGCCCCTGAGGGCATAAGCAGGAAAACTGATTTAGCCCCGAAGGGGCGGCATATGAAAGCCCGGCACGGCAGTGCCGGGCGACAAAGAAGATCGATGTGAGTCCCGAAGGGACGGCACAGAATTAATGCAAAACGAAGATCAAAACGGCAAGCCGCACACCGAAGCAGTTTGTCCCAGCAAAAAGGACAAGCTCGATCTGGTGCAGGTCCGCTCCGATATCGAGAAGAAGAATGCGCCGGAGTTCTGGCGCAGCCTGGAAGAACTGGCCGGCAGTGCCGAATTCCGCGAGATGATGCACCGCGAGTTCCCCAAAGGCGCCTCGGAGTGGGTGGACGCGGTTTCACGGCGCGGGTTCTTCAAACTGATGGGATCATCGCTGGCCCTGGCCGGCATGACCGCCTGCACCAAGCAGCCCTTCGAGCCGATTGTCCCTTATGTCAAACAGCCGGAAGAATTGGTTCTCGGCCGCCCCATGTTCTACGCCACGGCATTTACGCTGGGTGGATACGCGACGCCGCTTTTGGTCACCAGCCGTGAATACCGTCCCATCAAAATTGAAGGCAATGACCGTCATCAGGCGAGCCTTGGCGGGACGGACGTTTACGCGCAAGCTTCGATTCTCAACTTGTACGATCCTGACCGCTCGCAGAACGTCTCTAATCTTGGCAACGTTTCAACCTGGGGCGAACTGGTCAATGCGCTGCGAGAGCCGCTGAATTCGCAGCAGGCGAAGAAGGGCTCGGGGATCCGCATTCTGTCGCAGTCGTTTTCCTCGCCCACGCTCGCCGACCAGAAGCAGCAACTGCTCAAGAAATTTCCGCAGGCCAAGTGGCACTTCTACGAGCCGGTCAATCGTGACAACGTTTATGAGGGCGCGCGAATGGCCTTCGGCCAGCCGGTTGAGACCACTTACAAGCTCGATGCTGCCGATGTAATCGTCTCGCTCGACGCCGATTTTCTCTACGCTGGCTTCCCAGGAATGACCCGCTACGCGCGCGATTTCGCCAAGCGCCGCGATCCCGACTCCGGCAACATGAGCCGCTTCTATGCAATTGAGAGCACGCCAACGTCAACGGGAGCAAAAGCTGATCATCGATTGTCAGTAAGAGCGTCGGACATAGCGAGCTTTGCCGCTCACTTGGTAAATCTTTCTGGCGGCCTTGGTGTTCAGATGCCGCCGGCAGCCGCTGCATTTCTGGGCGCCGTGACGCAAGATCTGAACGCCCGCCATGGAGCCAGCGTCATCATCCCCGGCGACCATCAGCCTCCCGTAGTTCACGCGCTCGCTCACGCGCTCAACCAGCAACTCGGCAACGTCGGCAAGACTGTTTTCTACTCCGATCCTGTCCTCGCTTACGTGGGCAGCCACAATGACTCGCTGAAAGAACTCATTGCCGACATGAGCGCTGGCAAGGTCGACCTGCTGGTGTTTTTGGGCGGCAACCCGGTTTATGACGCGCCTGCCGACTTCGGATTCAAAGATGTCCTGAAGAACAGCAACGTTCCGCTGCGCATTCATCTCGGTTCGCATAACGACGAAACTGCCGAACTCTGTCATTGGCACATACCCGAAGCCGACTATCTTGAAGCCTGGGGTGACACCCGCGCTTACGACGGAACTGTAAGCATTGTGCAGCCGTTGATTGCTCCGCTCTATGGCGGCAAGAGCGCGATCGAATTAGTGGCAGTGCTGGCTGGAGAAGGCGAACCCACTGGCCACGAGATTGTTCAGAGCTACTGGAAATCGAAGGAGTCGAGTCAAATCATTGCTGGTCATCCAGCGCCATTTGATGAAACCTGGCGCAAGTGGCTCGAGCAGGGCTGGGTTGACGACACAACTTCGCAACCGAAGAAGGTATCCGCAAAGGCGACGAGCTTTTCTGCTTCAGCTTCGGCATCCGACAAGAACGCCATCGAGATCAACTTCCGCCGTGATCCTTCGGTCTACGACGGCCGCTTCGCCAACAACGGATGGCTGCAGGAACTTCCCAAGCCGATGTCCAAGATCACTTGGGACAACCCGCTCTTGATGGGCCCGGCCATGGCCGAACGTATGCACATCAAGAAAATGGACATGGTCCGGGTTGAGCTGCAAAACGGCAAGTATCTCGACCTGCCCGTGTGGATTCAGGCTGGGCACCCCGACAATTCAGTCACAGTGTTCCTGGGATACGGACGGCAGCGAGCCGGGCGCGTAGGCAACGAACAGGGCTTCGACACTTACACATTGCGTTACAGCGACGCTCCATGGTTCGCGAACTCGGTGAAACAAATCACCAATCGCGGACAGCAATACATACTCGCCAGCACGCAGGGCTACCAGACCATGGACACGGGCGAGACCCAGCGTCCCGCGGTTCGCGTCAAGGACCTTGAGGATTACAAAAAAGAACCTGAGTTCGACGAGGAAAAGCCCCAGCCCAACGAGACCCTTTACAACGAAACCGAACGGGAACGGGTCAGCCTGAATGAGCCTTACGCCTGGGGCATGGCGATTGACCTGAACGCGTGCGTCGGATGCAACAACTGCATCATTGCCTGCCAGTCGGAAAATAACATTCCCATCGTTGGCAAAGATCAGGTGAATCGCGGCCGCCACATGCACTGGCTGCGTGTGGACGCCTACTACCAAGGCGATCGCGATAACCCTAAGGCCTACTTCCAGCCGGTCCCGTGCATGCAGTGCGAGAACGCCCCGTGCGAACTGGTGTGCCCGGTTGGCGCTACCACGCACAGCACCGAAGGCTTGAACGACATGATTTACAACCGCTGCGTTGGGACGCGATATTGCTCGAACAACTGTCCTTACAAGGTGCGGCGTTTCAATTTCTTCCTTTTCCAGGATTGGGACACGCCGCAATTCAAGATGCAGCGCAATCCCGACGTTACCGTGCGCAGCCGCGGCGTAATGGAGAAGTGCACCTACTGCGTGCAGCGCATAAATCATAAGCGCATCGACGCGGAACGCGAGGACCGGAAGATTGCCGATGGCGAGCTGCAGACCGCTTGCCAGCAATCCTGCCCGGCGAACGCAATTGTGTTTGGCAACATTAACGACCCGAACAGCCTGGTATCCAAGTGGAAAGCAAAGTCGCGTAATTACGGAATGCTCGATGATCTGAATACGCGGCCGCGCACCACGTACACGGCAGCGGTGAGAAATCCGAATACGGAGTTGGAGAGAAGCAGTTCGTAGGGACTAGCTCTCAGTCAGTAGCTTGACCGGACAAGGTTTAGCTGATGGCTGAGAGCTGATGGCTGAAAGCTTAAGAATGGCAAAACCAACCGAAGTCGAAATCGGCGAACAGAAAGCGCCTGTAATTGCGCCGGGGCACACTTTTGCCAGTATCACCGACAAAATTGCCTCGATCGTGTTGCGCCGTCCCATCACCAACGGCTGGCTCTTTGGCTTCGCGATCTGCTTTTTAATTCTGCAGTGGTTCCTGTTGGCGGTTTGCTGGCTCTTCTATAAGGGCGTAGGCGTCTGGGGCGTGAACATCCCCGTCGGCTGGGGATTTGCCATCGTCAACTTCGTGTGGTGGATCGGTATCGGCCACGCTGGCACTCTCATCTCCGCTATCCTGCTTTTGCTGCGCCAATCATGGCGGAACTCAATCAACCGTTTCGCGGAAGCCATGACGCTTTTTGCCGTCGCCTGCGCCGGCATGTTTCCGCTTCTCCATCTTGGCCGGCCCTGGCTGTTTTACTGGCTGTTCCCGTATCCCAACACCATGACGTACTGGCCGCAATTCCGCAGCCCGCTGGTGTGGGACGTATTCGCGGTATCGACCTATCTGACCATTTCGCTGGTGTTCTGGTTCATCGGCTTGATCCCCGATCTGGCCAGCATGCGCGATCAGACCACCAACAAAGCCCTAAAGTTTGTGTACGGATCGCTGGCCATGGGGTGGCGCAATTCCGTCCGCCACTGGCACCGCTATGAGACTGCCTACCTGCTGCTTGCAGGATTGGCGACGCCGCTCGTGCTCTCCGTTCATACCGTCGTAAGCTTCGACTTTTCCATCGGCATAGTTCCGGGCTGGCACACCACTATTTTCCCGCCATACTTCGTCGCCGGCGCAATCTACTCCGGCTTCGCCATGGTGCTGGTGCTTGCCATTCCGATTCGCAGGTTTTACGACATTAAAGACTTCATCACCGACCGTCACTTGGAGAACGCGGCCATGGTCATGCTGGCCACCGGCTGGATCGTTGCTTACGGCTATGCGATTGAAGCTTTCGTGAACTGGTACGGCGGCGATCCCTATGAGACTTTCTTGCGCTGGAACCGCCTGCACGGGCCGTATGCTCTTTCGTATTACTTGCTGCTGTTGACCAACATTGTTGTGCCACAGATCTTGTGGGTCAAAAGAATCCGCACCAACTCCATATGGCTGTTTTTTGTTTCGCTGGATGTGCTGGTCGGCATGTGGCTGGAGCGCTTCATCATTGTTGTCGTCAGCCTGACGCGCGATTTCGTTCCGTCGTCCTTCGGCCAGTACTATCCGACCTGGAATGACTGGTCGATCCTAGCGGGCACGCTCGGGTTCTTCGCGGCTTGCATGTTCCTTTTCCTGCGGTTGCTGCCGGCAGTCTCCATTTCGGAATTGAAGACGTTGATTCCGCAAGCCGAGGTTACGGTCAAACATGAGGAGGAGGTGCACTCATGAAAGACCCTCTCATCTACGGGATGATGGCGGAATTCGATAATGTGAACGACGCCATTATCGCCGCCCGGCGTACTTACGCTGCCGGTTACCGCAAGCTTGACGCCTATTCGCCTTTCCCCGTCGAGGAACTGGCGGAAGCGATCGGCTTTCACAAAAACGGGGTGGCGCTGGTTTGCTTGATCGGTGGCTTGCTTGGCTGCACCGCCGCCTTTACGTTGCAGTGGTGGATCAACAACGTCAGCTATCCAATCAATATCGGCGGCCGCCCGCTGAATTCGTGGCCATCTTTTATTATCGTCACCTTCGAGATGACGATTCTCTTCTCTGGATTGTCGGCAGTCTTCGGAATGCTGACCTTGAACGGCTTGCCCATGCCCTATCACCCGGTGTTCAACGTGCCGCGGTTTGAGCTGGCGTCGAAGGACCGCTTTTTTCTCGTCATCTTCGCGTCTGACAAAAATTACGATGGTGTTCGCACCCGGCAATTCCTGGAAGGCTTAAATCCCATTTCCGTGGCGGAGGTGCCCAGCTAGATGGCGCGCCTTGGTAAATTTTCGGGATTCGGCGGGTGCCCCACCCTACGCGGTTTTCGTAGGGTGGCAAATACTATGCCTTTCCTGTTGCTGACGCTTCTCGTGCTCGCGGGCTGCCGTCAAGACATGCACGACCAGCCGCGTTTCAAGCCCCTTGCGATGAGCGATTTTTATGCCGACCTGCGGTCCTCGCGTCCGCCGGTAGAAGGCACAGTGGCTCGCGGCCAGCTCCACGAGGACACCTACTTTTACACCGGAAAGGTTGCCGACAATCCTGGCGACTACATGCCGTTTCGTGTTACGGACGAAGTCCTCCAACGCGGCCGTGAACGCTTCGATATCTATTGCGCCCCATGCCATTCGCGTCTTGGCGATGGCAACGGAATGATCGTTCAGCGTGGCTTTCAGCATCCGCCTTCGTATCACACCGAGCGACTGCGAAAAGCTCCACTCGGTTATTTCTTTCAAGTTATGACCGAGGGCTTCGGGGCCATGCCGGATTACGCGCAGCAGATTCAACCGCGCGACCGCTGGTGCATTGTGGCCTACATCCGGGCATTGCAATTGAGCCAGGATGCAACTCAGGCCGACTATGGCAGCCATCTGGTGCCGTCGCCGTCTCCGCAATTCCAAGAGCCGGGCTCGGGAGCCACACTGCCGGTTCCGGCGCCACAGACCAGTGAAACAGGAGCAGAGCAGAAATGACCGCCGTCCGCACCAACACTATCGAGTTCAGGGTGCCTGAGGCGGTGAACACCATTTCTCAGCGGTCGCTGGGCATTGGCCTGCTCTTTGGCGTCGCGTCCTTGATCTTTGCTCTGGTGCCTGCGACGCGGGAGCAGTTTTTTCATTCCTATCTGATCGGATTCATGCTGTGGCTGGGCGTCGCGCTCGGCTCGATGGCATTTGTCATGATCCAGCACCTCACCGGCGGCAAGTGGGCCATGGTGATTCGTCGCCAACTCGAAGCCGCCATGAACACATTGCCGCTAATGGCTGTGCTCTTTATTCCGATCCTGGCTGCGGGGATTCCCTATCTTTATAACGGCAATCATGAAGCTGTGGGCGGATTCAGCGGCTGGCTCCATCCCGATCCCGCTGACAAGCACCTGGTCGAAATGAGCAAGTCGTATTTGACGGTCAGCGGTTATACCGGCCGCGCCGTGATTTACTTCGCAATCTGGCTTGGATTGGCTTTTATTCTGAGCCGCTGGTCGGGTGAGCAAGACCATCCTCCGGTGCGGAACCTCAGCCCGCGCTTTCGTCTCATCGCTGCGCCCGGAATCATTCTGTACGCGTTTACCATCTCGTTCGCGGTAATTGATTGGGTCATGTCGATCGACCCGCACTGGTACTCGACGATCTTCGGCTTCATTTTCATCGTCGGAGAATGCCTGTCGGCGATGTGCATGATGGTCATCATTGAGCGCATTCTGTCGCGATATGAGCCCATGGCTTCCCTGCTCAAGCCCAAAGAAGTTCATGACCACGGCAAGCTGATGCTCACATTCGTCCTGCTCTGGGCATATTTCGGCTTCTCGCAGCTCCTCATCATCTGGGCCGGGAACTTGCCCATGGAAATTCGCTTCTTCACTCGCCGCCTGTATTCCGGCTGGCAGGTGATTGCGCTCGGCCTGGTGATATTTCATTTCGCCATCCCCTTTTTGTTTTTGCTCTCGCGGCCATTTAAACAAAATTCCAGGTCGTTGGTTCGGCTGGCGGCATGGCTGCTTTTCATGCGCTTCATCGATCTGTTCTGGTACATCGAACCTAACTTCCACAAGGCGCTGACGTTTCACTGGGGATATCTGTTGGACCTGGTTGTTCCCATCGCCATCGGCGGCTTGTGGTTGGCGTTGTTTTTCCGCAATCTGAGATCGCGGCCTCTGTTGCCGGTCTATGACTTACATGCGCAGGAATTCCTAGAATACGTAGGGGCGGCCCATGACTGATCTTCGACACGGGAATCCGGGACACGACGCTAAGGGACATGGCGGTCACAGCCACAAGACTGATCTCGGGTTCGAGCGCGAAGACCTTGGAGGAAAGCCGGTCTTCGGATTCATCATTACTGTGGTGATCTCCGGAGTGCTGATTTACTACGCCATTTGGGGAATATTTTATTTTCTCGACGCTTACGACAAGAAGAACCAGCAGAGCCGGAGTCCTTTAGTGGAAATTGAGAAGGCGAACCCTCGCGATGTCCAGGAGAAGGAAATCAAGCGCTTTCCTGAGCCGCGTCTGGAAGAGAACGAGCGTACCGAGCTCAGCAATTTTCGTTATAGCGAAGAACAAGAGCTGAATAGTTATGGCTGGGTGGACCACAGCGCGGGAGTCGCGCACATTCCGATTGACCAGGCGATGCAGCTGGTTGCGCAACGCGGGTTGCCGACGACTCCGCAAACTGGGACGGTTCCGCTTTCGCCGGTGAATCTGGCTAGAGCAGCGGCTGCTACGGCTGACACGAGTAATATGCCGGCTGAACCGACTCAGCAAAAAGGAAAAAAGCAGTGAGCTGTAGATTGCAAAATTCGTTTGGCGGCCTATACGGGCGAGGACGCCCGTATCTCCATATACCGTTTCGTGGAGGCGCGGGCGTCCTCGCCCGTGCAATCGTAATCCTTGCACTCGCGTACACCGCCTGCGCCCAGAACATGAACTCCGGCGGAATCCTAGCGCCGCCGGCAAGCGTCAAGCCGCCAGGATTGAAAGATGTTGGTATCCATCAGAATCTCAATGAACAGCTTCCGCTCGACCTCGCCTTTCGCGATGAGACCGGCAAGAGCGTTCGCCTCGGCGACTATATGGGCAAGAAGCCGGTCATCCTGAGCTTCGTTTACTTCCGCTGCCCCATGCTATGCAGCGAGTTGCTGATCGGTCTTGAAAGCACTCTCAAGGTGTTGAAGTTCGATGTGGGCAAAGAATTCGATGTGGTGACGGTCAGCTTCGATCCGACCGACACACCGGCGCTCGCTGCAGCCAAAAAGGCCGAGATCCTCAAGCGCTACAAGCGTCCGGGCGCAGAAAACGGATGGCACTTTCTGACCGGCTCGCAGGAATCAATCACCGCTCTGACCACCGCCGCTGGATTCCAGTACCAGTTGGACGAGAAGACCGGCCAGTTCGCCCACGCCACGGCCATTATGGTCCTGACCCCGAGCGGCAAGCTGGCGCAGTACTACTACGGCGTGGAGTTTCCGCCAAAAGACCTTCGTCTGTCCCTAATTCAGGCCTCCGACAACAAGATCGGCACGCTGGCCGACGCAGTGCTTTTGTATTGCTTTCATTACGACCCAGCGACCGGAAAATATAGCCTCATCATAAGCCGCGTAATTGAGGTCGCTGGCGGGCTAACCATTCTCTTGGTCGGAGGAATGCTTCTGTTACTCTTCCGGCGCGGTCCGGACCACGAACTCAGGAGGCAAGGCAGCTCTCATATATATGTTCGATAATCTTCCACTTTGGCCGACGGCTGCGTCCTCCCACGCCCGCTACGAGGATTGGCTGTTCCTCTTCCTAACCGTGGTTTCGGCAGCAATGACAGTTCTGATCTTCGTGGTGATCGCAATCTTTGCCATGAAGTACCGGCGCCGTCACGGCCGCGAAGCCACACCGATAGAGGGCTCGCTGCTGCTCGAAATCGGTTGGTCGGTCGCGCCCCTCGGCGTCATGATGCTGATGTTCGCCGGTGGGGCGGTGCTTTACTTCGTCATGAGGACCCCGCCGCGGGATTCCGCCCAGGTTTACGTGGTAGCCAAGCAATGGATGTGGAAGCTGCAACACATGGAAGGCCCGCGCGAGATCAATCAACTGCACGTGCCTGTGGGACGCGATGTAGAGCTGATCATGACTTCTCAGGACGTGATCCACAGCTTCTACGTGCCCGCGTTCCGGGTGAAGCAGGACGTTTTGCCTGGCCGTTACACCACGCTCTGGTTCCGTGCCACTCGGCCCGGAACTTATCATCTTTTCTGCGCGCAGTTCTGCGGGACCATGCATTCCGGAATGATCGGCGAAGTAGTGGTAATGGAACCGAGGGATTATCAAGCCTGGATGTCAAACGCGGCCCCCAGCGGCACGCTGGCGCAAAGCGGAATGACTTTATTTCAGCAGCTCGGATGCAACACTTGCCATGTGTCTGAGACGCAAGGCCGCGGACCTGCCCTGAAAGGGGTATTCGGCAACCCGGTGCAGCTCGACGATGGACGCACGGTCGTCGCCGATGAAAATTACCTCCGCGAATCCATTCTGGTGCCGGCCGCTAAAGTTGTCTCAGGATTCAAGCCCATCATGCCTTCATGGCAGGGCCAAGTGAACGAAGAGCAATTGAACGAGCTGATCGCTTACATTAAATCTTTAAGCCCGCCTCCGGCTGGAGAAGCTGTCACGTCGGGAGCGCCGGGAGGAACAGCACCGCCGTCGCCCGCGCAGTAAAGGAAAAAAATGGCTACCGCAGTAGTAACTACAGAACGAAAGAACTACCTCAATGCGGAGTACGGCATTCGCTCGTGGTTGCTCACCACCGACCATAAGCGGATCGCTCTGCTTTACCTGCTCTCGATCACGTTCTTCTTCTTTATCGGCGGCTTCTTTGCCTTGCTGATCCGCCTGGAGTTGCTCACTCCCGCCGGCGATCTGCTGACCGCCGACACGTACAACAAGGCGTTTACCATGCACGGCCAGATCATGGTTTTTTTCTTCCTGATCCCGTCGATTCCGGCCGTGCTCGGCAACTTCCTCATCCCCATGATGATTGGGGCCAAAGACCTGGCCTTCCCGCGCATTAATCTTTTGAGCTGGTACATCTATATTGTTGCCGGAATCCTGTATCTTCATTGCCTGGTCAGCGGCGGGGTGGACACCGGCTGGACCTTCTACACGCCTTATTCAAGCCTGTTCAGTAATACTCATGTCGTTGAAGCCGGGCTCGCGATTTTCATCGTGGGATTTTCGTCAATCTTGACTGGGCTGAACTTCGTTGTGACGATTCACCGCATGCGGGCGCCGGGTCTCACCTGGTCGCGTCTGCCACTGTTTGTGTGGTCGCACTACGCTACCAGCATCATCATGCTGCTGGGCACGCCCGTGATCGCCATCACTCTGGTGCTGGTGGTGCTTGAGCGCACTCTGAACCTCGGCATCTTCGATGCGTCACGCGGCGGCGATCCCGTGCTCTTCCAGCACCTGTTCTGGTTTTACTCGCACCCGGCAGTTTACATCATGATTCTGCCGTCGATGGCGGTAATGAGCGAAATCATCCCGTGTTTCTCGCGCAAGCGCGTCTTCGGCTACACCTTCGTCGCTATGTCGAGCATCGCCATTGCCGCGATCGGCTTTCTGGTTTGGGCGCATCATATGTTCGTCGCCGGAATTTCGCTTTATTCGGCGCTGGTTTTTTCATTCCTCAGCTTCCTCGTGGCAGTACCCTCGGCGGTCAAAGTGTTCAACTGGACCGCCACCATGTACAAAGGCTCAGTATCATTCTCAACTCCGATGCTCTACGCCATGGGCTTCATCGGACTATTTACGATCGGTGGTCTCACGGGACTTTTTCTCGCAACCCTCGGCGTCGATGTCCACCTTCACGACACTTACTTCGTGATCGCACACTTTCACTACGTCATGGTCGGGGGCGCAGTCATGGGTTATCTCGGCGGGATGCACTTCTGGTGGCCCAAGATTTCGGGCCGCATGTATCCCGAGGGTTGGGGACGTTTGGCCGCGCTGATTGTGTTTATAGGCTTCAACCTAACATTCTTCCCGCAGTTCCTCGTCGGATATCTGGGCATGCCGCGCCGCTACTGGCAGTATCCGCCTGAGTATCAGGTGTACAACGTGCTTTCTACCGCAGGCGCCAGCATTCTCGCTGTGGGATACCTTTTGCCGATGGTTTACCTGCTGTGGTCTCTGCGCTATGGCAAGCCGGCTCCAGATAATCCGTGGCAAGCGACCGGATTGGAATGGAGAACAGCATCACCACCGCCCACATTTAATTTCGACGAAACCCCCGAAGTGACCTGGGAAGCCTATGAGTACGAGACTATGCCACTGCCGGACGAGGTGACGCTTGAGCGATAGAGCCGGTATCGGCGAGACTCCTCTCGCGGTTGAACACGAAGAGCGCCCGGAACTGCGCCATCACTTTGCCGATGTCGAGCAGCAACGCAACGCGGCCACACTCGGCATGTGGTGGTTTCTAGGGACCGAGATCATGTTCTTCGGCGGCATGTTCTGCGCCTATCTGGTTTACCGCCGCTGGTACTTCCCAGAGTTCGCTGCCTCGAGTCGCAGTCTCGATCTAATTGTCGGGACTCTAAACACGGCAGTGCTGATCTGCAGCAGCTTGACGGTCGCGATGTCCGTCCGCGCCGCGCAGCTTGGCAAACGTAAGCTGCAAGTGCAGCTCTTGCTGGCCACGATCTTCTTCGGTCTAGTGTTTTTGGGCGTTAAAGCCTACGAGTGGGACAACAAATACAAAGAGCACCACATCCCGACTTTCAGTTTCAACGCTCAGGATTTAATCAAAGACAACCAGAAACTCTTCGGATTAGATAAGCTTCAGAACGATCCCGCGAAACTTCAGGAGCGGGAGGCCGAAATCCAGCGGCGCTCGCAAATCTTCTTTTCTCTCTATTTCGCATTGACCGGAATGCACGCCATCCACATGGTGATCGGTGTCGGCATCTTTGCCGTGATTACATGGATGGCGCATAAAGGAAGATTCACACCCGAGTACCACACCCCTTTAGAGATCGCCGGCCTCTACTGGCACTTTGTGGACATCGTTTGGATATATCTTTTCCCCTTGCTGTATTTAATCGACCGCCGGCCGGGGGCTTGAGCAAACTATGGCTGATCATTCCGAACACGTTGCCCCTGCCGGTCTATATTGGCTGGTCTGGGCAATTCTGATCGTCGCTACGTTTCTGACCGCTTGGGTCGCGACCATAGACCTTGGCCCGTTTAACACGGTAGTCGCGCTCTTCATTGCCACCTGTAAAGCGTCGATCGTCGTCCTCATCTTTATGGGCGTGAAATACACTCATGAAAAGATGACCAAGCCCCTCCTGATCGGCGCCATATTCTGGCTTCTCTTACTGCTAGTCCTCAGCCTCACCGATTACGCATCGCGCTACGCGGGATAAGCTCAACCACTAAGGTCCCGAAGGTACACGAAGTAATTGGTCCGCCCTGCATAAAGGGTTCCTTCGTGCTCCTTCGTGTCCGTGGTGGTTTATGGGTTTAACGAGGGGATTAGGCTGATCTCCTTCCGAGCGCCCCAATGTTATGTTTACTACTAACGAAAATCCTTCATGCCGGAGAACTCTCTAGCCCAAGAGCAGTCGGCCACGCTTGAATCCGCTCTGCGCCGCAATTTGCGTGGCGAAGTTCGATTCGACAACGGCAGCCGTGCGCTCTACGCCACCGACGCTTCGAACTATCGCCAGGTCCCGATCGCAGTCGTAATACCTCGCGACGTTGAAGACGTAATTGCAGCTGTTTCCATCTGCCGCGAGCACGGTGCGCCTATTCTTTGCCGCGGCGGAGGCACTTCTCTTGCCGGGCAATGCTGCAACGTGGCCGTTGTGCTCGATTTCTCCAAGCACATGGCAAAGATCATCGAACTCGATTCCGAACGCCGAATTGCGCGCGTGCAGCCCGGAGTCGTCCTCGATCATCTGCGGAACGCTGCCGAGAAATATAACCTGACCTTTGGGCCTGATCCCGCTTCGCACAGCCGCTGCACCCTCGGCGGAATGATAGGAAATAATTCCTGCGGCGTGCACTCGGTGATGGCGGGTAAGACGGATGAAAATATCGAGGCACTAGAAGTACTCACCTACGATGGCCATCGCTTGCGCGTGGGACAGACCTCCAACTCTGACCTGGATAGCATTATTCGCGAAGGCGGCAGCCGCGGCGAGATCTATTCCGGATTGAAAGCGATTCGTGATCAGTACGGCGACCTTGTACGCCAGAAGTTCCCGAATATTCCCCGCCGTGTGTCCGGGTACAACCTGAATTTCCTTTTGCCGGAGAACGGCTTTCACGTCGCTCGCGCGCTGGTCGGTTCCGAAGGAACTTGTGTCACGGTTCTGGAGGCGACGTGCCAACTGGTTGAGAGCCCGCCTGAGCGTGTCCTGCTGGTGATTGGTTGCCGTGATGTTTATGAGTGCGCCGATCTCGTCCCCGAAATTCTGTCTCATCGTCCTATTGGCCTCGAGGGCATAGACCACTTCCTGGTCGAATACACCCGCAAGAAGCAAATAAACCCCGATGGTCTCGCGCTGCTTCCTCCGGGGGGAGGTTGGCTGCTGGCTGAATTCGGCGCCGCGACCGCCGGCGAAGCACGATCGCAAGCTCAGGCGCTGATGGAGGCTCTCGGCACTCGCTCCAATTCCAGACATTTTCGCCTGCTCACAGATAAGCAACTGGCAAGAAAAGTTTGGGAGATCCGCGAATCCTCGCTGGGCGCGGTTTCTAACGTACCCGGCGAGCCGCCGACCTGGGAGGGATGGGAAGACTCTGCAGTCGCTCCCGAGAAGCTGGGCGCCTATTTGCGCGCGCTCCGAAGGCTGACTGACGCGTACAACTATCGCTGCCTGATGTATGGGCACTTTGGCGATGGCTGCGTTCACAACCGCATGGACTTCGACCTGCAATCGGTCGAAGGAATAAAAAAGTTCCGGCGCTTCATGGAGGAAGCGACAGACTTGGTCCTTTCATTCGGTGGAACGCTTTCCGGCGAACATGGTGACGGTCAGGCGCGGGCGGAATTGTTTCCGAAGATGTTTGGGCCTGAGCTGGTGGAAGCTTTCGCGCGTTTTAAATCTCTCTGGGATCCGGACTGGAAGATGAATCCCGGCAAACTGGTCCGGCCCAACAAGCTCGATCACGATCTGCGATTGGGAGCCGATTACCATCCATGGGAACCGCAGACGCACTTCAAATTTCCGCAAGACAACGGTAGTCTTGCCCGCGCAACCCTGCGCTGCGTGGGCGTGGGCCAGTGCCGTCAATCCGAAGGCGGAGTTATGTGCCCGAGTTTTCGCGTCACTCGCGAGGAGGAGCACTCAACCCGGGGCCGCGCGCATTTGTTATGGGAAATGACCAAGGGCGACGTGATCCGCGGCGGCTGGCGCGACGAGCACGTCAAGTCATCTCTCGATCTGTGCCTCTCCTGCAAAGGTTGCAAAAGCGATTGCCCGGTCGCGGTCGACGTCGCGACTTATAAAGCCGAGTTCCTTTCTCATTACTATGAAGGCCGAGTTCATCCGCTAGGCCATTACGCGTTCGCGCACATCGACGTTTGGTCACGAGTGGGATCAGTTGCCCCGTGGTTGGCAAATTTTCTGACTCAAACTCCAGGGCTGCGCGAAATAGCGAAATCCGCTTCGGGGATTGCCCACCAACGTCGAATTCCCCGCTTTGCAAACCAGAGCTTCCGAAGTTGGTTCGAGAAGAGAAAACGCAAGCCGACCAGTGCCTCAGCACCTCAAGTTCTTCTCTGGCCTGACACCTTCAATAACTATTTCCATCCGGAAACTGCAGTCGCAGCGGTGGAGGTGCTCGAAGCGGCGGGATTCGCGGTACAACTCCCGAAGCGCAACGTGTGCTGCGGCCGCCCGCTTTACGATTTTGGGATGCTGGATCGGGCTAAGAGATTACTACTGCGAACTCTTGCCACCCTCGACCACGAAATCGCGGAAAGCATTCCCATTGTCGTGCTGGAGCCCAGTTGCGCCTCGGTTTTTCGCGACGAGATGCTCAATCTTTTTCCCGACGATCCACGCGCGCAGAAGCTCGCACACCAGGTCATGCTGCTGGGCGAGTTCCTGGACGAAAATGCGAACGGATTCCCCCTGCCTGCCATGGGCCGCAAAGCCCTCGTGCACGGCCATTGTCATCACAAATCTGTCATGAAGATGAGAGGCGAGGAATCTGTCTTGCAACGTCTCGGCGTGGATTACCAGATGCCAGCCCCGGGCTGCTGTGGAATGGCTGGGGCGTTCGGATTTGAAAAGGACAAATACCAAACTTCAATCGCAATCGGCGAACTCGAACTCTTGCCTGCGGTGCGCAGTGCACCTGCCGATTGGCTCATCGTCGCCGACGGCTTCAGTTGTCGCGAACAAATTCAGCAGTGCACCGGCAGAAATGCTTTGCACCTCGCCGAAGTCGTACAGATGGCTCTCCGCAAGTCCGAGTAAATAGCATCACTAAACAGAAGCCTTTCGCCCGCAATATTTTTCGTATTGCTCATAGATGTAGGTATCGGTCATGCCCGCGATGTAGTCGCACACCACCCGCGCCCGCGGTTCGGATTCTGCTTTTTCTTGATAACTTGCCGGCAGCTTTTCTGGCTGCTTCATCCAGAGGTCGAACAGCTCCGTGATGACTCGCTCTGCATCTTCCTTTTCTGGTTGAAGGGCTGGGCTGTAATAGAGGTTGCGATAGAGAAAGTCTTTAGTCTGGGCGCGCTCCTCTTCGATTTGTGAGCTCAGGCCGACTAGGCGCCTGGGGAATGCGCGAATCTCATCCAGGGTGGCTATGGAGCGGCGGGCGTCCTCGCCCGCCTTACCCCGTCGGTCACGCACAGTCCGCGGATCTGAATCAGCCAGCAAGTCGAGCTGCGCTTGCGTGTTCTGAATCAAATCGCTAACCCAGCGATCCAGAATTCGGCGCAGGACTTCATTGAATTGCAACTTCTTCGGCGCTACGGGATAAAGTTTCTTGACTTCATCGAAGAACCCGGCAAACACCGGTACACTTTCCCTTATCTGCTCGAGCGTAAGCAGGCGGGCTTCGTATCCGTCATCGAGATCGGCGGTGTTGTAGGCCAGTTCGTCAGTCGCGTCAATCAGTTGCGCCTCGAGCGGCGGAAGTTTGTCCAGCCAGTATTCCGCCAATTCCGGAAATTCCGCTGGATTGTAATCGCGCGAGTGCTTAATGATTCCTTCCCGCATCTCGAAGGTAAGATTCAATCCGCGAAATGCAGCATACCGTTGCTCGAAATCCTCGACAATGCGCAGCGCGTGCAGGTTGTGATCAAAGAAAAGGCCATGCTGCCGCATCGCTGCATCCAGAGCTTTCTCTCCCGCATGGCCAAACGGCGGGTGTCCAATATCGTGTGCCAGGGCCAGGGCTTCGACTAGATCGACATTGAGGGCAAGCTGCGTGGCGATAGTGCGCGAAATCTGCGCCACTTCAATCGTATGGGTCAGGCGATTGCGGAAATGATCGGAGTATCGCCCGGTGAAAACCTGCGTCTTGGCTTCAAGCCGGCGAAAGGCCCGCGAATGGATTACGCGGTCGCGGTCGCGTTGAAAATCGTTTCGGTAGGGATGCGGCGGCTCAGGGTGACGGCGCCCGCGGGAGTGATCCACCTGCACGGCATAGGGAGCAAGGGAAAGAGCCATTTAATTATTGAATCATCGGATCAACGGAAGAGCAATTAAGTCGAAGCTCCGAGCTTCCTAATATTCCCTGATCCAACTCTCAATTCAATCTCGTCCCGCGAGTACTTCCGCGATTTTCGCGGTCAGTTCAGCAGGTGTGAAGGGCTTCTGAATAAAACCTGCGTCCGGGTCAAGGTCCTGGAGTTCGTCATCCGCGTAGCCAGACATGAACAGAACCCGGATCTTTGGCCAGCGCTTCCGTCCAATGCGAACCAGTTCGGGACCACTCATGTTGGGCATCACCACATCCGTAAGGAGCAAGTCGACTTCACCGGGGTGCTCGGCTATCAACGTCCTGAGACTGTCGCTGCTGCCCGCAGTCAGCACCTTGTACCCAGCCTGCTTGAGGATGGTTTCTCCCAGTTCTCGCAGTAGCGGCTCATCCTCGGCTAAAAGGATCGTTCCGGTCCCATGTCTAGGTGTTTCTACTGTCATTGGCTTTTTCGATGGAGCAGGTTCATGTTCGATCCTGGGCAGCGATATTCGAAACATGCTGCCTTTGCCGGGTTCGCTCTCAACTTCGATGTTTCCGTTGCTCTGTTTGATGATTCCATATACGGTTGCGAGCCCTAGCCCAGTTCCCTTGCCGACTTCTTTAGTTGTAAAAAAGGGCTCGAAGATGCGGGCACGAGTGGCCGCATCCATGCCGATACCTGTATCAGAGACGCACAAGGCAACGTAAGGGGAAGCAAAAATTGTTTCACTTTCGCTCAATTCTTTCCGGCCAGCGTGACCTGAGGTCGTTATCGTGAGCCGTCCGCCCTTCGGCATCGCATCCCGCGCATTCACAACCAGGTTGATAAGAACTTGTTCCATTTGTGTCGGATCGGCCTTCACGAAGCCGAGTTCAGGTGCGGTTTCAATTGCAAGCTCGACGTTTTCCGTGAGCAGGCGACGGAGCATCGCTTCGAGCCCGCGCACCACCGTGTTGAGATCAAAAACCCGGGGCTGCAGCGTCTGTTTGCGGCTGAACGCCAGAAGCTGGTGCGTAAGGGACGCGGCCCGGTCTGCGGCCTGGCGGATCTCTTTGGCCGCATGTCCGTCACGGCCTTCCGAATTGCGTTCCAACAGCAGGCTGCTATAGCCCTTGATAATGGTTAGCAGATTATTGAAATCGTGGGCGATGCCAGAAGCCAATTGCCCGACCGCTTCCATGCGCTCGGTCTGCTCCAACCGGCTCTGCATCTGCTTCTGATCGGTAATGTCCAGCAGCACGCCGTGGAGTAATTGCTGACCGTCAGGACCTCGCACGAGTGACCCGCTGTCATCCACCCACAGCATACTTCCATCGCGGCGAAAAATTCGATATTCCGCGCGGAAAGAATTGCCCGACAAAGTAGCCTCCTCCGCCAGCTTGACGACCTCATGGTCATCGGGATGCACGTGGCGGATCCAGCTCGTGGAGTCAGCCAGCCATTCCGACGGAGAATACCCGAGCAACTTCTTAATTTGCGGGCTAACAAACCGCCAATTCCCCTCCAAACCCAGTTCCGCAATATAGGTGACGGCTGATAATTGCTCGACCAGGCTTTGATAAAGAGTCTCGGCCTGATCACGTGCCCGCTCGTCTTTCGACCTCTCACTTATATCGACAGCCACGCCAATTGTTCCTGCCGGTTTCCCGTCCTTTGTGCGAATCGGGGCCCAGTGCGTTTCGAAACACAGACCCACATCAGCAAGTTCAGTAAGGCACGAAAACTCTTCGCCCGCCAGTGCGCGTCGCACATCTCGAATCAGGTTGGGGTAATTGCTGTACAGGTGGAATACGGACTGGCCGACCACCTGTCCGGGGAGCAAACCGAGCTTCTGCAGCGCTCTTCCTTCAGAAAGCGTGAACCGTCCTTCTTCGTCGAGCGCGAAAAAGACAACCGGCGCCTTCGCCACAATTGTGCGCAGGTGTCGCTCGGCTTCGGTCAATGCCGGAGCAGGTTTTGGCTGGACACTCAGATTCCCTCGCAGCACGGCTCTCGGTTAGAAATAATAACCTGCGCCTTGGATGCGTCAGTCTAGCGCAGTTCTTGTCGAACAAAGCGGTTACTTTGGTTACTCGTGCACGCCTCGTCAAGGGTCAGGTGTCGATCACAGCCGTGCTCGGGCAATCGCGCGTTCTTGCTGTTTGTGCACATTCGCAGGAACTGGCAGCATCCTGTGCCCGGCTGCTAACATCCGTTCAGGATGCCCCTGCGCAGGATAGCTACGAAAATTACCGACACTAAGCGGAAACTCGCGCGCAAAGGCTCCTCGCGCGGTCGGCCCCCCGGCGAGCTAGTCATCATCACCGGGATGAGCGGCTCCGGCAAAGCTTCCGTTCTGAAAGCTTTTGAAGACCTCGGCTACTACTGCGTCGATAACCTCCCGGTCGGGCTTATCCCCCGCTTCGCAGAGTTGGTGGGACAGCCCTCCGAAGTCGCGCGCACCGCGCTGGTTGTGGACGTTCGCGAAGGCCGCCAGCTGGAAGAGCTGCCTTCCATTGTGAAATCGGTGAAGCGGATCATCGCTACCAAAGTGATATTCCTCGAGGCCTCGGACGCGGTACTGGTGCGCCGTTACAGCGAGACTCGCCGCCCCCATCCGCTCGGCACCCACACTTCAGTCAAGAAGTCGCTTGCCGCGGAGCGCCGCCACCTGCAGCACATCCGTGCCATCTCCGACCTGGTCATCGACACTTCCAAGTTCAACGTCCACGAACTGCGCGCGCACATCCTCGAACTATTTCAGAAAAAGGAGAAGGGCAGGAACATCCTTGTTTCCTGTGTGAGCTTTGGGTTCAAGCATGGCGTGCCGGAAGATGCTGATTTAGTTTTCGACGTTCGATTTCTTCCCAACCCACATTTCGTTCCCGAATTCCGCCCGCTGACCGGACGCCATCCTAAAGTCGCAAAGTACATCCGTTCGTTCCCACAGACAACCGAATTCATTCAGCGCATTTCCGACCTGCTCGTGTATCTTTTGCCTCACTATATTCACGAGGGCAAAAGCTATCTGACCATCGCGTTCGGATGCACCGGCGGCCAACACCGCTCAGTCATGATCTCGGAGGATGTCGCCAAGCGGCTGAAGCAAGCTGGTTACCGGGTTAAAGTCGCGCACCGGGACAGCCCAAAATAGTTGCGCCCATTGCTTCGACGACCCCCCTCACGCCACTTCGACTAACCGCATCATCTGTTCGTTGTAGCGCTGTCCCGCTGCAGCCCCCTTAGGCAGGATCTTTTCAATTTGCGTAAGATCTTCCGCAGTTAGTTTGACGTCGAGTGCGCCGACGTTCTCCTCCAGATATTTCACGCGCTTGGTGCCTGGGATCGGAACGATGTCCTCCCCTTGCGCCAGCACCCAGGCAAGAGCCAGTTGTGACGGTGTGCAGTTCTTCTTCCGAGCAATATCTGCCACTTTCTTTACCAGATCGACATTTTTCTGGAAGTTCTCGCCCTGGAAACGCGGCGACTGACGACGATAGTCATCGGCAGCGAAATCTTCAAAGCGCTTGATCTGTCCGGTGAGGAAACCACGGCCGAGCGGGCTGTACGCGACGAAGCCGATGCCGAGTTCCCGGCACGTGGGCAACACCCGGTCCTCGGGATCGCGCGTCCACAGCGAATACTCCGTCTGCAGGGCAGTGATCGCATGTACCTTGGCGGCGCGCCGCAGAGTCTCCGGGCCAGCTTCGGATAATCCGATATGCCGGATCTTTCCTTCCTTTACTAACTCGGCCATCGCGCCGACCGTGTCTTCAATGGGAGTGTTCGGATCGACGCGATGCTGGTAGTAAAGGTCGATGTGATCGATTCCTAATCTCTTTAAGCTCCCTTCGCATGCCTTGCGAATATATTCAGGGCGGCCGCTGATGCCGCGAGCTTGCGGATTGGCGGGGTCGCGAACAATGCCGAACTTTGTCGCGATGACGAGTTGGTCGCGTTTGCCGCGAATAGCTTTGCCGACCAGTTCTTCGTTCTTGTACGGCCCGTAAGCGTCAGCCGTGTCGAGAAAATTTATGCCCAGTTCGATGGCCCGGTGAATGGTCGCGATTGACTCGTTGTCATCGCCGGCCCCGTAAAATTCCGACATGCCCATGCAACCGAGTCCGAGGGCGGAAACCTTGAGGCTGCCATGACGACCGAGTTGGCGGTATTTCATTGCTCGCTCCTGAAAAGATATCTGTTCGGTTTAGATGGCTTAGACCGAGCCGAGGATTACAACTTTCTACGCCGCGCACGTACCCGAGATGTCTCCGCCGAGAGACCGGGGTCTCAAGTAGAATAGGGCCTTGCATTCGACGCCCATTTTATCGGCTGGCCCTGATCTGCGGCTTACCTTAAGGCTCGATGACCGCCTTCGTTCAGTCCTGAATACCCTGTCGTGGAGCAGTGCATGCGCCAACTGACGCGACTGCTGCGTTATCTTGCGCCGTATTCGTGGCAGTTTATTCCGTCTGTCGTATTGCTTGCGGGTGTGGGATTTCTTGACGCTTTTCGCGTGCTGCTGGTTGGGCCAATCCTAGGGCGCGTGCTGAATCCGTCGTCGGGCTCCGACAACATTGTACTTTTCACAATCCCCCGTACTCATCATCCGATTTATCTGCAGCAGTTTGTACCGTCGCGCTTTCATAATGCCTGGACGATCGTAGCTTTTGCTTTCGTCGCATCCACGATTCTGAAGGGGCTCTTCGATTACGCTGGCACGTATCTGGTAAATTACGCCGGCTACGGATTGATCACCGACCTACGAAATTCTCTATACCACTCCGTACTACGCCGGTCGGCGGCGTTTTTTCAGAAGCACACGACCGGAACTCTGGTTTCGACCATTGTCAGTGACATCGAGCGCGTGCAGTTTGCTATGTCGAGCGTTTTGGCGGAGTTCTTACAGCAGATATTTACGCTTGTGTTTCTTGTTGCGGCGGTAATTCTGTTGGGTGGCCGTTTGGCTTGGCTACTTCTGCCCGTTGTACCTTTCATGATCTTTTCAACGGGAAAAATCGGCAGGAGGACGCGGCACACCACGCGTCATGGACAAGACAAGCTCGCTGATGTTCAGAATATTCTTCACGAAACCATTACCGGTAACCGTATCGTAAAAGCGTTCGGGATGGAGGCGTGGGAATTTGCTCGTTTCCGCAAGGCTGCGCAGCGTTTGTTTCGTGCAAATCTCCGTTCTGTTGCTGCCGCCGCGCTTAGCTCCCCTCTCATGGATTTCTTCGGCGCGACTGCGGTGGCGCTCCTTCTGCTCTTAGGTCGCGAACAGGTTGTTCATGGTTTCATGAAACCTGAAACGTTCGTGGCTTTCATCATTGCGGTTTTCAAGCTCTACGATCCGGTGCGCAAGTTCGCGCTTTTTCACAACGGCTTTCAGCAAGCTTTGGGAGCTTCGTCCGAAATTTTCAAATTCATGGATGTTCGCGATGATGTTCAGGAAAAGCCCGGCGCTCCGGCTCTGCCGCCGTTTTCCAGAAAGATCACGTTTGCGGATGTTTCGTTTTACTACGAATCCGAAGGTATCCAGCGCGAAGTTCTGCGGCACATAGATCTGGAGGTCAATGCGGGTGAAATTCTGGCGCTGGTAGGTTCGAGTGGCGCAGGCAAGAGCACGCTGGTTTCCCTGATCCCGCGCTTCTTCGACGTGACCTCCGGCAGAATTGCTATCGACGGCCACGATCTGCGCGATGTTTCGCTTTCCTCGCTGCGGGCGCAGATCGGTGTGGTCACGCAGGAAACAGTGCTGTTCAACGATACGCTGCGCAACAATATCGCTTACGGTCAGCCCGGTGTTTCGCAAACAGCAGTTGAAGCCGCCGCCCGCGCCGCCCTGGCACACGATTTTATTCGTAAGCTTCCCGCGGGATATGAAACTGAAATAGGTGAAAAGGGCGTGCGTCTCTCCGGCGGCGAACGCCAGCGCATCGCCATCGCGCGCGCGCTCCTGAAGAATGCGCCCATTCTCATACTCGACGAAGCCACCTCCGCGCTAGATAGCGAATCCGAGGCGCTGGTCCAATCTGCGCTCCAGAACCTGATGTCCGGGCGCACAGTCGTTGTCATCGCTCATCGGCTTTCGACCGTGCGCCGCGCCGACCGCATCGTTGTCATAGAAAACGGCGCTGTTGCAGACATAGGCAGCCACGACGAGTTGATGCAGAAGCTCGGCACTTACCGTAGGCTGTATGATCTTCAGTTCATCGACGTCGAGCAGCCGCGGCACGCTACGCAAGCACAATGAGAACTCCCTGATGCCCATCCGCTCCATGACCGGGTTTGCGCAAGCGAAAGGGCAAGTGAATGGCGGCCCGGCATTCAGCCTTTCCATGAAGTCGGTCAATCACCGTTTTCTGGATCTGCACTTCCGGCTTCCCTCAAATACCGACGCGCTCGAAATGAGCTTGCGTCGAGTTCTCAAAGAGAAACTCGCACGCGGCCACGTGGACGTGAGCCTATCCTTTGAACAGGGTGGCAACGCAGCGTTTGCGCTTAATCGGCAACTGGTTACGGCTTACGTACATGCATTCCGTGCCGCAGCAGCCGAAGCCGGAATTGCCGCTGAACCGGATTTGAATGCCATCCTGCGGCTTCCCGGGGCCCTCGACAGTGCGGCTGCTCCTGCCGAAGAAGAACTTACCCCGGCAGTTTTCTCCGCTCTCGAGCACGTACTCGATCAATTGAATCGCATGCGTGAAGAGGAAGGCCGGGGAATGGAGCGCGAGCTTCGCGAACGAATGGCGAGCCTGAAGTCGGCATGCGCCGAAGTGCGGAAACATCGTGACGCTGTGCTCAAGACATACTCCGAGCGGTTAAAATCGCGTATGCAGGAGTGGCTCGGTGCCTCTATCGACCCCGACCGCATCCTTCAGGAAGCGGCGGTGCTGGCCGATCGCAGCGACATTCAGGAAGAGCTGGTCCGCTTGGAAAATCACGTGCAGCATTTTCTTGGTTTGCTCGAGGCCGAAGGTGAAGCCGGCAAGAAGCTCGACTTCCTGTTGCAAGAGATGAACCGCGAAGCCAACACCTTGATGTCAAAGACTTCCGGTCTGTCGGGTGATGCAGTCCGAATCACCGAAGCCGGGCTTGCCATGAAGTCAGACATCGAGAAGGCGCGCGAGCAGGTACAGAACATCGAATAATGACCAACGTCTTCATCATCTCCGCGCCCTCCGGCTCCGGCAAATCCACTTTAGTAAATGAGATTCGCCAGACCATTCCTAACCTGGCGTTTTCCATCTCCTACACGACGCGCAGTCCGCGCGGACACGAACAAGATGGCAAAGAGTACTTCTTTGTATCGCGCCAACAGTTCGAGGAGATGATCCAAAACGATGATTTCCTCGAATATGCTAACGTCTTTGGAAATTATTACGGGACGGCGCGGCGGTTTCTTGCCGGCGCGGAAGAACAGGGCAACGATCTGCTGCTCGATATCGATGTTCAAGGCGCAGCGCAGATCAAGTCCAAACTACCCGATGCGGTGAGCATCTTTATCTTGCCGCCGAATCGCAGCGAGCTCGAGCAGCGCCTGCGGAGACGTAGCCAGGACAGTGAATCCGTCATCCAGCGCCGGCTATATGAGGCTAGCCGTGAGATTGAGAATTACGGGAAATACGACTATATTTTGGTGAACGACCGCCTGGCGGATTCCGTGGAAGCGCTGAAGGCGATCCTGTTGTCACAGCGGCTCAAGCGCCAGGATGGGACCGACGTCGCGTTAAGCGCCATGGCAGAAAAGTACCGCCTGGAAAACGTTCGCCATCGGCTGCAACCGATTTTGCAGTCGTTCGGCAAAACCGCAGCGGGTGTGAAGTAACGCAGGGGGAATTCCATGAAGTTAATTGATGGGTTCGACAGCAATTATCGGTACATCCTGGTGGCAGCCCGGCGCGCGCGGCAGCTCCAGGGTGGAGCGCCTCCGGTCATCGAGACAGTTTCGCGCAAGCCCTGCAGAATCGCGCAGGACGAGATTAAGGCTGGCAAAGTGAAGTGGGTGGTTCCAGAAATACCCGCGTCGCCAGTCGACGTGGCCAGCGAAATTCTCGACAAAGCCATGGGTCAGGAAAACTGATCGTTACGTTCGTACTAGCTTTCGGCTTCTATTCCCTCCCATGCACGTCTGGTTTGCTGGAAGCTAGCGGCTGGGAGTCGGAAGCTGTATGAAGGTCGCCCTTGGAGTTTGCGGTGGCATAGCAGCCTACAAAGCCGCCGAAATCGTACGCCTGCTGCAAGACCGCGGCATTCGAGTTCAGGTCATAATGACCGACTCCGCTCAGGAGTTTATTCGTCCCCTCACCTTCGCAGCGCTTTCGGGAGAAAAAGTTATTACCGGTATGTTTAACCGCGATGGCGGCGCAGAACCAAATATCGATTCTGCGATCGAACACATTGCGGTGGCGCAATCGATTGATGCCCTTGTCATCGCGCCCGCGACCGCTGACCTCATTGCGAAGTTCGCGCAAGGAATCGCCAACGATTTTTTGACCACGCTTTATCTTGCAACTACTGCTCCGGTTGTCGTGGCTCCGGCGATGAACGTAAACATGTGGGACCATCCGGCCACCCAACAGAACCTCGGCACGCTCCGCAAACGCGGGGTCAAAATCGTCGAGCCCGGCAGCGGATATCTCGCATGCGGAATGACTGGTCCTGGCCGGCTCGCCGAAAACGAAGCAGTTGTCGCCGCCGTGATGGAGGCCCTGGGAGCGGCGCAAGACCTGAGGGGTGAAACGGTTTTGATCACCGCCGGGCCGACCCGCGAAAAAATCGATCCCGTGCGCTATCTCAGCAACCGATCCAGCGGCCGTATGGGATACGCGCTGGCCGAAGCTGCTCTGCGCCGCGGCGCAAGAGTCCTGCTGGTCAGCGGGCCAACGTCTTTGAAGCCGCCATCAGCTGCCGAGACGACAATGGTTGAATCCGCGAAGCAAATGTTAGACGCCGTGCTTCGCCTTTTGCCCGAAGCGTCCATCGTGATAAAAACTGCAGCTGTCGCCGATTACACAATAGCGAAGCCCTCAGCGCAAAAGATCAAACGAGCTGCCGGCATGACGTTGGACCTCGAACCTGCCCCCGATATCCTCGCGGAAACTGCGCGACACAAGAAATCGCAGTTGGTAATTGGCTTCGCCGCCGAAACCGAAAATGTGATTGAAAACGCCCGCAAAAAGCTGCGAACGAAATCTCTAGATGCGATCGTGGTGAACGATGTTTCCCGCGAAGGCGTTGGCTTTGATTCCGATCGCAACGCCGTGACCATCCTGACTGGGTCAGAGACCATTCCCGTTTCCGAAACAACCAAGTGGGAAGTTGCGCAACGCGTGCTGGATTGTGTGGTTGAGTTGAAACGCAAGAGCAAGGTGTTAGCCGTTAGCTCGTAGCTTTCGCCACCCATCGGCTTTTCCTTCGTGTTCCTTAGTGTCCTTCGTGGTTAAGGCCTCCCGGTTGATGCTTGCACCATTTACAATCTCAACCAATGGCTTCTCCCCTTGATCCGCAACTTCGCCGTGCGCTTTCCGACCGCGTCCGCTACTACAACGACTTAGGGATATACGATTTCTATCGACAACCTATTCAAACACTCAGCGCTGATTCTGGATTAGCCACCGAGAGCGCCCGCACCACATCACCGCTCGCAGACTCAGTGAAGCTGAACCCAACATCCGACCCTGTCACCGCTCTCCGCTTAATCCGCGAAGACATTGGCGACTGCACCCGCTGCCGCCTGCATAAACAAGGACGCAAGCAGATTGTCTTTGGCGTAGGCAATCCTCGCGCCGAACTGATGTTTATTGGTGAAGCCCCAGGTGCAGATGAAGATGAACGTGGCGAGCCGTTCGTCGGCCGTGCCGGACAATTGCTGACCAACATGATCAAAGCCATGGGCCTGAGCCGCGAAGAGGTTTACATCGCCAACATTATTAAGTGCCGACCTCCTAATAACCGCCAGCCGGAGCGCGACGAATGCGAAACCTGCTCGCCGTTTCTCATGCGTCAGATTGAGGCGATCTCCCCGAAGGCAATCGTGGCGCTTGGCGCTGTCGCCGCCAAGACTCTCCTGGCTATTAATGCGCCCATGTCGGAGTTGCGCGGGCGATGGTACGACTTTCGCGGCACCAAACTGGCAGTGACGTATCACCCCGCTTTCCTTCTGCGCGATCCCCGCCAGAAAAAGGAAACCTGGAAAGATCTGCAAATGGTGATGAAAGAGCTCGGACTTGAAGTTCCGGCCAAATCCCAGGAATAGTACGGTCACCGCACAGCAGTGCGTTCCGACGAACAAGAACTGAGTGTTCCAACATTCTCAATTGACGTAGCTCGGTAGGCAGAGTATCGTTCCTCCAATTTACCGTCAGAACTGATATCACTGCCGAGGCACATACCCTTGAACTGCCCTAGATGTGGCGCGACAGTCGTCGACAATAGCCAGTTTTGCTCGAACTGCGGCAACGTAATCTCGCCTGCTCAATTCACACCGCCGCCGTTATCGGCTCCTGGCGCTCCCATCGGCCCAGCGAAGACCAGCGGCATGGCCATTGCCAGTTTAGTTTGCGGAATTGTGAATGTATTTCCTGTATCCATCATCGCCATCGTTCTGGGCCACATTTCACTCTCGCAGATCCGCAAAAGCGCCGGTCAGCTCAAAGGTCAGGGACTGGCCATCGCAGGTCTGGTGCTTGGGTACCTCGGCATCGTGGCCATTCCGTTCATTTTGATTGTTGCCGCCATTGCCATTCCCAACCTTCTCCGCGCAAGGATTGCCGCAAATGAAAGTTCTGCTGTGGGTTCAATCCGCGTGCTCCTGACTGAAGAGATCGTCTATTCGACGAAACATCAGAACGAAGGATTCACCTGCAATCTGGCCGATCTGCGTTCGGCTGGTCTAATCGATTCGTCGTTACTAAGCGGGCAAAAAAATGGTTACGCTTTCACCCTGCAGAACTGCACCGCCGATGCCGCCGGTAAGCCGGTCTCAAAATTTCAAGTGATCGCGGTCCCGCTTTCCCCCAATACGAGCGGCAGGAAAGCATTTTGCACAGACGAGACCGGCGTTATCCGGTCCGATTCAAGCGGCTCGGCGCAAGACTGCCTCGATCACGGATTGCCGCCCAGTTAGGTTCATTCACGTCTGCGCCTCAATCAGTCGGTTTCGGCTCATATCCCCGGCACTGGATCACCGGTAGCCTGGGATATTTCGGAAAGCTTGCATCTGACTGCGAACGCTGGCAGAAGTAAAAGGCCGAACCTCGGTCGGACGTAATCAGCCGCATGTGCTGGCAGTCCGCGCACAAGCCGGCGCTTGCACCGTCCTTTGAATTTAGCCCTATCACAGCTACAGGATTTCTCAGTCCTTTCTCCCGAAAAGCCCACCCCTAGCGGAAAGCAACCCAGCTACTCTGCTGGGCACCTAATTTCCAGCTAGATAGAGGTTGGCCACGTTTGAGTTCTCGCCTTTTTGCTTTCTTGCTTGTTCTGGCCGGTGCGTTGATCCTCAACGCTTGTGGTGGCACATCCAACAATAATCCGCCACCGCCCCAGAATTTTCAGCTGACGGTTACGCTCACTGGCGCCGGCACAGTCATCAGCAGTCCTGCGGGAATCAATTGCCCCACCACTTGCACGGCAAGCTTTCCATCTGGAACGTCCATTACCCTGACCGCCACGGCCGGCGCCGGCTTCCAGTTCGGAGCTTACAGTGGCGCGTGCAGCGGCGCTTCCTGCCAGCTTGTCCTCTCTGCCAATCAATCAGTTTCGGCAACATTTACTAGTGCTAATTCCGCACAATTGACCGTGGCAGTTTCCGGCCAGGGGACGGTCACCAGCAGCCCGGCGGGAATTAACTGCCCTTCGACTTGTGCAGCCAGCTTCAGCAACGGAACCGCCGTCACTTTAACTGCAACCCCGTCATCAGGATTTAATTTCACCGGATTCAGTGGCGATTGCAGCGGCCTGAATTGCCACATAACCATCTCAAATGGGCAAAACGCAAGCGTGAACGCAACCTTTGCTCAGGTCGCGCACGACATAACCGCGATCAAGCACATCATTATAGTTACCCAAGAAAATCGGTCGTTCGACCACTACTTCGGCCACCTGCCGGACTACTGGCAAGCCCACAACTTCCCACAAGCCACCAACGGCACAACGTTCGACGGCGAGCCTGCGACTGCTTCAAACGTCGATCACAGCGGTGCCACGGTGAATGCATATAACTTGCAGACCGGTTGCACCGAGAACCCTAGCCCTTCCTGGGCTGAGAGCCACCGTGATCGCAACCGCTGGAGTCCGACTGACTCGAACAACGCCACTATGGACGGGTTCGTCGTTACCGCCGCCGACGACGCGCAAGCCACTGGGATTTACGACGTCTTGGGTCACCGCGCCATGGGTTATTACACCGGAGATGGCCAGCTAAATTACTACTACTTCATGGCGTCGAACTTCGCGACTTCGGACAGCTGGTTTGCTCCCCTCATGTCGCGCACGCAGCTCAATCGCATGTACTTGTACGCTGCGACTTCCCAGGGCCACGTTACCCCACTGCAGAAGACCACTCCGCTGCTGACCAGCAAGACCATCTTCGAGCTGATGCAGGACAATGATATAAGTTGGAAAATTTACGTTCACCCTGATTCAACAACACCCAACTGCGCAACAACACCCTCGTGCCTGGCGAAGTACAGCTACTTGAACCAGTTCACTTACAACAGTTACGTCCTTAATAATCTGCCAAACCAGTTTGCGCCTACATCGCAGTTAATGAGCGATATCCAAAACGGGACATTGCCACAGGTTTCATTTCTCGAGCCGGCGGGCTATGTGGGCCTTGACGAGCATTCGAACGACACCGACATCCTCCAGCCACCAAGCGTGCAGACCGGCGCGAACTACATCGCTGGAATTGTTAATACATTGATGTCCAGCCCGTCGTGGAAGGACACGGTTCTTATCCTCACCTATGACGAGCCCGGTGGCTTCTACGATCACGTGCCACCACAGCAGGCTATGCCGCCGGACAGTTTTCAGTTTCCGATCGACGCGCCAAGCGGACCTGCGGGGTGCGCGAATGACACCACAGATACGGTGTGCGGGTTCTTCTTTACCGGATTCCGAGTGCCGGTAATTGTGATCTCGCCGTTCACCAAGGCCAATTTCGTCTCGCACGTGCCAATGGATTACACGGCGATGCTGAAGCTCATTGAGACCCGCTTCAAGCTGCCGAGCTTGACTGGCCGCGACGCGGCGCAACCCGACATGAGCCAGGAGTTTTTCGACTTCGTCCACGTGCCGTGGGCCACGCCGCCATCGAATGTGCCGCCGCAAGACCGGAGCATGCAATGTGTTCTTACAGTGCTCAGCGGGATCACGATCTCTCCGAGTCCAGCTCCGGCAGGCGGGCAGGCGACCGTCACTCTCAATCTCTCGAAAGCCGCCATTCAAGACACGATTGTGTCATTATCCGCCGACTCGCCAGGCGTAGTACCGGCAACAGCCGTCATTGCGAATACCACGTCTTCCACCACGCTCAACATCAATGTCCCAACCGGGATCACCTCGCTCACCATCACCGGCACCATCGGCGGCATTCCGGTGAGCGGAACTGTGCCGGTGCAATAAGCCCGTCACAATCAGCCACATGCCATGGACTATGGCACCCCTTTTTTCAGAGCGCTCGCCCTGTTTATGCCCATTTTCTGGGTGGAGCCTCTGTAGGAACAGCACTAATTTTGTGCAGACCCTTCTAGGAGAGCATCTCAGTCCGCGGTGGGGCCATCGAATGCATCGATTAGGTAGCAAACGAGTTATCGAAAGGAGCTCAATTCATGAGTATCTTCACAATTCTGTTCGTGATTCTGTTGATCGGCTGGGTCTTAGGCTGGGGCGTATTTCACGTGGCCGGTGGGCTGATCCACATTCTGCTGATCGTGGCGCTGATTTCGTTGGTGCTGCACTTCATTCGCGGACCACGGGCGGTTTAAACCGGGTGGCTGGTCCCGGCAGGGGCGCGCCAGCCGTAAATATTGGACGGCCGCAGTCTAGGTGGGTATCAAGGGGTACCCGCCCATCTTCTTTCTACTAAGGTATTACGGGCGTCGGACCCCGCGCCTGAAAGTCCAGAGCCCAGCAGAGACCATTTCAGCAAGACGGTGGGCGCAATAGTTCGACATTGCTTCTTCCGAATTGGGCTCTCAAGCGGCTCGGCGCACCGCCTTCGGGGTGACGCTTGCCAGCAGCGCTGTCAATCCTTCTGCTACCGTAGGATGGGTCAAGATGGCGTCGCGCAGTGCCGTGTACGGCAAGTCTCCCAACATTGCAGTCTGAACGATCGACATTAGTTCGCTGGCCTCGACGCCGAATACCGTGAACCCCAAGATGTGATCACTGTACGCGTCAATCAGCATCTTCATGAAACCGCGCGGTTCAGATAAAGTTCTTGTGCGTAGAACCGCAGCCATCGGCATCTCGGCCACGCGATATTCAAGCCCGCGACTCTTTGCCTCCCTTTCGTTCAAACCAACCCGCGCGAGTTCGGGATCGGTGAAGATACAGAATGGCACCAACCGGTCTTTGGTTGTGCGATTACCTCCGTTGAGGTTGTCACGCACAACGCGGAAATCGTCGAAAGCAACGTGCGTAAACTTAGGACTTCCGGCACACTCGCCCATGGCCCAGACGTGAGGAGCGGTGGTTTCCAAACGGTCGTTGACCTTTATATATCCCCCGCCGTCCAACTCGACGCCAGTCCGGTCGAGTCCAATGCCGCGAGTGTTTGGCGTCCGACCGGACGCAACCAGAAGATCGCTCGCTTCGACGATTTTCTCGCCGTTCGTGTCCTGGCAATGCAAGCGAATCCGCTGCCCGGAGCGTCCTTCAACCTGATGAACTTCTGTGCCCAGCAAAACTTCGATTCCCTCGTCGCGGAATAACTCCAAAAGCGCGCCCCCGACGTCGCCATCCTCTCGACCGGCGAGCTGCGGACCTCTTTCGATTACGGTGACACGCGAACCGAAGCGTCGCATGGCTTGCGACAGTTCGAGTCCGACATACCCTCCGCCGAGAACGACCAGATGCTCCGGTAGTCGATCGAGGTTCAGCGCCTCGACGTGTGTCATCGGTTGGGACGCCGCGAGTCCGGGGACATCTGGAATGGCCGCGTGAGTTCCTATATTAAGGAACACACGGTCGCCCGCAATCACTCGTGTGCGCCCGTCATTGAGCGAGACCTCGACCGTTCTGAGACCCACGAAGCGTGCAGAGCCGATAATCAGTTCCGCTCCGCTCGCCTTGTAGCGGTCGAGATGGAGCTGAATCAAATCCTCAACCATTTTGCGTTTGCGCCTCTGGACACCTGCCATATTCACGGAAAGCGATCTCAGCTCCAGCCCAAATTCCTCGGCTCGCTTCGCAAAAGATGCCACCTTGGCGCTACGAATGATGTTCTTGCTGGGAAGGCAAGCAATGTTGGGGCATGAGCCGCCCACCAGCTTGCGCTCGATGACGGCGGTATGGTGGCCCGCCTTCGCCATCGTCCACGCCATATACTTTCCGGCTTCACCGCTCCCAACGATGAGGAGCTCATAACGCTCCGTCTCAGGCATAACTCTGTTCCCCTCGCTTAACTCGCATGAGTGATTGTTGCCGCGTGCATTGCGATTGCCAAAGTTGACCGGAGGAGGCTGGGACAAATGATTGAATGCAGGAGAAATTAAGGGAGCAGAGCACAACTATGATGTCTCGGGGTCACGCGTCCTGCGGTTGACACGACCGTCCACATTTCGACTTGGTAGGCACTTCAAGTGAGCTCGAAGGTCACGATTCGCGGACAAAAGTGCACCGAACCCAGCTATGTGGCCCTCCTTATTCGACCTCACGACTGGACGTGGAGTTGCTACATGAGCGTGTCGGCCGAAGTCGGCTAGAGTTCATTACCCCCGCATCAACTCTCGCTTCGGTCATCTGAGCCGGTTCCTTATGCGCCTTGTTGACAAATTTGGCCATGGCATTGGTTTGCAGATTTTCGTTTGCGTCTGCTGTTCGGCGGCAGCCTTTGCGGACCATGCCGTTCCCTTTAGCCCGACGAATATCTTTGCTCCCGCGTCGACCGCAGCCAAATCGATCTTTGGACTATCTCTGTTTGTACTCGCGGTGACGGGAGCCATTTTCGTCGTCGTGTTTACCTTGCTGCTTTATTCCGTCGTGAAGTTCAGAAGGCAAAAAAATGACGATGGACGCGAACCTCCTCAAGTGTACGGCAGCAATCAGGTGGAAATAGCGTGGACCGTAATTCCCGTCCTGATTGTGGTGGCACTGTTCATGGCAACGGCGCGAGTGATTGCCGACATACAGAAGGCCTCTCTGCCTGCAAATACGATCGAGGTTGTTGCCATCGGGCACCAGTTCTGGTGGGAGTATCGGTATCCAGGCCGGGGCGTGGTAACCGCAAATGAATTGCATGTGCCGGTGAGTGACCCAAGCAATCCCACCCCGACTCTCATCAAGCTGCTGTCCGCCGATACTGACCACAGTTTTTGGGTTCCACGTCTCGCGGGTAAGACTGACCTTATTCCCAACCACCCGAACAGTATGTGGATCGATCCGCAGGAAACGGGCCTTTACCTCGGCCAGTGCGCGCAGTATTGCGGAACACAACACGCCAAGATGCTGCTGCGTGTTTACGTCCAGTCGAGGGATGACTTTGACCGGTGGATTCAACAGCAACGCCAGCCGGCGTTCGTAAAAGAAGATGCTTCTCAGGGACAACGAGTATTCGAGACCACTGCCTGCATCAACTGCCACACCGTGGCCGGCACGGCCGCCAACGGGCGCTTCGGACCCGACCTCACCCACTTGATGAGTCGGGACACGATCGCCGCCGGAGCAGCAAAGAACACTCCGGAAAGCCTCCGGCAATGGATTTTAAATCCTGATTCCATTAAACCTGGGTCCCTGATGCCGGCAATGCAGTTGAGCGATCAGGACCTAGTCGCTCTGACCGCCTACTTGGAGACCCTACGTTGAAACATTTGTTGAACACGCCGAGGAGATATCCCGATGTCGACTGATGCCATCGCGCTGCCGGGAACGGGACTAGCATCGCGTCCTATCGTCGTTAGGCTCCACGAATGGGTGACCACGGTTGATCATAAGCGGCTGGGTATTCTCTACATCATTTATGCCTTGGTGTTTCTCTTAATCGCCGGGATCGAAGCGATCGTGATCCGAATTCAACTCATCCGTCCGCATAACGACTTTGTTTCACCCCAGGTCTTCAACCGAATGTTCACGATGCATGGAACCACCATGATTTTCTTCGTGGTCATGCCCGTCCTGTTCGGATTTGCAAACTATCTGCTCCCACTCATGATTGGGGCGCGGGACATGGCGTTTCCGCGCCTGAATGCTTTCAGTTTCTGGATGACTGCTTTTGGTGGCCTGCTTCTCTATTTCAGTCTGGTTGGGGCCAACGGCTTGTACGGAGCGGGAAATGCTCCCGATGTTGGATGGTTCGCCTACGCACCGCTCACTTCGCAAACCTTTTCGTTGGGGCATAGCACCGATTTCTGGATTCTGGGAATTCTGGTTTCCGGCTTTGGCAGCATCGGGGTGGCGATCAACATCGTGAGTACCGTCATTTGCATGCGTTGCCCAGGCATGACGTTAGCTAAAATGCCATTGTTTGCATGGCTGAATTTCGTGATGGCCGGCCTAGTGATACTCGCCGTCAGCCCGTTGACCGCGGCACAAATCATGTTGCTGGTTGATCGCTACCTCGGTGGACATTTCTTCGACACGCAGGCAGGAGGCTCCGCGGTGATGTGGATGCACTTCTTCTGGATTTTTGGACATCCGGAAGTTTACGTCTTGGTCCTCCCAGCCTTCGCCTTCGTTTCAGAAATCGTCCCAGTGTTCTCCCGCAAGCCAATCTTTGGTTATTCGGTGATGGTAGGGGCCACAGTCGCGATCGGGTTCATCAGCATGAGTGTATGGGCCCATCACATGTTCACAGTCGGCATGGGCGCAAACGCGAATACTTTCTTCGTTCTGTCGACTATGGCAATTGCCGTCCCCACCGGAATCAAGATCTTCAACTGGCTGGCCACCATGTGGGGAGGAAAGATTGACTTCAAAACTCCGATGCTGTTTTGCATCGCCTTTCTCTTCCAATTTTTGGTGGCCGGACTTACCGGGGTCATGTTGGGCACCGCGCCTTTCAATTGGCACCTGGGAAATTCATATTTCGTGGTCGCTCATTTTCACTACGTCATCGTGGGGGGCATTCTCTTCGCTCTTTTCGGCGCCTTTTATTACTGGTTCCCGAAGATGTCAGGAAAGATGTACAACGAAACGCTCGGTAAGCTGCATTTCTGGCTTTTTTTTATCGGATTCCACCTGACCTTCGACTTTATGCATATCCCAGGATTACTCGGCATGCCGCGAAGGATATACACCTACGAACCCGGGCGGGGTTGGGACACCTGGAACCTCATTGTGACCATCGGAGTTTTCTTCCAGGCTGCCGGGATCTTGGTCTTCTTGGGAAATTTTATCTGGTCGTATTTCCGGGGCGAATCCGTTGGAAGCGATCCGTGGGATGCCTGGACACTCGAATGGTCCACGAATTCGCCACCGCCCGTTTATAACTTCGCCACCATCCCCGAAGTTAAGAGCCGCCGCCCGCTCTGGGACCTTAAACATCCCGACGATCCAGACTAGAAGTACGAGTAGTGAGGAACTGTGATGAATGCGACAGCAATAACTGTGACCGAACACAGAATTGAGTGGGACCGTCCTGACCGCGGACGCGTGGGGATGTTTAGTTTAATCGGCGCCGAGTCGGCGATCTTCACAATCTTTGTTGTCGCCTACCTTTTCTATATCGGCAAGAGTCTGACGGGGCCTACTCCGAAGGACGTTCTCAGTGTTCCGGTCTTTTACACGATCTGTTTACTTTCCAGCAGTCTCACGATTCACTTGGCAGCGAAATCGCTTCGTCGCGGTAGTGTTGGAACTTTCGGCGCCTGGTGGTTCGCCACCATTGCTCTGGGCGCCACATTCCTATACGGGACCGCGACGGAGTGGCACCGGCTGATTTACCAAGAAGGGCTGACGATTAGCACGAACCTGTTCGGAACAACCTATTACTCATTAGTTGGCTTGCACGGCTTTCACGTCATTGTTGGTCTTCTGGCCCTCTCCATCGTTATGACATTTTTTCTTATGGGAAAAGTGAAATCAGAGCACGCTGAGCGGGTCGACGTCCTGTCGCTCTACTGGCACTTCGTCGACGCGGTGTGGGTTGTTGTTTTCACAGTCGTTTACGTGCTTGGACGATAGCAAAGGAATGAGAGATGGGATCGGAAATACTAAGACCACCTGGGCATGATCGATCGCCATCCACCATAGAACTGCCCGCACCGACAGCGTGGCCGATAGTCTCGGCTTTCGGCCTCACATTGGTTTTCGCGGGATTGGTTACGAGCGCTTCCGTCAGCATTCTCGGAGCAATCCTGGCGATCGCTGGCTGCGTAGGCTGGTTCCGCGAGGTGCTGCCGCATGAAAAACATGAATCCGTGCAGGTGGAGGAGAGAGTGCCGGTCGTGGCGACCAGTCGGCCGGAAGTGACGCAGGTCAGGTGGATGACAGAGGAACTGCATCGCGCGCGACTGCCGTTGGAAATCTATCCGATTTCGGCGGGAATAAAGGGCGGCCTGGCTGGGAGTGTTGCGATGGCGGTCCTTGCCGTGATGTATGGAATTATCAGCGGCCATGGTGTGTGGTATCCAATCAATCTACTGTCTGCCGGATTCTTTCCGGCAAGAACCACGGTAGAGCAAATCGCTGCTTTTCATTGGGACGCTCTGATCATTGCGACGATCATCCACCTGCTCTGCTCCGTGCTGGTCGGACTTCTTTACGGCGTCGCCCTTCCGATGTTTCCCCGCCATCCAGTTCTGCTTGGAGGCGCGATCGCGCCGGTTTTGTGGTCTGGCCTGCTGCACAGCATTCTCGACGCCATTAATCCCGTGCTCAACCAGCGCATTGACTGGCTTTGGTTCGTCCTGTCACAGATTGGGTTTGGAGTCGTCGCCGGCATCGTAGTTTCAAGACAAACGCGCGTGCACACGTGGCAATCGCTGCCCCTCGGGGTTCGTGCCGGAATTGAGGTTTCGGGGCGAGTACATCAAGACAACGAGGACGGTCATTAGCAATGACGCGGCGACACATTTTCGCGACTGTCATGATAGTGGCCTTTACGCCCGGCATCGGTTGCAGTAGTTCACCGGGACGCCCTGGTAAAGATTCGGAGGTCGTCCCCCCAAACCAGATCGTGGATTTCAAGCTGCTCTACAGCCAGAACTGCGCCGGATGTCACGGTGCAGACGGCAAAGGCGGAGCGACGATCGCGTTGGGCGATCCCGTTTTTTTGGCAATCGCGGACGATAGCGTGGTTCGACACGTTGCAGCGAACGGAGTATCGGGGACTTCGATGCCCGCCTTTGCGCAGAGTGCGGGCGGAATGCTCACCGACAAACAGATCGATGCGCTAGTGAGTGGAATTCGGGCATGGGCGAAGCCGGATGCTTTCCGCGATACGCCTCTACCGCCCTATGCAGCGCAGGTTGCTGGCGATCCAAAACGTGGAACTGCTGCTTATCAGACGTACTGTTCGTCCTGTCACGGACCGGACGGCCACGGGGGAAGCAAGGCCAGCTCGATTGTAGATGGATCCTACCTCGCTCTGGTAAGCAATCAATATCTGCGAACGACAGTGATTGCAGGCCGCCCGGAACTGGGCGCGCCGGACTGGCGAGGTGATGTCCAGGGAAGACCAATGTCGGCACAAGAAATTTCCGATGTCGTGGCGTGGCTGTCGGGACACCGAACACAATTCCCAGGCCAGCCGTACGCGAGTGCTTCCAGCGACCGCGCCAATGGAGAACCTCGATGAGCCAAGAAAACGGAATGTCCAGACGCGCGATGCTGGTGAAACTCGGGATTTTTCTTAACGGTGCCGTCGGAATTTTCTTGGCCGTGCCGATCGTGCGTTTTCTCCTCTCGCCTGTGACCCGCGAAAAGAAATTCGGATACGAGTCGTGGCTTTCCCTCGGCGGGCTGGAACAATTTCCCGCCGGCCAGACTCGTCTCGCCACTTATCGCAATCCCGTGGTCAATGCATGGGACGGCGAAACTGACTCCATTGCCTGCTGGGTCCGGAATGTCGACCATAAAACATTCCAGGTTTTTGCAATCAACTGTGCGCATCTCGGATGCCCGGTTCGCTGGTTCCCCCAATCGAGCCTCTTCATGTGTCCGTGCCATGGTGGCGTCTATTACCAGGACGGCTCGCGGGCCTCCGGACCTCCAGAGCGCGGATTGTTTCAGTACGACTATAAAGTCGAGGACGGAAAACTTCTCATCAAGGCTGGAGGAATGCCGACACCGGGCCAGCCAGTCGCAAATAAGGTGGAAGGAAAAGCAACATGCGCCTGATCCAAAAAGTCGGCGAGTGGTTCGATCTGCGACTGCAGTTGGGCACGCCGATTCGCGAAACGGCCGAGCATCCGGTCCCACGCGAGACCGCAAGTTGGTTCTATGTGTTCGGCAGCGCCGCGCTCACGTGCTTCATGCTGCAGATTGTCACCGGCATACTGCTTGCGCTGATTTACGTTCCTTCCGCGGGAGAGGCCTGGAACAGTCTCCAGACTCTGAATCACGGAATCGCTCTAGGTTGGTTCATACGAGCCCTCCACGGCTGGGGTTCGAACTTCATGGTCGCGATCGTCCTGATCCACATGGTGCAAGTTTTCCTGTTTGGTGCCTATAAGTTTCCCAGAGAGCTCACCTGGATCGTGGGAGTCCTTCTCTTACTGGTAACGCTCGGAATGGCCTTTACCGGACAAATCATGCGGTTCGATCAGGATGCCTATTGGGGATTAGGCATCGGGGCATCGATCGCGAGTCGAGTCCCAGTGATCGGCCCTTGGGCTGTGAACCTGATGCTCGGCGGTCCGATCATAGCCGGAGCAACACTTTCGCGGTTCTTTGCGCTGCACGTCTTTGTAATTCCGGGATTGTTGATCGCATTCGTCGGCTTGCATCTGCTAATGGTCTTGAAACTTGGAATTAATGAATGGCCCATGCCTGGTCGAATCGTACGGCGCGCCACATACATGCAGGAATACCGCGAGCTCACTCATAAGGAAGGCATACCGTTCGTGCCGAGCGCGGTGTGGAAGGACATACTGTTTTCCGGTTTCATTCTGCTTGCGATTGCTGCTTGCGCGGTTTACTTCGGTCCTTTCGGACCAAGCGGCCAACCCGATCCAACCATTATTCAGACCGCCCCTCGCCCCGATTTTTTCTTTCTGTGGCTCTATGCGTTGCTTTCGTTTCTGCCCCCGTCCGCTGAGACGCCGATACTGCTGATCGCTCCAGCAATCGGGCTTATTGTTCTATTGGCGCTTCCATTCTTCGCAGGCGAAGGTGAGAAAAGCTGGAAGCGCAGACCGATTGCCGTACTCACGGTTCTGTTGATCGCTGTGGCTCTCGGTACGATGACACATTTGGGCGAGCACACACCCTGGAGCCCGGTCATGGACGCATGGAGCAGCGAGCCCATTCCGCAACAATACATACATGGACGTACGGCCCTCGAGCGCCAAGGCGCGCTGGTTTTCCAAGCCAAGCAATGTCACAACTGTCATTCGCTTGATAACCGAGGAGGTAAACGCGGACCCGCGCTGGACGCTGTCGCTCTCCAACTTACCAAAGATCAACTTATTCGGCAGGTAATTCAAGGCGGCGGCAATATGCCGGCCTACGGGAAAAATCTCAGTCCTGCGGAGACGAGTGCGCTAGTAGCATTCCTGGAAACTCTGCATCCGGCAAATCAGAAACCAGCACGCAACGCTTCTCAAGTCGACGCGCTCGGCGCAAGTGAGGTGTCGCCACGGTAGACCTCGCCATGTCCGCTCCCCATGCACACATGGAGTCGTGGTCGCTCCCGCTCGTCATCACATCGATACTCGCGGTCGTCACCGAAATTGTTTATTTGCGCGGCTGGCTTTCTCTTCGTAATGCCTTTCCAAACCTCGTCGCTGGTTGGCGGCTTGCCGCATTTACCAGTGGGCTCTTCGCGGCGTCGACTGCAGTCGGTTCTCCGTTGTCCACACTCGATCATCAGTCGCTCACGATACACATGATGAAGCACCTTCTGTTGATGACGGTTGTCGCCCCGCTTATTCTCGCGGGCGCCCCAGTGTTTCCGGTGATGTGCGGGTTACCGAAGGTCTTCATCAAGATTCATCCTGCCCTCGTCAGTCTGCCCGCACGATGGCTCAAACGATTTCTTATGCATCCGGCGTTGTGTTGGTTGGCGGGCACTGGCGCAGTCATCGGATGGCATCTTCCGGTTGCATTTCAGTTGGGCATGCGTTTCCACTGGGTGCATATCGTGGAGGACGTGTGTTTTCTAATTGCTGGCGTCTTGTTCTGGTGGCCCATACTGCAGTCTTCGCCAAGTGCGACCAGATCGCCTCGGTGGTCCATGGCTTTGTATCTCTTCCTTGCTACGATACCTTGTGACATTCTTTCCGCGTTCCTCACGTTTTGTGGGCGTGTTGTTTACCCGAGCTATCTATCGACGGCCCACATCTTCAGTTTGTCTCCTCTGCAGGACCAGGAGTGTGCCGGGGCCCTGATGTGGGTTTGGATAACCTTCGCGTATCTCATCCCCGCAGTCGTCATTACCATGCAGATACTCTCGCCGTCGAACGCGCAATCGCAAAGAGCTGTGCGAGCCGCGCAGCACACAACAGCGGCCGGTCGCTGAACCATGCGAAAATCCTCTAAAATGCAGCGCTCAAATCTATCTTTGTATATTGTTAGCACTCTGCCCGCAGCCGCGGAGACCGGCAAAAACGCTCTCCTAAGCAAGTGCGCCGCGCGTTCTCCATGCGATGCTCAAAACGGGAAGCGCACCGAGAGAATCCAGCGATGGTTGTATTGGTGGAACTGTGTCGCGGCGATCTGGATACCACCGCCAACGGTGAGATGCAGTCGCTCCGCGAGTGGAACACTGCCCAACACGAGTCCGGGCGTCAGGAATACTTCCTTCTTTCCGTCCAGCGTGCCGCCCGACCAAAATATAGAATTTTGCTCGAGCATGGGCCAGATCTTGCCCTTCACCTTGTAATCGACAGCGGTATTGAAAATGATCATTTGGCCGAGCACATTCGCGCCACTGGTTGGAAGATTCGCGCCAATAGTGCTCTGAATGTCCCAATGGCCGATGCCCTTAGCGGCTGCGAATGTAGGAGATAAAACGGTATGGCCCAACCCGTTCGGGGGAGTGCCCGTAGGGAAGGAACCACCTAGAAACAGTCCAACAAAGTAGTCGCCCTTGCCCTCGGTTGCGGAAAACGCCCGGAACTTCACTTGCCACGAGAGATCTCCAAATCCATCCGGGGCCTTCGACTGATGCACTAGGTAACCCGGCGGAAATATTCCCACTTCAAAGCGTGTTGCAGGAATGATTTCCAAACCCCGTGAAGCGCCATAGTTCGCGGTCACGGTACCGCCCGAGGGATCCTGCTGCCAAGACATGTCATAACGGTATTGTTCGACCAGCATGACGTGAGTTGTGACTAAGGGCGAAACAAAATGAGGCTGGCTAGCACGCGCTTTGTCTACTGTACGCATCCAGGCGTGCACCCAATCGTTCTGTTGGTCGCGACTGCTGGCGTTAGTGTCGTTCTGATTCGAATCCTCTCGACCGGGTGCTGCGGAATTCAATAGGGACTCGTCCGCGGACAGGACCCTCAACGAAGGAGGTGGAACTGCAGTAGAGAGTACGCCGGCATCGAGTTCTGAAGTCTGTGCCCGAAGGGCGCCAGAGAAAAAGGCGATGAGGATAACGACTAAGAAGGCCCGTGATAAACGCGGTCGAGTCGATCTTCCGCCGCCTTCACGAATTTGCCGTTCCCTCCTGATCGCGCCAGTCATCTCATCACTACCCATCCCGCGGCGCTACCCAGCACGATGGCCATGACGGTCATTGCGATTTCCTGCACCCGCTGTCTCTGCAGCGCCCGCGTAGACCGCTCCCACACGCGCGCCCGAAGCCGATCGAAGTCACGATCGATTACGTGCTTGACGCGTGCGGCGTAGTTCCTGGTTTGAATGACATTCTCTTGATCTGTCTTCATGAGACTTTCAATCGAAGATGTTGTAGTTCCTTTGCCGATCTTCCAGCATGTTATTAAGGTCAATTGCAGAGTCCATCCTTCCGGTAAGATCGCGATCGCTCCTCTGAAACATTGATTGCACGGTCTCTTCCACTCAAGAAGAAGGGTCAACGAAGATCATCAACTCAATAGATCCGCTTACTTACCGACTTGAATCCTGTGATCTTTGCGCTTTCAGTTCATTTCAAATTTCAGCGTGGCATCGATACATGTCCAAATGCTGACGCGTCTATCCCTTATCTGGACACTGCGAACGTCAACTTGTAACCGAGATCAAGGAAAGGCTTGTGCCATGGCGCTGGGCATTTGGTGATTTGCATGCAATCAGTCAAGAGCCACGCCCTACGGTGCACGGAGAATGTGAGTGAAGCGATGAGTGAAAAGAACGACAAGATGATGCACGACGGAGTTTCAAGACGGAGCGTACTGGGAATCGGCTCGGCTGCATTGGCTGCGGCTACTCTGGCCGGGTTCACTGCTCACGCGCAGACGCGGCAAGGTGCGCAACAGGCGGAAAGAGACCATTCTTCGAGTAACCCTGGACAGGAGAACAAACCACTCCTGGACGAGAATCCCAACTCAAACACACCTCCTCCGACGGATTTTGGGGATGTCGGTCCCGTTTGGTACTCCTTCGATCTGACGAAAAAGCGAATTCAAGAGGGGGGCTGGACCCATCAGGTGACGCAGCGCGAACTGCCGTCCTCCACCGACCTGGCGGGCGTGAACATGCGCTTGACGGCCGGCAGCTTTCGCGAACTCCATTGGCATACAGCCGATGAGTGGTCCATCATGCTCTACGGAAATGCTCGCGTCACGTTGCTGAACCCTGATGGAACGATCTTTATCGACGACGTGAGCAAGGGCGATCTGTGGTATTTTCCGGCGGGCTTTCCTCATTCGATCCAGGGCCTGGCACCGGACGGATGCGAATTCCTCCTGGTCTTCGATCAAGGTATGTTTTCGGAAGACGGTACATTCCTTCTCTCGGAATTCGTGGCGCATACGCCTCCCGAAGTGTTGTCGAAGAACTTTGGACTGCCGGAGAGCGCTCTCACCGTTCTGCCGACTGATTCGCTTTACATCTTTCCAGCAGACTTGCCGAAGTCATTGGCGGAAGACAAGGCAGCAGTGGGCGGGCAGAAAGTGCAGTCTCCCCAGCAGTACACATTCAAAATGGAAGCCATGGCGCCGACCAAGCGAACAACCGGGGGTGAAATACGCATCGTCGACTCGCACAATTTTCCTGTCTCGAAGAATGTTGCGGTTGCCATGAACACGATTAAGCCCGGAGGTATCCGCGAACTCCATTGGCATCCCAATGCCTCTGAGTGGCAGTTCTACATGGCGGGAAAGGGACGAATGACTGTGTTTATGCCCGTTGGGTCGGCACGTACCATGGACTTCAACGCTAACGACGTCGGCTTCGTTCCGGCCAATGCCGGTCATTACGTGGAAAACACCGGCGACACTGACTTGATCTTTTTAGAGATGTTCAAGGCGAACGAAGTTTTGGACGTCTCTCTCAACCAGTGGATCCGGCGGCTTCCTCCGGAAATGGTTTATTCGCACTTGAAGCTTGATAAAAATACGGTCCAAACTATTCCGGCGGAAAAGCTGGAGATTCTGCCGCGATAGCTTCGTTCGAAACCAGCGGTGGGAGCTGGTTAATGGTGGGCGCTATAGGATTCGAACTTGAGGCGCTTTGCGGGCCCATTCGGCGCGTCGCTAGCGACACTGCTCAGGGCAAGCTGAGAACTGAGCCCGCAGCCGAAATTGAGGCGTTTACGCGGCGTTAGAGCCGGGTGCCGAAATACTGAGCGCGTCGAACGTATCCCGAGCGAAGCCCAGGGACCTGTTCTGCAGTGGTGGGCGCTATAGGATTCGAATTAGCAGTTAAACGTAGTTTCAACGACATGCAGTGCAGCGGATGACATTAAAAAGCCTTAGGAATCAGCCTAAACTTGCAAACGGAGCGCATATGGAGCGCGCACTTCAAGCTGGAGCATTTGAAGATCTGCTTTTCACGCGACTGGACACGCCGTAGTTGGCGAGCAAAGGATGGGGTTTTGTTTCTATTCTGCATCGCTCAAGCTCATCTGAACACTCGGTTCTGAATCCTCGTCGTCAGTTTCGGAACGAGAGGCACGCTCTTCTGCTGTAGGTGTCGGTAGATCCCCTGCACTGAATACCGCTGATGCTCTGATTTCAGAAACGATGGCATCTAGCTCTGGAATCATCCCAAGTGTAGCCTCAATTATCCACAGCAATTTCAGCAACTCATCATCGAATTGCCACACATTTGGCCTAAAACGGTCGAGCGGCGAACTTTTCTTACCCGCGCCTTTTTGCATACGGAAAGCTAACCAGGATTGCAGAACATGAAATCCCGAAATACTGAAGTCCCAAATTTCAGGCTCAACGTGCTCGAATACGCCGGCCCCTATGTGAAGCTCCTTCGTAGCACCATTGAACGAGTACTCCTTCGGATAATTGTCTGGAGTTGTTGGCGTCCCAACTTTGCATCGAGCTTTTCCGCCTGGAATTGTTCCAGGAGTCACTCCGTCAGGAACGAGACGCTCACCAAAGGTGTGTAGCCAGATTAATTTCTTTCCCAGTAACGCCGCCTTTTCAAACAACGCGCGTTCCTTTGTAAGAGGAACTCTTGGTCCTGGCGTCGTTAACTCCTCCCAGAATGTTTTCACATACTCCGGCGCAAACAGAACCGCGTAGGAGTAGGAGAATAGGCTAATCGGGGACACTGTAGTTTGAAAAATTTGTTCCAGAGTAGAGAGAATACCCGAGGTGATGTTCGGTTCAGTTGCAGTAATGTCTCGCCACAGCGGGATAATGTGTCTACCGCCGAATGAGCCCCTGAAGTGGTGTAGGTCCGGAATCAATGCCGTTGCAGTAGCACTTGGCCCTTCGCCCAGAACCTCAGTCAGCAGGCTAGTAAGGTAGAGTTGTTCAGGACCATGTGCAGCATAGAGTTGCCTGCGGGGTCGGTCGCATAGGCGAATGTCCAGAAGGGCAAATCGCCGATCAAAGCTTCTGAATGCATACTTTACAGGTGGAACCGAAGGGCTATCCGCCTTTAGGGTGTTCAAGGGAGCAGTCCGTTTCTCAGTTCCGCTCAAAGGCTTGTACGCTCTTTCGATAGTTCGGGCTTCGCTTTCTTTAAGCGCGAGCCGCTGATCGGTTCCCGACTGGCTAACTAGGGCTGCCCAGCGCCGTTCCAAAAGTTCTAAAGTCTCGCCAATGGGCCAATTTCTTTTGAATTGCACGCCATTTTCTTGCCAAGGAAAGATGTCCGTCAACAAAGGCCAATTCCAGTAAACGCTATCAGTAGTGGGGATAAAAGGATCAAACCATCCGTTGAGCGCTTCTCTCCAATGCAAATCTGCAAGGCCCTTTATCGCTTTCAGGTGACCGAGTTTTTCGTCCGCGGTCCCAGTGATTCGAGCGTAGTGCACCTTTGCTGGGGAATCAGGGCTTGGAACGCTGTATCGCACGCCAACCGCAATCACGACTGGGGTCTGAATTTCAAAAACATTCTCAGTGATTCGAGTACCACGACTGTCACCCTCAAGATCGATAAGCCAGAGGTCATCGAATGTTTGTCGCATAACCTTACGCATCCCAGCAAATCCGGGACCTCTAAGATACGAGGATGCGGTAATAAAGCTCACGATGCCACGGGGAGATAGAGTCTCGAATACCTTCCAGAGAGCCCACCTCCAGAAATACACGTAATCGTTGTAGAGATTTTTTGCGTGGAGGCCTGCGTCGATTTCAGACAGCGGAACGATGAAATCCTGCAGTATGCCAGTTCCATCCACTCCTGTATCACCAAACCGAACCCACCCCCCTTTTCGTCGTTCTAGCGAGGTGTCATCATCTTCGATTTCTTGGCGATCATACGGAGGGTTTCCAAGGCAAACAAGAACCGGAGTCCCCGACTTTATCTTCTGCGCTCGCTTATGCTCTTCACCCAGATTTTTGTAAGTGAGTGGAAGGTGTTTTGGCGGTAACGCATGTGGAGATTCCAATGTATCGGCCAAATAAACGTGCACGCCGTCTTCAGGTATTGCCGCTTTCTCGCTGGAAAGTTGCTGAGTCAAACGTAGATGGGCTACCGAGTATGGACCGACGAGCAGTTCAAATGCATGCAGGTTACTTGCCGCTGTGCTTGCCGCTGACACACGCATTCCAGGGCCTTTTGCATTTTCAACCTTGTTAAGTGCAAACCGAAGCGCCGCCAATATGTAGGTGCCTGTGCCACATGCAGGATCAAGCGTCACAACCTTCTCATCCACGAACGAGTGCTCCGCCAGGAATTTTCCTGTTAAGAGTTCATCTATCAAATGAACCTGAGCTTGCACCACCTCAACCGGCGTGTAGTACACGCCTCGGTCTTTCCTCATCTTGATGTCATAGGCGGCAAGGAAATCCTCGTAGAAGTAGAGCCAAAGGTCCCCTTTGGACTTGCTTGTGAGTTTGGCAACGTCGATTTCTGCCATTACACGTTCAAGCAGGCTGACCGGAACTTCAATTGCATTGCGGGCTTCGTCGACTGTTAAGATTTTCAACGCGTCAGAAAGGAGTCTATGTCCAGCTTTGATTGCTTTCGCCGCACCATCCGTTGTGACATCTGATGCACCCGAGAATCGCGCGAGAAGAAGGGCGTATGTAAGGGTTTGTGCATAGGCATCGGCGAATTGCTTGTCATCGGCATCAGGAAACAGATAAGTACGCCAGTCCTTCGCAAGCGTGCTGAGATCGGACATAGGGTCCTGGACTGCTGCCAGCACGTCGGACTTCAAAAGGCGACAAAGCGGCGCGAGTAGTTCGGCAAGGGCTTTGGGAGTGGACGGAACAATGGGATGCCATGATAAGAAGTCGTAAAACAGTTTGCTTAGCGCTTCAGCATCTTTTTCGACAACCCCTTTAGCTCCATCTTCGGTAATATCGCCCGACAGTCTCACCATCGCGCCGATTCTCTGTCCGTTGCGAAACAGCGTCCACTCATTCCCGTCGGTGTAAATCAGATTTGGCAAGTCCTGGAATTTGGTCCACTGATTCTTGTTGGCGCCTTTGAACTTCTTCGGGTCTGCTCCTTTACCAGGGGCTTTCAATTCGATGTGACCCGCTAAAAGATGATCGACGGTTACGCCCATGTCCGGACGGCCAGAAACATCGCTCAAATGCACCTCAGTAACGACATCTACTGCTTTCTTAAGAAGGGCACCGAGCGACTTTGAGAGTTCCTCTGTCGGTCCCTTGAGCTGGTCTTCAGGCGAGAACTGTACTGGTAGTGCGAACTTCGTTGCGACCTGGGCTGCAAAGCTACGCAAAATCTTAAGAGGCGGCGAAATAGAGGTTTCGGTCATTTAGCAAGGTTTCAATTAAGGTAGCGTTGCTGTTGAGTGCAGGAAATATCCCGATCGACACCTTGGTTCTAAAGTTGTTTGGCGTTTAACGACAGCAGTAGTCAGAACTGGTGTAGAGAATACTGAAAGGGCGATAACAGCGATTCAGCTGGCCGAAGTGTCATCCTCCTCAACGCTCGTTCAATGGTTTGGCTTCTACGGGTGCCGAGGCTGTGTCGAATCTGATCCGGGAATTCGTTCTGAAACGAATCACCTCTCACGTTCCAAATGGTGCGAACGGCGAGCCATAGGATGCCGTCCGCCTATGATTAATGGTGGGCGCTATAGGATTCGAACCTATGACTTCCACCGTGTGAGGATGGCACTCTACCGCTGAGTTAAGCGCCCAACTGTTTTTATTCAAACAGTTGCATTCGTTTCCGTCAAACCCCTCGCGATGAGGCTAGTGCAGTTGTCGCCCGCCTGCACGCTTATGCGGTTTTCCGAGTGCGGCGTCCCAGCTCCCGCTCGAGCTCCTCAAAGGTATTCTGGGAAAGAACTCGGCGCTCGATCAACTCTTGCCGTGACGCGTAGGGTCGCCCGGAAATGATTCGGTCCGCCAGCACGGGGCCGATACCGTGCACGCTTAAAAGTTCCTCTTTGCTGATGGTGTTGATAAGGTCGCCGTTTGAACGATGGGACTCCCTGCGCGGCATCTTTTTGACCGAACGATTTTCCCTTTGTTCTTCTTGTCCGTGAGAACCACCAGCGGAAAATCGATCCGCTTGTTTCGCAATCGCGTCTTTAGTGCGATCTATTTGCTCAAACAATGTATCCGACCACTCGCCGATTCGCTCTCGTACCTTGCCCCGCGTCGATTCGCCGTTCTCTGGCGCAAACAAGACAGCGAGCCCTACTCCAATTCCCAAGCCGGTCAAGAATGCTTTCATAACGTCCTCCCATGTTCGGTTTCACTGGCATTGCGCTCTGCGCAAAACGGATTCTCAGTCCCTATGCAGCTTTCATGTGCTCTTCAATTTGACGCATCTTCGTCTCGAACACTTCTTTCTTCTTGTCCTCGTTCTCGATAACCCAATTGATTTCGCCGCCGACTAAAATTGCGAAGCCAGTAATGTACAGCCACAGCATGAGAATGATCACGGCTCCAAGGGATCCATATGTGGCGCTGTAACTATTGAAAAAGTGCAGGTAGATACGAAATCCGATGGATGCAAGTAGCCACAGTCCTACGCCAGCCGCGGCTCCGGGTGTTACCCAGTGCCACTTGCGTTCCGCCACATTCGGGGCCAAGTAGTAGATGAGCGAATACGACAGGAACATCGCCGCGAATGATACGGACCAATGCAGCGCTTGCCACGCGGCTCTGAACACTCCTCCCAACCCGACGTGTTCCGCTATTAATTGCCCGATTCTTCCGCCGTACAAAACCAAAATCAGCGCAACGATGATCAATCCCGCAAGAGCAATCGTTAACCCAAGAATCGTGAGCTTTTGTTTCCACCACGGTCGAGTTTCAGGAGTGCGATAGATGACGTTGAGCGAGATCACAACTGCGCTCATGCCGCCGGAGGCAGCCCATAACGCTCCGATAATACCCGCGGCAAGTTTTACGCCTGTGCTGGATTGAAAAGTCTGGTTTATAACGTTGTGAACTAATTGCGACGCCGAGCCCGGTGCGAGCCGCCCGAAGGCTGCGATGATACTTTCCCTCAACTCAGGGCCCGAAAAAACTCCGACCAGAGACATCAAGAACAAGAACATTGGGAACAGCGCCAACAGGAAGTAATAAGACAGTGCCGCCGAACGGGTTGAAAGTTCATCCGTCCCGATTTTCTTGACTGTCAATTGTGTTAGCTTCAGCGGCGTGAGCCCGCCGAATTTCCAAAGTGAGGGCATAGTCACTATGCCGCCTTTGTCGTCCGCCGTGTTCGCTCCGCAAGACTCGGCCTGGAAAACTTTGTGAGTTCGCGCACTGCCGTAATCATCGCCCCCTGCGCCAGGAAGAATTTTTTCTCGTGGTCATCTTCGAAGGCAAGGAATTCGGGCATGGCTGCGGTCATTGTTGCCAAACCCAAGTCAATGTCCCCATGAATACGAAAGGCGATGGCCTTCTTCATCCCGCCGGGATAATCAGTTATCAGGCTGATGGCAAGTTCCGCCCCGCCGCAGATTGCGGCCGCCAGTGCCGCTCGCTTGCTGCGCGACCAGAACCAAGCGGCGCTCATGAAAAACGATCCTATGGTCATGTAATCGATGATTGCGTGACCTTTGGGAGAAATAAACCTGGGCACCGGTTTGAGCACCAGTCTCGCTGCGGTGTTAAGTATTGCCATTATTCCTGCCTCCTTCATTTCGCGTCGGCCGATCCGTTGCTCGGCCCGGCTTCTGTCGACACGACGAAAACGCGTACTGCTCCGGGATTCTGATGACAGGGATTGATCGGGGGTTTGTAAATGGAAGCCGCAAATCGCAGGTCACGGCACTCTGTACTGGCTTGCCGGTCGTATTCGCAGCTTCTTTGGTACTCCATCAAACAAAAAAAGAGGGGCATTGCAGCCCCTCTCTACGAATTCTTACAAAGAGCTGAGGATTTGCGTTAACAGTGCCGCCACCTCTGATAGCGGTGCCGGGGTCTGATTCAGCAAGTTAGCCACCGCGCAGAGCAAGTTTCCAAGCAGATTACCTGCCCCCGGAACAGCGGTGATATCCAACACAATTTTGTTGGTTGTCACCACTAGACCTAACAGGTTCAGCCTGATGGGGCCAATCACTAAGTGCAAGATTGGACACGAATTCTTGCTCGCCACCGTGGTTGCCGCCAGCGGTTGGTTTTGAAATACGCCGACCGCAGTCCCAGACGCCGTGTTCACGGTCGCAAGTCCGCTCGCCACCAACTGCCCGTTGACGACTCCGATATTTGTGATTTTTATGGCAGTGAGGGTTCCTGCTTGCCCGCCGCCAAGGCTAAGGGTTTGAGGTGTGATCGGAATGAATCCTTGAGCATTTGCTGCAGGCGCGGCTGCAATAAGTGCAAGAGCACAAATCAGCAGCGCAAGAGTGTATGTGCGCGTTCTCATAAAATATCTCTCCTTAATTTCAGTTCAGTTTTTCTTGAGGTCCGAAGCGACGCTCGGGCTTAGAGTCAACCGCATATCAGCAGGTGGCCTGAAAATCCGGAGTTCCGCTAATGTTTGCTCGTGTGTGTATCGCAGCGAACAAAAGGCGACACGATCGCAGACTCAAGTTGTGCCCTTCAGAGCCAGCGCGATTCCTTGGCTCTCCACACCCGTGTTAGGCTACGTTCTGTTCGCGGGAATGCGAATAGACATTCATGCCGAGAAACTCTGCCATCAGCAGAAGTCCGGCCGCGATCGAGTCTTGGGGGCGCTCTCAATTTCAACTCTGAATGTGGAAGAGACACAAACCCGCAGATCCCCCTCTAACCCACTCTAAAGAAGAGGCTTACGAGGCTACTCCGTCCTCACAAGAGCCGCAACTTTCTGAGACGGATGGGGTTAACTCCAATGTGAGCAGCGTGGCACTCCAATACGGGCTGCCCGCAATGGGCGTACAACCGAAAGCAGCTGCGGCCGGCGCAGTCGCCGGAGAACTCACTGACGCGGAAGTGATGCTTCGCGTGAAGGCCGGCGATGATTCGGCGTTTGATTTTTTGGTGCAGAAATACCGCCGTCCCATCATAAATTTTATGTACCGGATGGCGCATAATACCGCCATCGCCGAAGACTTGGCGCAGGAAGTTTTTCTGCGGGTGTATCGGTCCCGTTCGAGCTACGAGGCCAGCGCAAAATTTACGACCTGGTTATACCGGATCGCGACTAACCTGGGCATGAATTATTCCCGCGACTCCCGGCACGAGCGTCCTGAGAACGTAATGAATCTGGACGCGCCGGATGAGGAAACTGGGCAGACGCCCGATCTGGCAGATAAGACGCCCAGTGTAGAAGAAGAAATTATGCGCCGCGAACGCCTGCGGGCGATCCGGCAAAAAGTTGAGGCGCTCCCGGAAAGACAAAAGATGGCGGTGCTCATGCACAAGTACCAACAGATGGACTACCGCCAGATTGCGGATGTTTTGAAGTTGAGTGAGTCAGCCACCAAGTCTCTGCTGTTCCGCGCGTATGAAACATTGCGGACGCAGTTGAAAGAATTCGTGTGAGAGCGGACGCCAAAGCCCTCACGCGAGATTGCAAAGGAAAGAACTATGAAGTGTAGTGAAATTCGCGAACTGTTTCCGGATCTGGCCGCCGGACTCGCCGCTGCCGAGCCAGAGGTCAACGATCACCTTCGTGCCTGCGTCGATTGCGCGGGAACGCTTGAGGAGTTCCGCAAGACAATGGCGTTGCTCGACGAGTGGCAGGCGCCCGAGCCATCGCCTTATTTTGATGTTCGGCTGCAAGCGCGTTTACGAGAGGAAGCTGCAAAGCAGCCTTCCCGCTGGATGGCGTGGATGAAACTGAGCCGTCCTGCGCTTGCCCTTTCGTTGGCGGCGATTGTAGTTGTGGGCGCGGCTGTATTCCGGCTAGAGGAAAAGAAAATTCGCCGTTCGAAGAATGGGCCAGTGGCCGCCAACATCGTGCCTGGCACCGCAGTTGGCGATCTGCAAGCTTTGGACACGAACCACGATATTTACTCAGATTCAGACTTGCTGGACGATTTGCAGGTCCAGGAAGATGTAAACGCGAATCCGTAGGATTGCGGACGCAGAGTTACGGGAAGAGTCCGGGGAAAAAGGGGATGAAAGCAAGCGCACAGTTCGGGCGGGTGCTGGCCGTGTTCAGCGTAATGCTGGCCATGGCAACGGCGCCATCTCTCGCTCAGGACCATCGCAACCAGAACTCTGCGCCGCCCCCCCGTCGTCAAGAGCCCAGCCGCTCGCAACCAAGCCGCCAGGAGCAAAGGTCAAGCCGGCCCGAAGCGCAGCCGCGCTATCAGTCGGCACCGCAGCAGAGATCTCAACCCGCACCACAGCGGGGATATCAATCGGCACCGCAACGATACCAGCCGGCACCGCAACGGGGATCTGAAGCTTCACAACAAAGAGGCTATCCCTCGTCGCAGCGGGGATATCAACCCGCGCAACAAGGGCGATATGAATCGACACCGCAACAAGGGCGCGAGGTTCCGAGGCCATATTCGCCTCCAGCGCAAGGCCATCATTCTGGACAATGGCTGAACCAAGCTCGTCAGCAGCCCCTCGACCAGCAAAGACACGCGCTGCAAAACGATCCAAACTTTCGCCGCTTGCCACCGCAACGGCAGCAGCAACTGGAGCAACGGTTGCAACACTTCGACAGCATGCCTGCGAACCAGCAGCAGCAGGTTCTTCAACGGATGGAAACATGGGAACATCTGACGCCGCAACAGAAGCAGCAGTTTCGCTCCGTGGATTCGCAGTTTCGGAATCTGCCTCCTGATCGCCAAGGTGCTGTGAGAAACGCTATCCAGAGCTTGCGCGCCATGCCGCCCGACGCTCGTCAGAGGGCGCTTCAGTCCGGCCGATTCAGCCAGTTCTCACCGCAGGAACAGCAGATTCTCAACAACACTGCGCGTTTGCCGCTTGCGCCGTCGCAGTCCGGCGGGTCCCCATCAGATCAACCCGGCAGCGGCCCGCAGCGCTACATTCCGCGTCCGCCTCGGTGAATGCTGTTGAGGATCGTCGGGGACAGGCGTTTGGCGCCGACTTCAGCAGCTAGGCCAGCCGCTCATTTCCTCAGTAGGTTTCGCGCTACAAATAGCAGGTTCGCGGGTCGCTCAGCCAAACGCCGCATCAGGTATGGATACCACTCCGTACCGAACGGAACATATACTCGCATCCGCCATCCCTCACGAAGTAGCGATTGCTGCAGGTCCCGCCGGATTCCGTACAGCATTTGAAATTCGAAGGCATCGCGCGAAATGTTCTCCCGACTGGCAAATGCTTGGGCCTCACGAATGATCTTTTCGTCATGCGTCGCCAGGCCATGATAAATTCCGCTCTTCAGCAACATCCTCATCAGTCTGACGTAATTCGAATCGACCTCAGATTTTTTCTGGTATGCAATCTCGGCAGGCTCGTTGTACGCGCCTTTGCAAAGACGTATGCGGATTCCATCCTGCAGCAGCTTGGCTACGTCATCTTCCGAACGGCGCATGTAGCTTTGGATCACGGCGCCCACGCAAGCGCCGCTTCCAGCCTGCCGGTGCAGCTGGTGGACTATATCCAACGTGCGCTGCGTGTACGGAGAACCCTCCATGTCAACGCGGACAAAATTCTTCGGCGTCATGGCCGCGGCTTTTTCCACCAATCCGACAACGTTCGAATACGCGAGCTGCGGGTCAACATCGATTCCCATGTGCGTGAGCTTGAGACTCACATTTGCGTTCAACCCGCGCGCGGAAATTTCTGAGAGAAGTCGATCGTAGAGTTGCGCGCTGTGGCGGGCTTCTTCGGCCGTGCTTACATTCTCGCCCAGATTGTCGAGCGAAACACTCAGGCCGGCCTGATTCAAAACGGTGGCGGCACGCAGTGCGTCTTCGACTTGAGTGCCGGCAACGAAACGCCCGGACATTCGCTGGCCAATAGAAGATTTTTCGGCCAGCGCTCGCAGCGTGCGGCTTTCGGAAAGGGAAATGAGTGATGCTCTCAGCACGAGCTTCCTGCGCAGGTCGGGCCCTGACTTTCCCTGTTCGCCGCCGAGATCACAGGAAGTTTTACCACAAATTGGGAGAGTGGTTCGAGGGAGGACTTGAAAGGGGACTTCTTTGACTAGGGTGTGAACCTGAATTCCAGTGATTCTGTGGAATCGTGGTCAGACTTTACCCACTTCCAGTCGCGCACCGCGTGCTGCGCCGCCTGCACCAGCACCGGGTTGCCGCCTTTCACCTGGATCGACTTCACCGTGCCATTCGCCAACACGACTGCCTCGAGTTTCACAGTGCCGGCAAGGTTCATGCCCCGAGCCATGGCTGGATAAGCGGGAGCTACCTTGTTAACTATTTTTCGGCTGGATTCGTTCGCGCTCTGTGCACCTGCAGATTCCGCGTGGGAGACCATCACTAAACCGAGCAGTACTACCAGGAAAAGGGAAGAGAGCCTCATAACACCTTCAATTTAGGTGTTTTCCCAAAAACCGAAAAGATTACCGGAGTGGAATCTGGGCGAGCACAAAAGTAACTAAATGCAAAAGGAAGCGCTTCTGCGTTTCACTCAATCCCTTGATCTTCAAGATACTTCTCGACTTCGAGCGCGGCCATGCAGCCAGAGCCCGCGGCCGTTATGGCTTGGCGATAGCGCCGGTCCTGCACATCGCCGCAAGCGTAAACTCCCGGGATCTTAGTGAAAACGTTATTCGTGGTTTTCAGATATCCGTCTTGGTCCATATCCAATTGCCCTTCGAAAATCTTGGCATTCGGAACATGGCCAATCCCGAGAAACATCGCGCTAACTGGCAGGTTCGAAGCTTTCCCACTTTGAAGGTTGCGAAGTTTCAGCCCAGTGACTTCTTTTTTAGAAGGGTCAAGCACTTCTTCGACTACGGTATTGGGGATGAACTCGATCTTTTCGTGCTGCTGTGCCCGTTCCAGCATGATCTTGGATGCGCGAAACTCATTGCGACGGTGAACAAGCGAGACCTTGGTTGCAAACCGGGTAAGAAAAATCGCTTCTTCCATGGCGGAATCGCCGCCGCCAATTACCGCAATATCTTTGCCGGAGAAAAAAAATCCGTCGCACGTCGCGCATGAAGAAACGCCGTGCCCAATAAGCGCGTGTTCGCTAGGCAACCCGAGCCAGCGCGCAGACGCCCCACTGGCAATAATCAGGCTTCGTGTCTGCACCGTCTCTTTTCCAACTGTCAAAGTGAACGGGCTAGTGCGCAGGTCGGCGCTCATGACATGTGCCAGTTGGTACTCCGCTCCAAACCGCTCTGCCTGGCGGCGCATATTCGCGATCAATTCCGGACCCTGAATGCCTTCCGGAAATCCGGGGAAATTCTCTACCAGTGTAGTAAGAGAAAGCTGGCCGCCCGGTTCATGTCCTTCCAGCACCAGTGGCTCGAGCTTCGCGCGGGCGGTGTAGAGGGCCGCCGTATGTCCGGCACAGCCAGATCCCACGATCACAACGTTTCGTATGCCCATACGCTTGTTAGATTACAGAACTGAAAATCGGTCGCAACCGCCCCACGCGAGGCGGCGATCACGGGTGATGTGCTGAACTCTCGTCCTTATGGCGCGCCACACTGCCGCCTATCCTGGCCAGCTCCGCCGGAATCAATTTCTTCGCGTCCAACAGCTCGCGATAATCCGTGAGTATCGAAGACGCCGAAGAAAAAAGCGGCTGGTACGCACTCTGGTCGGGCGCCGGGCCGTTCGTGCCCGAGCAACGCGCCAGTACCACAGAGGATTTTCCGAACCTTTCCAGCTTGATTCGGCGAGCGGGCGTGCTTGCTGTGAGCATGGCTGTCGCCGTCGTCACCGAAGAGGCGCTGGATTCAATCGAAATCTCCAGCAGGTCCTTCGGTTCGCGCACACGGAAGACGAGCGTCTCTACCATTTCTTGAGTGTCGCGGCTGAAAGAATATTGCACAGTCGAAAACGTAAAACTGTTTGGAAAATCGTGCCGAATACGGACGAATTGCGCCACTGCCTGTTGCGATGAGATATGTGCGTTGCCGCTCCCGGTGCCAATCGCAGCGCCAGCCGCGATCAGCGGGTTCGCGTTTGGATCGAGCACTGAGCGGCCGCGGTCCACTTCAAAGTCCGGGCTGAAAGTGGGACGCTTCGGAATACGCGCAAGCGCGGAAGAAATCTCCTGCTGTTCTTCAGCCGAAGGAGAACACACATTCAGCACATTTACTCTGACCTTCGGTGCAGCCGGAGCGTTCGGTTCCTGTGCCCAGCACATCCAGGCTGCAGCCGCGATCGCGATTAGCACAAAGATTTTCAGATACACAGCGAGCATTTTAGCAGCAGCGAACGGGTTTGCTCTGCGCCATTCACCTCCTGCCGACAGTGGCCTAAAAAACGATAACCATATGTCCACAAAGACGCCCATGGCGTAATTCTTAGTGCTTTTCGGCATAGGCCCAACATCTATAATTCAAGCGACATCGCATGCATTCTCGCCTTTTACGCGCGCGCGTCTGGCTGGATCATAACGGCCTTTTTCCTCGCGGAAAGCTGTCTTTTTTCACGTTATATGTGCTGGCGCTCGACCTGCTGCTGTTAGTCATCGAGAAAGTAGTGGGAATGTTCCGCGGCTCAGTTGGCGCCTCTCTCAGCGGCTGGATTATCTTTCTAACTCTTCTCTCGTTCGCGCTGCTCAGCCTTCTTGCTGCGCGAACGGTTTCGGCCCGTCTGTTATGGCGCCTGCGAAATCGACTTATCGTTACTTACGCCTTCGTCGGTGTTCTTCCCCTGCTTGTACTTGCCGCCCTGGCGGGTCTCACGCTATATCTGTTTTCTGGCCAGTTTGCCACCTACATCGTTACCTCGAAACTTGAACTCCATCTCCGAGCCTTGCGGGCCAATGATTTGGTACTCGCTTACAAAATTGCAAACGATCTCGATAGCAATCGGGAAAGCGACTTTGGCCGCCACGAGACCAACAAACCTGGTGAGCTACGCGAGCTACAGATCACCGGGTGGCTCGACGACAAATTTTTGTTTGCTGATCCGCCGTTAGGCGAACGCGTGACAACTCCAGTGCTTCCCAAATATCTTCCGGCCGATTTCAACCAGGTTGTGCGCGATGAGGGGCGCCTGTTCCTTCGCTCGGCTGTAGCCCTTCAAACTAAACACGGAAAGCTGGCCGTAATCTCCAGCAAGCCTCTTGACCGCAGCCTGTTGCAGGAGCTCGCGGCGAATTTAGGTGAAGTTACCCTGTTCGCCTCAGGACTGACCATCCGGCAACTCGATCAAGATGCGGCGTCCCTGCCTGGCTTCAACGTATCCTCCAAAAACCCCACCCAAAAGGGTGCAAACTACCTCGATACGGGAGCAGGCCCGCCCAAGCCGACATACGTAGTCGGTGCGATTCCGCCCCCCACTCGCATTTTCGACTTTTCAGTGCGCTTCCCTACATCCATAGCAGTCGTGAACTGGATAGACGGCAATACTTCGGAACCAGCAGCGATCCAGGTGCACACGCGTCTTTCCGCGCTATACGAACAGCTGTTTGCTGCACCGGGAGAGTTTGCTCCTACCCTTGAAATCATTCTTGTGGTCGCTACCATCGTCTTGGCCGTAATCCTCGCGGTCGCTTTATTCATTGGCTCACGCCTGTCGCGTTCCATCACTGGGGCCGTAGCGCAGCTCTACCTCGCAACCACGCACGTTAATCGCGGAGACTTCAGCCACCGCATTCCCGTGACCTCCACCGACCAACTCGCCGCGCTGGCGAATTCCTTCAATTCGATGACGGAATCGACCCAGAAATTGATTGTCGAGCAAAAAGAAAAACAGCGTCTGGAAAACGAAATCACAATCGCCCAGGAAGTCCAGGCCCAGCTTTTTCCCCGTCACATCACGCAATTACCCAGTCTGGAGGTACACGGCTTCTGCCGTCCGGCGCGCAGCGTGAGCGGCGATTACTACGATTTTCTCTCGCTCGGTCCTGAACGGCTATTGCTTGCCGTAGGCGATGTCAGCGGTAAAGGAATTTCCGCCGCGCTGCTGATGGCGACTATCCACTCCGCCGTCCGCGCCTACTCCGTCGAAGGTGTACCTGCGCTGCGCCAGGTGCAGGCGGTCGGCGGCCGCCCCGCGCTGGTCTCGAGGGTTGACTCAGTCATCGAGGGCGCGGAAGCATGGCCCGGTAAGCTGCTTTCGCTGTTGAATCATCAGCTTTACCACAGCACTCCCCAGGAAAAATATGCAACTTTGTTTCTCGCCATGTATGACGCCGATGATCGCCGCCTCACCTTCAGCAACGCTGGGCATCTGCCTCCTGTGGTGCTCTCCGAAACCGGCATCGTCAAGCGGCTTGAGGACGGCGGCACCGTGGTTGGCCTGTTCGACGACATTACTTATGACGAAGATTTCGTCCAACTTCGTCCCGGCGAGATTTTCCTCGCCTACAGCGATGGCGTGACCGAGCCTGAAAATGATTTCGGAGAATTCGGGGAGCAGCGCCTGATCGAACTGGTGCAGGAGAACCGCGACCTCCCGCTCGCACGCATCACCGAAATTGTCACCGCCGCGGTCGATGACTGGATCGGCGCCGCCGAGCAGCCCGACGATGTCACGCTGGTCCTGGCGCGTGCGCGTTAAATTCAGCCCGCTCCATCAAATTGTCATCCCGAGTTCGCCCTCTCAGGGCGAGCGAGGGACCTTACGTCTTTTTGCATCGCCCGTGCCGCCATCGGGAAAAATCTCGACTCTTAGTAAAACCCAGACAAACTTTTACTCGCGGCCTGTGTTCAAATAATCTGGCTTTGTAACCCCCCGGAGGAACTGTGACCTACTCATCAAATGCCATCACCCGAATCGCTGCAATCTCCTGCCTTCTTGCCGCAACATTATTGCTGGCCGCCTGCCCGCCGCGCAGGAGCATCGAATCGATCAATCGTGATCCGGCACGCTTTAGCAATCACGAAGTCACCATTGCCGGGCGCGTAGTGAATTCTTTTAATGTGATGGGCGTAGGCGCGTTTGAAATCGACGACGGCACCGGACGCTTATGGGTTTACAGCAGCAATTTCGGTGTCCCCGGTAAAGGCACCAACGCGGCTGTGACTGGAACCATCCAGCAGGGCTTCAGCCTTGGAGGACGTAATTTCGCAATGATTCTGCACGAAACTCGCCGCCACCACGGATAGCGGGCACGGGCCAATTTTCGTATTTCGCCGCACGTCGAAGCACGTTGTCGCGCGCCGACTAAGGCCTGTACGGATATTTCGTGCGGGAACGAAGCCCCGGCTCCTGCGCGAGAAAGTCTCAGCGCCTTGTTATAATCGACGCTGAGTTCGACGCAGTTGTACCCGCCTTCGGCTCATATGGCGCTATCGTCTAGGGGTTAGGACGGAAGATTCTCAATCTTCAAACCCGGGTTCGATTCCCGGTAGCGCTACCAGCTATCTTCTGCCATCTCGTGGTAACGGGTGCCGTCCCGCGTAGAACGGCTAGAATCCAACGAAAGCACCCATCCTTGAGGTGCCAAGGAGTCACCCGGATGCCGCGCTACCAACTGTATTATCGTGTAACCACTGCCCTCAGTTCGGCAAATGACGTATCTCTCAAGAGTTCCGAGTACGACCTGTCATTTCTTTTCTCCACGAAAAAGGACGGCGACTCGTCGATCTTGACGCGGGTCACAGTCGAGGCTTCCGATCATGAAGCAGCGTTCTCGCTCTGTTCTGGATCAGTCATTCCTCCATGTCTAGATGCTTTGGCATTGACCTCCGGGCGAGCTCTCCTGCTTAGGGAATGTGAACTTCTGCTGAAGGACGAAACCGGTAGCAGCAAGAGAAAAGGTAGGTACGTGGGGCAGAATGCACCGCAGGAGGGAGTCAAATTGGAAGAAACGGCAATCAAGGCAGCTCAATCGATATGCGACTGCGACCGGGGCCCTATCCTACCATTATGTTGGCTTCGTTATAGCAACCAACGCCAACTGACTTTGGAGAAATTCCTATTTGCTTGGCTGGCCTTTGAAGAACTAGCTGGGGACACGGACATCGTTTCCAAATGTCCCCATTGTACGAAAGGGGTGAGTCACCGCGGCGCGGACAGGAATCGGGCTTGGGAACTGTTTAGCGCTGCAAATCCGACGTGCGAAAGAAAAATCTTTGACAATGAAATATGGGGGCGGGCCCGAAACGCACTGTTCCACGGAGGTAAGTATCCTGATCCGCAGTTCTTGCTGCAGCTGGCAAAACTCGTGGAGCCCTTGCAAAAAGCGGTCTGTCTGGAAATCCAAAAGATTTACAAACTCAGTGAGACTCCCCAGCCAACACCGAGTTCCTTTTTTCGTGTCTTCCTCTACTTCGATTGGGACACTAAACAGCCTAACGAACCCTTCCCTACAGATTGGCCTCAGACGGAATTGTCGAAGCTAACTGAATCAGCAGCACTTGACGGCAAATGGCGAATACGCTCGTCGGACACAATGCGCCTGCTCGAAAGCAAAGATTTTGCCGGATGGTAGTGTGAAAAAGAGGGCACAGTCTTTCCGATGTAAGTTGTTAGTCTTCAAACCCGGGTTCGATTCCCGGTAGCGCTACCAGCCCGCCTTCATCCCCTTATTCTGCTCATCCAACCACTTCTTAAGCGGTGCGAAGTATTCGATGATGGCGCTCGCGTCGGCTTCACGCTGGCCGGTGACCACTTCCATCGCGTCAGGCCAGGGTTTGCTCTGTCCCATTTCGAGCATCTTGTTGAACTTTGCCCCCGCCGCTTTCGATCCAAAAAATGTGCAGCGGTTCAACGGCCCTTTATATCCGGACTCCCGGCAAAGCGCGCGATAAAACTGGAACTCGTAAATGTCGGCCAGGAAATAGCGCATGTAGGGAACGTTCCCCGCCACGTGATACTTCGCGCCCGGATCGAAGTCGGCTTCGCTGCGCTCGACCGGCGGCACCACGCCCTGATACTTCAGCCGCAGGTCCCACCACGATTTGTTGTAGTCCCCGGGCTTGATCTCGCCGGAGAAAACCTGCCATCGCCATTTGTCGATCAGCAAGCCAAAGGGAAGAAACGCAACTTTGTCGAGCGCCTGTTTAAGCAGAATCGGAATGTCGGCCTCCGGAGGCGGTATCTGCTCCAGCAGGCCAATTTGCTTCAGGTACTCCGGCGTGATGGCGAGCGCTATGGTGTCGCCAATCGCCTCATGAAATCCGTCATTTGCGCCACCTTGAAACATGGGGGGCTGGTTTTTATATGCTCGCTGATAGAAGTTGTGACCCAGTTCGTGGTGGATGGTCACAAAATCCACGTCGCGGATCTGAATGCACATTTTCACCCGTACGTCGTCTTTGTTGTCAATGTCCCATGCGCTGGCGTGACATACAACGTCTCGATCAGCAGGTTTGATAAACAACGACCGCTCCCAAAAAGTGGGCGGCAGCGGCGCGAATCCCAACGACTTGTAAAAGTTTTCACCGTATTTCACCATGCCGTGCGCATCGAGATTCTTGGCTTTAAGCAATTCGGTCAGGTCGTAGCCGCTGCTGTTCGCCGGCAGACCGAGAATCGGAAAAACATTGCCCCACGCCTGCGCCCAAGGATTGCCGAGAACATGGGCAGGAATCGGTCCATTTGGCGGCACTACTTGCGCACCATACTTCTGCGACAGGCGCGCCCGCACGAATGTGTACAACGAAAGATAGAGAGGCCGCACCTGCTCCCACAGCCGGTCGACTTCGGCGTCGAATTGCTGCGGCGGCATATCGTATCCTGCGCGCCACAGCACGCCCGTGTCTCTGAAACCCAGATCGCGCGCACCCTGGTTGGAAAGGTCAACGAAGCGCGTGTACTTCTTCCGCATGGGAGCGCCGACCGCATGCCACCCCGCCCACACTTCTTTGAGCTGGTTAGGATCGCGGCTGTCGCCCATGATCTTTTCAACCGCAGTAATGTCCAGGCATTTCCCGGATCCGTCGCAAAATTTGCCTTTGCCGTAATCGGATTCGAGCGACGCTGCAATCTCACTCATTTCTTTTCTCAGCGCTGGATCTTTCGGTCCTGGTGCGGTAACTGAAAGCTTCAACAACAAGAATTTCCGCGCCAGGTCCGGAGGCATCTTCATTCCATCGAATCGCTTGGCCTGCTCCACCAGTTCAGTGGTGACCGCGGTTATTTCGTCATTCGCGTTGGCTGCCAGGGCCTCGGTGTCGTCAGTGATGAAATTGTCGTGCACCCAGTTCGCCTGGCTGACCTTTACGCTGAGCTCGGCCAGGCGCGATTCGGCCTTATTCATGAACTGTTCGGCTTCGGCAAGGGTGGGCGAACCAGGGGTTTGCGCTTCGAGCACGATGGCAAATGCAAAAAGGAAAAAAGCCACAAGCAGGGTCATCTTCATAGTTGCTCCGGAAAGATTATGCACGAGCACAGTGAAGAGGTTCAAACCGACGCCCGAAAACCGCGGCAAGTGCTGTCTTAGCGAGGCGTACGGTTTGCTGAATCCCGCGCCGCTCCTTTAGAATCAAATGCTCAGTAATTCATTGGAGACACTATGAAGGCAGCCATTCATCCTGCATACAACGAAATCCGCGTGCTCTGCGCCTGCGGGAGCAGTTTCACCACTCGTTCCACGCATAAGGGCGATATCCACGTAGAAATCTGCTCCAGTTGCCACCCGTTTTTCACCGGCAAGCAAAAGCTCATGGATACCGCGGGCCGCGTCGAGCGCTTTCGCCGCAAGTACGCCAAGAACACTCCAGCTACTGCAGAGAAGAAGTAAAACCGGAGAGGCGCTTTCCCATCTTCCACCGCGGCTCACCACAATACTGTCATCCCGAGCGGAGCGTGATTTGAGCGAAGCGGAAATCACGCGCAGTCGAGGGACCTTGTGTTCGCTTTTGAGCCAAATGACGCCCGTTCCACCGCTTATGGCCTTCGCTCCTGCGGAGGCCTTTTCCTTTTAGAATTGATAGGTGACCGAAATCGGCAAGATGCTGTTGTTCTTCGGCGTGGTCCTGGTCGCCATTGGACTAGTTTTGATTCTCGTTGGCCGCACTAACCTTCCGATCGGCCGTTTGCCTGGCGACATTCTTTATCGCGGGAAGCACACCACGTTTTATTTTCCGCTGGCCACGTCGATCCTGTTGAGCGTGGTCATATCGGTGATTCTGTATTTGATCGGAAGGATTCGACACTGAGGTCAATCGATCAGGGATTTTGGGTGTGAGAAACACGGGCGGGACGCTCGTCCCCCACTAGCAATTATTGAGTGCGCCTAGATGCGTTGAGAGCTCTTCTGGTCCTTCGGGTAAAGCACCACTGACCTTCGCAGGCCCTCGCCGGTGCTTTCGGTTACCAGATCGTGCTCGTCGCGCAATGCCAGGTGCACAATGCGGCGCTCGCGCGAGGACATCGGCGCAAAATGGTACGGAGTCCCGCTCTGCCGGACCTTCTCGGCAGCAACGCTCGCGGACAAGCGCAGTTCTTCCAGCCGCGCCTTTCTCTGTCCCATGCAGTCGAAGTTGATTTTTTCGTGCTCATTGCCAGGCAGGCGAAGCATCTCCATAGCCAGCAGTTCGAGCGAACGCAACAGTTCGGCGCCACGCTCCAATAGAAGCGACGAATCCGGCCCGGCGAATTCCACAAGAATATCCGGCCGCTCCCAGTCGCGGTCGTCGGCAATCGCAGGGTCGACGGTGATGCGGTACTTCAGCTTGAGCCCGGCATGCTTGACCACGCCGTTCAGAAACCCATTGAGCTGGTTTGCAGATTCGATTTTATTCATAGAAAAGAAGCCGTCAGCTATCAGCCGTCAGCCCTCAGTAAAATCTCTTGCACTCAAGACTCGTATTCGCCGTGAACCCCGCCAGGTTTACCGCAGACGCATACCGCATCTCATCAGCCGGTTTCCTGACGGCTGATGGCTGACGGCTGAGAGCTACTTGTCCCTCTTCCTCGCCCGCTTGGCCGCAATCTCCCTCATCTCCCGCCCCAATCCTGTGCGGTTCATAATCGCCTGTTGGGCAATCATGATCAAGTTGCTCTCCGCATAATAAAGATTCAGGCCGGCGGGTAGCTTGAAGAAGAAGACGCCCATCATGATCGGCATCAGAAAGGTCATCATGCGCTGCTGCGCCGGGTCCATTCCGGGCTGCGGGGTCATACGCTGCATGAGGAACATGCTGGCCGCCATGATCAGCGGCAGAATCCAGTCGCTCGCCGACAGGTCGTGGATCCACAACCAGTGCGCCTGGCGCAAGTCAATTGCGGCGCCAAGCATTTTGTAATACGCGATCAGAAATGGCATTTGTACAAGCAGCGGAAGGCATCCGCTGACCGGGTTCACCTTCTCCCGTTTATAGAGCTCCGCGATTTCCTTCTGCATATCCTGCTTTCGCGGATCGCGCATGCCGTACTTCTTGTATTTCTCCTGGATGGACTTCATCTGCGGCTGCAGCTTCTGCATCTTGAGTGCAGATTTCATCTGATAAATACGCAATGGCAGCAGCGCCAGGGTGATGATCAACGTTTGCAGCACAATCGCCCAGCCCCAGTTGTGCGTGTATTGGTGAAACCAACGCAGGCCGATGTACCGCCAGGAGAAGAGCGGCCGGGCAATCGCCCCCCACCACCCGAAATTCAATACATTGCGCAAGTCTTTATCGGCGCCGACTATGCTCGGTACCGGGATCGAGTAGAGGACTTCGAGCGCCTTCGGACCAACAAACAATCGTGCACTCGTTTCGCCGGGATGCCCCACCGCCACTCCCAAAACATCTGCCGGTTTGGTCTCGTTGGGCTTGCTCGGATCCGGAGCGATGTCGATGGCGTTATGCAGCGTCACTACATAAAGGTCGTCAATTTTGTCCGGAATGAACACAGCGCCAAAGAAGGCGCTGCTTGTTCCTACCCAGTTGAATGTTCCGTGAAGCGTATTGCCATTCGAAATTTTCTTGGCGGGAACGTGCTCAGTATTGTTGTTGAGCTGGTATTCAAATTGCCCTTGAGCATACGCGTAAGGAGTGGTCTGATCGCCGAACCCTGCTGGCCAGGCCGGGAACGCAGACACCGGGCTCCCGTTCAAAAACACCGATGTTTGAACATGCACTACATAGCTGTGATCGAATTCCAGCTCCTTGCGCACCGTGAGTCCGGAATCGGAATACTCAAATGCCAGACTCGTCGGGGCACTAGTCGTGCCCGTTTTAGAGGCGACATACAGCGCCGAATTCAGCTTATTGCGGAGCGACTCATCATAGGTCCATAACGACAGTGGGTATCCATACTTTGCCGCAGCCTGCGGGTTTACCAAGTCGAGCGGATGCCCCTGATCATCTGAATATTTTTTCAATATCCACGACTTCGCCTGCGCACCGCGGTTGGTAAGGGTGATCCGGTAGAGATCGTTCTCAATAACCGCTTCGGATTCTGACTCTGCCTGCTCGGCCGGAGCGGTCGCCGAACTTGCAGCACGCTTCTGGTGCGGCGCTGCTGTCGCCGCGGCCGAAACTGGGGGCTGGACCGGAGCGGATTGAACCGCCTGGTTCGGATGCGCGCTGCTTGGCGGCGTCGGCGCATACTTCTTCATTAAGAACTGGGCACCGAAAATGACGCCAGCCATCAGCAGGAATACCAGTACGAAGCGCTGCTCCGTACCTGGTTCGGATTGCGGGCTCTTATACTCTGCCATTCGACTCAGTGGGTGGTATGGGAACAGATTCGGTCCGCTATAGCCACGGCTCGTGCAGCAGCGGCTCGCGTAGCCCCGGACGCCCTCGTCCGGGGGAAAATCTCAATCTCGTCCTGCACACGAGCGTCGCGATTCGGGACCGGATCAAACCCGCCGCGCACAAAGGGATGGCAGCGAAGCAGGCGGCCCAACGCCATCATGGAGCCGCGCACCGCTCCATATTTATCTACGGCTTCAGCGGCGTATTCCGAGCAAGTCGGTACGTAGCGGCAAGAAGGCAAAAACAAAGGTGATATCGCGCGTTGATATCCGCGCAGCAGCCACAATAAAACCACCTTTGTCGCGACTCCAAGCCGTTTACTTATCAAAATGTGGGGTCCGGAACCTGGCACCTCAAAGGCTGGCATCGATCAGTTCAGCTTACCTTTCTCTAACGATCTCTCAAGCACCCGGAAAGCCTTTGCGACTTCGCTCTGCAGTTCGTTGAAATCCGCGGCCAACGCCGACCGCTTCGGATTAATGACCACGTCAACGGCAACGCCAGGCGAAAATCCACCCAACCGGACGGCTTCGCGTAAACGGCGCTTGATGCGGTTCCGCTGGACCGCGCCGCCAAGCGCCTTGCCCACTGTAAAGCCAATACGCAAACCGTTCAGGTCCTGTTCCGTTTCCCGCAGCAGGTAAAACACCGTGAGGTGCGCCGCAAAATGTCTCCGCCCCTGCTTGTAAACTCGCTCAAAGTCCGAGTGCCGTAACAATCGACGACCTTTCGGAAACTTTTTCGCTGCGTGTTGCCGAGCGGGGTTGGGCAAATCCGGCTCCAGTCGCCAGGGATAGGATTTCAGAAAGCGTATCGAGATTGCAGATTTTTTGAATTGCGTCCGAAATCGGATGATCTGAAATCTATAGTTCCAAGTCCCGTGGCCCGGAGCGGTTCTACTCAGAAATCTTATTCGCGAAATCCCGGCTTTACAGAAACTCGCTTGCGCCCTTTGGCTCTGCGCCGGGAAATCACCGCGCGTCCGCCCTGGGTCTTCATACGTGTGCGAAAGCCGTGCGTCTTCGAACGGTGGCGGCGGTTCGGCTGGAATGTACGTTTCGGCATGAAAAGTCTTGCGCTCCTGTCCTCAGCTAGTGCATTGCTTAATTTGAGTGAAATGAAAGTATAAATGACAGCTGCGGATAAGGTAAAACGACCCGGTAGTACACTCCGGGCAAACTTCCGCTACGCCCTAAGGGCTTTAGAAGGTCAATGAGTGATAACGCCTGATTGCGTCAACCATACTGGTAGACTGAATTTCCCAATGCCAGCCTTTTCTGAGCGAATGAGAAACGGGATTGAGCTTCTGGACGGCGAGTACATCGCCCTACCTGAGTACAAATCAGCAGGCGCAGTTATAGCGGAAGTCTCCCATGTTCTCCGCAACAGTGCCGGGGGACGACTTTTCACGCCAGTAGGCCGCCTGTCCGCCTTTATCCACTCCGGCGAAATTGAGGATTTGTTCAATCCACACTGGAGTATTCACCTCTTCGTTCGTTCGGATGTGCGCTATCAGGCCGACTTAAAAAGGACCGATGTCGTAGCGAATCCAGAGAAGCAAGCTGGGCCGAACCGTGCTCTGCTTCAGCACCTCCAAGCATTGCGGGACAGCGATTGCCCATTCGTCCATCCAGAATTGCCTCACGCCATTGGAGACGCACTCATAAAAGCCGCTTGGTGCTCGGAGCCTGCCTCGGTGCACATTTATGTCGCGCGAGAACAATCTTTCATACATTTCGGCAATGTCGTTGCGGAGGACAACGCTTGAACGCAAAAGGAAAGACAGAGCTGGTCGGTTGGCGATAAATCGCCATTACACTCATTGAGGGGCTTTCAGGCTCTTCCTGGGCTTGCACGCTGCTTGAGAGTCCGAGAGCATGGCGGTGGGAGTACGGAGACAAATGGAGGATCGTGTTGCATCCCTGTTTACCGATCGCTTCTTCCTCTTGGGAAGCCTTTTGTTGCTCGTAGCCGTGATTGAAACGTTTACAGGAACAGCCATAACACGCGGTCAGGGCTTGATCTACCGCGCCAAAGACCCGAAGACGTTCTGGTGTCTGGTCGCAATTTCTTATCTCGGTGCCATTTTCTTCTATGCAGGAGTTCATGTATAAGATTTCAAATTAACCCACTACCCGCCAGTCTCCTGTGTGACAACTGTTGATAAATCGCCATATCACTCATTGACGTTGGCGGATTTAGTTCCCACGTTCTCTGACGGTAAATATCCACATATCTGCCGCTGAGGTACGATTCGCCTCATGCCGCGCCTGTTAATTGCGCTCGTCACTGTCGTCTTCGGTACATCGTTCGCATCGCGGGGGCAAACGACCTCTCCAGCGGCGGTCGACAAGCTGCGGACCGAAGTGCCGCCTGCGAAATGGCTCAACATCTCAGAAGCTTTACTACTCAGCGCTGCGGTCTCGCTGACTGTTTTGTCGCTTCAGTGTCGCTACGGCTTCAACTTGGGCGACGAAGGCTGGCTGTGGTACATAAGTCAGCGCACCGCCTTGGGAGATGTTCCGCTCCGCGACTTCTTCAGCTATGACCCCGGCAGGTACTACTGGTCCGCGGCTGTTTTCAAGCTGCTCGGCAGAAGCGGCTTCTTCGAGCAGCTACTGGCAAATTATCTGTTCGCGATAGTTGGGTTAGCACTCGCTTATCTTGCAATGTTTCGCGCCGGTCTCAGCCGCTCCTGGCGGATATTGATTCTTCTCCTGCTTGGGGTCGTGCTTGGCTTCCCCCGTCACAAAATTTATGAACAGACGCTGTCACTGATTGCCGTCGCGGCAATTGCGTTCTTGTTTGCTGCTCCGCAACGGTTTAAGAGATGGCTGCTTCTCGGCTTCGTGATCGGATTGACGGCGTTCGTCGGAAGAAACTCCGGCGTATTTTGTTCAATCGCCGCCGTCATCGGCTATGTGTTGCTAAGAATTCGTTGTGAAACGCCTCGGCTCACTCGCGTGCTCGCCGCTGTCGCGGGAGGAATCGCTATCGGCTATTCGCCTGTCCTCTTCATGATCCTAGGAGTTCACAGTTTCGCTTCCCCGTTTTGGGATTCCATCCTCATGACTCCAAGTTGGTCGTGGTCGCTGCCAATTCCATTCCCCTGGCACGTTCATTTAAGAGGACTGCATGGACTGGATTTGCTACAGGCCCGGGCAGTTTCCTGGCTGTGTGTAGCCGTCCCGGTCACGTACGCGTTCTTACTCTGGCGCGCCGCGCGATCCAGAGCTGAACTCGACGGAGCGGAATGGCTCTCCGTTGCCGCATCGGCAGCCGGCGTCGGTTTTCTGGTTCACGCCTTTTACACCTCCGATTTTTTCCACATAGCACAAGGTGTTGTGCCCTTCGTGATCGCCGCCGGCGCATTCTCCGCTCATCTGTGGCGCACAGCTGCGCGACGCTGGTCTGTGGCTGTCTTTTGTGTTCTCGCATTTCTCATTCTTGCCTGCTGGCTGCCTATGGAGCCTTTGGTCCAGCATCTCAGGACGAGACACTATGCGCCAGCGAGCGTGGAACAAATCAGAATCGACGGCAGGCTTTTCGAAGTTGACGCAGCGCAAGCCGAACTAATGAAGACTGTCGAGACGGCATTTCGCCAGTGCGGACCGGGGGACGGAAAATTCATGGAGGCGCCGTATTACCCGGGCCTGTATGCGTTCCTGAACACGCGCGCGCCCTTCTGGGACACGTATTACTTGTGGCCGCGAAGCGATCAGGTGCAACAAGCCCACATCGACGCATTGCAGCAGAGTCGGACGGCGCTCATCCTGCTCAATCCTGAGTCCGCGATGAATGGCCGCGAAAGCCTGGAGCTTGTTCGCACAAATCCAAGGCTCGTCGAGTACATCGCGGCCCATTATCAGCGTGCCGACGCAAAACTGCCGGAACGTTTTGAGCTGCTCTACTCTCCGCAGGAGTGCCGCACTGCCGCGCTTACAAATCCGTAACAGCCTTCCCTCCTTGAAGTAAGAATGCGTCACATACAAATCGGAAGAAAAGGTGTAGACTCTCGGGCTGCAAATATTTTCGAAGCACAAGCGCAAAATCTTTTGGACGGGAGCGCGTGAACAAATAATTTCGCAATGGCTAAGAAAAAATCCTGATCGCCGGCGCTGCGCGCGGTTCGTGCACCGCTTCTTTGCACAACTCTCGCGGCATTTACAACTCTGCTACTTGACAGAAAATTTTCTTAGCGGTTGGAATAAACATCGCAAAAATTTTTCTGGAAAAGATTTCCACAAACAGAAAAATTTTGTGCTAGCATGACGCTCTGTTGAACCTGATCGAATTCGGTTCCGCCGCCATTTCGTCGAACGCAGCTTCTCTCTGGTAAACGAAGCGATATACCGTAACAGTAAGTTGGTTTAGCCAAGGCGCTGCCCCAGCCAGCGGCCCCTCTTAAATTTTTGATTATGTCCGTTCCGACTCCTACTCTTTCTCCGAATCCGTGGTTGCGCATCCTGGATGCGCTCGAAAAGAAAATCAACCGGCACTCTTACGATACCTGGCTTAAGCCCACCCGCTATAGTCACTCGAGCAACGGAATCATGTACGTTCGCGTTCCCACCGTGGAGTTCCGCCATGTGGGAGATAAATACGCCGACCTGATCCAGGAAGCGCTCGATAATCTCAACATGGATTATCGTGACGTGGAGTTCGTCACACCGGAGGACGATCCTGCCGCGACTCCGGTCCGACACGATGGCGGGCTTTCCGCGCCCCCGGCGGCTTCCACGGGTATCCACGTTGCGCAATCGCGCTTCGATTGGGACGGCGCGGCGCAACTCAACGCCCGCTATACCTTCGACGCATTCGTCATTGGCAGTGGCAACCAGTTCGCACACGCAGCCTGCCAGGCGGTCGCGCAGCGTCCTTCGAAAGCGTACAACCCGCTGTTCCTGTACGGCGGTGTTGGCATGGGCAAGACTCATCTCATGCAGGCAATCGGGCACGAGGTGAAGCGCGCGATGCCGCAGGCTTCCATCTGCTATGTCTCCAGCGAGAAGTTCACCAATGAAATGATCAACTCGCTGCGTTATGACAAGATGACGACCTTCCGGGACAAGTTCCGCAATGTCGACGTCCTGCTGATCGACGATATTCAGTTCCTCGCGCAGAAGGAACGCACCCAGGAAGAGTTCTTCCATACTTTCAATGCGCTGCACGAGTCGATGAAACAGATCGTGATCGCCAGCGATCGGTCGCCGAAAGAACTGGCCGAGATCGAAGACCGGCTGAGAAGCCGGTTTGAATGGGGACTGATCGCCGACATCCAGCCTCCTGATCTCGAAACCAAGGTCGCGATTCTGCAAAAGAAAGGCGAGCAGGAGCGGATCACGCTTCCCACCGACGTCGCTTTGTTCATCGCCTCGAACATTCGCTCTAACGTGCGTGAACTCGAAGGCGCGCTGATCCGACTAGTAGCGCACTCATCCCTGACCAACACTGAGATCACGCTTCCCTACACCCAACAGGTGCTGAAGAACTTCATAGACTCTCAGGCGCGCAAGGTCACGATTGAGTCCATTCAAAAAGCCGTCGCCGAGCAGTTTGGCCTGAGGCTGCTGGAGATCAAGGCAAAAAACAACTCGCGGGCCATCGTCTATCCGCGGCAGATTGCGATGTATCTGGCCAAGCATCTGACCGAAGCGTCTCTTCCCGAAATCGGTCGCCAGTTTGGAGGCAAGCACCACACCACGGTCCTCCACTCGGTCGAGAAAATTGAAGGGGCGCGAAAGAACGACAAAGATTTGAACAGGATGCTCAACAAGCTGACCGAGCAACTTGGCGGATAAAGAGTGGTTTCGTTCGTGATTTCCAGTTTTCGGCGGGTCTTGCGCAACGGTAGCTGTGGGAACGCTGTGGAAGTTGTGAAATACCAGGAGAGGAACTCAGGAATGCTCCCCTTTGTACGGTGATGGGCTCCTCCAATTGGGTCTGATCTTGGACACGAAGGTAGTGGCGGGACGTGAAGGAAGCATTACACTTGGTTTAGATTTCCACTTTTCCGAACCACCTACGGTTACTACTGGTTTTAATGTATTTTGATTTGATATAAGGAAGTACTAGAAGTAAGGCGCCCACACCCTGAATTGGATCGTTCAGGATGGTCGCATCACACAAGCAGGGGTCTTTGGTCTTATGCCGGTAGAAGCGATCGCATCCTCCGCAATTGGAACCTCCACGATGGAAATCACCATCAGCAAGTTCGAACTACTCCGGGAGTTGGCCGCGACCCAGGGAGTGGTCGAGCGCAAGACGACGATTCCCATCCTCTCAAATTATTTATTCGAAGCCGGTGGCGACCGGCTTTCGCTGACGGCAACCGACCTCGATCTGAGCCTGCGCACCTCCTGCAATGCCAAGGTGAAGAGAGAAGGCGCGTGCACGATTCCCGCCCGCAAGCTGCACGACTATGTAAAGCTGCTGCCGGATGCCGACATCACCATCAAGCTGCTCGAAAATCACTGGGTAAGCATTCGCTGCGGACGTTCCAACACAAAGATGGTCGGCATGGCCCGGTCAAATTTCCCCAGCCTGCCGGTGTTTCCGACCGCCAACGTGGTAAAAATTCCAGCCCAGGTCCTGCGCGGCATGATTGCGCGCACCAGTTTCGCCATCGCCAATGAAGAATCCCGCTACACCCTGAACGGCGCGTTGATGGTGCTCAAGCCGGAGTCCATAACCATGGTGGCGACTGACGGCCATCGCCTGGCTCACGTGGAACGCAGCAACGAAAAGTTCGAAGGCGTTTCCGGGGAATTGAAAACTCTCGTTCCGAAGAAGGCGATGGACGAACTCAGGTCTTTGGTGGACTCGACCGACGTCGAGACCATTGAATTTGCCAAAGACGACTCGACCCTCTTCTTCCGCATCGGTCAGCGGCTGTTGACCTCCCGCCAACTGACCGGGCAGTTCCCCAATTTCGAAGCCGTGCTTCCCAAGGACAACACTCGAATCATTTCGCTGCACGGCGAAGACTTGGGCGCGGCCATCGCACGCGTGGCCCAGTTTGCCGACGAGCGTTCCCGCGCCGTGCGCCTGAAGTTGGAGAAAGGCGAACTGAAGCTTTCGGCGTCATCGACCGAAACCGGCGAATCCGAAGACTCCATCGAGGTCGACTACAATGGCGAGCCGCTCACTGTCGGCTTCAACGCCCAGTACATCATTGATTTCCTAAAGGCCGCGGGCGCCGGTGACGTTCGCCTGGAACTCAAAGACTCTCAATCCGCTGGCCAGCTCCGCCCCGCCGAGAGCGAAGACTACAAGTACCGCTACATCGTCATGCCCATGCGGATCTGACCGGCTGCTTCACGCAAAAAACTTGCGTGAAAACGCACACTGTTCCATGCTAAAATCCCTACCTATCTCGGGTACCGAGAAGGGGGCGTGTTCTCAGCGAAGTCATGAGGAGGCGCCATGTCTCGGAAGTACCTGCTTCTAATCCTTTCAGCTTTCTGTTCTATAGCCCTTCTCGCTCAAGCTGCAGTCAGGGACATCATTCCCGCCGGAACACTCCTGCACTGCACCATGGACGAGCCTAATTTTTCATCGAAAACTGCCCTGGTGGGCGATCCCGTCCTTTGTAATCTCGGTCCTTTGGGATCGTTTGGACACTCCGTGTTCCCCCGCGGCGCTCAGCTCGGCGGCCACCTCCAGGACTACAAAAATCCTGGTCACTTCGTGGGCAAAGGCTCGCTCACAATAGAGTTCGATCACATGATTCTGCCCGGCGCGCAGATTCTGCCGCTCTCCGCCAAAGTCATATCTGCCCCTCATTACAAGGTAGATCCACATGGCGACATACGCGGCAAAGGCCATCCCACGCGCGATGCGTTGCTCTGGACCGTTCCCCTGTTTTGGCCGGTCAAAATTATGACCCTGCCGGCGCGAGGACCAGTTCCTGCGCTCAAGGGAGAGAGCCGCCTGACCCTGCGTCTAATGGATGATGTTGAGGTGCCATTCGCGACAGCCTCAGTTCCCATGCCGCCGCGCTATCGCCCTAGCAGCTACCAGTCGACTTCGCCCTCGCTGTATCAGCCGGCTTCAACTGCGCAGTCGGATGCTCCCGTCGTGCGACGCATCACTTACAGCCAGCCGCAGTCGGGCCCGGCCGCAAGGAGTGATGGCCAAGTAACAGTGATAGCGCTCCAGGCGGGCACGGCATTGTTGGCCAGCCGGTACTGGGTGGAAGGCACGGATATTCATTGCGTTTCGCAGGAGGGTGCGGAGCAGAACGTGCCGCTTGCGCTGGTCGACTTGGCGCAAACCGTCAAAGTCAATCAGGAACGCAACGTGGAGTTCTCGCTGCACTCGAGGAAGTCGGTGAGCAGTGAGGCAGTTCAGCAATGAGGTAATGAGCAGTGGGAAAGACCGCGGCGAAAACCTCGTGATTGTCCTACTCGCGACAAGCTTAGGAGACGTTCCTACGCTCTTGTCGACGAGATGGATTCTGGGTGCCCCACCCTTCACGCTTTTCGAAGGGTGGGCACCTCATTTGACGAAGAGTGGGCCTCATGTGAAAGAACTTCCAGCGATTGCATGCTTGCCGCCACAAACAGTCGGGCGCATGTTTCCCAGTCGCGCAGTGACGCTATCTGCTTGCCTGACCTTCACGTGAGTCGCACAGCGACGTCATTTACTTAGCCCAGCACGTCAGTGCTGGGAAAGCATAGGGCGACTTGATCGAGTCCCGAAGGGACGGCACTCCCGATTGACGACGCATCATCCGAGTAATACTCTGTTGTCCCTACGGAGGCGCTCATGCTCAGCGGGTTCAAGCAATTTATTCTTCGTGGCAATGTTGTGGACATGGCAGTCGGCGTCGTCATAGGCGCGGCCTTTGCCACTGTAGTCTCCGCACTCACCAAAGACCTGCTCACGCCTTTGATTGCCGCCATCGCGGGGAAACCGGATTTCTCGGCGATCACTTTCACCATTCACAACAGCAAGTTCATGCTGGGTGATTTCATCAACGCGGTCATCGCTTTTCTGCTGGTCGCGGCCGCAGTTTACTATTTTGTCGTCACGCCGGTGAATCTCCTGGTCGCGCGCATGCACAGGTCTGCCGCGCCCGCGGATCCCACCACAAAAAAATGCCCCGAATGCCTGAGCGAAATTCCCATCGACGCCCGCCGCTGCGCCCACTGCACCCAGCCGGTCGGCGCCAGGGCCGCATGAACAAGCCCGAATTTGGTCCTTCAGTCGTGACGATCTAGTTTGTCATTCTGAGCGAAGTGGGATCATTCGCTGGCGAATGATCCCCGTAGTCGAAGGAACCTGTGCACTTTCAGTTTTCAGTAGGATAGAGGTGTGATCCCGCTCCGCTTTTTTATCCTGATTGCCACTCTAGCCTTCGCCGCGGCAGCCCACGCTCAAACCCACAAACCCGCATCGTCGCCCAAGACGACAACTGATGAGAAATGTGGTCCGCTGGCCGGTCAGGTTCTCCGATGCCCACAATTCGGCTTCACCTACAAAGTCATTTTTGGCTGGGTGGATCGCACTGCTGACATGCAGCAAGATGAAAGTTTGCCGGATCAATCGGCGAATGCGGAATCGGGGAACACGACCAGCGGCACATCCGATCAACCGAAGCCGGCAAGTTCAGCCTCTTCCGAGACTCTGCTGGCCGTCTTCGAACGTCCCCCGGCCGCTCCGGGAGATGCGATCAATTCCGCCGTGGTGATCGCCGCCGAACCGCTGGCGAACTATCACGGAATCAAGATCGCCGCCGACTATCTCAACCCCATCAGCGAACTCGCCGAGCAGCGCGGATTCAAGGTGGTGAATCAGCCGTACGCTTCTTCGCTCGGGACAAAGCAACTCGCGCGCGCCGACTTCAGCAAACAACACGGCAAGCTGACCATGTGGCAGAGTTCGCTGGTCATGATCGAGAAAGGCTACATCGTGTCATTCACGTTCGTCGGCGGCAGCCAGGACGAGGTAGATGACCTGCTCGCAAACCTGAACTTCGTCGCGGGAAAACAAGCTCCCCACTCTGCGAAAGCGGCCCGTGAGTGAATTAGCCGTTGCGGCGCGCGTCCACGCTGTAGGGTCCGGCGCCGAAGTGCGCAATCAATAACGCTCCGCCCAGCATCGCGACATTCTTGAAGAACATGACCTGCTGGATCTGGTGCATCATCGGATCGGTGACCGCCCAAAAATTGTGCAGCATGACCGTCACTGGCACCAGAAACAGAACCAGGAGCCATGCGCCGAGGCGAGCGCGGTAACCAAGCAGCACGCTTAATCCACCAGCAAGCGCAAGCACGCCGGAGATGGGCACGAGTACAGACGCAAACGGAACTCCCTGCGAAGCGGCGTACGCGATAGTGGCTTTGGCGAAGTGATTAGGCGCGGCGAACAGAAAGATCAGCGTAAAGAAGAGACGCGCCACCGGGACCAGTAAAGCACTGAGGCTTCCTGCGCCAGCAGTAACGCCCGATACAGAAGACCTTGTTTGCGTGCTGGAAATAGCTTGGGACGACATAGTTTTTCTCCTTCCCGCGATTGGATGAGGAAGTCGCATCTATGGTTACAAATAATAATCAACATACAAAAGAGTAGTTGAATGCGAAAAGTACTTAGTTACGCTAGAATAACCACGGAGGGAAGATTCCCCGGATGCCACGCCCGAAACCTGCATGTCCTATTCACGATTTGATCGAAGTTCTGGCCCAGCCTTGGGTGCTGCAGATTCTTTACGCGCTGAGCACGCAGGGGCCGGCGCGCTTTGGCCACTTGAAGTCGAGAGTTGAAGGGATCTCCGCGCGCCTGTTAACTGAACGCTTGCGACTGCTGGAGCGGCATGGCTTCGTGTATCGGGACTATGAGCAAACCATACCGCCCTCGGTGACCTACGGAATCACACACCGGATGAAAGACATCGAGAGAGTTCTCGGCGAGTTGGAACGGATGGCGCGCAAGTGGCAGGACGCGGATCGAGTAGGTGCGACGAGTGCCAGCGTCGGGGGGTGAAACTGAGGTCCAGAAGTCTTTCGACGCGATTCCGGAAACAAAAGCGTCCATCCCGCGCGCAGACTTCCTTACTCCAGCGCTTCCGGACGTAAACCGATGTTCTTTTCCCCCGCCGCTTTTTTCTCGTTGTACTTCTTCATCCAGGCTTCCCAGGTTTTCCCAGCGGCGGTATCTTTGCCAGTGAACGCAAGTGCCGCAATATCAGCGTAGGAAACAGAAATTTTCTGATTGCCCGTCTTCGAATAGAGCCGAACGACGGAGTCAGCCAGCGAAAGTCCGCTGCGGCGATCGAAGATATAACCTTCGATCTTTTCACCGCTCTTCAAAGTGAGAGTGACATCTCCGCGAAAGTCGAACGCTTTTTCCAGGGCGCGACGGATTTCTTCCCCGTTGGCCAGCTCCGGAATCCAGCCTTCCAGATTTTCGCGCTCACGCCCGGGTGCGTGTTCGAGCTCTTCGGGATTGGTGACGCCTCGTTGTGGAACGCTCATATGGACTGTGTGGGTCGGACATTCTTGTCCGACAATCTGCTTTCGTAATTACGTGTCGTCCGTCCGGACTCTGGCTAAATTTGCGGTGCACTGTTCCCAACACTTACGTGTTGGGTAAATTTGATAACATCGCTTCGCGATTAACCTAGCCGCCACGGGCGGCGACATTTAAATAGCCCAGCACGTCAGTGCTGGGAATACGTTTGCGAATGATTCCGAGTCCCGAAGGGACGGCACAAATCGTTCGACAGCAATCACCATTAACGTCGGACAGGAATGTCCGACCCACATGGCCTGTGGTCGGCTACGCCCGCGTCTCTTCGAACGTCTGCGACTCAATCTGCACTAGAGGACCCGCGTGCTCAGACGAAATTTCATCTAGCAACCTCATTGCCCCGGCATCCTGATGCCGAGTGAATAATGTCGCCTTCACCGTATCCATAAAGCCGCGCAGAGACCCGAACGTATCGTTGACCGCAGTTGCTTCATATCCACTATGCACCATGCAATTGGCGCATCGCGGATTGCCAGATTCCGTCCCGTAATTCTGCCACTCGGTTGTCTCGAGCAATTCCTGGAATGAATCCGCATAGCCGTCCTGCAGCAAATAGCAGGGCTTCTGCCAGCCGAAGATGTTGTAGGTAGGCATTCCCCAAGGGGTGCAGGCGTAATGGCGTTTGCCCATCAGGAATTCGAGGAACAGAACTGACTGGTTGAACCGCCAGGTCTTTTTGCGGTTCGCCAAAATCGCGCGGAATAATTTTCGCGTCCTCGCGCGTCCCAGAAAATGCTGTTGGTCGGGAGCCTTATCGTAGGAGTACCCGGGCGAAAGCATCATGCCTTCGACGCCCAGCTCCATCATCTCGTCGAAGAAAGCGCGCACGCTCTTCGGATCGGCGCCGTCAAACAATGTCGTATTCGTGGTCACGCGAAATCCGCGATTGACCGCCTCACGCACACCTTCGAAAGCCTTGTCGTAGCCACCCTCAAGACAAACTGACATGTCGTGATGTTGGCGCTGGCCGTCCAGATGAATGCTGAAAGTCAAATATTTCGAAGGCTTGAACAGGTCAATCTTCTCTTTGAGCAGCAGCGCATTACTGCACAGATAAATGTATTTCTTGCGCTCGACCAGGCCTTCGACAATTTCCGCAATCTGCGGATGCAGCAGCGGCTCGCCGCCGGGGATCGACACCATGGGAGCGCCGCACTCATCGACGGCTTTGAAGCACTCTTCCGGTGTGAGCTGGCGCTTCAAAATGTGAGCGGGATATTGGATCTTGCCGCATCCGGCGCAGGCCAGATTACAGCGGAACAAAGGCTCAAGCATCAGGACCAGCGGGTACTGCTTGCGCCGGGCAATCTTCTGCCCAAGCACATAGGTAGCCACCGTCCACATCTGCGAAACAGGAACACTCATTTTTGGATTAGACCTAGTGTCTATGTTATCAGGCCTTGGCTGCGTCGGAACCACAGCCTTCAAACCGCAGAGTTCACAGAGACAACGCCGAGAACGAAGAAAATGTGTACTCTGCGGTCTCTGAAAAACTCCGCGACCTCTGCGGTTAAAAGCTCTTGATTTTGGGCTAGTTAAACACTGTAAATCGAGCGGTTTACCGGGCCGGTTCAGGGATCGAAAAAAGGCCTGAACTATGGTAAAATTCAGAGTATCCAAAGATGCCTTAAGTTATTGGAATTTCAGTTATTTGTGGGAAATTTGCAGGCATCGAGAAGGGCTCCGGAGGTTCAATAGGGTGCGGCCCCTTTTGTGGGTTAAAAAGGTGGACTGAACCATTGTTCTCCCCCAATTCCGAATGGCTACTAAAGAGATCAACGCAGCAGCAATCCTGGAAGAAAAAGCCCAGGAAAGTAAAGCCAAAAATGCCAAAGCCGCCGCGAACGGCGACGGCGACTACACTGCCGATTCGATCAAAGTTCTCGGCGGGATGGAAGCCGTCCGCAAGCGCCCCGCCATGTACATCGGCTCGACCGGCGAGCTTGGGCTACATCACCTGGTGTACGAAGTTGTGGACAACTCCGTCGACGAAGCCCTCGCCGGATACGCCGACAAGATCGAAGTCACTGTTCATATTGATAACTCGATCACTGTCGTCGACAACGGCCGCGGCATTCCCGTAGAGATGATGGATCTCGACGGAGAGAAAGTTCCCGCGGCGCAGGTAGTCATGACCAAGCTGCACGCCGGCGGCAAGTTCGATTCCTCCACTTACAAAGTTTCCGGCGGATTGCACGGCGTTGGCGTCTCCTGCGTGAACGCGCTCAGCGAAGACCTCGAGCTTGAAATCTGGCGCGACGGTTTGACCTGGGAGCAGTCGTATTCGAAAGGCGAACCAACCAGCAAACTTAAAAAGTCCGGCGCCACGAAAAAGCGCGGTACCAAAGTCCGCTTCTTGCCCGACAAGTCAATCTTCACCGCCACCGAATACAACTACGACACCCTCGCGCAACGTCTTCGCGAGTTGGCCTTCCTCAATAAAGGCCTGCTGATCACGTTGACCGATGAGCGCACTACCGATTCCAAAACTGGCGAACCGAAATCCGCCGAGTTCAAGTACAACGGCGGTATTGCAGAATTTATTAAGCACCTCAATCGCGGCAAGACGGTATTGCACGACAAGCCGATTTATATGGAGGCCGACCGCGACGGCGTGGTCATGGAGATCGGCATTCAGTACAACGACGGCTACTCTGAGAGTGTGTTCAGCTTCGCCAACAACATCAACACCATTGACGGTGGCTCGCATCTTTCCGGCTTCCGCACCGCGCTCACCCGCACCATCAATTATGCCGGCCAGCAACTGGGCCTCTTCAAAGATGTAAAAGAAAATCTGACTGGCGACGACGTGCGCGAGGGTCTGGTCGCGGTGATCAGCGTAAAGCTGCCGCAGCCGCAGTTTGAAGGTCAGACGAAAGGCAAGCTGAATTCCGACATCGCTGGGATTGTGCAGGCGTTCATAAACGAGCGGCTGGGCGCATTTCTTGAGCAGAACCCGACCGTCGGGCGCAAGATCATCAATAAAGCTGTGGACGCCGCCCGCGCCCGTGAAGCTGCACGCAAAGCCCGTGACCTCACCCGCAGAAAAGGCGCTCTCGATGGCGGTGGGCTTCCCGGCAAACTAGCGGATTGCAGCGAACGGCGGCCAGAGCGGTGCGAACTGTTCCTGGTCGAAGGCGAGTCCGCCGGTGGAACCGCTAAGCAGGGGCGCGATCGCCGCTTCCAGGCCATTCTGCCGCTCAAAGGAAAAATTCTTAACGTCGAAAAAGCGCGTTACGACAAGATGCTGGCGCACGAAGAAATTCGCGCCATGATCACCGCCCTCGGCACCGGAATTTCGAAAGAAGACTTCGATCCCGCCAAGCTGCGCTACGGAAAAATCATTCTGATGACCGACGCCGACGTCGACGGAAGCCACATTCGCACCCTGCTGCTCACCTTCTTCTTCCGCCACATGCAGGACCTCATCAAGCGCGGCAATGTCTTCATCGCGCAGCCGCCGCTTTTCTCGATCAAAAAGGGCAAGTCGCAGCAGTACATCAAAGACGAGCGAGAGTTTGTAAAAGTGATGGTGAAGCGCGCCTCAGAAGGCCTGATTGTGCGCTACGGCGAAGGCGCAGCCAAGCTCGAAGGCTCGGCCCTGGCGAAGTTCATCACTTTGCTGAAGGAGTATCTCGACTTTCACGACAAGGTCAATAAGCGCCTGCGGGCAGAACGCGTGACTGATCTGCTGCCGAAGCTCGATTTGGCGAAGCGCGCCGATTTTGAAGGCGACAAGAAAACTCAGCCTAAGAAAATCGAGAAGCTCGAAAAAGAACTGAAGAAGCTGCAAAAAGAACCTCAGTTCAAAGAAGTTGAAGCGCGTTTCGACGAAGAACACAATTTATGGGAAGTCCGCTATGTGAATTCCCAAGGCGCCGAGCACCTTATCAACTGGGAACTGGCCTCCACCCCCGAGTACCGCCAGATGATTTCGAAGTACAAGCAGATCGAGCCTTACATGGAGCCGCCGTTCACAGTCGAAACCGTCGCCAAGGGTTCAGCCAGCGGAAATGGCGCCGGCGCTGAAGATGAATCGGCAAGCACAGACGAGGAATCTACCGACGGCAACGTGGGGACGGACGCCCTCGTCCGTCCGGGCGACCAACGGTCGCCAGCTAAATCTGCAAAAACCGCGAAGAAAGCCGTCCCCGAAGAAGTGGAAAAGACTACAGCCCGTGAGCTCTTCGACTACGTTCTTTCTCAAGGCAAAAAAGATTTCATTGTGCAGCGCTACAAAGGTCTGGGCGAAATGACCGCGCCCCAGCTCTGGGAAACCACCATGGACCCGGAGCGCCGCACTCTTCTCTCCGTAAAGCTCGAAGACATAGCGGAGTGCGAAACCATCTTCACCACGCTGATGGGCGAAGACGTTGAAGCCCGCCGCAAGTTCATCGAAGAAAACGCACTCGATGTGAAAAACCTGGACATTTAATTCTTCACTTCTGTGTGGGGCGGGCGCCCTCGCCCGCCTTTTTCAATCTCCCGTCCTCTAGTTTTTCTGCAAGCCAAATCGCACTTACCGTTCCTCCTCTGGAAACGTTTGTTGCTGGAACTAAAAAGCCCGTAACATCCGTCAATACTTGCAGAGGCGAAATCCGTGAACCCACAGCTCAACTTTATTGCCAATCGACAGTTTTGGGCCGGCGTGGCTGCAACTATCTTGGTGGGCATTCTTGTTGCGATAGGGGTGCCAAACCTCATGCGGAGACGAATGGCCCTTTACGACACTGAACGCGGAGATAATCGAATTAATGCGCAGTTTGAGGAAGCCGGGGAAGCGCGAACAAACTGACGATGGTTGCAGCCCTCTCGGGGGCCGAGCCAGAGCGGAAGATGATCCGGACCGCTTCGATGGATCTGCTTGTGACAAATCCAAGACAGACATCTGAAAAAATTCGCGTTCTTGCCGAGCAAGCCGGCGGTTTCCTGGTGAGTTCCGAGACGAATGGTGGCGAAAACGCCTCGAGCGCGTCATTGACGATTCGTGTCCCGGTGGACAAATTTGAACAGGTTAGAGCTCAAATCAGAAGCCTCGGACTACGCGTAGAAAGCGAAAAGCTTGAGGCTCAAGATGTCACCAAGCAATACGTCGATCTCGCGGCGCGCTTGCGCAATCTCCGTGCCCAGGAAACGCAGTACCTCGGAATTTTGAAACAAGCCAGGACAGTCAAAGACACGGTCGAGGTCAGCGACAAACTGAACGAGGTCCGCGGCGAAATCGAACAGCAGCAGGCTGAATTCGACGCCCTTTCAAAGCAAGTATCGACTGTCGCGCTAACGGTTTCCTTACGCGCGGAAGCTGAGGCGCAGTTATTTGGACTGCACTGGCGGCCGTTATATCAACTCAAACTCGCAGTCCGCGACGGGACCGACGGCATCGGAGATTACGCCACTGCAATGGCCTCGTTCGTCTTTTACATTCCTGCAATCCTTTTATGGCTTGCCACCATCTTGATCGGCGCAGCGGTACTATGGCGCGTCTTGCGATGGGTGGTCCGGACTCTGTTTGTGCCGCCTGTTAAAGGAGCTTGAAAGTCACCGCGTCGGAAAACACTTAGGAGTCGGATCAACAAGCGCGAGATTCTCTTGGCCATTCGCGCATCCGCGTCTAACTTCCTCCAATATTTTCGTTGTACTAATTCCTGCTCCTGAAACCCTACAGTTTTTCTCGCAGCTTCCGATATAGGGATGGAAGCACGGGCTCAGCAATCTTCATCCGACGCTTCACCCCCACAAAATAAGGAGACAGGCAAAGATATGCAAAGACACATCAGAAACCTCGCAGGCATCGCCATGCTGCTTACCGCAATCGCGGCCAGCGGCCAGATTTCACATCAGGTGCGGGTCAATGTGCCGTTCTCGTTCATGGTCGGCAGAGTAACCTCACCAGCTGGTGACTACATAGTCGAAGTTGACAGGGGCCGAGGCCTTGTCACTTTAAAACCCTACAGGTCGACGCCGACCTTCCTGCTCACAACCCAGTCATGGCACTCCGGAGAATCGCGAAGCTTTCTTCGCTTTCGCCGGTACGGGGAACGGTGGTTTCTTCAGGAAGTCACCGTGAATGGGATGGCGCAGATTGTGCCCATGGGAAAACGCGAAAAACACTACATCGCTGCCAGCACTCCTCCCGATAACGCTAAACCAATAATTGCCGACATTGCAGGTCACTGATTTACCCAACATTGATTTGCTCGACTGTGACCGGGAGTTACAATCCATGCCCGGATCGGACTTGCACCCGGTCCGGGCGTAGATTTACCTCGTAACTCTCTTTGGTTACCTGCACTTCTCACCGCGTTGAACATACCTTGCAAGCCCGCACTTGGCGCACGTTCTCTGGATAGGACCGGAAAAGCCTCCCCTTCCAGGTCCGCACAATTCGGGAGGATTCGATGAACAAGCGTTTCGGATACTTGCGCTTTTCGCGCATGAGTCTGGCTTTGCTGGGTGGTGGTTTGTTTGCGCTGCTGCTGGTGTTCAGCTTTAAAGTGGACAATGCATTTGCTGCCTCCGACGGGACGGTCCAGCAAGAAAATTCCGCGAAAGAAAAGTTCGACGACTCCTCTCCCGCGCTGACCATCTACAACCAGAATTTCTTTGTCGCACGCGAGCATGTACCGCTCGACTTGAAGCCTGGAGTCAACGAAGCCCAGTACACCGGGGTGGCCGCACACCTGGAGCCTGACTCCGTTATTCTGCGCGATCCCAGCGGGCGCGCGCTGCAGATTCTTGAGCAGAACTATCGCAACGATCCAATCTCGCAGGAACTCCTGCTTTCCTTTTACGAAGGAAAAACCATCGATTTTTCCGTGGCCAGAAATGCGGACGGCAGCGATGTCAAAATCCAGGGCAAAATCATCCGCAGCGGATACATTCCCCCAAACTACATCAACGGATATCCGCAGCAGGCCTCGACACAACCGATTGTCGAAGTGAATGGCATTTTGCGCTTCGGACTTCCGGGCGAGCCCAGGTTTCCCGCGCTCAGCGCCGACTCGATCCTCAAGCCCACGCTGAGCTGGCTGCTTCAGACTAATTCTCCGGGCAAGTTCGATGCGGAACTTTCTTATGTCAGCGGCGGCATGACCTGGCAGTCGGATTACAACGTGGTAGTACAGGACGATCCTGGCAAGAAGACCGATCTGCTCGACATGGTCGGGTGGATCACCATGCGCAACCAGAGCGGGAAAACATTCGAGAACGCGCGCATCAAGCTGTTGGCAGGCGACGTCAGCAAGATTCAGGAGCCGACCCTCGGTGGCCGAGTGTACGCCGCGAAAGCGATGGCCATGAGTGAAGATGCGATGGCGCCAGCTGTCCGGGAAAAATCTTTTGACGAGTTCCATCTCTACACGGTGCAGCGCGCGACTACTCTGCGCGACGAACAGACCAAGCAGGTGGAGTTCGTGAGTTCGACCGGCATTCACGCGCAGCGGCTTTTGATTTATGACGGCGCGCAAATGGCGCAATACGGCTATTACAATCCCGAGCAAATCCGCACCGACGCGAACTATGGCACCGCTTCCAACCCAAAAGTCTGGGTCATGGAAGAGTTCAAGAATTCCGACACTAACCATCTCGGCATTCCGCTGCCCAAAGGCAAACTGCGGTTTTATCGTCGCGACACCGACGGTCACCTGGAGTTCGTAGGCGAGAATACGATCGACCACACACCCAAAGACGAAACCATCCGCGTGTACACCGGCAATGCCTTCGACGTTGTCGGGGAGCGCAAGCGCACTAACTACCACGTGGATTCAAACCAACACTGGATGGACGAATCGTTTGAGATTCGCATTCGCAACCACAAGAAGGATCCGGTGGAAGTGCGAGCGGTCGAACATTTGTATCGCTGGACGAATTGGAAGATCACCGAGCAGTCTGCAGACTTTCACAAGAAGGATGCGCACACGATTGAGTTTCCTGCGAGCATCGCGCCCAACGGCGAGCAGGTGATCACCTATACGGTCCACTATTCGTGGTAGGAGACGTCCTGTGTGTTTATCGAGTCAATAGATTAACCACCGGGAACACAGAGGTGCACAGAGGTTCACACAGAAACAGCTATTAACTTCCTCCGTGTACCTCTGTGCCCTCTGTGGTTAAAGCTCTTGGCGGTCACTAGGACGAAGCTGATTGCGTCCTCTCGGCTCTTCCGTACTTCACTTCCGGATACATTCGGTCAAACACCAGCCACATTGCCGCGATCACCACGAACACTAACACGCTGCCTTCCGGCCCGACTGAGCCTCCGGTGAGCCACCGTGGTCCGTTGAAGGAGGAGTGCAGAAGGTGGCCGGGCGTGAGGGTGCCGCTATCAGGCGTGGAGTACAGGAAGCTCTCTCCCCAATCCCATGCTGCGTGCATACCCACGGCAAACCACAGTGTTCCAGTACGCCGCAGGGTCAGGCAGAAAAACAGTCCAATGAAAGCCGCAGCCAGTGCGCCAACCCAAGCCTCCCCCTGGTTTTCCAGGTGAATGGCGCCAAATGCGGATGACAGTAGCACCGCCGCCGGCCAAAAACCCATGCCTTGCGCCAGTGTGAACTGGGTATATCCGCGCGAGAAGAATTCCTCAAATAAGCCAACGACCAAAAACGAAACCCACCAGAAAGCCGCAAACTCTAGAATGCGTGCACCATGCAGCGCCAAGCCTCCGAAATAAAAGACGCCGATGCCGCGCATCACAAGTAACAACAGGCTGATCGCGCAAATTCCCCAAACCACCCCCACCCAGAATTGTTTGGCGAAGGCGCCTTGTCGAGGCAGGCCGTAGGCGCCGAACGGACGGCGTTCATATCGTGCCATTGCTAGTGCGGGAAGCACGGCCGCAACAAGCGATTCCACCTCCCCTACCACGAAAACCCAGACCGGAGGCCTCTCGTGCGGATGCAGAGGTAGTAACGGCCTTATTGCAAACGAGATTGCCGCCAGCAACGCGAAAAACGCGGCTATGTAGATTGTAAAACGCCAGCCCGCCCGCAGACCATTTGGCCCGATGAAGATCGAATGCATGGATGCCGGCTTCTGTTCCGGGACCAGCGGAGCAGGTGAGGGGCTTGCATCCATTGAATAGTTTGCAGGATTTGTGGATGGTTCATCCATGTATGGGTTTCCTCGACCGTGCCGAGACATGGTAAAACAATCCGTCTCCCCAATGGGCACGATCTTTTCAACGCAGCGCTTCGGCCGTCCACAACTTCTCGCAGGATTGCTGCTGCTTGTCTTCGTGGGCGAGTGCGCGTGGCTGGTCGCGCATGAGTACCCAGGCGCGATGTTGAGTAATGAAGGCGAGTTTGCGCGTATCGAGGAAGGTCTCGCGCAATGGCATGGGCACGGCATTGCAGGCACCCCTTCGGTCAGGACCGCCCCAATCGAACTGCCGTCTGCGGATGGTGACCGCTACGATCCTCATCATTCACCGCTTTGGTATCTCATCGCTCCGGCTCCGGTCTATGTTTTCCATGTCTCACCGGATTCACGCCTTTGGCTATGGCTGACCCGCGCACCGTACATTCTGTTTGGGACACTGCTCGGGGCGTCTCTGTGGTATGTCTCTCGCCGGCTATACGGGAATGCCGGGGGATACATTGCACTCGGGCTTTACTGCTTCTCGCCGGCAGTGATTCGCAGCAGCGCATTGTGGGCCGCGCCGCCAGATGTTGCCGGAGCCTGGGGCACTTTCGGAGCCGTGTTCACCGCGATCGCCGTCTCCCATACTCTCTACGCCCCGCGCGAAGTCGTGCTGTGGAACTGGCGGCGAATCGTGCTTCTGGGCGTATCGCTCACGCTCGCGACAGGATCGCAGTTCGGACTTGCGGTAATAATTCCAGCGCTATTGGCGTTCATGCTTTATCTTGCCCCTGATCGAAAGGCCGCCGTGGCCGTCATTCTCGCTTCTGCTTGCTTCATTGCGCTGCTGTTGTTGTTTGCTTCATACTTTTTCCATCCCGGACTTTTTATCCGAGGCCTGAGACACGCGCGACTCCTCGATGCAAGCTGGCCTTTAATCAAAATGCCAGGCGCTTACCTCCTGCTGTTAAGGGAAGTAGCCGAAAGTGGGCCCGTGTTGCTTCTGCTTGCTCCGGCTGCGTTGGGCGTATACGTTGGGTGGCGGCGTGCGCGTTATTTCGGCAACACCGCTCCCCTCCTCATGGCGGGGTTGTTTCTTCTTCTTCGGCTGCTATCGCCTCATGCTAGCGGCTCAGTTTTCGTTCTGACCGCGGTCGTGTTTCTGTTTGTCTTTATCGCTGGTATTGCGGCCGACCTCCTCGAAACCGAAGCCTCGGAGATCGTTACAGCGATCGTTGTGGGACTTGTATGCGCAAACTGCTTTTGGGACGTCGCCGCCCTGTCTCGAATAGGACGTTGAATCTGCACCAGGGTCATCGTAAAGTTAAGTAACTTGTCGCATCCTTCGGGCGAGTGAATCGTTCTAATGTGTAGGAGGCGGATATGCGTACTCCACTTAACAACCCATTCGCAGTTCTTTTTCTTGGCCTGGGAATCATGACTTTACTAGCCGCCTCGGCTGCAGCCCAGATGCATGGATTTCACGGCGGCGAAATCGCTCCACGCGGCGTTCCCGCCAGCGTGACCTCTATCGGATTCGGTGGACACCCTGGCCCTCACGGCGTTCCGGCCAGCGTGACCTCATTGGGCTTTGGATCCCAGCCCACGTTCCGCGGTTTTCGTGACGGCGGGTCTTCTCACGGCTTCGGCGCACGGAATGGTTTTCACGAACGGCCGTTCGAGGGCAGGCATCACCAGCATTTCGACGGCTTCTACAGTCCGTACTATGGCGGATACTACGGTTATGGCATGTACCCCTATCCCTATGATCTGAACCCGGACGATTACACCCAGGACGACCCGACGGCTTACGACCGCCCGTCGCCGCGTGCTTACGATGATCACCAAATTCTCGACGAAGATTATCGTGCCGGACTTAATCCACCAAGAGACCAGAGTTCGCAGCAGAACACGCAAAACGAACAAAGTCCCAAGCCGAACACCGAGCCGGTCGTGCCTGAGCCCAGCACGGTGCTGGTCTTCAAGGACGGCCATCAGCAGGAGATATCGAACTATGCCATCGTAGGTAATACGCTCTACGACCTGAGTGACGGACGCAGCAAGAAAGTCCAGCTTGCGGACCTTAATCTCACGGCTACAGTGAAAGAAAATGACCAGCGCGGAGTTGAGTTCCAACTGCCCACGGCGACGGCGTTGAACTGAATTTGCGAGTGTGAATGTGAAAGACCGGCGCTTAGCGCGGGCGTCACCGCTATGAGGGCCTCAGCCTCAGTGCACAAAATTTCTCGATACGCCGTTGTTGTTGCACTCCTCGCTACGAGTGCCTTGGCCCAAAGTCAAACGGGGATGTCGGGTCGGCTTGCGCCAGGAGCTTCCGCTTTCGGCCACTTCAGCAGAGGACGCCCGATGATCACCAGAAGCCATGGGCGTCGCCCTTTCTACCCCGCGTATGGCTATTACGGTCTGCCATTTTCGTATTCGGATTACTACGAACCGTATGAGGTGGAATATCCCCCACCCCAACCGCCGCCGGAACCGCCTGCACCAGCTGCGCAAGTTAAGACTGAACCCTTGCCCGATCCCGTACTGCTCGAACTGCATGGCAGCCAGTGGGTGCGAGTTAGGAACTTTGGCGAATCTTCGGCGCGTGCCCTGGCCGCCGACACTGTACCACGGGCTCCATCTAAACCGCTGCCCCCCGCAATCCTCGTCTATCGCGACGGGCATACTGAAGAACTCAGCAGTTATTCCATCATCGGCGAATCGATCTACACCAAGGCAGATTACTGGAGCACCGGCGCCTGGACGCGAACTATCCAAATTGCCGATCTCGATATTCCGGCCACCCTCAGAAAAAACCACGAACGCGGTGTCGCTTTCGAGCTACCATCCGGCCCTGATGAAGTGATGATTCGTCCGTAGTTCCGCACCGTAGCAAATTCAATGCGAGGTTGGAGCTTGTGGTATAGCGTCGCCAGCCGAGGCGGCTGGGGCCGGCGCCTGCTGGTAAGGAACGTTGACCGAGCCTATTCGTCCGCTGGGAATATCTTTCACTAGCACTCGCACCATGGCTGTGCCAGGTCGAGTGGCCATTTGGAATGTATGGGGCACGAAATGCTGGGCCAGAAGCGTCTTGTATTCGTGGTCAGTCAGCTTCCGCCGGATCGGGTCCTCCAGAAGTTGAACAGGCTTGCCGGATTTGTCGAAAGTGCATGCCGCAATCATCAGATCCAGTTGGCGTCCGTTTTCGGTCGCCGAAGGAAAGCTGATCATTTCTGGATCGATCATCACCCAATATTTTAGGGTTTGTGGTGAATCTGGAGTTAGGACTCTTACCGCCATGCTGACGGAAGTCGCGGTCAGGAAATCTTCGCATGCCGCCTGCTGAATTTGGGCGGTTGCGGCCTTAGGATCGGATGCGTCGCCGCCCCGGGGCCTTGCGAAGTAGCCTTGACGATAGGCTAGATGGAGCCCGGGGTGTGTCGTCTTCACAATAATCTTGTGGAACTCGCCGTGCCATTCAGAGCTGTCGGGATAGTAGGCGATTTCGTAGAAGGCGCTGCTGTCTTTTACAGCCTTTCTCACGCAATATCCCAAATCATTGTTATCGGTGCAGATTTCACCACCTGTATCTCCGGCAAGGATTTCCATAGTCGCACGCGAATTCATCTGCATCTGCGATTCGCGGCTAAGTGCATCCGCTGAACGCCCGCCAAATCTGCCACGAGACCGGCGACTTGCCTGCATTGCAGAAGGCGGCTGGGCGCCACCAGGATCGATGGGATAAACCGCAATTTTTGCGTCACCCAATATGCTGGCTAATTCCTGCACCTCGGAAGCGTACCCGCGAAAAGGATCGAAGCTATTAATGTCCGGATTGATTGCGATGGGAAACGAAGAGGAAATCCAGAGCAGGTTCTTCCGTCCGGGATATCCCGCAACGTGGAGGGCAATAGAACGCAACGCTTCGATCGTTTCGCGGACGCGGATATCCATGGTGAACGCATAGGCTTCCTGTTCAAACCGTTGGAGTGCGTCAGACGACACGCCTGTCATCTCTTCCTGAAATGAAGAGAGCGAACCGGGGTCATCGCGCGGATCCGCCTGCCTTAGCCCGTTCGCTTCAACCGTGGACGCTTTCTCGAGCGCGGACTTCAGCAGCTTGGGGTCGGTGGTAAAGCTCTGCAGCATGCGTAAGCGCCTGCCGAGCAGGAACACTGCAACCGGAACGTCCTCGGGAAGCGAACCAAGCATATGCAGCATCTGCTGATGGACCTGCATTTGAGAAGTAATGTCAGTGTTAAGTCCGTCAACAAGGATCATAGTGGGGGGCACTGGGTCTTTCTGCACTGTGACGAGATTGGTGTACACTCCGGCGGGAACTTGCAGGCTGTTGCTATCTCGTGACCCCAAGTCCGTGATCCCGAGTGCGCGAAATGCTGCGATTTTTTGCTCTCGTTTTTCCTTCCGAAAACCAGCAGGTTGATCGAATATCTGAAAGTCGTTCGCAGTAAGGCCGATTGCCGGACGGCCGTGGTCTCTGGCAACTACTTCCACCGTCACCATTCGCGTGGAGACATGCAGCGTAACCGAGGGTACCGATGTGGCGCTCGGGTCCGACTCACCCTTTGGCGCGGGATTCTGAGCAATTGCAGGCAAACTCAGCAGGAAACTCAAAACCATAGCAAACACGAACGAACAGCGCCGCAAGATGGCCTCCAATGAGAAGGCCACTATTTTGTACGATTCGGAACGTGAGTACAAGCAGTGCTTAGGGTTACCGGAAGTAGGGCCTCTCGGGCGACTTTTAAGCGGGGCTTGATTGGTACACTTCTCCCGGCTCAGCAAACATCCCGTATTGCTGCAAAGCAGAACTCCCTTTGACAATGCGCCGTATCGTAGTCTGGTGCCCGTTCACGAGACTCCCATGGTATAATGGAAGCACGCTGGATAAGCCCATAACGTATTTATTTTTCATGTACTTAGGGATTTAGAATGAGACTGATTTCCTGGGCCAGCCAAGGGCTAAACAATCGATCCAGCTGAGCGTCAAAAAGCTAGCAGCTAGCAGCTAGCAGCTAAGAGCTTCTTTCTATGGCAGACGATCAGAATCCCCAACCGGCAGCGATTTGCGGGCGTCTGAGCCCGCAGCTGCCGTCCCGAAGCGAAGCGAGGGATCTCCAACCACGAGAACTGAACTATGGCAGATGATCAGAACCCGCAATTACCCCTAACTCCTCCTCCGGGCGACGGTGGCCCAGGCGCGGCCAACATTCAGCCGGTCAACATTGAAGAGGAGATGAAACGGTCGTACCTCGACTATTCACTCTCCGTCATTATTGGACGTGCGCTGCCCGACGTTCGCGACGGGCTCAAGCCGGTGCATCGCCGCATTCTTTACACCATGCAGCAGATGGGCCTGCAGCCCAACCGAGCTACCCGCAAGTGCGCCCGCATCGTCGGCGAGACCATGGGTAAGTACCATCCGCACGGCAACCTGGCGGTTTATGACGCATTGGTCCGCATGGCGCAGCCGTTTGCTATGCGCTATCCGCTCGTCGATGGACAAGGGAATTTTGGCTCCGTCGATGGCGATCCGCCTGCGGCTGATCGTTATACCGAAGCTCGCCTCACCCGGGTTGCGAGCGCTCTGCTCGAAGATCTGGATAAAGACACCGTCGATTTCCGCGAGAACTATGACGGCAGCGAAGTCGAGCCTGACGTTCTGCCCTCCCGCATCCCCAACTTACTTATCAACGGCTCCGACGGAATTGCCGTGGGCATGGCGACAAAAATCCCGCCGCACAATTTGACCGAAATCGTCGATGCCGCGATCACGCTGGTAAACAATCCTGCCACTACGCTTCCGGAAATTCTGAAGATCGTCAAAGGCCCCGATTTCCCGACCGCCGGAATCATCCACGGCAAGTCTGGAATTCTCGACGCCTACAAACACGGTCGCGGACGCTTCATGATGCGCGCCAAGGCCGCGATCGAAACTTTTTCGAAAGACCGTGAAGCTATCATCGTCACCGAGATTCCCTATCAGGTGAACAAGCGCTACCTGATCGAGCGCATGGCTGAGCTGGTAAATAACAAGACCATCGAAGACATCTCCGACATTCGTGACGAGAGCGACCGCGATGGCATGCGGATGGTAATCGAACTGAAGCGCGGCGCCGAACCGCAGATCGTGCTAAACAAGCTTTTCAAGCACACGCAGATGCAGGAAAACTTCAGCATGATCCTGCTGGCGGTAGTGCACAACCAGCCGAAGGAAATGGGGCTGATCCAGGCGATCCAGCACTTCATCGATCACCGTGTCGATGTGGTCAGGCGCCGCACCGCGTTCCTGCTGCAAAAAGCCAAAGACCGCGAGCACATTTTAGAGGGTTACCTAACCGCGCTCGATCATCTCGACAACGTGATCGCGATCATCCGTGGCAGTTCCAATCGCGCCGACGCTCGCGAAAACTTGGTGTTGTACTTCGGTGGAAAAAAGATCGAAATCAACGTTACCGGACGCGCTCCGAAGCTCAGTCCGGAGAAACCGTTCACCGCAATTCAAGCCGACGCAATCCTCGAACTGCAATTGCATCGCCTGACGCGCCTGTCGATCGACGAAATCAACAAAGAATTGGGTACGGCGCGTGAAAACATCGCCGAATTCGAATCGATTCTGGGCTCCGAGAAGAAGCTGCGCAAAGTCATCGTCACCGAGCTGGAAGAGATCAAGAAGCTATACGGCGACGAACGTCGCACCGTAATCGAAGACGAAGCTGCCGAGATCATGCTGGAAGACCTGATCGCCGACGAACAAGTCGCGGTCACGGTCAGCCACAGCGGATACCTAAAGCGCACGCCCATCTCCACCTACCGTCAGCAGCGCCGCGGAGGCCAGGGTCGCACCGGTATGAAGACGCGCGACGAGGATTTTGTCGAGCATTTGTTCATTGCCTCGACGCACGCCTACATTCTTATCTTCACCAACACCGGCCGCGTGTACTGGCTGAAGGTATATGAAATCCCCGACGTGGGCGCAGCAGGCAAAGGCAAGCATGTGGGCAATCTGGTTTCATTGCAGCCTGGCGAAACCGTGCGCAACATGCTCGCAGTGCGCAACCTCGAAGAAGAAGGCCGCTTCATTTTCTTCGCCACGCGCAATGGGACGGTAAAGAAGACTCCGCTGAAGGATTTCTGCAATGTGATGTCGCGCGGCATCATCGCCATCGGCATCGACAAAGGCGATGAACTGGTCGGCACTACGCTGACTGACGGCAGCCAGATTATTTTCCTGGCCTCGCACGACGGCCAGGCCATCCGCTTCGACGAAGCCGACGTGCGCGACATGGGCCGTCCAGCTTACGGGGTTCGCGGCATGAAGCTCGACGAAAAAGATTACATCGTTGGCATGGCCATCACGCCGAAAGATCCGAAGAAAGCCGAAGCCGAACTTCAAAAAGCCAAAGCCGAAGCCGGAGTGCCGGAAGCGACTGCTACCGACGCGACCATCCCGATTAAAGGCTCGTTGATTTTGTCGATCACTGAAAACGGCTACGGCAAGCGCACGCCTGCGGACGAATACCGACTGCAGGGGCGCGGCGGTTCTGGCGTGATCAACGTCAAGACCACCGAGCGCAACGGCAAAGTCAGCGGGATCGCACAGGTCTCAGAAAGCTCCGAAGTCATGCTGATCAGCCAGTACGGCAAAATCATCCGCATGGATTCGAGCACCATCCGCGAATCCGGCCGCAGCGCGCAGGGTGTCCGCCTTCTCCACATGGAAGCCGGCGACCGCGTGGCCGCAGCGGTAGTGATTCCGCCAGATGAAGAACCCAACGGCGGATTGATACAGTAACACTTGACCTGAAGCTGCGGTTGCCCCACCCTTGTCGCGCTGTTTGCGACAGGGTGGGGATTTTGACCCGCTATCACCCAGCGTACGCCCGTACGAAATTAATTTTCAACTGTCATTCCGAGCGGAAGGCCGTCGACGAATTCCCACATCGCGTTCTCGCTCTTGAATCGCGGCATCGTTGAAACGTGGCATCGTGTTAGCGCAAAGCATCTGCAAGCCTACCTAAACGAAATGACATGGCGTTTCGACAATCGCAAGAATCCTTACCTGTTCCGCGACACAATGCTGAGACTCATTCATTCCAAGCATCTTGAATATAGAGAGCTTACTGCTGCGTAGCGTAGGTGTATTCAATGTGATGAGGTCTCTGAAGAAGCGTGAATTGGCCTTTCACGTACACCCAAGGACATTTGACCTTCCTTTGTGGCCTGAATATTGGAACCGCTGAGGCGGGATTATTTTTCAAATCAACATTCATTACCGCTACTAGGATTGCCAAGGTGTCGTTGCGGGGGAATTTGTCGCATCGTATCCTTAATCCGGAGCTTCTCGGTCCCTTCCCTTTGAATGGCTCATCAAAGGGCTTACCATTGGCGTCCGTCCCGTGTGCGACCGCAGAAAAATGCGGCGAGGCGGCCTCAAAGTGACACGATGAGCTCTCCGACACAATGACCTGCTCTACCACCCATAGGGCGGGAACAATACGAATGTCAACGTTGTTATAATCAAGGTTTGTGGGATTGGTTATTCCAATTCTCAACTCGGAATAAGCTGGCCGCCATGTAATACCCTCAACGTTTTCTCCGTCTTTATAGTTACCCTCGCTCGATGTTGCAACGATGTCCAAGGGGGCTGATCTGCAAACTATATAGAAGCTGAAAAATATAGCCATAGCAAAGATGATCGTAACCGCTCCCCATTTAATCCACAGTGCCAGTTCTTCGTACCAAATGTCAGCGGCGATTGAAGCGAACGCGATATAAATGCACGCGGCGAAACACCAGAACATTTCTGGGTAATCCGGCGCGAAAGTGGTTAAAAAGGTAGCCACTGCTATTACGAATGTTGTTAGACCTACTCCGCGAAGAACTCTTTTGATCTTTTTCTTTCGCCTCGCCAGCACCTTTTCTTGACCTCGGGATACACGACCCTGCGGCATTTCAGTGGCCCCCGTTGCCAGCATGTATGCTGCGGCCATACTGAATAGCGCGATTGAAGCAAGTGCTTGGCATAACTGATCGTCCAAAACTCACGCTCCCGCCCGATAGGCGTCCACCATAGTAGGCCACCTTGCGTGAAGTACACAATCCCGAGGAATAGTGCTTTTGTATCTGTAGCTTACATAAATTAGTTGTATTTATATAAAGATGTATTGTTTGCTATAATCATCCCGTGCCACTCAGTATAAAAAACGACGCTACCGAGCGGCTCGCGCGCCAAGTGGCGGACGAGACCGGCGAATCTATCACTGAAGCGATTCAGAAGTCTCTCGAGGAACGATGGCAGAGGCTGAAAGCGCGCCGTCGCGCTCGCGTTTTGTCCCGCCAAATTGAGGACATTCTTCAGCGCGTTGACGCCATGCCGACGCAAGATAATCGTTCTCCCGATGAAATTCTCGGCTACGACGAGCACGGATTGCCGCGCTGATGGTTATCGACACGTCAGCGGTGCTCGCGATTTTTCTCGCGGAACCCGAGCGCAAAGCATTTCTGGATTTAATTCTTCAGTCAGGCAAGCGACTGATTTCGGCTGCCAGTGTGCTTGAAAGTGGAATCGTGCTGGAATCCAAACGCGGCGAATCGGCTGGTCGCGAATTCGACCTTTTCGTGGTTAGAACAAATCTTGAGATTGTTCCCGTCGATGCTGAGCAAGTCGAGATCGCTCGTTCCGCTTGGCGCAGTTTTGGGAAAGGGCGTCACTCGGCGGCGCTGAATTTCGGGGACTGCTTCACGTATGCTTTGGCGAAATGGTCAGGTGAGCCGCTCTTAGCAAAAGGTCAGGATTTCGCGCGTACGGACATAGAACTCTGTACAACTTAGAGGCGCCCTTACTCCTCCTCTACCTTCACCTCTCCCCTCTCCGCCTTTGCCTTCTCGATAATCTTTTCTTGCAGCTGTCCAGGGACGACATCATAATGATGCATTTCCATGTTGAAGCTGCCGCGGCCCTGGGTCATGGCGGTGAGATCGACGCCGTAAGTCAGCATCTCTGACATCGGCACTTCGGCCTTCACGATGGTGTTGCCACCCTTGTTGTCCATGCCCTGAATGCGTCCGCGCCGCGCGTTCAGGTCGCCCATGATCGAGCCGGCAAATTCGTCGGGCACCGTGATCTCGACGTGCATTATCGGCTCGAGGATTGTCGGCTTGGCCTGCTCCATGGCTTTTCGGAAAGCGATACGGCCCGCCATCTGAAATGACATGTCATTCGAATCCACGTCGTGATACGACCCGTCGTAGAGGACGACCCGGAAGTCCACCATAGGAAAGCCGGCCAGGTATCCGCGCGACGCAGCGTCCTTAATACCTTTCTCGATCGCCGGAATGTAGTTCTTGGGAATCGCGCCGCCGAAAATATCGTTCACAAACTCGAACTCCGACCCGCGCGGCAGCGGCTCCATCTTGATTTTGCAATCGCCATACTGGCCGTGGCCGCCAGTCTGCTTTTTGTGGCGTCCCTGCACATCGGCGCGTCCGCGAATGGTTTCGCGGTAGGGGACCTTCGGCGCCTTCAGCACGACCTCAGTGTGGTAGCGCTTCTTCAGCTTCGCGACCACGACTTCAATATGCTGCTGCCCGGTGCCAGCAATCAGGAATTCCCTGGTTTGCCCGTCGCGGAAAAAACGCAGCATGGCATCTTCTTCCAGCATTTTGTGAATACCCGGCCCGAGCTTGTCTTCATCGGCGCGGCTCTTGGGCTCGATGGCAAACGTGATTGCCGGTTCGGGCAGCTTTACATGTGGGTATTGAATCGGCGCAGACTTATCGCCCAGAGTGTCTCCCGTGAGCGTGTCTTTTAATTTCGCGACTGCGCCAATATCGCCAGCGTGCAGCTCGTTGACCGGGACCGCCGTTTTCCCTTGCATAACGGAAATATGCGCGAACTTCTCCTGCGAGCTGCGGGAGTAATTTGTGAGCGACGAATCATTCTTCAGCACGCCGGAAAATACTTTGAAATAAGAGATTCGACCAGCAAATGGATCCGAGACAGTCTTGAATACGTATACCGAAACCGGCTCCGAATCCGATTCCTTGCGTGCGGGCGGCTCGCCATTGCCAGACGTGACTTCGCCAGTAATAGATTCGTGCTCCGTGGCGGCGGGAGTGAAATCCACAATGAAATCCATCAGCCGGTCGGTGCTCACGTTTCCTAGCCCGGAAGCAAACAGCACAGGAAAGAGCTTGTCCTCGCGGATCGCGTTGTGCAGTGCCGGAATCAGGTGCTCGACTGGAATTGTGCCCTTATCGAAGAACTCTTCCATCAGTGCATCGTCGCCTTCCGCGACCAGTTCGACGAGCCTCTCGTGTGCCTCCTGCGCAGCGTCTTTCATGTTGGCGGGAATCTCGCCTTCTCTGCCTTTGCCGTTTCCGCCAAGATCGTAGGTGTAAGCCTTCATATTGACCAGGTCCACTACGCCCGACAAATTCTTTTCCTTCCCGATCGGAAGCTCCAGCGGGACGACAGCCCTACCGAATGCCCTGGTCAGGGATTCCAGCACGCGCTCCGCATCTGCGCGCTCGCGGTCCATGCGGCTGGCAACAATCACGCGCGGCGTTTTATATTCCTCGCAATAATTCCACACGCGTTCGGTCACGACTTCCACGCCAGCCACGCCGTCCACGACTACCAGTGCCGCGTCGACCACGGGCAGCACCATCTTGGCCTCGTGGACAAACATGTTGAAGCCCGGTGTATCGACAAAATTAATTTTCGTTTGCCCCCATTCAGCGTAGGCCAGGCTGGTCGCAATCGACATCTTGCGCGAGATTTCTTCGTCGTCGTAATCGGTGGTGGCGCTCCCATCGTCCACCCGCCCCTGCCGCTGAGTTGCGCCGGCCGTGTAGAGCATCGCCGAGACTAATGAGGTTTTCCCGGCGTGCCCGTGGCCGACTAGAACGACATTCCTGACGTTTTCGCCTGCATAGACTTTCACGATTGTGCTCCTTCGAGCGAAGCCAAGAATCTACCACAGCCGAAATTGCGGGCTCAACTCAGGATGAGCCGGGTAAGGAGGTCACGATCAGCACAGGCCATGTGCGGACGGGTGCCCTCGCCCGTCCGGTCGAGCTAAGCTCGACGACTCTCTACGTTCTGGATCCGACACTTCTGTCCGATCTGTCCGACAAAATGCGAGCACCCTTATTTTCTTGTAGTCTTTAAAAGACGTTTGCCTGGGTGAGGTCCCCATGTTCCCTCAGCTCGCCCGCTTCACCGACCTCGGCTTACTCCTGCTCCGCTTGATGATCGGCATTGTCTTTCTCAGCAGCGGCTGGAACCACGTAAAAGATCCAACCACACGCAGCAAAAGCATCGGCATGAGCAAAGGGTTCACAATTTTCCTCGGCTCTGCGGAGATTGCCGGCAGCCTCGGAATCATGCTTGGCGTGCTCCAGCAGCTTGCCGCCATCGGGCTGATTCTGATCATCCTCGGAGCCATTTACAAGAAAATCTTTGCCTGGCATACAGGCTTCTGGGGCGAAAAAGCCTCGGGCTGGCACTATGATTTGACTTTCCTGGTCATCTGTCTCGTGGTCCTATTTACTGACGGCGGAAGATACGTGTTGATGCATTAATGTTTCTCGATCGCGCATCGGCAAGCATTGATTTTCGACACGCTGATTACAAGCTTCTCTGCAAACCTGCTAAGATTTGCGGAAATATATGCGGCGGTTTGCTGCCCATCTCGCGCTCGCGGCAATCTATGCCAGTTTTTTTGCGCCGCTCGTAGTCGCAGCACAGGAATCTTCTCTGCACGCTTGCTGCATGCACGCTGGAGCACATCATTGCCAGGCGCCCTCGAACGAAGCCGGATTTCATTCCAAAGCGCATACTTGCCCGTATTCGGGCCCCCTTTCTCCGCGGGCGGCCTTCGGTTTAGAACCGGCAAAATTCCGCATTGCTTTACTTGAGGTAGCTGGCGTCGTAACTTATAAGCGATCTTCTTCCTATTCTCTATTAGCGCTCCGCAATCTCTCCGCGCGAGCGCCGCCCATCTCTCTTCTCTAAATTCCCAATCGTCTTTTGTTGGAGGCGCGGGCGTCCCCGCCCGTGCTCAATGAGGAGAGTTCATGACGCGGAAGACCGCTCCGTTACTGTTCATCTTAATGTTGGTCGGAACCGCTGCCGCGACAATCTTCGGTTCCGTGCGCGGCATTGTTCACGACCCGCAACACCGCCCACTGCAAGGCGCGATGGTGATGCTTCGGGCAAATTCTTCCGATTGGGCCAAGAGCACCAACACCGACGACAATGGACAATTTGAATTCAACGCTGTCCCCATTGGCGAATACACGGTGGTTGTGGCCGCACCGGGTTTTAGCGAGGTATCGCAGACGGTAGCTGTCCGCTCCGGCACCGAGCCGGTGTTACACCTGGCGTTGAAAGTGGCGGCAAAAGGTGAGACCGTGAATGTCTCCGGCGCGCCGGAAATCGCTCCCACTGACTCGGCGACTCCCACCACTCTGGTCGATCGCGCGCAAATCGAGAGCACGCCCGGGGCCGATCGCACCAACAGTCTTGCCATGATTACCGACTACGTGCCCGGTTCCTACATCACTCACGATCAGCTTCACATCCGCGGCGGACACCAAACCAGCTGGCTGATCGATGGCGTGCCCGTGCCCAATACCAACATCGCTTCTAATCTCGGCCCGCAGCTGGATCCTAAGGATATCGACTATATGGAAGTTGATCGCGGCAGCTACGGCGCTGAACTAGGCGATCGCACCTACGGGGTTTTCAATATCGTCCCGCGCACCGGCTTCGAGCGTAACAATCAAGCCGAGTTGATCAGCAGTTTTGGAAATTTCTATCAGACGAACGACGAATTCAACATCGGCAGCCACACTCAGCGCTTTGCCTATTACGCCAGTGTGAATGCGAATCGCAGCAATCTCGGAATTGAAACTCCTGTGCCGCAGGTTGTTCACGACGCGGAAAACGGTTACGGCGGTTTCGGATCGCTAATCTTTAATCCAGATGCATCGAATCAGCTTCGGTTTGTCACATCGCTACGCAAGGACTACTACCAAATTCCTTACGATCCTTTCCCGAACGACATCGAGAACGCTCCCATTGCCGCGAACGGTTTTGCAGCGCAGTACCCCAGCATTGGTTTGCGGGATGTCGACCGCGAATCCGACGCGCTAGCGACCTTTTCCTGGGTGCACACTTTCAACTCGCGGCTGCTGCTGACGGTTTCCCCCTTCTATCACTACAACCGCGCGAATTATGACAGCTCTCCAAATGACTTTCCCACATCGTCAACCCAGCATCGGGGGTCGACCTACGCCGGAGGGCAAGTAAGCTTCAGTGCAAACTTGGCGAAGAACGATCTGCAAGCCGGACTCTACAGCTTTCACCAGAGCGACAATCAGTTCTTCGGCGTCGTATTCCATGACAGCAGCGCTCCGGCCTTCAGCGACGTCGAGCATCCCTCCGGCAACTTGGTCTCTGTGTTCCTGGATGACAAGTTCCACGTCACGCCTTGGCTGACCCTCTCAGCTGGAATTCGGCCCACCCGCTTCTCCGGGGGCCAGACCGAGAGTGCGATCAGCCCGCGCTTCGGTGCCGCACTGACGGTGCCGCATTTGAAGTGGACCTTCCGGGCGTTTTACGGCCACTATTATCAGGCGCCTCCGCTCGTCACAGCATCAGGTCCGCTCTTGCAATTTTCGACGAGGAACAACGTCGCTTTTGTGTCTCTCCACGGGGAACGTGACGAAGAACACCAGTTTGGGGTGACCATTCCCTATCGCGGATGGACGCTCGACGCGGATACCTTTCGAACCAGCGCGGCAAACTTTTTCGATCACAACAATATCGGTGAATCGAACCTTTTCTTTCCGATCACGATCGAGCGTGCTGTAATTCGCGGCTGGGAAGCTACTCTGCGTTCGCCGCGGATCGCGAATCGAGCGCAAATCCATCTGGCGTACTCGAATCAAATTGCGGAAGCCGGCGGCGCGATCACCGGCGGTCTAACCGATTTTTCCGTCTTGGATTTCGGTCCGCTCGATCACGACCAGCGCAACACGCTAAACGTCGGCGGCAACGTCGCCCTGCCGTCCCACAGTTTCGCCTCCACCAACGTGTACTATGGCTCCGGATTCACCAACGCTTTTCCCGGACATCCCTACCCTGGCGCCTACCTGCCGCAGCACACGACTTTTGATCTGTCATTCGGCAAAGATTTCGGCGAGCGCTTCTCCGCCTCGCTCAACGCATTAAACGTCGCCAACCGCCGCGTAGAACTGGACAATAGCGTGACCTTCGGCGGCTTTCACTGGAATAATCCCCGAGAAATTTATGTTGAACTACGGTATAGATTCCATTACTGAGGATGAGCAATGTCCGTGTGGCATAAGCAGTGTCCGTGAGGAGCCCGCCCTGAGCGAAGGCGAAGGGTCGGACATTCTTGTCCGACAAAAGTAGAGATATGTTGATGCTCAGCGGCTGTGCTGATGCCGCGGTGGAGTCCGGACGAGGGCGTCCGAGGCTTCACAAATGAAGTCGCACAAAATGAAGTTGCACAAGCCATGTAGGGGCGGACGCCCTCGTCCGCCCAAGCCAGCTTTGCGCTGTGTCGAATTTTAAAAGGATAAGGCTTACCATGCCGAGAGCCTGGACCGAAATCGGTTAAGCCCCGAAGGGGCGGCATATGATAGCCCGGCACGTCAGTGCCGGGGTTGTAAGGGCGATCAACCGAGTCCCGAAGGGACGACACGTTTATGGACGAGCCCCGAGAGGACAACACATACTAAGAACTGTGAGAAACCATGAAACTAACAATGAGCACTTCATGTCTGTTTGCGTCTTTCCTGTTCGCCTTGTTGGCTACCTCGTGTGACAAGAAATCAACTCAAGACACAACTCAAAACGCAGCTCAGCGGACGGCCAGCGTCCCGTCCAAGCACTACCACCTCAAGGGCAAAGTCGTCTCTATCGACAAGCAGGGCAAAATGCTCAACGTGGACAGCGAACCCATCCCCGGATTTATGGACGCGATGACCATGCCATACAAAGTTAAGCCGGAGAGCGAACTCAACCAGCTGCATCCCGGCGACGTCATCGCCGCCGACCTGCTCGTGCAAGACGAGGGCGCATGGCTCGAGAACGTTGCCATCACAGGGCACTCCTCCGCGCCAGCAACAAAGTAAAATTGGCCATGTGGGGACCAACAGCGGCCATGTGGAGCCTGCCCTGAGCGAAGCCGAAGGGTCGGACATTCTTGTCCGACAACTATTATGGAATCGGATGCGCCAGCCATTGCGCTTTTTCCGAGAGGGTGGGTTTTGGTACTACCGCGAAGTGACCAACAGCGGCCATGTGGGGACGGGCGCCCTCGCCCGTCCGGTCGAGCAAGGCTCGACATCGAATGACAGTCGAAGGATCGCCCATTAAGCTGTAACTACGAATTATGAGACATGCATTGCTGATTCTCGCCCCTTCTCGCCGGGTGCCCCATCCTTCGCCCGATTTTGGCGAAGGGTGGGTTTAGTTGAAGATAAGAATATGAGATACATACTCCTCGTACTGGCACTCCTTGGCATCGCCGCCTCTTCTCTGGCGCTCCGCGAGCACTACCGCACCTACGGCGATGCACCTTGCGACATCAACGAACGCTGGGACTGCGGCATCGTGAATCACAGTCCTTACGCAATGATTTACGGCATCCCCGTCGCCGTCATCGGCATTGCCGGATATCTGCTGCTCGGCGTTCTTGCTGTAAAACGCGCCTATCGCCTGATGCTGATCTTGGCTGTCCCCGCGCTGGCCTTCTCGCTATATCTCGCCCACATCGAAAAAGACGTGCTTGGAGTCTGGTGCCTCTACTGCGCCATCTCGCTGGGCACAATTTCGCTGATGACGATTTTCCTGGTGGGCACCGTTTTCGTCAACATGGTCCGCCGCCCCGTCCGCAATGTTTCTCCGTGACGGAGCCTGCCCTGAGGACGATCGAAGGGTGTCTCCGTGGTGAACGGTTTTCGCCAACGACCGCTCTTAGCTCGCCCTGAGAAGCGTAGCGCCGAAGGGACCAACGACCAACGACCAACGACGCCTTCCCCAAACAAAAAAGGCGACCCTTTCGGATCGCCTTTTAAACGAATTGTTAAGTGGTTTTTAGACAGCCTTGACGTTCTCGGCCTGCCAGCCTTTTGGGCCTTTGACTACGTCGAACTGAACTTGCTGTCCTTCTTGCAGGCTGCGGAATCCATTGCCTTGAACCGCCGAGAAGTGAACGAACACGTCCTCGCCGTTCTGGCGGCTGATGAAACCATAACCTTTGGCGTCGTTAAACCACTTTACTGTTCCTGTTTCCATGGTGGTGCTTTGTTTCCTTTATGTTGATATGGCGCTGAGTTTTCGCTGGCCTTCTGCACAGCCGGTTCACGCACGAGGCGGGATTTGCTAATTGCAGCGTACCGCTAAATCAAACGCACTCTTATTTTACCTGATTCGGTCAAGAACTGCCAGCTTTTGGTGCAATTTGACCATGGGGGTCGGACACTCTTGTCCGACGCCTTTGATTTTGGTTTTGCTTCTGTTGTGGGGTCGGACATTCCTGTCCGACAAGTCGTGAAAGCTGCATAGGCCGTGTGGGTCGGACACTCTTGTCCGACGCCTTTGATTTTGGTTTTGCTTCTGTTGTGGGTCGGACATTCTTGTCCGACAAAAAGCCGGGGGTTTGCACAAACCAGATGTTCAGTCATCACAGACTCCATTGCCGGACTCAGCTATAAATTCAAAACTCGGACAAGAATGTCCGAGCCACACAGCCTATGCATTCTCGACATGTTCCTCTTGACCGAATGTACAACTACCGGCGCATGCTGCCGCATCATCAGAAGCCAGCAAGGCCTCTTTTCGTGACATTCTGCAAGTTAACGCGGGAGCCTTTCCAACCCGAAGCCCGGGACATCGTTTTGAAAGCCTGTCTTAAAGGCCACAGCAATCGATTTCACCTTCATGCCGCTGTCGTAATGCCAGACCATGCTCATCTCCTGTTGACTCCACTCCAAGACGAAGAAGGCTGGGCCCTACGGCTTACCCGCAATTCTCAAGTTAATCAAGGGAGCCGCAGCCCGAAGCGTGAACACGCTGCTCGGTTCTTCAGGCCCAGTTTGGCAAGAGGAATCGTTCGACCACGTTCTCCGTTCTCAAGAGAGCCTGAAAGAAAAACTGGAGCCCAGGGCGTCAGCCCTGGGTATCCAGAACAACACGCCAGAACGCGAGGCCGTCAGGCCGAGCAGCAGCTATCGGGGAACTCTCTCCTCATAAAGATATTTTTGAAATCCCACGAATACTTTGCCGATATCCTCCGGCCTACCGAGGTCAGCAATCGCGTCAGCAATGGAGTTGGAATACCTCAACCGGAGCAGCGGCGTCAGTTTCTCCGGATCCAGTTCGTCTACGCCGATACCCACATAGTGGCCCAACACGAACTCCAGAAAAGCCTGTTGTTTGCTGGAAAAATGGCTGCCAATAGCTACCTTAGCGCGAGCCGCGCGTTCTTCGCGGGTGAGCGGCGGCAGCGCATAGGCAACATAGGCGAGTACGTCGAACAGATCGCTCTTTTCGGCATTGATAATCCTCTGCATTTCGGACAGCTGTTCATGGCCAAAACCCTTTTCAGCGAGGCCCTGCAGAAGCTTCTTGCGTGTATCCGGCACGCTCCACAATGTGCGTAGCTCGGCTTCGTCTTTGAAAAACTCCGGCAGTTCCCCAAATAGCGATTCCATGAACTGCTGTGCCGACATCGGCGTGCCGTCCGGGTGCCAGAATGCGGTCGCAACCATGTGCTGGATGGACCGCTCTTTGCCGTCGGCCAGCTTTACTGTCGCTTTCTTCTTGCACCTGCAAGGTTGCTCGCCGCAAACTGCGCAGGGTTCTTCCAGGCATTCACATGGTCGCTTTCCGCACGCGGCGCATAGCCGCGGCGCTGCCCTGTCGCACTCACAGGGATAAGACCCGCACTTCGAGCAGGGTTCCGGTTCAAGCGGCGGGCCCTCCCACTCCGGATCGCTGAAGTGGAGATACGCCTTCACGAAGTCATAAATGGTGAAATAGTCCTTGCCCTCGTAGGTCCTGGTGCCGCGGCCAATGATCTGCTTGAATTCGATCATGGTATTGATCGGTCGCATCAGCACTATGTTGCGGACATTGCGCGCGTCCACGCCGGTTGAGAGCTTTTGCGACGTCGTCAAAATTGTCGGAATTGTCCTTTCGTTGTCCTGAAAGTCGCGCAGATACTGATTGCCCTGTTCGCCGTCATTGGCGGTCACGCGCACGCAATAGTGTGAGTCGGGGCTGGTCTTCATTTGGTTGATGAGGTCGCGAACTGCCAGCGCGTGGTCCTGGGTCGCGCAAAACACTAGAGTCTTTTCGTTTTGGTCGATCTGGTCCATGAACACCTTCACACGCTTCGCTTCGCGGGCCTGGATCTCGATAATCCGGTTGAAATCCTTCTCCGTGTATCGCCTTCCGGTTTCAATGTTGCCATCCACCACTAAATCATCCGGCGTATAGACGTAATCATCGAGCGTGGTGGCAATCTGCTTGACGCGGAACGGCGTGAGAAAGCCGTCATTGATCCCCTCGCGCAGCGAGTAAATGAAGAGCGGCTCGCCGAAGTAAGCGTATGTGTCTGCATTCTCTTTGCGACGAGGTGTCGCGGTCAGCCCCAGCTGGACGGCAGGAGCAAAATATTCCATGATGCCGCGCCAATTGCTTTCGTCGTTGGCGCCACCGCGATGGCACTCGTCAATGACGATGAAGTCGAAAAAGTCAGGTGGATACTCGCCGAAATAAGGCGAGGGTTCGCCGTCTTTAGGCGGGCCGCTCATGAAGGTCTGGAAAATGGTGAAGAATACGCTGGCATTCTTCGGGACTTTGCCCTTTTTGCGGATGTCTTCGGGTTCGATCCGCTTCATGGCGTCTTCTGAGAATGCGGAGAACGACGCGAAGTCGTTGTAGGCCTGGTCGGCGAGATTGTTGCGATCGGCAAGGAACAGGATGCGCGGGCGACGCGTCGGCTCGCCCCCGCTTTTCCAGTCCTGCAGGTTCCAGCGCGCGTTGAAAAGCTTCCAGGAGATCTGGAAGGCAATGGATGTTTTTCCCGTGCCGGTCGCCAGCGTCAAGAGCAGGCGGTTGCGTCCGTTCGCAATCGCGTCGAGCACGCGACTGACTGAAATTTCCTGGTAGAACCGAATGTCCCACGTGCCGCTCTTATCTGGATACGGCACGGCAGCGAAGCGGTCGCGCCATGCATTGGTTTTGGCAAACGTCAGGTTCCAAAGTTCGTCGGGCGTGGGATAGACCGGCAGCTTGCCTTCTTTGCCGCTCTCCATGTCGACGCCGTAAACGCCCTGGCCGTTGGTGCAATAGGTGTAGCGGATGGCCATCTTCTCGGCGTAATTCTTGGCCTGCCCCAACCCTTCAGTAAGCGGTTTGTCCCATGCCTTGGCTTCGACGACTCCAATTTTGGTGTTGCGATATTCCAGCACGTAGTCCGCCCGGAGCGGCTCGCCGTGACGGACCTCCCCAGAAATGCGGCCTTCGATGCGTCCGGGAGCGATCCAGTAATCGCGCCGAACACGACTGCCATCAACCACGCCCCAGCCAGCCCGCTTCAGCGCGGGATCAATGTGCTCGGCTCTGGTTTCGGCTTCGTTCATAGTTACAACTTGCCGGTGAAGGCCTGATGTAACAGCGACTTCTTCAATGACTCCAGCGCCGTAACCTTCTGCTTGTAGAGGCTCGCTAGGCGTTGGGTTTCGGCGGCAAGTGCGACGAGCTTCTGAACTATGGACTCTTGCTCGGCGCGCGTTGGAACTGAAATTGTGTACTTGGCTACGCTCTTAGCTCCGAGGTTCGGTTGGGCGGCGCCGTTATCGTACAGTTTGATAAGCCGTTGGCCGGGTGGACTGGTTAGGAAGTAGTAAAGGAAACGGCGGTCCAGTTGCTTGCCAGGGCGAATTATGACTAGAGAGGAGGCTACGGCTCCCTCAGTGAAAGGCTCGACTAGTGCCGTTTTGCCAAGCGTTGCGCCCCGTAAACAATACACTAAATCTCCGGGTTGAATTTTCCCGCTTCGAAGTGATTTGTATTTTTGGGGGGAGATAAAATTCATTTCGCTCTCAGACAGAGTTCCATCGGGCTGAATGTGCCCGGTGTTTATCCACGGTATTCCTGATGCGGCATATTCCGCACGTTTGGGGTAATTCTTTCCCCGGTCACCGTTCTCGAACCGACATATGTCCCCCAACGTCGTTTCAACCCATCCCTCCCTGCGCCGGGTGAAGATGGATTCGAGATGGCTTTGGAAGAGGGCGGCCGCATTTTGGAGATTCCTCGCGGCATTGGCTTTAGCAGTGGCGATGCCCTCAAACGCTTCGTCGAGGGTGCCGACAATCCGCCGCTGTTCGGGAAGAGGAGGGAGTGGGATCTGCAAGGCTTTTACGAACGGAAGTGTGACGCCTTGTACCGTAGCGCCCTTTCCTTCGGCCACTATCAGCTCCGCGATGTTCTTTAGCCACCAGAAGAGATAGCGCACCAAAGGAGCTTTCGGGTCTTTAGGAATAATGCCACGAAGGTCTTGATTAATAGCGGTGTCTTGATGGAGCAAACAGACTTTTCCCAATCCCACTCGCGTTGCGATAACCACATTGCCTCGGGGGATAATATTTGTCGCACTGTTTTTGACGGCGTCCGTGGTGATCTTGCACTCGGTATCGGCAATAACATCATGCCGCATGTCCCTGACAGTGGCCCAGGGAATCTCGCCTGAATAATAGTTGGCTATTGCTTTGGATGGGGTACCGCCGCCAATTACGTGGCACACGTCGCCGAGATTCTTGGCCTTCCATCCATTGTTCATAGCAGCGACTTGATATTTTCCAAGACGTTTACGCTTTGTATGTCCAGAGCAGCGATTTCCTTCATGATCGCGCGCGGGCTACGGTGTCTAATCGCCTCGCCCCCATTCGGGTTCTTTACTGAGAGATCAAATGCCGTCTTGTCAATGCTGTTGGCATCCACGCTCCAACTTTTGGGCGAGTCGGCGAAGGTCCTTTGCAACTTCACAAACTCGGCAAGATCATCGTCATTGAGCGGGTTAGTTTTGCCAAGATTACGGCCGGGGTCGAGCTGGTAGTACCAGATCTTGCGCGTAGGCGCGCCTTTCTCGAAAAAGAGCACCACTGTCTTGACGCCAGAGCCTTGAAACGTGCCCTGAGGACAGTCCAACACGGTATGCAGCTTACAGTCTTCAAGCAGCATTTTGCGGAGGCTCACTGATGCGTTGTCGGTATTCGACAAGAATGTGTTCTTGATCACGACCCCGGCGCGGCCGCCTGCCTTGAGCATTCGGATGAAGTGCTGGAGAAAAAGGTAAGCAGTTTCGCTAGTGCGGATCAGGAAGTTTTGCTGTATCTCCTTGCGCTCGCTGCCGCCGAATGGCGGATTAGCCATGATGACTTCGACGCGGTCTTTTTCCTGAATATCTCGCACACTTTCAGTGAGCGTGTTGAAATGAAGCATGTTCGGCGCTTCGATGCCATGCAGGATCATGTTCATGATCGCGATGACGTAGGCGAGGGACTTCTTCTCCTTGCCATAAAACGTCCGTTCCTGGAGTGTTCTTACATCCTTAGTGGTCAGATTTCGATTTTTGGTGAGGTACTCGTACGACTCGCACAAGAATCCCGCTGAACCAACCGCGCCGTCGTAGATGCGCTCGCCGATGCGAGGCTTTACAACCTGGACGATGGCGCGAATGAGTGGGCGCGGCGTGTAGTATTCGCCGCCGTTACGTCCGGCGTTGCCCATGTTTCGGATTTTGGCTTCGTAAAGGTGCGAGAGTTCGTGCTTCTGGGTCTGCGAGCGGAAGCGCAGTTCGTCGATGTGGTCGAGGATCTCGCGCAGGTTGTAGCCACTTTGAATCTTGTTCTTGATCTCGCCAAAGATCTGTCCAATTTTGTATTCGATCGTGTTCGGGCCGGTGGCCCTTCGTTTAAAGCCTTGCAGGTAAGGAAAAAGCTTTCCGTTCACGAAATCGCGGAGGTCGTCTCCGGTTAGGGCTTTGTTGTGGTCGAGCTTGCCGTCCTGGCCCTTAGGCGCAGCCCAGTTTTCCCATTGGTGGTCCTTATCGAGAATGGGGCTGTATTTTTTGCCTTCGAGCTTGGCAATATTGGCCCGCTCATCCTCAAGATTGTCGAGGTACTTCAGGAATAAGAGCCAGGAGGTTTGCTCGGTGTAGTCGAGCTCCGTAGTGCAGCCAGCTTCTTTGCGGAGAACGTCATCGATGTTTTTGAACGCTTGTTCAAACATAGTTCCACGTTGAGATTACGAGTGAATCGCCGCGTACACGGCGGGGAAGAAGTCATTTATAGCATAGCGGTCAAGGGTAACCTGC
>JAOAPC010000008.1 GCA_025462735.1 Acidobacteriaceae bacterium | reverse complement strand
TCCTGACCAAAGAAGAAGGTGGACGGCATACGCCATTCTTCAAGGGCTACCGTCCGCAGTTCTACTTGCGAACGACGGATGTGACCGGAGTGGCCGAACTTCCAAGCGGCACCGAAATGGTGATGCCTGGCGACAACGTGCAGCTGGTGATTGAACTGATCACGCCAGTGGCAATGGAAAAAGGTTTGCGCTTCGCCATCCGCGAAGGCGGCCACACGGTGGGCGCGGGCACGATCAGCGAGATTATTCAGTAGCAGTCGTTGGTCGTTCGTCTTTGGTCGTTGGCCAAAAACGAGAAGCAGGTTCCTCACCGCTAAAGCGGTTCGGAGTGACAGAGTTTTTGATTTGTATTTAAGCTAGAAGCTAAGAGCTAAAAGCTAGGAGCTGTTTTTGTATGCCCCGAGAGATCATTACGATGCAGTGCGGTGATTGCAAAGAGCGGAATTATTCGACGACCAAGAACCGTAAGACGAAGCCCGACCGGTTGGAGCTGAGCAAGTTCTGCCGCCGGTGCCGCAAGCATACGCCGCATAAAGAGGTTAAATAGTGAAACGCGGACGAACCGTCCGCGCTACACGAAAACAGGGGCGTAAGCTCAACGGTTAAACTGTCGGTCTCCAAAACCGAACTTGGGGGTTCGAATCCCTCCGCCCCTGCCAGAATTTGGAGACAGGGCTGAGCAACAGAGCTGAAGAGAGTTTGGTGCAGTGATGGGAGTTGGAACAAAGAAAATGGCGAACTCAATTGTAGCGTCGAGTGAGCGCAGCCTTAGCGGCATCAAGTCATGGCCGGAGCGCGTCAAATCTTTTTATAACGACGTGCGCACCGAAATGCGGAAGGTCACTACGCCTTCGCGCAAAGACGTGCAAGCGACGACCAGCGTAGTGCTGATCGCCGTGTTTCTTTTCGGTCTTTATTTTTGGGTTATCGATAACGTGATTGGCCGGGGCGTGGATTTTCTGTTCCGTACGTTCGCGAAGTAGGTCAAAGGATTCTGAATTTATGCAGGATGAGCCAAACAAAGAAAATACGGACTCGGTAGCGTCGCCAGAAGCTGGCACCACCGTAGCCGAGCAGCCGCGCAATCCGAATATGAAGTGGTACATCATCCACTCGTACTCGGGATTTGAGCGCAAGGTAAAAGAGTCACTGGAGTCACGGGTGCGCGCATTCGGACTCGAAGAGAAGATCGGCAAGGTGCTGATCCCGACTGAGTCGGTCACCGAGGTCCGCGGCGGCAAGAAGTACACCGTCGAGCGCATGTTCTATCCCGGCTACGTGCTGGTCGAGATGGACATGGATGACCACGTGTGGCATGTGGTGAAATCCACGCCGCGGGTAACGGGATTTGTCGGCACCGGACAGCAGCCCACACCGCTTTCTGAAGAAGAAGTGCAGCACATTGTGTACAAGGCCGGCGAGTCGAAGGACAGGCCGAAGCTCAAAGTCAAATTTGAAAAGGGCGAGACGGTCCGCATCGGCGAGGGACCGTTCGCAACTTTCACTGGCATAGTCGATGACGTGAATGAGGACCGTGAAACCTTGAAAGTCATGGTTACGATCTTCGGACGTTCGACTCCGGTAGAGTTGGAATTCAAGCAGGTGGAGAAGCAGGGATAGCTAAGAAGTATGGAGAGACGGGCGTCTCGCCCGTCCAGTCGGGCGGGAAGCCTGATGCTCCACAAAGAATGGGCGAGGTAAGGGATAAGCAATGGCGAAAAAAGTTACAGGTTCAGTGAAGCTTCAGATTGCGGCGGGCAAGGCTACTCCGGCGCCTCCGGTGGGCCCGGCGCTAGGCCAGGCGCAGATCAACATCATGGAATTCTGCAAGCAGTTCAATGCCCGCACCAGCCAAAAGGAACTGGAAGGGTTGATTATTCCGGTGGTGGTGTCGGTCTATAACGACCGCTCGTTTACCTTCATCACCAAAACGCCTCCAGCATCGATTTTGCTGAAGCGGGCAGCGGGAATCGCCAAGGGATCGGGCGCGCCGAATAAAGATAAAGTTGGCAAGGTTACGCTGAAGCAGGTTGAGGACATTGCCAAACAGAAGATGCCGGACCTGAATGCAGCCTCAGTGGATGCTGCGGTCAAGAGCGTGCGAGGAACCGCGCGGTCGATGGGGATTGAAGTAGTAGGGTAGCGCGCTTTTATTGGTCAGCGCGCTTTGAAAGGGCACGGCTTCCAGCCCGTGCCGTGGAGGCGGTCAAAGGTTTTGGGGCTTTAGCCCCTGAGGTTCGCGGGCGAGGGCGCCCGCGCCACACGAGTTTAGTCGAATTCACTACGGCTGATCGGAACAGCGATCAGCGGTGGGAGACGGAGAAGCAAATGAAAAAAGCTGGAAAAAATATTGAGAAGGCCAGGAAGGCAGTCGAGCCGCGTCCCTATGTTCTGAGTGATGCCGTGCCTCTTCTGCAAAAAGTTAAATTCACGAAATTTGATGAGACGGTTGAGGTCACCATGCGGTTGGGCGTCGATCCTAAGCATGCTGACCAGATGGTGCGCGGCACGGTTGTGCTTCCGCACGGGCTTGGCAAATCGAAAAAAGTTCTCGTGATCGCATCTGGCGACAAGTTACGCGAGGCCCAGGAGGCGGGAGCGGACATCGTCGGCGGCGAGGACATGGTTGAAAAAATCAATAAAGAGAATTGGACCGACTTCGACGCAGTTGTTGCCACGCCGGACATGATGAAATCCGTCGGCCGTCTTGGAAAAGTGCTTGGCCCGAAAGGGCTGATGCCGAATCCTAAGACTGGCACCGTGACGTTCGACGTGGCCAAGGCAGTGCAGGAAGTGAAAGCCGGCAAGGTCGAGTTCCGCACGGATAAAACCGCACTGGTGCACGTGCCCGTGGGTAAGATTTCGTTTCCGCCGGAGAAACTGGTTGAGAATGCGACCGTGCTCATCTCCAGCGTAATTAAAGCCAAGCCATCGGTCGCCAAGGGAAAATACATTAAGGGTTGCTATTTGAGTTCAACTATGGGTCCTGGAATCGCCCTTGATACGACCGCGATTGAGACGGCGGCGAAGGCATAAACATTCAGGTTCGCGGGCGAGGGCGCCCGCGCCACGTGAGATCTGAGAGGAATTGATATGGCGGTTACTCGAGCAAGAAAAGTCGAACAAGTTGAGAAGTTAGGCAAAGACTTGCAGACGGTGTCGACGGTCATCGTGACCACTTACACCAAGCTGACGGTGCCGCAGGACTACGAGCTGCGCAAACTGCTGCGGAGTTCGGGCGCGAAGTATGCAGTGGTCAAGAACACGCTGGCCGAGCTCGCCGCCAAAGGCACCAAGGTTGAAGAAGCGCTCAAGGGGCTTTCCGGCGTGACCTCGATTGCCTATACCTCGGGCGATCCGGTCGCTTTGGCCAAGGCGCTCTCAAAGTACGCGAAAGACAACCCGGAGTTTACCTTCAAGACGGGCGTCGTCGAAGGGCGCGTGATCTCGATCAACGAGATCGAAGCGCTTGCGACCATGCCGTCGAAGGAAGAAATTTACTCGAAGCTGTTGTTCCTCATGAATGCGCCGGCGCAGCGATTGGTCACGGTGATGAATGCTATCGGACGCGACCTGGCGGTAGTCATCAATCAGGGCGTGGAAAAGCAGAAGTTTGGCGGAGAAGCGACTCCCGCCGGAGTTTAGAAGATTTTCTCAGCGATCTTCGCGATTCCTCTGCGATCTCGGCGGTTAAAGGCTTTAAAGCTTTTAACCACAGAGATTGCGCAGAGATCGCGGAGAGCGAATTTTAGCAATAAGTTATCAGGTCAAGAGTTGCGCGAGTTTGAGCCGAAACGTTGTCTGGCGTGACGGTGGCGACAATGCGCACTGGAAACTTGTTCCCGGTAACGAATTGAAGAACTGATAACTCAAACACTGGAGAACTGAAATGGCAGATTTACAGCAATTGGAAGAACAGATCGTTGGGTTGTCCTTGCTCGATGCAGCCCAACTGGTGAAAAGGCTTGAAGAGAAGCTGGGCGTTTCGGCGGCAGCGGCGGCTCCGGTCATGATGGCCGGCGGCGGAGCTGGTGCAGGCGCGGCTGCGGCTCCGGCTGAGGAGAAGACGGAGTTCACGGTCGTCCTGAAAGAAGTTGGCGCCAATAAGATCAATGTTATCAAGGCGGTTCGCGAGGTCACCAGCCTCGGCTTGAAGGAAGCCAAGGACTTGGTGGACGGGGCTCCGAAAACGGTGAAGGATGGCGTCTCCAAGGAAGAAGCGGAGACCATCAAGAAGAAGTTCACCGAAGCCGGCGCGGTTGTCGAAGTAAAGTAGCTCGTTTTCTGGGGATTGCGGAGCCAGTAGCAAGCCGGGTGGGGACGCCCGGCCCTCCAAAATCCGAAGCTGGAGCGATTTGGCTAGCAATTTTTCGACCACTACTTGGCAAAACTAATGAAGCAGTGCTATTATTGTCACTAACAGCACCGCTTCCTACTTCATCCAGGTGAGCGGCCTCCGCATTTTGAACCCAGGGAGCGGACAGAGGCCGCAACACGGATTGGCAGACTGTCCTGCGGGCGGCAGGACGGGAAACAGGCATACTGGCGCGAAAACGACAAAATTTAATTGGCCATGCGCTGCGCACGGCGCCTGAGGGACGCATTGTCCCTGAGGGCGCATTTGTGTGTCTTTTTAAGTCAGTACCAGGCACTCAGCTTTCGGCGTTCAACCTCGCCGGCAAAGTGCCAGATGCAAACTGCTAACTGCTGTTCCTCTGCCCACGTTTCCGCTGTGACGCAGCCCCCGCGCTGCGCATAAAAGTTTGGGAGTATTCCGAATGTCGAAAATGAACGGATTCCGTCATCGTTTTGATTTTTCCAAGATTCCAGCAACCATCCAGATTCCTAACCTGATCGAGGTGCAGAAGCGCTCGTACGAACGTTTTCTGCAGATGGACCGCCTGCCTAGCGAGCGTGATGACGCGGGCTTGCAGTCGGTGTTTCAGTCGGTGTTCCCGATCAGCGATTTCCGCAACATCTCGCAGCTTGAGTTCGTGGACTACGCAATCGGCAACTGGGAGTGCAAGTGCGGCCACCTCAAAGGCCTGCACCACCTGCGCACCACTTGTAAGAACTGCGGTTCCACCGTCATCACCGACCCGTTTCATCCCGGCGATGTGCTCTGCCACAAGTGCGGCACCTACAACGCGAACACTCCGGATTTCTGCAATAAGTGCGGCGATCCGGTCGGCTTGCAATTGAAATATGACGTGCCCGAGTGCGAAGAGCGCGGCATGACGTACTCTGCTCCGCTAAAAGTCACGATGCGTTTGACGATCTTCGATAAAGACGCAGAGACCGGGAACCGCTCCATCCGTGACATCAAGGAGCAGGAAGTTTTCTTCGGCGACGTTCCCTTGATGACGCAGAACGGCACCTTCATTGTGAACGGCACCGAGCGCGTGATCGTCAGCCAGTTGCATCGCTCACCGGGCGTCTTCTTCGAGACCGCGAACAATCGCACCTATTTCCTAGGCAAGATCATTCCGTATCGCGGGTCTTGGGTCGAGTTCGAATACGACCAGAAGAACGTGCTCTATGTGCGCATCGATCGCAAGCGCAAGTTCCTGGGGACCATCTTCCTGCGAGCATTAGGCCTGCGTACGAGCGAAGACATTCTGCGCACGTTCTACACCGTGGACCGTCTCGTGGTCCGCGATAAGAAGCTGTACTGGACGCTCGATCCTTCCGGCGAAAAGGCCACAAACCTGATTGGCATGAAGCTGGCGCACAGCATCAAGTCGAAATCCGGGGACGAGATTGCGCATTCCGGACGGAAAATTACGCCGGCGATCTTGAAGGAAATTCAGAAAGCCAAGATCAGCGAAATTGAAGTTGATCCCAGCGATCTTGAAGGAGCGTGGGCGGCCGGCGATATCGTGGACACGACTTCCGGCGAAGTCATGCTTGAGGCCAATACTGAGCTGACAGCCGACAAACTTGCCAAGATCCTCGACTCGGGCGTTGTAGAGATGAATCTTTTCTTCCCCGAGCGCGACGATGTTGGTACCGTCATCAGCCAGACCTTGAAGCGCGATTCAGTCAAGACGCCGCAAGAGGCGCTGATCGAAATCTATCGGAAGCTGCGTCCGGGCGATCCTCCGACGCTGGACACCGCGACTGCTCTATTCCACGGAATGTTTTTCGATGCGCGGAAGTATGACTTCTCGCGTGTGGGCCGGCTGAAGTTCAACATCAAGTTGTTCGAGAACAGCGAAGCCAGCAGCCTGGATAAGCGCACCCTAGATCCCGATGACTTCTACGCGACCATCCGCTACTTGCTGAAGCTGCGCAAGAACATCGGCAACGTGGATGACATCGATCACTTGGGCAACCGCCGCGTTCGCGCAGTCGGCGAATTGCTCGAAAATCAATTCCGCATCGGCTTGGTCCGTATGGAACGCGCCATTAAAGAAAAGATGAGCGTGTACCAGGAAATGTCCACGGCCATGCCGCATGACTTGGTCAATGCGAAGCCAGTGATGGCTGCGATCCGCGAGTTCTTTGGATCGTCGCAGCTTTCGCAGTTCATGGACCAGACCAATCCGCTTTCGGAGATCACGCACAAGCGGCGTCTTTCAGCGCTTGGGCCGGGTGGTCTATCGCGTGAGCGCGCGGGATTTGAAGTTCGCGACGTTCACCCTACCCACTATGGCCGCATCTGCCCGATTGAAACGCCGGAAGGTCCGAACATTGGACTGATTTCGTCGCTGAGCTGTTACGCGCGGATCAACGACTATGGCTTCATCGAGTCGCCATACCGCCGGGTGAAGAACGCTCGCGTGGTAGATTACGTCACCATCGTCAACGCTGGTGACAGCGCCTACAAAGCTGGTGACCATGTGGAGAAGTCTGAAGCCGAGAAGGTGAATGCCGAGCTCAAGGAACGCCGCAAGCGTCCGGCAGAGCTCGAGCCGTTCTCGTTCTATCTCTCCGCGTGGGAAGAAGACAAACACGTCATCGCGCAGGCCAACATTGAGTTGGACGACAAAGGCCGCCTCGTTGGCGACCTGGTGAATGCCCGCAAAGCTGGCAACTTCGTGCTGGTGAGCAAAGACGAAGTCGATTACGTCGACGTCAGTCCTAAGCAGTTGGTCTCGGTTGCGGCGTCTCTCGTGCCGTTCCTCGAACACGATGACGCGAACCGCGCACTGATGGGTGCGAACATGCAGCGGCAGTCAGTTCCGCTGCTGCGTGCAGAGGCTCCCATTGTGGGCACTGGAATGGAGGGCGTTACCGCTCGCGATTCCGGCGCAGTCGTTCTTGCACGCCGCAATGGAGTCATCGATTCCGTCGATTCGGAGCGCATCATCGTGCGAGTCGAGGGTGAACACCATCCCGGACAGCTGTCGCGCGAGGTGGGCAGCGATATTTATCAGCTCACCAAATTCAAGCGTTCGAACCAGAACACTTGTATCAACCAGAAGCCGGTCGCGCTGAAAGGTCAGCGCGTGGTCAAAGGTCAGGTGATTGCCGACGGACCCTGCACCGATCACGGCGAGTTGGCGCTTGGACGTAATGTGCTGGTGGCCTTCATGCCGTGGCGCGGTTACAACTTCGAAGACGCAATCCTGGTCTCCGAGAAGCTGGTGCGCGACGACTATTACACTTCGGTCCACATCGAGGAGTTCGAGATTGAATCTCGCGACACCAAGCTGGGACCGGAAGAAGTCACCCGCGACATTCCAAACGTCAGCGAATCCACGCTGCGCAACTTGGATGAAGCCGGCGTGATCCGCATTGGCGCCACGGTAAAGCAGGGAGACATTCTCGTGGGCAAAGTCACGCCAAAAGGCGAGACCCAGCTGACACCGGAAGAGAAGCTGCTGCGCGCCATCTTCGGCGAAAAGGCCGGAGACGTTCGCGATGCTTCCCTCTACTGCCCGCCCGGAATTGAGGGCGTGATCGTGGATGTGAAGATCTTCTCGCGCAAAGGCCAGGAAAAGGACGAGCGGGCGAAGTCGATTGAAGCGACGCAGATCGCAAAACTGGAAAAAAACCTTTCTGACGAGATTCGAATTCTTACCGACGAGCGGTTGAAGCGTCTGGAGAACATTCTCGGCAACAAGGAAGTACAGGCCGACCTGCACGACGAGCGCACCAATAAGCGACTGCTGACCAAAGGTGCGGTTCTCGACCGCGATGCCATCGAGCGCATTTCCACGCGGAACCTTAAGCGCATTAAGTACGCCGACAAGGACCCGCGTGTAAACGAACAGATCGACGAGATCGAGGAAATGACCTCGCGCCAGATCGACGTGCTCAAGAAGATCGTCAACGAGAGGAAAGAGAAGCTCACGAAAGGCGACGAGTTGCCGCCGGGCGTGATCAAGCTGGTGAAGTGCTATATCGCCATGAAGCGCAAGCTGAGCGTGGGCGATAAGATGGCCGGCCGTCACGGAAACAAGGGCGTGATTGCCCGCATTCTGCCGGAAGAAGACATGCCGTACCTCGAAGATGGCACGCCGGTCGAAATCGTGCTCAACCCACTCGGCGTTCCCAGCCGTATGAACGTCGGACAGATTCTCGAAACCCACCTGGGATGGGCGGGTCACGAGCTGGGCGGGAAAATTGCCCAGCTTCTTAAAGAGAACACGCGCGAAGACGCTATTCGCCGGGAACTCAAGACGCTGTTCAAGGGCACGACGCTTGAGCAGGAGATCGCCGATATTCCGGACGATGAGTTGGGTGCGGTGGCTGAAAGCTTGACCGGCGGCGTGTTCACCGGGTCACCGGTGTTCGACGGCTCACGAGAAAGCGAAATCAAGGCGCTGTTGAAGAGCGCAGGCCTCCCTGAGTCCGGAAAGACGTGGTTGTATGACGGCATGAACGGGGAGCGCTTCGAGCAGCCGGTCACCGTCGGTTACATCTACATGCTGAAACTATCGCACTTGGTGGACGACAAGATTCACGCGCGTTCCATCGGTCCGTACTCGCTCATCACTCAGCAGCCGCTGGGTGGAAAGGCGCAGTTCGGCGGGCAGCGATTCGGGGAAATGGAAGTCTGGGCGCTGGAAGCGTATGGCGCGGCTTTCATTCTTCAAGAACTGCTCACGGCGAAGTCCGATGACGTTTATGGCCGTACCAAGATCTACGAGGCCATCGTCAAGGGTGAAGCTGCAATGGAGCCGGGTGTGCCGGAATCGTTCAACGTGCTCATTCGCGAGTTGCAGTCACTCTGTTTGGACGTCGAGTTGATCAAGGCCGGCGAGAAGAAGCCAGTGGTAAGCGCTTCGCCAAACGGAGATGGATTCGCGGCGTCGCGCTCGCGCGGCGTACTGATGGAAGCAGATTAGCTCTGTGAAACTCTGTGTCCTCTGTGGTTCAAGCTTTAAAAAAGCTAACCACAAAGGGCACTGAGAGCACAGAGGAAGACAAAAAGATTCTGCAGGAAAAAGCTGATAGCGCCAAGCTCCTCGATATCAGCCAAATTATCGGTCACTCATACTGGCCATTTATTCCGGAGCCGCGGGCGGCAGCGATATCGCCGCAGGAGTGGAGGAAATCTTGTTCCGTTCGAGCCCATTTGATTTAGCAAATCCCATTGCAGATTTCGACGCGATTCGCATCAGCCTGGCCTCCCCGGAGAAAATCCGGAGCTGGTCGCATGGCGAGGTGACGAAGCCCGAGACCATTAACTACCGCACCTTCAAGCCGGAACGCGATGGCTTGTTCTGCGCGCGTATTTTCGGGCCGGTCACCGACTGGGAATGCCTCTGCGGCAAGTACAAGCGCATGAAGCACCGCGGCGTGATATGCGATAAGTGCGGCGTTGAAGTAACGCTTTCGAAGGTACGCCGCGAGCGCCTCGGCCACATCGAGCTCGCGTCGCCGTGTTCGCATGTGTGGTTCTTTAAAGGACTGCCCAGCCGCATCGGCCACCTGCTCGACATTTCTCTGCGTGATCTCGAAGCCATTTTGTACTTCGAGGCTTACGTCACCGTAGAGCCGGGCGACGCGCCGGTCAAAGAACGCGAAGTAATCAAGGACGAAGCCAAGTACCGCGAGCTTGACCAGCAGTACCGGCCTGCCGGCTTCAAGGCCATGATGGGCGCGGAAGCGATTAAGGAATTGCTGAAGCGCGTCGACATCGAAGGTCTCGGGGTTGAGTTGCGCGAGAAGATGCGGCACGAAACCTCGCTGCAGAAAAAGCTCAAATATGCCAAGCGCCTGAAAGTAGTTGAGGCCTTCCGCAAGAGCGGCAACAAGCCGCAGTGGATGATCCTCGACGTGATTCCGGTTATCCCACCGGAGTTGCGCCCCCTAGTTCCATTGGATGGCGGGCGTTTCGCGACGTCTGACCTGAACGATCTTTATCGCCGCGTGATCAACCGCAACAACCGGCTCAAGAAGCTGATGGATCTGCACGCGCCAGAAGTGATCGTACGCAACGAAAAGCGAATGCTGCAGGAAGCTGTGGACGCGCTATTCGACAATGGCCGCCGTGGCCGCGTTCTGCGTGGCGCGAACAACCGTCCGCTGAAGTCGCTTTCCGACACGCTGAAAGGCAAGCAGGGACGCTTCCGTCAGAACCTGCTCGGCAAGCGCGTGGACTATTCCGGACGTTCGGTCATCGTTGTCGGCCCCGAATTGAAGCTGCACCAGTGCGGTTTGCCGAAGAAGATGGCACTCGAACTTTTCAAGCCGTTTATCTATCACCGGCTGGAGCAAACTGGGCACTGCACGACCATCAAGCAGGCCAAGGAAATGGTCGAGCAGCAGGACTCGATTGTTTGGGACATCCTAGAAGAGGTCATCAAGGACCATCCTGTGCTTTTGAACCGTGCCCCAACGCTTCATAGGCTTGGCATTCAGGCATTTGAGCCGGTGCTGGTGGAAGGAAAAGCAATCAAGATCCACCCGCTGGTTTGCACGGCATTCAACGCGGACTTCGACGGCGACCAGATGGCGGTTCACATTCCGCTTTCCCCAGAGGCGCAGGTCGAGGCCAGCGTACTGATGTTGTCATCGCACAACATTCTTTCGCCAGCATCAGGGCAGCCGATTACCGTTCCAACGCAGGACATGGTGCTCGGACTCTACTACCTGACCAAGGGAAAGCCCGGAGCCAAGGGTGAGGGCCGCGCGTTCGCGAACATCGACGAAGTGCTGCTCGCGCTGCATGCCGGAGAAGTCGAAACACTTTCGCCAATTCGTTTGCGTTACACCGGCGAAGTGATCGATCTGACGACCGCGTACGACGATCAGGATATCGTCCATACCGAGCCGGTCAGCTACGATCGTGCGTTCTTGAACACTACCGTAGGCCGGGCCATCCTGAACGATCACCTGCCACCCGGCATGCCATACATCAATGGCTTGCTGAAGAAGAAGGGCATCGGACAACTGGTCAGCTTCTGCTACCTGAAATACGGTCTCGAACTCACAGTTAAGATGCTCGACGAAGTCAAGGAACTCGGCTTTAGCTTTGCGACCCGCGCCGGCTTGTCGATCGGAATTGACGACTTGGTCATTCCTGACAACAAGAAGACGCTGGTGCGTGACGCTGAAAAGCAGGTGGTTAGCGTTCAGCAGCAATATCTGGACGGCGCCATCACCGACGGTGAACGCAAAAATAAGGTCATCGAGATCTGGTCTGCGATCACCGAAAAAGTCTCGGACGAAATGTTCTCCGAGATGCAGAAGAAAGATAAAGAAGGCGAGATCAACCCGATCTACATCATGGCCGACTCCGGCGCTCGCGGATCGAAACAGCAGATCCGCCAGCTATCCGGAATGCGCGGTCTGATGGCGAAACCATCGGGCGAAATCATCGAGACGCCGATCACTGCCAACTTCCGCGAGGGATTGACGGTGTTGCAGTACTTCATCTCGACGCACGGCGCGCGTAAAGGACTGGCCGATACGGCATTGAAGACCGCCGATTCCGGCTACCTGACACGACGTCTGGTTGACGTTGCTCAGGACGTGATCATCAGCGAATACGATTGCGGCACGGTGGATGGCATCTACGTGGCTGGAATCGTCGAAGCTGGTGAAATCATTGAGCCGTTGCGCGACCGAATTGTTGGACGCGTGTCGCTCGAGAAAATTAAGGACTACGACGGCAACGTGATCGTCGACATCAACCAGGAGATCACCGAAGACTTAGCGGGTTCGATTCAGGCTGCGGGTATTGAGCGGGTGAAGATCCGTTCCGTGCTCACTTGCGAATCGAAGCGCGGAGTCTGCGTGATGTGCTACGGCCGTAACCTGGCCTCTGGACGTCTGGTCGAACTGGGCGAAGCGACGGGAGTAATCGCGGCGCAGTCCATCGGTGAACCGGGCACGCAGCTCACCATGCGTACCTTCCACATCGGCGGTACGGCTTCCCGGATCTCGGAGCAATCACGTCTCGAGGCCAAGACGACTGGTACGGTCCGCTTCATCGGGTTACAGACGGTGAAGTCCAAGGCCGGCGACCTGGTGGTCATGAACCGCCAGGGCTCGATTGCGGTGCTTGATGAGAAGGCCCGCGAACGCGAGCGCTACTCCGTCGTGTACGGCGCCAAGGTGAAAGTCAACGAAGGCGATCATGTTCAGCTCGGCCATATCATGGTTGAGTGGGACCCGTACACCTTCGCCATCGTCACCGAAATCGGCGGCACGGTGCAGTTCAAAGACCTGCAAGAGGGCGTCACGCTGCATGAAGAAGTGGACGAAGTCACTGGCCTCTCGCGTCACGTGGTCGGCGACTCGCCAGATGAGAAGCGTCAGCCGGCGATCGTGGTGAAAGGCAAGAGCAGCAAGCGGTATCTCATGCCTTCACGGTCCCACTTGATGGTGCAGGAAGGCGACACAGTTTATCCGGGAGATATTCTTGCGAAGATCCCGCGTGAAACCACCCGCACCAAGGACATTACCGGTGGTCTCCCACGCGTGGTCGAGTTGTTCGAGGCCCGCAAGCCGCATGAGACTGCGGTCATCAGCGAAATCGATGGCACGGTCAAATTCGGCGAGGTCTCAAAAGGCCAGCGCAAGATCTACGTGGTCGCTGATAACGGAACGGAAAAGGAATACTCTGTTCCGCGCGGCGTCCACATCAACGTGCAGGAAGGCGAGCGCGTCAAAGCGGGCGAACCGCTTATGGACGGGCCGCTCAACCCGCACGACATTCTGGCAGTCCTTGGAGAGAAAGAACTGCAGTCGTACCTGGTCAACGAAATCCAGGAAGTTTACCGGCTCCAGGGCGTTAACATCTCGGACAAGCACATTGAGGTTATCGTCCGCCAGATGATGCGCTGGGTGAAGGTCGAAGACGTGGGCGATACCACGTTCCTCCTCGAGGAGCAGGTGGACAAGTTCCGCTTCCGCGAGGAAAACGAACGCGTGATCCGAGAAGGCGGCAAGCCGGCAACCGGCAGACCGTTGCTGCTCGGCATCACCAAAGCATCGCTTGCGACCGACTCGTTCATCTCGGCGGCATCGTTCCAGGAGACCACGCGAGTGCTCACCGAAGCTTCTATTCAGGGCAAGGTCGACCACCTGCGCGGACTCAAGGAAAACGTCATCGTGGGACGTCTCATTCCAGCCGGCACCGGCATGGAGTATTACCGCAATGTGCGCCTCTCGCCAGAAATGGAAGAGGCCGCGGCCAAGGTGCAGGAGGAAGTCTCGCAGGCTTACGAAGAGGCCGAGCGCGCGCTCGAACTCATGCGTACCGAGGGCGAGACCGAGGAACTCACAGCGGAGTAATCGGAACTGAAAAGGGGCGGCCACGTGCCGCCCTTTTCATTTGCCCGGCGTTCTCTGGTTTTCCTCAGCGTGCTTAGCGGTTAAAGGCTTTTTAACCGCAGAGTGCGTCGAGGATCTGCAGAGAACTAAGAGAAACGCTTCGCGCATACGAAATGCACGCTAACCCCCAACGAGTGCAAGCTGAGGAACCTGGGTCTAGTCTTCGCTTGATTGCGAAGCCGCGGCCATCTACTCTGACACCGTTGATCCTTCGTTTCTTCCATTTGCTGCGGAAGTCAATCTGGCGCGCGTTTCAGCATGACGCGTTCGCCATCGCTAAGGCATCGGCCTATTCTTCCATTCTTACTTTTTTCCCCACGCTACTGGTAATAGGCTCCGTTCTGGGCGGCGGCAGCCGGACCATGCGGCTGTACTCGCGCGAAATCTCCTACGCGCTAGAGAGAATTTTGCCCGCCGGGATCAGTACCGTGCAGGCTTACTTGCGCGGAAACGCGGGCCGCTCTGTCGGCTTGCTGGTGACCACGTCGCTGCTGACGCTATGGCTGGCTTCCGGCGTAATGGTTTCCTGGATGGAAGGGTTCCGGCGATGTTATGAGCTGCCGAAGATCTGGGGACTGGTGAAAGAACGAATGATCGCGTTTTCTCTGGTCATTCTAGCCGGAATTCCTCTGGCGTTCTCCACCATTTTGGTCGCCTTTGGCAGTGAAATCGAAACGACGGTGCTGCTGAACATCAATCACGAAATCGGAGCTTACGTCCTGCTGATGTGGAAACTTGTCCGTTGGCTGATCGCCATCCTGACCAGCGTCGCGGTCATCGCACTGATTTACCACAACGCGGTTCCCCGGACCCAGCCCTGGCATAGTGTTCTGCCCGGCGCAACCCTCGCGACTGTGATGTGGTTTTTCGTGACCATGCTCTTCGGCTGGTATTTGCAGAAATACGCCGACTACAGCGTGATCTACGGTTCGCTCGGCGTTGCGATTGCGCTGCTGGTGTGGATGTACATGATCTCGCTCGTAATCCTTATCGGCGCCGAGTTTAATGCCCTGCTATTTCCGAGGTCCACCCTTGGCAGCGAGCTTACCGGCGCCGGAAATTGACGATGGGTTGTCGGAGGGCAGAGTTGTAGTTCATCAACAGGTCGTCGCCTTGACCAACGACCAACGACCAACGACGAACGACGAATGACGGACGACGATGTTCTTCTGACCCGTTACAATATCCCCACCCACTTACGATTTCCATGAGCCAGAATTTTCCCGAGACGCAATCTTCCTCTCCTGCTGACCCACTGCAAAGGCGCAGGGCAAAAATCATTTGCACTATCGGCCCGTCCTGCAGCACCGAGGCAGCCCTGCGCGAATTGATCCGCGTCGGCATGGACGTAGCCAGGCTGAATTTTTCCCATGGTTCGCACCAGGACCACGCGCGCCACCTGCAGACGCTTCGCCGTGTTGCCGCGGAAGAAGGGAAGACCATTTGCATCCTGCAGGACCTGCAAGGCCCTAAGATTCGTACTGGCATGCTCAAGGGTCACCAACCGGTCACGCTGAAAAGTGGAGGGCAGGTCACGATTACAACCCGCGATGTGGAAGGCACCGCGGAACTGATCTCGACAACTTTCAAAGGGCTTGCGGATGAAGTCAGGCCGGGGACGTGCATTCTTCTTTCCGACGGCAGGATCGAACTGCGCGTGAACCAGGTCAGCGGTGGCGAGATCGAGTGCCAGGTGCTTAACGGAGGTACCCTCGGCGAGCACCAGGGCATCAACCTTCCCGGGGCCGCGCTTTCGATTCCCGCTCTCACCGAAAAAGACCGCAAAGACCTCGAATTCGGCCTGGAGCACGGCGTTGATGCGATTGCACTGTCATTCGTGCGCTCGGCTGCGGACGTGCTCGAAGCCAAGAAGATCATCGCGTCGCATAAGCAGGACGTTCCGGTAATTGCGAAACTCGAAAAACCGCAGGCGCTCGATCAACTGGAAGAGATTCTTGAAGCGTCAGATGGAGTCATGGTGGCGCGTGGCGACCTCGGCGTGGAAATGCCGCCGGAGAGAGTTCCGGTGATCCAGAAGCATGTGATCCGGCGTGCAGCTGAGTGGCGCAAGCCGGTGATCATTGCCACGCAAATGCTGGAGTCGATGATTGAGAACCCGCGCCCGACGCGCGCCGAAGCCAGCGACGTTGCCAACGCAATCTTTGACGGTACTGACGCAGTCATGCTCTCGGCGGAAACCGCCAGTGGGCGTTATCCGAAGGAAGCCGTCTGCATGATGGCCAAGATTGTGGTCGAAGCCGAGAGCAACATGGCAGAGTTCATGCAGCCCCGCCGCCGCACCCGCCGAGGGCTTTCAGTTTCAGAGACCATCTGCGAGTCTATTGCTCATGCCGCCGAAGACCTGCACATGGCGGCCATCGCGGTCTTCACTGAAACCGGAAACACCGCGCGCATGATCTCCAAGTTTCGGCCCAAAGCAAATATTTATGCCTTCAGTCATGTTGCTGCCGTTTGCAATCGCATGAACCTGTTTTGGGGCGTGCAGCCGGTCAAGCGGGATCACGCGCTTAGCGCCGAGGAAATGCTCTCAACCGCAGAACAGGAATTAGTGCGCTCGGGGAAGCTTCGTGCAGGCGACGTGCTGGGTGTTGTGGCAGGGACACAGATGTCCACGGGATCGACGAATTTTATGCGGTTGCACGTAGTGGAGGAGTAGGTTGAGGTTGGAACCTTGCATGCTCGCCGCATCGTTGCTAGTGAAATGCCGAATTTTTCGCCAACTAGGAATTTAGCCACCAGCGATGCTCGCCCGCCCCCGGGAACATCCAGTGTTCAACCACGGTTTAAAGTGGGTTGAACGGAGCGTCAGAAGCTCATGAAAAGGCTCGTGAAAACCCTGCTGACGGTTATCTGCTTTGGGTTATCTGTTCTCGCCTTGGTCGTTGTCATAAGTTTGATATACTCCACCGCCCACGGCTATATGACGTGGTGGTTCAGGTCTGGCGGCTACGTCGCCGTTGATGGACTTCGAAGCGGCTACCTAGACAGGAACTGGGGAAATTCTGCTGTGATAATAACGCGAGCGGATTTGCGCCCGCCCCAGTCCTATCTGGTTTGGCTATACGGCAAGAAATCTCTAACGCATTGCGGAGAGTGGCACGCACCAAGGATTCCAGCTTTCTCAATAGGTGATGTCAATCCGCCCTGCTCCTTTTTTAGCAACGGTTCGGACATGCCGACTGCAGATAATGCTGTATTTTCTACTTTGACGGCTCGTCCCGGCTTCGTGGAGTTCCACACGGCGCATGGCAAGAAAATAACGGCTTCTTGGTGACCGTCAGAAACATTTGCAGTATCACCCGTTGTGAACAGGCGGTTCACCGATGACTACCCTCTGCGCTTTGTAAGATAGCTCTTAATGAGTGACACGAAGGCATTTGCCGATACTTCCTTCGATCCTCCAGTTCGCGGATTCCTCCATCGCCCGGAGTCCCCCTCAGGCGACGGTCTCGTCCTCACCCACGGGGCGGGCGGGAATGCGCACATGGCGCTGCTGGTCGCCATGGCAGAAGCCTTTGCTGGTGCGGGATTCGTGGTGCTGCGTTGTGATCTGCCGTTTCGCCAACAGCGATCGTTCGGCCCGCCGCGTCCCGGAGATGCTGCGCGCGATCGGCTAGGACTTAAGAATGCGATTGCAGCGATGCGCAAACTAGAATCGGGTAATGTACGGCGCCTGTTCGTAGGCGGGCAGAGTTATGGTGGACGTCAGGCCAGCATGCTGCTGTCAGAGGAGCCGCTTACCGACGGACTGCTTCTCCTGTCTTATCCATTGCACGCACCCAGCAAACCTGATCAGCCCCGCATTCAGCATTTGCCGCAGATTGAAGTGCCGGTCATGTTTGTTCACGGCACGCGCGATCCTTTCGGCACAATCGAAGAGATTGAAGCCGCACGCAAGTTAATTCCCGCGAAGACTCTGCTGCTTCCAGTTGAAGGTGCCGGGCACGACCTGGGATTCAAGGGGAAGTCCACGCGCGAGGATTTGCCGTCTGTGGTGCTGGCAAAATTTCAGCAGTTTTTCGTTTGAGATCGTTTCAGAAGAAGCCAATGCCGTCCCTGCGGGACTCGCCTGGCGTCGGCTGCTTTCCCGGCACTCACGTGCCGGGCTAACATATGCCGCCTCTGCGAGGCTGTATTGTTGGGTGAAGAATCGCGATGTTTTAGGCGAATCGGGAAGGGCACGAGTTCCACTCGTGCCAACAAGTGGTTAGAGCAGACCGGCTTTAGCCGCTGAGGTCGGGTTTGAAAAGCAAACCTCAGGCGCTAAAGCACAATTGCCGCGCGATGCTGTGCGGCACGACTGAAGTCGTGCCCTTCCCGCTGATGCTGAGCGCTTTCTCGATGTATACCTACGCAACGGTTTATAATTCAGCGTTTTGATTCTTATTTATCGAGGAGCTGAAACATGGCCCAGCCCACAATGGCTGCTGTTCCAGGACTCAAAGAGACTTATACCCAACTGAAATCGCGCATGGACAAGGCAGTCGACGATTTTCGCAAGGCGCTGGTGGGTACGCGCACCGGTCGCGCGTCCGTGCATATGTTGGATAGCGTGACCGTCGAGGCCTACGGCGCGCAGATGCCACTGAATCAAGTTGCCACTGTGCACACGCCCGAGCCGCAGTTGATCACCGTGCAGCCGTTCGATCCATCACAGCTTGGCGCCATTGAAAAATCCATCCGTGGGGCGGAGCTTGGGCTCAATCCTATGAATGATGGCAAGATTATTCGCGTGCCGATTCCTCCCTTGACCGAAGAACGTCGCCGGGAAATGGTGAAGCACCTGCATAAAGTTCTCGAAGACCATCGCACAGCCGTGCGCAATATCCGCCGCGACGGAAATGACGCGATCAAAAAAGCCCTGAGAGACAAAAAGATTACTGAAGATGAAGAAAAGCGCTCAATGGATGAAATCCAGAAGCTGACCGATGGCGAAATCAAGAAGATGGAAGATATGTGCAAGGCGAAAGAAAAAGAAGTGATGGAAATAAAGTAAAGCCGTCGTTGGTCGTTGGCTAAAATCCATTGATCCGATGCGTCCGCCCGCTAATACCACGCCCGTTCCAATCGGTTGGAGCTACGCCTCTCGCCCGCAGGCGGCCGCTCTCATCCCGCAGTTCGCGCCTGCTCTATAATTCTTAAGATACGTATGGCGACATCGGTAGAAAGGTCGGCTCCCGCGCGGACCAAGTACGAGCCGGTCATCGGGCTGGAAGTGCACGTTCAGCTCCTGACTGCGAGCAAGATTTTTTGCTCCTGCTCGACGCGCTTTGGCGATCCGCCAAACACGAACGTGTGCCCTGTCTGTCTCGGCCTTCCCGGGGCATTGCCTGTCCTCAATCGCAAGGCGATTGAATTTGCCACGCTCGCGGCCATGGCGCTGAATTGCGAGATCCGGGAGACTTCGATCTTCGCGCGCAAGAATTATTTTTATCCCGACTTGCCCAAGGGCTACCAGATTTCGCAATACGACAAGCCGCTGGCCGAGCATGGGTTTATTGAGATTGAAACCAATGCCGGACGGGCGAGGACGCCCGGTGCTCCACAAACGAAGCGGATTGGCATCACACGGGTTCACCTGGAGGAAGACGCCGGGAAGAGTCTGCACGAGGGTTTTGTTGGTGCAGGAGAAACCACAGCCATAGACCTGAACCGCAGCGGGGTGCCGCTGATTGAGATTGTTAGCGAACCCGACATCGCTTCACCAGAAGAGGCGTACGAATATCTCACGCGACTGAAAGAAATCATCCTTTATACCGGCGTTAGCGACGTGAATATGGAAGAGGGCTCGCTGCGCTGCGATGCCAATGTGAGCGTGCGTCCGCGCGGAGAAAAGAAATTCGGCACCAAGACGGAGGTCAAGAACGTCAACTCTTTCCGCTTCATCCGCGAGGCGCTGGAATATGAAATCGAGCGCCAGATCGAAGTCATTGAAGGCGGCGGAAAAATCACTCAAGAGACGCGGCTCTATAACTCCGTTGAAGGCAAAACATACGGCATGCGTTCGAAGGAGCAGGCGCACGATTACCGCTATTTCCCCGAACCTGATCTGCTTCCTTTGGTTGTGGACGAGAAATGGCGCACGCAAATTCGCAGTACGCTGCCGGAGCTTCCCGAAGCCCGACGCAAACGAATGATGTCGGATTACGGAATAACCGCGCAGGACGCGCACACACTCACGCTGACCAAGCTGCTGGCCGACCAGTTTGAGTCAGCAGCGAAGGCAGCGAAAAATCCAAAACGCGTCGCGAACCTGGTACAGAGCGAACTCACAGGAAGGCTCAAGGCCAAGGGACTGGAGATTGAGCAGTCGCCAATAACCATGAAGGGCGTGGCCGAATCGGCCGACTTGGTCGAGAGCGACGTCATCTCAGGCAAAATGTTAAAGGACCTATACGACCTTGCTTTTGAGCGCGGTAAAGACTTTCCCGCCGTTTACGAAGAGGAAGGACGCCCCGAGCAGTCGCGTGACACTTCGGCGCTTGAAAAGATCATTGATGAAGTGCTGGCCGCCAATCCCAAGCAGGTCGAGCAGTACCGCGGGGGAAAGAAAACCGTCTCCGGATTCTTTGTCGGCCAGGTCATGAAGCTCTCCAAAGGGCAGGCCAATCCGCAGCTGGTAAACGAGCTGGTTGCCAAAAAACTCGACTGACGCCCTGGGCTGCGCTATCCGTTCAGCAACTTCCGTCACTCTGGTATCCATCCTTTTTAAGTCAACATAGTACCTTCCCCGAAACTGAGCGCACGAAGGGAAACATGCAAATAACTGGAAGACGCATTTTCAGCGCGATCATGTTGCTGGGGTGCTTCGTCACGACTTACCAGCTCTTCAGCAAGCCACAGGCTGTTGCTTCGCCGCAGAATGTGGAGGTCACACGGGCCAATGCCGCGTCGTTCGACCAGAAACTTGAGCGGCTGGAGACGCCTCGAACCGTTACCGACACTCCCGCAGAAGTGCATTTCAGCTCTGATGAAGTGAGCGCTGAAATCGCTCAGTCCACGAGTTCGCCCACTGCGGCTACTCCGAATACCGCTTCCGCAAGTTCACGTCCGGTGGCTGTCCCGGACTCGGCCAAGCCAGTCAGCACAGCACCTTCAACTTCCGATGCTGTCGCTGGCTCAGGCCAAGTGCAAGTAAAGGGTTATGAAGTAAAGCTGGAGGGAGACGTCGCGCGAGGCCAATTTGTAACCCAGATCGCGGGCAAGGACGTGTACGTCACGTTGGCCGGTCATCTCGGATCGCAAGATGGTTATGTGACTTTCGACCCGACAGAATTCAAAGTCGGAGACCTGAGCATTCCGGTTTCGTTGGTTAATTCATCATTGCAGAAGAAGTTGGCCGAACAGCGTGAGCAGTTGAAACTGCCGCAAGGCATAGCCAGCATGCGAGTAGAAAACAGCGAATTAGTGATCACGCAGAAGTAGGGAAGTAGGGATCGACCGAACTGAGCTTAGGGGCGTCGCCGATAGTACACCGCAAAGTCGAATCCCGGGCTCGGGGGAAACATTTCCGCAATTTTGCGCAGGCGCTCGGCCAGTGCAGCCGGGGCAAGCAGCGGATAATCACGCTCGCGCAGGTCCTGGTAATCCACATCGAGAAACAAGGAAAGCAGGTAGATGGAGATCGCGTCGGAGAATGCCGCGGCAAAATACTCGTTTTTGTGCTTCTCGGCATCTATGGTGTGCGCGCTGGCCAACTTGCGAGATTCCCAGGCGTCGAGCGAGGTTTCGCCACGCACGCTCGCTTCCGACTGTTTCCAGACCAAGTCACTAAACTCGCGAGACACCCCGGCCTGCTCAACGAATGCATGCCCCACGTTGATATAAAACTCGAAAGCGATGGAGAACTTATCGTCCATCAGGCGTGTGGAGATGAATACGCACTGCGAATTTCCCAACTCCAGATTGCGGTGGCAGACTGCGCTGTCACTGAGCGCAACGTCGTAGCGGTCGGCGATCACCGTCTGGTCGCCCTGATTCACCGTGAGCGGAACAAAGTAGTAGGCCTTGCGCTCGAGCGCTCCGGCGATTGATTTCGGAACCGCCGAAACCATGCGCTCGAGGTCAGTGCTCGCAATGTTCATATTCCCGGAAACGGCGTAGCAGATTCCGTTAGGGGCTTGCGAGACGGGTGTTTCCCGGACCACCTCAGAGGGCGGCCGCGTTATTGCCTGCGCAGCTTGAGACATTCTGAGTATTCTAGCGCACCCCGCCTGCCATTTAGGCGAACATACGGGCGACCGGCGTGAGTTAAACTCAAATAACGCAGGAATGACAACGCAGAAATGAGCTCTACTTCTGAGACCCCGGCCCGCGGGCCGCGCTGGTATCTCATACCAATTCGGGTGCTGCTGGTGACGCTTGTTGTCTCATTGCTCGCTTTTGCGGTGAGTTTGTTGCTCGGGATCTGCGCAGTGGTATTAGCTGCGAAATTGCATAGCATCCATCCAGACTTAAGGATTGCGTACCGTTACATTGCTTTGCCCGCTGCCAGCGTGGTCGCGGCCATAGTGTTGATTTCAGCAAGCTTTATGGAAGCACGGCATTATCGTCGGGCGAAGGTCTTGCGGCGTATGGAGCGTCAAATTGGGCCCGCGATTTAATCGCATGAAACCACGTATTGCAATCCCGCTCCCGCATGGCAGCGATCCTGAATACGCGCAGCGGGCTATTCCTCAGTATGAGCGTGCAGTCGAGCTTTCGGGCGCCGAGCCGGTCCGGATTCCGCTAGACCGTCCTCCAGCGGAAGTAATGAAGCTGATTGAACGCTGCGACGCCGTTTTGCTGCCGGGTAGCAAGGCCGATGTTGATCCTGCGAAGTTCGACTCTGAGCGCCATCCGAAGACCGAAGCTGCCGATCCTAAACGTGACACGGTTGACGAACTGCTCCTGCAGGACGCGTACAACATGCGCAAACCCGTGCTCGGCATCTGTTATGGCTTGCAGATACTGAACGTTTATCGCTCCGGAACGCTGGTGCAGCACATTGAATCCCCAGTGAATCATGAGGCTGGACGCAAAGTGCCGGTGGCGCATGAAGTGGAGGTTGAGCGGGGCTCGATGCTGGCAGAGATTGTACTAGCAAACGAGAATGCCGCCGAAAATGCTGGGAAGGGCACGGCTTCCAGCCGTGCCGAACATTTGTTCAAATCGCGTGACGGCACGACTGGAAGTCGTGCCCTTCCCATTCCCGTTAACTCCAGCCATCACCAATCAGCGGACGCTATCGGTGACGGACTTAAGATCGTCGCGCGATGCCCGCGGGACGGCATCATCGAGGCGCTTGAAGGAACTTCGTCCGATCATTTTGTGCTGGCCGTGCAATGGCATCCAGAGCGGTCGTTCGATGATGACGAACACTCGCGGGCGATTTTCCGGGCACTGGTGGAAGCCGCAAAAGACAAACATCGTGAGTTGGTCGGCGAGTTTGAAGCGACCTGATGAGACTGGTCGGACAAGAATGTCCGACCCACACGATCAGATTTTCAGCACTACTTTCCCAAAATTCTTTCTCTCCAGCAATAGGCGATAAGCATCTGCGGCTTTTTCCATCGGCAGCACATCTCCAATCACTGGGCGCAAATGACCCTGGGCTGCCCAGGCAGAAAGCTGTTGCCAAGCCTGTCGCATAAGGTCGGGCTTCTGCGAAAGATAAGTCAGCCAGAGCCCGTGTACGCTGGCCCCTTTGGCATAAAGCGCCCCTACGTCAAGCAGGGCGCGCTGTCCAGTCGCGGTACCGTACACGATCACCCGGCCAAAATCGCGCAAACAACGGACGCTTTTCAGGACGTGCTCGCCGCCCAGCATCTCGAAAACCACATCAACGCCTTCGCCCTTGGTCAGTTCCTTGATCGCTTCTTCGTATTCCTGCCGTTTGTAGTTGATTCCGTGTTGCAGGCCGAGTTCTTTTACGCGCGCCAGTTTTTCGTCCGAAGATGACGTCCCGTATATTTCGACGCCCAATAGTTTCCCGATCTGCACCGCTGCTGTGCCGACTCCTCCCGCTACCGCGTGAATGAGCACACGGGAGCCTTCGGGATTGTCCAGTAATCCGGCTTTCCAATAGGCGAAATAAGCCGTGAAGAAATTAACGGGGAAAGCAGCCCCTTCCGGCGCGCTCCATCCCACGGGCACGGGCCAAAGCAGAGGGCTTCGAGCGGCGACCATCTCGGCGAAAGCTCCCCATTGCGTATAGCCCATGACGCGCTCGCCGTTGCTGGCGCGTGTTCCGGAAAACTCGCGTCCAGCCACGAATGGAGGCTGGGGAGTACCCGGGTATCCGCCCATGGCAGTCATATTATCCGCAAAGTTGATTCCGCCAGCTTCAACCCTCACCAGTTCTTCGGCTGGCCCTGGTGTGGGCTCGGGAACGTCGCGGACTTCCAGGACCTCTGGCCCGCCCTGCCGAGTGATGACGACAGCTTTCATAACATAGATAGAGTGTAGCAACCCCCTCGGGGGAATCGGCCGAAGGTACGGTAAAGACTGTTTACTTCAGTACGCTCAGGTATATACTTTCCGCGTTAAACGTTTGCCCGGAAAATCGGGCGCGGAGCCAACTATCATTTAATAAGGGCTCCTAATAGAAACGCCGGCGGTCTGGGTGTTGGTTGTACCTCACCGGCGCGGGACGGTCGCAGTGGGCCGCGGCTGCCTCGGGGGAGGAACTGCTGTGGACCTAATTCTTGTACGTTTTATTTTTATTGTTTTTGTATCTTTCACCTGCTACCTGATTCATCCATTCGGACTGCATCCCAGGCTAGACGCGGCTGTGGGCGCGCTTCTTGGCCTCGCAATTGTGGTCTTTGAGTGGCGTCTGCTCCGGGTAAGCCTTAAACGCCTGATCGGCGCCGCCATCGGCAGTATTCTCGGAATATTCGGCGCCTATCTTTTCGCGCTCGTAATTCGCAACAGCCTGGCGGAGAGCTCTCTTCGCAGCTTCCTGCAGATCATGGTGATGCTGCTCATGGCGTACGTGGGCCTGATCGTGGGCGCGAATAAAGGCGACCTGCTCAACCTGTCCGCGCTGGGCGGAGTTTTTGGCGGTGAAAAGCAGCTGAAGAAAAGTTACAAGATTCTCGACACCAGCGTAATCATCGACGGCCGCATCGCCGACATTGCGGAAACCGGGTTTCTCGATGGCATTGTGGTCACGCCACAGTTCGTCTTGCGCGAGCTACAACTCGTAGCCGATTCCGGCGATTCGTTGAAGCGTAATCGCGGGAGGCGCGGGCTCGATATTCTGCAGCGTCTGCAAAAGGTGCCTTCCGTGCAGGTGCAGATTGTAGAGGATGATTTTCCCGGTGTGCGTGAGGTGGATTTGAAGTTAATCGAACTCGCCAAGCTCTACGAAGGGAAAATTATCACCAACGATTTCAACCTGAATAAAGTTGCACAGTTGCAGGGGGTCGAGGTACTGAACATCAATGAACTGGCCAATGCGCTCAAACCGATTGTTCTGCCCGGCGAAACCATGCGCGTGTTCATCCTGAAAGAAGGCAAAGAGTACAACCAGGGTGTCGCCTATCTCGATGACGGGACAATGGTGGTTGTGGATAATGCGCGCAAGATGATCGGGAAGACGATTGACATTTCCGTGACTTCGGTTCTGCAAACAACTGCCGGGAAGATGATTTTCGGCAAATGGGACGAGCGCTCTGTGCCCAGAACCGATCCCAGAAATGCTATGAGCGCGGCAAATTCAGTTTCGGAATCCAAGAAACAGGTTGTCGTCGCAGACCAGCCCAGCGAATGAGGAAATTCAGAGCTGCGGGCCGGCTGAACTCACAGAAATAGTTTCGCCCTGCCGTGTGCCAGTGATGCTGGCACGGATTCCCAAGAGTTTGCTCAGAGAATCTTCGCTACCGCTTAACTTGTAACGGTGATCGCCATCAACCAGAACGTAGGCAGCTCCATTTCGCAGGCACATGCGGGCGCAATCTTCCGGCCTCAAATTCGAATGACGCTGGTGCCGCGCACCGCAATAGGAATCGGTGACCAATCCGCTGAAGGTGGCGAGATCCGAATGTTGCGGGGCTGCGGGCGCGTCGTTCTGCCGATCGGATTGTTGCGCTTGCGCCACGGTCTGCGTTCCAGTGGAGCTTTGCGGAACTTCGGCCGTATAGCTCTGCATTTCCTGAGAGGTCTGGTGACTCGCGAGGGCGACCGATCCGCCGGCCAGGATGATTGCAAAAATCAGCGCAGCACCAAACGCCGTCATAAAACAATAACCAAGCAGCGAAATCCAGGATCGTTTGTGCTTCACTTTGCCTCCGAGCTCGCCGGACTTAAGATCAAATGCAGCACATTTTTGTTGCCAAATGTGCAGCTCCGGTTGCACGGGAACATTTGAACTCGAGTTGCAGCAACTCGTATACTGTTCGCCCGCATGAAGATAGTTGTCATTATTCCGGCCGCCGGCCTGGGTACCCGCATGGCGTCGCCGCAGGCTGCGAAACCCGGCAAACCCACGGCCACAAAGCAGTTTGTGGAGCTGCGCGGGACTCCGGTTTTGGTGCATACGCTGAAGAAATTCGCGAGTAACCCAGAAATCGCGGAGATTTTTGTTCCGCTTCGAAAATCTGAGATCGACTCTTTTCGACAGCGGCTGGAGCGGGAAGCACCTGAGATTCTGCGCAAGAAGACTGTATTACTCGAGGGCGGAGAACATCGCCAACAGTCGGTTGCGAATGCGCTTGCGGCGGTGTCGGCGGACGCGGACGACATCGTGCTGGTGCACGATGCTGTGCGCCCTTTTGTTACCGACGAAATTATTCACGATGTGATTGCGGCTGCCGCAAAATACGGCGCGGCCATTACTGGTATGCCTGCGGTTGACACGGTGAAACAAGTGGAGCGTACGGCGGAAGGTGCGATCATCAAGGCCACCATCCCTCGTGAAAAAATTGTCATGGCGCAGACGCCGCAGGGGTTTCGCTATGACGTGCTTAAGAAAGCTTTCGACGAAGCTGCCGCCGATGGCATGGTCGGCACGGACGAGGCTTCGCTGGTAGAACGATCAGGTCATCAGGTTGCAGTCGTAATGGGCTCCCCGCGGAACATTAAGATCACAACGCCGGCGGATTTGGATTTGGCCGAGTTTTTCCTGAAACGGTAAAGCGGCGAGCGATTTACACAGATCAAATTATCGGTGCTGGTAAACTGCCAAACATGTCAGCTCCGTGTAAATGCGTGGCCCGGGTTTCGGCATGAAGATTGGCTACGGTTGGGATTCGCACGAATTCAAACGCGGCATTCCCCTCAAAATCGGGGGTGTCGACATTCCACATGCGAAAGGCCTGGGAGGGCACTCCGATGGCGACGTTTTGCTTCACGCCATAACCGACGCCCTGCTCGGAGCAATCGCTGCCCCGGACATCGGAACACTGTTCTCTCCCTCCGATCAACGGTGGAAAGGTGCCGACTCGAAGGTCTTTCTGTCCGAAGCTCTACGCCGAGTCAAGGCTGCCGGTTACAGAATTGTGAATGTTGATTCCACACTAATTCTCGATGCACCCAAAATTGGACCACATGCCACGGTCATCCGCGAACGTATTTCTCAACTCACCGCTGTCGCTGCTAATTGCATTGGAATCAAAGCCAAGACTCCCGAAGGTATGGGCACAGAAAACGCAGCCATCGCGCACGCTGTGGTTTTGCTGGAAGACGCACCTCGAGGTATCCGGCGGAAAGCACGGAAGAAACCGCGAAGCTAGTTGTCAAATTGATGTCAAGCGGGTCCCACATTGCTAACTACTGCAACGATAGACCGTCCAAGCCAACAATGATGGAACCTCAGCACGAGAAGTAGCGTATTGAGGTCAAGACCGGAGCGCATCACTCCGTTTAAAAGCAAGCAGTACAAAAAGGGCCAGGGGACTGCCTCGCACGGTTTGGCGGCCAGCGGAGACAATCCCCTGCAGCAGACGAGCACGCTTTCACGTGCCTATTTGCTTACCCGAGCCTGCATTGTAGGGCTTTTGGGGTAAAAAACAAGCCCGACCTTAACCGCGACCGCCATTAGCCGTTTTCCGGCGTTCCGGAATACAGGAGGAATCGTGAAATCAAATTTCGGTTCGAGCTTAAAGGGTATTTTTCTTGGGGTGATTGTACTGGCGGCCGGAAGTGCACTGGCCTCCAGCAAGGGCTCATTGCAGCTGCAGCATCCGACGAGTGTCGCCGGAAAACAATTGGCCAAGGGCAGTTACACGGTGCGTTGGGAGGGAACCGGCGATCAGGTCGATTTGCAAATTTATCAAGGCAAAAACCTTGTCGCATCCACTCCGGCGCGGGTGCTGAAAGTAGAGCGTCCGATCGCAAGCGACAGCTCGGTAGTGAACTCGAACGCAGACGGCGGCTTTTCACTTTCGGAAATACGCTTCGGCCGCAAGAACTACGCGTTGCAAATAGTGAACGATGCTGGCAGCGGCGCCGCTGGTGCTGGTGCATCCCGGTAACTGAATTCTGATCGTCGCAGCAGCCGTTCTGTTACTGGCGTACGAAAGGTGAGGCCGTTTCTACTGCTAAAATAGCAGAGCAATGGCCCTGCCTTTCGTCCGCGATTTATTTGCGGACTTGGAAAAACTTCCCGTTTTTTCGCGTGTTGTCTCCCACCTAAGAGCAAACACGGGACGGATACCTGTCTCCGGGCTCAATTCCTCGGCCAAAGCTTTATTGATTCCCGAGCTACAGAAAGCTCTAGGGCGCCCGCTTATCATCGTGACTCGCAACAATGAGACTGCGGACGAACTTTTGCCTGTGATCCAGGCTTTTGCCGAGTTGATGGGTGGAGCATCGCCCGATTCTGTGGTCTCTCTTCCCACGCGCGACGTGCTTCCGTTTCAGAATCTTTCACCGCATCCGGAAATTCAGGAGCAGCGGGCGATCGCTTTGTGGAAGATCGCGACCGGTGCCGCTTCCATTGTGATCGCGCCGGTGGCGGCGACGACTCTGCGCATCAACTCTGCGGAATATTATGCCGATCTCGCGCGCACTCTGCGTCGCGGGGAAAGCTTCGATACTCGCAGTCTGATCGAACACCTGAATTCCGTCGGCTACAACTCGACTGACGTGGTCGAAATGCCCGGCGAGTACGCGCTGCGGGGCGGAATTCTCGACGTCTATTCGCCTGAGGCTGACCGGCCAGTGCGGGTCGAATTCTTTGGGGACGAAGTTGAATCCATTCGCAAGTTTGATCCTAGGACGCAGAGATCTTCTTCTCCCGCGGATGAAGCCGTTCTGCTGCCGCTTTCCGAGACTCCGGTCAGCGAACGGCTGCTCGGCGCGATTCATGCTCGGCTCTCGGGTAAGCGAGTGAGCGGCTCGGAAGAAATCATCGAGCAAGCGGTGCGATCCGGCGGAGTGACTGTCTTTCCCGGCTGGGAATTCTACGCGCCCGTTGCCGGATCTTCGGGAACGATTTTCGATTTGCTGCCCAACTCGCCCGTTATTACCGACGAACCCGAGTTGCTAAACAGCGAACTGGAACAGTTCTGGGCGAGAGTGGTTGAAGTGCACGAACGCAGCGGGATTGGTAATTTGGTGCGGCCATCCGATCTTTACATTTCAGGTGAAGACTGGTCGAACAAATTGCAATCGCTTCCTGGTGCTGACCTCGAGCATCTCGGGGTTACGCGCGGTGACGACCTTGAAAACGTGGAATTCCATTCGCAACCGAGTCCGCGTTTCCACGGCTCGATACCAAGCATGCTGGAAGAAGTGAAGAAACATCTGGCAGCGAACCGCCGCGTCCTGGTTGCTGCGCCGAATACAGGTGAACTGGAGCGGCTTGCGGATTTCTTCACCGAGTACGGGGTCTCATTCCGGCTGGGAAGCCGCACCCGGGGTGGGGAGAGTTATGCCGATGAAACCGCTTACTTCGCAGGCGAAGTACTTACTACCACTCTGGTTAAGTCGTATATCCCGGATGGAATGATCCTGTCCGACGCTGGACTGGCAGTTTTTGGCACCCGCGACCTGTTCGATGAATCGGAGTCGGTTGTCTCCCGGCCGCAGCGGCTGAAATCGAAGACTTCGGCGTTTCTCTCGGATTTTCGCGACCTGCAAGTTGGCGACTACGTCGTCCATGTTGAGCATGGGATCGGTCAATACCAGGGCCTGAAGGAAATTAACCAGGGCGATGGCAATGCCGAATTCATGGTGCTCGAGTATGCAGATGCCGCCAGGCTTTACGTTCCGCTGACCCGACTCGACCTGGTGCAGAAATATCGTTCGCAAGAAGGCGCCAAGCCTTCGCTCAATCATCTCGGCACGGCAGCCTGGGCAAAAACTAAGTCGCGTGTCCGCAAAGAAATGAAGGACATGACCGAGGAGTTGCTCAAGCTGTACGCGCAGCGCAAGACCGCGCAGGGCCACAGCTTCCCGCCAGACAATGAATGGATGCGGGAGTTCGAAGACACATTCGAATACAGCGAAACCGAGGACCAGGATTTAGCAATTAATGACGTGAAGCGCGATATGGAATCGCAGCAACCGATGGACCGGCTTCTCTGCGGTGACGTCGGCTACGGTAAGACGGAAATCGCGATGCGAGCTGCGTTCAAGGCCATCAGCGACAACAAGCAGGTTGCCGTACTTGCGCCGACGACCGTGCTCGCCTTCCAGCATTTTGAAACTTTCAAGCAACGCTTTGCGGCATTTCCCGTCACCATCGAAATGATCAGCCGCTTCCGTTCTCCGAAACAACAAAAAGAAATTCTGCAGCGTGTCGAAGCCGGCAAAGTGGACATTCTCATCGGCACTCACCGGCTGCTTTCAAAAGATGTGAAGTTCACGGACCTCGGTCTGCTGGTCGTCGATGAAGAGCAGCGCTTCGGTGTTCGTCACAAAGAGCGGCTGAAGCAGATGCGCAAAGAAGTGGACGTTCTCACTATGTCCGCGACGCCGATTCCGCGAACCCTACACATGTCGCTCGTGGGCCTGCGCGATATGAGCGTGATTGAGACTCCGCCCAAAGATCGCATTGCAATTCAAACCGTGGTCGCTAACTGGGACGAGAAACTCATCCACTCAGCCTTGGAACAGGAACTGGACCGCGGAGGGCAGATTTACTTTGTCCATAACCGCGTAGACACGATTTGGGAGATCGCTGCCAAGCTGCAGACGCTGGTGCCGCGGGCGCGAATCATGGTTGGCCATGGGCAGATGTCCGAAGGCGAACTGGAAAAAGTAATGCTCAAGTTCATGCGCCATGAAGCGGACATCTTGGTGGCGACCACCATTATCGAGAATGGTCTCGACATCCCCCTGTGCAACACAATTCTGATCAACCGCGCCGACCGCCTCGGTCTTTCTGAGTTGTATCAATTGCGCGGACGTGTGGGCCGTTCAAACCGGCGGGCCTATGCGTATTTGCTACTCCCATTAGAGGTTGAATTGACCCCCATTGCGCGCCGGCGACTGGCTGCATTGAAAGAATTCTCCGACCTGGGCGCAGGTTTCAAAATCGCCGCGCTTGATCTGGAACTTCGCGGGGCGGGCAATCTGCTCGGAGGCCAGCAGAGCGGCCACATCGAAGCGGTCGGATTCGATCTCTACACACAAATGCTGGAGCAGGCTGTCCGCGAGATGAAGGGTGAGGCCGAACCGCAACCGCAGGCGCAACTCAATCTGGGGCTGAATATCCGCATTCCAGCCGAATACATCACCGAAGAAAACCAGCGGCTGCGAATGTACAAGCGAATTGCCGGTGTGGAAACCGAGCGCCAGCTGGCCGATGTGGAGTCAGAACTGAAAGACCGTTATGGTGAGCCACCCTTGCCGGTGCAGCAGCTTATTCGCTACGCCGCATTGCGTCTGCAGGCGGTGCAGGCGGGCGTCACTGCGATTGAGCGCAAGCGCGACCAAGTGAGTGTTCGCTTCCGGCAGGATGCCCCCGTCGATCCCGCTAAACTCGCGACCTTTGTCTCCTCGCAACGGGGCGCGCAATTTCTGCCTGACGGAACGTTAAAGTTTCTCGCAAAAGGTCTGGACGCGAGAGAGCTCCTCGAACAACTGCAAACACTGCTAGGGAACCTTTCAGAAAATATTCTTCCCTCGATTGCTTAATCTCGAATTTACGGAGAGGGTGCGCATTATCTGAGGTCGTGCGAATTCTCGCTGTCGCTCTTGTGATACCGTGATCTGGGCCCCGAGATGAAAAACACGAAATGTTGTCTAGCGCTACTCCTTGGTTTATTTTTCGTATTGCCTCTGTCCGCTGAACCCCAAACCGTAGCTGATTTCAACACGCTAGTTGACCAGTATTTTGATTTCTACTTCCCCCTCCATCCGACGGAAGCGACTTCCGCTGGCTTTCATCAGTACGATCCAAAGCTAGAGGACTACTCCGCGGCTCCTCAGGATCAACAAATACGTGGCTTAAAGGAGTTCCTCGCCAAGTTTGAAGCTGTTGACGGTTCGAAATTACCTGCCGACACCTCCGCCGATCGCGAGTGGATCATCAGTTCAATTCATTCTGGGCTGCTCGAGCTCGAAAACATTCAGATGTGGAGGAAGGACCCGGACCACTACACCGGAGCGGTTACGAACAGCATTTTCTTAATAATGAAGCGCAACTACGCTCCTCCGGAAGAGCGGCTGCGCTCGGCCATCGAGCGAGAGCGCCAGATTCCGATGGCGCTCGAATACGCGCGCCAGAACCTGCAGAACCCGCCAAAAATTTATACCGAGATCGCGCTCGAGCAACTTCCTGGTGAAACCGATTTCTTCCGCAAAGATGTGCCGGAGGCCTTCTCCGCAGTCAAAGATCCCAAGCTGTTGGCCGACTTCAAAGCTTCGACCCAGGGCGTCATTGACGCTTTTGCGAACTACCAGAAATATCTTCAGGAATCTGTTCTGCCACATGCGAACGGAGATTTCCGCCTTGGCGCTGAAAACTATCGCAAGAAATTGCTTTATGACGAAATGGTCGACATTCCGCTCGACCGGTTGCTCGCCATTGGCTACGACGACCTGCATCGTAATCAGGAAGCGCTGAAGAAAGTTGCTGCCGAGATCGACCCCAAACGCTCGGTTCAGGACGTAGTGGGAGAGCTGCAGAGCCAGCACCCCGCTCCCGATCGCCTTCTCCAAGCTTTCCGCGACACATTCGGGGGACTAACGCAATTCATCGAAGAGAAGAAGATCGTTACCATTCCACCCGGCGAACCGCCGATCCTGGAAGACACGCCACCGTTCGAGCGTGCAACCACCGAAGCTTCCATCGATACTCCCGGCGCATACGAAACCCATGACCACAAAGCTTTCTTTAACGTAACCACGCCCGATCCGAAGTGGCCGCTAGACCGCACTGAGGAATGGATGAAGACCTTCAACAACAGCATGATTCCGGGTACCGCGATCCATGAGGTCTATCCCGGCCACTTTGTTGAATTTCTTTGGGTCGGCAAGAACCCTTCCAAAATTAGAAAGCTCATCTTCTCCGGAACAAACGCCGAAGGCTGGGCGCACTACTGCGAGCAGATGATGCTGGACGAGGGTTATGGCAACGGCGACCCTAAATTACGTTTGGGTCAGATCGAGGACGCGCTTCTAAGAAATGCGCGTTACATTGTGGGCATTCAGCTGCATACCGGCAACATGACGCTCGATCAGGCAAGGCAGTTCTTCGTGCAAGAGGGTTTTCAAACTGCTGCAGTCGCTGATGTCGAGACCAAGCGCGGCACCGCTGATCCAACTTATCTCATGTACACGCTGGGCAAGCTGCAGATTCTCAAATTGCGCGGCGACTATCGTAAAATGCGCGGGAACGATTTCAGCCTTCTTGAATTTCATAACCGGCTCATGGAGCAAGGGGGCGTGCCGTTGAGGATTATTCGTAGAGCCATATTGGGGAATGACAGCCCTACGCTTTGACGCAAAGCTGCATCCAAAGCGGTTCGCGTTCGCCGCGCAAGGCCAACAAATATGATGAAAGTTTGCAAAGCCGTATTTCCCGCCGCAGGACTGGGCACGCGCTTCTTGCCCGCGACCAAGGCCCAACCCAAAGAAATGCTGCCGCTGGTCGATAAGCCAATCATTCAATACGGTGTGGAAGAGGCCATGGCTGCCGGCTGCAACCAGATCATCATGGTCACAGGGCGCGGAAAATCCGCCATCGAAGACCATTTCGACGTCAGCTATGAGCTCGAGAAAATTCTGGAAGAGAAGGGCAAGACGGATCTGCTGAAAGTTGTGCGCCAGATTTCAGACATGATCCATGTGGCCTACGTGCGTCAAAAAGAGGCTTTGGGTCTCGGCCATGCGGTGCTGACTGCACGGGAACTAGTCGGACGTGAAGCTTTTGCCGTGCTGCTCGCCGATGACGTGATTGACGCTGAGGTTCCGGTGCTGAAGCAAATGATGCAGGTCTTTGAGGAGACGCAATGTTCGGTGATTGCGACCCAGATCGTCGAAGGCGCGGCGATTTCTGCCTACGGCGTGCTCGATGTGAAGCCTGCCGACGGACGCCAGGGCGGGCGGTTATACGAAATTCTGAACATGGTGGAAAAGCCGCCTTTTGAAGAAGCCCCTTCGAACCTGGCGATCATTGGGCGCTACATTTTGACGCCGACCATCTTCGACGTGCTTGAGCAAACGCAGGTGGGTACGGGTGGGGAATTGCAACTGACCGACGCGATGCGCCTGCTGCTGAAGAAAGAAAAAATGTACGCCTATGTTTACGAAGGCAAACGGCACGATACCGGTGACAAGCTTGGCTTCCTGAAGGCGACTGTTGAATTCGCGTTAAAGCGAGAAGATTTGGGAGGTCCGCTTAAAGAATATCTGCGGACTCTGAAGCTGGATTGATATTTGCACTTCGACGGGCGTGGACCCCCGTCGTTCCACAGCAGGTCGTGGGGTGGAGGCACGGGCGTCCTCGCCCGTGCTACTTCAAACTGTCCTTCAACTTCTTCGATTTCTCCTCCACTCCCTTCGCCAACTTCGCCTTGTGCGCATGAAGTTTCTGCGCGATTGCAGAATCAGCCACTCCCAAAATTTGCGCAGCCAGGATTCCAGCATTGGTGGCCCCCGGTTTTCCGATCGCAACCGTCGCCACCGGAATTCCGGCCGGCATCTGTACCGTGGCGAGCAGCGAATCTAATCCGTTCAGGGAGGTCGCAGAAATGGGCACTCCGATCACGGGAAGAGTCGTATGCGCGGCGATCACTCCTGCCAAATGTGCCGCCCCGCCCGCTCCTGCAATAATCACGCGAATTCCGCGGTCTGCGGCCTTGCGCGCATAGTCTGCAGTTCTGTCGGGCGAACGGTGTGCCGAGGTGACATCGATCTCGTAGGCAATGCCGAAACCCTCGAGCGCTGTTCCTGCTTCGCGCATGATCTCAAGATCAGAATCGCTTCCCATCACAATTGAAACTACAGGATTGGACATTCGTTTTGCGTTCTCCTCGATTATTTTCTCAACGCGTGCGCGCCGATGTCTTTCCGGTAATGCGCGCCATCAAATTGAATCTTGCCGACGGCTTCGTATGCGCGGTCAACCGCGGTCTGCAGGTTCTGGGCCCGAGCGGTCACGCCCAGCACCCTTCCTCCCGCCGTATAGAAAGCTCCGTCGCGCACGCTCGTCCCGGCGTGAAATACTTTCACACCGTCCACTCTGTCGGCTTCTTCGATCCCGCTAATTTTCTTGCCGACTTCGATTGTGCCGGGATATCCACCTGAAGCCATTACCACGCACACGGACGCTTCCGGCGACCAGCGAAAATCGCCATCGCTCACGCGGCCCTCGATCGACGCCTCAATGGCCTCGAGCAAATCACTGTCGAGCCGCATCATGATGGGCTGGGTCTCAGGATCGCCAAAGCGGCAGTTGAATTCGAGCACCATGGGGCCGCGCGCGGTCATCATCAACCCGCAATAAAGTATGCCCTTGTACTCCATACCTCCCGCCTTCATGCCCGCAACCACTGGGCGAGCAATGTGCTGCAGCAGCCAATTCGTCATCTGCTCGTCCAGCAGTTGGGGAATCGAATACGCGCCCATGCCACCTGTGTTGGGGCCAGTGTCGCCATCGCCCACACGCTTGTGATCTTGCGCGGCCACCAAGGGCGCAACGCGTTCTCCGTCGCTGAGAACCAGGAATGAAAGTTCGTCTCCCTTCAGGCATTCTTCAATCACCACTCGCGTGCCAGCTTCGCCGAGCATTTTTCCGGTGAGCATCTCGGCGGCCACGGCAGCAGCTTCATCTTTAGTCTTGCAGATGACCACGCCCTTTCCAGCCGCGAGCCCATCCGCCTTCACCACCACGGGTGTGCTGAAACGGCCGAGCGCCTCTTTCACCTCATCAGCTGAATCGCAAATCGCATAGTGCGAAGTTGGGATTCGGTGGCGCTGCATGAATTCCTTGGCGAAACTTTTGCTGGTCTCAAGTTGCGCGGCGGCTTTTGTTGGGCCGAAGATCGGCCAGCCCCGGCGCGTAAATTCGTCCACGATTCCGAGCTGAAGCGGCAGTTCCGGGCCGACCACAGTAAGGTCGGGCTCGAGTTGGGTCGCAAGTGCGACGATCGCCTCCAGGCTCTTCAAGTCGGCAGGGACGCATTCAGCCTCGCGACTGATGCCGCCATTCCCGGGCGCGCAATAAAGTTTGGTGACCCGCGGTGATTGCCGCAGTTTCCACGCGAGCGCGTGTTCGCGACCGCCATTGCCGATGAGCAGAACTTTCATGGCCAGAGAGAACAAGGTTAGGGGCAGGGGAAATCTATGTCAAACCTGAGAATCGGTGATTCGGGGGCAGACCCGGCGGGACACGCATGCTCCATTTTGACCGCATTCAGTAAGATAGTCCTACGCGATGGATCGGCCGACGCCAACTCCTAACAGTTCCGAACCTGTTGCCACTACTGCTGTAGCTCCCAGGCATGTTTCCCTCGAGGGCATGCACAGCACCGTGGAGGTGCCGCACCACGCAGCGGGGTTCTGGCAGCAATGGCGCGCGTTCATCGGGCCGGCCATTCTGGTGAGTGTCGGTTACATGGACCCTGGCAACTGGGGCACCGACCTGGCCGGAGGCGCGCAATACAAGTACGGCCTGCTGTGGGTCGTCGGCCTCGCAAGCCTGATGGCGATCTTCATGCAGGTGATCGCTGCCCGCCTGGGGGTTGTAACCGGAAAAGATCTGGCGCAGTGTTGCCGCGACTGGTATCCGCGATGGACTCGGTGGCCGAACTGGGTGCTGTGCGAAATCGCGATTGGCGCCTGCGATCTGGCAGAGGTGCTCGGCAGTGCGGTCGCCATTAATCTGATGTTTCACATTCCGCTTCTCTGGGCCGTCATCATCACCGGCATCGACGTGCTGCTGTTGTTGGCGCTACAGCGTTATGGTATGCGGACTATTGAGGCGGTCGTTCTTGTGCTTATTCTGACCATCGCGGTCTGCTATCTCATCGAGATTTTTGTGCTTCCTCAAACTCGCCCGAATTTTCTGGAGATGGGGCGAGCGCTGGTGAGCCCGAGCTTTCGTCAGGCTGGGATGATCTATATTGCGATCGGCATGATTGGGGCCACGGTGATGCCGCACAATCTGTATTTGCATTCGGCTCTGGTGCAAAGTCGCAAGCTGCAGAAAGATGAGCATTCCATTCGAAGCGCGATCCGCTTTAACATGATTGATTCAACCACCGCCTTGACTGTCGCTTTCCTGGTGAACGCTGCCATCTTGGTATTGGCGGCTCTGGTTTTCTACGGAAAAACCAGCGTGCAGGTAGCCGGCGGTGATGTCATTACGTTCAGCCCCAACAGTGATTGGATTCGCATCGCATATCTGACGCTCGCTCCATTGCTGGGAACGACGCTGGCGAGCACGTTGTTCGTTGTGGCTCTGCTGGCCAGCGGTCAAAGCAGCACCATCACCGGCACGCTCGCTGGGCAGGTTGTGATGGAAGGCTTTATGCACTGGCGCATTCAGCCGTGGCTTCGTCGCCTGATCACACGCTCTCTGGCCATCGTTCCGGCGGTTGTGATTATCGGGGTTCGGGGCGACGCAAGCGTGAACGATTTGCTTACTTTGAGCCAGGTTGTGCTGGCACTGCAACTCCCGTTCGCCATGTTTCCGCTTCTACACTTCACCAGTTCGGGGGCGAAGATGGGCAGGTGGAAAAATGGGTGGTTGTTGATGGCGGGTGGTTGGGGCAGCGCCATTTTGATTACTGCTCTCGATATTTGGGGACTTCCGGATTCGCTGCGCTCGGCGTGGCACGTGATTGTCGGCGGTTAGAGAGGCCGAACATGTACAAAACGATTCTTGTGACCGTCGATGGGACGCCAACCGATCGGGCGATCATCGACCATGTGAAGCAGCTCGCGAAATTGGCGCATGGCCGCGTTGTGCTGTTGCATGTGGCCGACGGCTGGGCGGCGCGGACCTATGGCGGAGACGCGGTCAGCCGCGAGATCGCGGAGGACACCGACTACTTAAAAAAAGTTCGCTCTGAGTTTGAGGCGTCTGGCATCTCCGCGGACGCCGAACTGGCCTATGGAGATCCGGCCAAGGAAATCATTCGCTGGGTCAAGCAAAAAGGCTGCGACTTAGTAGCTATGAGCACGCACGGCCACCGTTTCTTCGCGGATCTGTTTCTTGGAACCACCGCGAGCCGCGTGCAGCACAACGTCAGCGTGCCAGTGCTGCTGCTGAGGGCGAAGTAAACTTCTACTGTAAGTTTTGTCTGAGCTACCGCTGTCTCCGGAAAAGAGAAAATCCAACACTCAAGAACTTATGCGTCGTTATTGGCTAACATTGGCCGAGATTGTGATTCTGGCGATCGCGGCTGCGGCGCAGCAAGGACCAAAAGCTTCAGAGGTTTCAGCGCAGGATCCCAACGGTCCCATCGCGAACCCGGGCAGGCCGACGGTTTCTACACCAGCCGCACTTTCGCCCAAGGGATACCTTCAATTCGAGAGCGGCGTGCTCAGCGCGTGGACATCTCCGGAGCTTTCTTCGCAAACTAGTGTCAACGAAGTTGTGAAGTTTGCTGTCTCACGACGGATCGAGCTGCTGGCCGGAATCGAACCGGTCGCACACAGTCGCCGCGGCAGGCAATCAAGGAATGATGCGGGAGGAGTGTCGCTGGGCGCGCAAGTCGTTTTGTATCCGGGCGAAGGGGCGATGCCCACAATTTCTGCGAGCTATTTCCATAGCATTTACGGTGGGAACGCACCCGATCTCGACATCGGCAGTTCCAGAAATTCCGCGCTCCTGCTTGGCAGTGGAGACGTCAAGAAATTCCACTACGACGCGAATTTATTCTTTAATGAAGTTGTAAATGATCCAGTCCGACGGGCTCAAGTCGGGCAATCGCTCTCGGTCTCACATCCTCTGACGCTGAGGTTTGGTCTGTCGGGCGAAGTGTGGCACGTGACACAGCCATTTCTCCGCGGAAATGCCGTCGGGAATTTATGGGCATTGAGCTACAGCGCGAGTAAAAACTTGGTATTCGACGGTGGGTTCGATCATGGTCTTACCAGTACTTCAACTCAGTGGGAGGTATTCGCTGGGTTCACCTATTTGGTGCCGCACCGAATATTTGGGCATTAAGCGCTAGTCCTCCAGCGCATGCCGCTGAGTGACCTTTGGAATCGCCACTGACGGCGCAAAATCTTCTACGAACGACTAAACTAAGTGTTGCTCCTCGCCACAACAAATTCATGCGGAAGGCTGGTCCATGGATAGCTTTCATTCCCGTTCTACGCTGAAAATCGGCAGCAAGGAATACGAGATTTTTCGGCTCGACGCGCTCGATAAGCAGGGCATTTCGACCAAGCACCTGCCATTCTCGCTGCGCATCTTGCTCGAGAATTTGTTGCGTACCGAAGATGGGCGAAACGTAAAGGCGGAAGACATTCGCGCTCTGGCTTCCTGGAACAGCAACACGAAATCGCAAAAAGAAATTGCTTTCACTCCAAGCCGCGTGCTGATGCAGGATTTCACTGGCGTCCCGGCGGTGGTAGACCTCGCGTCCATGCGGGACGCAATGGAGAAACTTGGCGGCAATCCTGCGCTCATCAATCCGCTACAGCCGGCGGAGTTGGTGATCGACCACTCGGTTCAGGTGGATGAGTTCGGCAAGGTGCAGGCGTTTGCGATGAATGCGGAACTCGAATTCCTGCGCAACAAAGAACGCTACGCTTTCCTGCGCTGGGGGCAGACGGCGTTTCGCAACATGGCCATCGTGCCGCCGGATACCGGCATTGTGCACCAGGTAAATCTGGAGTATCTGGCCCGCGTCGTGTTTGTGAACGAGGCGAATGGGAAACGACTCGCATATCCGGACACGCTAGTCGGCACGGACTCGCACACGACGATGATCAATGGCCTCGGCGTGCTCGGTTGGGGTGTGGGCGGAATTGAAGCCGAAGCCGCAATGCTCGGACAACCGGTCTCCATGCTGATCCCGCAGGTCGTGGGTGTAAGACTTACGGGCCGCTTGCGCGAGGGCGCAACCGCAACCGACCTGGTGCTCACGATCACGGAAATGCTTCGCAAGCACGGCGTCGTTGGCAAGTTTGTGGAATATTTCGGGCCGGGGCTGAAAGACCTGCCCCTGGCCGATCGCGCCACCATTGGAAACATGTCGCCCGAGTACGGTGCGACTTGCGGAATTTTCCCTATAGACAGCGAAACCCTGACCTATTTGCGTCTTACGGGGCGCACGGATGAACAGATCGCACTGGTCGAAGCTTATAGCCGCGAGCAGGGGCTCTTTCATGATGAGAGCACGCCCGAGGCGGAATATTCTGAGCTGCTGGGACTGGACCTGGACACGGTTGAGCCGAGCCTGGCAGGACCGAAGCGCCCTCAGGACCGGGTTCCGCTTTCGGGTGCAAAGGAATCTTTTGAGAGTGCGCTACCTTCCTTGATCAAAACCAGCAAAGGCCAGCCTGCAGACGCTGTCTCCGGCAACGGCCATTTGAGTCACGGCAAAGTTGTGATCGCCGCCATCACCAGCTGCACCAATACTTCTAATCCGTCGGTGATGCTGGCTGCCGGCCTGCTTGCCAAGAAGGCCGTCGAGCGTGGGCTACAAGTTCCCGAATGGGTGAAGACCTCGCTTGCGCCGGGATCGAAAGTTGTTCGCGACTACCTCGACAATGCCGGGCTGATGCCATATCTCGAGAAGTTAAAGTTTCACGTGGTCGGGTACGGCTGTACGACCTGCATTGGGAACTCGGGTCCGTTGCCGCCGGAAATTTCTGAAGAAATCGATCGCAAGAACCTAGTGGTCGCGTCGGTGCTCTCAGGGAACCGAAATTTTGAAGGTCGAATCAATCCCGATGTTCGCGCCAACTATTTAATGTCCCCGCCGCTGGTGGTGGCATTCGCACTGGCCGGACGAATCGACGTCGATCTGCGAAAAGACGCGCTGGGCAAGGACCGTGAGGGCAATCCGGTTTATCTAGCCGACCTTTGGCCAACTCAACGCGAGGTGGATGAAGTCGTGCAGCATTCGATTTCATCCTCCATGTTCGTGAAGAGTTACGCCGACGTCTTCGAAGGAGACGAGCATTGGCGTTCGCTGGAAATTCCTGAAGGAGAGACCTACGCCTGGGACGCGGGTTCAACTTACATTCAGCGCGCGCCATATTTTGACGAAATGTCATCAAAGCCGGCGCCAGTGAGCGACATCCGCAAAGCGCGTGTGCTCGCGGTGCTTGGCGACAGCGTGACCACCGATCACATCTCCCCGGCAGGCTCAATCAAGAAAGACAGTCCCGCCGGAAAATATTTGCAGGAACACGGGGTGAAGCCGGCAGATTTCAATTCTTACGGTTCGCGACGCGGCAATCACGAGGTCATGGTGCGGGGGACCTTCGCTAACGTACGCCTCCGCAACAAGATGGTGCCAAACCTGGAGGGGGGATTCACCAAACATCTGCCGGATGGCGCGGAGATGAGCATCTTCGAAGCGTCTGAAAAGTATATTTCGGATGGCGTGCCGCTAGTCATCCTCGCTGGCAAGGAATATGGTTCCGGCTCATCCCGGGATTGGGCAGCAAAAGGCCCCCTGCTGCTCGGAGTGCATGCGGTCATCGCCGAGAGCTACGAGCGCATCCATCGCTCCAATCTTGTCGGCATGGGAATTCTGCCTCTGCAATTCCTCGCGGATCAGAGTGCGGAGTCGCTGGGGCTGACCGGGGACGAAGTATTTGAGATCGGCGGAATCCGCGATGTAGTGGAGAAATTCTCCGCTGGGCAGCGGATCAAGGTCCGCGCCAAAGCCGGCAAGGAGTCCAAAGAGTTCGAGGCTCTGGTTCGCATCGATACCCCGCAAGAAGCCCTGTATTACACTAACGGCGGAATATTGCAGTATGTGTTGAGGCAGTTGCTTGCAGAAAAGCCCCAATCGGTACACGGCTAAAGGTCTGGCCTGCGGGCCTACGCACACGCGGGTGGCAACTGTGGTTCTATTCGGCTGGTATAATCAAGCTTGCTTTCATGCCCCAGAATCGCCTGATTCGCTCCACCACAGTTCTTTGTGTCCGCCGGAATGGCACCGTCGTCATGGCCGGAGACGGCCAAGTCACGCTTGGCGAAAGCATCATTAAGCATTCGGCGAAGAAAATCCGGCGGCTTTATCAGGATAAGATTCTGGCGGGTTTCGCCGGGTCGACCGCCGATGCGTTTTCGCTTTTCAGCCGGTTTGAGGCGAAGCTGGAGCAGTATCATGGCAACGTTGGCCGCGGGGCGGTCGAACTGGCAAAGGATTGGCGTACCGACAAGTTTTTGCGGCACTTGGAAGCCCTGCTGCTGGTTTCTGACAAAGAGCAGACTTTTTTGCTGAGCGGTCAAGGTGACGTGATTGAGCCGGATGGAGGGATCGCGGCCATTGGCAGCGGCGGGCCATACGCTCATGCTGCTGCCCAAGCCTTGGCAGACCACACGCAACTTTCGGCCCGCCAAATTGCTGAAGAGGCAATGAAGATCGCCGGCAAAATGTGCATCTACACGAATGAGAAAGTTACGATAGAGGAATTGTGATTAGCCTTTGGTCGTTCGTCATTGGCCGTTAGCCAAAGCCCTAGACCTAAAGAGCTGATTCGCCAAGCCAACGACGACCGACCTACGACCAACGACCGATATGGCTATTTACCTGCCTGCTAGCGCCGAAGAAGAACAACTCGCACTCGACGAGCTCACGCCGCGTGAGATCGTTGTCGAGCTCGATAAGCACGTCGTCGGGCAAAAGGACGCGAAGCGCGCCGTGGCTATTGCTTTGCGCAATCGCATGCGCCGGCAGAAGCTTCCTGAGGATCTTGCCGAGGAAGTGATTCCAAAGAACATCATCATGATCGGCCCGACGGGCGTGGGCAAGACCGAAATTGCGCGCAGGCTGGCCAAACTTGCAAACTCTCCGTTCCTGAAGGTAGAGGCCTCGAAGTTTACGGAAGTGGGTTACGTCGGCCGCGACGTCGAGTCGATGATCCGCGATCTGCTAGAGATCGCGATTGATAACGTTCGCGAGGAAAAACTCGAAGACGTCGCCGACAAAGCTGAGCTGAATGCGGAAGAGCGCTTGCTGGATATTCTTCTTCCTCCGGCAGCGCCGGCGGCGCATCCCGAGGCGGGTTTCACCCTGGAAGCTTCTTCGGGCGATTCCTACTCGCGCACGCGTGAAAAACTCCGCCAGCAACTGCGCGAGGGCAAGCTCGACGAACGCGTGGTGGAAATAGAAACGCGGGAGCGTAATTTTCCGTCCTTCGAAATCATCTCCAACCAGGGCGTCGAGGAGATGGACGTCAACATCAAGGACATGTTGCCCAACATCTTCGGCCAGCGCACCAAGAAGCGGAAGATGAAGGTCAACGAGGCGTTTGAATACCTGATCCAGGAAGAAGAGCAGCGGCTGATCGATATGGACCAGGTCACGCGCGTTGCCATCGACCGGGTGGAAGACTCGGGAATTATTTTTCTCGACGAGATCGACAAGATCGCCGGCCGCGAAGGCGGCCATGGCCCGGACGTTTCGCGCGAAGGCGTGCAGCGCGACATCCTTCCCATTGTTGAGGGCACGACCGTAAACAGCCGCTACGGGATGGTCCGCACTGACCATATCCTCTTCATCGCGGCGGGGGCCTTCCACGTTTCAAAGCCCAGCGACCTGATCCCCGAACTGCAAGGGCGTTTTCCGATTCGAGTGGAGTTGCAGTCGCTCACCATGGACGATTTCATCCGCATCCTGACGGAGCCGAAATCTTCGCTGGTCAAGCAATACACTGCGTTGCTCGAGACCGAAGGCGTGAAGCTGGAATTCACCAAAGACGCGCTGGCAGAGATTGCGCGTTTTGCGTTCCGCGTGAACGAGGGCACAGAAAATATCGGCGCGCGGCGTCTGCATACGATCATGGAGCGCGTTCTAGATGACATCAGCTTCTCTGCGCCGGAAAGAAAGGGCGAGCACATCACCGTGGACGCCGAATACGTCAGCAAAGCCCTGTCCGACATTGTTAAGGACCAGGATTTGAGCCGGTATATCCTCTAGCAATTCTTTTTTGCCTGAATCCACTTTTTAGACTCGAACTTGGAGGCGCGGGCGTCCTCGCCCGTGCTGCTATCGCTGTTGCGACAATTTCGAGGTTTAGAAAGTCCCGTGAACCTCATTTTGATGTCCCAAGGAATCGCACGGGCGAGGACGCCCGTGCCTCCACTAAACTGTCGAAGTGTTAGTCTTTCGCGACAGATGAGATTCAGCAAACTAAAACTGGGACTGGCCTTCGCTGCCCTTGCCTTGCTTGCGAGTTGCGGCACTCCCGGAATTCCAGAACCGCCGTCGCTTGAACTGGCGCGCCCGGTAAGAGATCTCAGGGCAGCGCGAAAAGGAAACGAAGTTCACCTCGCCTGGTCGGTGCCGGAGGAAACCACCGATCATCAAACTTTCCGGCATGTGGGTCCCACACGGATCTGTCGTAATGTCGGACCGATAATGCACGGTTGCGGAACGCCGGTCGCTGAGCTGCCGACTCCGAAAGCCGGATCTAAGCAAGGTGTGTCGTTCCGCAGAAAAGCACCGCCAAAATCACAGAAACCGATACCGCCCCAAGCTGCCTATACCGACCAGCTTTCACCCAGCTTGCAGCTGCAGTCGCCCACCTCGAACCTGGTGTACGCGGTCAGCGTTTTGAATTCGTACGGCAGGAGCGCTGGGCTGTCGAATCAGGTGCAGGTTCCATCCGCGCCCACGTTGCCTCCGCCTGAAAATCTACGCGCGCGTCTTACCGCCGAAGGAGTCCTGCTGGCATGGGATCCCGTGTCGCCGGCGCGAGAGATTCCCGGACTGCATTATGCATATCGGATTTATCGCCGCGATGTTGCAAGCAACCACGATTCGGTTGCAGGCGAAGCTCAAGCCTCTGGAGAGACCAACCCCTCCCTGCTCGACACCGGCTTCGAGTCGGAGAAAACATACGACTATCGCTTAACAGTTGTGACGTTGGTTGAGCAAGCCAGTGGGTCCGCGCAGGTGGAAGGCGACGATGGCCCGCCGGTCCGAGTTGTGGCGCATGACGTTTTCCCGCCGAAACCGCCCACCGGATTACAAGCAGTCTTCTCCGGGCCGGGGCAGAAGCCGTTCATCGATCTTGTTTGGGCAGGAAATAGCGAGGCAGATTTGGCCGGATACAACGTCTATCGCCGCGAGGCAGGCGGCGAGTCCGTCAAGATAAATACGGAACTGGTAAAGACGCCGGCTCTCCGTGACTCCGACGTCGCTCCTGGTCACCAATACTCTTATTCGATTTCTGCGGTTGACGCTCGTGGCAACGAAAGTCCTCGATCAGAAGAAGCGAGCGAAGCTGTTCCCTAGTACCAATATCCGGCTACTTTAGCCAGAAGACTACTAGAGCTATCGCGGCGGCGGATATCGCGGCTGTGGTCAGCCATCCGAGGATATTGAGCGCCCTGGTGTTCACCCATCGCCCCATGATCCGTCGGTTATTGGTCATTCGCATGAGCAGCAGCATCAGGAAAGGCGTCGAAAGACCTTGCACGATCCCGGCCCATACCAGGGCCTTAATGGGATTCAAACCGAGAAAATTCATGCCCATCGCGATGGCAGTGATAATGACGATCGCAGCGTAGAAGGCTCGCGATTGCCGTGCAGGCGTATGAAGGCCGTGCCTCAAACTGAACGTTTGACAAAAGTCGTATGCGGCTCCAGCGGTCATCACAGGGATGGCAATGAAGCCGACACCGATTACTCCAAGCGCAAACAAGAGTTCGGCGAACTTTCCCGCCAAAGGCTGCAATGCCTGCGCCGCGTCGGCCGCCGTGTTGATGTCAAATTTGCCGGCGCGGAATAGAGTAGCGCCGGTTGATAAGATGATGAAGTACATCACCAGGCTGGAGAAAAACATGCCAAAGCCGATGTCATGAGCCGAGTGACTGAGTTCGGCTTTGGTCGTTCCCATTCGGTCAACCAGTCGCCTGCGGCCCATCGAAATATCTTCCTCAACCTCCTGGTTCGATTGCCAGGTGTAGAGATACGCCGAAAGCGAGCTGCCAATTACCGCCACAACAATTTCCACAAATTGACGATTCAGCCGAATGGTTGGAACCAGAGTTCCCTTTAGCGTGGAAATTAGTCCGGGGTGGGCTAGCAAAGCGGAGCCGAGATAAGCCAATAACGCCAGCGCAAGCCAACGAAATATGTTCCGAATCATGGTGTACGATCCCCAGATCTGGAGAGCGAGCACGGAAAGGGTGATCACAATGACAATCACCGCCGCGGGAATCGGTACTAGCAGCCTGAGCGCTGCAGCCATTCCGCCGATATCCGCGCCAGCCTCGATGGTGTTTCCCACGAGCACAGCTCCTAACATCATGAGCAGCAACCAACGCGGATAATGCTGGCGGATTATCGCGAACAATCCTTGCCCTGTGACTTGGCCGAGCTTGGAAGATAGATACACGACCGCGAACATCATTGGGAGCGCCACCGGCGCAATCCACAGTAAGGCTGGGCCGAACTTCGCGCCCGCGGTAGCGTAAGTGCCGATAGCCGATGGGTCGTCGTCTGCGGCGCCCGTGATCATGCCAAGTCCGATAGAGCGGAAAACACCTTTGGCGACGGGTTGGGGTGCGTGGGCCTGGTACCTCTCTTCTGACGCAGGGTCGTGCTTTCGCCGCTCAACCTCCACGGGGCCGGGGGGCGGCGTTCTTACTTCCTTGCGCTGAATTGAAGGTCCAATAGCCACGCGATATTTTTCCTGTGGTGTCGACAAGCAGATTTCGAGGTACGCGGTTAAGCGTGTGTCGCTTCGTTGATCCCGAAGCTATGGTTAAATCCCCAGTTCTCGCCAAATCAACACTTTGAGATGCTCTCTTCGAGCTTGGGTTTGTTTCCTGCAGTTCTGATTTGCTTGCTTTCGCCGCAGGTCTCTGGCATAGTCCCCTGACGGTTCGAGTTCCAAGCCTGAAATAATTTCTGCGAAAAACATGAAATATTGCCGCTTCGAATTAGATGGCTCTTCTCACTTTGGATGTATTGAAACTATCGCCGGACGCGAGGAGATCACGCGAACTCTGGCATTTCCTCCAGACAAGAAGGCGCTGGAATCTATAGCGAAGAAAATTCCTCATATTCCGCTTGACGAAGCTACGCTGCTGGCTCCGGTCGAGCCGTCCAAAATTGTTTGTGTCGGACGGAATTATCGCGAGCATGCGGCTGAACTTGGGCACGACGTTCCGGTTGAGCCGCTGATTTTTCTAAAGCCTTCGTCGGCAATAATCGGCCCAAAGCAAACCGTCGTGCGTCCCAAGATTTCTGCTCGTGTCGACCACGAGGGCGAGTTGGGTGTCGTGATCGGCAAAATATGCCGGAATCTCAAAGTGGATGAAGACGTCAGGCCGTACATTCTCGGCTACACGTGCGTGAATGACGTCACAGCTCGGGACCTGCAGAACAAAGATGGCCAATGGACTCGCGCCAAAGGATTCGACACGTTCTGTCCGGTTGGACCCGTGGTGACGGACTCAATTGACCCGTGGGCCGGAGTTGAGGTGGAAACGCGAGTGAATGGAAAAACAAAACAGCAAGGCAATACTCGCGATTTTATTTTTGCGCTGGACGTCGTGATTCGCCATATTGCGCAGGTAATGACCCTGCTTCCCGGAGACCTGATTGCCACCGGAACTCCGAGTGGAGTCGGGCCACTAGTAGCAGTAGACACAGTGGAAGTCAGAGTCGCAGGAGTTGGGACGTTACGAAACGTGGTGAGTGATTGATCCGCCACATCGCATTGGCGGAAATCGGCTAGCGCTTCATGCGGACCTCAACCGCCGTGCCTTCGGGCAGATCCCCATCAAGCAGTTCGATCTTTCCATCACGCACGATCCCTTTGAATTCTCTTTGCACCTGCTGACTTGGAGCGGCGTGGGGGGCGCGAAACGGAGTCTTCCCGGAACCCTTGTCCATGGCTTCATTTGCCAGATCATCGGCCTCGCGATTATGTCCGCGTAGAACGTGTTCAATGTCAAACCATTCCAATTTGTTTATCAGTTGGCGAGCGCGTGCGTGTAGATCGCGCAAGGTCGGCTCTTTTACTTTGTAGATACCCTTGATCTGGCGGACAAGCAGCTCCGAATCGCTGACAACCTTCAGGGGGCGGGAGTCATGCTCGACTGCGTATTCCAGCGCGGCGATGAGCGCCTGGTATTCCGCGACGTTATTGGTCTGTTTTCCAAGATATTGGCTGAGCGCCGCAACCTTGTGTCCCTGCGCATCATGAATCACGACGCCGTAGCCTGCGGGACCCGGATTGCCACGCGCGCCGCCGTCGGTGTGTGCAATCAAATAGTTGTCAGGAGGGACTTTCATCACGTTAACTTCCTGCTGCGAGTCTTGTGGCCAATCGCGCTGGAAGGCCCGCCGCTAAAATTTTTTCCTGCGCCGCTCGTATTTGGTAAGGAGCCCGAAAAAAGGTCACTATCCGCTGTTCCGAGTCGAAAACAGCAAACGCAGCCCGCCAGTCTCCATCACGAGGCTGTCCAATCGATCCGGGATTGATCATGTAGTTTAATCCGGATTCGAGCTGCAAGTCCCAGGTTTCCTGTTTTCCTACGGTCGCGTATGCCGGGCGAACCGCCTGTACAACTCCGTCTCGCAGAAAGAATGCGCCCTGAATGTGGGTATGCCCAAAAAATGTGATGTTCGCAGTCGCCTGTCTTAGTTGCAGAGCGGCATCTTCGAGCGTGACCACGTAGCGATCTTCATCGTCGGGAGCGCCGTGCACGTACTGCACACTGGAGATGTCACTCAGCACCGGTCCTTTCGGCAAAGCGCGCAACCAGGCCAGATGCTCGCTGGTAAGCTGCTCGCGGTTCCAAAGCGCCGCCACACCGGCGATGGGATTGAAACCTTCTAGAGTATCGATGCCCGCCACTACTTTGTCATGGTTGCCGCGAACAAAAATTCCTCCCAATCCGCACACGCGTTCGGTAACTTCGTTCGGGCTCGCTCCGTAGCCAACAATGTCACCCAGGTTGACGGTCGCATCGGTTGGAGGGGCGGCGGCAAGGCACGCCTCCAGAGCTTCCACGTTACTGTGAATGTCGCTGAGCAGCAGTATGCGCAATCTTCACCGGAATCTGACGCCTAAAGTGTGAGGCAGAACACGGATTATAAAGCGCGCTTCGCATTTGCGACCGGACATCGCGCCCAATGGCTTGGACTGATCTCCACCAACGGAGGGAGGGCGCGAGCACATTCCGGGATCCGTAAGTCGCATCGCGGCTCAAACGGGCATCCGGGCGGAACATCGCGCAGCGGTGGAACTGTGCCTTCAATCGTCTGCAATGGACGGCCGCGCTCCGTATTCAGCGTGGGGACTGCATCGAGCAGGCCGCGCGTATAGGGATGAGCGGGCACACGAAAAATCTCCTCGCGCGGACCAAGTTCGACCAGGCTTCCCGCGTACATGACTGCAACCCGGTCAGCAACTTTTGAAACCACCGCGAGATCGTGCGAAATGAAAAGCATCGTCAGCCCGAACTTCTCCCGCAAGCTGGCGAGCAGATCAAGAATTTGCGCCTGGATGGTCACATCGAGCGCGGTGGTCGGTTCGTCGGCGATCAGTAGTTGAGGACGATTGACGATTGCCATCGCAATCATCACTCGTTGCCGCATTCCTCCTGAAAGCTGATGGGGATAATCGTGAGCACGGCGCTCAGGATCCGGTATCGCAACTTCGCGCAAGGCCTCAACGGCGCGGTCCCAGGATTCCTTCTTAGCGACGCTATTGTGGGCGCGTACCGCTTCTGCCACCTGTTCTCCAACGCGCATGACGGGATTCAGCGCCGTCATCGGCTCTTGGAAGATCATCGAAATTCCGGAGCCGCGCAGTTGCCGGACATGTTCCGCGTCGAGTGTAAGCAGGTTCTGCGGAGCGCCGCCGTTTGCCGCAAAACGAATTTCTCCGCCGATGGTCGCTTGCGGAGGAAGCAGCCGCATAATCGCGAGTGAAGTGACGGATTTCCCCGACCCCGATTCACCCACTAACCCAAGCACCTCGCCGCGAGAGAGTTTGAAGCCAACGTCGCGTACGGCGACGAGCGGTTTTGGCGTCCCGGGAAATTCAATGCTTAAATTTCGGATTTCGAGCAGCACACCCCGATGTTACCAGCGTCGAGGAATAGCACTTTCTCCGCGGTTAGGCGAACCTGCTGCACCGATTGATCCCCCTTTCCATTCAATAGCATAGGTGTCGAATTACAAGATTCTTTTGAACAACCGAGTCTTGCGACCCGGCACGGGGCTGATAGCATAAAGAGGAACAAACCAGCATCTTAGGAAGAGGGAGTAGTGCGTTTGCGATTCTTAAAACCTTATTTGGGCCGCGTAATCGCCGGTTTCTGCTTTTCCGCTCTCATACTCTTGACCACAACTGCTCGCGCCGACAATGCAGCTTTTGATCTTATCGGACCCAAGTTTCAGGTGCATGTGCAGCGCGAAGGCGTGACCGTACCCATCGCAGAAGTGCCGAACCTGCAGCCTGGGGACCGCCTGTGGGTGCATCCAGACCTGCCTGACAGCCAGTCGGTTCACTACCTGATGGTCGTGGTCTTTTTGCGAGGAGCGACCAACCCTCCGCCCGAGTCCTGGTTTACCCGCGCCGAGACCTGGACGAAGCCCGTTCACGAAGAGGGCATCTTTGTTACCGTCCCCACTGATGCTGACCAGGCTGTTGTCCTGCTTGCGCCGGAGACCGGAGGAGCGTTTTCTACTTTGCGATCTGCGGTTCGCGGCAAACCCGGGGCTTTCGTCCGTGCCGCACAGGATCTGCAGCAGCTCAGCCTGGATCGCTCACGATTGGAAGCATATCTGGAGGCGGTTCGCGAGACATCCGTGGTTGATCCGGAGCAGCTAAAAACGCGCGCCACCATGCTCGCGAGAAGCCTCAACATTAAGCTCGATCAGCAGTGCTTCGATAAACCAAGCGCCCAGCAGGTGCCCTGCCTTACACAGAATACCGATCAGATGGTGCTCGACGATCAGCACAGTCAAAACATGGTCGCGACTCTGACCTCGGGACCGTCGACGGATTTGCTCGCTCAGCTTAGCGCCACGCCGACAGCCAGAGGCGGCTATTACAGCGCATATGTTGGCGCCGTCGTGGATGCGGTGCGCATTCTGAGCACAGCCCACACGGCGCAGTATCAATACATTCCCGCGCTCGCGTTGCCTCGCAAAGACGATCTCAACCTTCGCCTGAACAATCCGCCTTCATTTCGTAATCCAAAATCGGTTTTGGTGATTGCCTTGCCCCCGGTGCATGCTGTTGTTCCGCCGCCATTGCGGACAGTCGATGCGGCGCAGGTATTCTGCGCCAGTAAGCTAGATCTTGTTTTGCCGGCGGAAGGAGCGCCTCTGGTTTTTGCCACGGAGTTGGCGCACAATTTCGTGCTTCATGTGGAAAGTAAATCCGGGAAGGGCTTTGATCTTCCCGCTCATCCGGATCCAGCTCTCGGCGGATTCGTGATTGAAACTCACACCATGGAAGCGAAATCCCTGGACGGAGAGGCTAGCGGCATTCTGCGTGGCTCGTGGGGGTTCCATTCCTTCGAAGGGCCGCGATTCCGGCTCCGTACGTCTCAAGCTTCTCAGTGGGTGGTTGCTTCGAAAGACGCAAGCGCGCTGATTATCGGTCGCGAGGATACTTTGCACGTGCAGTCACCGGACGCTTGCTGCGTCAGCGAAGTGCTATTGGAGAACACATACGGAAAAACCGTTCCTGTGGAGTGGAAGGCCGCAAAACCTTATGAACTGGAATTGAAAGTCCCGCTACAGAATGCCAGCGCTGGTTCTGTGCAAGTGCTGGTGAAGAAATTCGGCCTCGCCGAAGCAGATAAGGTTTCGCTGCATACTTACTCCGAGGCCGCTCGTCTGGATACGTTCACGGTCCATGCCGGAGACCTCAACGGAATATTGCGAGGCACTCGTCTCGATGAAGTTTCAAAGCTGGAATTGAGCGGCGTCACATTCACCCCTGAAAATCTTTCCCGTGACAACCAGCATGATGAGCTTAAACTCGTGGCGCACGATGCCACGTCGGGAGCTAAGCTGAAGGCGGGTGCTTCGGTGACGGCCCAGGTCGCCTTGAAAGACGGCCGTACGCTTGACCTAAGCACCGCAATCGCAGCCCCACGGCCGCAGCTAAACCTCTTGAGCAAAAGCGTCCAACTCGACAGCAGTGACTCTCCCCCAATGATCCAGCTTGGCAACCCCGACGAACTCCCGCAGGACGGACGACTGAATTTCTTTTTGAAGACCCAGGTGCCGGAGACTTTCCCTCCGGCAGAGAGAGTCGAAGTTGCAACACAGGACGAGTCATTTCACGTTCTGCTGAGCGAGAAGGATGGCAACCTCACGCGGCAAGATTCGAAGACGATTTTTGCCATGCTCGATCCCATGAAGCTGCTAGGACCTTCGGCCTTCGGACCGTTGAAGTTTCGTCCGGTAAGCCCCGACGGGGTTGAAGGCGACTGGCAGCTACTGGCAAATCTGGTACGCATGCCCGATCTGAAAGAAGTGCGCTGCACGGCTCCGGTGAAGAGTGCAGGGAGAAGTCCAGGGGCTGAAAAGAGGCCGGCGCGGGAAGAAGGGTCCACCGGGGAGAACTCGAAATCCGAAAAGAATGGTGGCTCGGAAAACAGCTTAGTCTCCCAAAAGGCCTCGGAACAAAGCTCAGCGCCTGAAAAGAGCGGAGTTGCAGAATCGCCCTCAGGGCCCGAGAAGCCGATTGCGGATAAACCGTGCACTCTCAGCGGCGACAAGCTTTTCCTCATCGATGCCGTAAGCGCTGACCCCGATTTCACCAACTCGGTTACCGTTCCCGATGGCTTCGTGGAAGCTGCCCTGGCCATTCCTGCTCCCAAAGGGAAGGCGCTGTATCTCAAGCTCAGAGACGACCCGGGCACGGTCGACACGGCGGTAGTGCCCATCCTGACTGCACAGCCATAACGTCCGGCGCGGTGCTGGCTGGAGTATCTTAGGATTGCCTCCGGGGTAGCGGCTGGTGCGCTCCTCATGCCGCTGTTTCGTGGTTTCTTCTGCTTACCAACTGTCCCTGTCTCCGTCTATCTCCTTGTAGCCGGGGAGGTACGTGTTCCGGCGACCAAGGACAACAGAGATGCCGGCCGATGCATGGGCAGTACAATCTCCGGTTGGCAGGGGTTCTCATCCGGAGCGAGTTCGGGGCCAGTCATCCCCTGAGCCTGTCAAAAGGGTGGAACCAAGCAGTGGAACGCGGCAGCCTGTCACCGGGGTCCACATGTTGAGTCAGAGTCGTATCGACGACACGCTCCTGGTGCGCGAAGCGCAGCGCGGCAATCGCTCTGCCTTCGAGGAGCTGGTGCGCCATTACGACCAGGCAGTGCTACGTTTGGCGATGCACCTGACCGGATCAGACCATGAAGCCCAGGACGTTTATCAGGAAGCCTTCCTGAAGGCGTACAAGAATATTGGCCGCTTCCGTTTCGAGTGCTCTTTTTACACCTGGATCTACCGGATCGTGACCAATTTGTGCCTGGACAACCTCCGCAAGAAACAGGTTCGAAAAGAAGATGCGCCAGTAGTTGTGGATTCTGAAGGCGAGCAGTTCGACGTGCTAGCACAGGTGGCGGACGGGCGCAGCGGCGCGAACCCCGAGCGCGATCTGATGCGGCGGGAATTGGGCGGCAGAATTTCGCGCGCGCTCGAAAAGCTAACCCCGCGCGAGCGCGTAGTCTTCGAGTTGAAACACTATCAAGGACTGAAATTGCGGACCGTCGGCGAAATGTTGAACACGACCGAGGAGACCGCCAAGAACACGCTGTTCCGTGCAACCCAGAAGCTGCGCGCGACGCTGGCAGACATGAGATGAGTTTCTGTTTGAGGACGGGCGGGGACGCCCGTCTCTCCAACAGCAGTGTTGTGGAGTGACGGGCGTCTCGCCCGTCGAACAGAGGCGACTATGAAATGCGAATGGGTACAACAAAGCGTTCTTCTTTACGTTTACGATGAGCTGCCCGACGATGCTCGTCATGAACTGGAGCAGCATGTCGTGCGCTGCAGGAATTGCGCAGCTGAGCTGGAATCAGTAAAGAAGCTCCGAGCAGATTTCGCGCAATTTCCCATGCGCGACCCAAGCCCGAGCTTCCTCGCGGCGTCCCGCATGCGGCTACAGGAAGGGCTGGAATCGGCGGAACAGGGCGGATGGTGGTCTCGACTAATATTCGACCCGGTTCACTGGCTGAACCAGGTCCGCTTTGCCCCGGCGCTGGCGGCCGCAATCTTTATCGTTGGTTTCGCGGGCGGCATCGGGGCGACTTACAAAATGGTTAACGCTCCGGTAGGTACTCCCGCGCCCACGGCGCAGCCTTCCCTGGCATCGGTAAGCGGCATCAGTTCTATCGCCCAGCAGCCCGGGTCCAATCAGGTCACAATCAAATACGAGACCGTGGCTCCGCAGGAGGCCCATGGTTCGCTCGGCGATCCGAATATTCAGCAGCTTCTTTTGTATGCGGCGCGAAATAATTTCAACGCCGGCGTGCGGATGGACTCCGTCAATCTGCTTACCCAGCAGCCTAATAATATTCACGTGCGCGAAGCCCTGCTTTATGCTTTGCGCTATGACTCGAACACGGGTGTGCGGCTGAAGGCGCTGGATAGCCTTGGCCCGTACGTCAAGGATGATGTGCAGGTTCGGGACGCGGTGCTTGAGTCTCTGATGTCGGACGCGAATCCGGGAGTAAGAATTGAAGCCTTGCGCCTTCTCGAGCCGGTGCGGGCCGATAGTAGCGTCCGCATCGTGCTGCAGCGTCTGGCGGCGAAAGATGAAAATCGGTATATCCGTTCGCAAGCGCGAACTTTGATCGCGCAATTACCAGAAATGAATTGAGGACACCAAAAACAGGAACCATGCAAAAAACTTTAGCTAAATTCGGGATGCTGGCGGCACTGCTTGCCACCGTGTGTGTTGCCCAGCAGAGTTCAGTTCAAAAAGAGGGGAATTACTGGACGAATGTATTAAATGGCTCGCTCTCGGGCGTCCGGAATCTGCACATCAAGGTAGACGTCGGAGCCGTACGGGTCCAAGGCGGCGGGTCGCAGGGGATTTCTTATGTAATTCGCAACCAGTCCTACGAGGGATCTGAAGACCGTGCCCGGCGTCAGTTCGAGTCTTACAAAGTCAGCTCATATGTTCGAGGCGACACGGCGTGGATTGTCGGAGAGTGGGAAGCCGGACATCCGCACAAATTTTCATCCGACGTCACAGTGACCGTGCCTCGTGACATGGAACTGGTAAAGATTGAGACCGATGGGGGCGAAATTGTGACCACCGGAATTTCCGGACGCCTCGAAGCCGAGAGCGGGGGCGGTTCCATTCATCTGGATGACATCGGCGGCGCCATTAGCGCGGAGACCGGTGGCGGATCAATTGATGTAGGCAATGTTGGCGGCGAACTGACGGTCCGTACCGGTGGAGGGTCAATCCACATCGGTTCCGCGAAGGGCAAAGTCGTTGCTGAGAGCGGCGGTGGAAACGTAGTGCTGGTCTCAGGAGCGCAGGGAGCTTCGCTGCAAACTGGCGGGGGCAGCATTCACGTGGACAAGTGTACCGGTAAGGTGACAGCGGAAACCGGCGGCGGCAGCATTGATCTTGGTGACGTTGGCGGGGAGGCCACCATGGAAACCGGTGGCGGGAGTCTCAAGCTCACTTCAGCGACCGGCTTGGTCAAGGCCGAAACCGGCGGGGGTAGTATTGAGCTCTACGGCGTACCCGCAGCTCATGTTGAAACCGGAGCAGGAACGATCACGGCAAAATTTATTGCCTCAGCCATCGCCAATGGTTCCGAACTCGAAACTGGCGCCGGTGACATCACTGTGTATTTGGCGCCAAGCATGCACGTCACCTTGCGCGCCAGTATTGAAGCGGCGAGCGGGCATCGCATCACCACCGACTTTCCAGAGATCAGGGTTTCATCGGAGGGAGGTCAGTGGGAGCCGAAGCTGATTTCGGCAGAAGGAAGTTTGAACGGCGGCGGCCCGGTGCTGAAGATCCGCACCACCATGGGCAATATCTATATTCGTCGCGGGCAGTAGGAGGGAGACCATGAAAACACAATCACGAATACTGGCGATAGCAGTTGCATTTCTAGTGGCCGGAACCGTGCCGGCCAGGTTGGGGGCGCAGCCAGAAAGCCAGCCTTACGTATTACTCGGCGACGAGCCCGGTGGCAGCTCATATTTGGGGGTCGATACCCGCGACATTACGCCTGACCGTTTAGGCAATCTGCACCTGAAAGAGGAAAGCGGCGTCGAGGTCACGATGGTGGACCAGGATGCGCCCGCGGGAAAAGCGGGATTAAAGGAACATGACGTCATTCTCAATATCAACGATCAGAAGATCGAAAGCGTCGAACAGTTGCGGCGCGTTGTGCATGAAATTCCTCCCGGGCGCACCGTAACAATTGGTATCAATCGCGCGGGTCAGCCTATGACCCTCAAAGCGCAGCTCACAGAGCGCAGCGTCGACCAAAGCTTTAATTTCAAGATGCCGCCGATCAACGTTCCCGCGATCCACATCCCACCTATCAATATGCCGGAAATCGATGTGCCTACGGTTGTAGTAATTCATTCGCCGCGTAGTAGCGGGATCATGGTCGAGAACCTCACTCCGCAGCTTGGCGATTTCTTCGGCGTGAAAAGCGGCAACGGCGTCCTGATACGCACGGTTGAAAGGGGTAGTCGGGCCGACCAGGCTGGCTTCCACGCCGGCGACGTAATTGTGAAAGTAAATGGATCACCGGTCAACGACTGCAGCGACTTCACCCGGCTTCTGCGCGAGCGCAAGGCTGGCAAAGCAGCTGTTACCGTAATGCGTGACCGGAAGGAGCAGACTCTAACCCTGACCCTTCCCGAGCCACGGCGCTCCGGATCACTGAAGAATGCCGCTTACGTAGAGGATGCAAGCTGCGCGCAATTAGTCAATGCCGGTTCCGAACTGGCTAAGGTCATACCGGAACTGACCACCGCTGAATTGAAGCGGCTTCAACCTCAAATGGAACACCTGAAGAAACAAATGCAAGAACAGGTGCTCAGTCACCAAAGCGAGTTCAAGCAGGACATGGAAAAATTGCAGCTTGACCTGCACGAACAGCAGAAAGAGCTCCAGCGTGAACTCAAGAACTGGGTCAAGGAAAGCGATATCTAGCGCGACGGACTCCGCGAGTACTGATTTCAGTCGGCGTCGTTTGGTTTGTTTCTCCCGTATGTTAATCTTTTCCGCGCCTGCGGTCCGACGGGCAACGAGGTGATATCTATGCGTGTGTTTGGAAGCCTGATTCTGTTCCTTTACTGCCTCTCGTTCACCGCATTTTCGCAAACTACTTCAGCAGCCTCGTCCACTCCTTCAGCGGACCAGCCAGCCCCAAATCTGGATCACTTCGACGCGAAGAGTGTGAACCCGGCCATCGATCCCTGCACCGATTTCTACCAATACTCGTGCAGTCGCTGGATCGAAAAGAATCCAGTGCCCGCGGACGAAGTCTTCTGGGGCAGCTTCGGGAAATTAGCGTTGTGGAACACGGCTGCGGTTCACCAGACAATTCTCGGCACCGCAGCCAAGGCTCCAGCGCAGCGGACGCCGGTTGAGCAGAAAATCGGGGATTATTGGTCCGCCTGCACCAATCAGTCAAAAAGAGATGCCGATGCGCTTAGCTGGTTGCGTCCCCAACTTGCCCGCATCGACGGCATGACCAGCAAAGACCAGATTGCAGAAGTCATGGCGTTTATTCATACGTCCATACCTGACGCATGGGCTCCTTCCGATCCGGAGACCTATGCAACTATGTTTGGTTTTGGAGCGCAACCGGACTACCACGACACTACTCACGTCATTGCCCAATTTGACCAGGGAGGGATGGGGCTTCCCGGGCGCGAGTTCTATCTGGACAACGATGCCAAGTCGGTCGAAATCAGAAAAAAATACGTGGCCTTCCTTGCGCGCCTTTTGGAACTTGCGGGGACTCCCCAGGCGCAGGCGCAATCCGGCGGCGAAGTTGTATTGCAAATGGAAACCGCGATGGCGAAGTCCGCCATGGAAATTGTGAAGCGGCGCGATCCCAAGAACCTCGATAACGAAATGGATCTGGACGCGGTCAGGAAGCTTACGCCTTCGTTCAACTTCGACCATTATCTGGAATTAGTGCAAGCTCCGCACACGGGTAAATTCATTGTCACTTCGCCTGATTTCTTTCGTGGCATGGAGCAGCTGATCAAAACCGAACCGCTCGATCACTGGAAGATTTATTTGAAAGCTTCGCTATTGAATGGCGAGGCGGGCGCTTTAAGCACTGACTTCGTGAATGCCAATTTCGAGTTCTACGGCCAGACCTTGTTCGGCGCGAAAGAGATTGAACCGTTGTGGCGCAGATGTGTGGAATCGGAAGACCATGAGATTGGCGAGGCGCTCGGGCAGGCCTATGCTACGCATTACTTCCCGCCCGAGAGCAAGGCGCGAGTACAGAAGATGGTGAACGATATTGAATCCGCGCTGGGTAAGGACATCGACTCCGTCGATTGGATGAGCCCGCAGACTAAGCAGCAGGCCCATGAAAAACTCGCAGCGGTGGTTGATAAAATCGGCTACCCCGATCATTGGCGCGATTATTCCTCATTGCAAATCACTGTCGACAACCATCTGGCTAACGTGCAGCACGCGGCCGCGTTCGAAATGCACCGCCAGCTTCAGAAGATCGGGAAACCGCTCGACCGCACGGAATGGCAAATGACGCCTCCGACGGTCAATGCCTACGAAGACGCTCAGACCAACACGATTAATTTTCCGGCGGGAATCTTGCAGCCTCCGTTTTTCGATCCTACCCAGGATGACGCGGTGAACTACGGTGCAGCTGGCGCGGTGATCGGGCACGAGACCACCCATGGATTCGACGATCAAGGCCGCAAGTTCGATAAAGATGGCAACCTGCGTGATTGGTGGACTGCGGCTGACGCCCAGGCGTACGACAAACGTGCCGACTGCATCGCCGACGAATACACCCAGGACATCCCCGACATCGGGGTAAAGCAAAACGGCCGCCTGACCTTGGGCGAAAACACAGCCGATAACGGCGGAGTTCGCCTGGCTCTTTCGGCATTAAAGGCGAACCTGAAAGATAAGGCGATCGATCTCGATACCAAAGGCGAAGACGGTATTACGAACCTGCAGCGTTTCTTTCTTGGATATGCAAATGTCTGGTGCAGCAATGTGCGCCCTGAGATGATGCGCACACTCGTCCTAAGCAATCCGCATCCTTTGGATCGATTCCGGGTGAATAACGTCGTTTCCAACATGCCAGAATTTGCCCACGCATTCGGTTGCCACAAAGGTCAGGCGATGGTGCGTGAGAATATGTGCCGCGTCTGGTGAGGCGGGCTGCTGAGTCTGCCTTCGGGTAGCTAAATGACCCGAGTTACCGCTGTTGCTGGCGTGAACCGCGTCCCCATTTGCTGAAGGTTTTTATTAGCCCGAGGAACACAACGCAGAACCAGAAGTCCACCAGCACCCCGAGATCGAGCTGCGGTGGATGGTGCCACGCGGCAGGTGGATGGTGCCGCGCGGCAGGTGGCAGGTGCGGCATAAGAAGGAAATACACTAGATTTCCTGCCAGGACGGCGATCAGGGACTGAACGAAATTCACTCTAGCTGGTTTTGACACCGCAGGACCTGTAAACAGCCCTCATCCGAGTGCTGCCTGCCGCTTTTGTTACCATCCCTTCAGATGCTAGAACCCTCCACTCCTGTTCAATACGTGAAAGGAATTGGCCCTCGTATTGCGGAAATTCTGGCCACCAAAGGCATCGCCACCGCTGATGATCTGCTTCATTATCTGCCGTTTCGCTATGAAGATCGTCTGAATCCTCGGGGCATAGCCGAACTGCGCGCGGGAGAAATGGCGACGGTCATTGCCGAGGTCCGTACCTCCGGCCTGTTCCGCACCCGGCGCATGCCGATCTTCCAAATGACCGCCGGCCAAGGGCGCGCCCGGCTGAAATGTATCTGGTTCAATGCTGCCTACCTGAAAGATAAGTTCCAGCCCGGCCAAATGTTAGCACTTTATGGGCGCGTGGAAGAAAGTCGCGGCGAACTGCAACTGGTGCAGCCACAATTCGAATTTCTGGGCGAGGCCGAGGGTGAAGCAGCCGAGCAAAAGGCCGCTGAGTCGTTAGAAATCGGGCGGATTGTTCCGATTTATGAGTCGGCAGGCCAGGGGCGGCTAACGTCGAAGTGGTTTCGCCGGACTATAAGAACCGCGCTCGAAAACCTTACGCCAGAGTTGCCGGAATCCATTCCGGCCGCCGTCCGCCAGCGTCTCGACTTGTTGCCGCCGCGCGAGGCACTCTGGAAAGTTCATTGGCCGGAGGCGGGAGAAAGTTTTCACCACCTGCAGGGCTCGCGGACCCCAGCTCACATCCGCCTTATCTTCGAGGAGCTTTTCTTTATTGAGCTGGGCCTCGAACTGAAGCGTCGTGAGCAAAAGGCCCAAACAGGAATCGAATTCGAGCTGAACGACCGCGTGCGGGAGGCGATCAAGAAAATTCTGCCGTTTCATCCCACCGGAGCGCAAAAGCGGACCCTCAAAGAAATTGCCGCGGACATGGAAAAGCCTTATCCCATGCGCCGTCTGTTGCAAGGCGATGTGGGCTCGGGCAAGACGCTGGTGGCCTTCGAAGCCGCCATCATCGCCATTGAAAACGGATATCAGGTTGCGCTCATGGCTCCGACCGAAATTCTGGCGCAGCAGCACTACTTTTCCGCCCGCCAGATTCTCGAGCCCTCGGGGTATCGAATCGTTCTCCTCACCGGCTCACTCGAACAAGATCGCAAGCGTGAAATCCGCCGCCACATTGCTCAGGGAAGTGCACAACTGGTGATCGGCACTCATGCGCTGATCGAACAAAAAGTTGAATTCGAAAAGCTGGGCTTGGTGATCGTCGATGAGCAGCACCGCTTCGGAGTCCTGCAGCGCTTCAAGCTCATGAAGAAAAGCGGAGAGGTAGGCGATGCGACGAGTCGTCGAGCTTCGCTCGGCCGGACGGGCGAGGGCGCCCGTCCCCAGATGGACAATGGTACAGCCGAGCCCGATGTCCTGGTCATGACCGCGACTCCCATCCCCCGCACTCTTGCTCTAACACTCTACGGTGACCTCGACATTAGCGTTCTGGATGAGATGCCTCCCGGGCGCACTCCAATTGTGACCCGCCGCGTCGGCGACGAACGTGCAGATGAAGTATGGCAGTTTGTGCGCAAGCAGGTCACGGCTGGACATCAGGCTTACGTTGTCTACCCAGTCATCGGAGAAAACGAAGAGACCGAGCTCAAGGCCGCCATGAAGATGTACGGCGAGCTGAGCAAGAAGATATTTCCGAATCTGAATGTCGCAGTCTTGCACGGGCGGATGGACCCCGATTTGAAAGAGCAGGTCATGCGTCTTTTCCAGCAGGGCAAAATCCAGATCCTGGTTGCGACAACGGTGATCGAAGTCGGAGTCGATGTTCCAAACGCAGCTGTTATGGTCATTGAACATGCCGAACGTTTCGGCCTGGCGCAGCTGCATCAGTTGCGTGGCCGGATCGGGCGCGGCGCTGCGAAGTCCTACTGCATTCTGATGACCAGCGGCAAAGTCTCAGAGGAAGCGGAGCGCCGGCTGGATGCGATGGTGCGTACGACGGACGGTTTCCAAATTGCCGAGCTGGATCTCGAAATGCGCGGTCCTGGAGAATTTTTCGGAACACGACAGGCAGGCATGCCCAGCTTTCAGGTTGCAAACTTGATCCGCGATCGAGATCTGCTAGAGCTCGCAAGGAAAGAAGCAGCCGCAGTTATTTCCGGACCGAATTCAGAAATTTCGCAGACCGAAATAGATCGTGCGCTCTGGCAGATGCGCACACGCTGGCAGAAGACATACGGACTGGTGGAGGTAGGTTAGACGGGTGACGCAGCCTGCCCTGAGCGAAGTCGAACGGTCCCACGCCCGTGGGATTGCATCCCCTGCTTGCGATGTGCTCCGCTGTACGTGGATAATCGTTCCTCATGAAAGCTCACGCCGACCTATACCCGGAGCTGCCGGGGATTGATGAACTTCTCCGCGAGCCCGAAGTCGCTGCCCTGATAGCTCACGAGGGGCAAGCCGCGACGACCGATGCATGCCGGGCCGTGCTCGCGCGTTTGCGAGATGAGATTGCCGCGGGCCATCTTGACTCAGACAAGCTGCGGATTGCGATCGCTGGCATTCACGACGCGATCCGAAACGAACTAGGTCGGGCACTCGGCTATTCGTTGCTGCCGGTGATCAATGCAACCGGAGTAATTCTGCACACCAATCTGGGACGCGCACCGCTCGCGGCATCCGCGATGGACCACATTCGCGAAACCGCGGAAGCCTACTCAAACCTCGAATTCAATCTTGATTCCGGCGAACGCGGTAAGCGGGATGTTCACGTGGATCGACTGTTTCGCAAGCTGCTCTCTCAGGAGAGTGTCGGCACGGGGTCGACCGGACGGGCAGGGGTGCGCGCCCCCACACGCTCTGAGGAAACTGGAGCGACGGGCGTCCCCGCCCGTCTTCCTCTTGTCTCCACCATTGTCGTCAACAACAACGCCGCCGCCGTGTTGCTGGCATTGAATACGCTCGCCGAGGGCGGCGAGGTCATCGTCTCGCGTGGAGAGCTAGTTGAAATCGGCGGCTCATTCCGCATTCCCGATGTGATGGCGAAGTCCGGCGCTACTCTGCATGAAGTCGGCACCACAAATCGCACGCGAATCGCGGATTACGAACGCGCCGTCAATGAACGAACCAAGCTGCTGCTGCGCGTCCATCGTTCGAATTTTGAGATCACCGGATTCACCGAACAGCCCGATCTCAGCGAACTAGTGGCACTCGCTGCAAAACACAAGCTGCCCCTTATGGAAGATTTAGGCAGCGGGGCGTTGTTCGATCTCCGCACAATTGGGATAAACAGCGAACCCAGCGTTCTCGATAGCGTGCGCTGCGGTGTCCACGTCGTGACCTACAGTGGCGACAAGCTGCTGGGAGGTCCGCAAGCTGGCCTGATCAGCGGGCGTGAAGACCTGGTCCAAAAAATGCGTAGCAACTCGCTGTTCCGGGCGTTCCGCGTCGATAAGCTCACGTACGCGGCACTGGAAGCCACGTTGCTGGCCTACATTAAGCGTGATCACAATGGCGTCCCGGCGCTAAGAATGATGCAGCTTTCGAAATCCGAAATTACAAAGCGTGCTGAAACATTAATTTCACAAATTAATTCTGCAAAAATAGTTGCCGATCTCATAGACGGCGAATCCCTGATCGGCGGCGGCTCGGCTCCTTCGGCAGTTCTGCCGACGACTTTGATCGCGCTCACGCGGACCAGCCTGAGCGCGAATGAGCTTGCCACTCGCCTGCGTACCTTCAACCCGCCAGTGATCGCTCGCGTGGAAGAAGGCCGGATTCTGCTCGATCTGCGCACCGTTTTTCCCGCTCAGGACGAGGTCTTGAGACAGATACTTGCCCAAATCGCACCATAGGTGAAACTAGCAAGAATGTTTTTGGATCACTTCTTCGTCGGAGGGTGATTAGCCAAACATGAGCGCGAATCCTGCCTTGGCCTTGGCATTCCTCGCAACCCCATCGAAGACCCAGATCACCGGAATTGACTGGCTCGTAATCGCGATTTATTTCGGAATTCTGCTGACAGTCGCCTGGTGGGTGGTCAAGAAGGGCAAAGACTCGGCTGCGGATTATTTCCTGGCCGGCCGGAACCTCGGGTGGTGGATCATTGGCGCGTCCATCTTCGCGTCTAACATCGGCTCAGAACACGTCGTCGGCTTAGCTGGAGCGGGTGCGACCAGCGGCGTAGCTCTGGCGCACTATGAACTGCATGCCTGGTGTTTGCTGGTGCTGGCATGGGTTTTCGTGCCCTTCTATATGCGCTCCATGGTTTTCACCATGCCGGAATTTCTTGAGCGGCGCTTCAGTACCAGCTCACGATATGTGCTCTCGATCGTTTCTATTATCACCTTCATCGTCTCGAAAATCGCGGTGGGAATTTTTGCCGGCGGGGTGGTATTCGGCACGCTGCTTCCCGAACTGCATATCAGGGTCGGCGACACCAACATAGACAGCTTCTGGATTGGCTCCGTGCTGGTGATCGGGTTGACCGGTCTGTACACCGCTTTGGGCGGGATGCGTGCCGTCGCTTACAACGACGCGGTGCAAACATTTGTACTCATCCTAGGATCGGCGTCGCTCACCTTTTACGGTCTGCACAAGCTGGGAGGATGGCACGAACTCCGCCACTGGTGTGGCTCCGATATGTTCAATCTTTGGAAGCCATTAATACCGGCAGGCGTACAAGGTACTTGGGCGCCGGTTCTCGAGACTGACGCGGTCGGGAATGTCGTGAAAGAAGCCTGGTATTTCAACGGCTATTTTCCCTGGCTTGGCATGTTGTTTTGCGCGCCGATTATAGGGCTCTGGTATTGGTGTACCGATCAGTACATTGTGCAACGCGCGCTGGGCGCCCCGAATGAAGCGGTGGCCCGGCGAGGCGCGATATTCGCCTCGTTCCTGAAGCTTTTTCCCGTGTATCTGTTTATCATTCCGGGCCTCATTTGTTACGCGCTGGCAAAGAGCGGTAAGGTCCCTGCACTGGGAGCGATGATCGGTGCAGACGGTAAGCCAATCTCTTCCGTTGCCCAGGGTGCATTTCCGATGATGGTGCAGTATCTGTTGCCGCCAGGGTTGCGCGGCTTGGTTGTGGCGGGATTGCTTTCCGCGCTAATGGGATCGCTGGCTGGTGTGTTCAACGCCTGCTCCACTTTGTTCACCGTTGATCTGTACGAGAAGTGGCGGCCGGGGGCGTCGCAGCACCAACTCGTTCGTGTTGGCCGCATGGCGACTGCTGCAATGGTAGTGGTGGCTCTTGCCTGGATTCCCGTCATCAAAGGCGCGCAGGGCCTCTACACGTATCTACAGGCGGTGCAGGGATACCTTGCGCCTCCGATTTTTGTCGTGTTCTTCCTCGGTGTGTTCTTTAAACGCATGAATGCCAAAGGCGCGCTCTGGGCCATGATCGTCGGCTTCGCGCTCGGAGTTTTCCGCATGCTGGTGGATACGCCGGTCAGCTTGGGATTAAGGGGATTGCAGAACGGATATCCGCAAGGCACTTTCCTGTGGATCGTTAACAATATCTATTTCCAATATTTCAGCGTCTTGATCACAATCGTTTCTGCCATTGTGATGGTAGTCGTGAGTCACATGACGGCCGAGCCTGATTATCAAAGGATCAGCAGCCTCACATTTGAAACCACTACCGGAGAAGACAGCGCCAGGACCCGTGCGAGCTGGAGTTGGCGCGAGGTCGCAGGATCAGCGCTGGTTCTGGTGTGCATTCTCGGAGCGTATTTGTACTTCAGAGGGTAAGAACCTGTGGTAGTATATTGGTAGTATGAAAGAGAAGACATCTATCACACTTTCGCGCGATGTTTTGAACGGGATTGACCGGCTTGCTGGATCGAAAAGTTCGCGTTCCGCGTTGATTGAACATGTCCTGCGCCTTTACTTACGGCAACAAGAGCGTGCTCGGATAGATGCACACGACCTCGCAATTCTGAATAGGGCGGCGGACCGTCTCAATGCTGAGGTCGAAGATGTGCTGAAAGACCAGGCTGATCTGTGAAGACTTGGCGGAGATGAAGCGAGGACATCTGTATCGTGTTCACCGGCCTGCCACGGATCCGAAACATTTTCGAACCTATGTCGTAGTGAGTCGTCAAGTGCTGATCGATTCGAGATTCTCTACCGTGATTTGCGCGCCAGTGTTCACCAACGGCGAATCGCTTTCAACGCAGGTGCAGATCGGCGTAGACGAAGGGATGAAACATCCGAGCTGGATCGCGTGTGACAATTTGGTCAGCATAGGAAAATCCGCTTTGACGCAATATGTCGGGTCGTTGTCGTCTTTAAAGTTGTCGGAACTGAACCGCGCCTTGGCAATCGCCCTGGGCCTTGGTTAGCTAGAGCATGAGTAATCTTGGCCACCCTTTACACCATCGGCCATTCCACGCGCACTCTGCAGGAATTAATCGAAGCTCTGCAAGCTCACTCAATCGAAACGCTTGTTGACATTCGTTCCCTGCCGATGTCGCGTCGGTTGCCGCATTTCAATCGCGAATCACTGGAAAAAACTCTGCCTGAAGCTGGAATCCGATATCTCTGGATGAAAGAACTCGGCGGTAGGCGGAAGAAGTCTCTAACAGATTCGCCCAACATAGCGTTGCGTAGCGAAAGCTTCCGCAACTATGCGGATTACATGCTCACGCCTGAGTTCGAACGCGCCATGGCGGAACTGATCGAGATCGCGTCACATTCACGCACGGCTTACATGTGTGCCGAGCGCATCTACTTTAAGTGCCATCGCATGATGGTCTCCGACTGGTTGGTCGCGCATGGGCGTGAGGTGTTGCACATTGATAATGAAAAGCCAGCAAAGCCGCACCAGCTAATGTCCGAAGCCAGAGTTGTAGACGGCCGGCTGATCTATCGTGGCGACCGGCTACTCTAGCTCCTGTGCTAACGTATCGCAATGATCGTTGGCACCGGAATCGATATAGCCGAAGTACCTCGAATTGCAGAATCGATTAAGAGGTTTGGTGAGCGCTTCATTCGCCGCATCTTTACAGATGGCGAGATTCGGTATTGCGACTCCAAGGCAAACCGGGTGGAGAGATACGCGGCCCGGTTCGCGGCCAAGGAAGCTGGCATGAAAGCCCTCGGCACCGGATGGAACTATGGCGTGCGCTGGCGAGATGTCGAAGTGGCACGTGAACCGGGGCGACGTCCTACCATCAAATTCCATGGCAAAGCCGCCGAGTTTGCGGCGCGTCTAAACACGAAGAATATTTCGCTTTCGATCTCTCACACTCCCGAGCAGGCCATTGCCAGTGTGATCCTGGAAAGCTAGTCCGGCGAGACTCTTTGTTACAGTAACGCCCTTCATGTCAGTCACCAGTGAAATCCATCCGCAGGTCGACACCCAAGCGGTCAGCGAGCTGCGAGAAAAAACATTATTGCCGGGAATTGCGCTCGCCAGTTTCTCGGCATTGCTGTTGGAATTGGCGCTGACTCGACTCTTCTCGGTTGTGCTCTTTTATCACTTTGCATTTCTCGCGATTTCCATCGCGCTGCTTGGCCTCGGTGCTGGTGGAGTATTTGCGCATCTCTGGAAGAGGCGACTGGATACACGAAACACGCGCAGCCTCGCAGCTGTCGGCAGCCTGCTGAACGCCATCGTTATCGTGGCCGTGCTCGTGATCGTCTTACACGTGCCTGTTTCGCTCGATCTAACCGCGGCGAATTTTCTGCGCTTGAGCCTGATCTACCTATGCTCGGCCGTACCTTTTTTCCTGACCGGACTGCAGTTCTCAGTAATCTTCGCCCGCGAGCCATCCCGCATCTCCCGACTCTATGGCGCTGACCTCATTGGAGGAGCCATCGCCTGTTTGGCGGTCGTTCCACTTCTAAATTGGATCGGCGCGCCCAGCGCCATCCTGGTGGCAGCGCTGGTTTCCGCCGTAGCATCGGTGGTTTGGACTTCGCCTTTGTGCTGGCGAAATCGCGCGGTCTGGACCAGTGCAGCCCTTGCTGCGCTGATCATTGTGAATTCGTCCACGCATCTGGTCGACGTAGTTTGGGCAAAAGGTATCCGCCGCAAGAATGTCGAAATCGCACGCTGGAACGCCATCTCGCGGGTCGAAGTTGACCGCAATGACGACGGCTCGCGCGTCATCGTGATCGATGCCGACGCGAATACCTACATCATGAATGCCGACCCTGCTCACTGGGCAGGATCGGAATGGGAGCAGAACCTTATGGGCGCTGCGCCCGGAGTGGTCAATGCACTCAGGCCGCATGGGGATTACGCAATCATTGGTCCGGGCGGGGGCGTTGACGTTCTTCGCGCAATCGTTAATGGAAGCCCGAGCGTTACCGGGATCGAGATTAATCCCATCATCGCGAATACGATCATGCGTGACCGCTACGCAAACTTCGCCTATCACCTGTATCAGCGGCCTGATGTGCACCTGCATATCGGCGACGGCCGCTCCTTTATTCGCAATGCGTCCAACAACTTTGACGTAGTGCAGATGACCCTGGTGGACACGTGGGCATCAACCGCCGCTGGTGCGTTCGCGCTCAGCGAAAATAGTCTTTACACCACCGAAGCGTTTCGGGAGTATTTCGAGCATCTGAGGCCGGACGGCATCATCGCGGTCACGCGTTGGGAATTTCAGGAGCCGAGGGAAGCGTTGCGCGTGGTTTCGGTAGCCATGCAGGCCCTGCACGAACTCGGAGAAGCCGAGACCGCGCGTCATTTTCTAGTCATCTCCGAAGGAGAACTGGATGACGACGGCATACCGGTCACAGTCCTGGCAAAAAAGAGCGCGTTCACTGCCGATGAGGAGGCGGCGGTTCAGAGTCATCTGCAAACCTATTCCGAATTGAAGCTCTTATATGCACCTTCAAGGTCAACTCAAAATGCCTTTACTGATCTGATTAAGAGCAATGCTCCCATTTCCTTCGCCCGGCAGTACGCATACAACGTTGCTCCGGTCACTGACAATGCGCCTTTCTTTTTCTTCACCTTGAAGCCAAGCCAGATCTGGCGCTCCATAAGCGGCACGGACGCTATGGACTGGAAGGTGAACTTGGGTGTCGCGGTCCTATTCGCGTTGCTGATGATCTCACTGCTTGCGGTGGTTGCATTCTTGCTCGTCCCCTTGATTCTCGAAAGCAAGATTTTGCAAACCAGGACTCTACAACCCGAAGCCGCGAGAACACCCGCTGCGACGCTTCTGTATTTTGTCGCGATCGGCCTCGGTTATATTTTGGTGGAAATAACTTTCATTCAGCGCTTCGTTCTGTTTTTAGGCCATCCCACCTACGCTCTTACAGTTGTTGTGTTTCTTATGCTGCTCTCGAGTGGCGCGGGCAGCATCGTCTCCAAGTACTGCATCGTCCGACCCGCGCGACTGTGGTTGCCGCTGGCTATTATCGTTTCGGCTCTTGTGGTTTATACCGCCATGTTGCCGTCATTTCTCGGTCACGGGATTGGCCTATCTTTCGCAGTCAAAGTAATGATCAGCACTCTTGTGCTTGTTCCGTTGGGCTTCGTTATGGGGATGCCATTCCCGGCCGGACTAAGTGCGCTTGCAGCGCATCGCGGGCCGAGTGGCAATTCCGATTCCATCGAATGGGCTTGGGCCATGAATGCTGCTTCCAGCGTTTTGGGGTCAGTTCTGGCCATGGTTATTGCTATCCAGTTTGGATTGAACGCCACGCTCATCTGCGGCGCGCTCGCGTATCTACTGGCGCTTGGGTTGCGTGGAAAGCTTCATGCTGTGCCGTCCGTGGCCTAAAAATACCGGCCATTCTGCTATGATCAGAAAAATCCGGCGGCAATGCCGTTCGGGTGCGGCGTGTTTTTGTCCGCAGCCGGTCTGCTTGGGAGGATAGTTGCCTAGCCAAAAGCAGTTGAAATGGTCTCAACTGAAAGTTGGCATCACGGTAGTAGCTGCCATTGTGGTGTTGGCGGTGCTCATCATTCTGATGAGCGGCAGCGGTGGGATCTTCACTCCTAAACTCATCTTGCGATCATACTTTTTTGATGCTCAGGGGCTTCGCGTAGGCGCTCCGGTTCGCCTCAGCGGCGTGGACATCGGGAACGTCAGCCAGATCCGCATAGTTCGAAACCAGCCGCTAGCTCCGGTGGAAGTCACGATGAAGGTGAACGGCAAATATAGCTTTAGTCTGAGGAAAGACTCGAAAACCTTGCTGTCGACCGCGGGCGTGTTGGGTGAAACCTATATCAACATTGATAGCTCAACAGCGGCTGGCCCTGAAGTATCCAACAACGACGTCCTGAAGAGCAGCGAACAATCTGGATATCAGGACGTCATGCGCTCTACTCAAAATGCTCTTCAGAACATGCAGGCCCTGCTGGCGCGTATGGACCGCATTATTGCGTTTGTGGAGAGTGGGCAGGGTTCCGTCGGAAAGTTGATTTACGACGCGGCCCTCTACAACCGGGTCAACGCTACCGTTAGTGATTTTCAGAAGCTGGTGAGTGAAATCTCGCAAGGCCAGGGCAGCTTGGGAAAGTTGCTCAACAACGACGATCTTTACAACAAAGCGAATGCGTCCCTGGATAAAATCAACCTTCTCATCGATGATTTGAACTCCGGAAAGGGCACCGCTGGCAAACTTCTCAAAGATCCTTCTCTGTACGACACAGCGCAGCAGACAGTCGCAAACTTCAAGCAGCTTACTGACGACATCAATTCCGGCAAGGGCGCGTTAGGGACGCTCACGAAAGACCAGCAATTCGCCCAAAAACTCCGAAACACGATGGACCGGGTCTCCAGCATCACCGATCGCCTGGATGCCGGTGAGGGCAGCGCCGGAAAGTTTCTCCGCGATCCGTCGATGTATAACAACACGGACAAGCTGCTGACCGATACGCAAGAGCTGATCAAAGCCATTCGGCAGAATCCAAAAAAGTACCTGACCATACATCTGAAGGTTTTCTGATCAGAACCAAAGCTTGTGCTGCCCGTTCAGGTTAGACGGGCGAGGACGCCCGTCGCCCCATTTTTCGTTGGGAATGCGAATTCTCTTTTTTGTGGCGACGCGCTTTAGCGCTGCGAACGGTTTCTCTAACGATTTATCTCTGTAACAAATCCACCGGTTCGCGCACATTGTGTACGCGGAAATATCCCGCTAGCGCCGGATATCGTTTCCGGACCTCCTCGAACATCGCGTAAGCTGCGTTACGGTAAGAGAAGTGCCCTGCCGGGCCGGTGCGCAGCTCGGAAATGTAAACCGCTTCGGCGAAGTCCATCTTGAAGAGAGTACGCTTACGGAATCCAAGAGGAATCGCATACTGCGCACTTTCTGCAGCTTCAGGGGTGCCGCTTCTCTCCAGAGTCGCGACCGCGTTGGATGCCCGCTCCATCGCTGCTCGGTATTTCGCAAGTGTTCCCGCTTGCTCAAGCTGCTCGGGAATTTCGTATCCGTGTTGCGCCGTGAACCCCTGCTCGATCTGAATGCAGCGCCGGTGCCGGTGCATGTCGCGAAACCCGCCAATGTCCATCAGAATGTCGAACCGGAACTGTTGCCCTGCGCAAAAGGCGCGCAGCATTTCATCGTGCTTTCCACGATGACGCACGCCGGCATCGATTATTTCGCGCCGCCTGGCCTCGCCTATGTCTTCCACCTCACGCAGAATCTGCCGGTATGAGTAAGGGCAATGCTCATACAAAAGAGTGCATGCCAGTTCGATTTCCAGCGGTTCGCTATCAAGCAGGTCAACTGGGCGGGCTTTCTTGACGGGAGCGCCTTTCATTAGCTCAGACGCCATCTGCCGCAATTCTAGCCTTGTCTCTATTTCATATGGATTCGGATCGGCGTACTTGACTAGCGTCGGCGAGACCCGCACCTCTTTCAGTAGCTCTTTTCCCGCCCGCGCTCCCAGTTCAGGAGAGAGCTCTTTTATGTCATGCACCAACTGGCGATACGATTCTTGGTTGACGTTGTACGCCGCGGAAGCGGCCGCTTGCTTGAGTAGTCCTCCCAAACGCCGGACCTCCGCATGAGGGTGCGAGAGCAGGTGGGAGACTTGGGTTTCCAAGGTCCGCGCGTTGACGATTTCCCCAAGTGAAGTGTTGGTTGCGAGCGGCAGCAGGTATCGGGAAATGTCGAATGCGCGGGCTTTGAGAGTCCGATCGTATGCTTCCTGCTTCATCTCCGTGGGCTTGGGGGTGATTTCGGCGAGATACCGGAACATGCGCTCGGAGATTGCCTCATATTCGGAGAACAGGCTGTCAATTGTCCGGGTATAGAGCTCTCGTGCGTCATTGTCGCCGCCGAAATCCGGCGTATAGTAGCCGCTTTTTCTGAAATCCTGATAGCGCGTCGACCGCTCCTGCCCGTCCCATCGCTGCTCGTCAGCGATGACAATTGCGGCCAGTATCGAGAGTTTTTCGACTGCCAGGGCGATGTGAGCGAGATCTGCAATCGAACGGTGTCCGTACTGGAAATAAAAGGTATTTAGAAATTTCTCTGCTTTCTGTTGGCTGATCTCCTTCAGCGACTCCTTCATTGACAGCGACGATCGCGAATACTTTGCCATGGCGTACGCCTGCACTTCGGGCTCGGCACCGAAGATCGCATAGACCTCAGTACTGGGAGATCCGGGGGACAGATTGCTTCCGTTTGCAGGTGCAGATTTCAACTCGGTATCAGCCATGAACGACCTCGAGGAGGAAGAGATTGAATCTTAAGAGTTGAATCTTAATTCTGGACAACAGCTCGCGGCAATTTTAGTTCATGGCATCCCTGTATATCTCGGTGTCCTCTGTGGTTAAGCGTTCGAAATTACAACGTGTGCAGGTATGCGAGGAGATCATTAACCTGTTCGTCGGTGAGCACATTGCTGAAGCCCTCCATCTTGTTCCGCCCCATGCGAATGATGTCCCTGGCGCGGTCATCATTGGCCGGTAGACCGCTAGCCTGGAGATATTGGCGCTTGAACACGCCTCTCAGGCTCGGTCCCTGCCGTTTTCGAGAAGAATAAGGCGCGTGGCAGCGGTCACAATACTGATCATAGATGTGCCTCCCCGAGGCCTGTTGCGGGCTCAATCCTAACTCGGAATCGCTTCTGCGCCGCTGGACTTCACATCCGCAGCACAGAGCAAGCAGGAGCGCGACAGCGCAGGCCAGGCACTGGAGTTTTAGTTTTGAAGATAGGATTTTGCGCATCCGGTAAACGTCGGCAGATCAATTTAGTTATACCGCATCGCGAACCCAGGTTGCGCGGTTAGCAAGACTGGCGCGGATTGTGCGTGATTTTCACAAATGGCATTCTATTTTTTGCGGCTCGCATAAGACGAAGGTCTTACGTAAATCCCCGAAAAACCTCCAAACCCGCATGCATTGTGATCGTCCGAATTCGTGCCTGCACCAATTGCGCTGCACACGCCTGTGAATGAGCTGCACTCGATTGAAATCAAAGCACATCCAAATTCGTTTTTTCTGTTGACCCAGTTTTTATAAGGTGTAAAACCATAATCGTTCTTTGACAGTTTCTGAAGTTTTTCCGGTTGGTGCGGCGTCCGGGGGTCAAGCGAGGTCACCTTCGGCAGGAAGCAAGAGTTAACGCGAGAATGCTGGGCAACCAGCGAACTGGCGGATCACTCATGCAGAATGACTGAAGGAGGGCCAGTAAGGCTCTATAGCAAAGCGCTGGTCGAGGAGAACAAGAAACCCAGTCGAAGGCAGGATAGAGTCCCGCAGGCGTTGAACTGATTTATCCGGTTGGCGGTAAGCCCGGAGCCCGAGCACGATCGCCGGTTACAGTCCGTAAGGATAGTAATCAATGCAGGTCGGCAAGGGTCTAAAGCGAGCTACTGGCCGAGACGAATGAGATCAACATCACCTCGGGACTCTTATTTTTAGCGCTGCGGACCGAGCGTTCGCGCGTTATAGGCAGCGTCAATGCGTTCTGGAGCGGCCGGTTCTCCACTCGCTCCTCCCCCAACATAAGAACGGCCCTTTAAGCTTCCAGGCGGGGGCGCTGCGCCCGGCCCAATCTTGTGCCAGTCCCGATTACGGTCCTTGAGTAATCGATTCATTTTCAGTCACCAGCCGAGCGCGAAATATCCGATACGAGACTGGCTCCTCCCCGACTACATCGACATTCACAACGTAGTTCCCGGGGGAGAGCGTATCGCCAAAGGGAATTTCCATGTCCCGCGTGTCTCGCTTCAGCGCGAAGTGTTGATACCCAATCGCGGTAGCCCGCCCGATGTCATTTACTGCCAGCACAATGAACGTCAGATCAAAATCGCGCCCGGTGTGATTAGAAACCTTAATTGATCCGTCGATTCGCTGGCCGCTGACTTGCACTTTCCGCAGCCAGTCTGCAGTCATCGGGATCTCGGTACTGAGCACAAGTTGCTGCTTGCCATACTTGGGTGGCTTGTCGTTATCAGTAACAAGAACCATGAATTCGTATTCGCCAGGTTCATCCAGAACACCCGTCAATGTGCCACTTTCATTCAGTACAAAGCCGCGGGGCACAGAACCCGCAACAATGTGCCAGTGATAAGGCTCAATTCCGCCCGAAGCTTGCAGGTTCGCTATATACGGTTCCCAGAGTGAGGCTTTGGGCAGCGCATTCGTAGAAATAGAAAGCGAGTCTGAGGCTGGAGGAGCTTGCTGCGCCCGGACGAGGGTCGCCGCAAACAATAGCCACAAGCAAAGAACTAGCGACAGCCTGCCGAGCATTCAGAAATTATAGGCTGAGGCCAATGGCCTCCCGCGGCGGTTGGCGACTGCTGAAGCGGCTGGTCAAGCGTTCGAAAGCGCGTTTTACATGCCCTTTTTGAAGCCGTCGTGCTGCAGAACGTGATTTTTGTGGCCTTTTTTGGTTCACAAAGCCAAAAACCCGCATAAAATATGGTTAATCCGCTGTTTTTCCACAGCTCACAGTATTAAGATGAAGTCGCATTCTGACAGGAAATCATTTCGCTAACTTAAGAGGAGGATTCATGGCATCAGGACTGACTAAGACGCAACTCATCCGCCATTTGGCGGAGAAGACGGAATTGAATAACAAGACGGCGGCCTCATTTCTGGAGCACCTGGCCGACACCGCAATTAAAGAAACCAAGAAGAGCGGCGTATTTGTGGTCCCCGGCCTCGGACGCCTAGTGAAGGCGCACCGCAAAGCCCGCATGGGACGTAACCCGCAGACCGGTGAGCCGATTCAGATCAAGGCTAAGACGGTCGTAAAGTTCCGCGTCGCCAAGGCGGCGAAAGACGCGATCGCACCCAAGAAATAGTTTTCGATTTAATGAAAAAGCCGGCCTTCTGGCCGGCTTTTTTGTTTTGAACGATGTCGGGGTCCGTCGCGTAGTTTTATTTAGAGTACTCGTTCTTCACTACTTCGCCGCCCTTCATCACGAACTTTACATTTTGCAGGGTGGTAACATCGTGCGACGGGTCGTCGTCGACGGCGATGATGTCCGCCCATTTGCCGGGGTCAATAGTTCCCACCTTGTCAGACCAACCCAGCAGATCTGCATCATTGATCGTCGCGGTTTGAATCGCTTGCAAAGGACTCATGCCGAGACTCACGTATACAGCCAGTTCGTGCGCGTTTAATCCGTGCGGATACACGGCCGCATCGGTCCCCATCCCAATCTTGACTCCGACTTCAAACGCCTTTTTGGCATTCGCTTTGCCAACTTGCGAAACCATTTCCATTTTTTTCTTCGCGTAATCGGGAAGGTTGGCCTCGGCGGCGTGTCCTTGTTGCCAGTCGAGGAGATAAAGAGTCGGGACAAGGTAGGTGCCATTCTTCTTCAGCGTGGCGATAGCGGCGTCGTTCATCAGGTGCCCGTGCTCAACCGAATCCACGCCGGCTTCCGACGCCCAGATCACACCCTGCGCGCCGTGCGCATGCGCGGCAACTTTTCTCCCGAGCCGGTGGGCATCGGCGACAATAGCTCTCATTTCCTCCAGAGTGTATTGCGAGGCGTTGGCATCGTCCCCCTTCGAGAGCACACCGCCGGTCGCACAGACCTTAATGAGATCGGCGCCGTACTTGATGACTTCGCGCACCTTGTGCTGCACTTGCTCTACTCCATCCGCAACCCCAGCCTCGATGGCGTGGTACTCATAAGGAAGCAAATCGTTGTCGCAATGTCCGCCTGTAATGCCAAGTGGCGGGCCGCTGACCAGCATACGAGGCCCTGGGACATCGCCAGCATTGATGGCGTCGCGAAGAGCAACGTCGGCGTAACCGTCTGCCCCTACATTGCGCACCGTCGTAATGCCTGCTTCGAGCGTCACGCGAGCGTTGTGCGCGCCAATTAGCGCTTCTCGCGGTACGGATATAGCTAGATTTTCATACCCAAAGTGCGGATTGAAAGTGAGATGGGTGTGCGCGTCAATCAAACCGGGCAGGACGGTCGCATTCGGTAAATCGATCGTGCGATCGCTGGGAGAAGTTTTGACCGCCGAAACCGGACCGACGCTCACGATCTTGTCGCCTTCGATGACGATGGCCTGGTTCGTCTCCACTCTGCCAGTTTTTACGTCAAGCAGCTTGCCCGCGTGTATAACCGTCCGCTTGCCGGATGTCTGGGCGGAAACTGCGGTAGAGAGTGCCAGCAGAACCAGAATCACTGATAAGGATTTCGTCTGCGTCATGGAGCTTTTCATCGTTTTCTTTTCCCCCGTGCCACTTTCTTCGGAGCTCGCTTCTTGGCCGTGGATTCAGCGATCATCGCTTCGGCTTCAATTTCAACCAGCATGTCCGGCGAGACCAGCGCCGTGATCCCCAACATCGCAGTTGCGGGGCGAATCTCGCCAAAGAATTCGCCATGCGCCTTTCCGACTTTCTCCCAGTCTGCGATGTTGGTCACATACATGCGTGTGCGCACCACATCGGCTAAACTCGCGCCAGCTTTCTTCAACGCGGATTCGATGTTCTTTAGTGTTTGTACGGCTTGGGCATAAACGTCTCCGCGCCCAGCGATTTTGCCGTCCGGCCCGGTTGCGGTTGTTCCCGAAACGCACACGTAGTTGCCGATGCGGACAGCGCGGGAGTAGCCGACAACTGGCTCCCAGGGAGTGCCGCTTGAAATATTCTTACGATTCATGGCTCGTTCAGTGAAATTACTCGCCCCTCGGGGTCAGTTCCGCCATTTGCGAACAACTTCGGGAAGCGGAAATACGGTCAGGTTCCCTTGCAGCCGGAATTGTACTCGAAAGGTCTGGGCTATCCGAAAGTGTCCTATCTGGAAAGTCTGCGAATCCGGCCGCTGGAAGGTAATTAGCAGCCCTCGCTCGAAAGTGACAACAATCCCACATTCCAGCAACCCTGTATAAATTCACGGGTTTATAACCAAGAGGGAACGCGCAGTAGTTCGCACTACGAAAGTTACTTGTTTTGCCCTGTTTAATGCGGTATCTAACCCAGAAGGGCGAATTGCGGTGCATCCAAATCGGAGTTGGCCAGAGAAGCATATTGGCCAGAGAAGCATATTGGCCAGAGAAGCATATTGGCCAGAGGAGCATAAATGATTTCCGACGATCATCCGCTGCAGAAGCTATTTCTTGAAATGGTGGGGCGCCATTATGCCCACGAAATCGGGATTCGGGACGCGGAGCTTGTAGGCTATGTCGCCCACCTGCTGGCTGAGTTCTGTGATGCCGAGCAGCTCTTCAAGGTCCGCAACGAAGCCGGCAAGCCGCTTACCGACGTCGGCGAGATGCTGGTGGAATCGAACCCGGTTTTCGGTCCTGCCCCCTCTTTCGACCGCGAGCGGCAGGTCCGCAAGCACATCGGCGACTACACTCTGTTCTTCACCGGCATGTTCCCGGAAAGCATCAACCACCTGCGCTTGCGCCGCAATCGTCTGGAGAGCTTTATCGACTGGGTGAAGGCGGGCAAGGAAAGTTATTACATTGTTTCCAAGTTCGACTGCTTCGAATATACGAAAGTTGCTCCGCTGTTCGAGCGCCTGTCTGATCATTTTGAGCAGTGCGTCTACGGATTGAATTGCGTCAAGAATGAGCTGCAGGAAATGCAGCACCCAATCGTCCGACGAGCGGATGAGTTGCTGATGTAGTCTTCGACCTTTGGCTTTTGGCCAAGCGGGAAGGTGATGGAACTATTTTCGTCGGTAAAAGCTTAGAGCCGCATCGCCTTGCTCCAGCTTGCGAACCCGGTGAATACCTCGAAACTCTTCGCCGGGATCGAATTTCCTCTCGTGTTCGGTCACGATCAATCCCCGTTCGATAAGCGTCGAATTTCCCAAAGCCGCTAGGGTTGCCTGATACGCCTCTCGCAGTGCATATGGTGGATCAAGAAAGATGAAATCAGGTCTGACCCGCTGCCGATCGAGAAGTGGAATTGCGCGCTCGACATTTTGCTGCAGAATTTGGAATTTGCCATTAACTCCGAGTGGCTGCAAATTCCGGCGAAGCAGTTCGACCGCAGGCTTGGATGACTCGACAAAATAAACCATCGCCGCACCGCGACTGAGCGCCTCGATTCCTACAGCCCCAGTTCCGGCGAACAGATCCAACCATACTGAACCTTCGAGCCCTGCGGGATTACCGGCGCTGAGTACGTTGAACAAAGTTTCTCGCAGTCGGTCCGAGGTTGGCCTGATATCCGTGCCACGTATCGGTCCTAACCGACGGCTGCGAAATTTCCCAGCAATGATGCGCATGGCTTTGACCCGGTTGAGAAACTCTCAGCGTGCACTCCCGTGTCGAATGTTCGCAACGCGGGTCCGCGACCGGTCGTATAACCGTATAAGATTACAGAAGGCGATGCGAACCTGGTCCATTCACGCGGGACGAATCTTCGGAGTCGAAATCCGAATCCACCTCTCGTTCTTACTGTTGCTGCTTTTTGTATTGGCGAATGAGCAGATGGCGCGAAATGCCATCAGCCCCTGGCGAGGGACGGCGCTGCTGGCCATCGTGTTCGGCTCAGTAGTGTTGCACGAGCTGGGTCATGCGCTCGTAGGAAAGCACTCAGGAATTCCGCCAAAGGGCATTGTGCTGTTGCCTATCGGCGGGGTCACAATCTTCGACGAATCCCAACCCGAGGTGCCGGCAGATTGGAAGCGCGACGCGCGAATCGCCGCTGCAGGCCCGATCGTAAACTTTTTGATCGCCGGAGTTTCCGCGGTCTTCCTTAGCGTCAGCGTCGCCATGCCTCATGACCGCTTGTGGGCGGACCCGTATGTGACTTCGCAGAACCTGCCGCACAGCCTGGTTTGGGCGAACCTCTGGCTTGGACTATTTAATCTTTTGCCTGCGTATCCAATGGATGGCGGACGTGTTCTGCGCGCAATCTTCAGCCGCTCCATGGATCCTGTCAGCGCCACTCGCCGTGCGATAAGCCTCGGCCGCGGCTTCGCGATCGCATTCATGGCCGCAGGCTGGTGGAATTACTGGTTCTCGGTAATCGGTATTTTCCTGTTTATCGCGGCGCAGATCGAAGAGCGTTCGGCGGTGTTTCGCTCGGTGCTTGAGACAGTGCACCTCGAAGACATCATGCTTACCGATTTCGCTACGCTCTCGCCGGCCGACACGCTCGAGGATGCACTCGAGAAAGCCGTCCATTCCTTGCAGGACGATTTTCCCGTCATCCGCGGAGCAGATATGGTGGGCGTAGTCTCAAAGCAGAAGATCCTTCAAACCCTGCGGCGGGAAGGGAACGGCTACGTGCAGGCGGTGATGAATCGAATTTTCGACGTCGCCCAAAAGAGCGAGTCTCTGTCCTCAGCTTTTCGCAAACTCAGCGCTCGCAACCTGAGCATCATTCCGGTGGTAGACAATCAGCAACTGGTGGGAATCATCACCTTGCAGAACCTTATGCACTCTATGGCACTGCTGGCCGAGACTCGCAAGCTGCGCAAGGCCGCGCTCGAATCCTGATCAGAAATTGAAAACGATTCCGAGCGAGGGCTCAGCTATGTGTCCTCGCACCCCGGTGAAAAACTGCGTCACATGGAATGTGGGCTCCTTATAAATCAGTCCTCGGTACTGAAGTCGGAGGCCGATTCGCCACCAAACGCGATAATCCACTCCTCCACCGTAAAGGAACGCCATCGAGGTCTGCCGGGCAGCACCGAACGGGGAGGCATTCCCGTTGATCAATTGGTTGCCCGGATCGAAGCGCAGGGCGCCGCCGCCGGCCAACAGGAACGGCTCTAGCTTCTGAAAGTGAAACGGGCTGAACACATAAGCGCCGCTGTATTCCGTGATTGTGGTCTGCACGCGATAATCGTTGGAGCCCAGGATATAAACCTGCGAATTGTTAGTGCGGCCAATATTTAGTTCGATCCCGTGCGTCCGGTTAAAGCGGAAACGGAAGGTGCCGAGAATCATTCCTGCATTCGTCGGCGAGACGGTGACCCCGTTAAATCCATTACTCGACGTCTTGCTGAAAGCCGCACCGTAACCGACGCTGGCATCAAAATGGCCGACCTCCTGCGCCGCAGAAAACGACACGAACAAAATAATGAGCGTCCCCGCCGACAACGCTTTCTTCAGCATTCCATTCCTTTCACGCTGCGCGATCACCTATTCGAGATGAATTGCCTTCGCCTCGTGCACGGCCGGTATGCCGCGCAACTCTGCGACCGCGGATTCTGAAACTTTGCCATCCACTTGCACGACGGCAATGGCCTCGAAGGGTTGACTGGGTTGTGGTTCGCCGCTCCTGCGGCCGAGCGAGAAGTTCGCAATATTGACATCGTGCTTGCCGAGGATGGTGCCAACTTTCCCAATAACGCCCGGCACGTCCTGGTTGCGCAGGTAAATCAGGTTCTGCGCAAGTGGCGCCTCCGCATCAATGCCATCCACGTGCAGTAGTCGCAGCACATTCTCTCTCAGCACCGCGCCCTTCGCGATGTGCCTTTCTTTTTCCGTACTGATCTCGATGGAGAGCACGCTTCCGACCCCGCCAGTTGAGGCTTTGGGCTTCCGCTCTTCATGGACCCTGAGCCCGCGGGACGAGGCCAGACTGGCGGCATTCACCAGGTTTGCGGTCTCGTCGACGGCAACATTCAGAATGCCTTTGATGGTCGCGTTGCGGATGAGTTCAGTTTTCCATTCTGTGATATGGCCGGTGTAGGCGATGGAAATTTCCTCCACCCCGCTGCCACTGATCTGCGCCAGAAACGACCCCAACCTTTCGGCAAGCACAATATACGGCTTCATCTGCACATACTCGTCGTGCGAAACCGACGGTACGTTGACAGCATTCTGGATTACGCCGTGCTTCAGATATTCCTTGACCTGGAGTGCGATCTGCTGCCCCACCGCTTCCTGCGCCTCGTTAGTCGAGCCTGCAATGTGCGGCGTGAGAATTACGTTTTCCATCTTTTGCAGGGGCGAATCCTTCAATGGCTCGTGCACGAAGACGTCCAAAGCCGCTGCATTCACTTGACCCGCCTTAAGGGCCGAGGCCAGCGCAGATTCGTCCACCAGTTCGCCGCGCGCGCAATTGACCAGCCGCACACCCTTTTTCATTTTCTTCAGCGACTCGGCGTTGATCATGTTCTCGGTCTGCGGTGTCAGCCCAACATGAAGACTTAAATAGTCTGATGCGCTGTAGAGCTCATCGAGTGATGCCAAACGAATGCCATTTTCCTTCGCGATATTCGGCGAAACGAACGGATCGTGCCCCATGATCTCCATGCCGAAGGCACGAGCACGTTTCGCGACTTCCAGCCCAATCTTGCCCAACCCGACAATCCCGAGGGTCTTGCCCCGCAGTTCTGTGCCCTGCAGTGATTTCTTCTCCCATTTTCCCGAGTGCATGAGTTCATTCGCGCGTGGGATGAAACGCGCCATGCTGAGCATGAGGCCAATTGTGATCTCCGCCACGGCGACGGCATTCGCGCCAGGCGTGTTCATCACCGCGATGCCCTGACGGGTCGCGGGCTCGAGCTCAATGTTGTCAACGCCAACCCCGGCGCGGCCGATTACGCGCAGCTTTGAGGCGTTGGCAAGCAGGGCTGCATCCACCTGCACCGCTGAGCGCACCAGCAGAGCGTCTGCGTCTTCAAGCTCCTTTGCCAGGCTACCGTTCAGTTGGTCGGGAGTGATGACCGTCCAGTCGGGCTCGCGCAACAGATCTACCGCCGACGAAGACATTTTTTCCGCGATTACGATTTTCATCTCGATGATTCCTTTACAAGAAAGTTACAGCATACCGACACTCTGGCGTGCCTCGTTACCTAAACTTGCCTCCAGTTCGCAAGCACTCACTGGAGAGAAACTATGAAGCTACTAATGGTCGTCTTATTGGCGGCAACTGGCGTTGGATGCGGCTACTCAAAACCTGCCACCATGCCCGTGCAACCCGGCACTAAGCCAGCTATTGCTCAGCTCGTTCCGCCTAGCACAGCGGCCGGCAGTTCGCAGTTTACCCTCGAAGTAGATGGGACGAATTTTGGCTCGCAGGCACTTGTAAAGTTCAACGGCGCAGCCATGACCACAACATTCGTAAGCGCAACCAAAGTTACCGCCACGATTCCGGCCAGCGCGGTTTCGATTGCCAATCCAGCCATTCCAGTTACAGTTACCAATCCGGGCACTCCGGGAGGCCTGTATGGTGGTGGTACCGCGGCTGCGACTTCGGCGGCGATGAGTTTCCAAGTCAACTAGCGGCGGCTCGCCCTTTGCGATTTGTTCGTGGCACGGGTCAACTAGCTCTTCGCCCCAGCCATTTCGGCCAACTCACCGCTTCGAGAGCGTGCGAATGCTTGCTGCGCTGCGCGCACGGCAACTCCGTATTCAACCGTTTTGTCTGTCACCGCGGCCAGTACGTGCTCGAGCGCGGCCAGAATGCCAACCGTATCCAGAAAGTCGTAGTAGCCAATATGCGCAATGCGGAACAGCTTACCTTTCATATCACCCTGCCCGTTTGCTACTACGGCTGAGAATGATTCGCGGAATTCCTTGACGATCTTGCCGGAGTCAAGTCCCGACGGCGAGGTCACAGCCGTGAGCGCCGCGCCCGGCGATGCCGCGAACAACTTCAGCCCCAGGGCCTTGACGCCCGCGCGGGTCATCTCAGCAGCAAGCTCAGCATTGTCTACCAAAGCCTTGCGCCCGGAAGCCAAGTCACCATTACCCATCTGGCGAATGAAATCGAGGGCCGCGCCCAACGCCGCGAATAACGACGTCGCCGGAGTGAATGCTGATTCGCCCTTTGCAGCAGCCTTCCGTTCTTTGCGGAAATCGAAGTAGTAGCGCGGATTCTTTGTCGTCTCCATGCGTTTCCATGCGCGCTCGCTGATCGCGCAATAGGCGAGACCGGGAGGAATCATCAACGCTTTTTGCGATCCGCCGATGATTACGTCAATGCCCCAGCCATCAACGTCAAAGTGAGTGGTACCGAGCCCGGTAATCGCATCGACGATCAGCAGCGTGTCGCCCCCATTTCCGCGCACCAGCTTGGCGATCCCTTGCACGTCGTGCCGGACCCCAGTAGAGCTTTCGGTGGATTGAACATAGACTGCGCGGGTTTCCGGCGTCAGCTTCGAGCGAACTTCATCCAACGAAAACGTCTCGCCATAAGGCTTCTCGACTAGATCCACATTGCACCCGTAAGCCTTGGCTAAATCGCGCCAGCGCTCGCCGAATTTTCCCGCGGTCAGCACCAGGACCTTGTCGCCAGGCGAGGTCAGGTTTGAGATCGATCCTTCCATTACGCCGGTTCCAGACGAGGCAACAACTAAGACATCATTCGCGGTGCCGATGAAATCCTTCATGTCGGCGAGAACGCGGGTGTATAGAGCCTTGAAGTCCGCGGTGCGGTGATGGGCCGTAAACGCTGCCATTGCATTCTGCGCAGCAGGCAGCAGAGGAGTAGGGCCGGGGGTGAAAAGACGGTTCTTCAGCAGCATGGCATTAGTCCTTTAAGATGAAATCGGGGATTTCAGAAAGTACTTACTAGTGTATCGGAAAATCCCAGCGTGGTCGTTAGTGAAGGACGACTGGTCGTTAGCGAACCACGACCGACCAATAACCAACGACGTAGCTATAATTCTCCCATGCCCCTCGTAGACCAAATTCAGAAAGACATCACTGCCGCCATGAAAGCCCGCGAGGAAGCGCGGCTCTCGACTTTGCGGATGGTTAAGACCGCGCTCAAGAACCGCGAGATCGAAAAAATGGCGCCGCTCGATGACAAAGAAGCTCAGCAGGTGCTTGGAACGCTCATTAAGCAGCGCAAGGATTCGATCGAGCAATTCACCAAAGGCGGCCGCCAGGAGATGGCTGACAAAGAAGCTGCCGAAATCGCGGTCATTGAAACCTACATGCCGAAGGCGGCCAGCGAGGCGGACATCGCCGCCAGCGTCAAGACGGTAATCGCAGAAATGGGTGCGCCGACCATGAAAGACATGGGCACGGTGATGAAAAACGCAATGGCCAAATTTGCGACACAGGGCGTGCGCGTGGACGGGAAAGTCGTGAGCGAAGCGGTAAAGAAGGAACTGGCAGGGAAGTAGCTAGCGTGCACGCAACACAGCTTTTTCGGTGGCCTGCGGTAGTTGCACGGGGGCGAAATACTGCTCGGGATACAGATAATCCTGCCCTGATTCATCGACCACTCGAATCTGTCCCAGTTTCGCCGCCTGCTCGTCAGGAAGTACCTGGTAGAGTTTGCGAAGTTCGAGCGAAGCCGGATATCCCTTGTTGCTGACGCACACCACAAAATTCTTCTCGTTTCGTCTCATAATACTTCCAGGATGCGCTTGAGCTTGAGTTCTTTCGAGCCAACACCATGAGCTTCGTACCAGTGCAGCTCCGCTAAACAAATCGTACCATCCGGGAACTCGATTTTACCCAGTCCCTTCAACTTCCGCCATCGTCGACCGCCATAGCACTTCCGTAAGCGGCGGATCTCTCGAATACTTCTCCCAGTCGCGATCGTCTCTATCGCGGAGATTTCGCCAATGATCCTGAAGAACATGATAAAGGACTACTACTTCGATCTATGCCATTCCCTATAGACTTCGCTCTTCGAGATTCCGCGTTCTTTTGCTGCTTTCTTGAGAGCAGACTTCTCGTCGAGTTTTTCTTCGCGCATGAGTTGCTCGACTCGATCACGCACGGAAACTACGGGAGCTTGGGTTTCTTGCTCTGTGGCGGGGCCAATCAGCATTACCATTTCGCCCTTGATCTCTCCCCGATTCTTCACCGTGTCGAAAACTTGTGCCGCCGTTCCGCGCAGGAATTCTTCATGGATTTTCGTCAGCTCGCGGCCGACCACGACACGGCGGCCCGGGCCCAGCGTCGCAAGCACATCTTCCAGCGCGGCCAATATGCGGTGCGGAGCTTCGTAGAAAATCTCTGTCTGCGCAGAATTTCGGAGCTGTTCCAACTCTCGCCGCCGCGCTCCGCTTTTCGGTGACAGGAACCCACGAAAAGAAAAAGATTCCATCGGCAGCCCGCTCGCGACCAACGCTGACACAAATGCCGCTGGCCCTGGAATCGGCACCACTGGCACTCCGCGTTCAATCGCCAGCGACAGCAACCGAAATCCTGGATCGGAGATTCCCGGCATTCCCGCATCCGTCACTACTGCTATTCGTGCGCCATGTGCGAGGTGCTCAACCAATTCTGCCGCGCGCGCGGCCTCGTTGTGCTCGTGGTAGCTGATGGTGCGAGTGTCGATCCCATAATGATTCAGCAGCTTCAAAGTTTGGCGCGTGTCTTCGCATGCGATTAAGTCGGCTTGCTTCAAGACCCGAATCGCCCGCAGCGTCATGTCCTCGAGATTGCCAATCGGGGTCCCGACGAGGTACAGCCCGGGCGCGAGATCGCCGTCAGTCATAGGCGGGAGTGTAGCATCGGGGCCAGTTTCGAGTTTAAGTTCCAGGTTTCAAGTTGCACGTTTCAAAGTTCCAACGTTTCAAAGTTTCAAAGTTTCAAATTTCAACATGATGCTCTAAATCTCAAAACCTTCGAAACATTCGAAATGTCGAATCATCGAAACCTTGAAACCTTGAAACCTTGAACCATTGCAACCTGCTCCTGCTAAAATCAAAAACAGACTTCGCGTTTAACTCTCCATGCCACTTCACGAATACGAGTGCAAAAAATGCGGTCATCGCTTTGAGCGCATTCAGAAGTTCTCTGATCCGCCGGTAAAGAAGTGTCCCGAATGTGGCGGCAAAGTCGAGCAACTGCTGTCCGCGCCCGCGGTGCAATTCAAGGGATCCGGTTGGTACGTCACCGATTACGCCAGGAAATCGTCAGGTTCATCAGCTTCCGGCTCCGATTCAGGTTCCAAGTCCGATTCCTCCTCCGACTCGACTGAAAGCAAGGATAGAGAAAGCAAGGATAGAGATCGAGACAGTAAGGACAGAGACAGAAAAGAAAGCAAGGACAGTAAAGACAGCAAAGACAAAAAGTCCAAGACAGAACCTGCCGCCACGAAATCAGAAAAGAAGTAGTCCGTTTTATTCTTTTCGTGTTTATGAATTGCCCTGCTCTGCTTGCTTCCTCGCGCCGCGCTGTCTAGAATCTGAGAGTTTGCCTGCTGGCAACAGTCTTATCCCCGCCAGCGGAACATTGTGGCCCTTATATTCGGAGATTTTATGAAGACTATTTCACTCGAACAGGAGATTAATCCCTGGGAGGCGCAATCTGCGCGCTTCAATTTTGCGGCGCAAAAGCTCAACCTGGATGAAGGCCTATGGAAGGTCCTCCAGTATCCCAACCGCGAACTGATCGTGCATATCCCGGTTTCGATGGATAACGGAAAACTGGAGGTCTTCACCGGATTTCGCGTCCAGCACTCGATTGCTCGCGGCCCGGCTAAAGGCGGCATTCGTTATGCGCCCGACGTTACGCTCGACGAAGTTCGCGCCCTAGCGAGCTGGATGACGTGGAAGTGCGCCATAGTTAACATTCCGTTCGGTGGCGCCAAAGGTGGCGTGATTTGCGATCCCCACAAAATGTCGATGGGTGAACTGGAGCGCATGACGCGCCGCTACACCGCCGAATTGATCGAATTTATTGGGCCCGAGAAAGACGTACCTGCTCCCGACATAAACACCAACGAGCAGACCATGGCCTGGATGATGGACACCTATTCCATGCACATGCGCCAGACAGTCACTGCCGTAGTCACCGGTAAGCCGATCAATATAGGCGGATCGCGCGGGCGTCGGGAGGCAACCGGTCGAGGAATCATGATCGTCTGTGATCAGGCGACTAAAAAGCTGGGCCTTAGACCGGAGAACACGCGCGTGATTGTGCAAGGTTTTGGCAACGTTGGTTCAAATGCCGCGCGACTGATGGCCCAGGCGGGTTACCAGATCATCGGCGTGATCGAAGTGGACGGCGCTCTTTACAATAAGCATGGGATCGATGTCGAAGCCTTGGAGAAGCACCGTGCGAGCACGCGGAGTATCACGGGCTTCCGGGAAGCGGAAAGCGCCGATCCTGCCGAATTGATGCTGACCGAATGCGAAATCCTCGTTCCAGCGGCGACCGAGAACCAGATCACCAGCCGCAACGCGGATCGCGTTAAGTGCCGCATTCTGGCCGAAGGCGCCAACGGCCCCACCACCGCGGCTGCCGACGAAATCCTTGCCGAAAAAGGCGTTTTCGTGATTCCGGACATTCTTTGCAATGCCGGCGGTGTCACTACGTCTTACTTCGAATGGGTGCAAGACCGCCAAGGATATTTCTGGAAAGAGTCAGTCGTGAACGAGCAACTCGAAGACATAATGGTCAACGCGTTCGAGGACGTTGTCCGTTACGCCCATACGCACAGCGTTAATAACCGGATTGCCGCCTATATGCTGGCAATCGACCGTGTCGCCTATACCATCCGGCAACGCGGGATTTACGCGTAATGGCCGACGTGCACAAAACCGGCATCACAAGATGCGAGGAAAGAGAGGAGAGATTTATGCGCAGACTTACGAGACTGATTTTTCCAGCAATTCTCGGCGCAACGCTTGTCTTCGGTGTAATTGGCTTGGCTGGGGCGCAATCGAGCACCGATTCTTCGATGTCCGCTAAGGCTTCCAAAGCGGTTGCAGCAATGAAGGAAAAGCTGGACATCAATTCCGCGACCAAGGACCAACTCGATGCGATTCCTGGGATCGGCGGCACTTATGCTCAGAAAATCATCGCTGGCCGGCCCTATCGCACCAAGCGCGAACTGGTCACCAAAAAGGTAATTCCGCAATCGCTTTACGAGAAGATCAAAGACCAGATCATTGCCCATCACAGCACGGCCACCCCGGCCCCCGCGAAGTAAGTTTGACCGCCGTGAATGCGAGTGCGCCTTTTGAGCCTTAGTATCCACGGCTTTAGTCCTCGTTGGAATGAAGTACCTTAGGACGGCGGGGCAGCCCGTCCTTTTGCGCGTTGCTTTCGCGAATCGCGGTGGAGGATAATCTAAGAGTGCAGCGGGATACCTCCCGCCGCGGCTTCGTTGTGAATCTGCCCAATTCCATTACGCTCATCCGCATTTGCATGATTCCTCTGTTCATGTGGGTGCTTTCCACCAGCCGGCTTTCTAGTGCTAATGGCGAGAAAGAAATTCTGGCTTCTGCGCTCTTCATCGCAGCTTCGATTACCGATGGAATTGATGGCTACCTCGCTCGTCGCCGCGGCCAGATCACGACCATGGGAATCCTGCTGGATCCTCTTGCAGACAAGCTACTGATAGCTGCGGCCTTTATCACCCTAGTGCAATTCAATCCACACCTGGTTCCGGCGTGGATCGCAGTAGTAATTATCGGCAGAGAATTTCTGGTCAGCGGTCTCCGCGCCATTGCCGCCTCAGAAGGGTTCACCATTGAGGCCAGCGACCTGGGAAAATTCAAGATGCTGGTGCAGATCGTTTCTGTGGTCGCTGTGATTCTCGATCACCACTGGCAGGAATGGCCGCTCGGGCGCTACGTGTTTCCCATTCACTGGATCGCGCTTCTTGCGATCTGGTTTATGGTCGCTCTCTCTTTGATCTCAGCTGGGGATTACTTCGCTGCGTTCTGGCGGAGAATCGATCGACACGTGGTAAAGCGCCAACGGCGGGCGTTCATCCTCAGCCGGCGCAAGAAGCGCAATGTCGCAGCAGTCTGAACCTCCGCCATCAGCTCTCACCTCACTTGGCGCACCGACGGAATACAGTCCCCAAGAACGAAAGCTGTTGCTGCAGATGGCGCACGAATCGATCCTTTCTTTTCTCGAAGGACGAGAGATTTCTGTGCCTGCTCCGTCGCCGCACTTGGCGGAGCTGCGCGGGGTTTTCACGACCCTCTACTCGGACCGGAAATTACGCGGCTGCGTGGGCTTTCCCGCGCCGATTTCGCCGGTTTATCGCGCGGTGATAGAAACTGCGCGGGCAGCGGCTTGCGAAGACCCGCGATTTCAACCAATCAGTCTGCCGGAGGCGCGTACGGTCCAGATTTCCATCAGCGTGCTTTCGCCTGTGCAAGCGGTTTCGCCGAACGAGATCATCATTGGCCGCCATGGGCTGGTGCTTTCTAAAGGGGCACAGCGCGGGCTTTTACTTCCTCAGGTACCGGCGGAGCACGGATGGGATCGGATTACATTCCTGCAGCAGACGTGCCTTAAAGCAGGACTCTCGCCCGACGCATGGCTATCGGGCGCACGCATCGAAGCGTTCACCGCCGAGGTGTTTGCTGATCCCAGTCCGTAGCTTCTTCCTCGCGCACCGATGCGGAGCCATCGTAGCGCACAAAAATTCGGGAAGGATTTCTCCTTCCCGAAGCATGCGAATATTTTGATTCCAGCTACTGCTGGTCGAGCTCCACGGCATCGCCTACGTGCACCGGCTCCAGCGAGAATACGATCATTCCCGTCGCGGTCGTCGGAGTAGTCCCGATGATCACGATTTCGCCAACGCCTCGCCGCGGCATTTGGCTGGTATCAATCACCGGGCCATGTCCGCGGTCAAGCATGCCGGGATTTATCGTCGGAGGCTCGTTCTGCGTCATCTCGTAAGAGGACGCCTTAAAGGAAAGCGAGTCTACCGGATCATGCACGACCGTGCTGGCTGTGCGTTCGGCGCGAAGGAAATCCCCCACCTTCAATCCCTGGTTCGCGCCAATGTTCAAATAGACCGTCTTACCGGTGCCTAGTTCGGAGTCGAAGTCTTTGGCGAGCAGGATGCGTCCACTGACTTGACCACTTGCCAGGGCGAAACGGTCGAAGCGCAGCGGAGGGTGAAAATTGACTGCTGGTTTCCCCTCGAACGGGGTCACCAAATCTCCGGGAGCGACTGAGTCGCAACTGAACTCGATGCGGGCAATCGCCATCTTGGTACGCGTATCAATGATCCTGACGTGCGCTACTTCTTCATATGGCCGGCCCGCCGCTTTCACCGCCGCAAATTGTCCCGGAAAGAGTTCGGAGCGGTTAAGGTCCCTCAGTTCGCGAATGATCGTGTACTGCTGACCGGCTTCGTATCCTGTGCCATGCAAGTAAATGACATCGCCGTTTGCGAAGTTGGTCGTGAAGGGCGACTCCAGGCCGCCGGTGACGAACTTGGCCTTGGATTCTGGCTTCTTAATGAACCCAGCGCAGTAAATGTCAACGTTTCGTGGGGTTTGTATCTTCTCGATCGGAAAGTTAACAGTCGTCCCCACCGTACTGTCAGGAGTCGGCTCGGATGGTGTGCCCTGTTGCGCCCAGGAAAGTCCGGCCATCAACGGCAACAAAAAAAATACTGCTCTCTTCATGGTTCCTCCCAGGCCCGCGCCTGACTCGATGTTTCTCCAAGTTGCTTAAAACAAAGAAACTTCCAATGTGGAAAGTAGCAAGGTAACCAGACTGGGTCAAGGTTACGCAGGTCTACTGCGGGGGATGTTTAAAAGTTTACTGCCCCAAAACAGTGCAATGTTGTTGCGCTCCGGTGCTATGTCCCTGTAATATCGCGCGGTTAAATGGGCACGGAAAATACCCACTATTCCAGGTTGCTGCACCTGCGGCTATCGCGAGTGTGCGTAGCCATTGCCGCCCCTAGTCCCGGTGAACTGCTTGAAAAAGCCGAGACCGTCGCCAGAGACAACCCCTTTATTGAGTTAAGGTTAGATTACATTGCGCGCCCGGGCCTCGCAATCGCCAAAATTAAGGAATTTACCGAAACCCATCCCCACGTCACCGTGATTGGTACCTGCCGGCGCGTTGCCAGCGGAGGCAAATTCAAAGGCCCAATCAGCTCACAACTCGAGGTCCTGGGCAAGGTGGCCGAGGCAGGCTGCCAGCTGGTGGACGTTGAACTTCAGACTGCGGTCCGGCTGAAACCCGCTCAGTTGTCAAAACTCCGGGGCAAAGCCGCACTGGTGCTCTCATTCCACGACTTTCGAGCGACCCAGAAGCTGGATGAGACCTTGAAGAAGATGTCGGCCTACCCGGCGGACTTCTACAAGATCGTGAGCACCGCCACCAGCCTGACTGACAACGTCACCATGATGAAGTTTCTCGAAAAGCACCAGGATGTGCACAGCTTGGTGGGGTTGTGCATGGGTGAGCAGGGAATTATCAGCCGCGTGCTGGGTGTCCGGGCCGGTAGTGCGTTCACCTTCGCAGCTCTTACGGCGGACGAAAAGACTGCGCCCGGCCAGGTCACGGCCCAGGAACTACGCACTGTCTACCGCATCGATCAGGTGGATGCGGCCACGAAAGTTTATGGCGTGGCAGGTAGTCCGGTTTCGCATTCTCTTTCGCCGGCGATCATGAATGCCGCTTTGCGACGCGAAAATGTGAACGGAGTTTTTCTGGCGCTGAATACGAAATCGCTGAAAGACTTGCTCGCCTGCGTCCGGGAAATACCGATTCACGGTCTGGCCATTACCATGCCGCATAAGGAGGCGATCCTCAAGTATCTGGACAATACCGATCCGCACACTTCGAAGATTGGCGCCTGCAACACTGTCGTTCGGTCGCAGGATGGGAAACTTTATGGCTTTAACACCGATACCTCAGGTGTGGTTCGTCCGTTGGAACAACGCATTCCACTGAGCGGCGCCCGGATTCTGGTATTGGGAGCTGGCGGAGCGGCACGGGCTGCGGTGTTCGGCTTGAAAGAGCGCGGCGCAGAAATTTTCATTTTGAACCGGAATGTGGCGGCGGCGCAGAAACTCGCTCGCCAGGCGAAGGCGCGTACCGTGAAACGCCCGGATCTGAAGAAATTAGATTTCGACGTCATCATCAATGCCACGCCAGTCGGGATGGGGAACACGCGCGAGTCTCCCCTAAACGCTGAGGAGATCAGGGCCAAGTATGTATTTGACATGGTTTACGATCCCGCCGAGACCCGGCTGCTGAAACTCGCGAAAGAGCGTGGCGCGGAAGCTATCCCGGGAAGCGTGATGTTTGTGCATCAGGCAGCGCGGCAATTCGAAATCTGGACCGGCAAGCCGGCGCCGCGAGAGGAAATGTTGCGCATTGTGAATTTGGCATTGGCCGAGAGAGCTGCAGCCAGAAATGGATTGAAGGAGAAACGAGCAGTGTAGCCCCGGACGCCCTCGTGTCCGGGGGACCGCCGCAGCTCCGAGCGCGCGGGTGAAGGCACCGATCCCTACATCTTTAAAAAATTTCCAATCAGCTTCTTACCTTCTTCCGTCAACACGCTTTCCGGATGAAACTGGACCCCTTCCACCGGAAGACTTTTATGCCGCAACCCCATAATTGTTCGTGAGCCATCCGGCTCCGTTGTCCAGGCGCTGACTTCAAGATCGGACGGCAAACCCTTCTCTTCCACAATCAGTGAGTGGTAGCGCGTAGCCGTGAACGGCGATTGCAGATCTTTGAAGACGGTGCGGCCATCGTGTTTCACCTGGCTGGTTTTTCCGTGCATCAGGTGCGGCGCTCGCACCACTTTTCCTCCAAACGCGGCTCCCAAGGCCTGGTGACCCAGGCAGACCCCCAGGATGGGAAACTCCCCGCTGAGCTGCCGAAACAAATCGATGCTGATGCCCGCTTCCTGCGGTGTACACGGGCCAGGCGAGATGACGATGCGCTCCGGTCGCATGGCCTTCACTTCCTTGACCGTGACCTGATCGTTCCGGCGTACAACCACTTCCGCGCCCAATTCGCCTAGATATTGCACCAGGTTGTAGGTGAAAGAATCGTAATTGTCGAGGACGAAAACCATCCTAACCAGATTACATCAAGCTCTGTTCAGCGATGTCGGCGCGCCGATGCATCAGCTTCGTGAGGATGTACCAGGCCCCAACCCATGACATATGGTAAGTTCCTCTTGACAGGTAGCTCCCGAAGTTACATTCTTACAGGGGTTTAAGAGTCTTCCGCATGGAAGTTGAAGTCCAGCAGGGCGAAAAACGCGCTACTCGTCGCTTCGCGTTACGCTTGCCTGTCTCTGTGAACTATGCCGGCAATGCGAGCGTGGCGCTTCCGGCACAGACCCGCGACGTAAGCGCGCGCGGCATATGTTTTTATCTCGATGCTCCCATGAGCGCGGGTTCCGCTATCGAATTCACCCTGACTCTCCCGCCAGAAATCACTCTTACAGAAAGCATTCGCGTTCGCTGTAAAGGCAAGGTTGTGCGCGTCGATGATGGGCTGGCAGATTCAAAAGTGCCCGTCGCGGCCGTTATCGACGAGTACGAATTTCTCGCGGAATCATGAACTTCGGTGCACGTTCCGGCTGCGATGTCTGAAGCCGGATACTTTATAACCCCCTGAACTAGTGCTACTCTCAACCCAAGACCTTCCATAATCAGGAATTGCTTTGTCTTGTGTCCGAGCCCATTCTTGCGCACTTGTTCTGGCTGCATTCGGCTTGCCGGCGTTTGCGAACGGCCAGGTGGCTGGTGTGCAGTCGGTCAGAGTTATTCCCGCAGAGAGCGGCGCGACCGTCGAAATCCTTACAACGCAGCCGCTCACGCCTCAGTTGCAAACGGTTGAAGGCCCGCTGCGGTTAGTGATCGATCTTCCTGACTCAACCCTGAACATCCCGCGCAAACGGATTGCTTTCCGCAACCAGCAGATCAAAGGCGTCCGGATGAACCAATATCAGGTTGCGCCAGCCGTCACCCGCATTGTGCTCGATCTTGCCGCGCCGGTCAGCTACACCTGGGATGCTTTGGGAAACCGGCTGAATATACGAATCCGGTCTGACGAAGCGGCGAACGCCAAGCCGGCATCGGTTCCCGCACTCACCCCGGGAGTTCAGCCAATTGCAGTTCCCTACGCCCAAGGGAGTTCCGGCACGTTGGTTGAAGCCGGTAGCCGGGTGGCCAGCGGATCGTCCATCGCCGCTAAAGATGAAACCGCGGTTTTGCGTCTTGCGCGTGGCGGCGAAATAAGAGTGTGCCCGGGGACCACAGTTTCAGTCGCAACTTCTCCCAATGGGCAGGATTTAATGCTGGGCATGAACACCGGATCACTCGAGACCCATTATCATCTCGCTGAATCTTCGGATTCGATTCTCACGCCCGACTTTCGCATCCTGCTCCCTGGCCCGGGTGAGTTCAATCTGGCCATAAAGTCAGACGCGCGCGGGGACACCTGCGTCAGCTCACTGCCAGGAAGCAACTCGTCTATCGTGGTTGCAGAGCTGCTCGGCAACGGAACTTATGAGGTGAAACCTGAGCAGCAGGTTTTATTTCGCCAAGGCCGAATGCAGTCGGTCGAAACACCATTGGCGGCCTGCGGATGTCCTTCGCCCCAAGAACCTGTTATGCGCGCGGCGGTCGACCCCGCCTCAGTAGTACGGGAAGGGAAGACGGGCGCCAATTTAGCTCTAGCGGATTCAAACAGCGAGCCTTCGATTGCGGCGGGCGCTGGAACCGACGGCGGAACTGCGGAGAAACCAATCGCGAGCCCAATTGCAGAATCGAAAGCTGCAGGAGCTCCAGGCGACGACGGCAAGGTGCAAATCTCGGCCCCGCTGGTATTCAACGCCAAAGAACTGGCACGATTACGTGCCGCCCATCCGCCTGCGCCCGTGATCGAGGAAGCAGCGGCTCTGCCGCTCTCGGCTAGGCCATCCGACCCTCTCCCGCCATTGGTGGTGCTGCCGCCACCCACAGCTCCGAAGCCGGAGCACAAGGGATTCTTCGGACGAATCGGCAGCTTTTTCCGCGCAATTTTCTGAGACTAAGTTCTGAATAACTAGCGGCGCTGCTTGACCGCTTTCACCACCGGAGTGACCCGGTCGCGCACATCATCGGCAAAATCGGAGCCGCGCTCCATCACGTCTTCGGCGAAGTCTTTAGCGTTCTCTTTCCAGTCGTCGAAGGTCTCCCGCGCGGTGTCATATCCGCGGCGCAAATCGCGGCGCATCTGCTTGCCCGGTTTCGGGGCCAGCAGCATGCCGATGACTGTGCCCGCGCCTAATCCGATCAGGAGAAAAGTAATTGCCGTGCCGACTGTACTGCCGCTCTCATATTTGCCTTCTGCCATGAACACACCTCGTCGCCAAATTTTAGACTATGATTCGTTCACTTACATTTTAGCTGTCTGCAACTCTCTGCGATAGGCGCATATACATTTCCGCGGACCTCGTCGTTCCCGTTTTGCGCACCTCTCGTCGGATTCCCAAATTCAACCAAGCCGTATAAAATACAGAGGTTAGCCCACACCGGCATCATGGCTGCCTTGTCCTTCGGCAGTCATAATTACGTCCTGGTCCACAAGCCAAGGTTCAAAGCCAAGGCTCAAGAAACAAGGAGAGCGATTTAGCAATGGCCATTCCAGCCACCCAACTGCGTCCCGGCATGATCATCAAGCACAATAATGATCTGCATTCCGTATTCAGCGTCGAGCACCGCACCCCCGGCAACTTGCGGGCGTTCATTCAGGCCAAGCTGCGCAACCTGCGCACCGGAGCCATGTTCGAGCACCGTTTCCGCTCGCCCGACCCCATCGAAAGAATCAACGTCGACGAAACCGAGATGGAATATCTCTACAACGATGGCGACGGATACTACTTCATGAACACGGAGAATTACGAACAGCTCCACCTGACCCGAGACATTCTCGGCGATGCGGTCGATTATCTGATTCCCAACCTGCAGATCAAAGTGGAGTTCTACGACGGTAAAGCGGTTGGCATTGAGCTCCCGCAGACCGTGGAGTTGACCGTTCTCGAAACTGAGCCCGGATTGAAGAGCGCGACCGCATCCAGCGTGACGAAACCTGCTAAGACCGAAACCGGGCTAGTGGTGCAGGTTCCGCCGTTTATCAATGAAGGCGAAAAAATAAAAGTGGACACGGCTGAAGGAGTTTACTTGTCGAGAGCATAGCCAGGCATGGGATGGATCGCAATTCGACGCTGTAGATGTTCACATCCGCCTGATCATTCTCGAGGCGTTAATTCCTTCGCTTCCGTCTGAGAAGCTCCCGCGTGCAAACGGGCCAGGAAGGTTGTTCTTGCGTCACTTGTTGTGCTAGCCGCTGCTTTTGTGGGGATGCCAGTGAAGCGCTGGATCCGTCCGAGTTGAACGCCGTCGATTCGCGCTGGAGTTTTTAACTGAACCGTGTCATGCCAACAGATGCACAAACTAAGCAATTCGTAGTTCGCGGACGCGTGCAGGGTGTGGGCTTCCGCTGGTTTGTTGAGCGCGAGGCAAAAACGCTCGGTATCTCCGGATGGGTCCGCAACAATTCTGATGGCAGCGTAGAGGTGCTGGCTACGGGGACGCGCGATCAGCTTTCCGGCCTTCGATCGCGGTTGCAGCAAGGACCGAGAGCCGCCCGCGTGGACAACGTCCAAGAATTAGAAGCCAAGCCCGTGCCGGGCCTGAACACATTTCGTATTGAAGGAGCGTGGTAAATGCCGGATGCCTCGTCGTCGAAGGCGAGTGTGAAATGCGAACACCTGAAGAAGCTCATTCGCGAGGTGCCGGATTTTCCCAAGCCCGGCATTTTGTTCTATGACATCACCACGCTGCTGAAAGATAAGCTGGGCTTCGCCACGCTGATCGACGCGCTCTCCGAGCATTACTTGGCGAAAGACATAGACTTGGTGCTGGGTATGGAAGCCCGCGGTTTTATTTTTGGGCCTACGGTGGCCTACCGGCTCAACGCCGGATTTGTTCCCGTGCGCAAGCCTGGAAAGCTTCCGGCAGCCACCGCCAAATACGATTACGCCCTCGAATACGGCACCAACACACTCGAAATTCACCGCGACGCCATTCAGAAAGGGCAACGCGTCATCATTGTCGATGACCTGCTCGCTACAGGCGGGACGGCCGAGGCCACCGCCCATCTCGCCGAATCGCTGGGGGCGGAGATCGCCGGTTTGGGTTTTGTGATCGAACTGGATTTCCTTCATCCACGCGACAAGCTAAAAAAATACGACATCTTTTCGCTACTGCATTATGACAAGTAGTCCGAGCCGTTGCTAGATTACGACAGGAGCGGCAGTTCTTGATTTCTCTGTGTAGCTCTGTCTCTGTGCAACTCTATGGCCTCTGTGGTAATGCTTTCGTCCTCGCATTAAAGTTTTTTGATTTACAGCCGATGATACGAACGGTAAGACGAGAAGCCTTCGTCACCCGCGCCTTGTGAGTAATTCACTGTCAGAGCCGCAATCCCTAGAGCAGTCATACAACGATGCCCGCACTCTGGTCGAGGAGATCGCGTGTGCGATCGCCGACGCGCAAGCCGCATTGTTCGCAGGAAGATTTCTTGATTTGGAACGCTGCACGCTGCGCCAGCAGGAGCTGTGCGCGGTTCTCGGGACGTACACTCGTGGCGATACTATACCGGCACCGCCGTCTTCCTCGCCGGATTGAAAAACGGCATTTTCACCACCGTCGCTGCCGCCTTCTTCCGCACTGCTTCGATCGTAATTTCGAGCTGCAGCTTGGTTCCGAGCTTCGAATGTTCGGTCTCTACACTGGCCAGTGCAATTAATTTTTTCAGCACCGGAGACCAGGTCGTCGAAGTCGCTTTCCCCACCTGCCGATTGCCCGCATACACCGGCACGTGCACGCGGGAAGTCTGGCTCGGGGCGCTAGGGGTTAGTCCCAAATTCTCGTACAAGGCTTCAATTTCAAGCCAGTCCAGTTCCAGGCCTACTAACTGGCGTTCTACTCCGTGCTTCTCGTCTTCTACCAGCGCCGAGCGCCCGATGAAATTTTCTTTCTGCAGATGCACCATCTTCCCAAAGCCCAGCTCGTACGGAGAATATTTTTGCGAAGGGATCAGCGCCTTGCGTGAGCTGGTGTAGTCCACGTCGAGCAACAGCAATCCCGCCTCTACTCGCGCTACATCGAGCGCCAGCATGCCCGTGGGATGCAAATCGAACTGCCGCCCAGCAGCCGTTATCGCGTCCCAGACTTTGACCGCATCTTTCCATTCCACCCATATTTCGTAGCCGAGGTCTCCGGTATATCCGGTGCGCGAGATGTCCACCGGCACGCCAGCGATTTTGCCGCTGGTCATGCGGAAATATTTAAAATTGGTAATTTCTGCATCTGCCACCGTCTTGAGCAGCCTCGCTGAAGTCGGCCCTTGCAGCGCCAGCGCCGCGGTGTGCTCGGAGATGTCCTCGATCTCGACATCCATGTTCAACCCGTTCTGATGAAACCAGCGCAGGTTGGGCTCGGCGGCGGTCCAACGATAGCGATTTTCGTCGAGCCGTGTGATGGTGCCATCGTCCACCACCTTGCCCTGCTCGTCGCACCAGCAGCAATAAATCACCTGTCCCTTAGTCACTTTGTTTATGTCGCGCGTGATGATGCGGTTCACCAATTTGGTAGCGTCGCGCCCGGTGAGCAGGTACTTGTACAACGGTGTGATGTCAATCAGCGCCGCCGCATTGCGGATGGCGTTGTACTCGTGCTCATGGTGCACCTCATACGCGCTGACCGTGTAGTACCCGGACCACTCGCGGTAGTTGAGGCTCTGGCAGAGCGGAAAGGTTCGTTCGTGAAAAGCAGTTCCGATGGGCATGATTTCCTCGACAAGTTGCTCCGAACTCCGGATTATACCGACACTCGCTACCCTGTCATCCCGAACTCGTACGCTTGCTCGTATCCCATTACCCTGTCATCCCGAACGCGCACGCTTGCTCGCATCCCATTACCTTGTCATCCCGAACGCGCTCGCTGCAAGCGGGCGGGAGAGGGACCTTACGATGCGGTTGGATCACCACGGACGTAATCAGGATCGCAACAGGTGCCAGCGCCTAGACGCGGCGTAGCCGAACTGCATGGTTGCGCAAGCCGACGTTAGGTCCCTCGCCTGCGTTCCTGCGGATCGCAGGTTCGGGATGACAATCACTTTGGAGACCGAAAAGAAAGTTCAAATTGGGAAATCCACATTAGAAGATGTGACGCACGACACTGACATCATCGTGGTTCAGCGCGGAGCATAGCGAGGTGGAAAAGACCTACTACGTGTACATCATGGCCAGCCAGCGCCGGGTGCTCTACATTGGGATTACGAGTCACATCGAGCGGCGGGTTCGCCAGCACAAGTCACACGTGTTTGGTGGATTCACTGCAAAGTACAACGTGACGAATCTCGTGTACTTCGAACGCTATGGCTCAGTGATGAAGGCCATCCGACGCGAGAAAGAACTCAAAGACTGGCGTCGCGAGAAGAAGATTGCTCTCATCGGGGCCGAGAATCCAAAGTGGCGTGATCTGAGCTATGGCTGGTATCAGCCGACGCGTTTTCCCTGGCTGCGCAAAATCTCCTAACTCCCCGCATCTTGTCATCCCGAACGCGCTCGCTGCAAGCGGGCGGGAGAGGGACCTTTCGATGCGATTGGATCACCACGGACGTAATCAGGATCGCAACAGGTGCCAGCGCCTAGACGCGGCGTGGCCGAACTGCGTGGTTGCACCAGCCGACGTGAGGTCCCTATCCTGCGTTCCTGCAGATTCGGGATGACAATCACTTTGGAAGTCAAGGAGATAACCAGATCGGGAAATCCACAGGCCTGATTGTGATGCCTGGCACAGACATCGGCGGGCGCCAGCGCGCAGCATAGCGAGGTGGAAAAGACCTACTACGTGTACACCATGGCCAGCCAGCGCCGGGTGCTCTACATCGGGATCACGAGTCATATTGAAAGGCGAGTGCGCCAGCACAAATCGCACGATTTTGGCGGATTCACTGCAAAGTACAACGTGACGAATCTCATGTACTTCGAACGTTATGGTTCCGTCATGAAGGCCATCCGACGCGAGAAAGAACTCAAAGACTGGCGTCGCGAAAAGAAGATTGCACTGATTGAGAGTAGCAATCCAAAGTGGCGTGATCTGAGCTATGGCTGCTATCAACCGACGCGTTTTCCCTCGCTGCGCAAAATCTCCTAACTCCCCCCGAGTGTCATCCCGAACTCGCACGCTGAAAGCGGACGGGTGAGGGACCTTACGATGCGATTGGATCACCGCGTGACGTAATCGGGACTGCAGTAAAGTGCACGGTGACAGAATGCGGCGTGGCCGGACTGCATCGTTAGCGCCAGCCAACGTTGGGTCCCTCTCCTGCCCTTCTTCGGCGGGCAGGTTCGGGATGACATTATTTGGTTATGCACGTAAGAAATGGTAATCTCGTCCTCATGCACCGCCTTCTCCAATGGAGCGTCCTTCCTAGCGGACTCTGATCCGCATCTGCGCAAAGCACCGTTCACGAGTATTATTCCTGTTCACAAGAAACACAGCGGCCGAAGCCGATAATTATTCAAGAACCACTGCGGCACGTCTGAAGACGTGCCCTGATACAAACCGCAAGAGCTGACAGCTGACAGCTGAAACGCTAGGAGCTAAGAGCTAGTGGCTGTTTCTTACGACGTCATCGTGATTGGCGGAGGGCACAACGGGCTTACTCATGCCGCCTATCTTGCGCGCGCGGGGAAGAAAGTGCTCGTCCTTGAGCGGCGGCATGTGCTCGGGGGTGCTGCGGTCACGGAAGAAGTTTTTCCGGGATTCAAATTCTCGGTTTGTTCCTACGTCGTCTCGCTGCTGCGCCCGGAGATCATTCGCGACCTCGACCTTCCGCGCCACGGCCTGGAAATCCTTCCCCTTGATGGCACCTTCACCCCCATGCTCAGCGGCGATTACCTATGGCGAGTGAACGATCATGGCAAGACGCATCGCGAGATCGCTCGCCACTCGCGCCTTGACGCCGAGGCTTACGACGAGTTTGGCAAGGCCATGCAGCCGATGTGCCATTTCGTGAAACCGATCATGAACATGGTCCCGCCTGACCCGACCGGATTCAATCCCAAGGATCTTTCGAAGCTGCTGTTTCTGGCGCGGCGCTTTCAGAAGCTCGCCAGTGAAGACCGCTACAACCTTGTGCAACTCATGACTATGAGCGCGGCCGATTTTCTCGACCAGTGGTTTGAAACCGACGTGCTCAAGGCCACGATGTCGGCGTCGGGAATTATTGGGACGTTTCTGGGCGTGCGCTCGCCCGGCACCGCCTACGTTTTGTTGCACCATTACATGGGAGAGATCGACGGCGCATTCCGCGCCTGGGGATTCGCCCGCGGCGGTACGGGAGGAATTTCAAACGCCATCGCCGAAGCTGCGGTCGAAGCCGGAGTTGAAATTCGAAAAGAAGCGGGCGTCGGAAAGATCATCGTAAAGAATGGACGCGCGACGGGAGTTGCCCTGGCTAACGGCGACGAAATTTATGGCCGCGTAATTTCTTCAAGCGTGGACCCTCGGCATACATTCATCGAATTCATTGATAACGGAAACCTCTCGAACGACTTTCTCGACGAAGTCCGCCGCTACAAATTTCGCGGATCATCCGGCAAAGTAAATCTCGCACTCGACGCTTTGCCGGATTTCAAGTGCATGCCTGGACCCGGCTCGCACCTGCGCGGCGCGATTTCGATTTCACCAGCAGTCGACTACATGGAAACAGCCTATGACGACGCCAAGTATGGAATGTTCTCCCGTCGTCCCTACATCGACATGGTAATTCCGTCGCTCACCGATCCGAGCGTCGCGCCTCCGGGGAAGCACGTGATGTCGTGCTTCGTGCAGTACGCGCCTTACAAGCTGCGGCCTGGGCTGAACTGGGACCAGCTTCGCGACGATTTCGGCAATACGGTAATCGACACAATATCGGAATATGCGCCGAATTTGAAAAACATCATTCTGCACAAGCAAGTCCTCACCCCACTCGATCTCGAACGCGACTTCGGTTTGAGCGAAGGCAATATTTTTCAAGGCGAGCTTTCTCTGGAACAGCTTTTCTTCTTACGTCCAGTGTCAGGATGGGCGCGCTTCCGCACTCCAATCAAGAACCTCTATATGTGCGGATCAGCCACGCATCCCGGCGGTGGAATTATGGGCGCACCCGGAAGGCTATCGGCGCTGGAAGTGCTAAAAGATGCAGGTTAGAAGGTTTCCTCTGTGAAACTCTGTGGCCTCTGTGGTTAAAGATTTTGTTTCTCACCACAGAGGGCACTGAGTTTCACAGAAGGAAAAGCCAGAGCATAATGCATGCCTAACTCTCGCGACATCGTCATCATCGGCGGCGGACACAATGGCCTGGTCACGGCGTTCTACCTCGCCAAAGCCGGATTCAAGCCTCTCGTGCTCGAGCGCCGCAACCAGGTCGGCGGCGCAGCGATTACAGAAGAATTCCATCCTGGATTCCGCTCGTCCGTGCTGGCTCACTCCGCGGGTCCATTACGTCCCGAGATCGTGCGCGACATGCACCTTGAAAAGCATGGACTGACGCTAATCACGCCGGAAATTGCTGTTACCTCTCTGTCGCCGGACGGTCGTGCGCTAATTCTCTATCGCGACCTCAACAAAGCCGCGCAGGAAATTGCCAAGTTCTCCGAAGCAGACGCTGCCAAGTATCGCGAATTCCATTTGGCGCTCGAAAAGACTTCACGAGTAATTTCCAAAGCTCTCGCGCTTACCCCGCCAGAAATTGCGCGGCCTTCCAAGGGCGATCTCTTCGGACTGTTACAACTCGGCCGCTCGGTTCGCGGGTTGGGCAAGAAGAGCACTTACGACCTACTACGCTGGGCGCCGATGGCGGTCGCGGATATTGTTTCCGAGTTCTTTGACACCGATCTGCTTCGCGCCACCATCGCGGCTCGCGGCATCTTCGGAACCTTCCTTGGCCCTTGGTCAGCGGGGACAAGCCTGGTACTTCTGCTCCGTGCCGCGGGAGATTCGAATCCTGCCGGAAGTAATTTCTTCGCCACTGGCGGCATCGGCGCGATGACTCAAGCCATGGCGAAAGCCGCCCAGCAAGCCGGGGCCGAGATTCGCGCTGGCGCGGAAGTAGCCGAAATAAAAATCAAGAATGGGACGGCTCAAGGCGTTGTTCTATCGAACGGAGAAGAAATTGAAGCCCGTGCCGTAATCTCCAACGCCGACCCCAAACGAACTTTCCTTAAGCTGATGGATCCAGTGCTCCTGTCACCTACCTTCATAAAACGGCTCCAAAACTATCGGATGAACGGAACCCTCTCGAAAATCAACCTCGCTTTGTCAGGCCTCCCGACATTCAAAGCCCTGAATGGAAACACCGACGCCCTGACCGGCAGAATTCAAATTGGCTCCGACATCGATTACCTCGAACGCGCCTTCGACGAATCCAAGTACGGGAATTTCTCCCGCGCGCCGTATCTGGAAGTTACAATTCCTACACTCACTGACCCATCGCTTGCGCCCGAGGGCAAGCACGTGATGTCGATTTACATGCAATACGCGCCTTACAAACTGAAGAACAGCAGTTGGCGGGGCGAAGGCCAGCGATTTGCGCTCGGTGATACCGTAGTGAAAACTTTGGCGCAGTACGCGCCCGATCTGCCGGAGAAGATTCTGCATCATCAAATCATCACACCGCTTGACCTCGAAGAAACCTATGGCCTGACCGGCGGCCAAATTTTTCACGGTGAGCTGGCGCTCGATCAGATCTTCACCATGCGCCCTATGCTCGACTGGGCGCGTTACCGCACCCCAATTGAAAACCTTTATCTGTGCGGATCGGGTACGCATCCCGGCACTGGGCTCACCGGAGGCTCGGGGGCAAATGCCGCGCGCGAAATCCTGAAAGACTTAAAGGCGCGGAGATGACGAAGAAATCCGCGATCCTCTTGTTGAGTTGTCCTGACAAGAAGGGCGTGGTCGCCAGCATTGCCGGATTTATTTACCAGCACGGCGGCAATATCCTGCACGCGGACGAGCACAGTGACGTGGACTCCGGCATATTTTTGATGCGGGTTGAATTCGATCCCGCCGAGTTCGATATACCGCTGAACCATTTTGCACGTCCTTTTACTCCCATTGCCGCCCCCTTCGAAATGCAATGGCGACTCGCGCAATCGGATTATCGTCCGCGTATGGCAATTCTGGTCTCGAAATACGATCACTGCCTGGTGGATCTGCTTTACCGTCACCAAAGTGGCGAGCTGACTTGCGAGATTCCCTGCATTCTCTCGAATCATCCCGACAGCCAGGCAATCGCGGATTTCTACCGCATTCCTTTTTTTCTTGTTCCTGTCGAAAAGGAAAATAAAGAAGTGGCGGAACGCCAAATTCGCGCCCGACTGGAGCGCTACAACATCGATTTCATTGTGCTCGCGCGCTACATGCAGATTCTTTCCGATGAGATGGTGCATGCCTACCCCGGCCGCATCATTAACATTCACCATTCGTTTTTGCCCGCATTCGTCGGATCAAAGCCGTACCATCAGGCGTTCACACGCGGGGTGAAGCTTATCGGCGCGACCAGCCATTACGTGACGGAAGTTCTCGACGATGGCCCTATCATCGAGCAGGACGTGGTGCGTGTCTCCCATCGCGATTCCATCGAAGACCTTATTCAGAAGGGCCGCGATCTCGAAAAAGTAGTCCTTTCGCGGGCAGTCCGCTGGCATATCGAGAATCGCGTTCTGGTATATGGAAACAAGACAGTCGTTTTCGAATAAAGGGTAAGGCAAGGAATCCCGCAGATTTGGCGCAGGGCCTCAGGAAGCACACAAACTGAGCAAATAACACCAGCAATAAAACGCGCAGACTTCCTCGGACAACTCGCTATCCTATCGCTCCTGCTTTTCGGCGGGTTGCTGCCTACATATCTCAGGCACATGTCCACGCAGTTGAACTCCTGCCACGGACCATCAGTTTTGGATCGACAATTTGCGGCGTGGTAATAGCGGGGGGACTACACGAGGGGCATATAACTTGAAATGCAGGAGCAATCCGCGCGAAGTTTGGTAAAATCCCTTTGGAGCCGTCAGGGCAGAACTCGTAGCTAGAACCGCGTTCAAAAATTGCGTCATTCTGGTCTAATCTCTTCGCACCAACCCATTCCATCGGGCGCGTAGCTCAATTGGCAGAGCAACTGACTCTTAATCAGTAGGTTGTAGGTTCGATTCCTACCGCGCTCACCATGCTTCAGTGCTTTAGCTTGCCTTGCGATCCGTTAGCCCGAGGCCAACGATCTTGCCGTGTGCTCGATCATGTCAGGGGTTCGGTCTGTTCGCTGCTCGGATCGCGCCCGTGCATTCCAAGAATCCTGAGCTTGTAACAAAATCGTAACAAAATCAAAAACCTCACAACGAGCGAATGCTGCAATGGTAAGCATTGCTATTTATTTTCAATCCGAAATGCGAAAGGGTCCCTAATGAAAAACGATGCAAAGCAGCAGGTCATTCATGAGGTTGATAGCGTTAACGCTAAGGTCGTTGCGCTGAACGAAGTGAGCATTCTGATTAGCGCTACTGGCAAGACCAACACAAATGGCTGGAAAAATCCTCAGCTTGTCCCGGTTGTTTACGTCCAACCCCCGCGAGACAGGATTTGGGATTACTCATTCGTGGCGGAAAAGCCGGAGGCCGCGAATGATGTGATGACGCCAGTTTTAGCGAGCTACCAGTGGAATAAGCCGCCTGGGGACGTGGCTGGTATTCGAGTGATCGCCAAGAAGAACAAAGTTGTTGCAAGTGTAGTGAAATAGGAACCGAACGTATGGCGATTCAAATCAAAGCTGCTTACGCAAACGGTCTTCCTTGGAACGAATCTGCAGGGTGCCCCATCCTTTCGCGTTCTTGGCGAAAGGGTGGGCACCACGGACCGCAAAGGCCCAAGGGTCCATGTTTAAAGTTGGCCAATCAGGTGCATTCCTTAATGCAGATCGGTTTAGTTAAACCGAGCCATTCGCGCAAGTGTTCGTTGTACCCACCCTTCGCAAAAACCGCGAAGGGTGGGGCACCCTCTTTATACTGTGCCCCCGAAAGAGTGGGCCACCCGCCGAGGGAATCAAAGTAGTAAGTCCCTCCACAGGTGTCCGCTATCATCCAATTGGTGTATGACTTTTGCTGACGGGGCACTTCCAACGATCAAGAAGCTAACGGTCGAGATTCACTCCATTGGTGAGGGGTTCGAGCGGACCGATTTGTATCCCCTGATCGAGCTCCCAAATTACCACCAACGCTGCCGCAACCCGCGATGCAGAGGTGGCGGTTTTGATCTCGGTGAAATGGTTTATTGGACGTTACTTGGGTCGAGATCAACAAAAAACGAGCTATCGTTTGCTTGTTCGGGTTTTCAAGAGTCTGCCCAACAAATGGAAGATTGCGACACGCAGTTCGAGTTGAAGATTACGGCGGAGTACAATGATGTACCTTCCGTAAAGGAAGCCGCCCTCGCATAGCTGACGACTTTGAAAATGGACGATTCCGAGAAGGTGGCGCACGAATACCTGCTGAGTTTGGCCTGTGGCGCGGTAGTGTACGAGCCTGACGGCAATGTGCCTCCCGATTTCTTGGTGAACGGAACAATCGCTGTCGAAGTGCGCCGCCTGAACCAGAATGAGATAACCGAGTCAGGTCATCGCGGTCTTGAAGTGACTCGAATTCCTCTCGCCGCCAGAATGCGGAGATTGCTCTCGTCCTTTGGCTCACCGCCGTCTGGTGTCAGTTGGTTCGTTTGCTACGATTTTGGTCGTCCACTCCCCGAATGGAAGGAACTGAATTCCGCGCTGCGTGAGTACCTGCTGGCGTTCCGCGATAATCCTGCAAGTGGGCGAGAGGTCTCCGCAACCATCTGCAAGCGCTTTGAGATCGAGTTGCGCCGCGCCAGCAACTCACATTCTCAATTCTTCGTTCCAGGTGGTTCTGCGGACGATGACACTGGAGGCTGGGTCTTTCAGGAGACCCAGAAGAACCTGCGCCTCTGCATCGAGGAAAAGACACGTAAGATCGCGGCCTACCGACACAAGTACCCCGAGTGGTGGTTGGTTCTGATTGATCGAATCGGATTCGGCGTCGAAGCCTGTGATGAAAAGCTATATCGCGAGCACTTGAGATTCGAGCACAGTTGGGACAAGATCGTTCTGGCCAGTCCTGATAATCCGCGCTGGGCGTTTGAGCTTCCTGCTAGCCTCACGGCAACTTCATAAAGATTTTGGGTTAAAATTTGGGTTCAACTGCGATTAAAACTGCTCATTCCTGCTCGAAGCGTCTCCGGCGAACCGCTGTAAGCTCAATGGTTTAATCACTTGCGGAAGTTCCTTCAATAATCAGTAGGTTGAAGGTTCGATTCCTTCCGCGCTCACCACATTCTCCAAACTTCGCGGTTTTCTACTTTGTCGATCTCGCCGAAAAACGATTTTCTGCCTTCGGCAACTGAAGCCATATTCCGCCTGATGTTGGGTGATTTCTCATAAGCCACTTTATACCGCCAAAACAACATACTCGTCGCTTTCCAGATGCAAGCATGGCGCAAGCTTTCTCGATCCGGCGCCCGCGCGTTTCCGGTTGCTTGGCTGAGCTTATCCAGAGAATCCAGTCCCGGCGCGCGATTGGTGTGATATCCGCCCACAATGCCTGCGCCAGCGGGGCAGATGCAAGGGCTTTGCGTAGATCCATTGGCACCCTGGTCTCCGGTTCTTCCCCGGCCCGCGTAATCTCCACCGTTACCGTGTCTCCAGCGTCTGCGCCTGCAGCATCGTGCATGGCTTTGTTAACCCTGAGCCAGTGACTTCCTTTGCCATTTGGTTCGAGAGCGGCTCGAAAAGGGAAGCCATTGATAGTTCCCTCAACCATCGTCATACCTCGTGATGGAAGCTTCGCACTCGCGTTGTTGGGCAGAGTCAGAAGGGCCCACGATCCAATCTTTTCGGTTGCCTTAGGCCGAAACAACTTGGCAGTGAAGCGAATCGTTGACTTGGTTTCTTGAGCCATATTAAGTCCGGATCGGCCTTACTTGGCCGCGTTTGCGCCTCTTATACTCCACCAATTCTGACGAAACTTCACTTTTCTTGACGGACTTTTTACCTTCGCCCACATCTCATATGTGATTGCATTACAGATGAAATTGAAATTCCAGCAAAGCTGTTCTTGTGGGTGGGCACGTGCGTGAAAATCGGGAAAAAGCGAACGGGCCAGGAACGCTCGAAACCGACGGCAAGAACGCGACTGCAAGAAGATGATTGGGTAAAATTGAGTTTGCCGTCATGGTTCTCCGGGCAAGTTTGGTGGAACTAAATTCCTGACCTGAGCACAATCTTCAACCGGAACGCATCGAAGATGTTTTGCGGGCTCTCGAGATGGTGCGCAGCCTTGAACTGAAGATTTCGGCGCGATGTTCCGGCGCCAGAACAACGCGTATGCGGCAACGGAGTGCAAAACGGCGCACGTTGGCGATTCACGTGCGATGAGCCAGGTCGATGAAGACTCGAATCGAAGAGGTCGATGCCCTTCGTGGCGTGATGCTGGTCTGGATGACCTGCACCCATCTGCCGACCGTCCTGAGCATATACGTCAACCAGCCGATAGGTTTTTTCGCCGCCACCGAAGGCTTCATCTTTCTGTCTGCGCTGTTTACCGGCCGGATCTCTGCCCGGCTCGTCGAGCGCGAAGGCAACCGTGCTATGTGCCGCAACGTCTGGATGCGGGCGGCCCGCTTGTACGGTTATCAGCTCCTGTTGCTGGCGTTCGCCTTCGTCATAGAAGCTCCTATCGCCGCGCGCGGAAATCGGCCGGCAGTGCACAACCTGCTCGATTACTATTTCACCGTGGGTCACTCGCGCGCTTTTATTGATGCCGCGTTGATGATCTACCGGCCGCCACTGCTCGACATTCTGCCGATTTACATCATTTTTCTTGCTTTTACCCCTTTCGCGGTATTGCTGGGCATTCGATTCGGTTGGAAGTACGCATTCGCTGGAGGATTTGCGCTCTGGCTGTTCGCGCAGTTTGGGCTCAAGACAATCGTTTACAACTGGCTGACCCACCTGTTTGGCTTGCAGATCCCGCTAAATGAGATGGGAGCATTCGATCTTTGGGCATGGCAGCTGTGGTGGCTGGTGGGCCTGTGGCTCGGTGTTCGATGGGCCAGGGACGATTTACATCTCGACCAGTGGGCGAGGAAGATGACGGTCGTGATCCCTGCTGCCGCGATAGCAGTATTGTTTCTGGCGCTACGTTACATGCAAATGGGAACAGGTCTGGACTTGGGGAAGTTTGCGCCCTTGCTCGATAAGTGGGACTTCGGAGTCGGCCGAATGATCGATTTCACGGCCGTCGCCGTGTTGGCCATCCGGTTCCGGGCTGTGCTCAGGCCTTTGGCTATTCGACCGCTGGTGATGCTGGGACAGTGTTCGCTTCCGGTCTTCTGTGTACACCTGCTCTGCGTGTTTTTTGCGCTGACCGTAATGGGGAACAATGCCATGCTGACTGGCTGGCCGGCGCTGGCACTGATCGTTATTAGCTTGTGCGCGCTTCTGCTCACCGCTTCTGTTGCGAGCAAAAGAAGGGTGAAAGCCGGAGCAAGCCATCTTGCCCGGTTGAATGTTCAAGCTCCACCAGCTTAGCAACGAAGCCGCTTAATGGTTCGCATTGAACATTAGCAAGATTAGATTGCCTGAGCTTCGAATCTCAACCGAGAGTACGAAAGAATAAAAAGGCCACCTGCTTTTCGGGTGGCCCTTTTTCTTAAGTTGCGAATTTGCAATCAGATTGGATCAATTTTGGACTGGCGCTACTGCATCGTGAAGTTCAGCTTGTCCAAGTAAACCGTGTAGGGCGTCATGTATCTGCTTCCGTCAAGTTGATAATTGATAGTGACGCCGTGCCATGAGGTTGAAGTAGGAGAGTAGTAGCGGTTCAGGGTCGCGGTTTTTCCATTCAGCGAGATGGTTTTAAAGAGCAACTTATCGGTCGATGTGCGCTGCACCTGGATGACCAAGTGGTTCCAAGCGCCGCTCACCGGATTGCAGGCAACTCCGGTGGGAACCCATTTGTGGTTCACGTTGTCATAGATGTCCCATTGATGACCACCTGCGATGCGGCACTCGTGGCCCCAAATGAATGACTTTCCTCCGGTGAACTGGTTGATATCAAACTCCATCGCCTGCGATACGCTTGCATTGCTAACCCAGAAATATACGTCATAGGTGAAGCTGTGCAACGAGGCGGTAAGGGTGTGACTGGAATCGGGCAAGCCTTGTGAAGAGAACGATCCGATGAGGTGGTTGTTCCAGAGTACGTCGCCCCACTGCGTGCTTCCACCACCGTAGACTGACTTGGTAGAGATGCCGTCCATCGACGGCGAGCTTACTTTAGGAGTCCAAGACCACTTCAGCCGAGACCCGGTCGATGTGCAGCTGGAACAAATACCCCAACTAGGTGGCAAAAGCGCGTAACCTGACCAGCCGCTTTGGGATTGCAAATTGTAGACGGTAGTTCCGCTCGCGAACGACGGCACCAAAATGGACAAAAACAGACACACGATTGCGAAAAGCTTTCCAACTGTCATTACAAATCTCCAGCGTGAATTTTGTTCTGCTAAGAAGCAGCTAAGTTGAAAACATTCTATGTGGGCATCAACTCACGTTAAAGGGAAAACATTAGAAACTAGCAATAAAAAGGGCATATTTTGTAAGGTCTATCACTTAGGTAGTGCGCGGTCTTACGACCAATAGCTATATTCGCCTGACGATTGCTGCCCGGCATCTCAGGGGATTGTGTCTGCATCGAAGATGCTGCTGTACGAACCTTTTGAAGATGCTGCTGTACGAACCTTTTAAGGTGCGGAAGTATGTCCGTCGAAGCGTCGGCTGCGAAAGATCCTGATCCGGCAGCAATATCCGTCCCGGGTGTAGCTGCAGTTGCAACCCCACAAATCCAGCTCATTGGACCCGATCGAGGTTCTGCAAACGACATCGTGTCCAATTGTGGTTCCATCGGAGTTCCCTTCGTCGATTTTGTCGGCCGCTGCTTCTTGCGCGCGTGCTTATGGATGGAACTGTTGGAATCCTGGAAGCGGGAAAAGCAAGTTTTGCCTAACGCAAAAATCGAATCCTCCGCAAGCTGGAAATATCAGTGGCACATGACGGGCTGGTTGCGTTCATCCGTGGGCGCGGCATCCTGCACAGCGGTTGCAGGGTGTTTGGTTCCCGTTTTCTCGGGGACTAAACTCAGTCCGGCGGTGCCACTGTTGTTCTTGCTTGTGATTTTGTATGTCGCCTTGCGGTTCGGGAATATTGCTGGAATAATCGGCACAGTCTGCGCCGCCCTCGTGTTTGCATCGATTCTCTTCGAGCCCCGGCCAAGCCTCGCGATTAGCAGTCCCCTCGAAAGAAATCTCTTGTTTTCGATGGTGATCCTTGGCGTATGTGCGTCCGAGCTTTTGGGACGCCGCAAAACTACTGCAGTTTACAAGCGCTAGTAAGCATTCCTGACGTGATCGTGGAACAGTCGCATTCGCGGAAAAACTGCAGTTGAGCCGCTTCGATGCGCGTTAAGTTCTCGGAAAAGTCAGCGATTCCTGACAAGCCTGTGAATTGTCTCTAGGAGTTCTGGTACGTCGGTGGGTTTCTGAAGTCCGGCGTCGGCTCCCTCGGTCTGCCATTTATCAAGCAACTCAGGGTATCCGCTCAGCACTAATGTCACTGGCTTTTTCAGTTGTGCTTGGGCGGCACGGACGACCTCGTAACCAGCGGTCGTGCTTTCCATACTGAGATCGGTCACTACCATGTCAAACGAGGTTTGAAGCAGTGCAGCCTTCGCTGCCTTGCCAGAGGAGGCTGTCTCGACATCAAAGCCTTCGGATTTCAAAATCAGCCGCAACGTAGCCAAGATGCTAGGCTCATCGTCAACAAGCAAGAGTTTAAATCCCAGCGTTCGATCTTCCATCTGAGCGGAAACACTTTACCATCAACTCACGTTTTCTCTCTGTTCGGGAAAAGACCACTCAAAAGCCCCGCATCGTGACCGACGGCTAGAAGCTGAGCATCTATTGAAATAGCTAGTGTATGGGGTCCTCGGATTGTCACTGTTGTGAGGGGTCGAGGAGGCGATGGGCTTCTTCCAGTAGGCGATGCATCTTCCGCAAGAGCGAGTGTTTGAATTCGCGGTCCGTGGTTCCCTTCAGGTTCCAAAGGGTTTCGTCCAGCTCTCGTTGAACATCATCAAATTTACGCTCTGTCATTTCAGCACGATTACAAGGAAGGTTTCACCTTAAAGCGAAATGTTGGAGGACCTTCCACCGAAGAGTTCCTCCAGCATTTTGGGAGACGGAATGAACACATACTGTGACGCTACTCTTGCTGGCAAAATGTAACTGAGCAATACGACTCGGTACGTGGCTTTAATCGCGGCATAAAACGTGCGTCGTGGCACGTTTCGATTCCGTAACAAAAATTGTTCCGATTTCGTAACAGCGCGGGCGTCGGTGTTCCGACCGATAAAAATCTAGCTGCAATGTGCAGAGAGTGTGATAGGTTTCGACTAATCTCACAACGCGAAAATAACGAAGGGCCGGGGGCAGCGACGTTCTGGCCCTCAGTAAGTTTACACGGAAACGGGTAGCCCTCCCCCGAGACCCGCCCGTTTCCGTGTCCCATTTCGTTGCGACACCCGTTCTTTTTTACAACCTGTCGCACCCCAAGACTGGTCACTTTTGAACAGTCTTCGGTCTATTTGAAAAATGTGCGATTTTGAGCAGTTTTCTTTTGCGGGCTGCCACATCATTTTGGATATGCGATTAAGCAGCAAAGAAGACCTCCATGTTGTCCCTTGCCCGTGCCCTCCCGACCCAATCCACAGCGAATTAATCGACGAACTGGATCAGATTCGTGAGTTAAGGAAAGCGCGTGACTCCCAATATTTGGATATCAGCAATCGTTTGGCTATGGAACAGATCCGCGCCGTTCCTTGCCCTACTTGTGGCGCGGAACCCGGAGAAAAGTGCGAACTGAACACGGGGCAGCCCCGCACAGCCCCGCATCGTGACCGACGCTTAGCCGCTAAAGATTTAATGAATAGCTAACGCTTCGGAGTGGTGTCCTCAGGTTCGGCTTCGACCGTCACTTGCACTTCAGCGCCTAGCTTCAGGCCGACCTTCTGACCATTCTCGTCAGTTAAGGTGTTCTCAATGCGAATCTCTCGGTATAGTTCGTCTGCGCCTTCTACAGCGATCTGCGCCTTTTCATGTGCACCAGGGTACGGGGGCTTGATAATTTTCTCCACGATAGCAGGCAGGGTAGCGCTTGGATTTTCGGCCATAATTTCTCCTTTGGCAAGGCATACCGTATCCAGCTCACCTTTGAGTCCATGTACCGGTGACAAGGTTGTCCAGCCGGGACCCGTGAAGACCGAAGCACGAGAGGCCCCGATCCCCATTGAGAGCCGTTGAGGCGTATTCTCGCGGAATTGCGAATCGCGGACGGTAATCCTGCATCAGGGCCGATCCTGAGAGGCAAAAGAGGCAACCCGCTGAACTTGGATAATCTCAATCGCCGTGTGATCTCCCCGGCACTAAAAGCTGTTGGTATCGCATGGCATGGATTCAGGCCCAATCGAACGGGTGTCAGTACCATTGCCACGGCGCTGGCGAAGGATAATGGTCTAGCTGCGAAAGGTCTGCTCAGGCACTCGCAGTTGTCAACAACAGATCGGAATTATATTCAGACTGTTCCTGCTGAGACGTTGGCAGCGATGACCGCTGTGGAGCGTGCATTCGCCGACTATGGAGCAAAGATGGAGCAGATCACAACGGCGACGGTTCCGAATTAGTTTAAAATCACCATAAAGCCGACGTAGCTCAGTTGGTAGAGCAGCCGATTCGTAATCGGCAGGTCATCGGTTCAAGTCCGATCGTCGGCTCCATCCTAACCCTTCGATCGTCGTCCGGATCTCGAATGATGACACCAAACACCGGCATTTCGCTCGGACTCGGGCTCACCAATGAATGTAATCTCGCGTGTTCCTTTTGGTTACCACGACCCGACTCGCGAGGATCGTCTCTCCCTCGATCAAGTGAAGGCAGTCATGGAACGCTTGCCCGTACGGTTGGTGAATCTCGGCACCGGCGAGAACGGCATGCATCCCGACTTCAAGGCAATACTGGCCTACCTGCAAACGACAGGGGTAAAGCTCACCATAACTTCCAATGGTCATAGTGTTGCTCTTCTGGAGGACAATGAGCTGTGTGCCTTCCATGGCATCGAGTTCTCTCTCGATTACGCCACCCAAGACGAACAGGATGCACAGCGCGGAGAGCCAGAGTGTCGGACACGAGAGAATTAGCAAATGGCAATTCGTACAGAATCGGGCATTGACGAGTACCTTCACAATCGGCTAATGCCGGTTGAGGGCACGATCCCACATCTGGCCAGAACTGATATGTATGGGAATTCCATTCCCGTGGGAAGCGTGGGCGGCGATCTCTTTGAGTACCTCAATTTTCAGCAACGTTACAATATCGACGCACGTATCGCGAACGCGCTCCGGTTGTCGAAAGAGTATCTAGAAGCGCTTCCCGAGGCTCAAATTCCGCGGAACGCGGTAGACGAACACGTGCAATGGCTTGCGTCGAAATCTGAGCCCGGCGAAGTGCGAGAGGCTGAGTACAGAAGGGCGAAAAGTTCAGAACAACGAATGGTCGCTGACAACTTGCGCGACCTATACACAACTGCAGGCGTCCTCCTGGTGGATGCTGAGGGTCATGGGATCATTTCGGCGAAGATAGCCTCGACTGTACACGACACCTTTCATGCTTTTATCCTCGCGGAGCTCGACCATCACGGAAGGACTACCCCGGAACTATTCGAAAACATCAATCTCCGACTGGCGCAATCCGTCACCGCCCGCAACGCTTTGGGCCTCGACGCGTATGACCATTCGCGCGAAATCGCCACCATGATTTACGGTGAAATACGTCCCGACGGACAGTTCCGCTTTGTAAATTTTGGCAGTCCTCCGCCATTGATCTTTTCCGCCGAGTACGGGCGCTTCATGCCGATGAATACGGATCTGCTGGTGCAATTCCCCGCGCTCGGGTTGGAAATTCCCGAAGATCACCCTGACCGAAATAAATACTTTTCGGCGGCGCTCAGGCAACGGCAAATAAACGCCTCGAATATAGCGAAGATCACATTGATGAGCCCTGGAGACATCGTTTTTCTTTACTCCGACGGTGTGTATGACGGCAGCGATGAGGAGAGTCGCTTACTGCTCGAACAAATAGTTCGTGATCATAAAGAACGTGGGGCAAAGGAGATTTGTAACGCAATCTTGGACCACGCGCTAAAGCAGGACGAGCATTTCCGGCAGATTGGCGAGGAAGACCGCATTGATGACAAAACCGCATTCATCATCAAGCACAGCTAAAAACTGGCATTCGACTGCAAGGGCGAAGGCTTCGGGCACCTTCCGTGCGCGAGACGCTGAACGGTACACAGAGCATCGCCTCGTACCTAGCCTGGATTGATAGCTAACGCGCAGGTATCACGCGCAACCCGCTAATCATTAAGCTGCCTTTTCGGCGAGTGACGCAGACTGCGACCTTCGATAAGCCGGAATAGTTCTTCGGCAAGGTTGGTGGCGTGATCTCCAGCTCGTTCCAAGGCCTGCGCCATCAATAGCGCGTCGGCGCCGTGTTTGATGTTGCCGGGCCGTTCATTCTCGACGTGCCGGCGAAACAGCAACTTGTAGGTCTGATCGATTTCGCGGTCAGCCCGGAGCACATAGCTTGCCGGATCCAGGTCGCGTTCGACGAACCCTTCGCGCACACGCTGCAGCATATTTGCGAGGACATCCAGCATGTCGATGAGCTGGTGCAAATCCGCCTTCGGTAGCGGGGTTTCAAGATTGTGGGCCCTTTGTGCCACCCCCCAAAGCAAATCACCGATCCGTTCAAGGTCGGTGCTGAATCTGAGACATGCAAGCAGCTCGCGCGCTTTCAATTCGGCGACTTCAGTTATGGCGGCCGGCAGCTGTTCGTCGATCTGCTGCTCGATACGATCAAGTTCCTTCTCGCAGTCCCGCACGGCAAGAAAAGCCAAGCGTGAGGAGTTGATAAGGAAATCCTTGGTGTTGAAAGTGGCGTCACTGGCGATCAAACATGCCCGCACCGCTAATTCAGTTAATCCATTTGCGTCGCGAGTGGCTGGACGATTCTGTTTCGCGCGCGGCGTTTTCGTTTTTCGTAATCGAACCTTCTGCATACGCGGCCATGTCAGAGAACTGTTTGCCTGAGCGCCACTGGGGAAATTCAGGTCAGGCTGCGAAGACTTAAGCCGCTTGCGCCTGGACCTTTTCCTGCGCAGACAAAACTAATACGGGTCGACGAAAAGTGAGTTCAAGCAAATGCCGTGCTGCCGCAATATGCTCGGCCAGTGGCGTCGATTCAACATATCCTTCAGCACGGATAGTGATTATGGGGTCCAAGGATTCAACGCTGACGCTCACTATTTTATTATCGTGCTGCCGGTCGCAGGCGCAAGCCAGCCGCAGAATGCCTCCAAGGAATTGCACCAGGTGCTGCCTCGATTGTGAAAGAGCGGCAAAAGTTCTCTGTGTTCCTCTGGGCAGAGCGCCTCTGTGGTACCGCACCACGAGTGCAGCGATCCGCAGTTCGCCAGCAGTCCACCCCAATGGCGGTTTTAATTTTCGTACCAGGCGTGCGGAGACCTTATGGTGCCCTGGATTTGTTCTTGAACGGCCAACGTCGTGCATCAAAGCCGCCGCCTGGAGGATGCCGCGGTACGATTCCCGCTTGGGGCCACGCAGAATTCCATTGGTTGGCAATCCATCATAGAGCTGCAGGGCAATCCGGGCTACCCGCTTTGAGTGAGAAATTTTGGGATCGAGGAAGGAGGCCCAAATCCTAAGGCGCTCCAACCCTAGGGATCGACAGTCCTCCCACTTTGGCAAACTAGCTCGCCAGACGAGCCAAAGTGAATTCCTCACCGCCATTTTTGCCCGGTACACGTCCAGCCGGTGCCTGCGTTCTTGCTCAACACGAGTCCGCCACTGCGCGCGCTCCTCGGAGTTAGGAAAAGCTTTGACCTGAATGGCCGTTTGCCAAAGTACGTCAAGGTCGTGAATTTCTCCGAGCAGGTCCTGCAGCTCCTTGAGGTCCCTACCCCAGGTTTCATGCAGCCGCGGCAAGAAATTCTCCAAGGTGTAACGAAAGCGCTTTAGCGCGATACGTAAGTCGTGAAGAGCAATGTTGCTTCGGTTGCGCAAGGCCCGCAGATGGAGAGTGTGAGCCTCCAACCAGCGTTCCAGCGCGAGGTGAGCGAAGACCGCACTATCGAGGGGAACGCGAGCTGCACGGTCCGGCAATTTAGCGGACCAACTTTTCCATTGCCTGCGATCAAAATTCTGGAGCGCGAGGGCGGCGCTCTTCTTCAACCCTTGTTCCTGTCCGATCAGAAACGCAGTTAGATTCTTACGGGTCGCATCCCCTTCTGGTGCGAGCCTCTCGACCCACTCCAACATTACGTGAGTGTCGCGCAGATCACCTAAGCTGCCAAAGATCTGCTTGCCCGCGCGCCGCATCTTTTTCCACGCAGGATCACGATCAAAAACCCGAATGCCATCAGCCATGGATCGGCAACGCCGCAAGGCTGTGCGTAGATCATGAACCGGATCGGAACTGAAACTCTGTTCTGCTTTCGCGCACTGGTTCAGTACCTCTTCCATCCAGTACGCGAGTCCCATACGCCTTTCGACAATCGCTGACATTGCCATATCACTCAAATCTGCAGATCACTAGCAGTGATTATGCAGGACCATGTAAAAAAAATCGGAATCCCTGGAGAAGTCTTGAGACAGCAGGACTGCTTGCGGCCTCGTGTTGAATATACCCTAACTATTAGATGGGGATTTGGCTGACTTACGATCAAAACTGCAAAAAACTTCCGACCGCCCGACGAAACCCTTCGTAGGTTTCATCCGCTGGCAAGAATCCATCAATCGCCCGGAGCGCCTCCCATGCCGCGGAAGTCAGCGCCGGGTCTGAGCTGACAAGTTCTCGCATCATTTGCCACGCTGCTACATTGAGCGCGCCCTCAGGTGGAGGCCCCATTGCTAGTGAAACAGAGCACTGCGGGCAGAAACAAATTCGCCGTGCAGCAGATTTCTGGCGTGGACGTATCCCTACGGTTTGCGCAAAGACGTAGACTGCAACCGATTTCTGCCCTGATTCCAGTTCCCGATTACAGCGAAGACAATATAGGTTCTCCAAAAAACTGCTCCTGATCATCCCGAAAGAAGTGGAAAGAAAATATTGCTCCGGCAAGGGACCGGCAGCAAGTGTGTAGAGAGATTCTTGTGAATTGAAAGGCCGAGAGCTTCTGACAATTGAGAATCAAGGTGTGCTCTAGGCAGAAGGAATAGCTTCGTGCACTCTTGGTTTGTGGCAACCGCAAAGTTGCACTTAATCCGAAGACGTCAGGGGTCGGGCCAAGCTTTAACCCAAGTTCTGCTTCCGCCTCGAGCCGGACGATCACGCGAGCGTGAGCAGGTCGCAGCAGTTTGTTATCGAATACGCAAACTTAAAGTCGAATTTCTGTTGGTTCGAACCCGCAAGGGACGCTGGACTTTCCCCAAGGGCGGTGTGGTGCCGGGGCTAACGCACGCGCAATCCGCTGCTTTGGAAGCATTTGAAGAGGGTGGAGTTCACGGCCGGATTGAGGAGATATCGTTCACCCGCTACGTTCTTCGAAAGCGTGGCGCGGAATCTGCGGCCGAGGTGGCGATTGACGCTTACCTGTGTGAAGTCCTGCGGATTGGGCCGCCACAAGAGGACAACCGTGCTCCCACCTGGTTTGCTCCCGAAAAGGCGTCGCTGCGTTTGAAGGAGCGGCGCACTCCGGAAGATGCTGGCGAGTTCGCTCGCGTGCTTGCTCGGGCCGTGAGTCGCATCCAGCGCATCGGCAACCGAAGTGGAAACAGAAATGGAATTGCCGCCGATCCCCTGCAGCGTGTGCATTTCGAGGCATCTGAGACCGCGATGGGTCGACTCGTTGCTCGGGTGGACCTGGTGCCCTGCATTCGTTCCGAGCATGGCGCAGCGCCGCACCCACCCGTAATAGAGTTTGACGCCGACTCGCCCAAGATCTTGCGGCTTGGCCCAGGCCGCCCGGTCGGCCGTTTACCGCGATGATGTTTTGTGCCGCCCAATGCATGACGTGTTCTCACACAAGTGTCACGATGATTGTGGAAAAGGAAATTTAGACCGTGTCTTCCACAGCAGTTCACGCCCTTTGCACCAAGTGAGTTGCAGTTGTTATATAAAAGGTTCCTCTTGGGCCTATTTTCCTATTGCGAAGAGAAGCTCGGGCTTTCGATAATACGTTTAGTTTCACCGACAACCGTGTATCGATATAGCCGAGAAGATCTGATTCGAATCCTGCGGGTAAGCACGCGGCAGCTGGTTGCGTGGGAAAAAGCCGGTCTGCTTGCCGCTTCAGAAAGCTACACTTTCTTCGATCTTCTGCAGGTGAAGAAAGTGCGTGACCTGTGCGCGCGCCACGTGCGGCCCATCGAGATCCGCCAGTCGTTAGTGGCCATGCAAAAGCAGGCTGCGGGGATGGATCATCCGTTGCTCGAAGCAAACGCTTCCACCAGCGGACGCCACCGGGTCGCGTTTCGACACGAGGGCAGGCTGCTGGAGCCGATCGCGGGACAATTCATGTTTGATTTTTCACCCGGTGAAAAAGTGATTGCGAGCGTTCCCGTAACTAGAACTTCGACCGCTCCGCAGGAGCCCGCTGACGCCGACGTCGCCGAACTGTTTGCCCGCGGAGTTGCGCTGGAAGATGATCCGCGAAATCAACTCCAGGCGATCGCAGCATATGAACGGGTGTTGCAGCTTGATCCGGAGCATGCGGCCGCGCACATTAACCTCGGCACTCTTTATTACAACCGCCAGGACTATAGGGCTGCGGAAGATCATTATCGCGAGGCGCTGCGAATCGATCCGCGATACGCACTGGCGCACTTTGACCTCGGCAATGTACTGGATGAGACTGGGCGGATAACAGACGCAGTAGAGAGCTATTTGACTGCGCTGCAGTTGGCGCCTACATATGCCGACGCCCATTACAACCTCGCGCTCGCCTACGAGAAGATGCGTGAACCGCGCAAGGCGCTCAGGCACTGGCAGTCTTACGTGAAGTTAGACGCGACCGGGCCGTGGTCCACCCACGCGCGGACCCAGATCAAGCGTATTCTGAAAACTGATCCACTGAAGTTGGTCGTCGGCGCGAATTCCGCGCCCCCAGCTTAGAGCTCTCCTCTCATCACCCTTACCTCTAGTCCTTCCGGTGTAAAATTTCTAACGCCTACGTCGAAAGGAATTTTATGCCGGAAACTGCTCTGCAGAATTTGACTGCAACCCCTCTGACTTCTCTCTCTGAGGACGAAATTCTCTTTCGTGAGAATGTACGTCAATTTGCGGAGGAGAAGGTCCGACCGCTTGCGAAAGAGATGGACGAAAAGGGCGTTTTCGACAAGTCCCTCATCGAGCAGTTTTTTCAGCTAGGGCTGATGGGCATTGAGGTTCCGGAGCAGTACGGAGGCGCAGGCGGGAAGTTTTTTGAGGCAATCGTTGCAGTCGAGGAACTTTCCCGCGCCGATGCTTCGGCGGGCGTAGTGGTCGATGTGCAGAATACGTTAGTGAACAACGCGCTGCTGCGCTGGGCAAATCCCGAGCAGAAGAAGCATTATCTGCCGCGCATGGCTTCGGATACGGCGGGCGCTTACGCGTTAAGCGAGGCTGGTTCTGGTTCTGACGCCTTTGCGCTGCAGACCAGGGCGGAGTTGAAAGGCAGCGATTACGTTCTGAACGGCCGCAAGCTGTGGATCACCAATGCGAAAGAAGCCGGGATTTTTGTCTTGTTTGCGACGGTAGATCCATCTGCAGGCTACAAGGGAATCACAGCGTTCATTATTGAGAAAGAATTTCCAGGTTTCACCGTTGGGAAAAAAGAAGACAAGCTCGGAATTCGGGCGTCGTCGACTTGCGAATTAATCCTGGAAGATTGCCAGGTTCCCAAGACTAATGTGTTGGGCGAAGCTGGCAAGGGATACAAAATTGCAATTGAAACCCTGAACGAAGGTCGCATCGGAATTGGCGCGCAAATGCTAGGGGTGGCGCGGGGAGCGTGGGAATACGCCGCTAAATACGCGCAGGAGAGAAAACAGTTCGGCAAGAGCATTTCGGAGTTCCAGGGAATCCAATTTCAACTGGCCCAGATGGCGACGGAGATCGAAGCCGTGCGGCTAATGGTATACAACGCGGCACGGATGAAAGATGCAGGCGTGCCATTCGTGAAAGAGGCAGCAATGACGAAACTGTTCTGCTCGCAAGTGGCCGAGCGGGTGACTTCGCTGGCGATCGAAATTTACGGTGGCGCGGGCTTCACCAAGGATTATCCGGTTGAGAAGTACTGGCGGGACGCAAAGATCGGAAAAATCTACGAAGGCACGTCAAACATGCAGCTCGCCACAATTGCCAAGCTGGTGCTCAGCAAATAACGTGTGGGTCGGACATTCTTGTCCGACGCCGTTTACTTGATTGGCTTAGCCCTCGAGTAGCAAAACCTAAAGCGTCGGACAAGAGTGTCCGACCCACACAAGTGTTGCCGATGCCTAGAGAATTTTCTCCCCTACTGACTTCGCCTGCGTGAACAACAGCAGGTAATCCGGGCCGCCGGCTTTCGAATCTGTTCCTGACATATTGAAGCCGCCAAATGGGTGTGCGCCTACTATTGCACCCGTACACTTACGGTTGATGTAGAGATTGCCGACATGAAATTCGCGCATTGCAAGTTCAATCTTGTCGCGCGGTCCGGTATAAACAGCGCCAGTCAATCCGAACTCAGTGTCGTTGGCTATATCGAGCGCGTTCTCAAAGTTACGCGATTTGATGACCGCCAGCACCGGGCCGAAAATTTCTTCCTGCTCGAGTTTTGATTTCGGCTGGATGTCGGCAATCACGGTTGGCTGAATAAAGTAGCCCTCGCCGGCATCCGTGTCGCGCGCGCCGCCTGTGATCAGCCGTCCTTCACGCTTCCCAATATCGATGTAGTTCAGGATCGACTTCATCGATCCTTCGTTGATGACCGCGCCCATGTTGGTGTTCGTCGCAGGGTCGCCAATCGTGAGCCGTTCCACACGGTCCTTCAGTCGCTCCAGGAATTTGCCATAGATACGTTCGTCGATGATCGCGCGGGAGCATGCCGAGCATTTTTGTCCTTGAAAGCCAAATGCCGCGGCGGCAACGTCATTGACCGCGGTTTCGAGATCAGCATCAGCGTCAACGATGATTGCATCTTTCCCGCCCATTTCGAGGATTGTGCGCTTGATCCAAATCTGGCCGGGAGCCCGGTCGGCCGCAACTTTATTAATTCGCAGGCCAACTTCCCGCGATCCGGTGAACGCGATGTATCGCGTCTTCGGATGCGCTACAACGGCATCACCAAAGCTGGCGCCGGCGCCGGGACAGAAGTTCACTACCCCTTCGGGCATTCCGGCTGCCTCGAGAATTTCGACAAACTTTGCGGCGATCGTCGGCGAGTCGCTCGACGGTTTCAGGATGACAGTGTTTCCGCAAACGATAGATGCCAGAGTCATACCCGCCATGATTGCGGCGGGAAAATTCCAGGGTGGAATGACGGCCCCGACGCCAAGTGGAATATAAAACAAGTGGTCAATTTCGCCGGGTAATTGCACCGGAGCTTTCGCGTTGCCCAGTCGCTGGGCCTCTCGAGCGTAGAATTCGCAGAAGTCAATGGTCTCGCTAATGTCGGCGTCAGCTTCGGCCCAGTTCTTGCTCACCTCGAAAACCAGCCACGCCATCAGCTCGAACTTGCGTTCGCGCAGCAATTCGGCGGTGCGGAATAACAAAGAAACGCGTTCTTCCAGAGGAGTGCGGCTCCAGCTTTCGAAGGCCTTCAATGTCGCCTGCATTGCCGGTTCAACGTGCTCTTTACCAGCTTTCTGGTGAATGCCAACCACTTCCGAAGGGCGAGCGGGATTCAGCGACTGGATCTTCTCTGCCGTTCTTACCCTGTGGCCGCCGATGATCAGGTCGTACTCGCGACCGAGTTGTCCGCGGACCCGGTCCAGGGCTGCGCGCATTTGCCGGGCAACGTCTGATCTTGTGAAATCAATCGCGGGTTCGTTGCGAAAGCGATCTTGCTGAGCGCGCGTACGGGGGCGAATTGGAGCTTCAACGGTTGCCATCATTGCACCTCGGGAGTGATCCAAGCGGTAACTTCTATTTTATAACGTCCATGCTGTTTCTGTCGGTGGACGCTCGTGGTCTCGGCTTACGCTATATTCGACTAACATGCCGTGAGTTGGCAGGTGCTTTGTAGCTGGCTTTGAGTTTGATTGACCAATTATGCGAATAGCCATTTTCGGAGCAACCGGGATGTTGGGCAAGGCGCTCATGCGCCAGTGGACCGGAGACGAAGTCACCGGACTCGGCAGCTCTGACGCCGATATTCGGTCTCCCGATCAAGTCGATAAAGCCGTCAGTGAGAGCAATCCCGAGTGGATTGTGCTTTCCGCCGCCTACACCGACGTGGACGGGTGTGAGATCAATCCTACGCTCGCCTCTGCCGTGAATACTCAGGGCGCGGTGAATGTGGCAAAGGCAGCATCGAACTGTCGGGCGAACCTTCTGTTCGTCAGCACCGACTATGTTTTCGACGGTAAGAAGACTGTACCGTACGAGTCGGTTGACCCACGCAATCCTATCAACGCGTACGGAAAGAGTAAGGCAGATGCCGAAGAGAAGATTCTCAGCTTGGCGCCGAACGCATGCATCGTCCGAACGTCATGGTTGTTCGGTCCGGGAGGGAAGTGCTTTCCGGATACGATTCTGAAACTGGCAGCCAGCCGTCCCGAGGTCGAAGTGGTGAACGACCAGCACGGCTGCCCAACTTACACCTTCGATCTCGCGGATGCAATTATCAAGCTCTGCCGGGCAGGTGCAAAAGGCATTGTTCATTGCACAAACCGGGGAGTCTGCTCCTGGTATGAGTTTGCTTCGGAAATCGTGCGCGAGGCGGGATCGAAAACGTTGATTCGGCCAACCACCAGCGAGCGCTTTGTTCGTCCGGCGCCGAGGCCAAAATATTCGGTGCTCTCTGACGCCAGCCTTTCGAAATACGGAATCACGATGCGGAATTGGCAAGAAACATTGCCAGATTATTTGCGTGAGCGCGCCACCGTATAAGTGTCATCCCGAACTCAGACGCTGAAAGCGGTTGAGAGAGGGACCTTACCATGCGTGTCGATCACCACCGACGTGATCCGGACAACGGTAACGCAAGTGTCCGGATCGTCGTAGCGGCATCGGTATCGCCACCCAACGTTAGGTCCCTCTCCTGCCCTCCTTCGGACTGCAAGTTCGGGATGACACATCATCATTAAGTTGTAGCTAAAAAATTCAGTTTGACCGCAAGATGCGGATATTCTGAATTTTCGCGGGGGCGTAATCTGCGACCATGAACAGTACAATTTTAAGCGTCGAGGAGCCAAGGCAGGTCGAAGAGCCAAGGCAATCGGACATGAAGAACGTCGTCGAGGATTCGCGCTGGGAGGCAGTGCTGGCGCGTAATGGCGCAAGCGATGGAAAATTCGTGTTCGCGGTGTCTTCTACCGGCGTGTACTGCCGGCCATCGTGCCCGTCCAAGCGGCCCCGGCGCGAAAATGTGACGTTCTTTCGCAGGCCGCAGGAAGCTGAGACTGCCGGGTTCCGCGAATGTTTGCGTTGCCGTCCTAAAGCGGTCCCAGGAAATCCGCGGCAAGAGCTGATCAAATCGGTTTGCCGTTATATCGAGCAACACCTGGATGAGCCAGTCACACTGGCGCGCCTAGGGACAGAATTTCATCAGAGCCCATTTCATCTGCAAAGGACATTCAAGTCCGTGCTCGGAATTACCCCCAAGGAATATGCGAACTCCTGTCGCATGCGCGGTTTTCGGCAAAACTTGAAAGCCGGCCATTCGGTCACGCGCGCAATGCACGATGCGGGATATAGCTCGACCAGTCGGTTGTATTCGCGCACCTCATCCGAACTGGGCATGGATCCCGCTAAGTATCGGAGGGGAGCAATCGCTGCTCCGATTCGTTATGGTTGTACTGATTCGCCTCTTGGGCGCATGCTCATCGCGGCGACCGATAAGGGGATATGCAGTATTCAGTTTGCAGACTCTGATGAAGAATTGGAGCAGGGTCTTAAGCAGGAATTTCCGTACGCTGTAAGACGCCGCGATGATGAAGATTTGGCCAAGCTGGCTGGCCAAGTGATACGTCAGATTTCAGGCGTCGAGCCAACGTCATCTCTACCATTAGATATTCAAGCCACGGCATTTCAGCGGCGGGTTTGGTCGTATTTGCAATCGATCGGCTTCGGCGAGACGCGGTCCTATTCCGAAGTAGCGAAAGCAATCCGGCATCCTTCAGCCGTTCGCGCGGTCGCGCACGCATGCGCCACGAACCCGGTGGCGATTGCAATCCCCTGCCACCGTGTGCTTCGCTCGAATGGCGACCTAGGTGGATACCGCTGGGGCTTGCAACGCAAGAAGGCACTGCTCGAAATCGAATCATCCCGCTATTAGCCAGCGCTGAATTGCGCACCTGCACGTGCCCGGCGCAGTTGCATCTCCTCGTCTTCCGTTTACCAGGGTTTGACAATTCTTTACCCACCTTGATTCGGTCGCATGATTGAATGATGAACAGAGTATCTATGAAAAATGCGCGTCCAAAGCCGCTATCAGCCCGGACCGCAACGGCCGTGAAGTGGGCAGCTTTCCTGATATTTGGAAGCGCAGTCTTTGCGCAGGCCGCGCTCGCTAAAGCCGTGGGAACGGTGAAGTCGATCAGCGCCAATTCGGTTGTATTGACGACCGATAGCGGTGCCGAAGTGACGGTACTAATCAACGATTCCACGCGGATTCTGCAGGCAACGCCGGGGCAAACTGATTTGAAGAGCGCTGCACCGATTCAGGCTTCGGATATTCGCGTCGGCGACCGCGTGCTTGCGCTAGGGCCAAGCGGCGAAGGGAATTCCTTCACCGCGTCCACGCTTGTGGTAATGAAGCAAAGCGACATCGCCGATAAGCAGCAGCAAGAGCGTGAAGAGTGGCGCAAGGGAACCGGCGGAATTGTGAAGGAAGTGAATCCGGCTGCCGCGACGGTTACGATTTCAAATGCGCTCACGTCGTCCGGTAAGCCGATCGTGATTCATGTGTCACCGACGACCATCATCCGGCGTTATTCGCCCGAGTCAGTAAATTTTGATGAAGCGAAGCTCGGTACGTTAGATCAAATCAAGCCGGGAGATCAGCTTCGCGCGCGAGGCGCGGAGAGTGCCGATGGAAGCGAATTTACAGCGCAAGCCATCGTCTCAGGAACGTTCAAAAACATGGCGGGAACGGTCGTAGCAACTGACGCAAGCAGCGGCAGCGTTACAGTGATGGATCTTGTGACGAAGAAGCCAACAACGCTGAAGATCAGCGCAGAGTCGCAAATGCATAAACTGCCACCATTCGTGGCCCAAAGGTTTGCGGCAAGGCTGAAGGGCGGTGCGCCATCGGCGGACGCCGGGACGGGTGTGGCGAGCGGGGAAGTATCGTCGAATGGAAAGGGCGGGACCGCGAACCGTGGTCAGGGCCATGGCGATCAGGGAAATTGGCGAGAACGCAGCGGCCAGGGTCCGGCTGAATCGCCGACCGGCGGTGGAGAGAACCAGCGTGCCGGAGGCTCGCCTGACTTCCAACAGATGTTGAGTCGCCTGCCGAGCCTCGCAATATCCGACTTAAAAAAGGGAGACGCAGTGATGCTGGTGGCCACCGAGGCCAGCCCGACTTCCGCGCCCACTGCCATTACGCTTCTCTCCGGAGTCGAATCGATTCTTACCGCAGCTCCAAGTGGGGCCGCTGCCGCAACGATTCTTTCGCCGTGGAACCTGGGATCGTCCCCCGGCGGCGCGGCATCGTCCGAGTAGAAATATTTCGAAGAGGGAACACTTGAGAAATGCACTCCTTATTTTTGCGTTAGTGTCGGTTTCGGTTACGGCACTCGCGCAGACACCAACGGCGACTCTCAACGGCAAGGTCACCGACCAGACCGGCGCTGTCATTCCTCAGGCGACGGTGACCGTTACTGCGCCCGGGGGAAAACAGACCTCTGCTACAACAAACCAGGAGGGATCGTTTGAAATCCAGGCGCTCGCGCCGGGAGCCTACAACGTTGCTGCGGGCGCGACGGGATTTGCCATTTATCAGAAATCTGGAGTGGAACTCACCGCTGGTCAGCGGCAAACTCTGAATCTCTCGCTCCAGGTTCACGTGGAAGAAGAAAAAGTCAACGTGGAAGCCGAGGGCAACCAACTCGATGTAGGTGGGGCTTCGAATGCGAGTTCCTTGGTGATCAAGGGCAAAGACCTCGAGGCCTTGTCGGACGATCCCGACGAACTACAGAACGAATTGCAGGCTTTGGCGGGTCCGGCGGCGGGGCCGAATGGCGGACAAATCTATATCGATGGGTTTACCGGGGGCCAGCTTCCGCCGAAGTCGGCGATCCGTGAAATTCGCGTCAATCAGAACCCCTTCTCAGCGCAGTATGACAAGTTGGGCTATGGCAGAATCGAGATTCTTACCAAGCCGGGAAGCGATCACTATCACGGGCAGTTTTCCTTCAATGACACCAATGCTGTGCTGAACTCGAAGAATCCATACGTGCCAACGAGGCCCGATTACAACTCAGCGATGTTTGACGGAAACCTGGGTGGGCCGATCAACAAAAAGACGTCGTTTTTCTTGGACGCATCGCGGCGCAACGTGAATGAATTTTCGGCGATCAATGCGACGATTTTGGACTCGAATCTTAATCCAGTCCATCTGCAGGAATCGCTTGCCAATCCTAGGACTCGGACGAGCATCAGCCCGCGCATCGATTACCAGCTCAACGCGAACAACACCTTGGCCATGCGTTATCAACTGACGCATAACAGCGATCAGAATTCCGGGCTGGGGTCATTCTCACTACCTTCGCAGGCCTATAGCCTGAACGAGACGGAGCACACGTTTCAAATCAATGACACGCAAATTCTTAGCCCGAAAATTGTCAACGAGACCCGCTTCCAGTTTCAGCGGGAGACAAATCATCAGCAGCCCCTTAGCACTGCTCCAACTATTGAGGTGCAGGGCGCATTCACGAGCGGAGGCAATTCTGAAGGGCTGGTTCGCACCACACAAGACAATTACGAGTTGCAGAATTACACGTCAATCACGCATGGCAATCACTTAATTAAGTTCGGTGCAAGATTGCGCGGAATTAAGTCTTCTGAATTTACGGACGCAAATTTCAACGGCAGATTCATCTTCTCGCCAGTGTTCAACAATGGCACTCTTGTCGCTACCGCTCTGCAGGCTTACAAGAACGCGGCCCAAAACAATTGCCCCGGGCTGAGTTACCAGCCTCAAAACTGCCCAACACAGTTTTCGATCGCCACAGGCTCCCCGGGAGTCAGTGTGGGTTGGGTTGATGCGGGCCTCTACGCTGAGGACGAATGGCGTGTAAAGCCGAACTTGTCGTTCACCTACGGTCTGCGATTCGAGTCGCAAAACGACATTCACGATCACGCCGATTTTGCTCCGCGATTGGGGGTGGCGTGGGGACTCGGCGGAAACCGGGGATCAGCGCCAAAAACCGTGCTCCGTGGCGGTTTCGGAATTTTTTACGACCGGTTTGGATACAACCTGGTGCAGGAAGCGAATCTGCTCAACGGAGTCACGCAACAGAGCGCTGTGCTGAAGAATCCGCAGTTCTTCCTGACCAACGGATCGAAAGCCCCAAGTTTCAATTCAATCTCATCGTCAGCTTCGCCTACTGTTTACCAGATTTCGCCCAGCTTGCGCGCTCCATACACGATCCAGAGCGCTGCCAGCATTGAACGTCAGATCACAAAGGCTGCCACAGTTTCGCTCACGTACCTCAATTCCCGCGGAGAGCATGCGTTCTACATCGATAACATCAATGCACCCTTGGTTGCAGGAGGACGCACTTCGAATGGAACGAATAAGAACATCTACCAGTACACGTCCGGAGGAATCTTTCGCCAGAACCAGCTCATCGCAAATGTGCGCATCAATGCCGGACATCGGATTTCGCTATTCGGCTTCTACACTCTGAACTACGCTAAGAGCAACGCCAGCTCTGGCGGCAACCCCGGAGGGTTCTTCTCGAGCGGCACCACATCCGCGGCGAGCTTTCTTTCGAATCAGTACGATCCGATGGCGGATTATGGACGCGCCGCCTTCGATGTGCGCCATCGAGCATTTATCGGCGGGAATGTTTCACTGCCGTACGCTTTTGCGCTAAGCCCGTTCGTCGTCATCAATTCTGGTCAGCCCTACAATCTGACAACTGGCCAGGATAATAACGGAGATTCCATCTTCAACGACCGCCCGTGGTTTGGAAGCAGCAGTGCGAATGTAGTTTGCAATTCCAAAGCAGATTTTTCTGCAGCGTCCGCGAACTTCGGACAAGCGCCGGTAAACTATTGCACCGGCCCAGCGAATGCAACTCTTAACTTGCGGTTGAGCAAGACTATTAGCTTTGGCCGCGAAACGAAGGGTAGCTCATCGGGCGGAGGGCGTGGCGATGGCGGCTACGGCGGTCCGCGCGGCGGCCGAGGAGGCGGTCTGGGACCCGGGGGTCTGAGCGGGGCCGGCGGCGCCAATCCGATCGGCTCCGGGAGTTCGACGAACCGGCGCTACAGTCTCACGTTCAGTATGTCGGCGCGGAACCTTCTCAATACCTTCAACCCGGGCCCGCCGGTGGGAAATCTGAGCTCGCCGTTCTTCGGACAATCCATCAACATTGCGGGCGGGCCGTTCGCATCCGCGTCAGCAAACCGGCGCGTGGATCTGCAGGTGAGATTTTCGTTTTAATTCAGCCGTCAGCCCTCAGTCATCAGCTAAACCAACGGACCTACAACCCATTGAGTTAAGTATGGGAATTAAACTGAGCGCAGAAGAATTAATGCTGAACCTGACGGCTGACGGCTGATAGCTGGCAGCTACTTGCAGTTCACGCCTTGGCTCGGAGAAAGCGAAGTGAGAACGCTCTGGTTAGGGTAACTATATGCGCCTCCGAGAGCGGTCGAAGGCGACTGAAACTGGAACCACTGCAATAGCGCCACGTTCTGCGGATGGTAGGTCCGGCCTTTGGTTTTGATCGTGACCGTGGCGTCGGGCAGGCCCTCAATTACGTCTCCGACTTCCAGGTCATTCTGACAATTTCCATTTTGCGAAAGCCACCAGGGAGTGATGCCGTGAACCCCATCACTGCCCACAAAGGGATCATTCAGGCTTTCTGTGATCTCGTGGCTGAGGGCCGTTACATCCTCAAATCCAGGACCGAAGAGGCCGGGGCTTATCCAACTTGAGTAGTTGAGAACGTAGCGTTTTTCGCGAAAGCCGTTGCTGGCATCTCCGGGCTCAAAATCATAAGTATGGAAGCCGAGCACGCAGCAGTGGTTCGGATTGCGATTGAGGTAAAGATAGGTGTTCGGGAAAAGGAAAGTAGCTACACCTTTTGTTGTGATGTCGCCAGCGTGCTCGGCAGCCCCAATGGGAGTGGAAGTGTCGTGCGCAGAGGGCGGGAATAGCCGGTTCGAGAACATGTCGATATCCGCGAGCACAAAGGCGCAGCAGGAACCGTCGTCATTGAGCGCGAAATAATACGATCCGCGCGGAATGGACAGCGTGCGCGCGGGTTTTATAGAAGGCTTCAGCAGCGTATGCCAGTCAGGTTGCATGACGTCGTAAAACTCGGCCCGTTGCACCGCGTCCGAAAATTGCGTCGGCACATCGCTGCTGGTGTAATCAGCGTGCTGAAAAATGGGAGAGTTCACCACCGCGTTTATGAACGGCTCGACAGAGTAGTGCAGCTTGTGTCCATGCACCACGCGCACTGAGCCGTCATAGTCAAGCAGATCTAGCGACACCGGTACGATGGGAGCGTCGAATGTTGTCGTTCCACCCACTTCAGGACGGCCACCTGCGATGGTGTAAAGCCACTTACGCTGCGGATTTCCTGTAGGCCCGACGCCAGAGGCACGGAAATCACCGCTGAAATTCTTGATTGAGTCGATGCCAAAAGCTGTTGGCTGAGTGGAGGCTGCCCCAGCGTTGGAATGGCCTCGAGGCGCAAAAACGGTGAACCCGCGATGCGCGCTTGAGAGGGTAGGCGCAATCTGGTCCCGGCTCTGCGCGAGAGCCACATTCGCGCCCCAAGCCGCAACAGTTAGAAACAATAGAAGCTGGAAAAGACCCCGACGCCTGCCCAAAACCGTCACCGCCTCAAACCAAGTTACTTGGATGCACAGAGACTTGCAAATTTTGTTTGGTAAAAGTTTCGTTAACTCGGCTAAGACCATGGACTTAGCCGAATGAATCACTTGGGTCGGGTAATGGCGCCTTCGGACGCGGAAGAGACCAGGGCAGCATACTTCCCGAAGACTCCCGTGGCATAACGGGGTTTCGGCGCCTTCCATTGGGACATCCGGCGGTGAATTTCAGTATCGCTGATCTCAAGCTCTAGCAATCGCTGGGTCACGTCCAGGCGGATGATGTCTCCTTCATGCACTGCCGCAATGGGTCCGCCCAGAGCGGCTTCGGGCGAAACATGGCCAACCATCAGACCGCGGGTCGCGCCGCTGAAGCGACCATCGGTAAGAAGGGCGACCGATTCGCCAAGTCCTTCTCCCACAATGGCAGCGGTAACGCCCAACATCTCGCGCATTCCCGGACCTCCGCGCGGCCCTTCGTTGCGGATCACTACCACATCGCCCGCCTTGAGACGCTTGCCAGTCACCGCGTTCATGGCTTCCTCTTCAGATTCAAAGACCCGCGCCGGCCCGCGATGGCTCAGTCGCTCATGTCCGCTGATTTTTGCCACGCAACCCTGTGGAGCAAGATTTCCGCGCAGGATGACAAGCCCTCCGCTTCCTTTGAGAGGCCGATCAAGCGGCGCGATTACTTCCTGGTCGGGGGTTTCAACCGCGGCCGCAGCTTCTTCGCCAATAGTCTTGCCCGTGACCGTCTTCGCATTCTCGTGCAGCTTTCGGCCTTGCAGCAAGCGATTCGCGAGCAAGCGGATTCCCCCGGCGCGATGCATGTCGGCGGCGACAAACCGCCCAAACGGCTTGAGATCGCAGAGTAGCGGGGTGCGCTCGCTTACTTTTTGGAAATCATCGATTTCAAGGGGAACTCCTGCCTCCCGGGCTATGGCCAGTAAGTGCAGGACTGAATTCGTGGAGCCGCCGCTGGCGGCTACGGCAGCGATCGCATTTTCAAATGCCTGGCGGGTGAGGATTTCTTTAATGTTCGCCCCACGCTTCAATAGATCGAGCGCCAATTGGCCGCACCGGAATGCAATTTCATCCTTGTGGGGATCCATCGCGGGCACGCTGTTGTAACCCATAGGTGAGAGACCGATTATCTCCATTACGGTGGACATGGTGTTGGCGGTGTACTGACCGCCGCACGCGCCGGCGCCAGGGCAGGCAACGTTTTCCAGTTCCGTCAAATCGGAGTCGCTCATTTTGCCAGCCGCATTCGCGCCAATCGCCTCGTATACATCCTGAATCGTGACGTCTTTGCCACGATAGCTTCCGGCGGCAATTGTCCCGCCGTAGAGAATAAGACCGGGCAGATCGAGACGCGCCAGCGCCATTGCAGCAGCGGGAATCGTCTTATCGCAGCCCACAACGCAAACTACGGCATCGAACAACTGCCCTCGACAAACCAGTTCGATCGAATCGGCAATCACTTCGCGGCTGACAAGGGAAGCGCGCATGCCCTCAGTTCCCATAGTTTCGCCATCGCTGATGGCGATGGTGTTGAACTCCATCGGCGTACCACCTGCGGCACGGACACCTTCCTTCACCTTCGCGGACAACCGGCGTAGGTGGAAGTTGCAGGGCATGGTTTCAATCCAGGTGTTGGCAACTCCGATCAGAGGCTTGGCAAGATCTTCGCTGGTGAAACCAATTGCTTTGAACATAGAGCGAGCGCCCGCACGGTCGCGCCCCTCGGTGATGAGCCGGCTGCGGTGTTTCGGATCCATAGGTTTAAAAGATTACGACAACGAAACCGAATGCGAAAGCGGCATTGCGCTACCGCAGACGGTCCTTAGCGGACTTCGTATTGGAACACTTGAAACATAAAACGCGTAAAACCGAAGGCATTGTAGCCAAGAAGATGTGCGTCGGCGCAAGTCCCTCATTGCACCTCAAATTGAGCAACTTGCATCTCGGCACGGGCATCGAAGTCTGACGCTTCGAAGAAAGCGCACATATGTGTCAACTTGAACGAATAGGGCTCCTTTTGTTGTGTCTAGTTCTCGCCAGTTGCGGTGGTGGTTCAAATCCCCAGCCGACAACCGAAGTTCCCAAGCACCTGTCACAGGTGCCGCGCTCGTCAATCAAAAATCTGATAATCGTCGTAATGCAGAACAATTCCTTTGACCACCTATTTGGCACTTATCCTCTTGCCCATGGTTTGGATCCCTCGCTCCCTAGTTATCACCAGACCGACCAGGCAGGAAGGACGATCACGCCGCAGTTGCTGAGCAATTTGAGTCCTGACGACCTCCAGCACACGCGTGACAGCTATCAGGCCGCCTACGATTCAGGAAAGATGGACAAGTACGCCTGGGAGAACGGCGATGTCTCCATGGATTATTTTGACAACACGAGCACCGGAACTGCAAACGACGGGCAGTTGTTCGGCGTGACTACGCTCTGGAGTTATGCGCAGCAATACGCGCTGGCCGACAACTTTTTTGCCTCCGCCATGGCCAGCGAACCTAGCAATATGCTTTACATGACCGCGGCGAATGTAGGCGCGGGTTCTGATCCTTACGGGTACCCGCAACTGGACTCCTGTAGCGCTGCGTTGTATCAACAGAACAAGGGCATTAGCGCGACCATCACGCCGCCGTTGACGTTCCAGAATGTTGGCGATCAACTTTCCTCGGCTAAGATTTCCTGGACATGGTTTCACGAATATTTCTCTAATGAGCAGAATGGGACCTGCCTGCATTATGTTCCGCAAGAGAACCCGTTTCAGTATTTTCAGTCCACCGCAAATTCTGCCAACGTGCAAAATTTCACACTCTCAGGATTTCAATCGCAATTGTCTGCGGGGACCCTGCCATCGATCATGTGGGTGACGGGCTCCCCAGGGCATAGCATGCATCCTGGCCAGGGAAATATTGGCAACAGCATCGAGTGGCTGGACAGTTTTGTACAGGCGGTGAAGGGTTCAAGCGCCTGGACGAACAGCGCGATCATTGTGATCTGGGATGAAAGTGGCGGCTGGTATGACCACGTCGCCCCGCCTCAGTTGAACGGGACACTAGGGTTGGGTGCGCGGGTTCCGGTTCTTGTTATTTCCCCTCTGGCAAAAACCAACTACATCTCGTCACAGCAAATGGATTTTGTTTCCATTCTGCGATTTATCCAGTGGAATTGGGCGCTGGGAACGTTTACCGATGCGGGACAGGCAGCACGGGAAGCGCAGAGCGGGAACATCTGTGATTTGCTGACCACAACCTGCGGAAATCCGTAACCCCCTTTATTTCGGTTGCCCCATCCTTGTCGCGCCTTTTGCGACAGGGTGGGGCTTTTGACCGTCACCATCGACTCGGCAAACCGGTTCTTGCAAACGGGCCCCGATTATCAAGCCATCGCTGCGCTGGCAGTATTTCCCCCTGCACTGGCGGAAGCAGGAGGGTGTGCGCTAGGTAGTCCCGTAGCTGAATCGAGCATTTCTGGCGTGGGCACTCCGACATTTACATCCATCACATCAACGATCGCGTACCAGTCGCGGCAGAGCTGGCCAATCTGCTTCGTATTTACGTCGAGCAAGAGACTGGCGCGCTGACCGTGTCCGGCAGCTGAGGCTTGCACGTACGGCATCTCGATCCCACGGCGAGACACCGCGGTGAGAATGCGCATTAGCGTTCCTTGAGTGTTGCGATAATGAATGTGAAATGCGTGCATGTTTTCCCCCTAGGCCGTGTGGGGACGGGCGTCCACGCCCGTCCTGGCGGGTCTGGAGACCCGCCACTACATGACTATTCCTCTTCGAATAACATCTCCGAAAGCGCGGCCCCTGCGGGAACCATTGGATAAACATTTGCCTCGGGCGCGCAATCGAACACCAACAGCTCCGGATCTGACGAGCGCAGAAAACGCTCCAAGGCATCCCCTGTTTCTTCAGTGACCGGATACTCGCGCATGGCGTCCTCATTCAGGCGAGATGCATTGATCCGGTAAGCTTTCGCAATCTCGACAAAGTCAGGGTTGTCGCTCAAATCAGTCTCAGCGTAATTACGCTGATAGAAGAGCTGCTGCCATTGCCGAACCATGCCCAGATACTTGTTGTCGATGATCACCAGCTTGATGGGCAGGTTCAGGCGACGCACGGTCGCTAGCTCCTGAATGTTCATCTGGAAGCCACCGTCTCCGGAGACGCAAAGAACCGTCGCCCCGGGTTTCGAAAGCTGCACGCCAACAGCCGCAGGAAGCGCGAACCCCATCGATCCCAAACCGCCCGATGTAATAAAACCACGTGGCGACGATGAGCGATAGCGCTGGGCCGCCCACATCTGGTGCTGGCCTACATCGGCGATCACAATGCTATTTTCCGGCAGGCGGCCAAACAGCTCGTCTAGAAAACGGATTGTCGGTTGTGCCAGCCCGCGCGGGTCGAGCTCGGCTCGATCATCACCGCAGGCGATGCTGCGCCATTCACTCCAGTCAGGCAGTTTAGCACCGCGCACCTTCTTGTGGAACGCGGGGATCGTCTGCGCGAGGTCGCCTATGACCGGCAACTCGCACGGGCGTACGCGGTCAAGCTGAGCAGGATCAATTTCGAAGTGAACGATTTTGGAATGCGGCGCAAAGCGCGCAGGGTCGCCGGTGACGCGGTCATCCAGGCGGGCGCCGAAAACTAGCAGCAGGTCATTCTCGTGCAGCGCCATATTCGCAGCGCGCGTGCCATGCATGCCCACCATGCCCAAGTAGTACGAGGCCTCGGGCGAAACCGCACCCAGTCCGTGCACTGTGGCGAAAGCTGGGATGTTGAGCTCGTCTAACAGTTGCCGCAGTTGCGGTATCGCACCGGAGAGTTTCGCTCCGGCGCCAATCAGCGCTACCGGTCGCTGCGAATTCTTGAGTAGCGCGATTAGAGTGTCCGTAGAAGTTCCATCTGCCTTGGCATCCGATGGCCGAGGTTTGGGCGTGAACTTTACCGGTCCCGCGAACTCCATTTTCGCTTTCAGAAAGTCCGTGGGGATGTCGATTACAACTGGCCCAGGACGACCCTCGCGCGCCCAGTAGAACGCCTCAGCAATTACCGAGGGGATCTCATCAATCGAGCGAACCAGGCGGCTCCATTTCGTGAGTGAAAGCGTCAATCCAAAGACGTCGGTTTCTTGAAAGGCATCGGTTCCGATCAAAGCGCTGCGGACTTGGCCGGTAATGCAAACCAGCGGAACCGAATCCATTTTTGCGTCCGCGATACCGGTCACAAGGTTGGTAGCGCCAGGACCACTGGTGGCGATTGCAACGCCGACTTTGCCGGTGGCACGCGCGTGACCTTCAGCAGCGAAGACCGCGCCTTGCTCGTGCCGTGTGAGTACGTGACGAATGCCGCTTCCCTCGAGGGCGTCGTACAACGGCATAATCGCGCCGCCGGGGTAGCCGAATACCAGGTCAACATCCTCGGCACGCAGGCATTGCAAGAATATGTCTGCCCCTCTAAGCATTCACGACCTTCTTCTTCTCTGTTGACTCGGACTTCTGCGCTTGCTTGCCGGAATCTTTCTGCAACCACGACATCATGCCGCGCAGGTTGGCTCCGACCTCTTCCACCCGGTGGTTTTTCTCGGCTTGGCGCAGAGCAGCAAACTTCTTTCCGCCAGTTTTGTTCTCGTCGATCCACTCGCGGGCAAATGTGCCGGATTGAATATCGGCCAGAATTTTCTTCATCGCCACGCGGGTCTCGTCACCGACAACTTTTGGGCCGCGTGTAAGGTCGCCATATTCCGCGGTGTTGGAAATGGAATAACGCATGCGGTCCAAGCCGCCTTCGTAAATCAGATCCACGATCAACTTCATTTCATGGATGCACTCGAAATAGGCAATCTCAGGCTGATAGCCTGCCTCGATCAGAGTTTCGAAGCCCTTCTTCATAAGCGAGGTCAGGCCACCGCAAAGCACTGCCTGCTCACCGAAGAGATCGCTTTCAGTTTCTTCTTTGAATGTTGTTTGCAAGACACCGGCGCGGGTAGACCCGATCCCATATGCATAGGCAAGTGCCAGTTCGTGAGCTCGGCCGCTCGCATCCTGCTGAATCGCAATCAGCGATGGCACGCCTCGACCTTCGGCATAAACCCGGCGCAGCAAATGACCGGGACTCTTGGGAGCAATCATGACGACATCGACGTCAGCCGGCGGCACGATTGCCTTGAAATGAATGCTGAAGCCGTGCGAGAAGCCAAGGACCTTTCCTTTGGTCAGACCAGGCTTAATCGCCGAATCATAAAATGCTGCCTGGGTCTCGTCAGGTGTAAGTATCTGAATCCAGTCGGCGCGCTTGGCGGCTTCGGCCGGCTCAACCACTGTGAAGCCATCAGCCTTCGCCTGTTTCGCGCTGGCACGGGTCGGGTCAAGCCCGACGATCACGTTGTAGCCGCTGTCGCGCAGGTTCTGCGCCTGGGCGTGTCCCTGGCTGCCGTATCCAAAGATAGCGATGGTCTTGCCTTTGAGGGCGGAGGGATTAGCGTCACGTTCGTAGAAGATGGTAGCCACAGTTAAGCTCCTTGAAATTGCATAAAAATGATGAGTGCATACCGACCGGTCGGTTGGTATCAAAAATCGTAGCTGGCCACGCGGTTAAAGTCAAGATTATTTGATGTATGCGAAACCGCCGAACCGGAGTCTCTTACACTAAGTTGCGTGGTTACTTGCACATACACCGTACTGCTAGGTCGGTGCGGCAACGGAAATCGCGGAAATCAAGGTTGTCGGGCACCCGATTTCGCTAGCATTAAGGCCAGAAGACTCGCCCCAATCAGGCTAAGCATGATGTGGTGATACAGGTCATTGCTCGCAGTGCGAGGTCCGCGGCCAGCGGCTAGCGCGATCATTCCAAGCAGCACACCGCCAAGTGCGATGAAATTCGAAACCAGCGGCGCGCTCCAGGGAAGGACCGTACGGCTCAACACGATCACGGCTCCCGAAGCCAAAGAAATTCCGCAGATTGTTTCTACGATAGCTGCAGGAATAATTCGCGGTTCATGGAATCGTCCAATTGTGACCCCAACGTGTTGGATCGCGCCGAAGAAAAAAAGGACAGCGTTCGCCATCATCAGAAATCCAAGGAGTGTCTTCAAAGTCGCTCTCCATTTCTGCAGTTCACACCATTACTTTTCCACCTGCGACGTCAAGCGTTATGCCGGTAATCCACGAAGAAGCTCCGGACCCGAGAAATAGTGCGGCCGCGGCCACATCGCTGGGTTCTCCGATGCGCTGAATTGGAAACGTTTTTGCGAGCGACTCCTGGTCCGCGCCGCTCATCGATTGGGCCATCCTGTCATTACGGATTGCCGAAGGAGCGATGGCATTCACGCGTATGGAATACCTTCCCAGTTGTTGGGCGAAATTTCGCGCGAGCATGGCAACGCCCGCCTGCGCCGCCGAATATGCGAGTGCAGCGTGCGACGCTGCACGGCCCGCGCTCGAACACATGAGCACAATGGAACCCGCCCCGCGCCTTCTCATGCCAGGAAGGAAGCTCTTGATAGTCAGAAATTTCGATGTCAAATTCGCGGACAAAAGGAAATTCCACTGCTCTTCAGAAACATCCTCGATCGGCTGGATCGGTCCGCCGCTGCCCGCAAACGGCATTAGCAAGTCGATGTCACCGAACCGGTTCTCGACCTGGCGTCGCATATTTTCAATTTGGTCCGATTTTGTGCAGTCTGCAATTACTGCAAGAGCTTCGCCACCGACCGATTCAATTTCACCGACAACTCGTTGCAGGGCTGCGCCATCTCTGCCATTAATCACCACCTTGACTTGATTGGCCGCCAGGTAGCGCGCCGTCTCCGCGCCGATTCCGCGCGAAGATCCTGTCACCACAGCGACCTTACCGGCGAGATCCGGGAAGGTTGGAATGGTTTTCGCGGCAGGAGTCATGGTTAGCTCCTTTGAGTCACTTGCGAGGTTCCAGCGCTGCGGTAGTTGCAGGCATCGCGAGACCGCAAGGAGAAACGCTGCAAGCCGAGCGCAGCCAGTATTCCCGCAACCGAGCTCGTGCCGAGCGCCAGCAGGGAAGTGAGCAGCGCCGGCGTGGCTGTCATTAGGAATACAATTCCTACCGCCAAGCCTGCACGAAATCCGTAAGAGACCACGAGCGTCTTGCTTTTTGCCGACGATAGCAGCGATTCAAGCGCATCCGCGTCCGTAGTTAGCATTTTGCGCAGTTGGGACATTCTTCTGCCAGTTATTAGTCCCCCCGCGACAGCCATCAGTAAAGTTGCGCCAAGAGCCAGCGGAATCCATGCCGCACGGCTTCCAAGTTGGGACGCAAGATAGATTCCTCCTAGCAGAAGTCCCAGGAATGCAGGAGCGTAGATCATTCCCAGGCGTCGTGACGCGTGAATGGGAAATTGCAGTTGTTCACGATCGCGAGCCGAGCGCAACCGGACCAGAAGCGCTCCCTCGAGAGCTATAGCAATAAATAACGCCATTGCCGAGAGCACGTGAATAAAGAGGACTACGGAAAAAACGTTCACAGGAACCTCCTTGTGCAGTATTAATTATACATACTGTACGATTAATATCAAGAAACATGTCTCCGCGTGCATACAATTTGGGAAAGCGCCAGGCTTCGGCCGACGAGACTCGGTCGCGCATCCTCGAGGCCGCGCGGAAGCTACTTGCGGATGAGGCGAGTCCGGCCGATTTCAGTATGGAGACCATCGCGCGCGCCGCCGACGTTTCCCGTTTGACCATTTACTACCAGTTCAAGTCGCGGCCGGGTTTGCTGGAAGCGCTTTATGACCACCTGGCGGGCCGCGGCAACATGCGCCAGATGGGTCAGGTTTTCCATGAACCTGACCCGTCCATGGCGTTGCAGAAACTAATCCGCACTTTTGTCGACTTCTGGTCCTCAGACCCGGTTGTAATTCGTCGGCTGCGCGCGATGGGCGCTCTCGATGCGGAAATCGGGGCGGGAATCCGCGCCCGCGATTCTCGGCGGGTGCACGCAGCTGGAGAGATACTTCGCCGCATTGCGCTTTCTCAGCGCCGGAAATATCGACCCGAGCAACGAGGATCAATTCCCGACACCATCAGTATGCTCACCAGCTTCGAAGCCTACGACTCGCTTTCGCGGGCAGGGCATAGTGACGAAAACATTGTGAAAATTGTTCTGGCCTTGGCTCAGTCTGCAATTACGAGGAGGTAATTCGTGTCAACAGGTACCGGTGCAGCTATACCGCTAAGCTTCATGTAATACTGTTCGCCGTGCCTCGTGACGCCACAACCGGTTCCCGCCAGGAGATTCTCCGCGCCGCTGCTCGCCTCTTTCAGCAGCAAGGCTATGACGCTACCTCTATGAACGATGTGGCGGCTGCGCTAAAGCTCAGCAAAGGCGGCCTCTATCATCATTTTCAAAGCAAGGACGAAATCCTCTTTAATCTGATGAGCCATGCCATGGACATCACAGAAGAGAGGGTAATTGCCCCGGCTAAGTTAATTCCTGACCCGGAGGAACGGCTGCGAACGGTGATCCGCCGGCACATCGCGGTGGTGTTGAGTGAGCGCGACCGAGAGATCACTGTCATGCTGCACGAAAATCATCCACTTTCGCCGGCATTGAGAAAACGGATCAACGCGCGAAAAAAAGATTACGTACACTTCCTGGAAAATCTGATTGGGGAAGTGCAGCGCTCGCGCGTATCCAAAGGTACCGTTACGCCGCGCGCGGCAGCGTTCGCGCTACTAGGAATGATTAACTGGATCTACCAGTGGTATCGCCCGAATGGCAGCCTGCAAGAAGAAAGCCTAGCGCGACAATATACCGAGATTTTCTTTCAAGGCGCATTCGTTTGAGCGAAGTCCTGCAGATCGCAGATTTGTTGGCGAGGCTTGGGGACAAACGCTACCACGAATTTCTCCGCGTTCCCGCAATGAGCGCCGGCATTTATGTTCTGCCGCCTGGCGCAACGGACAATCAAACTCCGCACAATGAAGACGAGATTTACTACGTGGTTCGTGGTAAGGCGAAGATGCGGCTGGGCAGGGAAGAGCGCGAGGTTCGCGAGGCTGAAGTAATTTTTGTCGAAGCAGGCCTTGAACACCGCTTCTTCGACATCGTGGAAGAACTAGTATTACTCGTGATCTTCGCACCGGCGGAGAGCAGTTGAATTTAACACGCCATATCTTTCGCGAGGGCCAAGAAACTCACCGCGCTGGAGGCATCGCGTAGTAACCCTCTTTCGCGGTCACATCCACGCAAGGCCGGATTGAAGATCGCTTGCAGCTAGGGCGATCCACCAGCACCTCAACTTCATTGTGTTCCCCGACCGCCGGCTGGTGCGTCAGGTATCCCAGCGTGTATTGGTTCCTTGCATCACCAATCAGCCGTGAGTAGGCATCTTCGAGGCCGGTCCGAGTGAGTTCGTTCAAAACCTCGCCGCCGGTTGCACCCGCGTATTTAGGAAGGATGTCACTGTAGCCGAATCGGGGAAGGTGAAGCCTTTCGACCTTGTTGTAAATCGGAATCGCGCTGCCGCCCACTCCGATTGCGTAAACCATAATGTTATTGCTCAGCAGGACCTTGAGCACATCACGATAGCTGGCGTTGCTGCGGTATTCGCGGCCATCGCTGATGATGAAAATCACTTTGCGGCGTTCGCGCGGCCGTTTAGAAAGATCGAGCGCCGCCTTCAGAATGGCGTCATTCAGTACGTGCGATTCCTGCTGGGCCGACGGGGCGACGATCGCCGCGTTGGGATCAACGGGCATGTTATTGACGGTCGGTCCCTGCGGTCCAAACGGACCATCGACAACCGGCGGCCCGTTATTTCTGCCACTTGCAGTCGCCAGGCGGTCGAACGTGGCTGATAGCTTTTGGCCGACGGGAGTCCAGTTGGAGATCTGGCCAACGACGTTGCTGTAGCTGTAGATCGAGACTTCATCAAATGGGCTGAACACTCCCTCCAGCGCGGGAAACGTGTGGTTCACCTTCTGCACATCGACGTCCTTCATCCCCAGGTCGAAGATGATTGCAGCCGAGAGCGCAAATGGATCGCTGGTGAAGAAGTTTAGAGTCTGCTTCTTTCCGTTTTCCTTGACCGTGAAGTCCTTGGAGAGAAGTCCGCCGATCAGGTGGCCCGATTCATCCTTCACCGTAACCGGGACCATAACCTGATTTACGTTGGTCACAATTTTGAACAGTTCGTCCTGGGTGTCAGAGCCCGAGTTAGTGGCCCCGCCCTGCGGAACGGTCTTAACGTTGAGTGGCGGAGGCGGTCCTGTAGGGCCCTCATCAGGGGTTTGCCTAGGCGGCGGCTCGTTGGCGGCCGCAGGGGGTTGCGGGGCTAGCTGTTGCTCAGAACCGGGTGTTGCAGGTGGCTGAGGCAATGGGGCCGGCGGCTGCACTGTAGACGGTGCATCCGGAATGCTTTGCTTCGGTTGGTTGGAATCCTGCGCGGGCGTCTGTGTCGGGTTTTGGCTCTGCTCCACAGCGGCAGGGACTTGCGGCGCTCCGGTCGAATTCTGTTCGCCGAAAACAGCGCAGGGGGTGGCTACTGCTGCCCCAAATACAAGAAAGCACATTACGAACCGTTTTAGCAACGATGTCCTCTGTCGAAAGTTCTGATCATTGGGATGCTTGAGAGAGCAGGTTTGGTGCATCTAACCGCAGAGAAGTAGACTACCAGAAACTACAGGAAACCGAATCTATGCGGTCGGTGTTTCGCCTAAAGGTATTTTGTATCCAACTCGCGTTGCTTGGCTTAGCCTTCGGGGCGCAGCTTGCGGTGGCCCAGGATGTACAAATGGTGCCCGACCAGCAAGACCGCGAAGCCGCGGACAAGGCCCAGTCTCCGAAGGACAAGGATCCGGATGAGCCGGTCACGACCTTCAAAGCCAACACGAACGTTGTTCAGCTCTTCTTCAATGTGAAGGACAAGAAGGGCGGCCTGATTGCGAACTTGTCGAAAGACAGCTTTGATGTTCTTGAAGATGGCAAGCCGCAAACTATTAAGTACTATTCTGCCGAATCCCAGTTGCCCCTGACTTTGGGAATCCTCATCGACTCCAGCGCCAGTCAGGAGAGGGTGCTGAACATGGAGCAGGAAGTTGGCGGCGCATTTCTCAGCGAGATCCTGCGCGAAAAGGACATGGCATTCGTAATCGACTTCAACATCAAGGTCAGCCTTCTGCAGGATTTCACCAGCAGCGCGCGACGGCTGAAGGCTGCCTTGAACAGCGTGAAAATTGACAGTGGCGGCCAGGCGTCGTTGCCCGGCATACCGGGCCAGGGTGGTGGCCCAGTTCCAACTATGGGCGTGCCCAAAGGGACGCTGCTTTACGATGCCGTTTATCTCGCGTCGCATGACGAAATGGCGCAGCAAGTCGATCGTAAGGCAATGATCCTGCTCACCGACGGCGAGGACCAGGGCAGCCAATACAGGCTTCGAGATGCAATCGAGGCGGCGCAGAAGTCTGACACAATTGTGTACGTTTTGCTTTGCGCTGACCGCGGATTTTACGGCTTTGGCGGCTACAGTGGCGACAGCGACATGAAGAAGCTGACCACCGAAACCGGCGGACGCTTGATCGAAGTCGGCAACAAGACCGACAAGCTGAAGGCCGCTTTTGATCAGATCTCGCAGGAGCTTCGCAGCCAGTACAACATCGGTTATGTGCCGACGAATGCGGTGAAGAACGGCGGCTTCCGCAAAGTGCAGATTCATTCCAAAGACGGCTACAAAGTTCAATCGCGCAGCGGATATTTCGCAGTGCCGGACAAAGAATAGATCGCGCTCGATCTTCGGTGAGAATTTGATTCCCGCCAAACTCAGGCATTTATGTTTCAGGGTTTGGAATTTGGAATTCGGTTTCCTTCGTGTAACTTCGTGTCCTTCGTGGTCAATGCTTTGACGTGGTTAACGCCCTAAATGCCTCTCCCGAATTGGCTCAACGTCCTCAATTCCGAAGTTATCGCCTGCACGCGATGCCCAAGGCTGGTTGTATATCGCGAACAGATCGCGCGTGAAAAGCGACGGGCCTACAAGGATTGGGACTACTGGGGGAAACCTGTGCCGGGTTTCGGCGATCCCAACGCCCGCGTGCTAGTGCTGGCTCTCGCCCCAGGGGCGCACGGATCGAACCGTACCGGCCGTCCTTTCACCGGGGACTCCTCCGGAAACTTTATGTACCCCGTGCTCTACGAAACCGGCTTTGCCAATCAAGCTTCTGCCACCAAGCTCGATGATGGGCTGATCCTGAAAAACCTCTACATCACCGCTTCGGCGCGCTGCGCTCCGCCCGACAACAAGCCCTTACCGCAAGAGCTGGCGAACTGCGCCGCATACCTGGATCGCGAACTGGACGGATTAAAAAAAGTAAAGCTCGTGGTCGCGCTGGGAAGAATTGGATTTGAAGCCTATCTCAACCATCTAAAGCGGCGGGGCGTGCTTACTCGCAAGACCGGTTACATCTTCCAGCACGGGGCCCAATACAAGATGCCGGATGGCCGGACGTTGCTGGCTTCGTATCATCCGTCCAACCAGAACACGCAGACAGGCAAGCTGACACGAGAGATGTTTGCGGAGATTTTTAGAGAAGCTGCACGAATTGCGAACGAGTGAAACGGCGGTTCTTGCCAGACGTGCTTTCGCACTTAGAAGCCCACCAACACCGGCTCCGGCTCGAGCTTGATTCCCCACACCTGCTCGACGCGCTCTTGGATTTCATTTTTCAACGCTACTATTTCGGAGGCGCTGGCGCCTCCGCGGTTCACCAGCGCGAGTGCGTGTTTACTGGAAATTCCAACGTGTCCTTTTACGTAGCCTTTCGCGAATCCAGAATTTTCTACCAACCATGCGGCGGAGATTTTCTTCTGTTGCGATAAAGCCGTAAAGCTCGGTACCTGCAAATTTCGCTCCTTCGTCCTTTGCGCTAATTGTTCAAACTGTGCCGCCGTGAGTACCGGATTTTTGAAGAACGATCCAGCACTTTGGCTGTCGGGGTCCCCGGGCGTAATCAGCATGCCTTTGGTCGCGCGTATTTTTCGAACTGCTTCACGAGTTTCGGAAAGGGTCGGCGTTTCTTTGCGCCCCGAAAAATAGTTTCGCAAATCAGCATATTGCAGGCTTGGAGGCCCACCGTGACGCAGTTCATGGGTCACACCCAAAATGATGTAGCGTCCGCGCTCTCGTGTGTTGAAAATACTAGTGCGATAGCCGAACTCGCAGTCTTCGGGATTCATCTCGCGTACTTGTTTCGTCGCGAGATCGAACACCTGCACGGAAGTGATGGTTTGTGAAACTTCCTGGCCATAGGCTCCGACGTTCTGCACCGGAGTTGCGCCGACGCTTCCCGGAATTCCGCTAAGACACTCGACGCCAGCACAGTTGCGCGAGACACAAAGCGCAACGAACGCGTCCCACTCTTCACCCGCGCCGACAACAAAGCGGATCGTCTCCCGCTCATGACTGTGATCGATTCCTGAAATCCCGATCTGCAAAGCTAGACCGGGCCACCCTTTGTCTGAGATCAGAACGTTGCTGCCGCCACCGAGCACGAAAAGTGGCAGGTTTTTATCGTGGGCGAAAGCGACAGCAGCTTCTACATCCTCGACCGCTTCCGCACGCACGAAAAACCTAGCGTCGCCGCCTATACGCAACGTAGTCAATGGCGCAAGCGCGATGTTCTCCTGCAATTTCATGTGCGTTGTTTCGGCACAATGCCGCGACGCCAAAGAGGCCTTGCCCGTCGAAACACAGATTGTAAACGGATCGGCCGCAGCGCTAGGCCTGGGTGAACATGTCCTTCATCTTGCCGAGGATAGAGGTGCGCTGCGGTTTATTCTCCACCTGGGAGATGGTTTGAAGCTCTTGCAGCAGTTCGCGCTGCCGCTTAGTTAGTTTGGTAGGCGTCTGCAAGCGGACTTCAACAAACAAATTTCCCTTGCCATGCCCGTTTAGCACAGGAACGCCTTTGCCGCGGACTTTGAGAATCGTTCCTGATTGTGTGCCCTCGGGTATTTTGAGCGTGTGCTCGCCCTCGAGTGTTGGGACCTGGATTTCGGTACCCACGGCGGCCTGAGTAAATGAAATCGGAACCACACAATAAAGGTCGTTTCCCTGGCGCTCGAAGAACGCATGTTCCTTTACGTGAAGGACAAGATACAAATCTCCAGCTGGGCCGCCGTGAACGCCGGCTTCGCCAACACCGGTAAACCGGATGCGAGTACCGTCTTCAACTCCCGCAGGAATTTTGGCGTCGATTGTCTTTTGCTGGACGACACGACCTTCGCCCCGGCAATTCGTGCAAGGGTCGCTGATAACGCTTCCCGCTCCGTGGCATGTGGGGCAAGTGCGAGCGATGCTGAAGAAGCCCTGCTGATATCTGACTTGCCCGCGCCCGGCACAGGTACGGCAAGATGCGGGAGCTTTGCCCTGCGCGCTTCCCGATCCGTGGCAGTGGTCGCAAAGTTCGTGCTTGCGGTAGGTGATCTTCTTCTCAATTCCGAAGGCCGCTTCTTCGAATTCGATGGTGATGTCTTCCCGCAGATCGGCGCCGCGTTGTGAACGTGAGCGCCGACCTGAACGCTCCGCGCCAAAGAGATCGCCGAATCCGAAAAACTCGCCGAATATGTCGCCAAAATCCTGGAACACAGTGGCATCAAAGCCGCCGCCGGGACCGGCAGCGCCCACCCCCGCGTGACCAAAGCGGTTGTACAGCTCGCGCTTTTCGGTGTCAGCGAGTACGGCATAAGCCTCACTGCACTCTTTGAATTTTTCTTCCGCATCAGGATTATTAGGATTCCGATCGGGATGAAACTGCAGCGCAAGTTTGCGATAGGCGCTCTTGATTTCCTGCTCGGTCGCACCACGCTGCACGCCTAATATTTCGTAGTAGTCTCGTTTTACGCTTGGCAAGTCTCTTCTTGTGCCTTTCGTTTATTGTTGAACTAGCGCCTTGAATTTCTGGCGACTTTCACCATAGCGGGACGCAGCAACCGATCTTTTAGTTTGTAGCCGGGCTGCAACTCCTCGATCACCTGGTGGTCTTCTGCGTCTTCGGTATCGACCATTTCGATCGCTTCATGATAGCGGGGATCGAACTGCTCGCCCTTGGCGGAAATCGGACGGACTCCGAGCTTCGCCAGAGCATCCACCAATTGCTTATGAATCAACTCGACGCCAGAATGGAACTCTGATTTCTCGGGCGAGCTCTGCAGTGCGCGATCGAAACTGTCGAGGACCGGGATAATTGTTTTGATGGTGTCCACGAGCGCGTAATCGCGAAAGTCCTGTTGTTCTTTCGTGGCTCTCTTGCGGGCGTTGTCGAATTCAGCCTGCATCCGCGCGAGGCGATCCACCAGGGAATCGCGCTCGGCGCGAAGTTTTTCGATTTCTGAAACTCGACCGGATGCAGGCGCTTGTTCCGATGCGCCGGATTCTTCGGCCGGTGGCAACTCGTGCTCCGTGTCGATGTGTTGGTCTTCAACTTCGGGTTTTCCATTTCTTGCCATAACTTTCACTCAGTTTCGTTAAGAATTTTGTCGAACAGCCGCGCTATATATGACACGGCGGTTATTGTGTGCTGATAATCCATGCGCGTAGGGCCGAGTACTGCAAGCGAGCCCATGACTTCACCTCCGACGCGGGCCGGGGTACCGATCAGGACCAGATTGCGCATCGACGGCTGGGCCTCGTCAAGCCCGATCACCACGCGCACTGCCTCCTGCTTTGCATCGAGATATGCGCCAAGCAACTCGACCAAAGTTTGCTTTTCATCGAGTGCCTTGAGTAACTCCTGCAGCCGCTGCCGATCGTGTTCTCCTGCAACAAGGTTGGACGCGCCTTCGATGAACACAACCTGCGACGACTCGTCACCGGAGAGCACGCCTTGCTTGTAAAGCTGCTCTACCGACGACATCAGCCGGTCATACTCGCTCCGTTCCTTTTCCAACCTGCGCGCAATCTCATTGCGTACGGCTTCGAGAGTCCATCCGCGAAAATTCTCATTGATGAACCGGGCCGCAGCATCCAGATCAGATTGTGGCAGGTCAAGGCGCATGAGCCGGTCGCGAACCAATCCGGATTTGGTGACCACGACTGCCAGCACCTTTTGGTCGCCAAGCCGCGAAAAGTAAACGTGCTCTAGCGCGTTCTTCGGACCACTAGCGGCCACCGCCACGCCTACATTGCGGGAAATCAGAGACAGCACATGTGACGTGCGCTCCATGAATTCCTGAACGTCGGTCACTCCTTGCAGCGAATCCTGAATGATTCCGGCATCTGCTTGCGATAGCTGCGTCTTGCCGCTGAGTTGTTCCACGTAGTAACGGTAGGCGGCTGGACTTGGCACGCGACCGGCTGAAGTGTGCGGCTGTTCCAGGTATCCGCCGTCGGCCAAGTCGGCCATTACGTTGCGGATCGTAGCAGGGCTCAGCCCCTCGCGGCTGGCGCGCGAGAGCATCCGTGATCCCACCGGCTCGCCCGTCGAGATAAACGTCTCGACGATTGCGGTAAGGATTTCACGTTCCCTCTCCCCGATATTTGGACCGGCTGCCATACTCTTATTTTATATGTGATCTTCGTCGACGAAGGCGTCGCGGATGGTCAGTAACAACTTGGAAAACAGCGACTTAGAAACGTGCCGATCGCCAGCCCCCGCTCCGAATGTGGGCCCTCCACTGGGCACCAATTCTAGTCCACTCAGGTACTTCCATGTTAGTACCCGATTATCTACTCATTAGATGAGGAATGCCGCCTATTGGATTTGAATGACACTTTCGGGTGCGGCGGACTTGATCTGCTCGACCCGCTCCACCACCCGATGCGCAAAATCAAAAAGAGGCTTGGCATGGGAGGATGATTCACCTTCCAGCACCGCGGGTCTGCCTTCGTCTCCGGATTTGCGGATCTCGGGGTCGAGTTGAATGGCACCAAGGAACTCCACGCCGAATTGGCGGGCAGTCTTTTCAGCTCCCCCGCGCGAAAAGATATCGATTTCAGTATGGCAATGGGGACAGACAAAGTAGCTCATGTTTTCGACTATGCCCGCGATGTCTACTTTCATCTGACGAAACATTTCGATTGCCTTGCGGGCATCTTGCAACGAAACATCGGAAGGCGTGGAAACGACAATGGCTGCCGTGAGCGGAACGGTTTGGATCAAAGACAAAGCTACGTCCCCGGTGCCTGGTGGGAGATCGACAATCAGATAGTCGAGAGCGCCCCATTCTACCGAGCCCAAGAACTGCTTGATGATTGAGTGCAGCATCGGACCGCGCCAGATCAGCGGCTTGTCTCCGGGATTGAGCAGGCCAACCGAGATCACCTTTAATCCGTGCACGTCCAGCGGAATGATCCGGTTTTCACCCACCACCTTCGGCTGCCCGCTGGTTCCGAGCATAAGGGGAACGTTGGGCCCGTACACGTCGGCGTCGAGCAATCCTGTCTTATGGCCGAGTTTCGAAAGCGCGAGAGCCAGATTTACTGCTAGCGTGGTTTTACCCACGCCTCCTTTGCCGGAACCGACGGCGACGATGGCATCAACTCCGGGGAGCGGCTGAGGGCCCGGCGGTGGCTGTCCGGGACGAGGGGGCATATGTGCGCTCAAAAGGTTTCCTTGGAGGAAGAGTCCAAGCTTGATTATACGGGGTGAGACTTAGTCAGGCTTGGGTAAGGGAAGTGCCGGGAAGTGCCGGGTAGTGCCTCAGTTTGAATTTCGTTCGATCCTAAACATCTTGAACCCTTCCCACGCGGCCATAATGCCAAGTGCCAGCATCATTAGCACAGCGAAGTTGATCTTTCTTGTGTAGATCATGCCGAAAATACACCAGCAACTAAAGAGTACTGCTCCGCACGAGCCGACGAACCAAAATACAAGAGCAGCCCTTTTGCTCAGCGAGCGTTTCATGCCGCGTTCCTCTTCTTGTAAGGCCCACGCTTGGCTGCTTTCGGCAGATAGCCATCGGCCATCATTACGATTTCTTCCAAGCTCCAAACATGATCGCTTAAACCAGCAGCCATGCTTGGGGTGATTCGCAGCGTTTTGTGAATTCTGGCGAAATTGTAATGCACAGCATGAATGGCAACCATCGCCGCGTGATTCTGAATTTTCTTCGCCGGACCGGCTGGCCAAGCTACATACTACCTAACGCGCGTTCGCTTCCCTGCGCTTACGTTCCGCTTTTCTGATATCGCGTCGCCGTCCTGCGTCCTCATAGCGCCGTTTCTGCTCGTCGGTTTCGGGTATCACGGGCGGAACTTTCAGATGTCGGCCCGCGGCATCGACGGCCACGAACGTCAGGTACGCCGAGCTGACGTGCCGCAACTCATCGGCTAAATAGTTTTCAACCCAAACCGTCACTCCGACTTCCATCGAGGTCGTGAAGACACGATTGACCGATGAGCGCAGTACGACCAGATCGCCGACGTGAACGGGAGTCCAGAAATCGAGATGATCGATGGAAGCCGTCACCACGTAATTCCGCGAGTGGCGGTGTGCGGCCAACGCGCCGGCGAGATCGATCCAGTGCATTAGACGGCCGCCGAGCAGCGCGCCCAAAGGATTGGCGTCATTGGGAAGGACAATTTCGTTCATCTCCGACTGCGAGTCGGAGACGGGTCGCGGCATCATGCGGTCAGGAGCTTCGTTTATGGGCATTTTCGGTCAAGATAGGACTGCAAAAAACATTCTGCCATTTTCTGGATGCGGTTGTCAGAATGCGACGAGATCCAGGTTCTCAAACGTTGATCGTATTCCAGGACTCCGTGTGCGACTGGAAGGTATTTTGCCTCGAGGACGAATTGCAGTGAAATCAAGTTCTCTGAATCACCGACGACAGCGAAGCGTACCGCATCACAGGCGCGCTCTTTCGGCAAACGATTACAGGACTTGGCGTATCCCAGATTGCACACTTCCAGCTCTTTATGGTCGAGTACTGACTGTTCATGTCCGGCAACGGAGCATGTCCCGCGCCAGCTCGAGCCTAGCGGCAACCGCGCAGGATGGGCGAAAGCGATGTCACCCGCGCGCTCTGTGGGCACAAAAAAAGGACAAGCCAAAAATGCTGCTCCTGGAATCTTTTGAAGATTGAAGATCGATTGTACTCATGCGCATTGCTCTAGCCAATTGTGAGTTATTGTGGAGAATAAAACCATGGACCGCATTGCAATGCTGAGTGAGCTTCTTGGGCAAGATCCGAACAATGCCTTCGCGCGCTATGGCCTGGCAATGGAGTACTCCAATTCCGGTCAATTGGAACAGGCGATCGATGAGTTCCACAAGCTGCTATCAGCTAACCCTGACTACGCAGCCGGATATTTCATGGCTGCACAAACCCTCATGAAATGCGACCGCTCAGAAGAAGCCAGAAAGATGCTGCAAGATGGAATCGGAGCGGCCGAGCGCAAAGGCGACCGTCACGCGCAATCAGAGATGCAGGCTATGCTCGAGGAAATCGGCTGATCGCATAGCCTTAGCGGTCTGGGTTATACCCAACCGGGCGGGCTGGCCCATCTTTGCAGCACTATAAATGATGGCTGCCCCATCCTTTGCGCTTTTCAAAGGGTGGGAAACAAAGAGACGGAGGAAATGTTCACACATCACAGCCGGATGTAGCAATCGGGTTACACCCAACCACCATCAATCACAAAGTTCTGCCCGGTAATCGTAGAGCCGTCGTCTGAGGCGAGGAACAGAACCAGTCGAGCCACATCTTCCGGCAACAGCTCCCGCTTCAAGCTTTGTCGCTGCATGATCTCGGCAAGATAGTCAGGAGTGACCCACAACCGACGCTGGCGTTCGGTCATGATTGCGCCCGGCGAGACGCAGTTAACTCGAATGTTTGCGCCTCCAAGTTCCCGTGACAGGGTGCGCGTAAGGCCTACGATTCCAGCTTTGGCGGTCACATAGGCGGGCAGGCCAGTGGAGGGAATCATCCACGCAATGGAACTCATATTAATGATTGAGCCGCCGCCGGCCTGCGTCATTCCTGGCGCGACTGCCTGGATTGCGAAGAAGTGATGGCGCAGATTGACGTTCATCCGCTCGTCCCAGTACTCGGGAGTCACCTCGGACATTTTGTGGCGATCATCGCTAGCGGCATTGTTAACCAGCACTCGGACTGCGCCAAATTGCGTCTCGATGCTCTTGATAGACGAACGCAACCCCGCTACGTCGGTCAGATCGCATTTCAAAAACGCAGGACGATGTACGGCCACCAGCCCTAGTTTGTCGATCAGCTCGACGGCGCTTTGCTCCGCGATGTCTAGAAATGCAACCCGTGCGGCTTGGAGCGCGAACTGTTCAACGAGTGCCGCTCCAATTCCCGAGGCTCCTCCGGTAATCAGCACCAGAGCGTTTTGCAAGCTTGGATAATGCGCAAAGGATCCGTCTTGAGCCATGGGAAATTAGAGATTTAGGATCTGCTTCTGCTCATTCGCACCATCGACCACTCGACGAGCCCAGGAAATAGTTGGTAGATCTTGACGACCGGATGCATCGTCCAAGGCACAATCACTTCACGCTTTTGCTTCAAGTAACCCTGAAGCACGGCGCGCGCAACCCTGCGGGCACTGATGCCACGTGCTGCCGCTGGCCGGACTTGTTTTTGCTCATTGCCCTTGATCGCGTTTGCGCCAAAGTCGGTCCGCACGTACCCGGGGCAGACAGTTGTAATCTGGATTCCTGAGCCGGCCAGTTCTACGCGCGCGGCCTTTCCAATCGCATTCATAGCGAACTTTGTGGCGCTATAAGCGGCATGGAACGGCAACGGAATATGCCCGGCGACACTGGAAACATTAATGATCGCTCCCGAACCTTGCTGTTTCATGATGGGAATAACTGCTTGCATAGCTTCGACGGTGCCAAAAAAATTAGTGTCAAACATTTCGCGGCAATCCGACATTCGCATGGTTGCAACGGAATCGAGCAGCCCGTGCCCGGCGTTGTTGATCCAGATATCGATGCGGTGGAAGTGATGCATGATGAGCCCGATCACGCGATCAATTTCCTCGCGGTGGCGAACGTCACAGGCAAGAGCCAGTGTTTGATCGAGGTGTCCGATGCGCGCGCGTGCAGCTTCAAGGCGGCCAGAATCCCGCGACAGCAGTACGACCTGTGCTCCCTGGCGCACGAAAAGGTCCACGATCGCCTCTCCGATTCCCATGGATGCGCCAGTGATGACGGCCACTTTTCCCGAGAGTTTTTCTTTCACGGAGTCCGAAGATGCCATGCGGGGTTTGTACCCTGCTGAGCGGGCCAAGTCAAGACGCGATTACAATCGAGGTCGGACGCCGATGTCGCGCCTTTCATTCCAAGTTCGCAGCGCCGAGCGATCGTGACCATGCTACTGCCGTTATTTCCGCTTGATCTGGTGCTGCTCCCAAGCGTGCCCCTGCCGCTGCACATCTTCGAGCCCCGATATAAGGAGATGATCAAGGAATGTCTGGATCAGAAGCGGCAATTCGGCATCATTCGCGCCAAAGAAGAGGCGTTCGTAAACACGGGCTGTACTGCGGAAATCATCAATGTGCTCAAAACTTATCCTGATGGCCGCATGAATATCCTCGTGGAAGGCCAGAAGCGGTTTGAGGTGCTGCAGGTCAACCAGGAGCGAGCTTTTCTACAGGCAGAAGTTTTTTATCTTGAGGATGAAACCGACCCAGCGGCGACCACCGAGGTGGAAAAAGCACTTCATCTGCACGGCGAGATCATGGAGTTGGCGGGCGCGACGGCGGAGGAGACTGAGAAAGCCAATGCTGCGCAACTTGCCTACCGGCTCGCGGGCTCGCTCCCGTTCGATCCCGACTTTCAGCAGGCGCTGTTGGAGATGAACTCCGAGGCGCAGCGCATCCGGGCCATCATTTCATTTTTTGAACGCATCCTACCTGCATTACACCGCAATGCGCGCGCCAAGCAGCGGGCCGGCGGAAACGGCCACGTGAAATAGGGGCCAGACTGCGGGCGTATAATCGGAACAGTTTGGCTGCTGGTGCGGGCCTGTGCTGACGCTCGGCAGCCGAGAGTTTTTTGGAGTCTTGCCGCAATGAATTTTCCCCGTACTCTTGGCGAACTGCGTCGAAGTCCTTTTTCAGAAGAAAAATTGCATACCCGGCGTGTGAAGGACGAGCTGCGTGAAAACCTGATTGCCCGGCTTCGCGCCAACGAAGACGCGCCCATCTTCCCTGGGATCGTCGGCTACGACGATACCGTGGTCCCGCAGATTGTGAATGCAATCCTGTCGCGGCATAACTTTATTCTGCTTGGCCTGCGAGGGCAGGCAAAAAGCCGCATTCTTCGCGCGCTCACATCCCTGCTTGACCAGCAGGTGCCGTACATTGCCGGTTGCGAAATTCATGACAATCCTTATGCGCCCATTTGCCGCCGTTGCCAGGAGCTGATTGCCGAATGCGGAGAAAGCACCGCCATTGCTTATCTCACGCCGGAGCAGCGTTATGTTGAAAAGCTGGCGACGCCGGATGTGACGATTGCCGACCTCATCGGCGACATCGACCCGATCAAAGCAGCACGCGGAGGCCATGAGCTTTCAAGCGAGTTGACCGTGCACTACGGCCTCTTGCCACGAGCGAACCGCGGAATCTTCGCGATCAACGAATTACCCGATCTCGCAGGAAAAATCCAAGTCGGCCTGTTCAACATCATGCAGGAAGGCGACGTGCAGATTAAGGGTTACCCGGTTCGCCTGCCTCTGGACGTTGGACTGGTATTCACGGCCAATCCTGAAGACTATACGGCGCGAGGGAAGATCATTACCCCGCTCAAGGACCGCATCGGTTCGGAGATCCGCACTCACTATCCGGCGACAGTGGACGAAGGCATCACGATAACCGCTCAGGAAGCCTGGGCCGCGCGAAACGGCAGCAAGCTTGTCATTCCGAAATATGTGCGCGAAGTGATCGAGCGCATCGCATTTACCGCCCGCGAAGATAAGAGGGTCGACAAACGGTCTGGCGTCAGCCAGCGGCTGCCTATTTCGTGTACGGAGAATGTTATTTCGAATGCCGAACGACGGGCGATCCGTTACAACGAACAGGTTACAGTCCCGCGTATCGGGGATGTTTATGCGGCGTTGCCGGCAATCACGGGCAAGCTGGAACTGGAATATGAAGGCGAGATGAAAGGCGCCGACTACGTTAGCCGCGAGCTGATCCGCAACGCGATCGCCAAGACCTATGACCAGTATTTCGCCGGCGCGAATATGCAGCAGGTGATTCAGTGGTTCGATCTGGGAGGGGAAATCCAAATCGCCGAGAGCGCAGCGGCCGCGGACCTGCTGCAAATGCTTCGCGGCATTCAGGGCCTGATGGACAAGCTGACGCGCGTGAATGTCGGTCCAAAGGACAGCGCGGAGGCGCAAGTCTCGGCGGCGGAATTCATTCTTGAGGGGCTGTACGCGCTCAAGCGAATTGGCCGCAATGAAGAACGCGTGTTCACTGCGGGCGAAAAACAGCCCCGGGCCAGCGAGAAGCCGTACGAGCGCGAAGAGCTTCCGTACAGCAGAAGCAGAAGGCCGTTGAATTAGCCATCAGCCTTCAGCTATCAGCTCTCAGTTAAACCGTTGGTACTGATGGCCGGCGTGGGTGGCTTCATTGGGAACGGTTGCTCTTTTTAAGGCTCATGCTTGGGTTTGCCTGATGGCTGAGAGCTGACGGCTGATAGCTTTTTATGAAACGTATCCGCTACACCAAGTACGTTCCCGACCCTGCGGGCGAAATGAGCCTGGAGGACTTGCTCGGCGCTCTTTCCGATTACCTCTTGCAGAGTGGTTTCCAGAATTATCTTTCCTATTACGATCTCCCCGATGGTGAACAGACGCTGGATGACCTGCGCAGCGCGATTGAGCAAGCGCTGCTCGAAGGCGATCTGCTGAACGACGAACTTCGCGAGCAATTGCAGCAAATGCAGGCCCAGGGATCGCTCGACGAATTGATTGAGAAGTTGATCGAGCGTATGCAGCAGGAAGACTACATCAGCATCGATCAGCCACACGATCCTGTAAAGCGATCGAGCACCGGCGGTCAAGTCGGAGATGCGCAGCAGCAAGCGCGATTCGAGATCACGGACAAGAGCCTGGACTTTCTGGGATACAAAACACTGCGCGATCTGCTGGGATCGTTAGGTAAATCAAGTTTCGGGCGACACGATACCCGAGATATGTCTACCGGAATAGAGGCGAGCGGCGCGTCGCGTCAATACGAATTTGGTGACACTCTCAACCTCGACATCACTGCGACTCTTTCGAGCGCCATTCAGCGTGAAGGGCTGACCATCCCGCTGAATATCGAGTATTCCGATTTGCAGGTACACCAGTGCGAGTACCAGTCATCTTGCGCAACAGTATTAATGCTCGACTGCTCGCATTCGATGATTCTGTATGGCGAGGACCGCTTCACCCCGGCAAAGAAGGTCGCGATGGCGCTGTCGCATTTGCTGCGCACACAATATCCCGGCGATTCGCTCTCGCTGATTTTGTTTCATGATTCTGCTGAAGAGATTCCGTTGTCCCAACTTGCGCGAGTCAAGGTTGGCCCGTATTACACCAATACCCGCGAAGGCCTGCGGCTGGCACAGCGCATCTTGCAGCGCCAACGCAAGGACATGAAACAGATCGTAATGATCACGGACGGCAAGCCGTCGGCCCTCACATTGGAAGATGGGCGAATCTACAAAAATGCATTCGGGCTTGATCCGTTAGTGGTAAGCCAAACGCTGGAAGAAGTCTCGAAGTGCAAGCGTGCCGGCGTGATGATCAATACGTTCATGCTTGCATCCGACTACGGCCTTGTTCAGTTCGTGCAGAAAGTCACTGAAATGTGCCGCGGTAAAGCTTACTTCACGACGCCCTACACGCTTGGCCAATATCTGCTGATGGATTACATGTCGCGGAAGACTAAGACCATCCACTAAGGGCCGGCAAGCTTCCGGCTTCAGCTCTTCGGCAGTTCCTGCACTGCCCGCCACGCTTGATCAATCGCGCTATCGGTATAGGCATAGGCTCCGGCATCGGCGTTAGCGATGGTAATTCTGCCAAACGGTTTGCGCGCGATCTCGCAAGGAATCTCTCCGCCATCGATCCAGAATTTGTCCCACAGCGAGTTGTATTCGTAGGCGTAACCATGCGGCCAGCGGTTAACGGTAATCGCAGCGATGTCACGCGCCGGGTCGAACCCTCCCGGGCCAAGCGTACGGGCAAGCTGGTCACGAATATTTCGCTCCATGGTTGCGAACTCCGTCGTGAACAACTCGATGCGGCCCATCCGATGCTGATCACGCGCCGGCAAACCAGGCTTACACGGTGTCTTCATCATGTGGATCACGATCGGCTGGTCGGGAGATTTTGAGCACTGGTATTCGCCGATGCTCACCGGCAGATCCAGAGTGAAAGCGGAGTGATAACAGTGCGGAGCATAAACCGAGCTGGCGCCCAGCTTCTGAAACGAGGTCCAGTTGCGGATCGCAACATTGGAGTACAGCAGCGGAACCTTCGCCGCGGAATTCAAGGCTTGCTTCTGATGCTCCGGCAAATCGGCGCACATATATGGAATAACCATGTTCCAGCACGCGAGCACCGTGAACGGCGCACGCACGCTGTAAAGCTTTCCTTGCCGCGAATATGTGATTTCAATTTCTTTTGCGGTTGCGGGATTGCCTACATGTTTAACGCGGACGGCCGTGCTGTTCAGCCGTATTCGAACCTGCGCGGATGCATCATCGAGCTTGGCATAGTTTACTTTTTGGGTCACGATGTCTGTTGCCGAACCCCCCTGAATGGCCGTCGGAATCAGCTTTCGCACCAACATGCGTGCGATAGATGCATTGCCGTCGGGGAAATGAAAAAAATATTTGTCCGCTTCGGCGTTCGGAATACAATCGCGGTTCATGCCCTTGCCGGGCCCCCGTTCGAGTTTCATTCCTGAGAAGCCCGGCAGACCCAAACCCCACGCGTCCTGCGCCGAGACTGCGTCGATCCCTACGCCAAACAGACCGTGTGGCGCGGCCTGATAAAGCTTCACGACCTGTTCATCGACGTGCGCGATATCAGTGAGAAACTTGGCATAGCTGATCCGTGCAAGCCGGTCTTTTTTCTGGTCTGAGGAAAGACCTGGGAAATAATCTTTGCTCGCGGTGAACAGTCCGTGGAAGTCCTGCCTCGCTGTTTCCGACATGGGCGCTTGGGCGAGAAAATCTTTCCACGCTGCCGCCGATCCGCGCAGAGAATCGCTGTCTTCGCCTCCGCCAATGGGCGCTGGATTAACTACCAGTTTGTCGCTTCCGAACGTTTGCTGGTCGAAAAAAATACTTGGCCACATCCCCAGCGAGCTGTAAAGGTCCTTCGAAACGTATTTCGGATAAGACGCCACGTCGATTCCAAGGTCTTCGACAATGCCCTTGGCGACCGAACTGTATGGAGCGGGACTTTCAATCGAGAAAGTGCCGCCGAAGCCGAGAAGCTTGCGGTCGCTTACCGTGAATTCGTTTCGCTTGGCGTGTCCGCCGAAGTCGTCGTGGTTGTCGAGAATCAGAACGCGCGCATTCGGGTTCGCCTTGCGAAAGAAGTAAGCGGCGGAGAGGCCGCTGATTCCTCCGCCCACAACGATCAGGTCGAATGTCTCGCCAGTTTCGGTCGGCGTTCCAGCTTTTTGCCAGAAGTCGCTGTCGCGCAGGCTATGGGCCACTTCAAAAGACCCGACGTGGCTGCCGCGCAGTCCGGTCAGCGCCGGTGGATAATAGTTCGGCGACTTTTCCCCATCGAGATCATGTTGCAGCGCCGCCAGCAGGTGCGGCGGAAGGGCCGCAAGTCCCGATGTGACTGCGACTCCGTTTAGAAAATCGCGCCGCGTGATGCCGCGGTGCATTCCTAGATCGTTATCGGTCGAGTCATTCTTCGGGTCCGTACCGTTCGGGTCTTTCATGTGTCCCCTTGATCCTGAAAAGACTTAACGCCCGGTGCACCTAAGGCTGCTGGCCTTGATCGGCTTTCTTGACTGCGCTTTCCGCCGCCTGGAATCCGAGTTTGCTGTGGGTTCCATCGCAGAATGGTTTATTCACTGAACCTCCGCAACGGCAGAGCGAAAATGCCGGCTTCCCGGTCAGATCAAATTTATTTCCGTCGGCATCGACCAGCTCAACCGAGCCTTCAGGAGCCTCGACTCGATAAGGTCCGTTTTTCTTAACAGTAATTTTGACCGCAGCCATGATTCCTCCGATTGAATGAGAGCAACTTAGAAAGATACCAGCTTCTGAGGAGTGTCTGCCAGCAGAGGGGAGCTTACGGTAGTGGGTCAGTTTCAGTTTTCACAGGCTCGCTTTAGCATCGTTTGGCATGGCATGATGTATCCATGACGGTCGGCAAAGGAAAACGTCCGCGTGATCCGAACCAGCTCGCAAAGTGGATAGTAGATCAAAGCACAAACGGGGAGCCAGATAAATTACAGGAACCAGCCGCTGAAGCGGCTCCCATAAATCTTTCTGAGTACATGGCGTCCATTGGACGAAAAGGCGGTCAGATCGGCGGCAAGCGACGGCTTAAAACCATGACAAAGGAACAGCGCCGGAAGGTGGCTGCACGGGCCGCTAAGGCGCGATGGAAAAATACGCCAGAGAAGCGTAAGCCTTAGCAGTTTTCCAGTAGTGCTAAGAAAGCCTCTCGGGTAATCCCTGCGGTTTTCATCAACGTTGTGATGATGTCGCGCCCGACCTCATCATATTTCGGAATAATTAATGGGCGAGCTGCTCCCGGCTTTTCCATTTTTATATGGCTGCCCTTCTGACCGGCGTGCTTGTATCCGATTTGCTCGAATACACAAACAATTTTTCGCCAGGGAAGCGGGTTTAGGCGTGACATCCTGAAGCGGCTTCATCTAAGCCGAACGGTACCGGAACGGGAAACTTAAAGCCACCAGCCGGGATTGAAGACGAATCTTGGTTGTGCCGCACAGCACGTCCCCGCACCACATGCCAGCCGAGTTCGCGAAGAGCCTGTTCAAATGTTCCTCTCTCGAAGCAACTAACGACAAACAGCTCTGCTGCCTCTTCAAGATTCTTTTTGGCCTCTGACTCGGTTCTTCCTTGGGTCGTAATGTCCAGCGGCGGACAGTGAGCGATGTACCACCCGTCTTCGTGTTTGACCACGCCGAAGAGTTGAAATTGTGCTTGAACCAAAACCTTCATACGCTGGGCACCGTGAGAGGAGGGGTACTTACGTCGCCTAAAATCTATACGCCTCATAGATGCATTGTCAACGATTTACGCTGCATCCGTATGTGACGAGTGAACATCCTTGCATATTTTTCTAGTGTACCTATTTTACCCGGTTTTCCCGTGCTTTCCTCCTGACATGCTAAAGCGGCTTTGGTATAAGAGTCAATATGAATCGCCTAAATATTGAAACCCGCTCCAGAGCCCCACTTCGCAAAAAGGTGATTTGCGGCCATCGCACCATTGGCCGATTTCCTGTGGAAAACGAAACTGACCCACTACCGAACTTACTTCAGGCAGCCTTGGCGCTTTGGCTGATTATGCTGCGATAAAGCTGGATGTAGTTGCTAGTCATGCGATTTGAGTTGTAACACTCGCGAGCGCGATTGAAGGCGCGAGTTGCAAAACTGCGGCGCAATTCGGCATCACTGTTTAGAATTCGCACGGCCTCGCAAAGACTGTCACCATCATTCGTTCGGAAGTACACGGCGGCAGGGCCCCAAATCTCGCGCAGAGCAGGAATGTCATTCAAGATGAGCGCGCAACGCGAGAGCGCGGCCTCAAGGATGGTCATGCCGTTCGGCTCGTAGCGAGACGCGGAGACGTACATCGATGCGCGGCTGTAGAGCAGTCGCAACTGCGATTCGGAGCGCGGGCCTCGCAACACCACCCCTTCCGTTCCATTACTGAATCCGACGTCGGCGCGAAAGACGGTTTCCGAGGAATGCTCCGGCTGTTTAGCATCCACCACGCAAACCGGCACCGGATGAGATCTTTCGGCAAGCAGATGGACCTGGGCTGCGGGATCAAGAATGCGCCCGATCGCCAGCACGGTATCGTTCTTGGTCACGTACGGATTGAAATGGATGGGATTTCTACCATTGTTGATGACGGTCCCGTTCATCGATGCGGGGTAATTGCCGCGTACCGCTTCGAGCATCCAATCGCTGGCGGCAACTACAGCAGAAGCTCCGGACAAACCCTGTGCAGTAGTATGCCGATACCAGCGCAGCCATGGACTTTCTTTTGGTCCGTGACCATGGACGGATTTCCACCACGTAATCAAGTCACCATGCGCTACCACAATTCGCGGCATCGGAATCGGCAGCGCGCCGTAACACAGATGATTGGAATGAAAAAGGTCAGGCTTGACTTCTTCGGCGACCGAGCAGAGGTAAGCGGACGCGTCGACAAAATCTTGCTGGCCTTCCTGCATCCAGTCCAAGCGAAAAGCAGTGGGACGATATTCAAGGCCTCGCAGCCGCTCCATCCAGGCAGTTTGCTCGGGTAACGGAATCTCGCCGAAGCTCACCAGTGTCACGCGAAATCCGCGGCCAATAAGTCCCGAAATCAGCTCGCGAGTATACGTCCAAATGCTGCCGTTCAAGGTATCGGACGTCATTAAGACGTGCATATGGGCCCCGCGTCATTCTATTAGATGCAGTTCTTTCCTCGACCTTTTTATTAGGAAAACAATTGCCCAGTTTCTGCGAATCTCTGCACATCCGCTACAATCAGCCCATGTTGCGACTGATGTGCATCACCGCACATCCGGACGATGAAGCTGGGGGCTTCGGAGGTACCCTGCTTGCCTACACAGGTCGTGGCGCCGAGACCTCCGTCGTTTGCCTAACTCCGGGTCAGGCTGCTACTAATCGCGGCAGCGCACGGAATGATCAGGAACTTGCGGAGCTTCGCAGGCAGGAATTCGCCGCATCCTGCGCAATTCTGAAAGTATCCAGGCCGATCATTCTCAATTATCCAGACGGACAGCTGTACCGGCAGGACTTGAACCGCGTTGTCTATGACCTGACCATGCGCGTGCGCGAGTTCCAACCGCAGGTGGTAATTACATTCGGCGCGGAAGGCGGAGTTACCGGGCATCCAGACCATTCGATGGCAGGCATTTTCGCCACACTGGCGTTTCATTGGGCGGGACGCGCAAACCGCTACGCCGACCAACTGAAGGATGGATTAGTTCCGCACCGGGCGCAGAAGCTGTACTACGGAACAGCAGATTTCGCCTTGCCTAACCGGCCGCCGATCACCTTTCCGCCTCAGACTACGGTCATCGATATTAGCAATTACTTGGAAACCAAAATTGCGGCATTCAAGGCACACAAGACACAAGCCCCACTTTGGCCGCTTTTTGAAGAGAACGCTCGCAGGCGCGGGCCCAGCGAGCTATACCATCTGGTGGCTTCGGCAAAAGGGAGAGTGTTGCAAGCAGAAACCGATCTGTTTGCTGGCGTCGAAGAGAATATCTAGCCACGCCATAAAACACAGACGTAAAAAATTGTGTACTCTGTGGCCCAAATCAAAAAGCATTGAACCACAGAGGACACAATGACCAAATTTTTCAGCGAGCCCGAATAATGTCGCTTAGGGCATCGGGCTTGGTTTCGTCGCGAACTAGATGCGGATACTTTTCTCCTCCGTGATAATCAAGAAGAAAAGTCCTGAAATAGTCGGTATTTTCGACCAGCAGCTGCAAAGGCTGCGACGTGCTCTTTCCCAAGCTAAGAGCATCGCGAAATACCTGAAGCGTAAAGCGGCGCCCGTTCACCGCGAGGATCTTCATCCCCGGACCGATGCCCGCGTGCGCCGCGTCCATACCTTCAATCGTGTCTTCGATCTCGCCATTTTCTTTTACGAGTAGCCCCACAGAAAATGCGGCATTGAGTGTACGGTGATCGTCTTCCCATGCGCGCATCATCTCCGAGCGGCTTTCGTCGTAAACAACCTTCCAGCCGGTGCCTTCAATTCCGCCCATCGGAGCTCCGGGACCATGACTGCTCAATCGGTCGTTCCAGAAGCCGCGCCAGTCGTAAGGGGCGATTTGATTCAGCGTATTCACCACGTCATCGAAAGTGTAGGTCTTTACCGTGGGCGGCGTGCTCGGTGCGCCGTGGAACAGCTTGCAAAAATCATCCATGGATTTTTTCCCGCCGGTCCGCTGACGAATAATGCTGTCCACCCATAACCAATCCAGTTCGCCTTCGTCGTAGTAGTCAACGTCGCGCCGCCAGGAGTCCCACTCCTTGGGCGTGTAATAGAGCAGCGCAGCGGCATCTGAAGTATCCTGCAAATTTCGCCACGTCCTCCCCGGCCGATGGTCCAGCATCGCCGCAGTGCGCGCCAACTCCTCGCGATATTGCTGCGGCGTCCACAAACCGCTGCGCGCGGTGAGCATGTCACCCAAATATTCCGTCACTCCTTCATAGACCCAGAGCAGATCGTCCTGCATCGTCTGCTGGTAATCAGAAGTGGTCAAGTTAGCCGGCCTCCGGTACTTACCATTCCAAGAGTGCACGTACTCATGTGGCAGCAGGCCGGCATGCAGGGCCCTGATTTCGGGATCGATGAACGTTCTTTCCTCAGAGCGGCTGTCATTCGATTCGTGGTGCTCTAAACCAAAGTGGGCTACGTGGTCACTCAAACTGAAAAGAAAGTGATAATCGCGATAATGAGTCGCGCCAAATAACGTGATCGCCTGCTTCACTAGATTGGTGTAGTTGTCCCATACTTCCTGAGGCGGATTGAGAGCGATTTCGCTGTCGGCGGCAACGTCCATTTCCACCGGAGGCTCGACGCCCTTATTCAGCGGAACAACTTTGAGATATTCACCGCTGATCACGGGAGAATCGACCAGGGTGTAGAGAGAAACCGGCTGGAAGTGAATTTCGTCTCCTGATTTTGAGGCCACCGGAAGTGGCGTTCCAAATTTCCAGCCCGGCGGCAGGCGGAGCGAGGCTGAGTAGGTAAGCTGGTCGGCGGTCCAGCCCTTGGGATACAACAAGACTTGGTTCCAGCTGATCACCGTCATTTTTTGCGTCGCCGACGCGCCCGCTGAAAACAGGCTCTGGTCGGATTCGCCCGGCGAAAGATAATCCAATGATGCGTGGATCTCCTGCACGCCAGCGGGGACCTCGACGTGGATGGTCCAGTTATCCGCAAGATCGCGGCGCCACTTCAGAAACTGTCCTGTCTGCGAGTTTGCGGTGAACTTGAGTCCGGCCATGTCGATGGCGGGACCGCTAGGCGCGTGCTCACCAGGAATCCACTTCGGATAATAAAGAGTTAAAGTCCCTGGGGTTGCTGGGATCGTGAGCTGGGCGTGGAAGATTTTTCGCGGAGCGTCAGACGCATCAAGAACAAGGTCAATATGAGGGGCCGCACCCGCTGCGCACAACGCCAACGGGCATGTAATTAGCAGAATTAGGACGATTACGAGGGGGGAAGTCCTCACCAGTTTCTCCTTTTTCGGGTTCGTAACAAACTGATGACTATAACATCACTCGCTGAGTGTTATCCGATCAGCCGCCTGGGAGAAACGTTTTAATTACGGCTAACGCCGGAGCGCATCCGGCGATCGCGTCTCAAGGAGAGATTTCGTTGGTATCATCGGTGCGTGAGTACGCGTCGCGGTAAATTCATTACCTTTGAAGGATTGGATGGGTGCGGTAAGAGCACGCAAATGGCACGGCTGGCAGAAAAACTGAGCCAGCAAGGATTCGCCGTTGTAGTCACGCGAGAACCTGGCGGAACTGACACCGGCGAAAAGATCCGGAGATTGCTTTTAGACACGCGGACCTCTGGTCTTGCTCCCATGGCGGAACTGGCCTTGATGTTTGCCTCACGCGCGCAGCATATTCACGAAGTTATTTTGCCGGGTTTAAACGCCGGGCAAATTGTGCTCTGCGACCGGTTCACAGATTCAAGCGAAGCCTATCAAGGCGGCGGGCGGAAACTAGGCAGCAAGCCGGTGCTGGAGCTGCATCGAGTGCTCGGTGGCGATTTGAAACCGGACCTCACTATTCTGATGGATTCTGACGTGGATGCGAGTGTTGAGCGCGCGCGCCGGCGCAACCTGGCGCGGAGCACCTCTGAAAGCGATGAGGGCCGGTTTGAAAAGGAGAACCGGGCATTTTTTACCCGCGTGCGCGATGCATATCTCGAAATCGCCAAACGTGAGCCGGAGAGAGTCGCGGTAATAGATGCTCGCGGCGCGCCGGACAAAACTCACGCCAAGATTTTGGAAGCGGTTTTGAGAAAGGTCAGTCTCGAGAACTCTTCCAGGAAAGCGCAAAATGTCCGTTGATCGCAGGCAGTTTCTCGCCAATGCGGCGAAAACCGCAGCGGGAGTTAAGTTGCTCCCGGACTTCTTGTCGCTTGCGCAAGAGAATAAGCCGCAATCCCACGTTGGCGATTCCGCACAAAAACCATACGGATCGGGTTATTTCGGAACATGGATGGAAGATGAATTTGGCCTGCCCGCATTTCATTACACCTGCGATCAAATTCATGATCCGAAGGCCGTGACCGATGTTAATCCGGGAATGCTTTCGCCCACCGAGCACATTCATCAAGTCGGAAACGACCGCGTAGTCGCCATCGCTTCGAACTACGGGCATGTTCGTGTGCGTCAAGATGAGGGCGCGCCAAAATTTCTAAACGATTACGCTCCGGACCGAGGGGCATTTGCGGGCGGTTTCGGTTATTTAACGGACGGGAAATCCTCGCTGAGCACGTTGTACCCGGGAGGCGGGAAAAGTTTCGAGCGCATTTTCGGAATCGGATATTTTCGGAAGAAGGTTGCGGACGGCAGCTACAGCGTTGACCATGTCGTCTTCGCACCGTTTGGCGATGATCCGGTTCTGATCTCGCAAGTGAAGATCACGAACAACGGGACGGTTGAAGCTCAGTTACGCTGGGTTGAGTACTGGGGCTGTCAACTTTATCAATTCTCGTTTCGCTCCTTCATGGAGTCGTTCTCTGGAAAAAGTGTTCATGAATTGCGTCGAGAATTTGGCGCCAGGTTCGAGCATAGCTTTCGCAACCTTAGCGATGGTTCCGGACTGCACGAGCGTAAGCAATTTAGCGGGCGCGATCCGGCTGAGGACCGTAAATTCGCCGCGATTGTAGCTGATCTAAAGAAAAGCCCAGACTTGTTTCTGATTGCACCCGACAAGAATGCTCCGAAACTGGCGAGTTTTGACGATCTGAATCCGCCGCCCACATTTCTGCTCTCGCTCGATGCGCCGGCGGATGGGTTCACCACAAATGCCAAAGACTTTTTTGGCGCGGGCGGCGCGGAACATCCGGTTGGCCTTAACCGCCCGCTGGATGGCGATTTCAGCTCCTCCGGTCCGCAGAGCGCCATGTTGCTGGAACGCAAGTTCATCCTCAAGCCGGGCGAGAGCCGCACACTCACATTCCTCTACGGGTACCTGCCGAGTGGAGCGGACATGGATTCATTGGCCAGCAAATATCGCAAAACATCCGACACTGCGCTCGCAGAATCCAGCAAGCAATGGAAGAAAGCGGGCCTGCGTTTTAGCACCGAGAGCGAACCGTGGGTCGAAAGAGAAATCACGTGGAACCACTACTATCTTCGCAGCGGCCTGACCTATGACGACTTCTTTCATCATCACATCATTTCGCAAGCGAGCATCTACCAGTATGTGATGGGATTTCAGGGCGCAGCCCGCGACCCGCTTCAGCACGCGCTTCCGTTTTTGTTCAGCGATCCGGAAATTGTCAAAGATGTCCTGCGCTACACGCTGAAGGAAGTCCGGCAAGACGGATCCATTCCGTATGGCATTGTGGGACGCGGCATGCCGATGCCGACAACGTTCGACGACTCGAGCGATATGCCGATGTGGCTGCTTTGGGTAGCAAGTGAGTACGTGCTGGCCACGCGCGATGTTTCATTTCTGGATTCGCAGATCGTCACAATTTACGGTGTCCGAGCTGAAGCGGAAACAGTTTGCAGTGTGCTGGCCAGATGCTATCGGCACCTGATCGAAGTCGTGAAAACCGGCCAGCACGGCCTGATGCGTATGCTCCGGGACGACTGGAATGATGCTCTGGAGAACGCGTGGGTTCCGCAAACATCGCAGCAAGAATGCGAGGAGCAGAGTGAAAGCGTGCTCAATTCCGCGATGGCTGCCTATGTCTTCGATTACTACGCGCTCATGCTTACGTACGCGGGTGATGATGGTCACGTTGCTTCCGGTATTCGCCGAAAAGCCGAGGAACATCGCAACGCGGTGCAGCAACAGTGGGCGGGCAAATGGTTCCGGCGCGCATGGCTCGGGCCTACACTCGGATGGTTAGGCGAGAAGGGCCTATGGATCGAGCCGCAGCCGTGGGCAATGATTGGCGGAGCAGCCAGCGAAGAACAAACCGCGACTCTTATCAAAACCATCGATCAGGAACTGCGGCGTCCTTCTCCGATTGGCGCTATCCAGATCAGCGACAGTCCTGATCGAATCACGCACGGCGCATGGCAGGCCGAGCCCGGAACGTCAATTGCGGGCGGAGTTTGGCCTTCGCTGAACCAGACTCTGATCTGGGCGCTGGCTCGCGTAGACGGCGCGATGGCCTGGGACGAATGGAAGAAGAACTCCTTCGCGCGTCATGCCGAGGTGTATCCGAACATTTGGTACGGAACCTGGAGTGGCCCGGACGTTCTTAATTCCGCGTTGAGCAAACGTCCGGGGGAGACCACCGGCGGCAAACCATTTGGCTGGACAGATTTTCCGGTACTGAATATGCATACCCATGCTTGCCCGCTGTATTCGGTAACCAAGCTGCTCGGAGTGGAGTTCACCGAGCGCGGAATAGCGCTAGCACCGAAGCTGCCGCTGGAATCGTTTCGCTTTGAGTCGGCATTGTTGGGTTTTGTGAAAAGCGCGCGCGGCTACGAGGGGTGGTATAACCCGTCGGCACGAAACACCTGGGGTGTTCACCTATTACTCTCAGCGGAAGAAGCGAAACATTTGCAGCGTGTAGAGGTCAACGGAATGCGGATTCGCGCCAGAGTTGACCAGGGAACAATCGAGTTGCGGGGCGAGGGCGGGGCCGGAACACCGTTGCGCTGGGCAATTTCTCGAGGCTAGATCTTGGTACAGTCAATCGAATATGTCTTTCTCTGATTTTCACGGTAACTCAGAAATCGTTCACACCGTCCGCGAGATGCTGACGCGCCATCGCTTTCCTCACGGCGTGATTCTCGCCGGGCCAGCGGGTTCTGGCAAATACACACTAGCAGCCATGATCGCGCGAGCCATGAACTGCCTCAATCCGCCGGCAGGTGATGGTTTCGCAGATTTCTGTGGCAAGTGCTCGAATTGCATTCGCATTGGCCAGCTTGAAGACCTCGAGTCCCGCTGCGCAGAGGCAATGGAAGCTCGCGAATCCTTGAAAGAAAGCGAAAAGAAAGAAACGCGGCTCTTTATCCAGACCCACCCCGACGTTCTCGTCATCCCGCCCGATCCTCCGCAGATGATGATCAAAGTGGACCAGGTTAGGCGAGTGATCGAATCTATTTATTTCCGACCAGCGGAAGGACGGGAGCGCGTTTTCATCTTCACCGATTCGGCGTTCATGAAAGAAGCGGCGAACTCGCTGCTCAAAATCCTGGAGGAACCGCCGGATTACGCCACGATATTTCTGTTGACCGAGAACGCGGGAGAACTGCTGCCAACAATCCGCTCCCGCACCATGACTTTGCAGTTGCGAAATCTTGCGCTGGAAGAAATCGAGAGTTATTTGGCGCGGCATCGTCCAGAATGGAAACCGCAGCAACGGGCACTGGTGGCACGGCTTTCAGAAGGAGCAGTGGGTAGGGCAAGGAACTTCGACCTCGAAGGTTACTCGGCCGCCCGAGCAGACGCGCTTACGATCCTGAAGACCGCGCTGAGTGGGAGCGATCACACCGAGCTTTTCAAGATCACTGAGACTTATCGAGCAGGAGCCGAGGGCAGGGAAAAGATCGAGCTTTTATTGCGTTGCCTCTATTCATTGCTGCAGGATCTACTATTCATCGAGTCAAACTCCGCACCGCTGGTCAGAAACACTGACGTGATGTCGGAACTTCAGAAGTTGTCGCAGTCGGCCGATTTCGCATGGCTCTCGTCCGCCGCCGAACGATTGGGCGACGTGGAACGCGGGTTGCGGCGTAATCTTCTGCGCTCACTTTCTTTGGATGCATTTGAGGCAGCGCTGGAGAAACATCCGGCCGGGATGCGTGGGTGATTAGTCCCAAGCGAGTTTGGATCATGCAAGCCGAGCGTATCTCTGCGCGCTTCCGGGCGACTTCGAATATGCTTCACAGCCGGCAGATTAACAGCTCGCGTTCGTAAATCATTTCGGGCGGGAGATGTGCGTGAAGCAGGATGAACAACTCCTCGTGGTCAATGACCTCGCGCTTCCAGGCGGGACGGTCCACTTTTTGTAATTCATCAAATTTTTCTCGCGTGAACTCCAGACCGCTCCAATCAATGTCTTCGTAGAAAGGCGTCCAGCCGATGGGAGTTTCCTTGGTGCGGGTTCGTCCATGCACGCGATCGATGATCCATTTGAGCACGCGGAAATTCTGACGGAAACCAGGCCAGTAATATTCTCCGTTGGCATCTTTGCGGAACCAGTTCACGTGGAAAATCCGCGGGGTCACGCTGAGCGAGCGTTGCATCTTGATCCAGTGCCGAAAGTAGTCGCCCATGTTGTAGCCGCAGAATGGAATCATCGCCATTGGGTCACGACGCACTTTACCAACTTCCCCCGCGGCGGCGGCTGTCATCTCCGAGCCCATGGTGGCGCCGACGTAAACCCCTGCACTCCAGTTGAAGGCCTGATAGACGAGCGGAATGGTGTGCGCCCTGCGTCCGCCAAAAATGATCGCGCTAATGGGAACACCGGTCGGATCTTCCCATGCGGAGTCGATGGTCGGGCACTGCCGCGCTGGTGCGGTGAAACGTGCGTTCGGATGGGCTGCCTTCGCGCCGGTTTTCTTAGCGATCTCTGGAGTCCACAAATTCCCTTGCCAGTCTGCGCATTCCGCTGGCGGCTTTTCGGTCATTCCCTCCCACCAGACTCCTCCTTCAGGGGTTAGCGCGACGTTGGTAAAAATTGAGTTCTTCGCAAGAGTCGCCATCGCGTTGGGATTCGTCTTGACGGATGTTCCCGGCGCGACGCCGAAAAATCCGGCTTCTGGGTTGATGGCGCGCAGTCGCCCATCCGCATCGGGCGTGATCCAGGCAATGTCGTCGCCCACAGTCCATACTTTCCAGCCTTTGAACTCCTCCGGGGGGACCATCATGGCGAAATTTGTTTTTCCGCAAGCGCTGGGGAACGCCGCAGCAACATAAGTCTTTTGGCCCTTGGGATCTTCGACTCCGACGATCAGCATGTGTTCGGCCATCCAGCCCTCGTCGCGCGCCATAGCGGAGGCGATTCGCAGGGCAAAACACTTCTTGCCGAGCAGCGCGTTACCGCCGTATCCCGAACCATACGACCAGATCTCGCGTACTTCGGGGAAGTGCACGATGTACTTCTCGTCATTGCAAGGCCAAGGCACATCTTTCTGTCCCGGTTTTAGCGGCGCGCCCACGCTGTGCAGGCAGGGAACTACGCGCTTGTAATCTTTATCGATTTCCTTGAATACCGGTATACCGATTCGCGCCATGATTCTCATGCTGACGACCACATACGGCGAATCTGTCAGCTGCACGCCGATCTGCGACATGGGCGAGCCCACCGGGCCCATGCTGAACGGCAGCACATACATAGTGCGGCCATTCATCGAGTTGCGAAATAACGCGCGCAGTTTGCGCCGCATCTCGTAGGGATTTTCCCAATTGTTGGTGGGGCCGGCGCTGTCTTTCGAAAGTGAGCAGATGAAAGTGCGTTCTTCCACACGGGCGACGTCACTTTTATCGGAGCGGGCGAGAAAGCATCCTGGCCAGAGGTCCTGATTCAGCCGTATGAACGTGCCACCTGCCACCATCTCGTCGCAAAGTTGATCGTATTCTTCCTGCGAACCATCCACCCAATGAACGCGCGCCGGACGGGTGAGTTCAGCCATTTTTTCGACCCAGCGGAGCAAGTGCTCATTCTTGGTGAGCGGAATCGAGGGATTAGTTTGGGAAATGGTTGCCATATGAAGAATTCCTCAATAGAGTCAGGCGTCGGAAGGGCCCGTCGCAACCTTTAATGGTACCTCAACAAAGAAGAAAATCGCTTCGAGTCGGTAGTCCTAAGCCTCCGGATTAATGCCGTAAGAATTTAGGACGTCCCGGAGAGTTACGGTCCCTTCCAGTTGATGAATATTCGCACGATTCACGACGGGCAGAATATCGAGGTGGTTTGCCCCCATCCGTTCAAGGGCGACATTGATGCCTTGATCGGAGTGGACATGAGGGAACATCAGTCCGTCCACGATCTTGCCCAGCTCCTTCCCGGGATTTTGCGCAACCTCCTGCTCCAGCGTGAGCCGGTTAATGACTCCCGCAACGCCGCTTTCATCTACCACTAGCCAGCTGTGAAACTTACTCGCATGAGTTTGTTCCACGGCCTCAGCGAGAGTAAGCCGTGCCGCTAGTGACTCACTCGGTTGACGCATAATTCGCCCAGTTCGACGCTGGCCGTCTATCTGTCGTGACTCCGCAGAAGGAAGATGAACGCCATCCTGGATCGCCAGTGCCTCATAAATTGGCGTCCGCTGCAAACGCGAAGAAATGAACAAGCTCACAAGATTCGAAATCATCAACGGCACGATGACCGCATAGTCCTGCGTCATCTCGAAGATCATCAGCACCGAGGTCATCGGCGCACGGACAATTCCGGCGAACGCCGCCCCCATTCCGACCAAGGCATATGCCCCCGGGTTTGCCGTGTACACCGGAAACAAACGGTGCGCCAGAGTTCCTACCGAACCGCCAAGCATGGCGCCGATAAACAAAGCCGGGCCAAAGATGCCGCCGGCATTTCCCGATGCATAACAGGTCGTAACCGCGACAAGCTTCAGCACGACGAGTAAGGCCATTAACTCGAGCGCCATCTTTCCATTGAGGGCGTCGCCTACGTAGCCGTAACCCACCCCAAGGACCTGAGGCACCGCCCATCCCAGCAACCCAACCACTAGACCTCCAACTGCAGGCTGTAGCCAAACAGTCTTTTGTGGCATTCGCAGAAAGTACGCCCGCATTCCTAAGAGAAGCTTGGTGAAAACAACTGATACCAGGCCGCCGATTACCCCGAGCACTGCATAAATAGCGAATTCTGCCGGATGTACTAACTGGTATTGCGGAACTTTGAAGAGCGGATTGTTGCCCAACAGCAGGCGCAGTACGCTCCATGAGGTCGCAGAGGCGAGCACAACCGAGCCAAGCACCGGCGCGTGCAGGTCTCCCACAATTTCCTCGAGCGCGAAAAGTACTGCCGCCAAGGGAGTGTTGAATGCCGCAGCAATGGCGGCCGCTGCGCCTACTGGAATCAGCGCCTTTACTTTTTCCGGACGCAAGCCCAACCAGCGTCCCAGCACAGATGCAATGCCCGCCCCGACCTGGACAGAGGGGCCTTCTCGTCCCAGAGGGATTCCGCTGGCAAGAGTTGCGGAGGTGCAAAAGAATTTCCCGAGCACCGTGCGTAGAAGAATGCGGCCTTCGCGCGCATAGAGGGCGGCCTTGGTTTGCGGTACGCCGCTCCCGCGAGCGTTAGGAAAATAGCGGTACAGAAGATATCCGATGATGAGTGATCCAGCGATCGGAAACGAAACGCGTCGCCACGCTGCGCTACCCGGCGGGTAGAGGCGCATCCCCATGCGCTCGGTGAGCAGAATAAATGCGACCACCGATAGACCGGTGAGCGCGCCAATGACCAATGCGAGCACGAGAAATACCTGGTCCTCGCGCTGCTGAAGTTTCTTTCGTGCGAATTGCAGAGGTGTCCGCCGCCAGCTGATTGTGCTGACAGTTGTGGAGATTTCCGCGGCGTTTGCCGTGGCCACACCTCTAATAGAAGCCAGCTTATGCTCAGGACTCAAATAATGCACGGTACGATGTTAACGCACCGTTTTCTGCCCAGAGCTTTGGTCGAGCTCCCGCCAATCGAGCAGCACTTTTCCGCAATTCCCCGAACGCATGGCTTCGAACCCTTTTTCGTACTCGCGAAATGAGAACTGGTGGGTGATCACCGGAGAAATGTCGAGGCCGGTTTCGAGCATGATTGTCATCTTGTACCAGGTTTCGTACATCTCGCGTCCGTAAATTCCTTTGATCGTCAACATGCTGAAGATTACTTGATGCCAGTCGATGGCCATCTCTGCGACCGGAATGCCAAGCATCGCAATTTTCGCGCCATGGCTCATGTTCTTCAGCATCTCGCGAAACGCCGCGGGATTCCCCGACATTTCAAGGCCGACATCGAATCCTTCCTGCATTCCCAATTTCTTTTGCACCTCCGCGAGTGGCGAGACTTGCGGGTTCACCGCCAACGTGACTCCAATCCTTTCTGCGAGGGCCAGACGATAAGCGTTCACGTCAGTGATCACGACGTAGCGTGCACCCGCATGGCGCACCACCGCCGCCGCCATGATTCCGATCGGGCCCGCACCCGTGATCAAGACGTCTTCCCCGAGTACCGGAAATGAAAGTGCGGTGTGAACCGCATTGCCAAACGGATCGAAGATGGCGGCGACCTCGGGCTTGATCTTGGGGTCGTGTCGCCAGATGTTCGACATGGGAAGCACGATGTACTCGGCAAAGGCGCCCGGACGATTTACTCCCACCCCCTGGGTGTGCGCGCAAAGATGGCGCCGGCCCGCGAGGCAGTTCCGGCAGCGGCCACAGGTCACGTGTCCTTCACCGCTAACCAGTTCGCCGGGATGAAAGTCGGAGACGTTTGCGCCAACCGCCACAATTTCCCCAACGAATTCATGTCCGATGACCATGGGCACCGGAATTGTGGACTTGGCCCACGCGTCCCACTCATATATATGGAGATCGGTGCCGCAAATTCCCGTGAGCAACACACGGACTTTGACGTCGTTGATGCCGACTTCCGGCTCGGCAACATCTTCGAGCCACAGACCACGGGTGCTCTGCGCTTTAACGAGTGCTTTCATCGGCAATTCTTTAAGGTGGAACAGGTTCGAGAGGACGTTACGATAGCAAACAGACCCCGAGAAGATATGAATAGCCTTCCGAGTTATATTACTGGATGGCTAGGTTCGGGTCGACGAGAGCGATTTTCTTTCTACACCCTCTTTCAGAAGCGCAGAGCCGGATTGTCAATATTCTGCAATTCCGGGAAGCTAAGAATTTTACTGCGTTATGGTGGGGTGGTTACATCCCGACTTCTAGTCGCGAACTTTCGTCGGGGGCAAGTAATTTTCATGGCCTGACGTGCATCAAACCTCGAAAGGAATATCCCCTACATGAATCTGCTTGCACGGATGGTGTTTGGATTTCGTCAGTGTCTCGCGACGGCATTCATCGTGACTTTGATCTTGCCGATGTGTCTAGCTCAGACAACCATTTCAACCGGCAGCATTCAGGGAACCATCACGGACCAGAGCGGGGCCGTGGTCGGCGACGCCAAGGTTACCATCACCAATAAAGGAACAGGCCAGACGTTTTCAGTGACGACGACACCGTCGGGTGCCTACGCGTCTGGAGCGCTGAACCCTGGCGAATATATGGTTCGGGTAGAGGCCAAGGGTTTTAAGACTACGGAGGCTCCCGTTACGGTTCAGGTGAACGTCACTTCTTCCGGAAACTTCAAGCTGGCGGTTGGTCCGGAAACAGAAGTTGTGGAGGTCCAGGGCTCCGACGTCGAGGTCAATACTGAGCAGGCCACGGTTCAGGGCATTTTGACTTCGCAGCAGATCGAGAATCTTCCTATTAACGGTCGTAATTTCCTTGACCTTGCGCAGCTCGAACCCGGCGTTCAAATTCAGGACGGCGGAACTTTTGATCCCACCAAGAATGGGTTCTCGTCAGTCTCGTTCGGAGGACGATTCGGGCGTACGGCACGGATTGAACTCGATGGTTTGGATATCAGTGATGAGACTGTCGGCACGACAACAATGAATGTTCCCCTCGGTGCGATCGAGGAAGCCTCGCTGCAGCAGTCCTCGTTGGATCTCTCGACGGAGCTGACGTCGTCAGGTTCAGTGAGCCTGAATACCAAGAGTGGAACAAACCGGTTGCACGGTGATGGATTCTACTATTTCCGCGACCAGAGCTTGAACGCTGCTCTTCCCAGCGGTTCAAAAAATCCTTTCCAGCGGAACCAATTCGGCGGGAGCCTCGGGGGGCCTATTGTCAAAGATAAGCTCTTCTTCTTTGTAACGGGTGAGCGCAACAAGCAGGATTTACTGGATCCTGTGTTGCCCGGCGGCGCTTTCGCGAATCTCTCTGGAAGTTTTGACTCGCCATTTCGCGAGACCGAGGTCGATGGCCGCCTAGATTATCAGGTGAGCCGGTTTAAGATCTTCTATCGATTCACGTTTGATCAAAATAAGAGCGTACTGCCTTTTATCCCCAACTCATTCCAGCCGTTTTCCAATGTGAATCATGCTCGCGACCATGTGATCGGCGTTGATTTCAATACTGGTAGCTTTACCCATAGCGTCCGCTTCGGCTATACCAAGTTTGAGAACGGCATCAAGGACGCAGTAACGGGTTCTACGATTTTCGACCCCGCGCCAGGAATTGAGCTGGCAATCGGAGGTGATGCAAATTGCCTAACTGCTGGTGCTGACCAATTTTGTTCTGGGCCAAACTTCCTCGCGCCGCAGGCAACGATGCAGTCCGATCATCAGATCAAGTACGACGCTAGCAAAGCGTACAACAGCCACGTCTTCCGGTTTGGGATGGGCTTCAATCACATTCACGGTGGCGGGTTTGCAAAGTTTTTGGGCTCGGCGCCTGCTGTCGGTGCACCAAATGCCCCGCCGAAATGTGTTGCAGCCAGCAATTGTCCGTTCTCCGGTGGGGCGAGCAATCCTCTCAACTATCCCGCTGACACCGTCACGTTTGGAAACGGACAGGGTTTCTCTTCAGAGATGCCCGCGTTTGGTTTTCCAGGTGGCGGCCTGGGACCAGATAATCGGTTGGCTTTGTATTTTGGCGATGCTTGGAAAGTGAAACCTTACTTCACCCTGACATACGGCATTCGCTATGTGCGTGACACCGGTCGCACAGATAGCGACATCGGGCCGATTGCAGCTCTTAATCAATTCAATAATCAGTTCTACAAAAACCTGGGTGCCCGGGTTAATCAGCCTAATCATAATTTTGCGCCGCAAGTCGGATTCGCATGGGACAGCAGCAAGAAGGGGACAACTGTAATTCGCGGCGGTATCGGCTTGTTCTATGAGAACTCTATTTGGAACAACAACCTTTTCGACCGCCCCGGTCGATTGCCCACCGGTTTGTTTCTTGCGGAGCAGGCCGCCTGTTCAGGCGGAGCGGGCAGTTTTTCCTTCTGCGGCCAGCCAATTGGGACCGTAGCCTCACAAATTGTTGCTGCTCAGCAGGCTTATCAGGCAGCAAGCGCATCTGCGGCCACCAACCCCTCCTACATTGGGAACGCTCTAGCGGACGCACTGAATGGTACAGGTACTCAGCTCTTTGCTCCTAACTATGTGACGCCGCGCTCGGTGCAAATGAATATAGGGATCCAGCATCAGATTCGCCCAGGTATGGTGCTGACAGTCGATTACCTTCGAAACATATCGACGCACAACTTGCTTACCATAGACACGAATCAAGTGGGGAACGCAGGACACTTTAACAAGAGCGCGGCTTTGACTGCTATCTCCGCGACCGATGCGGCGTTTGGATGCGGCCCCGGAACTGGTAGCGCTGATATAAACTGCGCAATTAACAACGGAGCAAGAATCGCAGATTATTCACTAGTGAGGTTCAACGGTGCGGGAGATCCAATTACCGGCGGATTGGACTCAGGGTATTCCTCATTGCTAGGATTTCCCGCTGCTTTCACGTGCAATGTCACGACCGGCACTAACTGCTTGACACCTAATAATGGCGCTGCTTTTCCGGGAATCAATCCTAACGTCGGTGCCAACCAGATGCTCTTCCCGATCGGACGATCGGTTTACAACGGGCTGCAGACGTCATTGAGAGAGGATGTCCACAATCCATTTCGGGGAGCGAAGGTTTTGAATTTGCAAGTTTCCTATTCGTTCTCCCGCTACATCTCCTCAGCACGGGACAGTGATTTCATTAATTTCGCCACAGACTACGCCAACCCTTCAAAATACATCGGCCCGAACGGTTTAGATCGAACTCATCAACTTTCGTTTGGCGGCACGTTCGACCTTTTGGCTAACCTTCGAGTCAGCTTAATTGGCCATTTCGATAGCCCCCTTGCATCAAACGTGACGCTGCCGGTTAGCGGACTAGGGGGAGGTATTTTCCAGACCGATATCACTGGAGACGGAACCGGGGATGGAAGCGGTGTTTCAAATGGTGGTACCGGAGATTTGTTGCCTGGCACAAATATAGGCGCTTTTGGGCGAACTTTGAGCGTTAGTGGGCTCAATCAGAGGATCACAAATTTCAACAACACAATGGTGGGTCAGCCCACCCCAGCGGGGCAGGTCCTGATCGACAATGGTTTAATGACCGTTACCCAGCTTCAACAATTGGGCGGCGTCATTGGCGGCAACGTCACTGGATGCGGCAGTACTGTTTGCCCACTGCAATTGGCGCCTCCCGGCGCGGTAGGCCAGGGTTGGCTAAAAAGCTTCGACTTTGGTCTGAGCTGGGCCTACAAAATCAAGGAGAGGGTCGAACTGAGACCTGGGGTTACTTTCTTCAACGTGTTGAATTTTGCTAATTTCGATGGTCCCGCCGCGCCATTCAGCAATATTTTGGACGGTACCCCAGGATCACCAAACGGTACCACCAACCCGCAACCGAACAATTTGCGCCTCGGGCTCGGCTCGGGGGTGAACGCGCTGGGTGCCCCTCGTCAGATCGAGTTTGAACTGAAGTTGAATTTCTGAAACTGTTGAACAATCTGAGGCCGTCGCTCCGGTTGGAGTGACGGCCTTCTTTTTTTAGCTGGATTTTCTTATACAATCCCTCTATGCCTTTCGCCGACTCATCTCCGCAAAAAGGAAAATCGCCGCCGCCGGAGTCTACGAACGAGGAAGTGGCTCATCTGAAATTGCTAGTGGAGAAGAAAAGGCCGGTCTCAATCAAGCTGGTGGATGGGGAAGTGGTCAGCGGCTGGATTGAGTACTACGACCGCAACATGCTGCGTCTGACCCGCGAGGGGAAGCCGAATCTCTTCATCTTCAAGCACCAGATCGCCTATGTCGCAGAAGAAAGCACTTAGCTTTGGTTCTGACCAATGAGGTTCAGAAGTGCTTCGATAACTCCGCAAAGCTGCTCAAGACCAGTAATCGGCTCGGCGGCTTAGGGTCGGCTAGTTCTTCGTGTTCCAGCACCCACGTGTCATCGTGGGGCACGAACACCGCGTTAAGCCCGGCGCCGAGCGCGGGATTGATATCAGACTTAGGGCTATTGCCGACCATCCATGTCTGATCGTCGGCGAGCTGATAATGGCCCACGATCGTCTGGTACGCGGAGACATCTTTTTCCGGCACGATCTCGACCGCGCTAAAAAAATCCTTCAATCCCGATCGTTCAACTTTTCCCGATTGCTCCGCGAAATTTCCTTTAGTCACCAGAATCAGGCGATGATGCTTGCCGAGGTAGGCAAGGGTTTCAGGAACCTGTGGAAGGGTCTGCACCGGCTGTTCGGCGATGGTGCGGGCAAATCCGTGACTGGTCTCATGCAGCGCGGGAGTAATCGGTTCGACCGACAAGCGCTCGAATGTCCTTACCAGCGAGTGGGTGAAGCTTTGCAAACCATAGCCGTGACTGACAATGCACTCGCGTTCGACATCGTTCAAAATTTCTCGTATCTCAGACGGCGAACGCTCGTGGTGGTTTAGAAATGAAACGAAGTCCGCGATCGCACGTTCGAAATAAATATTGTTTTCCCATAGCGTGTCGTCGGCATCAATCAGGAGGGTTTGTGGATCGGTCACGCGCATGAAAACGTAGATTCGAGGCGACTCGCGCCGCGAACTCTTTCAATCTAAATTTCGGCAAACTCCACCTGCGGTTCAACCGAAATGATTCCTTCACGGTAGCCCATATCGAGCAGACGCCGAATCGCTTCTTTTCCGTCCAGCCCGTAATCCAGGGTGCGTTCGTTCACGTACATTCCCACGAAGCGGTCTGCCAGCCGCGGATCTAAGTCGCGGGCAAACTGCATGGCATACTGAAGAGCTTGCTCGCGGTGATCGAGCGCGTATTGAATGCTGTCGCGCAGCGCGCCAGAGACTATCGAAATCAGCTCGGAACCGAGGCTGCGACGGATCGCATTTCCCCCCAAAGGTAGTGGCAGTCCCGTAGTTTGCAGCCACCATTTCCCTAAATCAATGATCCGGTACAGACCGGAGCGGTCATAAGTGAGCTGGCCTTCGTGGATAATCAACCCAGCTTCATATTTTCCCTCCAGCACGCTGGGAATGATCTGGTCGAACGGAACGACTTCGGTTTCTATCTCCGGAGCAAACAATTTCAATGCCAGATAAGCGGTTGTGAGCTTTCCAGGAACAGCGATCTTCTTCTGTTTGATATCGCTCTCTGAAAATGCGCGCGGAGCAACGATCATCGGCCCATAGCCCTCGCCCACGCTGCCGCCGCAACTCATCAGCACATACTTCTTCTGCAAATAAGGGTAGGCGTGAAAAGAAATTGCGGTGACATCGTAGGCCCCGTCGCCTTCGCCGGCTTTCTGATTCAAGGTTTGAATGTCGGTCAGAGTGTGCGTAAATCGCAGACCGGGGACCTGAACTTTGTTGGTCGCCAAAGCATAAAACATGAATGCATCATCGGAATCGGGACTATGAGCAATGGTAATTTCCCGCGTGCTGACAGCGGTAAGGCTAGACACGTATTTATCTCCAGAAAGGAATGAACTCTGAGTAGCTCAATCTCGCGCAAAGAGAGCTTGCCAACTGCGGACCGCTCCCGCGGCGAGCATGATCTTGATTACTTCAGCAAAGATGAACCAGTAAAGACCGAAGCTGAGGGCGCGAGCCAGAGAGTGCGTAAGCACATAGAGCCACGAGATGCCAAAGGTGAACAGCAGAACTTCTCCCGCGAGAGATGCGAATGCCGCGCGCGCGAACGTCGCCTTGCCGCGCTCAAAAATATATCCAGTGAGCGCCGCGACGAACGGGTAGGCGATCAAATATCCACCGGTCGGGCCCAGAATCTGGGCAATTCCGCCCAGGCCATGCGGACTGAAGACCGGCAATCCAGTGGCGCCCTCTGCCAGATAGAGTGCCAGCGCGGCAAAACCCCGGCGGCTTCCCAAAGCAAGGCCGACCAACAACACACCAAGATTCTGCACTGTAAGCGGCACCGGCGTGCCTGGCAGGGGAATATAGATGCGCGCGCAGACGGCAACAAAAACACTGGCCGCAACCAGGATCGCAACCTGGCTCGCAATCTCAACTGCACGATTCCGCGCGCTTGCAACCTGGGTTGCCGACGATGACATTTGGTCTTACCTCTTCCTTAAGGCTAAGGGTGATGGCCGGTTCCGGCTTGGTGCTCCGGTTGATTCTCAGCCTTCTTCAAACGTTCCTGCACTCGAATATATGCGGACAAGGCGGCCCAAATGACGGCCCCGGCGGCTAACGCGACGATCAGAAACCACCAGATCATCCGCACGATGCTTTAGGATACCAAAACGCGAGTGCGGGAGGACAGGCAGACGACTATTGCAAGCATGCGAGGGCAGCGTCGGGACGCAATTATTTTCCGGACATCAGCTTCTCAATTTCATCCGGCGATTGCGGCAGGGACTCGGTCAGATGAATCAGCTTGCCGTTGCTATCGACATAAAACATGTCTTCAATGCGGACACCGATCTTCTCTTCCGGAATGTAAATTCCCGGCTCAATCGTAAACACCATGCCAGGACCAAGCGGTACTGAGTAGTCGCCGGGGTCGTGGACGTTCAGGCCTACGTAATGCCCGAGCCCGTGGAAGAAATACTTGCCCAGCGGTTCGCCGTGCAGATCTTTTCCATGAGTATTGATGTAATTGAAGGCAACATCGTGGATCGAATCTGGCTGATTGTGATGCAAATGTGATTTCCCAGATTGAAACGCCGCCATAGCGGCCTTTTGCGCGCCGAGAACAATATCGTAGATTTCGCGCTGGCGCGGAGTAAACTTCCCCGACGCAGGCACCGTGCGGGTTATATCGGAAGCATACAGAGAGTATTCTCCAGCTGCATCCATTAGAACCAGGTCGCCGGATTGAATGGTGCCGGAATCATCCGAATAATGCAGGACAGTGGAGTTTAGACCTGAACCTACGATCGGTGCATAGGCTGGGCGCTCGCAAGCCCGTTTCCCCCACTCGTACTGAAGAAGGGAGGAAATCTCGCGCTCAGTCATGCCCGGCTTGATGGCGCGAATTGCGGCTAGCTGTGCGGCGATGGAAGCGTTGACGGCTTTGCGTATTAGGTCCATTTCTCCGGCATCTTTTACGGTACGCAACGAGCCCACCAGCGGCCTTATGTCCTCATACGATGTGCCGACTGGAAAGGCGTTCGCGGTTTGCAGCCAATGCAAGGCTTCTTTCGAATTGGACTCTTCCTCAGCCGCGGGCACGTCGGTGTAGATTTTGGTCCGCGCCGGCACCAGCTTCACGAGTTCGTCGCGTAAATTATCAAGCGGCTCGACCCTCTCAAATCCGGTGATCTGCGGGGCTTTTGGATCATCGGGGCCTAGCTTCGCGCCGGTCCATTTCTCTTGGGAATAATTTCGTTTGGGGAGAAAAAGAATTTCTGTATAGGGACGCGCGGGATTGTCGTTTGTGGCTTCTCGCGCAGTCGCTACCAGCAACGCTGCGCCGGGTTGCTGCCAGCCGGTCAAGTAAAAGAAGTTGTCCTCCGGGCGGTAGCCGTAGATAGCATTCGGCCCCTCGGCCTCCGATGGAGCAAACAATATGGCTATACCCCCGTCAAGTTTGGTGGCCAGCTTTTCACGCCGGGCGTGATAGTCAGAGGAGGGCTGGCGCTCCAACGCTCTTCCGATTAAGCATGAGACCCCAAAAAAGACGGCAACCGCCAACATCTTTCTCATCATTTGTTGTTCTATTTCCCTGAAATGGATTTACTCGCGGCAATGAAAGCATCGATATTGGTCTTATCCACCAGCGCCGATCCTGTATCAACGAAAGTAGGAACAGGCGCGAAGCTGTCGCGTGCCCAGTCTGTGTCGAGTGATTTAGGAAGTTGATGGTGTAGATTGTCGAGCATCTGCAGCCCGATATAGGCCATTGTGTAAGGCTTCTGAGAAATGGTTGCCGCGATCACACCTTTTTGAATCCACTGCAGCGTGTCTGGATCTGCGTCCATCGCAATGATCGTCCGTCCTTTGACGTTGTAATTCTGCAGCACGCCAGCGATTTCTTTCCCGGACAAAGCTTCGAGACAGACGAATGCGTCAATATGTTCCTTCTTGTCGTTGGCCAGGAATTGGTTGGTGGTGTCGAATGCAATGCGGGGATCGCCCTTGATGTCGACAATGTGTGTAATCTTGATCTGAGGAGAACTTTCAACCGCGTCTATATATCCGCGCAGGCGCTCGTTGAGGTTCGACTGCGATGGCATAGTAAAAACTGCAACCGTGCCTTTGCCTTTGAGTTCCTGAACAAGCCGTTTGCCGCCGGTTAAGCCCGCCTGATAGTTATTCGTTCCAATAAAAAACAGGCGTTTGCTTGCCGGTGCGTCGGAATCGATGGTTATGACCGGAATGCCGGAGGCGATGGCTTTATCAATGGAACCTTTGATCGTGTTGGGGTCGGCCACTGAAACCAGAATCCCGCTCGGCTTCTTCTGGATCGCGTTTTCTAATGTCTCACGTTCGGTGCCAGGATCGTAGGTGTCCGGTCCTTGGAAAGCGTATCCTACTCCCAACTGGCCGGCCGCTTGGCTAAAGCCAGCGCCTGCGCTTTGCCAGTAGGGCACTTTGATGTTCGCGGAAATCAGAACATAAGTTTCGCCGCTATGTCCCGTTCCGCAACTCGGAAGAAAAACCAGTAACGACAGCAACAATACTGGAAGAGCCAGACTGCGGTACTTCATACACACCTCCTTACGAGGCACAATGGAAGCGAAACGCATTCTAACTCTGCTCTACTAAAAAATGGAAGGATTTCTCACGGCAGAACGGGTGGTCAGACTCCGACCGGGAAAGGCTTGGAATGACTCTCCGCCGGACTGAGATCCAGTCCCGCAAAGCGCCCTTGCAGTAGCGACATCAGCCCCGTGTACCAATAGCCCACTACGAAGAGCATTAGAAAAGGCACGGTGAGATAATTCTCATTCTGCACCGCATAATAAACCGTCAACGCGAAATAACCGCCGATCAGCATCTCGATCCACGGCACCCAACCGAGACGCTTGCGGTATTTTGCGCCCTGCACTCTGTCTTTTTTCGATTCCACGCGATACTTCGGCGTGCGCGCGAAGGCTGTTTGTTTTCCGATAAGCGCTTCGACGACGGCACAGGTGTTGGTTACGGTCAGTCCGATTCCTAACGCCATTAAGAATGGCAAGTAGAGCAGCGCCCGCGGCCATGTCTTCGGAAAGAGTTCGCGCTGCGAGACCAGGTAGAAGCTTGAAATCGAAAATGTCGAAGCCAGGAAGAGGGGCACGTCGATGTAGAGCATCTGAAACCAGCCCTGGTAAAAGCGAATAACCATCGCCGGCAGCAACAGCACCGAGAGAACGACCATCAAGGGATAGCTCAGATTCGCGGTCAAGTGATACCAGGATTCCAGCTTCACCCGAAACGGTTGATCACTCTTGAGCACGCGCGGCAGAATCTTCTTTCCGGTCTGGATCAGCCCTTTCGCCCATCGCGCTTGCTGCGTCTTAAATGCGGTCATTTCTACCGGCAGCTCGGCAGGGCACTCGACGTCTTGCCGATAAATAAACTTCCATCCCTTTAATTGAGCGCGGTAAGAGAGGTCGGTGTCCTCGGTGAGCGTGTCGTGCTGCCAGCCGCCGGCGTCGTCGATGGCCTTGCGCCGCCATACACCCGCAGTCCCATTGAAGTTAAAAAACACGTTGCTGCGTGCGCGGCCGGAGTGTTCCAGCACAAAGTGTCCATCGAGCAGGATGGCCTCAACCTCGGTCAGAAAAGAATAATGGCGGTTGATGTGGGTCCAGCGCGTTTGGACCATGCCAACCTTTTCACCAGTGAAGTGATGAATTGTGCGCTCAAGAAAATCAGGCGGCGGGACGAAATCTGCGTCGAAGATGGCAACGAATTCCCCGCTCGCCGACCTCAATCCTTCATGTAAAGCGCCCGCCTTGAATCCAGCGCGATTGCTGCGATGGTGGTAAGTGACCGGATATCCCTGCGCTGCGTAGTACTCGACCAACCCGCTCGCAACATCGACTGTCTCATCTGTGGAGTCGTCCAGGACCTGAATCTCCAGCTTCTCGCGCGGATAATCCAGCCGGCAAATCGCCTGCAGCAGACGGTCAATCACAAACTGCTCATTGAAAATGGGAAGCTGGACGGTAACACGAGGCAGTTCGGAGAATTTCTCCTCGGGCTCAGTGGTTTGATTTTTCTTGTTCTTGTAATACAGATACACCAGCGTGTAACGATGGATTCCGTACGTCGCCAGCAAAATCAGCACCACGAAATACGGTATGAGCAGCGCCATGTCGAAGGCATTGGCGTGGTAAAGACCCCTGAATGTAGTATCAAGAAAGTGTTGGCGGACGTATTGCGAGAGCCCCTGCTGGGCGAAAATAAAGGCCAGAAATATGGGTACGGGCATCTTGAAGAAATAATCTACCGGGAGAATGTCCTGACAGCCTGGAGTTAGCTATTGTACTAAAAGTTGAGCCTCACGTTGGTGGAACTCGGGTCTGAACTCCTGTCGTTCTGCACTCCTGAGTTCTAAGCTGCGCCTCTCATAGGCTTCACCGCTACCGGCGGTTCCCCTCGGAAGCGCTTGGCCGCAAACACCGTCAGCACGATAAAAAGCGCCAGCACCGCAAGTTGCGCAACTAGAAATGGCGGCTCTTTTTGGGTTGGAGCAGCGGCTTTCAACGCGGGGACCTTCTCGAAGGATTGCACGACCAGGACGAAGACATTCAAATACAGCGCTAGGGCCGCTGTAACGACGTAAGTTTTCCGCCAGGCGCCAGCGAGATGCCGGGCGTAGCGCGCAGCGATAGCGATTGCTAGCACGACGAGCGAAATGACTCCAAAGTTGATTGCCGGAGTCACTCCTTTAAAAGGAAAGCCGAATCCGGTCACGCTGGTCAGGACCGTAGTTGTCAGGAACACCGCTGTCCAGCCATCGAGGCGTTTGCCGGTTAGCATGCCATACATGACGACGAACCCAGCACCGATTCCGATCAGGCTGATGAGCACATGGATGAGAGTGTAGGTTTGCAGGCTCATACCAAAAATCATGGCGGGCGTCCTTTCAGTTTTGCGAGGGGATTGCGGGCGGTCTGATCGTACGCGCCGTCATAAAAATTGACAACTCGACAAACCGCCTCGGATAAAATGCGCTTTCGCAACTTACTAGATGCGGGCGCGATGTCGCTGATCTCAGCAGAGGGCCGTGGATGAGTAAGCGGAGAAGGACGCTGATGGTGCTTCTCGGGGTTGTAGTTGCTGTTGCCATTTGCGCCGCATTGCTGATTGGGCGCGGCTTTCGTGCGACCACAGAACCTACGCGGCTTGAGAAGGTGGTGGCGCGAAGTGTACGAAATCTAGCAATCCCCCGACATGCGCGACGCGACAAGAATCCCCTGAAGGCTTCGGCGGAGAACCTCCAAACCGGGCGCGAAAGCTTCCTGGCGCGCTGCGCTAATTGTCACGGCATTGACGGTAGCGGGGTCACGCCCATGGGCCGAAGTCTTTATCCCCGAGTGCCTGACCTTCGCTCGATGGAAACCCAAAGGCTTAGCGATGGCGAGATCCACTACATCATTAAAAATGGGGTGCAGCTTACGGGGATGCCCGCCTGGGGGAATGCGTATCCGGATGCAGGGGACATCTGGCGGCTGATTATTTTTATTCGCAGCCTGCGCCCACTTACAAAGCAAGAGCAAACTGAGCAGGCAGCAGTTAGCTCAGCTCATTATGTTGGCTCGACAGCGTGCGAAAAATGCCACGCAGAAATTTACGATCGCTGGAAAAAGACGCCAATGGCAAATATAGTCCGCGATCCCCACGAGCATCCGGAAGCAATCCTCCCCAATCTTGCCTCGAACACAGTGGCGAAATTCTCCCGCGAGCAGATCGCCTTCGTTTACGGAAGCCTTTGGAAACAGCGTTACTTCACGAAAATCGGCGATGACTACTATCCTCTGCCGGCGCAGTGGGAAGTCAAGAATCACGTGTGGAGCAAGTACTTCGTCCGCCCAGGCACGGATTGGTGGGCGCGGTACTATCCTCCCGACAACATGCAACGGCCGACTGGACCTACGTGCGATGGCTGCCACTCGGTCGGATACGACATTCATACCAAGCAGGTCGCCGAGTGGAACGTGGGCTGCGAACGCTGCCATGGGCCGGGCAGCGAACACACAGCGCATCCTACTCGCGGCAATATCTTTAATCCTTCTCACATGGACTATGTCGCGGCCAGTGACACTTGCATCCAGTGCCACTCGCAAGGACGCCCGCTCACGATTCCTATTGAGGGCAAGTATTACGACTGGCCGGTTGGCTATGAAGCAGGGCGAAGGCTGCAAGATTATTGGAAGCTCGAAGAGCGCTCGCTGGGCACGACGGACTTCTACTATTTTCCCGACGGTACCGCGCACAAGAATCGAATGCAGGGGAACGACTTTGTCCTCAGCGTAATGTATCGTCGCGGGGTCACCTGCTTCAGTTGCCACGACGCGCACGGCACCAACAACTACGCACAACTCGTCAAGCCCGCCGACAAGCTCTGCTTAGATTGCCACGGGCCGCTTTCTCCGAACGGGCCGCGCACCGCGACACTCGAAGAGCACACGCATCACAAGAGCGGGTCTACAGGAAGCCAGTGCATAGCCTGTCACATGCCGCAGATCGAAACCGAGGGCCCGCCCAACACATTTGTTCACGCGCACACCTTCCGCTTCATTACACCGCAGATGACGGATCAGTACAGAATTCCCAACCCATGCACCTCATGTCACACGGATAAATCCACGGCATGGGCAACGGACGCGATGCGCCATTGGCCGGAACGCTCGCCTTGGCGCCTGCAATAGGGTCTAGGAGGCTCAGTCGCCGAAACGCTCGGCTCCGCGAGCTTTCGCTTTTGCCGCTTCTTCTTCGCGGCTCTTAGGCGGCGCGGTAGTTTCGAGCACACGAAGCAGCCGGGCCGAGGCGCCGGCCACTTCATCGACTGCAGCTAGGAACGCGGCCTCGTTCGCCTTCGAAGGTTTGCCGAAGCCGCTGATCTTTCTAACAAACTGTAGCGACGCCGCCCGAACCTCTTCGTCTGTAACCGGCGGATCGAAGTTGAAAAGCGTCTTAATGTTTCTGCACATGGAAATGCCTCTAGCTGTCAAAAGCCCGAGCGACTGAAGCAAGCTGCCGCTGCGCTCTATCTTAACAATGGAGGCCTTAGCCGGTCTTGCGAAGCGCCGACCCTCTGTAAAGCGCACAAATGCGCACAGATGAGAAATTCAAAAGATCCTGCGGAAAGTGTGGAGCAGGCTCGCAGTTGAAAAACAGGGCGCCAGCCTAAGCGACAGGAATCGGCTTTCTAAGTTTCTCCCACCAGACTTTGGGATCGGTAGGACGGTCGCGCATATCCGACAATTCCTGTTTGATCTGCAACAGGCGGTTGGTGCGTGTCTCTAAAGCCGACTGGTCAAGCGGTCCGTGCTCGCTCTTGGCGGAATAGCGAGCATTCATATTCCGCAAATCCGTGATTTCTTGGCGAAGGTTCGAGAGGTGTTCTGCGATATAAGTCATCTCCTTAATCATATGCCTTATTTGCGGATATGCCTATTTTCAGTAAAACGAGAACGTAGCCTGAAGGTGGTTACTTTAAGCGGACATATCGATGACAAAGCGGTATTTCGAGGCAGCGTTTTAGCCAGGAAAGCCAATTCGCTGTAGTAATTTCTGGAATCGCAGATCGGAGCGGAGATTGTCAATCCGCAAGTCGGCTTTGAGATGCCAGCCGATCTCCAACGATTTCTCGCGGTAAGCTTTTTCCAGGAACTCGAACGCTTTGTCCTTCTCGCCCAGTCCAGCGTATATGGTTGCGAAGAAGTATGGCGAGACATAGGCAGTTTTCGATTTCTGCTGTAAGTCACGAAGAATCTTCTGCGCTTCATATCTTTTGCCGATCACGGCATAAGCATGCGCGAGCGCGGCCATCGCATCCTGATCGCCATTTGAAATCTCAACTGCCTTCTGATATTCAGAAATGGCTTCCAGTAATTTGTTCGTACCTTCGTAGCCGACCGCGAGATTGTAGTGCTCGACCCATTCATTGGGATTCGAAGCAATTCCTCGGCGGCTAGTTTCGACCAAACGCGGCCAATCCCGTAGCTGATAAAAGGTCCCCGCTTCGGACATAGCGGAGCTGGGACCCGGATCCATCTCTTTACTTTTGGCGAGTTCAGCCAGAGCCTCATCGCGCCGGCCCATAAATCCGAGATACACCGCGTGGTCCTCGTGAGCGCAACTGTAACTCGGTGCCAGAGCAATCGCTTCATCCAACTCCCGTTCGGCAGCGGCCCAGTCCCACTTGAAGCGCCAACCTAGCAGGGCAAGGGTATCGTGGACTTCCCCGATGGTGTCGTCGAGTTCCGCAGCCCTGTGTAAGGCTTCTGTCGCAGACTGATAAGCAATCTCTGGTGGTATCTGATGGAAAAGTGACAAATACACATAAGAATCTGCCAAGCCCGAGTACGCCAGGGCAAAGCCAGGATCTTTCTTGATTGATTCTTCAAAGTAGCTTTTCGCCTGATTCAAAGGCTGCGCCATCGTGAACTGGTTTGACAGGTAATAACGCCCTCGCAGATAGGCTTCGTACGCCTCTGGGTTCACGGGGCGGGCCGAGCGGAGCTGGACCTGTTGCTGCGGAGTTACTTGTGCACGGACTTGCTGTGCTATCGCCTGCGCCACCTCACTTTGTAACCTGAGGACGTCGCCAAGATCACGCTCATAGGTTTCTGCCCAGAGGTGCTTATCTGTGGGTGCATGAAGCAACTGGGCGGTAATTCGGATTCGTTGACCGGAGCGCGTGACGGATCCCTCGACTATCCCGTCCACGTTCAATTCTCGCGCAATCTCCGGCAAACCCTTTTTTGTGCCTTTGTAGCGCATCACCGAAGTTCGGGAGATCACGCGGAGAGCGCTAACTTTGGCGAGGTCAGTGATTAACTCGTCCGTCATTCCATCAACGAAAAAATCCTGGGACGGATCGCCGGAAAAGTTGGCCAGGGGCAGAACGGCTAGGGAGTGAATGGGCGGAGCCACAATTGCGTGTCGCGAAAATGCCGAGACAACCCACAGGCCCAATCCCGTAAAAAGCAGACCCAGAAGCGTGAGTGCTATAGCCAGCCGACCGATGCTCCGCCTCTCCCGAACCGGTGCTTCGCGGGCCTGCGTGCTTTGTGAAGGCGGCTGGGATTTCTGGACCCCAATCTCCTCCACGGGTGCAATAAACCTGTATCCGCGTCGTGGCAGGGTTTCGATGTAACGAGGGGTCTCGGCTGAATCGCCCAGCGCTTCGCGAAGTCTCGCAATTGCGTTGTGAAGGCTGTGATCGAAATCGACAAAGGTATCGGCCGTCCACATTTGCGTCCGGAGTTCTTCGCGAGTCACCACGTCGCCTGCGCGCTGCAGCAATATTGCCAGCACTTCGAGCGGTTGGCCTTGCAGTCGCAGTTTCAAACCGCGTTTACGCAGCTCGCCCGCGCGAACATCCAATTCAAAAATGTTGAAGCGCAGGACACGGGCGGCTGGGGCAGAGACGGACATGGCGAGTTCCACGAACTTTGCAGAGCCTATCACAGTTTTTTGTGCTTGGAGACCTCTTTGCGTAGGCCGCGAACAGCTTTGTTCATCAATAGTTTAGCAATGGAGAAAACTATGGGGAGAGAAGGAGGCTGCAGGCATTGAAGGTTTCCGGTCTGTGGACAACAATCACCGCTGTTCATCGCGCTTGAGAACCAGCACTTCCAGGGATTGAGGTCCCAGGCTAGTCGCCCTTCCGAGCCATGACCCGACAATATTAATAAGGAGAAGGAATATGGGAATTACCATGCCGAAGCTCGGACTAGTCGTTGGCAGCTTGATACTGCTCGCCGCCACATGCGCGGTTGCGCAGAATGAAACCCACAATAAAAGCGACAATGACGATAAATCAGCCCGGATCGCCCCAATTGTAGCGCTGGACGAATGCGATCCGATCACCTTCAATGCCGCACTTGGCCCTGACTTCTGCAAGAACGTCGCGCTAGGGGCGCTGGGATTCAGCACAACTCTGTCCGACTTATTTACAAAGGCGGCTGCCAAGGCTCCGGATCCAGGTTGGGACTTCGAACCCGACACGCTGACGATCAAAGAAGGAACGACTCTTGTCGTAACCGATCAGGGCGGCGAGCCTCACACCTTTACCGAGGTCAAGAAGTTTGGTGGCGGGTTTATCGATGGCCTCAATGCGGGCGAGCAGACGGTGCACGAGTGCTCCGGGGGTTTTTCGAATGTCGCCGTCGCCAAGACTCGACTTATTCAAGGCAGCCAGATGGAGGTCACGAACCTGTCAAAAGGGGAGCACCATTTCGAGTGCTGTATCCATCCATGGATGCGGGTCACGGTCGAGGTCAAATGACCCAGGCAAGGCAGTAAAAGAAAGGGCTGCTAACCGCCAGCCCTTTTTGCTACCTTGCGAAGTCACGAGGAATTTGGATCACGGAAAACCAGGGTGCCCCACTTCTTGCCTTGTGCGAGAAGCGGGGTTTTCCCGGTCAAACAAGACGCTAATCTACTTCGCGGCAACCGAACTGTGGCCTGCAACTTCTTTCCAAGTACCGTTCTGCAGAACAAAAGTGTCGGTGCTCAAGACCGTCTTGGCGCGGTGTTCGCCGCGGATCATCGCATCATAAGTGCTGGTGTACGTAGCGATGGCGGTGTTGCTGTCGTAAACGCGGACCTTGAGATCGCTGATCTCTTCGCTGTTCATTTTGTTGTTGGTGGTATCTTTCATATCGGCCAACATCGATTCCTTCGTGGTCCAGGTTCCACCACTGAAGCCGCCGGTCCAGTTGTCGGCATAATTCTTCTGGAAGAACGATGAATCTCCCGCCAGATCAGCCTTCACGGCATCGTTCTCAAATTGCGTAATCGCGGCAACAGCGTCACCGCTTATGGCCTTCTTCGCCGCGGCGACCGGGCTCAGGACTGCCAATACTACGATCGAAGCAAAAAACGTAAGCATGATTCTTTTCATGGATGTGGTCCTTTCAGTGCGTGACTAAGGTGGGAAAACTTCAGATGGGCTGACTTAGTTCAGAGAACCTGAAAGAGTGGGAGGACGTGCTAACTCATCAACCACGGTAGGCTATCGCGCTTCCCTTGTCAAACGATGGCTCCGTTTTGACATCATAAGAATTGAGAGTACCCCTTCGGAAATGAACGTGAAACTAGACGACCCCTACAACCTCGAACGGTTTGTTGACGCACAGCAGCACGTTATCGCTAGCGTGACCGCTGAACTTACACAAGGGCGCAAGCGCAGCCACTGGATGTGGTTCATTTTTCCCCAACTCAAAGGCCTGGGACACACCGCGCAATCTAACTTTTTTGGAATTTTGTCATTACAAGAGGCCGCTGCTTACCTGCAACACCCGGTTCTTGGTCCGCGGCTTCAAGAATGCACTCAACTGGTGAATGCTGTCGAGGGACACTCCGCTGAGAACATATTCGGGGCCATTGACGCTATGAAATTCCGATCATCGATGACACTCTTCGCCAAAGCTACGCCCGCCAATGCCGCGCCGGAGAATCAGATTTTCATCGACGCACTGGAGAAATACTTCGCCGGTGAACTTGATCCGCTCACTCTCGGATACCTGGGGCAACAGAGACTTTGAATCCAGCTGAGGTTCGCAAAAATCTGAGGTTGCCCCACCCTTATCGCGTTCTTTGCGATAGGGTGGGGGTTTTGACATGGTAACCAACACGATTCGTGCCACGAACCTGCCTACTTCAGCGATGCCATATCAATCACGAAGCGGTATTTCACGTCGTTCTTCAGCAGGCGATCATAGGCTTGATTGATCTGCTGAATGCCGATCATTTCGACGTCCGCCGTGACGTTGTGCTCGCCACAGAAATCCAGCATCTCTTGCGTCTCGCGGATGCCGCCTATGATCGAGCCTGAGATGTGCTTGCGCCCGAACAGCAGGCCGAACACCTCGAGCGGCAAAGGCTCTGCCGGAGCGCCGACCAGCCCGAGCGTTCCGTCTCGCTTCAGCAGGTTGATGTAAGGATTGATGTTGTGCTGCACGGGTACAGTGTCAAGGATGAAATGAAACGTGCCCGCATGTTTCTGCATTTCGGCGTCATTCTTTGAATTCACAACCTCGTGCGCGCCGAGCCGGATCGCGTCAGCGGTTTTGTTGGCACTCGTGGTGAAAACAACGACATTCGCCCCGAACGCCGCCGCGAATTTAACGCCTATATGGCCGAGTCCGCCAAGGCCCACGATGCCCACCTTCTGTCCCGCCCGAATTTTGGCGCGGCGGAGCGGAGCATACGTCGTGATCCCGGCGCAGAGCAGCGGAGCTGCGGCCGCGAGGTTCAGGTTTTTCGGCACGTGCAGCACGAAATCCTCGTCCACGACCACGCTTTGTGAATAGCCGCCGTAGGTGACTCCGCCGAGATGCTTGTCCGGCCCGTTGTAGGTGAGGACAGGCATGCTCGCGCAATATTGCTCTTCACCTTCGCGGCAGCTCTCGCACGTGCGGTCCGAATCCACCATGCAGCCCACCGCAGCCAGGTCGCCGTTTCTAAATTTCGTGACCGCATTACCAGTTTTCACCACCCGTCCTACGATCTCGTGGCCGGGCACGCAGGGATAAGTGGTTGGAATGGAATTGGCAAAATCGTTGTGGGCGAAATGCAGATCGGTGTGACAGACGCCGCAGTAGAGAATCTCGATCTGAACATCTTTCGGCTGCGGCGTGCGTCGCGGAATGGTAATTGCCGCCATGCTCGACGTTGGACTCTGCGCCGCATACGCCTTGGCTGTGTAGGTTTGGGGCTTCGGTGCTTCTTCAGGAATTGGTACAGCTCGCAGTGCGCTCATGTGGCCTCCTTGGTGGCGCCGTCTTCTTCAGACCAATCAGGAAAACTGATCTGATGAACACGTGGATAGGAATCTTCTGCGGTCGGAACCGTCCGAATTGTACTGCTGATAGTGAGTTTTGCAAGATAAAAACCGTGCCTGCGAAACACGGCTTGGAGTGAACGTCAGGCAGGCTCCCACCCTCTGAAAACCGCAAAGGCCGGGGCAGCCTCGGGCTGGTAATCCCAAGGGTAGGCCAGGCTGCCAGCGACACAAAGGAAAAGCAACGACAATAGCGCGAGCCTCAGGATCGACATGACCTATACAACCCTCTTGCGAAGGTTAAGTTCTGTCGGGATGCAAGCCAACTTTCCAGCTGAACAATACGCTACGGAGTTAGTTTTGGATTCTTGAAGACAATTTCATTTATATCGGAGAAAAAAGACAACAGATTGTACTCCGTTATGGGTGCCTCGCCCGGATGGGAGCATTGGCATCTGAGCTCGAAGCAGCTATGAAGTCGAGTGTGTTGATTGCTATCGATCAGCTGCATCCCCTCCAGTATCCATAGGATTATGTTGTCAAATACCTCCCTAAGGTCACTCAGCGAAGAAACGTTTTGTACTTGGTTGAACTTCTTGAATCTGCCTTTCGTTTGGCTGGCCATGGCGGATGAGGCGATATTGAATTTAGCAAACCCTATCTTCTCAATCGCACGGTGGATCTGATCAATAGTTGCGGACCAACCCAACATTGCTGCCGCCCGATAGAGTTTGTATTTGGAGCATTCGATTGCTTCCTTCAGATATTCGCTCTGCGTGGTGTTCGTTATTCCCGCTAGAAGCGTCGCGAGTTGGGACGTCGGCGTAGCTGGCTTAGTTTGAGCTGCAAGAACGAAATCGGATCTGAACTCATTGCTGACGTCATTCAAAACTGTTAGATATCGGGTGCGGAGATTACTCGGACCCGAAAGCTTTATTAATTTCTGGAAGTTCTCCGAGTATGTCAATAACAGGGAGGGGTCGAAATTTGACGACTTCAGAGTTGGCTCTATTGACGAGAACCATTCGGTTCCAAGGCTCTCGGCCCTCGATCTCAATGACATCTTTGCAATCTGCTGAACCGTTTCGGCTTTTACATCCTTCTTGAGCGCCTTCAGCTTGGATCCGAAGTCTTTGAGTGAAATGACCAACGACGGCTCAGACATGCGTTTACTGAAGCTCCTTGATGAGCTTTGCTAACTCGCTGCGGCCTTCTTCGCTGAGCCTAATGGTGGGCTTCTCCTTCTCGTAGCTATCAAATTTGTCGAACAGTCTCCTGTTATTACGAAAATTCGCTTTGAAGTTTGTACTGTCGTAAGTCTTTCTCAGTTGGCACTGCTGGCGAACGTCTTCGCCGCTAAACTCGAATTCGCCAGTCTTTATCGCGTTACGAAGCGCGGACAGCAGGCCCAGCCTAATCTGGCTTTCGGACGACTTGGTCGTCTTAAGGTCCTCGAACAGGGGCTCAATGTCGTCTCCCTGTTTATAGAAAAGTTCGTTCAGATCGTCCAACGAAAGGCTCTGCTTCTCAAGGAATTTTCTAGCCTTTAGGTGCAAGTCATTCGTGCCTAAATCCTCTCCACCTTTGGTCTGTATTGCCTGCTCGGCTCCGGCCTGCGCCGCCTCCCCTGCCCCTTGCTGCCCGCCAGTTGCGGTATCACGGTGAGCTGTTCCGCCGAGCCCCAATTCACGGGCGAGAAGCATTTCGAAAGCCTTTTCCTGGACATTGGGCGGAAGCGCTTTTACCGTCTCCCCAATTTCGATTACCTTCTTCTTAAGTTCTTCGTCCATGTACTCTCCATTAAAAGTAATTATCACTCGCGGCAAGGATGCAATACCAGGCATGCAGATACCCCTACATGGCAAGGTGTCTTTCGCGTAGGAGCAGGATACGTCGTCGGGGAACAGCGGCGCGGCGGCAGATTGCGGAATGTAGTTTCTCTGAGAACGATTCGTCGACCTGGGAACAAAGCGGGAGCCCAGCTCTGGCAGAAGGACACAAATGAAAATTGACCCCACCCAGCGGGCAGGGCCACCTTTATCCGAAGGAAGTAGGCAACGCTAGTTACATCTTTGAGCGCAGTAATGGCCGCCGGTCGAACTGTTCACGCAGCATTGTTGATCGCTACCGCAACATGCGTCCCCACATTGAAGTTGACCATTCGGACAACTGTTAGACAGAGAACCCGGAATTCGTCTGTCGCCGGTTGATATTCGAAGCTTTGAGAAGAAAGCCCGATCCTCAAACGACAGCAAATCGCCCGGGTTCTCGAAGTCTGAAGCAGTCTGAGGCGCAGCAGCAATCGCTGCTAGGGGATTATTCTTCGCGATTTCCTCTGCGGCTCGGTTAAGGGTCTGAGACCACGCACCGCCACAACTGAATACAACTGTAAGACACACAATCAAACGAAGTCTCATGTCCATCTCCTTCATTAAGTGATTCGACGGTTCCTGACGAGGCTTGCTGAAGCAAACTACGCGCATATGCGTAAATGTCCTATGCGCGCCTGAATTCTAGTGTTAGGTGCCGCCGTGTCGATAAGCAATGTCATGTTGTTACGAAATCAGAACAGGTCCCTCTGCACTGGCTGAATCCGGCATCGCGGATGATGCGGGCGGACTGGCCTCCAAACTGTGGAAACTTTTGTCAAGCCCCCTCTTCACCTCAAATCCTCATAAGCTGCTGATTCCAACCCAAAAATAAACTTTGAAAGTGTGGCACAATTACCCCTTCAACCTGCTACTCTGAATATAGCAGTCAGATAATCTCAAGAGCGCGGCTATAGCCGCGCTCTTTTTGTTTAAGCCGAATTTCAAGCGTCCGGCCGGGTGGACGCGGCTTTCACAGCCTAGCGAAAAAAATCCTCGGGCTTTGAAAGGGTGCGGCTTTTAGCCGCACCGTACGTCAATGTAAAGGATTCACGGCACGGCCAAAGGCCGTGCCCCATCCCGAGCGACGCGCAGCGGTAGATCCAGGGATCCCGCTTATCTCGAATTCTTAGGGGCCGAATCTTGGCATTCTCAAAAGAAACCATCGAATCCGAACTTCAGCACACGGCCAAACTCAATAAGAAAAATCTTGGCGAACTCGCCGAGCTTTCCTTCATGCGCAAGGCAGCAAGCCTGGGATTCGCCGTCGCCAAACCTTGGGGAGACAGCGACCGCTACGATGTAATCGTCCGCTTCGACAAGATCTTTTGGCGTGTGCAAGTCAAATCTGTAATCACAACCCAGCCTTCGCGGCATTCGTATCGGGTTAAAACCACGCGCGGCTGCAATTCAACCTATTCGGCCGACGAGATTGACTTCCTCGTGGCATACGTATTTCCAAAGGATGTTTGGTACGTTTTCCCAGCTGTAATCATTGAGGGTCGCGATTCGGTTTGTGTCCGCCCTGAATCGAAGAAGTGCCGCTTAGTGCAATATCGCGAAGCCTGGGAACTCATGAAACCGGTTTCCGCCAGCGGGGGGTCACCTGCAGCTGTGGACACCTCTGAAATCTAAAACCTGTACCACCCTGGGGCAGAAGATCGTGGCTAGCGAAGCACGCGCCCGATCCCTATCTCAGTTTAAAAAATGCGTCCGGTACAGCGTGTCCCTCTGCATCAGCTTGAACCCGGTGTTGCGGATAATGCGGCGCAATCCTCAATCGATGTGCGGGCCACTCGGCGGCAGCCCCATCTTCTTCACCAGGGCCTGATAGCGATCGTCAGAATGCAAGAAGTCGAAGACCGGCGAGTTCTGAATAAAAACGAGTCGGGGCGAGCGCTCGCGGTACGCGTCTTCAAGGAACCTCAGCGCTTCTTCTTTGTGTCCCGCCTGCGCATACGCGCTCGCCAAAGTCCACGGCGAGACGTATCCTTTGCGTGCCTTCGCCTTGCAATCGCTTAGCCACCACTCGGCAAAGCCCTTTGCGCCGCCAGATTCAAAAGCACGCCTGACGGCTTCAGCAGATTTCTTGTCACCCTCGATCTGAAATCCCGTTTCCGCCTCCTGAACTGACTCTTTCCACATTCCTTTGAACCAATAGGCATCAGAGAGAATGAAATGAGTGAAGCTATCTCGCGGCTGCGCTTCGGCGCGGAGGCGAAATTCATTCACCGCTGCGTCAAGCCGCCGGTTCTTGATGAAGGCGTTTCCGAGCGCCCAGGGCCTGGCAAAGGGATCGAGTTCACTGGATCGCTTCTGTTCCTGCAATGCTTCATCGGGTCGTTGCATTGTGGTCAAGACATACGAGTACACATGGTGGGCTTCAGCGTTGTTGGGATCCAGTTCAAGCGCACGCCGGGACTCCGCCTCCGCGCTCTGCCAGTTCCAGGTGTGAAAGAGGTACAAGGCGGCCCGGGTGTTATGGGCAGCGGAAAGAGAATCATCGAGTTCGATTCCTTTCCGCGCGGCCACCTCCGCCTTCTCCATGACTTCTTGCGGAGAAGATACGCCGTCCATCGCGCGCACCGCATAAGAGTCGGCAAGCCCACTCCAGGCGGCCGCATAATCTGGTTGAAGCTGGATCGCCTTCTCAAAGTACTCGCGACTTCGTTCGGAGTTGTCCCCGAACCAGAAGTAGCGCCCCTGCAAATAAGCATCGTGCGCTTCCGGATTGATGTATCGACGCGGGCCAGTCGGGGACACGGCGATCTTTACCTCTTTGGCAATCGTTTTTGACAGTTCCGAAGGCAAGGAGAAAACTTCACTAGGGTCACGATCGTAGCTCTCCGCCCACACATGAGTGTCGCTAGGGGCGTAGATCAGTTGCACAGTCATGTGTACCCGATTTCCAGACCGCGTCACTGAGCCTTCCAGGATGCCGTCTACTCCCAGTTCACGTGCAATGTCGCGCAGCGGCCGGCGCACTCCCTTGTACTGCATGGCTGAAGTTCGCGAAACCACTCGCAAGGAACGGTTCTTGGCTAGCGCAGTGATGAGTTCGTCAGTCATCCCGTCGGCGAAATAATCCTGGGCCGGATCGCCGGAGAGATTGGCTAGAGGAAGCACAGCGATGGACCTGATTTGCGCTCGCTGACCGCCGGAAAAAATCCGATCGCGAACTCCACCCACGTTGAGGCCAAGTAGTGTTCCGGAAAGAAGGCCTAAGGAAATTGCCGCAACTCCCAGCACCCACCAAGGCCGGGGCTTCCCTGGCGAAGCTTCGGCGCGGGCCGGAGTTTTTGGTTCCAGGAATACTTCCATTGGTTTTGTGTGGCCGTTGTTAGGTTCAGCAAGAAAGCGGTAGCCTTTGCCCTGAATCGTCTGGACAAAGCGCGGGCGCTCTGCGTCATCACACAGAACCGATCGAATCTTGCGAATTGCTGTGTTGATACCATGCTCGGTATCAACGAAGACGTCTTTGCCCCAAAGCCGCTCGATGATTTCCTGCCGGCTAACTATATTTCCATTTCGTTCCGCGAGTAGGATGAGCAGCTCGAGTGGAATGCGTTCAACCTTCAGGACTCTTCCATTGCGCCGCAACTCAAATCGCGCGCCGTCCAGCTCGAACTGGCCGAAATTGTACGAAGGCACAGGCAAGATAGCCCCCGCGAACAGGACGAAACTATAGCATCATTCCGGCGTGTAAGGTCGAACAATGTGCAGCCTCAATGACTTACACCTTCACCTTTCTACACCAAAGCTTCACCCCACATCCATTGCCATTACTGGTGTTTCAAGGCACGATGCCGCTCCAAGTTATCGGTAACTTCCAAAGGAGAATGGCATGCAAACACAATGCAAGAAAATGGTATTAGTTCTCGGCATCGTCCTCATTGCCTCCATGATCACTGCGAGGGCAAACGCAGCGTGCGGCGATATTAAAGTCGGCGCAACTTTTCATCGGCAGTCGTGGCAAGGATCGGGTGCCCTTCAGTCCGGATCCCTGGTCATGGTCTCCGATCGCGACGAAGATTCTTCGATCGTAGGAATGTGGCACGTGACGTTAACCGCACAAGGAAATGCCGAAGGTCCACCCGACGGTACCCCTTTAGACAACGCCCTGGTCGTATGGCACAGCGATAAAACCGAAATCATGAATTCCGCTCGGCCTCCTCAGGATGGGAATTTCTGTATGGGCGTTTGGGAAAAGACGGGGAAAAACAGATACAAGCTCAATCACTTCGCTTGGCTAGCCAACGATACCGCGAATGCGCCGAGCGGCGTCGGGAACCCAACTGGCCCAGTTCAGGTCGTTGAGGATGTCGTCCTAAGTCGAGATCGAAACCACTATGCCGGTACGTTTGTTACGGATGCGTATGATGCGTCGAATACCAGGATCGCCCACGTCACCGGTGTAATCGCCGCAACACGCATCACCGTTAACACGCCAGAGACCAGCTTGTTTTAGGAAGCATTAGCGCGGAAATCCAGGACGGCCTCAAAATGAGGCCGTTTTTGTTTGCTCAATTCTGCTGATCGGAACTGCCCTGAACTTGTCGGACACGAATGTCCCACCCACACGGCCTGTGCTGCCTAATTCAGGAAGTACGTCCGATACAGCGTGTCCCTTTGCACTGGCTTGAATCCGGCATCACGGATGATGCGGCGCAGCTCTTCTTCGGTGGTGCAGTTGGTCACGCCGGCAGCGCGGACGACGTTTTCTTCGAGCATCACCGAGCCGACGTCGTTGCCGCCGAAGCGCAGGCCGAGTTGGCAGACTTTCAGTCCTTGCGTGACCCAGCTCGATTGCACGTTCAGAAAGTTCGTGAGGAACAGGCGCGAGATGGCCAGGTTCTTCAGGTATTCGACGGCGGTGGCCTCGTCCCACTTACGGCCGCCGAGGGCGGTGTTCTGCGGCTGGAATGTCCAGGGGATGAACGCAGTAAATCCGCCCGTTTCTTCCTGCAAGTTGTAGATGGCCTGCAGATGATTGATGCGGTGCTCGTGTTTTTCGCCGACGCCGAACATCATCGTGGCCGTTGTTCTCATGCCGAGCTGATGCGCAGTGCGGTGCACATTGAGCCAGTCTTCGGTGAGGCACTTCAGGCGGGCGATGCGATGGCGGACCTCGTCGTCGAGAATTTCAGCGCCGCCCCCGGGGATGGAGTCGAGTCCGGCGTCGCGTAGCTTAGAAATCGTGTCGCGAATGCTGAGGCCGCTGTACTCGGCGATGGCGATCACTTCCGACGCGGAATAGCAGTGCAGGTGAATTTTCGGGAAGCGCTCTTTGATTCCGCGCAGCATGCGCTCGTGCCAGTCAATCTTCAGATCAGGATGCAGGCCGCCTTGCATCAGCACACCGGTGCCTCCGAGCTCGACGGTCTCGCGAATTTTTTCGTAGATCGTCTCGAACTCGAGGATGTAGCCCTCTTTCGCCTGAGGCCCTTTCAGCGGACGATAAAACGCACAAAAGGTGCAATATTCTGTACAAAAATTCGTGTAATTAATGTTGCGATCGATGATGTAGGTAGCGACGCCTTCGGGATGCAGCTTGCGGCGCACGGCATCGGCTTCCATGCCGATTCCGATCAAATCGTCAGAGCGGTAGAGATCGAGCGCTTGCTGATGGGTAAGGGACATGTTCAAGGTAATTTTATATGAGGCGACAGGGAGCTGGGGAGGAAGGTTTCAATGCTTCAAGGTTTCAAACGTTTCGTGTGTAACTCAGGGTTTGAAGCATTTGGGAATTCGGAAACTTTGAAACTTCGAAACCTCGAAACCTTAAAACTAGGGCTTTACGCTACCCGGCTGGGAGAGACCGCGCGCTGGCGCGGGTTGTTGTTACGTCTGGAATTCAAGTATTCGCGCAACGCGAAGACGCCTCCCAGCACGGCCAATCCAATCAGAATAAATAACGCTGTTTTGTAATATCGGTTGAAGAAGGCGTTGATTTGCCTGGCATACAACGAGCCGAAGCCAGCGATCAGCGAATAACGCACAGCACGCCCAAGGGCCAACGCGCTCAGAAACTTTTTGGGTGGATATTGCAGGGCACCGGCGGTCAGCAACACTGGAACCAGCGGAAACGGCGGCGGGAGCAGGGCGCTCACGGCAACGGTGCTAAATCCCCAACGATTGAAACGCTTGAACAGTTTGTCTGCTCTCGACTTCTTGATTTTCTTCTCGATGGCCTCTTTGCCTCCCTTACGCCCTAGCGAATAAGTAATGTAGCCGCCAAGCACTGCGCCAGCGGTCGCCATAGCTGCGTAATAGGGCCAAAGATTACGGTGACCCGCGGCCAGCCAGAGAGTAAGGACGTCCATGCTGCCGGTGAGCGGAATGATGGAGTTGTCGGCAATGCCGAGCAGGACCAATCCGGGCCCACCCAGGCGAACTAACCATGTCCATACGAGGAGGACGTAAGCTAAGGCAAATGGCTGCATCAGATTGGCTTAGAAGCATTTTACGCGGACGCAGTGGTACATCAATCAGCCGCAACTAAATAAGGGCGGGGCTCGTATTCGCGAAATTCAATTCGGGAGCAGAGGGAAGAGCTTTGCATTCATGAGCGTACCGATAGAACAAGCGCAAGCCTTCGAGGCAGGATTCGTCCAAATAATAAAAGATGTTGGAGGTCAAATATGCGTGCAGATCTTCGACAGGCAGGCCAAGTTTCACCGACCACTCTTTCGTGATCCGGCGCAAATTGTCCGATTGAAGACCGTGATCCCGCGACTTCTGGAAAACAGCCGGCAAATCGAGGGTTGAGTCCCGATCCGCCTCGTCCCGAACCGCCCAGAAAGCGAACACGAATGGCTTGCCGGTCAGGCGAATCCATTCCTCAGCTAGGTCCCAGGTGTAATAACGGGACCGGTCCACTTGGAGTGCGGGATCGCCAATTAGCAGCGCCGCATCGTTTCCAGAAAGCATGCTGTCGAGGTTCGGAGGAAGGGAACTGAACTCCCGCGTTCCGCCCCAGTACTTTTCGAACAAAACGCGTGCCAGCGCGGCGGATGTAAGGGAGGAACTGTCGAGAGCGACGGTGCGAATCTGTGCAAGCGGTTTGGCGCTGACCAGCAGGATCGAACGGACAGCCTGCTTTGAGGCAATTGCCACGCCGGGAAGGATCGATAGCCCAGGGATAAACGCGTAAGCCGCTGACGGAACGATCCCTATATCAGCTTTCCCGTTTTGCAACTCACGGGCGCACCGCGATGGGATGGTGTAGGAAATGTCGAACGCGTCGCCCACGCTGCCGTGCTCGAAATCCCACATCAGCGGGGCGGTGTTGAGATAAGAAATGGCGGAAATGTGCATAAAGGAAGCTTGCTAAAAAATTTTATCAAACATGTGACGTATGACCTTGCGTCATTTTTTCGGGATACATAGAGTCGGCAATATTTGTTAAGGAGGTACTCTTGCCCAACACAGCTGTGTCAGAAACGAAGCCCGGAACTTCCAAAGCTGGCTTCAACCAAATCCTGTGGCTGGCACTGACGCTGACTCCCGGCCTGGGCCCCACTCGGTCGAGGCGGCTGGTGGAATTTTTGGGCGGCGTGGAGGAGGTATTTAAGGCGACATTGACGGAACTTGAGGCAGCCGGCCTGCCGGTGGCAGCGGCACAAGCGCTTGCCACCGGACGCTCAATTGAACTGGCCCAGGATGAGCTTGCAAAGGCGGCCGCGGCTGGAATTCGCACTGTAACCCTCGACGACCCGGAATATCCGCCGGAACTGCGACAGATATATGATCCGCCGCCGGTGCTCTACGTCCGCGGGAACGTAGCCGCGCTTTCGAGTCCAGGGATCGCCATGGTAGGGACTCGGCACCCTACCCCGTATGGCATGGGTATGGCGGAGCGGTTGGCTTGCGATCTAGCCGCGCGAAACCTAGTGATATTCAGTGGGCTGGCACGTGGCGTGGATACATTTGCTCACCGCGGAGCGATTTCCGGCAAAGGTAAGACAGTGGCGGTTTTGGGGACCGGCGTGGACGTCGTGTACCCTAAGGAAAATTCGAGATTGGCCGAGCAAATTATCAGTCTGGGCGGGGCGTTAGTCTCAGAGTTTGCGCTGGGAACATTTGCGGCGCCGCAAAATTTCCCGATTCGGAATCGGATTATCAGCGGGATTTCTTTCGGTGTGCTCGTAGTAGAAGCCGCAGAGTACAGCGGCACCCGCATCACCGCGCGCTGCGCCTTAGAGCAAAATCGTGAGGTTTTTGCGGTACCGGGGAATGTGACCAATAAGAACTCCTGGGGACCAAATACTCTCATCAAGCAGGGCGCAAAGCTGGTGGCGACGTGGGAGGACGTGTGGGAGGAACTCCCAGCGAATGTGAGACTTACGCTGACCCCGGATCAGGGCGGTGAATCGCCGACGGGCCAGACTGCATCATTATTTGAGGAACCCTCGCTCTCTCCGCATGAAAAAAAGATCTACCGCGTGCTGAAAGCCGATGAGGCGCAGCACCTGGACGAGATCATCGAGAAGCTGGAACCGGAGCTGTCTTCCTCCGAAATCTTCGCGGCGTTGTTTGAGCTGGAGCTGTCAGGCAAAGTGAAGCAGCTGCCGGGCAAAAATTTTGTAAGGAGCTTTTAGAAAGCTTTTAGCTGCTAGCTCTTAGCTTTTAGCTAAACCCGGTCGGTAGTAAGCGGAGGAGAGATGAGGAACTACGAAGATTTGCACGTTTGGCAAAAGGCTCACGTTCTGACGCTCGCGATTTACAAGGCCACGCGGTGTTTCCCGAACGAAGAGAGATTTGGGCTGACAAGTCAGATTCGTAGGTCATGCGCTTCTATCGGAGCTAATCTGGCTGAGGGATGCGGTCTCAGATCTGATGGTGAAATGGCGCGATTCGTCCACATCGCCATGGGATCGGGCGCTGAACTCTCTTATTATCTGCGACTCGCAAGAGATTTGGATTTGCCGTCTAACGCATCATCCGAGCATTTGCGATCCGACTTGAACGAAGTAATGCGCATGTTGTCTTCACTTTCGCAGAAGTTGAAGCCTAGGAGCGAGGTTGTCCAGCTAAGAGCTAAAGGCTAAAAGCTAAGAGCCGAGTCGGGGCTGATAGCTGACAGCTTCGTCCCATTCGTGCTAGCTTCAAAACCATCACCAGCAAACTGAGGACAAATTGGCAAAGGGTTTAGTCATCGTCGAATCGCCAACTAAGGCGAAGACCATCGAAAAATATTTGGGCAAAGGCTATACGGTTGAAGCCTCGCTCGGGCACGTCAAGGATCTGCCCAAAAGCACCCTGGGCGTCGACATTGACAACGACTTCGAGACCGAATACGTCGTCATTCCCGGTAAAGAAAAGGTCATCGCGAGGTTGAAGAAGCTGGCCGTCGGCATGGACACCATATATCTGGCGCCTGACCCGGATCGCGAAGGAGAAGCGATCGCTGCCCATCTGGCAGAGGAACTGGGGGATGGCAAGAAGAAGAAAAAGAAAAAAGGCGAAAATGGGCACGAAAGATTTCGGCGGGTGACGTTTAACGAAATCACGCAGCGGGCGGTGCGTGAAGCTTTCGAGCATCCCCGCGATATCGATCAACATTTGGTTGATGCGCAGCAAGCACGCCGTGTTCTCGATCGCCTAGTGGGATACCAGGTTTCGCCGCTGCTGTGGGACAAAGTGCGCCGCGGGCTCTCCGCAGGACGTGTTCAAACGGTTGCGCTCAGATTAATCGTCGAGCGCGAACGCGAGATCAAGGCGTTCGAGAAGAAAGAATACTGGACCATCGATGCACATCTCGCGGCTGCGAAGCCTCCGGCGTTCGACGCCCGCTTCCTTGGTAAGGGCGAAGAGAAGATTGAGATTCCGAACGAGGAAGAGGCGCAGAAGATTCGGGCCGGGTTGGAGACAGCAGAGTGGATTGTCCGGAGCGCTGAGAAGAAGGAACGACGCCGCAACGCTACTCCGCCGTTCACAACCAGCAAATTGCAGCAGGATGCTTCACGTAAGCTTCGTTTCAGTGTTAAGCGCGCAATGATGATCGCACAGCGCCTTTATGAGGGCGTTGACATAGGCGACGAAGGTTCCGTCGGTTTGATCACATATATGCGAACCGACTCGACGCGCGTTGCGCCCGAAGCGCTCACCGAAGTGCGGGAGTACATCGGATCGAATTACGGGCCGGATTACCTGCCACAGACGCCGAATACTTACAAAGAAAAGAAGGACTCGCAGGGCGCTCACGAAGCCATTCGCCCCACCTCGGCGATGCGCCATCCCGACCAGATTAAGCAGTACTTAAAAGAAGATGAGTTCAAGGTCTACAAGCTGATCTGGCAGCGCTTCGTGGCGTCGCAGATTACGCCGGCAGTTTTTGATCAGACCACGGTCGATATTGACGCCAAGTCCGGGGCAGACACGTTCTGGCTCCGGGTAACTGGATCGATCCTGAAGTTCGACGGATTCCTGAAGGTTTACGAAGAATCGAAAGAAGGCAAAGACGAAGAAGATGAGGAACTGAAGCACAAGCTGCCTGCGCTTGAAGCAGGGCAGAAGCTGACACTCAAGTCTTTGAATCCGGAACAACATTTCACCGAGCCGCCTCCACGCTACAACGAAGCGTCATTGGTGAAGGAGCTCGAAGAACGCGGCATAGGCCGGCCGTCCACGTATTCGGCAATCTTGAGCACGATCCAGGAGCGGCAGTACGTTCAGAAACTGGGTGGAAAATTTATTCCCACGGAGATCGGCCTGGTGGTGACCGATCTGCTGGTCGAAAACTTCCGCGACATCTTCGACGTGCAGTACACGGCGCGGCTGGAAGAAGAGCTGGACGAAATCGAAGAAGGTAAAGAGGGTTGGACCGACGCGCTCGCCGGCTTTTACAAGAAGTTCGAAAAAGACCTCCGCTATGCCCATAAGCATATGGAAAACATCAAGCGGATGGAGAAGCCTACGGACGAGAAATGCGAGCGCTGCGGTTCTCCGCTGGTGATCAAATGGGGCAAGCACGGTTCGTTCTACGCGTGCAGCTCTTATGACAAAGAAGACCCCAACAGCTGTACCTTCACCAAAGAAAATCCCATCAACCTGCCCGATCTTGATACCGCTGATGTGCAGGAGACCACGCAAGAGGAGTACTGCGAGAATTGCGGCCGGGTGATGGTGCTCAAGCGCGGGCGGTTCGGGCAGTTCATGGCATGCACGGGTTATCCGGATTGCAAGACGACGCGTCGCCTGGACCAGGGGAAGCGAGTGCCAGACATCACGCTCGAGGAACTTTGCCCCAAGTGCCAGAGGAACATGGTGATCCGGCACGGCCGTTACGGTGAGTTCACTTCGTGCAGCGGATATCCCGAATGCAAGTATGTGAAGCAAAACTTTGTCGGTGTGAAGTGCCCGTTGTGCAAAGATGGCGAGCTGGTTGAAAAACGCGCGCGCAAGGGCAACACGTTTTATGGCTGCAGCAATTATCCGAAGTGCAAATTCACCTCCGCTCACAAACCGATTGCGGAAAAGTGCCCGAGCTGCGGCAGCGAATTTCTGGTGGAAAAGTATTTGAAATCGGGGCCAGTAATTGCTTGTCCTAACAAAGAATGTGAGTACGAACGTCCCAACGAAAACGCTGCGCCAGAGCCTGCAACGGCACAATCCTGAGCTGCCCGGGCGAGGACGCCCGGGCCTCCACTCAAAGGAGAATCATGTCAAAGAAGCCGACCGCCGAAGACGCTCAGATCATCATGCGTCTGTACGACCTCCGCCGCGAAACTGAAATGCGAAAAGCCCGCGCCTGGTTTGCGGGATGGTGGCCACGCGGAGCTGATGACGTTGTGCAGATGATGAACGCAGGAACTACGCCTCAAGAGAACGCATGGTTTCGTCAGGTGAGCGGCTACTGGGACATGGCCGCATCATTCGTGTTGCGCGGGGCGCTCAATGAAGAGCTGTTTTTCGATAGCGGGGCTGAGTTGTGGTTCATCCTCGCGAAAGTCCACCCATTCCTCAAAGAGATCCGCGAAAAAGGGAAGTCACCTTACTACTTCCAGCGCGTCGAAAAAGTGGCGACCAGCACTAAAGATGGACGCGAGCGCCTGAAAATGATGCTGAAGCGGGGAGAGGCGAGACGCGCAGCAGCGGCCAAAGCGTCCTAATTTGTTCGATGAAAAGGGCGCAACGCACCTGCCCTAAGCCTGTTGGCTATGAAATATATTCGCGGATGTATTCGTCTGTAGTTTCCCTCAGACTTTTCAGGTCGCCGTCGAAAATGATGCGCCCGTCGCGCAAAATCAGAAAGCCCATGGGGACGGCTGACCGGGCATCCGGTGGAAGTGGTTTCATCTTGTTTTCGCCGCGATCGAAATAGTGGGTCCCCATCGTAAATGCGTCCTGCAGCCGATGGGTAACAAGCAGGGAACTGGTTTTGTAAACGTCGCGCTGTTTCACGATCAACTCGATGATGGTGTTCGACGTAACCGGATCCAAGCCTCCGGTAGGCGAATCATAGAGGAGAACTTCTGGCTCGGTGATGATAGTCCGTGCGATGGCTACACGGCGCCTCATTCCACCGGACAGTTCTGATGGATACAGATCCATCGTGTGCTCGAGCTCTACGAAGCTCAATGCTTCGCGCACACGCTTTTCAATTTCCTCTTCTGGAAGTTTGCCCTCTTCGATCAGCCGGTAGGCGACATTCTCGCGCACCGTCAATGAATCGAACAGCGCGCTCTCCTGAAATACGATTCCCACTCTGCGCCGCAATTCGAATAGCTGGTCTTCAGTCATTGTGGTGATTTCCTCACCCAGCACGGTTATCCGGCCGGAATCGGGCTTCAGTAAGCCGAGCGCCAGCTTTAGGATCGTGCTTTTGCCGGATCCCGCCACGCCGAAAATTGCTTTGGTTTCGCCGTGAGCTAGCCGAAAGGAGATGCCATTGAGCACAGTTTTGCTGTCGAACGCCAGCTCAACCTCTTCGAACACAATCGCATCGGGAGTTGGATTTCGATCCGCGGCGGAACGGATTTCAATCGGAAGTGTAGGCGTGGACATTGGCTGTTATGAGGTGCCGAGGGTCAACATCAACACTCGAGTGATGAATACATCCACTGCGATGATGAGAATCATGGCTGCGACCACTGCTTCTGTAGTGGCGCGGCCCACGCCCTGAGTGCCTCCCTTAGTATCCAACCCGTAGTAGCAGCCGATAGTGGCTATGATGAAGCCGAAGACCACCGGTTTAGTCAGCCCGGTAAACACATCGGAGTATTCCAGCGTCTGCCAAGCGCTGTTCCAATACTGGTGTGTGTCCAAGCGCAACACTGTACTGACCACGAAGGCGCCCCCAATCAGGCCGAGAAGGTCCCCGAGGATCGTCAAGAAGAAGAGCATCACGACGGTTGAAACTACTCGGGGTGTGACCAATTTCTTTAGAGGATCGGTGCCCAGGGCGCGCATTGCGTCGATCTGCTCAGTCACCACCATGGAGCCCAGTTCGCTAGCCATGCCCGAGGCGTTCCGCCCGGCGACTACTAGACCTGCAAGTACCGGGCCTAGCTCGCGGACGATTCCGACCGAGACCAACTGGCCGATCACCGTCATCGCGCCGAATCGGTCCAAGGTGGAAGCGCTATTCAGCGCCAGGGCTGCACCGGTGAAAAAACAGGCTGCAAGCACGATGGGCAGCGAACCGAAGCCGATCAGGTCCGCTTGCTGGATCATGTCTGCAATGTAGAGAGGCCGCTTGAACAGATTGGCCACAGAACGGGCCGCCAGGAGAGTGTAATCCTGGACCGACTTTACCTTCTCTTTAGCGTATTCCGTGGGCGAGAGCAGTTCCATGCGCCTTGAAGGGAACTATAGCAGAGGAGCAGCTTTTTGCTGGTAGCTTCCTGGCTCCAGGTACTTCCTGAAGCCAGCATCAATTTGAGTGCCAGGAAAAAATCTATTCTCTTGACTTCTTTTTGATCTCGATGCTCAGCCGCTTGATTTTTTGATTGAGCGTGGAAAGCGGAATGTGGAAGCGGTCGGCGGCCTCGGTCTGGTTCCAGCCGCACTTCTCGAGCATTTCAGTGATGATGTGTCGCTCGCATTCTTCCATGACGTCGAAAAGTGAGGCGTCCCGATGGGCTTCAAGTAGCGGAAGGGAAGTTCCGCGTCCGGCAAGCTGGTCGGGAAGCAAATCTGGACCGATCTCCGGTCCGGACGAAAGCACCACTGCACGCTCGACGACGTTTTCCAGTTCGCGGACGTTTCCAGGCCAAGCGTAGTTCAGTAGTGACCGCAGGGCCTCAGTGTTCAATCTACGAGGAGACCGCTGGTTCTCTTCTGAGTATCTGCGCAGGAAGAACTCGACCAGTAGCGGAATATCTTCTTTGCGCTGGCGCAGCGGAGGAAGATCAATGCTGATGACGTTGAGGCGATAAAAAAGGTCCTCGCGGAATTTACCCTCGCGTACTAACTGCCGCAGATCGACGTTAGTTGCGGCGACGATTCGCACGTCGACTTGAATTTCATGCACGCCACCCAGATGCATGAATTTGCGATCCTGCAGAACTCGCAGGATCTTCGCCTGAGTGTCGACACCCATTGCCCCGATCTCATCCAGGAACAACGTGCCGCGGTCGGCTATTTCGAAGAGGCCTCTTTTCGAGGAAATGGCGCTGGTGAAAGCTCCCTTCACGTGCCCGAAAAGAGTTGATTCAAGCAAATCCGCCGGCATTGAGCCGGTATTTACAGGGACGAAAGGCCGGTCACGGCGAGGCGAATTCAGATGCAGCGCCTTGGCGATAAGTTCTTTGCCGGAACCGCTCTCGCCTTGTAGCAACACGGTTGATCGGCTGGGGGCGACCTGGGCAACAAGGTCGAAAATCTTGAGCATGACCTCACTCTTGCCCACGATGTTCTCGAAGTTATAACGCTGCTTCAGCGCGCGCTTCAGTTGGATATTTTCTTCTTCGGCGCGGCGGCGTGCCACCACAGAACGGACGTCGGCCAAAAGTTTTTCGTTGTCCCAGGGCTTTTGGAGAAAGTTGGCAGCGCCGGATTGCATCGCGCGAACGGCATCCTCCACCGTGCCATAAGCGGTAATCATGATTACTGAAATCTGCGGATCGATGGCGCGAATTTCCGGGAGCAGTTCGATCCCGTTGCGATCAGGCAATGCCAGATCCAGCAGCACTAAATCAAATGGACGATCGCCGAGCTTTGAAAGGCCCTCAGCGCCGTTGGCTGCGGCGGCTACTTCGTAGCCTTCAAATTCGAGAAGGGTTTGCAGGGATTCACGGATTTCCGCTTCGTCGTCAATGATGAGAACACAACCCTGCGCCGGAGACGGGCTGTCCGTCATGCGCCCGGAAATGACGGCGGCCTCAGACATTGACCGCCTTTCTCAGCATCGGGAAATCAATGTAAAACGTGGTGCCCTGCTCGGGAGAACTCTCGACACGAATCTTGCCGGCATGCTCCTGAATAATTCCATACGTAACCGAGAGACCGAGGCCCGTGCCGCGCTTCTGGCCGTCCGGTGCGACGCTCTTGGTCGTGAAAAACGGATCATAAATGCGATGAATATGCTCCTGAGCAATCCCTAAGCCGGTGTCGGAAACCGTCACGCTGACTCCATCGCCATTTGAAGTAGCGATCTTGAGTGTGCCTCCGTCGGGCATGGCGTCCTTCGCGTTGAGAAAAAGATTCAAGAAAACCTGTTGCAAACGTCCAGCATTGCCTTGGATCGGAGGCAGGTGCGGCGCAAGCTCATCCTGCACGCGAATCCGGGTGGTTTTGAACTGATGTTCCAGCAAGCTCAACGTGTCGACAATCACGCGATTGACGTCGACTTCCGCGAATTCCGCCCCGCTGGTACGGGAGAAGTTCAGCAGATTATTCACAATCTCCGACGCGCGGAAGGTCTGACGCGTAATCTTCTCGAGCAGCGTGCTCTTCTGCTGATCGCCTTGTACCTGCTTCGAAAGCATCTGCGCGTAGGACGAAATCACAGCCAAAGGAGTATTCACTTCATGTGCGACTCCGGCTGCAAGCAGGCCGATCGAGGAAAGCTTATCCGACTGGGAAAGCTGATGTTCGAGTTCCACGCGCTCGGTGATGTCGTCCATGATGATCAAGCGCCCGGCCACATTGAAGTTCTTCGTGACCAGGGGAGCAATGGCGACGTTCACGGTGCGGGTTTCGCCTGTGGGGACAGGCAAACGGAATTTATACAAATTATGAATGCCCGGGCTGTGGCGGACACGCGAAAATTCCTCAATAAATTCGGGAGGAAAAACGTCGCTTAAGGAACGCGTTAGGGCCTGCCACCGCGGCAGTGCGTACATGACTTCCATCTGCGAATTCCATGACTCGATGCGGTCAGCGAGATCGACCGCTAGAACACCCACATTGATCGATTCGACGATGTTCTCGTTGAAATCCTTCAGCCGCTCGTATTGCGTGACCTTTTGCTCCAGAGATGCATAGAGGCGGCTGTTCTGAATGGCAATGGCCAAATAGCCGGCAACCGTCTCGAGCAGTTCCACATCTTCGCTCGAAAGAAAATCTCCAGTGACGGTTTTTCCCAAGCCAAGTACGGCGACTGTGGACTTTTGAGCACGGCAAGGGATGTAGTAGTTTAATTCGAGACGCGCGATGCTTTCCCGGGCACTCGAATTTTCGCGCGGAACGTGATGCGTGTTTTCAAAGAAAATGTGTCCTTCAGCCGCTTCAGGACGATCGATACTTAAGAAAGTCAGATCAAGCCCGGCGGTCTGCTGAATGCCAAACGATTTGGCAAGAATAAACTGCTCTGCGCGCTCCCCCGACGACAGGAAAATTGCCATGCGATCCACGAGCAAGGTTCGCGACAACCTGTCCACAACCGCGGTAAGCATCTTGTCGAGGTCAGGCTCCGCGCTCAGCTCACGCCCGAACTCGACCAGCGTTTGCCGGTAATCATAGCGGGTGCGGTAGAACAGCCGGTCCATCCGCTCTTGAATCCATTTGCGCAACGGGTCGGCAAGCAAGGCAGTGATAACGATGGCCAGCACCAAGCCAGTGGTGCCGGCATTGGGAACCCGAGTGTGTACTAATGCTCCGACAAGCGCGATAGCGGTGAAGTATGCGCCCGCAATTGCCATGGCCGCGAGTGTGTACGCCATTCCGCGCTTAAAGATCAGGTCAACATCCATGAGCTTGTAGCGGAAGATTGCATAGCCGAAGGTCAGCGGCAGAATGCCCAATGTGATCACGGAGAGCTTCATGGGCGCGAAGCCTAGGCCCGGAAACACGTACGGAAGCACATAGAGGACGGTGAAGGGCGAAATGGCGAGAACTGTGCCTCGGGTGAGCCACTTTAATTGCTGGCGCAGAATCGGCCTTCTGGCCATGCTGTAGCTGTGTAGCAGTACGGTCGCAGCTCCCACAAAGTAGACGGCTAAGTACGCCATCCATAACCGGTCCAGCCGCCACAGAAGGTTTTCGCTCGCACGCGAGGATGCGACCGCAAGCACGTGGTAACAAAGCAGCAGAAGGCCAGGAACGTAAATTGAAGTAGCCAGCCAGCGGTGCTTGCGAAGTGCGCCATACTTCTCGGGGAATGTGAGCACGAAGTGCAGCAGCAGTACCGGCTGCAACATGTTGGCGACGATGTTTCCCCAATAGATTGTGCGGTCGAAAGCATTCAGCTTTCCGGTGAAGTGGAAAGAACAGAAAACGAAGGAAACCAGGCAAAAAACGTAAAAGTGGGTTGAGCCAGGCGCCGTCCAGCGTCGGAATAAAACGTATAGACCGATGCCCAAATAGATTAGGCCGATCAGTCGAAGCCAAACGTTAAATGTGTGCTCCTGCGCGACCAAAATGGGAGCAGCATCGATCGAAGCTGAGCCCCGTTGCAGCGAATACCTGACCTTAGACCAAGCCCCAGCGCCATACATCTGACGAATCAGGGTATTGACGTGTGATACCGGGATGCCGTTTACCGCACTTAATCGATCTCCGGGTTCAATTCCAGCCCGCGCTCCCGGTCCCTCGGGTTCGACCCGGTCTGCGAATACTCCGTTGTTGCGCTCGACCCAGGAAATGCCATCGTAGGGAGCCACGAATTGGCTTTCTTTCTGAAAATTGATCCAGGCGAGCGTGATCGCAGCCACGGTGAAGAGGGCCAAGAAGCCCGCCGTGAAGCGAATTTGAAAATCCCGGTTCATGGGCAATGCAGACGGTTGCGCGGCAGCCAGACTCGTCCGATAAGGGCGATGCACGTTCCCTGCCAAGGCCCGGCTTTGGATAGACGAGCTAAGTGCCATGAAGGTAAGCTCTTCCGTAATTATAAAGTCGGCGGAACAAGAAGGTTATGTTTTTTGGAACCGAGTATCCGATATTTGGTAAGTTCCTGTTCGTGCGAAACTTAGGCCGGGGGCTCCCTGGGTTCATACCTCCAAGGTGGTTGTAGTCTAATTTGCGGAAGAGCGGAAAATTATGCCTACAGGAGCTGGAGAAGGCACGCAACCAAGTCTGAGTACGCCGGAAATTTCCGATAGGTGCCTTCAAATGGACGGTTTGCAGGTCCGATTCTGGCAGGCCGGTTCGGGACCAGCCCTCGTGCTTGTACATGGCCTTCTCAGCTATTCATTTAGCTGGCGTGGCGTGATTACGAGTTTGGCGCAGGATCGCCAAGTTTTTGCTCCCGATATGCCGGGAGCAGGGTTCTCGCAGTGCGGTCCCAATTTGGATTGCAGGCTTCTAGGCGCTGCACGTCGGCTGCTTGGGTTCCTTGAGGCCGCCGGAATTCGCTCCTGCGATCTGATCGGAAGTTCGTATGGCGGAGCGACAGCGATCATTCTGGCCGGATTGATTCCATCGCGAATTCGCAATCTGGTGCTTGTTTCACCTGCAAATCCCTGGTCGAGAATTGGGCGGAAGAGGCTGGCGCTGCTGCGAAATCCCCTAATAGCGCGTCTATTCCCAAAAGTGGCGCGAGCAGTGCGTCCCATGCACAAGTATTTCGTTCGGCGAATGTGGGGTGATTCCCGACTCGTGACCGCGGAAACGCTGGAGGGCTACGTCCGCCCCTTGCTTCAACCGGGGATCTTCGAACACGCGGTCAAAACTGTGCGCACCTGGCATGCTGACATGATGGAACTTGAATCCGCGCTGCCGAGAATTGCAGACATTCCAACCTTGTTGGTCTGGGGTAGCAAGGACCGGGTAGTCGACCCAACGTCGGCTGAACTCATGGCTAAACGCTTACCCGGAGCTCGAGTTGCAGTTCTGCAGGGCGCAGGGCATCTTCCGTATGAAGAGTGCCCAGAGGAATTTTGCCGCATTATTCAGGACTTTCTTTGCGATGTTTCTGCGGAGGATATCGCCAGGCCTGCGCGGTAGGTAACCTGACAGCGGTAATTTTAGGTGCTAGGCTCGAACCGGTTGGGACGAATGGCGGCGACTACACAATCAGCTCTATTTGGGAAGCTGGCGAAAAGCTTCCGCGCGGAGAATTCCGGCGCGTGGATGCGATTTTTGATTGCGGCCGTCGGGCTAACCATCGCGTTTGGGACGGCTATCTTTTCGACTGCCGCCCGCGATGCCGGGAATGTGGTAGCCACGGTGGTTCTGGCATCCTTGGCGCTGCTGATGGCAGTTGCGGTGGGTTTAGGCACAGTGCCATATCTCGCGCGGCGAGTGGGAGCGAAGCGAGTGCGCGATGCACTCGATTTCGAAGTGACCCAGGCTGGCGTGCTTTATGCATTTATAGTTTTACTTATCGGAATCGCGGCCCTTAATACCGGCAATAACCTGCTCTACATCATCGTCGCCACGATGCTGGCGGCAATTGTGGTTTCCGGGGCGGCTTCTGCCTTTTGTCTTGGCAGCCTGGAGTTGGAAGTTAAGATTCCCGATCATATTTTTGCAGGAACGGAAGTGCCAGCGACGGTATGCGTTCGTAGTCTGCGGCGATGGATTCCATCTCTGTCTATATCAGCGGTTCCGATCGAAAAGAAAAGTAAAAGCAAGCGCTGGCAGTGGGTGGCAACAACCTTTCCCGTTCCACCCTGGCGACCGCCGGGGCAGCAGTGGCTGCAATTGCCGGACCGCAAACTTCGCCGAATAGAGGTTGGTGGGCCTTCCGGAGTATTTCACGAGTCTGCTTATTTTCCGATCGTTCCGCCAGGGGCCGGGCTGGAGGCCTCGGTGAAATTGAATTTCCGCCGGCGGGGGTGTTACCAGGAGCGCTTTAGCCTTTCTACGCGGTTCCCGTTTGCTTTTCTAGTAAAGACGCGCCGTGCCGCTTTGTCCCGCGAAGTACTGGTTTATCCGGAGTTGACGAGTTCGCAAGAGGCGATTGAGCTCCTTCCGGTTCTGACCGGCCAATTCGATGCTCACTTAAGGGGCATAGGTTCTGATCTATACCGGATTCGCGAATACCTTCCCGAAGATGCGGCGCGCCAAGTGGACTGGAAGGCCACGGCCAAATCGGGCTCACTCAAAGTCAGAGAGTTTTCGCGGGAGGATGAGCGCCGGTTGCGGGTGGTTTTTGACAATCCTCATCCCGGGGAGCTCCAATCTCCGATTTATGAACGAATGATTTCCCTCACCGCATCTCTGGTCTGGAAGTTAGCCGAGGAAGGCGTGCTGCTCTCGTTCGTTTCCCAGGATTATGAATCCTTCGGCGACCCGTTTGGGATCCTGCGTTATCTTGCGACTGCGACACCTAAGGGCGCACCTTCGGTCCTCGAAACGCTATCAGCATCCACCGACTACAGCGTGGTTTTCACCGTGCATAAACGTGGCACCATTCCTCCTGGTGCGTGGGCGAGTTCCTACTTCGTGTTTATCGAATAAGGGGCAGCGCGGCCAAGTCAGTTCGCGGGTTGCAGCCTATTCGTGAAGGGTTTAATCCGAGGGCAGAGCCCCGAACGTTCACCTAGTAACCAATACTTTGGTTACTTCCGTTCGTTGGTAACTCATTAGAAAACTGCTAATGTTCCACCCATAGCCTGTTGGTTCAGGCCGCAACTGAATCAGCCTATGTCCAGCCCTCAACTCCAGACCGCGTTGTGGGTAGTACAGCCAGTGCTGTTGGGCGTCTTGGCGACCATCATGCTTCGACGCAAACTGCACAAGGATTTTCCAGCATTTTTCGGATTCGCGGTGCTGCAGATAGTCGCCTTCGCGATTGAGTTTCCGGTGTACGAAATGGCTCCGCCCCGGATTTACTTCTGTACGTTTTGGGCCATTACTGCGCTCAACCTGGCGGTCGAATTCAAGATTATCCATGAAGTATTCGCCGACATTTTTCGTCCCTATCATGCCCTGAAGGACCTCGGAACAGCGTTGTTCAAATGGGCAGCGCTGGTTATGGTTTTAGTTTCGGGAGTCTTCATCACAACCAGCAATGTTTGGACCGACCCAGTAGGACGGAATGTTTTGATCTTGCAACGATGCATGGAAGTAATCCAGTGCGGTATGGTTTTGTTTTTGCTTGCCTTCTGCAAACCGTTGGGCGTCTCGTGGCGCCGACAAAGTTTCGGTATTGCCGTCGGATTTGGCCTCTCAGCCGGGGTCGAGCTGATCTCTTGTGGGCTGTTTTTCGGGGGGCACCTTTCGAATGACGTCCTGAACATTACAACGATGAGCTTTTACAATGTCGGTGTCTTAGTATGGCTTTTCTATTCGACTTTGAATCGACGCGAAGTTGCTGCCACATTATTGGTACCGCAACGTTGGGACAACGCGTTGATGGATCTCCACCCTCATGGCGAACCTGAATCCTTGATTCCCATGTTCGAGCATATGGTGGATCGCGCGTTCTCAAAAACGCACGAGCCCGCCTGAATTTCACCTGACGCGCTGCCTCATGAGCGTAGGCCTTCCCCTCTATCCCGTCGGTTTACCGACCACTTATCCCCGTCAAGATGTTAATACGATAGGGGCTTGACACCGCCACTATAATCCAGCTACTAGGGTTTCCGCTCCCAGGGAACCCGCATGTAGGAGATAGAAATGAGACGTGCGGTCAGGAGTTTGCTCCTGGTGGTAGCCGTGACTTGCACTTTGGCAGCGGCAGCTCCGGTCAGCGTAAAGCTGAACAACGGGCCGATACCAACGTGCTGGACTTGTCCAGGTAAGTAAGCCGAATTGTTAAAGCAATATGCTGAGGTCGTGATGACCTTGGTTTGCGGGCCTGAGATGCGAAAGGCATCCGGCCCTTTTTTGTTTTGGAGAGAATGGCCCGGTATGCCTCGTAGCTGGGACTGGGCAGCCATTACCCAAAAGGTTAACTATGCCCTTTATACCCTGCAAAATCCGTGGTATAACCCCGTAAAGGTCATCGAGCTCCCAGGAGATGGCATATGGTATTGGCTTTTCGGGCCAATGAGGCCTCAGAAACGGAAGGCTTCGACAAAGGAGGGCTTGTGTCCGAAGCACGGACTGGAAAAAGATTTCCGCTGGAACTGCCGATAAAGATTCACGGGGAAGACCAGGGAAGTGTTACTGGAAATATGAGTGCTGCGGGAGTTTACATTCGCGGCAACCCTGCGCTCGACATTGGGTCGAACGTGGAATTCGAAATTGCACTACCGCCGGAATTAACCGGAGCCAACGAGAAAGTGATCGTGCAATGCAAGGGCCGCGTAGTTAGAAAGGACGCCGGCGAAGGCGGAGAAGCCCCAGGCGTGGCCTGCGTGATCGACACATACGATTTTGTTCGGCAGCCGTAACTGTGTGAGGTGCTAACCAATGCTTAAACTGATTCTCGCCGACAACCAGGCAATTTTTCGCGCAGGCATCGCCAAGGTTCTGGCGGTGGAAGATGAGATGCGCATTGTGGCCCAAGCTCAGACCGCCGAACAGATGTTCATGGCACTGGACAAGTTCCGTGCCGCAGTTTTGGTGGTTGCGGGTGGCTTTCACAATGATTTCAATGCCGTTGTGCAAGCGGCTAACAAGGTTCGAACGCGTGTGGTTGTGCTCGGCGATACTGGCGAGAGCGCTCAAAAATATATGGGCGCGGGCGCGCATGGAGTTGTGTATCGCAACGTGACCAGTTCGGCGTTGGTCGATTGCGTGCGCAAAGTGGCGCGCGGCGAGACCTGGATCCAGGACATTGCTGTGCCCAGCGAGCTGACTGAAAACGATATGGTTGGATTGCGGGTGCGTGACCGTCTCACCGCAAAGGAGCTGCGCATTGTGGCCTTGATCGTTCAGGGATACAAGAACAAAGAGATTGCTACACAGCTTGGAACCACCGAGCAAGTCATCAAAAACTATCTGCGTAACGTTTACGATAAGATCGGCGTCTCTGACAGACTGGAGTTGGCCCTGTTCACGATTCATCACCGAATCCTGAATGAAGCCGCCGCCGCCACCGCCGCAGCTCACCAGCAACCGCAGCCCGGGCCCGCAGGAGTAGCATCGTAAATCTGTGTAGCTGTATTTGCAGTAAATGGCACAAGGACCTTCATGTTTTGCTATGGCCGCCGCTGGCGGCTTTTCTTTTTTTGACTGCTTGACTCTCGCCTGATTCGGGACTAACGTTTTAGCCGCAAATCCGATTGCCTGGTTGGTCCATCTGGGCATTCAGATCGCAAATCGCTCGTTCAGGAGACAATCTATGTATTCACGAACGGTCACCTGCAAAATCGACCCCGCGATGATCGACGAATTTCGCGACGCACTTAACGGGGAGTTCCTGCCACGTATTCAGGCGCAACCGGGGTTCGTGGACAATATCGAATCGCTCGACAGCACGACTGGAGAATTCTGCTGCACAACCCTTTGGAAGAGTGAATCGGACGTAAAAAATTACGACAGTGGCCTGTTCCAGGAAATTGCGGCGAACCTGGCTCCGCTGATGATTGAAGGGCCATCAGTCAAAACGCTGCCGGTGGAGAATTCGTCCGCCCACCGGGTGGCGGCTGGCAGAGCGGCTTAGAGGTAAAAGATCGAAAGCCATGTTTTCGGGAGGGCGGTGATCTGCTGCACTCCCGTCTTTCTTTCTTGTTCCGCGAGGGCGTCAATAAATAACGAGTTGGCCACATCGGCCCCATAGATTTTTTGAATTGGACTCTCCTTTCGCACTCTGACAAACTAAAAATGTCTTCTGAAAGTGCGTGGTAGGAAGACGGACCCAGAAGTTCGACCGCAGCCCAGGGTTGGGCACCTAGTACCATCCGGACCTCGTAGTCAATCCCGACAACTGAAGACTCTCGGCTTGTAGCTTTGCGCCGTGGTGTCTTTCCAGCTCAACAGGAGACTCACAATGAAACCGAATGGAAAGTATTTCGTAGTTCGAGCTGTATTTCTCACACTGTGCGCAGTCAGCCTGCTTTCGACTTTGGGAAGCGCGGAGACATTGCGTGGAAGCTTCAACCTAACGGCCGAAACTCACTGGGGCAAGTTACTGCTCGCTCCTGGTGCGTACGAATTCACCATGGACAGTGACGCTTTCGGGAAAATGGTGACGGTTCGCTCCAAAGAATCAGGATGGAGCGGGATGGCTATGGCAGAAGGCAGTTCTGACGCCAAGCCGGACCAAGGCACAAAGTTACTACTGTCGAAATCGGAAGCTGGGGTTTGGGTGCGGGCACTGTGTCTCGGTGATTCCGGAGTTACCCTCACTTATTCAATGCCGAAATCCACCAAGGTTAGCCGGTTGACCCAAGAGCGGCCGGCAAACACGACCATTGCGTCTGCGTCGGGCGGACAACACTAGGCCACCGAAAACGTGATCAGCGCGGAGGCTTGCACTCCGCGCTTTTTCTTTTGTAACGGGAACTTGTTTCAGTCGCGGTATATTCATTGGGCGTGAAACTTTCGATCGCCCTTATCACCCTCAATGAAGAAGTAAATCTCCCGCGCACCCTCGAAAGCGTGATGCAGCTGGTGCGCGACGGTAACGGCGAAATCATCGTCGTAGATTCGGGATCGAGCGATCGCACCCTAGAGATTGCGCGCTCGCATGGGGCAAAAATTTTCATCGAACCATGGAAAGGTTTTGCCGCGCAGAAAAATTCCGCGATGGAGAAAGCGAGCGGAGATTGGGTGGTGCAATTGGACGCTGATGAGGCGCTGGAAAAAGAACTCGCCGAAGAAATTGAGAGCGTATTAGAACGAGCCGGAGACTTGGTCGGTTACTGGATTCCTCGCAAGAATTTCTTTCTTGGTCGATGGATGAAGCACGGTGGATTTTATCCCGATCCTAAGCTGCGCCTGATCCGGCGTTGTGCGGGAAAATTCGAAGAATATGGAGCGCATCCCACGATCAAAGTGAATGGTCCCACCGGAACGCTCAAGCACGCCCTAATTCACAATGCTTATCCGACGTTGAGCGGTTACATCGACCACATGAACAGCTATTCGTCGTCGGGCGCCGAAGTCGCCGTTGCGAGAGGCCATCGCGGTTTCAATCTACTGAACATCATCGTCCGCCCAAAACTCACGTTCATGTACAACTACATTTTCCGCCTCGGTTTTCTTGATGGCCGCGAAGGCTTTCTGCTGCACCTTTATCACGCGGTTTATGTGTCGTGGAAATACGCCAAGGCGTGGGAACTCTCGCGTGACAGGCGTTCCTGACCGACCAAGCGGTCGCCTCCGCGGCTTGCTCCTGCGCTGGGCCTCTCCTATGATCGGAGCGGAGCACGATGGAGGCCGAGAAAGGCGAAAATGGCGGAGAAGAAGCGATCACAAAATCCTGACACTCCGGTCAAAGAGTCTCCCATAGCGGATGTAAGTGAAGACCGCCACCCTTCGGATTCCGAAAAGAGCTGGGCAGAAAAAACGTTGCTTCCTGCGCTGGAGAAATCTCCCGAAAAGCCAATCGGCGCGCCCACTGGCACAAACCTGGACGATCATGGAAGGGCCCGCTTCACCAGCATTTCTGGCGTTCCAGTCCGGCGTCTCTATACGCAAGCGGACCTGCCCGAAGATTGGGATTACGACAAGTATCTCGGCTATCCCGGCCACCCGCCTTTCACGCGCGGAATTCATGCCACCGGCTATCGCGGCAAGCTTTTCACCATGCGGCAGTTTTCGGGATTCGCATCTCCTGAGGAAACCAATCGCCGCTACAAATATTTGCTCGAACATGGCGGCAGCGGACTTTCGGTGGCCTTCGACTTGCCAACCTTGATGGGCTACGACTCCGACCATCCGGCGAGCGAGGGGGAAGTGGGCAAATGCGGTGTGGCCATCGATTCGCTCGAGGACATGGAAATCCTCTTCAACGGAATCGACCTCGAGAAGACCACGGTGTCAATGACCATCAATTCCCCGGCATCGATTCTGTGGGCAATGTATTTGGTAGTTGCGGAAAAGCAAGGTGCAGATTGGAAGAAAATCTCCGGCACGATCCAGAACGATATTTTGAAGGAATACATTGCACAGAAGGAGTACATCTACCCGCCGGCGCCCTCTATGCGCCTCGTCATCGACACATTCGAGTTTGGCTCGAAATTCACGCCGCGCTTCAACACCATTTCCATCAGCGGATACCACATTCGCGAGGCAGGGTCGACGGCGCTGCAGGAACTCGCGTTCACGCTTTACGACGGCGTTGAATATGTTGAGTGGGCGCAGAAACGCGGCCTGGATGTCGATGACTTTGGCCCGCGGCTCAGTTTCTTTTTTAACGCGCACAACGATTTCTTCGAGGAGATCGCAAAATATCGAGCCGCCCGCAAGATCTGGTACCAGGTAATGAAAGACCGTTTCGGCGCCAAGAACCAACGCACGTGGCTTATGCGATTTCATACGCAGACTGCAGGAGTCTCGCTGCCGGCGCAACAGCCGATGAATAATATTGCGCGGGTTGCCATTCAGGCTTTGGCGGCGGTGATGGGTGGAACGCAGTCCCTGCATACTGACGCGTACGACGAAGCGCTCGCGCTTCCTACGGAAGAAGCCGCGCGTATCGCCCTCCGGACGCAGCAGATCATTGCTTATGAATCCGGGGTGACCCAGACGGTTGATCCTCTAGCTGGCTCGTACTTTCTGGAGAACCTTACCCTGGAAATGGAAAAGGGCGCGTTCGACTACTTCGGCAAGCTCGACGCTATTGGAGGTATGGTCAAGGCGATCGAGCGTGGATATCCGCAGAAGGAAATTGCCGAGGCCTCGTATCAATATCAGCGGGCAGTTGAGGCGAAGGAAAAGATCATCGTCGGGGTGAATGAATTCACCATAGATGAGGAGTCGCCAAAGACGCTTTACATTGACGAGTCCGTGGCAACGCACCAGTCCGCAAAATTGAAAACGTTGCGCGCCCGCAGGTCAAACGAAGAAGTGCGGCGCAGGCTTGATGAGCTAAAGAAAGCGGCGGCGCAAGAGCCAGCTGCTGAGTCGAACGGAAATATTTCCTCGGCCAACACCATGCCGTACATCGTGGATGCGGTCCGCGCCTACGCGACTGTGGGCGAGATTTGCGAAGCGCTGCGCCAGGTTTATGGGACGTATACGGAAGTGAGCGTCACCTAACCCAAACAAAACTTTGTCATTCCGGAAGAGCTATATTCGGGAGGAATCTGCTTGAATTTCAGAACAGCAGATTCCTCAGCCCTAAAGGGCTTCGGAATGGCATCGAGTTCTATTCACGTGTTTGTCCGGTTCCTATCACCTGATACTTGGTGGAGGTCAGTTCCTTCAATGCAAACGGTCCGCGGCAGTGCAGTTTCTGCGTGCTGACTCCCATCTCTGCGCCAAAGCCGAACTCGCCGCCGTCGGTAAATCGCGTTGAGGCGTTCCAGTAGACTGCTGCCGAATCGACCAGCCGTAGAAATTTGTTCGCGTTCGGCTCATCCCTGGTGATGATTACCTCCGAGTGCTTTGTGGAATAGCGTTTAATGTGCTCGATGGCTTCATCCAAGCCGGCAACCACCCGAATTGCGATGCAAAGGCGCAAGTATTCTTCTCCCCAGTCGTCTTCCTTCGCAAGCGCGACATCGCGCGCTAGGCTGCTGCTTTCCCGGTCTCCGCGCACTTCTACTCCAGCCTCAATCAGTTGGCGCACGATCTGCGGAATAAAAGTAGAAGCAATTCGCGAGTGCACAAGCAGCTTCTCGGCAGCATTGCAGACTGAAGGGCGCTGGGTTTTGGCGTTGAGGATGATGCGATTCGCCATTTCGAAATCCGCAGATTCATCGACGAATATGTGGCAGTTGCCGGCGCCGGTTTCAATCACAGGAACCAGCGCGTTCTCCATTACGTGGGCTATCAGCCCAGGACCGCCGCGAGGGATGACAACGTCGACCAGGCCGCGAGCGCGAATCAGTTCTTGCACGCTGTTTCGGCTGGTCGAATCAAGCAATTCAATCGCGCCGGCGGGAACGCCGTCAACTTCGGCCATGATTTCAGCCAGGACCTGATTGCTGGCGCTCGCTTCTTTTCCTCCACGCAGAACGACCGCGTTTCCGGTTTTCAGACAAAGCGTTGCGGCGTCCACGGTGACGTTCGGGCGGGATTCATAAACGATTCCCACCACACCCAGCGGCACGCGAATTTTGCGAATGAGCAGGCCGTTTGGGCGGGTCCATTCTTCGAGGACTTCATTTACCGGATCCGGAAGTGCAGCAGCATCGCGAACCGCGTCCGCCATTTGCGAAATTCTTTCGGGAGTCAGTAGCAGGCGATCGCGCATTGCTCCGGCTAGATTGGAACGCTGGATGTCCTCTTCATTGGCGCGAACAATACGTCCAGCGTGGGTTTCGAGGGCGCGTGCAATCTGAAGGAGGCAGTCGTTTTTCTGCTCAGTCGAAAGCTGCGCCAGCGTAGCCGATGCAACTCGCGCACGTTCCAGCTTTTCGCGGGTTGAGAACGCGACTGCAGGGCTGCCGGCCATATCAGGCCTTCTCCTTCTTCGGAGGGAAGTAGGTCCCGATCTTGCGTGCGATTGCTTTTGCGATCGCATTTGGGTCGCGTCCGTTCACAATGGCGACGTTCACTCCGGCATCGCTCGCGGTCTTTGCCGCGCGAAGTTTCGAACGCATTCCTCCGCGGCCCAGTTTGCCATGACCATTGCAGAGGGCTTCCATTTCCGGCGTCAGCTGACGAATCGTGCGGACCAGGCGTGGACGTTTTCCATTCGAAGCGTAGAAGCCGTCCACATCGGTGAGCAGCAGCAGCCAATCTGCACCTACGGCGGCGGCCAGCAGCGCGCTCAGTTCGTCATTATCGCCGAAAGCGCCGACCAGTTCGCGTACGGAGACGCTGTCGTTTTCGTTCACAATCGGCACTACGCCGAGCTTGAGCAATTGGTTCAACGTGTTCTGCAGATTCTTATATCGCGGAGGAGAAGTGAAGTCATCATTTGAAAACAGCAGTTGGGCCACGATCTTCTTGCCGAAAAACAATTGTTCGTAGGTGTGCATCAGCGCACTTTGTCCGACGGCGGCGCAGGCCTGCATTAGGGGCACGCTCGAGGGCCGCTGGTCTTCGTTCAAGCCAAGGTTCGCCATGCCCGAAGCAATTGCGCCAGAGCTTACGATCAGGAATTCGTGATGCGGAAGGTCAAGTTGATCTACGAGCGAGCGCAGTTGTTTGGTATCGATCCGCCCACCCGGCGCGATCAGGCTGGTTCCGACTTTGATTACCAGACGCATTTGCTGACCTACATACTTTAGCAAGCGGAACGCTATTCCCGCATCGATTCTACGAATGTCTTCAATGGCCGAGAGCGATTAGATTTTGCCTTTGCGTGGCGACATCTGCGAAACTGAGCGCTTGAGTTCCTCAAGGGCAAAGTTTGAGTACGTTCCCGCGATGGGCGCCATTGCGCGTGAAGCCGGCGCGCTGCTTATGCAGTACTTCGACCGCAATATCAAGATTGAATATAAAGGTGAGGCGGATTTGGTCACCGCCGCCGACCGCAAATCGGAGGCGCTCATTCGTGAGCGCATCCGTGAGCTCTGGCCGGGACATGACGTTCTGGGCGAAGAAGAAGGACTGCGTGATACCGGCAGCGAATATCGCTGGTACGTTGACCCACTCGATGGCACCACGAATTTCGCTCACGGGTACCCCGTGTTCTGCGTTTCCATGGGGCTGCAAAAGAGGCAGGAGATGATTGCCGGCGTTTGCTACGATCCGACTCGTGATGAAATGTTCGCAGCTGAACGAGGCAAGGGAGCTTACCTCAACGAGCAACTAATCCATGTGTCAAAGATCACGAATCTTGCAGAGTCGCTCTTGGCTACCGGTTTTCCGAGCCACAAACGCCACAAAAACCCCAACATCTACTTTTATCATCAGATCACGTTGCGGTCGCATGGAGTCAGGCGGGCCGGATCGGCGGCGCTGGATTTGTGCGCCGTGGCTTGTGGACGCTTTGATGGATTCTGGGAATTCAATCTGAATCCGTGGGACACCGCGGCGGGAGTGTTGATGGTGGAGGAAGCTGGCGGTCGAGTCACGGATTTCGGTGGCGGCCCGTTTCATTTGGATAGCCGCGAAACCGTGGCTTCGAATGGGTTGATTCACGGTGCGCTGGTAAACGAGTTCCAGCAGATTTTTGCCGGACGTGGGCTAGAGGTGTTGCCTGATCCGAGAGAATATGCGAAGAAAGACTAGTCGGCTTATGGTCGCAGGGCAGTGGAACGCGAGGAAGAATTTGATGGTTAGAAAACAGATCGTGATCCTCGCCGCGGGATGTGCACTCCTCGCGGTCGCGACTGCCGCTGTCCAGCCGCCCGATGCGGCTTATCTGCAATCATTTGAAAAGTGGAAAGCGGAATTAGTTGACGATCTGAAGCAGAATTGGCTGGTTCTGGCGGGTCTGTTTTGGTTGAAACCGGGCGCGAATACGTTTGGCAGCGCCAGCGACAATGCGATCGTGTTTCCGTCCGGTCCGACGCACGCGGGCGTTTTTCAAATGCAAGGTGACGAGGTTTCGGTCGAATTTCAAAAGGGGGCGGCGGCGAAGATCGACGGCCAATCGCCGGGATCAGCCAAGCTCCAAGCTGACGTGACAGGTAAACCGACGGTGATAGAGATGGGCAGCCTTCGCATGTATGTGATCCAACGCGGTGCACGGCTGGGAATCCGATTGAAAGACCTGAACAGCGAAGCCGCTCGCAACTACGCTGGACCAATGTTCTTCCCGATCGACATGACTTATCGGGTCACTGGGACGTTTGTGCCGTCCGATGGGAAGAAAACTGTCGATGTTCCCAACGTTCTCGGAGATGTCACTCCGACTCCGATTGCCGGTGAAGTGCATTTCAAAGTCAATGGGCAGGAACTTACGTTGACGGCTCTGAGCGGCGATCCAGCAAAGGGCGTGAGCTTCGTGATAGGCGATCTGACCAGCAAAACGGACACGTATCCCGGCGGAAGGTTCCTGGATACCGATCCCGTGGTGGACGGCAAAGTGGTCCTGGATTTCAATCGCGCTTACAACCCGCCGTGCGCGGTAACGGCATACGCCACGTGCCCGCTAGCGCCGAAAGAAAACCGGCTGCCGGTCGCGGTTTCCGCCGGGGAGAAGTATGACCGGACGCACGGGCACCATTAGAGCCGTCAGCTTTCAGCCGTCAGCCGTCAGCAAAACCCAATGTCCGGCAAGGGGGTAAAATAGGTCTCTGGGGCGCGAGGCGATTCAGTGATTGATGCGCTGCTGAAGAGAAAAATCGAAAAAAGACCTAATACAGTGCGGCTCAAGGGGAGAGTCCTTTTTCTCACCGAAGACCCTGAGCTGATCAAACGCCAGCTTGAGGGAGAGGACCTAGCTTGGGACACGAGAAATCCGCAGAACAATCCTAAGCTGCGCGACGACATTTCGACTGACGAAATCACTCCTGCACACATCTGCTTTTTTTTCGACGAGACACTTGGCGACTTCCCGTACACGGGATTGAAATGCGGCAACGAAGTGCCCATTCAGCGTGGGGACGTTAAACGCGGTGGCTTTATCGCTGCGGTTAGCGGTAAGCGCCGTGGCAAGGGTTCAAGCCGGGAGCAGTCGCCCTACGCGGAACTTTGTGCGGGTATCAAACTTGTAGTCGCCGAAAACATAGAGCGAATTTACAGGCAGAATTGCCAGAACCTTGGAGTGCTCACTTCTACGGATTTTTCTCTGATCGAGAAAATCCGTTCCGGCGCCGAAATCTCCCTGACAGAATTCACCAAAGGCGAAGATGAGATCACCCGTCAGATCATCGAATACGGCGGGCTCTTCCATTTCAATGTTGCGCGCTTGCAGGGGAAGGTGTCGCTGCCGCCGATTGAAACCGGCAAGCGCTCAATGACCTTGGCAGAGAAAATCTTTGCGCGACATATGATCGCGCGAGATGGCACTATCGGCGTCGAAGCTGTTAAGCCCGGCGATGCCGGTTTTGCTCGCACTGACCTGCGCTTCAGCCACGAGTACGTCACACCTATGGCGGCCATTTTTTTCGATCAGCTTGTGGGACGAGATGCGCCGGTAAATGATCCAGCCTCGGTATTATTTTTCCGCGATCATCTGACCTTCCTTGACGAAGTTCTTTCCGAGCAGAAGCGCAAAATGGGCCTCCTGGACCTGGCCACCCAGCTTATGCTGAAGCAGGGCGAGTTCGCGCAGCGCAAGGGAATTCGTTTGCATGGTGAATTGAAGGACCGGAAGGGCGCAGAAGGAATTTGTCACTCGGTTGTGCTTGAAAGTTACGCTCTGCCGGGGCAGCTCATTGTTGGCTCGGATTCACACACGCCTCACTCGGGCGCAATTGGTTGTGTAGCCTTCGGAATCGGCACCACAGATGTATTCAATTCCTGGATTACGAAAGATGTCCGGGTACGTGTGCCGGAGTCGGTGAAGGTCGTCATTCGCGGCAACAAACATCCGAACGTGACGGCGAAAGATCTTATTCTCAAAATCCTAAGCCTGGATTATGTTCGCAGCGGTAAGGCCCTCGCCAAAGTCATCGAATATTCTGGCGAAGCCATCGAAGAACTGAGTGTCGACGAACGTGCCACTATGACGAATATGGCTGCGGAAATTGGCGGGTTCACTGGAATTGTTGCTCCCGACCAGAAAGCCGTCGAATTTCTGGTGGAGCGGCGCGGGATGAATCGGCGGGATGCGCAGCAGATGATTGAAGGTCTCAAAGGTGATCCCGGCGCTGAATACGCGCAGGTCATCGAACTCGATGCGGCGGAGATCACACCAATGATTGCGACTCCTGGTGACCCCGGTAATGGCAAGTACATTCGGGAGCTGAACACTCCTGTTCCGGTGGAATTGGCCTACGGCGGAACTTGCACGGCCGGGAAGAATGAAGACATGGATATGTACGCGCGAGTACTGGCGGATGCCCTGAAGAACGGTAAGCGGGTGGCTGATTCGGTGCAGTTTTACATTCAGTTCGGATCGCAGGAAACGCGAGAATACTGCATCCGGAAGGGTTATCTGGAGACCTTTGCTAAAGCCGGGGCGCACGTGATTGAACCCAGTTGTGGCGCATGCATCAATGCCGGGCCGGGAGTCTCCACGCGGCCTGACCAGGTTGTGATCAGTGCGCAGAACCGAAATTTCCCCGGACGCAGCGGGCCCGGACAAATGTATCTGGCAAGCCCACTGACGGTCGCCGCTAGCGCGGTTGCCGGCTACATCGTGGAATACGAACCCAGTGAAGAGCGGGAATTAGTTCACGCTTAGGTCTTCCTGTTGCGGAAATACGAATTATTCAGCCCGAGAGACGTTGAGCGGTGCGAGCGAATTCGCAGGCTAACAACCGATATAGCCGCTAAGGTTCGCAACTCAGCAGCCGGATGAACCCTCCTATACCGCTTTGTTCGATTCTTGCTAGAATTGATTTTTCCGTAGAGTTCAGCCAGTTACAGGAGAGAATTAGTCATGGCCTATGTGATTGCAGAGCCGTGCATCGGCACCAAAGACGCCGCCTGCGTGGACGCCTGCCCGGTCGATTGCATTCATCCTAAGAAGGAAGACCCGAAGTTCGCTGGCGAAGAGATGCTCTATATCGACCCGGTGGAGTGCATTGACTGCGGCGCGTGCGTACCCGTTTGCCCGGTGTCAGCGATTTTCGCACTCGATGACCTGCCGGAAAAGTGGAAGAGTTACGCCGAGCGGAACGCCAAGTATTTCGGAAGATAGCTTTTAGCTGTCAGCCATCAGCCGTCAGGATGGGTTGTTCGACCTTTGGGTGCATGTCTAGAAAAGGCATGCGCTTTTTGTTTTTGAGGTAACAATTCGGGACCCTTTCGACCGGGTTCGCTTGTCCATTGGCATCAAGCTGACGGCTGATGGCTGACGGCTGTATTCTCCTTTCATGCCGCTGAAAGAATCGGAAGCGATTGTTCTGCGGACTTACCCTTTTCGTGAGTCGGACCTGCTGGTCACTCTCTTCACCAGGCTCGAGGGAAAGGTGCGCGGAGTAGCTCGCGCGGCGAAGAAATCCCGCCGCCGGTTCGGTGGAGCATTGGAGCCGCTCACCTACGTCAAGGTGACGTATGAGGACCGCGAGCGGCAGGAACTGGCGCGACTTGACGCGTGCGAAGTGCTGGAGTCGCCGCTGGCTTCCGAAGTGACTTATCAGCGGGCGGTTGCGCTGGGGCATGTGGCCGAGTTGCTGGACGAACTCTTGCCTGACCGTGAGGCCAACGACGCAGTCTTCCGGCTGGGGGTCTCGGTTTTATCGCACCTCAGAGGCACCGAGTACTGGCTCCCGATTACGTATTTCGATTTGTGGATGGCCCGGCTGATGGGCTACTTGCCAGACATTTCCGAGTGCCTGACATGCGGGCGGGCGCTGAACGGAAGCAGGGCTTTTTTTCATGCGCTCGCGGATGGTTTGGTGTGCCCGGAGCACAAGCGGCTGGCGTCATCTGAGATGTCGGCTGAGTCGCGAAAAATGGCGGCGTTGATGTTGAAATTACCGCTTTCGGCGGTCGATCCCGCGTCATTCGCAAAATTGCCAGGGGCGGACTTGAGAAAGTTCTTGCTGCAAACTCTTGAGCGCCACATTGAGAAAAAGCTGGTAACGCGCGGAATGCTGGAGAGAATGACCTGCTAGCTTTAGGCGTGCCATCTGGAGGTGACGTGTCGATCGTCCTTATTGAGGAAGAGATACGGCGATTCCTCTCCACTGACGAATCAGAAGTGGTTTGCGTGAGCGGCCGTTGGGGCGTTGGGAAGACGTTCGCGTGGAATCGGTTCCTGAAAGATGCCCAGTCTAAGTCCGCGATTGCGCTAAAGCGTTACTCCTATGTGTCTCTTTTCGGCGTGAACAGCTTGGATGAGCTCAAGTACTCAATTTTTGAGAACTCTGTACGATGTTCGGAAATTGACGTCGAACCTAACCTTGAAACGTTACGCTCCAACACGTCCGCCACTGCCGAACGGCTTGGAAGGAAATCACTTTGGTTTTTACAGCAGCTGCCGTTCATAAAAAATCACATCGGTGGCCTCGGACCGGTATGGTTCCTTTCGGTTCGGAACATGATCGTGTGCGTTGATGACATCGAGCGTCGCGGCGAGGGCCTCCGGGTACGCGACGTACTAGGTCTAATTTCGAACTTGAAGGAGCACAAGGGATGCAAAGTTTGCCTAATTCTGAACGATGAGGCCCTGGATTCTGAGGAAGATAAGGATTTCCGAAAATATCTCGAAAAAGTGGTCGACACTTCCCTGAAATTTGAGCCGTCGCCCGTGGACTGCGTCCGTATCGCGATAACAGGCAAGACGAGTGTGACGCATTGCTCGCGAAATGCTGCATTAGCCTCGGTATCTCTAACATACGACTCATCAAAAGGATCGAGCGATCGGTTCGAATGGTCAAGCCCATGTTGAACAGGTTCGACAAACAGGTTTCACACCAAGCCGTGCAGTCGCTGTCCCTCTTAGGCTGGAGCATATACGAGCCAGGCAGAGCACCCTCGCTTGATTACCTTCTGAAACGGCGGTCAGCGAATCCCTTCGGAATGGACCAAGATTCAACTGCTCCGGAGAGTGACGCGACATGGAATGCATTACTTGACGCATATGGGTTTTTGACAATGGACGAATTTGATCTGGCTTTACTCGATGGAATTAGAAATGGATTTTTTGACCGACACCTCGTAGAGCAGCGGGGCCTGGAACTGGACAAGCGATTCAAGGCGGCCGCGCTAGATAGCTCGTTCCAGCGAGCGTGGGCAACGTACCACGATTCCTTCGATGAGAATCAACAGGAAGTACTCGATGCTGTTTATCAGTCCTTTATCGACGACGTCCAAAATATTACGCCGCTAAATCTGAGCGGCACTATAACCTTATTTAAAGAGCTTGGGAGACCGGACATCGCCGCGGAAATTCTACGCCTTTACGTGGCCAGCCGTGGATCTGATCGCGAGCTGTTCAATTTGAAGGGGTACCAGATATTTGGTGATCTCAAGGACACGGACGTCATAAAAGCATTTGCTGACAAATACGCGAGCTACCCGCAGGATAAAGGGAATCCGGAGACCATCCTGCTAAGGATGGCGGAGATGAACGGCTGGAATCCGGAGGACATAAAGACCCTTGCGAATCTTACCGTGGACGAGTACTACCAGCTTCTTAAGAAAACGAAAGGCCGCGATCTCCATCGCATTCTGGCGACCTGCCTACAATTCGATAATATTGGGAATGCCTCAGATGAGATGAGGGCGATATCGAGGCTCGCCAAAGACGCGCTCCGTCGTATTGGCAGGGAATCGAACATTAATGCACTCCGCGTGAAAAGGTACGGAATTGACGTAAGCCAAGTCGAGCATCCAGACTTGCCTGCCGATGAAAGCCAAGCAGCCGATAGCTGACGCCTGCCCATGGCATCCGTTACAATCGTTGATTAACTCTCCGCCCGCATAGCTACTGAGACATTGCCTCTCGTCGAAAGCTCATGGCTTGCCAGAAGCTAGCGGCTAAGAGCAACTTTTTTCGCTCGAACTCGATGAATCCAGCCAAGCCCAATCCGCCAACTTTCCAGGAACTCGTTCTGCGCCTGCAGACGTTCTGGGCGGAGCGCGGCTGCGTCTTGCAGCAGCCATATGACCTTGAAGTGGGCGCAGGAACCATGGCTCCCGAGACTTTTCTGCGAGTGCTAGGGCCGAAGCCGTACAAAGTAGCCTATGTGCAGCCTTCGCGGAGACCCGCCGATGGTCGATATGGCGAGAACCCGAACCGCCTGTATAAGCACATGCAGTTGCAGGTGATCCTGAAACCCCCGCCGGAAAGTGTTCAGGAACTCTACCTGGAATCGCTGGGCGCGATGGGTATTGATCTGCGCCAGCACGACATCAAGTTTGAAGAAGACAATTGGGAGTCGCCGACGCTGGGTGCCTGGGGCATCGGCTGGCAGGTGATGCTCGATGGTCTGGAGATCACGCAGTTCACTTATTTCCAGCAGTGCGGTGGAGTAGATCTTTTTCCCATCTCGGCGGAATTGACCTACGGGCTGGAGAGGATTGCCGCGTTCTTGCAGGATGTCGATTCGATTTATGACATCGTGTGGGCGCGCGATCCGGAGACCGGGCACGTGACGAGGTATGGCGATGTGCGCCTCGCCGACGAATTGCAAATGTCGGTGTACAACTTCGAAATGGCCGATGTGGAAAAAACGTGGAAGCATTTCGAACTGTGTGAAGCCGAGTGTAAGGCGCTGTTGGAGCAGTACGCCAATTTGACCAAAAGTCAAAATCCCCGCCCTGTCTCCCCAAACGACGGAGAGACAAGGACGGGGCACCCGGCGAGTGAAAAGAATCGATTTCCGCTGCTTGCGGCTTACGAGCTTTGCCTCAAGTGCTCGCATCTGTTCAATATTCTCGATGCCCGCGGCGCTATTTCCGTGACCGAACGAGTAGGAGTGATCGCGCGTGTGCGGGGCCTTGCGGTTGGGGTTGCGAAGGCCTGGGTCGATCAGCAGAAGGCTGAGTCGCCGCCAGAAGCTGACACCGAACCAGACAAAGCTGTTGGTGAAAAGAGAAGGCTGCAGGTTGTTTCGTCGGCACGGTAGATGTTTGCTGCAATTTGGGCAGATGATGAAGAGATAAGAGAATGCCTGATTTCCTGTTAGAGATCGGAACTGAAGAAATTCCCGCGCGCATGATCGCGGCAGCGCAGGAGGATTTGCAGCGCCGGCTAAGCGATCTGCTGAAGCGGGAGCGGCTCCCGGCAGCAGGGACACTCGTGAGTTTCGACACTCCGCGTCGGTTGTCTGTGATCGCGCGCGAAGTTCCCGCCTCTCAGCCCGACTTGACGGAACAGATTACCGGCCCGGCGGCAAGCGTGGCCTTCAAGAACGGCCAACCTACTCCCGCCGCGCATGCTTTCGCCAAAAAAGCAGGGGTGGACGTCTCGCAGTTGGAGCGGGTCACCACTCCGAAGGGCGAATATCTTTCGGCAAAAATCACGAGCAAAGGCCGGCGGGCAGCGGAGATCTTGGCGGAATCGCTTCCACGGGAAATCGCCTCGGTTTATTGGCCCAAGAACATGTACTGGCGAAAGCCGAGTGAGCGATTCGTGCGCCCGGTACGCTGGGTAGTGGCGATGCTGGATGACCAGGTTGTTCCGCTGGAGTTCGACGGAGTTCGCGCGGGTAAGGAGTCGCGTGGGCATCGCATTCTTTCCGGCGGCAAAGTCGCGATTCCGCGGGCCGGGGGTGCGTATGTGGAAGCATTGCGTTCAGAAAAGGTTCTGGGCAGGCGAGAACGCGAACAGCAAATTCGCAGGGATCTCGATGCCGCTACTCGGGCGATTCCCGGCGCGCGCTGGCGCGAGGACAAGTCTCTGCTTGAAACCGTGGTAAATCTCACCGAGTGGCCGTCGGTTGTTCTTGGCAGTTTTGATCGCGAATATTTGCAACTTCCAGAGGAAGTGCTGGTAACGGTGATGCGCGATCACCAGAAATATTTTGCGCTAGAGGATGCGAAAGGCAAGCTGCTGCCGAATTTTCTTACGGTGTTGAACACCGATGGAGACCCGCAAGGCCTCATTCGGCATGGCAATGAGCGCGTGCTGCGGGCGCGGTTCAACGATGCGCGATTCTTCTGGCAGACGGACCAGAAGCATCCGTTGCGCGAACGCGTGGCTTGGCTGAAAAGCGTGACGTTCCAGAAAGACCTTGGCAGCTACTACGACAAGACGATGCGGGTGCAGAGGCTGTGCAGCTGGACCTGCGAACTCATCCGCGACGCGGGCTTGCCGGTCCGGCCTGGAGTGGTGCACAAGGCCGCATGCCTGGCCAAGACTGACCTCACCACCGAACTTGTGAAAGAGTTTACAGAATTGCAGGGGATAGTCGGCGGATTGTATGCGAGGGTGCAAGACCTCGATCACGGCATGCCAGACGAGACGCGGCAGGCAATCGCGCAAACCATCTACGACCAATACAAGCCCCAATCGGCCGAAGATTCGGTTCCGCACAAAGTTGAAGGCGCGGTACTTTCGATTGCAGACAAAGCAGACACGATCGCTGGAATGTTCGCGCTGGGTCTGCAACCGACGGGATCGAAAGATCCGTTTGCACTGCGACGGCAGGCAAATGGAATTGTAAGGACAATTGCCGAACATAAATTGCCTATTGGTTTAGCGCGCTTATTCGAACTTGCGCGGGAAACGTACAGAGGGGGCGAAGCGGAGAAGAAGTTCGCGCGCGGGGTCGATTTCGAAGACTCCCTGCGGGCATTTTTCCGGGAGCGGCTGGAGTTCTACCTCAAGGAACAGCTGGGTTACAAGTACGACGTTGTCAACGCGGTGCTCGCGGCAGGCGCAGATGACGTTGTAGATGCGGTTGCGAGAGCTAAAGCGGTGAACGAGGTGAGGATAAGCACGCAGAGCCAAGGCTTGCCCGGTTTTCTCGCAGTCTGCCGAGACTTTAAGCGGATCAAAAACATTCTGGAGAAAGCGCCAGAGGGGGGCTCCATAGAGCCGAGCAGTTTTAGACCAGAACTTCTGCGGGATAACTATGAGCTCGAGCTCCATAAGCGAATGCAGTTCAATGCTAAAAAATCCACAGAGCTCATAGAGGCGAAAGATTACGTCGGTGCGCTTGGATGGGTGTACGGTCTGAACGATACAATTACTCAATTCTTTGATCATGTCTTAGTAATGGACGAGGATCCGGAAATTCGGAAGAACCGCCTCGCACTCCTTATGAAGTTGTTGAAAGAGTTTTCAGTGATTGCCGATTTCTCGGAAATTGTGACAGAAGGGAAGTCGTAGCTTCTCACAGACTGTCTGGGAACAGCAGATTCCTCACAGCTGAAGCTGTTCGGAATGACAGCCGAATATTTAAGGACACAGACACCAGAATTCAAAAAAAGGAACGCACTCATATGGCGACAACGACAATTTCAGAAACCGAAGTCCGGGACAGCGCAAATGGCGGCCCGAAGAATACCCGAAGGAGCGCGACCAAGTACGTGTATTCCTTCGGTGGCGGTAGGGCTGACGGCAACGGCAAGATGAAAGACGATCTGGGCGGCAAAGGCGCGGGCCTGGCCGAAATGACCAACGCTGGGCTGCCTGTCCCCCCGGGGTTCACCATTCAGACGGAAGCCTGTCGCGAGTATATGAAGCAGGGCGGCGTGTCCGCCGAAGTGGATCGCCAGATGGAGGAGGCTCTCCAAAAGCTGGAGGACTTGCAGCGGCAGAAGCTCGGCAAGGGCGACAATCCGCTACTCGTCAGCGTGCGTTCGGGCGCAAAGTTTTCTATGCCGGGGATGATGGATACGATTCTGAATCTTGGGCTTAACGACGAAAGCGTCGAGTCACTCGCCAAGCGCAGCAACAATCCTCGGTTCGCCTACGATTCCTATCGTCGACTGATCCAGATGTTCGGCAGTGTGGTGCTGGAAATCGAGAAGCACGCGTTTGAAGAGGTCTTCGACAGCAAGAAGAAGCAGCGGAAAGCCAAGCTCGATACCGACCTCGACGCGAAAGCGTTGAAAGAGGTCATTGCCGAATACAAGAAAGTCGTGAAGAAGCACGCCAAGCGCGACTTTCCGCAGGACCCGCACGAGCAGTTGGTAATGGCGAGGGACGCCGTGTTTCGCTCCTGGCAGAACGATCGTGCCAAGCACTACCGCCGCATCAACAACATCGACGATATGCTCGGGACCGCAGTCAACGTTCAGGCGATGGTCTATGGCAACCTCGGTGACACTAGCGGCACCGGCGTCGGATTCACGCGCAATCCCGCAATCGGCACCAAAGAGTTCTACGGCGAATTCCTGATGAACGCCCAGGGCGAAGATGTGGTCGCCGGAATTCGCACTCCGGTTCACATTTCCGAACTCGAAAAGATTATGCCGGATGTTTACCGGCAGCTGCACGAGATCACCACCCGCCTCGAAAACCATTATCGCGACATGCAGGATTTCGAGTTCACTATCCAGGAGGGAAAGCTCTACATGCTGCAGACCCGCAACGGCAAACGAACGGGCATTGCCGCCGTGCGGGTGGCGCTCCAAATGGTGGAAGAAGGTTTGATCTCGAAGGAAGAAGCCATCTTCCGCGTGGAACCGAACCAACTCTATGACTTTTTGGTTCCACGGCTTGACGAGAAGAAGGCGAAAGTCGAAGTGCTCGCCACTGGGCTGCCTGCTTCGCCAGGAGCAGCAGTCGGACAAATTGTTTTTACCGCCGATGAAGCAGTCGAGAAAGCGGGCCATGGCGCGAAGAAGAATCCGGTGATTCTGGTGCGAGCGGAAACCACTCCCGAAGATATTCACGGCATGGAAGTTGCCGCTGGAATTCTGACATCACGCGGCGGAATGACCAGCCACGCCGCCGTGGTGACGCGAGGCATGGGTAAGTGCTGCGTTGCGGGCGCGGGCGATATTCATGTGGATGAGAAGAAGCGCGAAATGCAAGTAAAGGGACAGACCTTTAAAGGCGGCGACTGGATTTCACTCGATGGGACGACGGGCCGCGTGATCAAAGGCAAGCTCGATTCCATTCCTCCGAAAGCCGACGATCCTGAGCTGCTGAAATTCATGGGCTGGGCGGAGCCGTTCCGCACCATGAAGGTGCGGGCCAACGCCGATATTCCCCGAGATGCCATTCAGGCGCGCGCATTCGGCGCGGAGGGAATTGGCCTCTGCCGCACCGAGCACATGTTCTTTGGCGAACAGAAGCTGCCGCACATGCGCGCCATGATTCTCGCCAAGACGGAAAAGGACCGCCGAGCCGCGCTGAAGAAACTGCTCCCACTGCAACGCAAAGATTTTGACGGCGTATTCCGCGCGATGGACGGTTTTCCAGTTACGATTCGCACTTTGGATCCTCCACTGCATGAATTTCTGCCGCGACGCGAAGACCTGATGGTGGAAGTCGCGGTGCTCGAAGCGACGAAGCCGAAATCGCCAAAGCTGAAGGGATTGCGCACGTTGCTACGCAGAGTGGAAGAGCTGCACGAATTTAATCCCATGCTCGGTCATCGCGGCTGCCGTTTGGGCATCACTTATCCGGAAATTACCGAGATGCAGGCTCGCGCCATTTTCGAGGCCGCAGTAGCGGTCGCGAAGGAAGGCGTGAAGGTCTATCCCGAGGTCATGATCCCGCTTACGGCGACGCTGAAAGAGATGGCGAACCAGGCGGCGATCGTGCACCGGGTGGCGCAGGAAGTTTTTAAAGAGAAGGGAACTAAGGTCGATTATTTGGTCGGCACCATGATCGAGCTGCCACGCGCGGCTTTGGTGGCTGACGAGATCGCCAAAGAAGCGCAGTTCTTCTCCTTCGGAACAAACGATTTAACGCAGACCACGTTCGGCTTCTCGCGCGACGACGTCAACAAGGTGCTGCCGACGTATCTTGCCGAGGGCATTCTGAAGCAGGATCCGTTCGCCGTGCTCGACCGCGAAGGGGTGGGACAGCTGGTTAAAATGGCGACCGAGCGCGGCCGCAAAACTCGCTCAAATTTGAAAGTCGGAATCTGCGGTGAGCACGGCGGAGAACCTTCGTCGGTTGAGTTCTGTTATCAGACGGGACTCAACTATGTGTCCTGCTCGCCATTCCGCGTGCTGACGGCGCGGTTGGCGGCGGCTCAGGCTGCAGCCAGCGACAAGTTGAAAGTAGAAGGCGGAAGAACGAAGTAAGAGCGAGGCCGGGACGGTCCCGGCCTGCGCCTGATGTGATCACGGCTCCAGAACTCCCATTCAAGGAGCGGACTAAACGCCTGCACCAGAGATTCCAAATTCATCATCAAGAAAGCGGTTGAGAGCGGACTCGATGTTTCCGGGTTGCGGCTTGAGGACATGCGGCATTCCGCCATCACCGGACTGCTCGAGGACAGCAATGTCGGTTACCTTAGGTGGTCCGCACTGAGGTTCGGAATCGAGCGACGAGCCACAAATCGCACAGACGTTGGGACTTAAACGATAGATTTTCATTTTCTACGCAAACTCTTGCACAATTCGTTAGATTGACCTTGGAAACGTCGTATTTAACTTGCAAAATTGGCCGTCTAGAGGCAGAGTCTTGTGGATTAAGAACGCAACTTCACGTCCCCAGGACATATCAGGACAATATTATGAAACGAACGATTCTTGTAGTGCTGTTCGCCGCGCTTGTGTTGCCTCTGGCAGCGCAGGCTGACAGCGTCGATACGTTCATCACTTTCACGAGCGGCACCTTCAATTGGACGGCCAATTCTGCCAGCTTCACCGCCACGCTAAGCAACAATATGGGGACGCTGACCGGTGTATTCCCCACGTTCAATAACACCAGCAGCGGAAGCTTCGGGGCAGGGGGCGACCTAAAATGGGTCTCGCCGACCGGCTCCGTCATTTTTGACCAGCCGTTCCGGACCGGAACGTGGGTAATGAACAACATCGGCGGACTGCTGGAATGGCAATTCACTGGTATGGCCGTGAATGGCCCGGGTCAAAATGGCTTTGGTGCAACCGACCATTTTATCTTCCTGATTGGAGAGACAGCTTTATATGGGTCTGCCCCATTGTATACATCAACACTGCTCAGCAAACTTGACGGGCAGCATTGACGTTGCGTCAATTCCGGAACCGGGAACATTCGGGCTCCTTGGAACCGGGCTGGTCGGTATGGCATGGATAGTACGCAGAAAACTCACAGCCATGCGGTGGTCTGTCAGTTTTCACTAGTGACTCCGCATAGGCTGTCCAGGCGACGCGGTGTCTGAGCTGGTGTGGATTATCGCCACTACTGCATGGTGAATGTCAGCTTGTCCAGGTACACCTCGTACGGCGTCCCCGTGCGGCTCCCATCCAGTTGGTAATTGATTGTGACCCCATTCCAAGACGTGGAAGTGGGGGGCTCGGTATGGTTGATAGTCGCGGTCTGGCCGTTGAGAGTGATGGTTTTGAAGAGCAACTGATTGCTAGACGTCCGTTGCACGACAAGGGTGAGGTGGTTCCATGCGCCGCTGATCGGGTTGCAGGGGACGCCGGTCGGTACCCACTTACGATTGACGTCGTCGTAGATGTCCCACTGGTGCCCGCCCGCGATTCGGCACTCGTGACCCCAAATGTACGACTTTCCGCCGGTGAACTGATTGATGTCGAACTCCAGTGCCTGTGAGACGCTTGCGTCCTTCACCCAAAAATAAACGTCATAAGTGAAATTGTGAAGCGTGGGATTCAATGTGTGGCTTGTGTCCGGAAGTCCTTGCGAGGAAAAACTGCCGATGAGATGATTGTTCCAGAGCACATCGCCCCACTGATAAGTTCCACCGCCATAAACACTCTTGGTTGAAACTCCATCCATTGACGGGGAGCTGACGTTTTGTGTCCACGACCACTTCAGTTGCGGCCCAGCGGGGGTGCATGAGGCGCAAATTCCCCAGCTAGGCGGCAGCAACGCATATCCCGACCAGCCTTTCTGATTTTGCAGGTTAGGAAATGACATCCCGGAAGACGGCGGAGGATTGCCTGACGTAGAACTTCCGACGGTGAGCGTGAGCATGGCCTTCGAGGACCAGCCGCAATTGTCCCACTCCTGAACGGCAACATTGTAGGTGCCGGCATTCAGCGCAATCTTCGTATCCAAGCTTGATGCATTAACTGTATAAGCCAGCGAGTTCGGAGTGGTGTAGATTTCGATCCGGGACACGCCCTTCGAACACGCTGGCGAATTGGCTGAGGCTACGAAATGGACCGGAGAGGTAGCGGTAGCGCTCCCTGAAGTTGAAACGCTGGCGCTGCCCGGGGCCGAGACCCAAATTCCGGCCGCCGCCGGGAGCCCGGTAGCAGTGCACAAGCACACGATTGCGAAAAGCTTCCCAACGCTCATTGCACATCTCCAGCAAAATGCTTTTTGAGATCGCTGCTATGCTGCAGCTTAATTGGCAAGGATTCTATGTTTTGAGATAGTTATATCCAACAAAAAACGGGCTTTATGGCACTCGAAGGTACATGCTCCCTGCGTGGATCGACGTGGGCCTTGCGGTCCGCCCAACAAATTCTGTTTCAAGCAGGTGCCGAATTTTGGGATGTCTTTTCGTTGAGGGTTACTTGGATGGCGAAACTAAGCTCGGAGTGTAGAGATGAAAAGACTCTCGGTATGACTCGACTGGATAGCCATTCATTTTCCAAGCTGCCAGTCCGCCTCTGAGGAACTTGATGCGGAGGAAATGCAGCCCCAGAGCGCGCCGCAAAATTGCCCGGCTGGTCTTGTCGCTGGGACAGGTACAGTACACCACTGTATCTTTCTCTTTGGGGATGAGGGATGGGTTTTGAAGCACTTCGTCTGGTGGAATTCTGCGTGCGGAAGGAATGATCTCCGGATACGCTAACAGGTCGAGCGGCTGTCGAACGTCAAACAGAAGTACGTCTTTATTGGAGGCCAATAAGGAATGGAGTTCCGCCGCCGTGATGGTGTGCTGTTCTATGGCATTTCGGTCCTTTGTGCGTTTGGTTCGTAAAAAGATCAGGAGCCCCAGCGCTGCAACACAACAAATAACGACGGTCAAAGTCAGTGCCATCCGCTTTCCTCCTGCGCTTCTCTCCTTGAAGATTCGCCGCGACTACGGAAAGATTCACAACGTGACTGCTCGAGGAAAAGTAATGGTGCCGAAGAAGGGACTCGAACCCCCACACCCTTGCGGGTACATGGACCTGAACCATGCGCGTCTGCCAATTCCGCCACTTCGGCAAGTGAGTTGCTTAGCGGGTGGCCCCGCCGCTTTCAAGGAGAAACTTCGACATCTATTCTTACAAGGCGCAGACTGAGTGTCAAACTTTGGCGCGAGGGATATCAATACGCATTTTTGCTGGAGAACATCCGCAGCAAAGTTATAACGATGATTTGAAGATCAAAGGTAAGGCTCCAATTGCGAAGATAATACAGATCGTACTCCACGCGCTTCGCGATTGAGGTGTCTCCTCGCCAGCCGTTGACTTGCGCCCAGCCGGTAATTCCCACCTTGAACATGTGCCGCGAGTTATATCTTTCAAATTGTTCGAGGAACCTCTCCACAAAATACGGGCGCTCCGGCCGCGGCCCAACGATGCTCATATGACCCATGAGGACATTGAAGAACTGCGGCAGTTCGTCCAGATTGATCTTGCGGAGAAAAGCCCCAACCAACGTGCAGCGGGGATCGTTCGCCGATGTCCAATAGGTGTCCCCTTCTTGCTTACTTCCCAGTTTCATCGTACGAAATTTGATCATGCGGAATACACGTCCGTTGAGCCCAACGCGCTCCTGAATGAAAAACAATGGCCCGCGGCTGGTGAGCTTGATGGCTAAGGCGATGGGAAGGGTTAGGGGTGCGGTGAGCAGCAGAACAATCGTCGAGAAAAGGATATCGAAGATGCGCTTCTGAAAAAGATAAGGGCCGCTTTCAGCCAGCGTCGGCCGCAGATCTAACATGTGGATCCCGCCCAGGTCGATGAGGCGCTCGCGAAGTCCTACTCCTTCCCCCAGATCAATGACTACCCGGGTGGGCACGCAAAGTTTCTCCAAGGAAGGCGTGATCTTTTGCACGTCGGCGAGTCGGCTAGGAGGTAAGGCAATGATGATGTCGTCTATCGAGTGGCCATTTGAGAAGACCGGTATCTGATCGGATTCGTATACTGGACCTTCGACCGCAATTTCCTGATCCGGAAGACGGACGAAGCCAGCTATCCTGCAAGGGAGGACCTCACCGTTTTGCAGTGAAGCCGCGACGCGGTGCGCGAAGCGGTCTGTTCCCACCAAGAGAATTTTGACTTCGTTTCCGTTGCGGTTGCGCAGGAACTCTAGGACGACCCGAAACCCGATCCGTGAAATCGTTGCGAGAATAAACAGAGCACCCGCGCTGATGACAATCACGGTCCGCGAGTAGCTGGCGCCTCTGTAGAGGAAGCCCGCCGCCATCACCACCACATAGGTGAACGATAATGCTTCAAGAAGGCGCCGGCTTTTTCCGCCCGGCGAATACAGTTGCTCGACATTCCACAGCCCGGCCTCTTCGGCGGCGATCGCCCAAACCACAGTGGTCAACAGCAAGATGCCCCAGTACGAAGGCAGGCCTGCGGGAGAAGTTCGCGTAAGAAAAAAGTTAATGCCGAAGCGGATTTTTACTGCCATGAAATAGGCAAAGGCGGGCAACAGCAAGGTCAAAATTCTAAGGTAAAAACGTGCATAGCTCAGACGACTGCGGATCACTGCAACTTCACTTTCTACTTCCCTTATTGAGGAGGTGCCTGGACTTGATCTATTCGAAAATTCCGTGTGCGCTAAGATGCCGCTTCACGGAAACAGGTAAGTAGCTTTGGTTAACTCCCAGGAATAATCCTGCCGACTTGGCCAGGTATTGCCTAACTGCCGCCCTTTCCGGTCGACCGGCGCCCCCCTCAACCACGCGCCTCAGCTTTCGTAAAAAAAGTTTCCTCCCATCCCGCACCAGAGACAAACGTGTCCCCGGAGCATCCCAGATTTTTAAACGCTTTAGTGTGCAACCAATATCAAAGTACCGCTTCAATAAAGCCACAGTTGTGTGATGATGCGAGTGAAACACAGGAGACTGAGGCTCGTAAATAATTTTATATCCGGCATCGAGGATCAGCTTGGCAATACCCAAATCCTCGAACACTATGCAATCCTCAGGAAAGCGGGTTCTCTCCCATACGCTGCGCCGAATGGCGGCGTTGGCATCCGAGAAATGATAGAAGCGATATCCCGTATCATTGGGGCGTGCCGGGTCTTTCACAATCCGCTTGTGACCATAGACAGCATCTAGCGCGTCCTGACGCTCCAGTGAACAGCCTGGCTTCGGGAGTTGGCGGCCATAGACGGCGCCCACGCTTGAATCAGAAAAATTAACCAGCATCGCTTTCAGCCACTCCTCGGAAGCTGGAATTGCGTCCTGGGATAGGAAGATCAATACTTCGCCCTCCGCAAGGCCAGCAGCAAGATTTCGCGTGCGGGCATGATGGAATGCTTGCGCCGGTATCTGCTCGATACGCACCGGGAACTGCCGCAGAATTTGAAGGGTCTCGTCTGTTGAACCGGAATCGACAGCGATCAACTCGAATCGTGGCATGGACTTCTGACTAAAAACCGCCGGCAAGACAGCCTTAAGGTCTTGTGCGCCGTTTTTAGTGAGGAGAAGAATGGAGACGTCTATCATTTAAGTCCGCAGTAGGATGCGGTCGTCGATCTAATAGGCTAGAGCGCCGGTCCGCATCCTTTCATGAGGTCATCAGTCTTGGATTGACTTCATCGCATACTGCGTTCGACATCAGAAGGCGAAGGAAGGTTGCTAGCATCCGATGTTTCTGGAGCATATGCTCGCGCATGACTGCTTGCATAACGGAACGCTTCAATCCAGGGCGATCCTTCGGCCAGCATCGCCATTAGTACTCCAGAGAACAAATACAGAGCTCTCGAATAAGAACGGGTGAGTTTCCGTGCATTAACGTTTAACCGGACCCTCTCATACACCGCATCGGGTGGGTCTGCATGGGAATGCATTACTGTTACCCGCGGTAGATAATAAATTTTTCCACCCAAGGCTAAGTGCCTTTTCGCCCAGATAAAATCCTCGCTGCCGTGGATTTCAGGAAATAGATTTTGTTCCCAGCAATCGCGCGTCAGAGCTGACGCCGCGTTCGAGAATCCTGCGGGAGTGGCCATTTCTATCAGGTCCAATTGCGAGCGAGGGGGATACCTCTTCCGGAGATAGGCGCGCTCGTAAAAGGTAGCGCCAAAAATCTCGTTTGGCACTTGCCGGAGATACGCGGCGGTCCGGGTCTTGCCGGCCAACGCGGAGTGCACTTTTTCCAGTGCATCCCTGTCTTCTAGCAGTACGTGAGCCGACAAGAAGCATGCGACAGGTGCCCGCGAGATCGATAGCAACTGGTTGCAACTCGCGCCAAAGCAGAAGTCTTCCGGGGACATCTGGTATATGCTCACGGCTAACTTTTCCAGAAACTGTAAGGTGCCATCCGTGCTGCCGCTGTCCAGAAACAGGACTTCGGTTTCGGGGAAGAGGGTTTGAGATGAAAGACGTGCCCAAAATTCGTCGAGGGATGGCCGTTCGTTCTTCAACCGAACTAACACCGAGAGCGCCGGGTTGCTCGGTCGTCGCGCGTCGAGAGTACGTAAGTCGCCGATCATTATGAGTCGATCACAAATCAAACTCTCACAAAGAACCCAATCGTGTTTAACCAATGCGTCCGGCGCAATCCATTGCGATACAGAGTCCAATGACGAACTATGGCTGGTAAATCCTGCGAGGTCGACCAGGTGTTCAGCACTCGCCGTTGCGCTTCGTCTAATTCATTCGCATATCTCACGGCAAAGTTAGACGCCTGTCGTCGCGAGGACTGCACTTCGTCGGAAAACTGCTGATCGACAATCAAACGTCGTAACGCGTCTGCAACTTTCCAACCGCGGCCGGCACCTATTGCATTCCCCTCGTGCTGTCGGTACTGAATTGTCGTTTCGTACAGAGGATGCAGGATCCCAAAAGCCGCAGCCACCAGTCCTAGCCAAGCATCGTGCATGGTTGCGTCGTGCGGTATCGGGCGTCCTTTCAGGATCAAGCTGCGATTTGCCAGGGCAGTGCATCCGCTGACCAGATTTTGAGCCAGCATTGTTCCCAATCGGGCTCGAGCCGGGTTTACGCGAGCCATCTTCCACAATGAAGAATTTATGGGAGTGCAGTCTTCTTCCATGAGTTCCATGTCCGAGAATACGAGGACTGGTGTATTGGCGCCGTGTTTTGCTTCAACGGTCTGCATTTCACGAAAACTAATGTCCAGCTTGTCGTTGCGCCAAATGTCATCTTGGTCGGAGAAGGCAACGTAGGGAGCATCAGAGTGCTGCACCAGCAGCCCAAAGGTGGCGCATGCGCCCAGCCGCGCATGATTTCGGTGAACAACGATACGCTTCGGATAACGGGAACGATATTTCTCAACAATATTCAAAGTCGAATCTGTCGAAGCATCGTCGCGGACGGTGATCCTGAAATTTTGAAAACTCTGGGAGAACAGGGAATCGAGCTGCTCCTCCAGGAATCGGCTGCCGTTCCATGTCGCCATCAGAACTTCGATTTCAGGGGACGGTGAGTTCATGGGTTTTATCCGTGCACGCTGTCGTTGAGCATCGCCTCATCTGCTGATCGCCAAATGGCCGGATGCCAAGTCTTCCCGACAGACCGTCCGAAACTCCGCGAAAGATCATTTTCAAACAAGCCAGTTTGCGCTTGCCAAACAGGAGCAACGCAATCGAATGACGAAGCAATTGAAGCATAGTCGCGGACTTCGCTTTCCAGTCCGGACAATAGTTCCAGACCGTAAAGATCTGGTTCCTCGTCATGTAGTACTCCCGCCAGGGAGGGTGGCTGGTCCAAACTTTGTGAAGCCCGAAAGCGGTAACTTTTAAGGGATTTCCGATGGCGTGATCGATGCGACTGCCAGGTACCATTGCGATTGTGTAGCCCTGACGCCGCAGGCGGAGGCAGTATTCGTAGTCGACGAAATCCATGAAGAAGTCCGCGCGTGGCAGACCGATCTTCTCGACTGCTTCTCTGCGGATCAATGTACCCGAAGAAATGACTGCATCGACAAAACAAATCTCGTGCTCCGCAGGCTTTCCAGTGACCGGACGCAGTCCATTCCGCCATACGTGGCCGGAGTACGCGAGATCACTTTCCTTGTTCACGCCGACCGGGGCCAGAATGGCTGTGCTCGCGGCATTCTCCAGGCGGTGAAGCGCAGATAGTAAAACCTCGAGGGCATCGGGCTTTGGGACGCTATCCTGGTCGAACAACCATATCCAGTCGTATTGTTTTTGGATTGCGGCGTATGCCAGGCCGACGGCAAATCCGCCACCAACTCCGCCGTTCTCTGGCTGACTTAGAACTGTGACTTTCGGGTATTTAGCCTTGAGCAACTCAGAAGTCGTGTCTGTGGAAGCGTTATCGACGATGATAATTTCATCCAGCTCTCGACTTTGCTTTTTAAGGCCGTCTAAGTGACTTGGCAGGACCTTTACGCCGTTATATGCCACCGTCACGCTCGCAATTGAAAACGTCTCTACCATCGACTAACGTTCCACCGGTTTTCGGCACGCATTACATGAGGTGCTTTGTGCGTCTCTGTTTTACCCCGACACACTCGATGAGGTTCTCTCGGCAAGTTTGACCGCAATTGTTTTCGCCCGATAGAATGATGCTACCTTCCGAGACCCGCGTATCGTGCCTTCACACGCGCAAGAAGAGCAAATCCAAGCGGCCATTTTCGCCTTTGTAAGAGTTGCAGACTTCGTCTACCGATCTCTGAAAAAACCCGCGACGCTGCTTGCAAAGGTCTCGCTTTGGCCCGTGCTTTTGTTCTTCATTCCAAAAATCAATCTTATTGGGTTTCGAAATGAAACTGCCGGAATAAGGTTCGACGACTTAATCCTCCTAACCGTTGCCACGTTTCTGGTTGGTAGCTGGATCGTGGACATGGAGTTTACGATCGAAGCAATTCCTTCGGCAACGCTCCTTGCTGTGGGCGTGTTCTGCTTGTCTAATCTAATAAATATAAGTCACTCTAATATTCTCTATTCCTTGCGCTTAGCCGAATATCTCGTGTTTTTCTGGGCGGGAAAGGCACTGGTACAGTCTCGACACAATTTCATCTCGCTGGTAAAGGTGCTGATTGCTGTTAACTGCGCCTTTATTGTCCTTCAATATGCCGGCGTCATTGGCGGGTTCACCGCTGATGGATATGAATCAGCACTGGATCGGCCATTCGGTCTGTCAACAAACCATCCTGCGGAGATGGGAGCGCTTCTCAATTTGTTATTCGCCGCTTTGGTTTTTGCGACCAAAACAGCCAGCGAATTTTGGTATTGGTGCTCACTGGTCGCGCTATGCATTTTTTTCACTGGTTCCAGAACCGCCCTTTTCGCTCATTGCCTCCTCACCTTGATTTACATTTACCGGCATTCGAAAAATCGGACGAGCTTTGTCCTCAAGGTCGCTTTCGTGTCCGGGTTGCTGGTGTCAATTGTTGTTGCAACTCCCAATCCCATCAAAGAACGATCTGCAGCGCTGTTTTCACAACAGAATTTCCAGAGCTTCCGAGACTTATACGACAGGATCCCTGTCGACAAGCAGTTCACTGGATTCGCAGCCGGCGGTGCGCCCGAAGACGCACCGGAGGATGTAGACGCAAGCTGGTATATGCGGGGTTTCAAGTGGGCGCAGGTCATAAAAATCATGCTTGCGGGCTCATGGATCACCTGGATTGTTGGTGTTGGTCCAGGAGCTCTGACGCCCGCCCTGGACGGCGGATGGCTCCGGGTACTTAGCGAGACTGGCATCGTGGGTACGATAGCCTTTATCGTGCTTCTGCGTAAGATTTCGAATATCGGTCTCTCGTGTGCGATGGCGGTATTCGTCTTGGCAATTAACATGTTAATGGTTGACTCCCATAACGCTTATAAGGTCATGGCATTTCTGTTTCTGCTCGCTGGATCTCAGGTACAGCGCAAATTTGGGCACAGCAACGTAGCAGCATTGAAGGTTCCGAAAAATCCGATCAACCAAATGATTCCGATAGATCGCGCTCCCGATCGGACTTGAACGGGCTTCGTTCGCAACAGGCACGCAATGTCTGAAGACGTATTTGTTCTTTTTCTTCGCGGCGCTTAGATGATTTTTGAGCCACGATAAAGATGTGGAATGGCATCAAGGCCTCAGCACTAACCAGTTCGAAGCCGGCGTGGTCGACGAGCGTGATTGCCAGCGCCGGATCAAACACATGATGATGAGCGCCCCTGGTCACGGTGTTTTCGCTAATCCATTTCTCGAAGCCCTGCCTTGATTTCTGTGCCGGATCTCGGGCCAAATCGTGAATTGCTAATATTTCAGCAAAATGAGTTGTATCGTCTTCGGTGACGCCGTGTCGATAATCTTCAAGCAAATGTTCGAACTCGGTCACCTTCCTGCGATGGTCGAATGTTCCTTCTTTGTGAGGCAGAACCAAGGCGAACCAGCCTTTGCTTTTTAACACTCGCCGCCACTCGGTAAGGGACTTAATGGGGTTGGCACAGTGTTCCAATGTGTGACAAGAAGCAACAAAGTCGTACGTGCAGTCTGAGATAGCGGATAAATCGCTTGCTTCACAAATGAACTGATGGCCAGGCGCTTTGTTGGCGTTATATCTAAAGTTTCTGCCTTCGTTTAGCGCACCCTCCCAAAAGGTCGTCGCACTGTAATTGACGTTGTCGATATTCTCGGCTACTGAATAAATTGGGAATTCTCTCCCGGGCTGAAAAAATTGACTGGGGCCGCCTATTTCGAGTCCAGCGCCGCAAAAATTCGACAGAAGTCGGCGACCGCTAAACGCGCCTTTCCTTAACTGCCCGCCAAAGACGACTTTCCTCAGCCGCCAAAACGTGTAACGTGGCCCAAATGACCTAAGAGAGTTCCAGCCGCGGTACACGCTACCCATGATTCTCTCCAGCGCCATCGCGACAATCACCAGCGCTCGCTCTAACAGGACAGTACATCTCGAGAAACCTTCGCTCCCGGACTAGCGCCTGCGATTCCTGCCAGTACCGTGCCTCTACGCCCGAAATGGAGGCCGTGAGCGGTGAGGACTCTCCACATGGCCAGAACTACACTGGTCTCGACGACCAGAACCCCAGCTCCGGCTCCTGCGGCACCGAAATAATGGATAAGCGGCAAACAGAAGATCAGGCTTCCCAATCCTGCCACCACGTAAATGCGGCTCAGCTGTTTTTCTAAACCAAATGGAATCATCGTTTGAATAGCGAAGACTGCACTTATGGCGACCACAAACGGCAACGCAGCAGTCCAACTTAGTGGTGCAACAATGCCGTCAGCGGCATTCCCGAACAGAGTCCGAGTGATAGGCCGCGCAAACAAGAGCAGGGCAGCCGAGGGAATGAATGAAACCAAAGCGATCCATACGAGAATTTTCCGAATAAAGGACAATGCCATTTCACCAGACTTTGCGGCCAATTCGCTCACATGCGGGTAGATTGCTCCAGTCATAGGGCCCAGCGTTCCCTGAATGCCTCTCACTATTTTCTCTGCCGCACTGTAATAGCCAGCTTGAGTGTTCCCGGCCAGCAATCCGACGAAAAACACATAGCTCGTCGCGTAGAGCGCAGCGGCAGCATTTGACACAAACAGATGCCAGCCGTCGCGCAATGTCTGTACGAGTTCGTTCTTCGAGGGCTGCGAGTAAGAGATTCTGAAATGCCTAATTGCGATCCATAATCCTGCAACTCCCGCTAAGAGCAAACCGCCAGATTGGATTGCGAGTGCAAGTACATAATCCGACCTTTGATGGACTAAAACGAAGAGCATCAACGCCGAAAAGAGCTTGGCTCCGCCGCTGACCACGGAGATGTACCGCATTTGTTCCATCCCTTGAAAGAGCCAAGTAGGGAAAAAAACGCTTCCTAAAACAGCCAGATATGCGATTGCATAGAGCCCGGCATCGGCACGAAATCGCGGAACCATCAACACTGTGCAGGCGGTCACCAATGCACCAAGCAGCATGAGTGCCAGCTTGATGAGAACCACGCACCAGAAGAGGCGTGAGACACGCTCGCGGTCGCGACGGATTATTGCGATCTGCTTGGTCGCCGATAGGTTGAACCCATAATCAGTGACGAGTACGAAATATTGCGCGAATGCCTGAGCGAATGCGACAAGCCCGTAACGCTCAACTCCCAACACCCGCAACAGGTAAGGCAACACCGCCAGAGGAATGACATAGTTCAGGCCTTGTAGCATGTAGAGCCAGAACATATTGCCAATCAGCTTTCGTCGAGTTGGGTTCAGCAGAGGCAAACAAAGTTCCTTTCCTGAACGCTATTGCATTTAGCAAACACATCCACTCGAATCTCGTTACGTGCCGGTATCGCGAGGCTCTTCCGCGGTCTCTTCGTGCGAGGAGCGTTGAACCTCAGAGCGAAAACTGGACACGGAACCATTACCTTGGAAGGCGTGAATGCGCGAAATTCCGGGTGCATTTCGAAGAACTTGGAAAACATCCAGGGCGAGCAGTTTGCCCGGATGCTGCGAGTCAATTTCCTGCCAACGGGCATTTAACAGTGTCCAGAGGCAGCCGCCGGCAACAAAAAGGAATACGCCTAACCCGATCAAGAGCATTCTTGGTGGAAAAGATTTTGTTTCGGGCACGTCTCCTTCGTCCAATACCTTGACGCTGGGGATCTCGCGGGCCTCTTCGACTTTGGCCATTTCGTATTCCCTCGTAAGGGCTTCGAAAATCGCTTCTTCTACTTTCCCTTGTCGAAAGAGATCGGCATATGTCACGCCTAAAATAGGCAGCTTGCGAATTGAGGGATATAGGTCTTCGGTCTGTAGTGAAGCGGAACTGTTGGATGACTCGTCTTTGCCGCCAAGATTTTTTAATTGCTTTTGAAGTTCATTTACTCGCGCCTGCAGCGACCGCACGCGCACATTGTTCTCGGTGTAAATCTGGCGAAGTCCTTGCAGTTCCGTCTGGGTCGCGATCAGTTGGCCTTCCAGGTCGGCGGCCGCGCCGATCATGGCTTTCCCTTGTTCCTTGATGTCGATAGTGCTGTGCTTGCTGGCAAATTCGCTGAAGTTCTTTTCTGATTTTTCCAGGTCCTGCTGCACTTCTGCCAACCGTTGCTCGAGGAACACCCTCTCTTTGTGGGCTGAGGAAGTATTCAATGTGACCACGATTCGGTCCAACCCGGCTACGTATTCTTTTGCCAGGGATGCCGCACGTTTGGAGCTGCGGTCACTGACCTTGACGGTGATGATTCCACTCTTGCGCTCGGAAGTGATATCGGTCCGACTTGCCAACTTCTTGCGCGCATCTTCCATGCGGCGAACGCCATAGACTTTGCGAAGGTCAAATTTGTTGATGAGATCGTCTTCAATTGTCCGGCTCTGCAGAACTCCCACGAACAGGTCGCTTGTGGTTCGCAGGCCGAACAGTTCGCCGCCGAGAACTCCGAGGTCAGGCCCTGAACCTGAACCAGAGCCGCCTTTGCCCAGGGTCGCCAACATCGACGCCAATCCTCCTGCCTGATCTGGCGGCATTAGACGCGTGGTGGAGGTGAAGCGCACGGGAAGCAGGAAAGCGACAATGACCGACAGAAGCAGGCCCACAGCGGCGCAGCGAGCCATAAAATTTCTTTGCTGCCAGAGGGTCGTAAGTCGTTCAATGGTTCGGGCGCGACCAACCGTCACGTCTGACTCGACAATAATTTCTTGGTCGAGATCAGGCTCGGTGAATCTGGTGTCGCGCTTCGCAATTTCTCTTATCGCCATGAATTCCTAGCAGAATCCGACATCACCATATATGGCAACTATTGACTCGGAGTCCTGCTCACAATGCTCTTCGGCCAGAAAGACACTTCTACCGACGACGTCACATTCGACTGCCTGTTGGGCGTGATTACCGGGAACGTCCAGGCTTCGTACTGAACCATGGCCGAGAGGCTCAGGATGGACCGTCTCCAAACTTCCGCCCGGACACTGGCATCACTCACCGTACCGCCGTTGGGAATGAACTGGTGACTGACTTTCTGATGCCTGAACCCGAACTGAAGTTTGTCACGCGGGTTGAACCAATAGGTGGTCCAGGCTTGCACCCCCTGGCCTTGGCGACCTACCCAATTTCCCATCAAATGGCCGGAGTTCTGATATCCAGTGATCCAGGTCGGATCATAATAAAAGAAGCCATGGCCTACGTTTCCGCCAATTGGCGGGTCCGTATAAACGCCTTCCACCCGCAAGTCCATTTTCCGAACTGGTAATCGGGGAACATAGATACCTGCAAGCCACGCTGCAACGTCAGGGCCGAGAAGCGGGGTGATCTCGTTGTGCTCAGCCATGCCCTCGGCATACAAAGTCAACGCATTCCTGAAACCCGGTACTCGATAGTTAAAGTCCATACCAGAGCGGCGCGAACCTGGCTTGTTCGGCGCGCCGGGTATGGTATTGCTGGTTGAAAATGCGCTTCGGAAGAATGTATGCAAGGTCAAAGGGTAATTTGGTCCGCCGTAATCCGTGGTCCGGGAAAGGCCGATTTCGAGATTGGTCGTTGGCTTGAAGCTGAGTCTCTCGCCGTGCACAATTGGCTCCGGACTCAATGACCGGTCATATCCGCCAATGAGTCCCTTAGGTGTGAAGACAAAATTGTACCCGGCATACTGCCCGATAAAGAACTCTACTCGCGTCGGTCCCAGCAGGCCTAGAAACCCGGGAAGCTTGAGAGGCGTAACCCGGTTGATTCGGAACATCCTCAGTGGCTCGGCGTTATCGCTTAACATCAATGCTCCACCAGCATCGGGTCCCCACCACAAGCTCTGCTTTCCGTAAGAAAGCTGCCAATCGGAGAGGTTCATTGCTACGTACGAATCCAAGAGATGCGCCCGACTCAGCGATGGTGTCGGCGTGCCCGATGGTACGGGGAATGGCGGACGGACAATAGAACCCCCGAAGTCTGCTTGAGAGATGGCTTCGCGCGCAGTCAGAGGAAAAGCAGAGGCCGATGGGGAACGCTGGTATTCAGCTCTTACATATGCCGCGAATGGACCAGCGGCAGCCCATCCCGACAAGCCCGAAACATTATTAAAGCCTTGTTCTTCGGGCCTGCCATAGTCATTAATTACGGTCTGTCCGAAGTGATAGCCGTCGGTGAGCGGCTTGCCCACGATCTCAGTAGAGCGGGAATACACCGACTCTACGCGGACCTCACCGTTTTCTCCGCCGCTAAGCAAACTCACTTCATGGCTGAACTCGCTCTGCAGGTTCTGGTAGAGGCGGGCCGCTTCACCCGGGCCTTCCTCGTCGTCCGATATCCGCTCCGAGGCCTCTTCTATTTGCCGGGCGCACTCCAACCGAGTCCATGGCCGCATGCCGGTAGTGGCGCTGTTCACATACCCGAGCGCTGCCAAGCGATCCAGCGCGGGGTAAATCCAAGTGTCCAAGGGCACGTACGGCGAGCCCATATGGTTCGGCTCCCAGTGTGACGGGGGCTCTGGCCGGACGGCTGGTAGTTCCCAGCCTCCACCCCGCAACTCTGGATCGTGATGGTGCCGGTAAACGTACTCGCTGGTCAGATATCCAATAGCCGCGCCAACCAGGACGTCTGAGGGGAAGTGTTGCTTGGCGGTAATCCGAGACGCGCTGATTGCGGTCGCTGCCCCGTACGACAGAAATTTCGTAAACGGGCTCGGATACTCGTGAGCTACGATTCCGGCGATCGACCAAGAGAGAGCGGAGTGCTCAGACGGGAATGAAGTTCCGCCCTGCCAGAATTTTCCACTGGCGTTGTCCTGAAATGGCCGCTCCCTGCCTGTAGCGAACTTAATAGCTTCCACGGCCGCTAGGCCATCGAGGGCGGCTTCCCCGCTCAGGAAGCCCGTCTCCCGCTGGTGATCGTTGTGTGTCATCAGACCTAATAGATAGAGCCCCCCGGCTCCGCCTGCCATTGAATACACGCCGTAGTCTGAAATGTGACGATAGCGTAAGAGCGTATTTGGTGCGGTGGAAAGGTGCCGGCTCACGTCGGTGTCTGTGGCGAACAGCGCCGCCGTAAATCCCCCTAACGGAACCAGCCAGGTTGCGTCCGGCAGTCGCAGTCTGGCAGGACTTGTCCACATACCGATCTGATCCCGCAGAAGTTGCCGTGGCAGTATTACGAGCTTGTTTTCAGAATCGTCCGGCTGAGGGTTGTCGGGAACAGCCCCGGAATCGGATGGAGATCCGCTGCTGTTCTGCTGGCCCGGCGCGTTGGATCCAGCATCGCCCGAGTGCGATGGGCTTGTCGACTGCCCGAACGCCGTGACTGCACTCGCCAGCAACAGGCATTGCACGCACCTCGGAAACCGGCTGACTAACAAAATGTCCTCAGTAGTGGGCGGCAAGGATCGCGCTGGTGGTGATCGAGCTCAGAACTTGCGCGTTCTGGAACAAGGTCTTCCAGATTGGCGGCCCACCCAGCGCCTTCTCCGGCGCCACAACCATGTCTCCCGGCTGCAGCGCCACACTCATAGCACTGCCCGACAGCCAGAACGAGCTGTGGCTCCCGATCACAGTCCCGTCCGCCCGAACTACGAAAATGGCGCGTTTGTTCGCCATATTGGTCGTTCCACCGGCCTGAGTCAGATACCAGTTGGCGCTTCTGCCGGGACGATAGGCGACCGCAGTCGGCCCGTACACTTGCCCCTGCACCAGAACGTAGCTGGGGCGTTTCGGAACCACGAGAATGTCTCCTGCGCGCACTGGGACGTCACGCGGACCGTTAGCCCAGGTTTTGATGTTCGAAGAAATCTGGATGCTCACGCGGCCAGTGGGCGGGCTGCTCATCAGGTTTTCCAATGTCGTCTGCCACTGAACGAACGCTGATTCCGCGGAAATCCTTTGATCGGGATCACTAGCGCTGGTAGCGGTCAACTTCAGCGTGGCTTGCTGTTCCCGTACGCGCTGGACCAATTCTCCGTACGACCGCTGCTCGAGTTTCTGCACTTCGGGCCGCATGAGCACTGCTCCGTAAGGATAGGCTCCTGGGCCAAAACCTCCTGCTCGCAACAATACAGAACTGAGACGCTCCCCAGGACGAATCCCGTAACTGCCCGGATGAGTTACTTCTCCGCGTAATGAGATGGAAGCCCCTAAATCGGTCCAACCCGGAACCTGTCGGATGGCAAGCACGTCACCGTTGTTCAACTCAGGATTTTTGCCGGGGTTGCCGAGCATTGCGTCGGCCAGCAAGACATCCTCCTGCTTGCCGAGCACTTGCTTATCGTCTTTCCAGTAGTAATGCGTAAGGTCGGCACTGTTTGTGTCAGCGCTCTGCTTCAAGCCACCGGCTACGCGTATCAAATCAGAGATCCGCATGTCTGCGGTAAGCGGATAGCGTCCGGGATGCTCTACTTCGCCTTTCACGGAAACCGTGGCAGGATCGACCGCCGCAGGATTCTTGTGCACCAGCACACGGTCCCGCGAACTCAAAACGACATTGTCCTGGGGATTCCCCTGCAGTGCGCCGCTCAACTTCACGTTGAGAATTTTCAAAGTGCTATCCGGCATATAGCGAAACACCTGCGCGTCCTCGGACGCGGCGTCAGGCTCAAGGCCGCCGGCCAGGTGGATAGCATCGCTGATATGAACATCGCCGGAAGTCGGGTAAGTTCCAGGGGCGCGCACATCACCCCACACCGAGACACTCGGCGGATCTTCGAAATCATAGCGTCCGAAAATTTGGACTGTGTCTAGACGCTTTAATTCCGGGGCCTTTTTTGGATCGGCCAACGCCTGTTCTATGTTGAAGCTCTGAACCGTGGGACGGAAATCCGGCTCGCTGAGACGAATGATTTCGGCATATTGGAGCGCCGGTTCTGGCAGAAGGTCTTTGTAGGAACTGAGTATGTCAGTTACGCGCATGCCTTGCCGATAGGAATACTTTCCTGGCCGGATTACATGGCCCTCCAGGTACACCGCATCCTGTGCGTACGGAGCGATGGGGAAAACGCGAATCTTGTCCCCATCCTGGATCCGGAAGGAGTCAAGCTGTTTAGTGATGGTGTCAGACGGATCATCCTGCGGGATGTCGAAGCTAAGCATGGTGTGCTTGTCGTGTGCAACGACTCGCTGCACTTCGACGTGCTGCAACATGGCGGACGGAAGTAATCCGCCAGCTAAAGCAAATGCATCGGCCAGCGATTTTTCACTCTTCTGCTCATAAACCGCCGGGCGCCGCACCATTCCCTCGATTGTGATCTCCGGCCCCAGCGGTGGCACCAGGACTGAGTCACCGTTTTCGAGCCGTTGCATGTCGCCCTTTACGCCATGCAGAAGCAGGTCGTATACGTCGACATCCTGCACGAGCTGGTTCCCACGGAAGTGCTTGAGAACTCGTAGAGAACCGCGACCGGTCGGCCCTCCCGCTGCAAACAGTGCGTTCAGCGGAGTAGACAGCGAGCTGACGTCGTACGCTCCAGGCCGCCGCACATCGCCAACGACATAGACTCGGACCGTCCGCAATCGTGAAAGTGATACATCGGCGGAAACATCGCGGAACTGAGTGCGCAATGTTTTTTGGAAAGACTCCTGCACTTCTGCCAATGACTTTCCTGCCACGAGAAGCGGACCCACCTCCGGCAGACTGACTCGTCCCTCGCGGTCAACCACGCGATAGAAGCGCCGCGAGACTCCGCCCCACAAATCGACCGACAGTCCGTCTCCCGGCCCCAAGACGTACTCGGGGCCAACCGGGAGATCCATCGGAATCATCTGCATGTCGCGGGTGCCGTTCTCGAAAACCTGCATGCCAAATCGATCGACGGCTGGTGGCCGTGCTGCGGCTTGCAGATACATGTCGTACAGAGAAGGAATCTCATTGTAAGGATTTCGCCGGCGTAGGAGCCGCTGGCCTGGCGTTAACGATTCTCTATCTCTGCGCCATCTATCGTTCGTTGAACTCCTGCTGCTAATTCCCATCGCGTCGTAAGTTGTCGCTCTACTTCCCACATCACTCGATCCCGTGGCAGAGGAACTGGTGACGGAACGTTCACTGCTCGAAAATGGGTTTAAGTTGTCATCCGCAAAATCAGAATTCAATGACAAGTCTGCAAACTCTGTGTCACCCGCGCCCCGATCGCGCCCCCGCCTTCCAGCGCTTGCGCCCGAAACATCTTGGTCCGGCGCCACCGCCGAATCTAATCCGTACGAGGAAGAATTACCGAATGTTGCGCCGCCGGATGATTCCGCCAGCAACGGATCTTCGCCACTGGTTCTCATGAGTTGAGTAAAGTCAGTGTTGGGTTTTTGCGGTGCCGGCGTGGAAGGCCTGATCGAAGGATTGGAAGGCAGCGTCTCCTCCTCTGGGCCCTGTGCGGGAAACTGATTCTCTCCGGGCTGCTGCTGCTGCGGCAAGGTCTGACGGGAGGAAGTTGCGTTTTGCCGAGGGCAGTTGCCGTCTTGATCGCACGCTCGACGCTGCTGCGCTGCTCTCTGGTTTTGCGACCTTGCCCGATCCTGCTCTTCCTGTTGCGCAACCCATCTCACCCGCTCGCGCATGAGCAATTCCTGCTCTTTGGCCAGCACCGAGTCAGGGTTCACATTAGGTTGCAGGTATCCATACTTCTGCAGCAGCCCAGTTGCTTCAGAACGGAAGCTGATGTCATTTTCCAGGCGATCTAGAATCGCTTCGTCCGTCAGATCGGATTCAGAAACCAGTTGGCCGTGGTCAGTGGCATCCTTCGCAATCCAGCGTTTCAGTTCGACCATCAGTCCGGGATCTCTGTGAAGAATCGTAAGGATCTGACCGACTGATGCGGCAACTTGCGCCATATTCTGACGCGCTAACTCGGATTGTGAAACCCGAGTCTGCTGCTGTGTTTGTGCGAAGAGCGAGAGGCCAATCGACAGGCCTATTCCGATAGAAAGAGCTGAACGCCTGACAACGGAAATACTGACGAATTTCACCTACTCACTACCTTGCGGAGAGGAACGTGCAAAACGCCGGTTCTAGCGGACGCGTAAACATACCGAGGAATTTACAACGCTGGTTTTAGGAGCCGCTTGAAGCGGGGGGCCAAAACCTGAGATTTACCAGCAACTAGAGTACATCGCATAACACCGCAATGTCGAATCACAGCTTAAGTTTTTGTGAGCACTTCTGCTCGGCGATAGCGATCCCAAATAGGATTTACAGCATCCTACGCTGCGAGGTTAACCCCGCCAGCGACAAAGAAGTTACTTGCGAGGTCTCAGATTCCGACTCAACCAAACAACGCACCAGGGCAAAGCGCGAGACCGACTACTCTGGAAATGGCACGTTTGTCTTTTCATACGGTTGTTACTATCGGAAAAAGCTTTGTCCCAGGCACCACGCTGCGATTTATTCCATAACCAGACCGACGATTGCATATCTCTGAGATCTGCCGACCGAATGCTTACTATGTGGCCAGCCTTGAAGGAACAGACTACGATATCTATTCTTATCAGCATGGACTGAATGTCAAACCCTGTACAAGGAATCGTGCAGGCAAGCACCGAATGATTCCAATTCGATCAGAGGGGGCAGGGAGGATGTCTGAGAAGCCCACCATCAGGGGGAAACCTGAAGCCCAGAAGCAGAAAATTGAGGTCGAGAAGGGGATCGTGCGGTTGCGTGCGCTGGCTCATGACTTGAGCAATTCTTTGGAAGCGATCATGCAAGCCTCCTATCTCCTCGGGCAGGTCAAACTGGAAGGAGAGAGCAAGCGGTGGGCGCAGTTGCTTGAGGCATCTTCAGACGAAGCAGCACGCATTAACCGTGAAATCAGAAGGCTGCTGCGATCTATGAGCGAAGAGTGAGGTCGGTGTCTCATCGAAGGTGTCGGCGGCGGCTTTTAAAGGGTTAGTCTAGAATGTTTGTCTGTTTCGCCCATTTTGTTAAGGAGAAAGTGAATCTATGGAACGCAAGGCCAGCGCAGTCTGGAAGGGTGGTCTCAAAGACGGCAAGGGCGAATTTTCAGCCCCCAGCGGGGTTTTTTCTCATGTCCCTTATTCATTCAAGACGCGTTTTGAAGATGCGCCGGGGACCAACCCGGAAGAGCTGATCGCGGCAGCACATGCGGCGTGCTTCTCGATGGCGCTTTCGGCCCAGCTCGGAGCGGCGAATCTCACGCCCGAGAGTATTAATACGACCGCAAATTTAAAGATGGAAAAACTGGATGCGGGATGGGCAATTACTTCAGTCCATCTGGATGTGAGCGCGCGGGTTCCCAAAGCCGACGATGCCGCCTTTCAGAAAGCCGCTGGGGATGCGAAGGCTGGATGTCCGGTTTCGAAGGTGCTCAACGCGAAGATCACAATGAGCGCGAAGCTAGAGCGCTGATCAAGCGAACTCTGAGCGTGATTAATAAAAATCTGAGCAGCTGAGGAAGTATCCGCATTGCGGACACTTCAACTTGCAGCGGTGATCTACCAGCCGCGACGAGCAGTTCGGGCAAAACTGCGAAGCGTCAGGCGCGGGAGTGCTACGCCGCTCCTCGCGGTATTCGTGGTTTTCCTGCTTATCGTTTGTTCCCAACATTTCGCATCATAACATCAGGATTCAGTCGGCGGAATTCGTAGAAAGGTCTTTCGCCGCAGGGTACGCGAATTCATCACGACCGTAACTGAACCTGGGTTAAGCACGCTGGTGTGCGGATCACAAATAGAAAGACGGGCGAAGTCGCCCGTCTTTGCTTGTTTCCAACCAAATGGGTTCCCAAAGTGGTGTAGCGCTAGAATCCCGGCATGAACGAGTATCCGATTGATACTGCGAATCGTGATACATTCGCGCCGTTGAACTCCACGTTATTGCGAATCACGTAGTAATGGGCTTCCGGCCGAATGAATGCATGCCCCCAGAAGTAGTAGCGAATGTCGGCACCGAAGTGTCCGGCAAAGTGATTGCTGCTCTGGTAATTGGTGCAAGAGGTGAAGCCGCAGGTGTAGTACGGTGTGTAAAACCGTAGGTCTTCTCCGCCGATTCCAGCCATCACATCGCCACCAAACTTCTTGCCTAAGTTGCCTCCATAAACTGCATCGACGTCATAAAAAATGGGGCGATATGGGGCCTGAAACAGGAAATTGGAGCCCGCCTCGGTGTAAAGGGCCCGGTGCGCACGCCAAGCGACCTCGCCGCCGAAACCGATGTGATGCTTCAAAATGAAGAAGCCACTGAAACTGGGATAGAGCCCTCCACTCACGGAGGGAAATGTTGTGCCAGCGCTGTTGGTCGTTGTTCCGGGCGCTTTGACTGTTCCGAAGCCGAAAGCCCCGTGAAACTCCTGGGCTTGTGCCCCTAGCGCGAACACGAGAGCCGCTGCGAAAACACCACAAGTCAGTAACTTTCTCAAGAGAATCTCCTAAAAGAGATGGGCTCACTGCTCAATTACCTTTTCAACCCGGAACATGCATTATAGTTCCGCCGAGAAGTTTGCAACAGGACGCGAGGAACTGAGCCGTAAGCTATTTACCTACGTACGATGCGCCCGATCCGGGATTGGTTACGCCAAGCGGTTCAGCCTTTGACGCTGATTTTGGAGAAAGAGAGGATTGCAGTGCCCGGTCGCGGAGTTCCCATCCAGGTCGCCGGCCTGAAGGTGGTCAAGATCAACATATTTTTCAATTCGCGAACATCTCTGGGGTTTTCCGCTCCGGAGAGGATTCGATAATCTTGAACGCGTCCGTTTGCGTCCACATAAGCTTCGATCACTAAAGAGTCCTCGCCGACTGCTCCCATGGTGAATCCGAAACTGCTGGGTTGCAGTTCGGGGTCGGTAACGAACATCAGAGGTACGTCTGAGGCATTCGCATGGACGGCCGGTGGCGACGTCAGCAGGCCCAACAACACGCCAAAAACCAAAATAGTAGCCACTAGTCCGGTGGTGGCAGGGACCATAAAAGCGCGAAGCGCGTTGTCAATGTGCAAAATCAAGTTGCCGAGATATACGCTTCGACGGCGCGCGGCTTCATGCGATATTGCCAAACGCACCTTGAGCGACAGGTCTTCAGGAACACGTGCCGGGCCGATTCGCGCAAGTAAGGATTGCGTCCGGGAAAGGAACTGATACTCGCGTTCGCATAGCGAGCATTGCCGCAAATGCTGGTCGAGAGCATGCATCTGCTTACCTGTAAGCACACCATCCAGGTAGGCGGAAAGCATCGATTTTGACCGTTTGCAGGTCACGACGCAACCTCGATTCGCTTGCCACAACCGCGTCGGCTGTCCTTCTCAGGAAAAACGCCGACAGCGCTCAAACCAAGTTCTGGTCCAATTTCTCTAACGTATTCGGTAAGCCGTTTTTTGAGAGCGTCGCGCCCGCGGGTGATGCGGGATTTCACCGTGCCCAGGGAAACCTGCATGATTTCGGCGATCTGGTCATAAGAAAGGTCTTCAATGTCGCGGAGTACAACTGCCGTGCGATACGGCTCCGGAACCTTCCTGAGTTCATCCTCGACCCGAGCTTGGACCTCGTGATCGGCCACGGTGTCGAACGGCGACTTATGCCGATCCACCAGCGCGGAGTTCAGTTCTGCCATGGAGCAGTGCTGTGAGCCACCTTCGGTTTGCTCAACAGAAGTTTCTTTAGATTTGTGACGGAACCACCAGCGGCGGCGGTTTGAGGCTTCATGGATCGCAATACGATAAATCCAGGTCTTGAGGCTGGACTCGCCGTGAAAATGCTTCATCCCCCGAAATATTTTGAGAAAAACGTCTTGGGTGGTATCAGCGGCATCAGCAGGGTCTGTCAGAATGCGGTAGACGAGGCTGTAAACCGGCTGATGGAATTCTCCGACCAGCCACGCATACGCGTCTTCCGACCCCGCCTTCAGTTCTTGAATCAGAGCCGATTCTTGCGCACGGATTCCGATTGCGCCTGCAAACTCGCCCAAATTGGCCGCTCCCGCCATTCCTGCCACGGTGGAACTCCCCAATTATATTCCAGGCGCAAAACTCTGCCTGTATTGTTAGACCCCGCAGCGGGTGTTCAGGTTCCATAAACCTAAGTCTCAGGCCTGCATCCGGTTACCGGGGTAGTTAATGCTGCGGAGCTTGAGTCGCACCGGAAGGGGTGGCCTGCGACTCCTGCGGCTTGGGTACGGTTGGGGGTTTCTTGCGTTTCGTAGGCTTTTTCGTAGTGCCAGGCTGGGTGTCATCCACAACCGTCTTCTTTGGAGGAAGCTCGGCGCGTGCGGTTTGCAATGCGGCGCGGAGTTGCGAGATTTCGGTTTCCTTGGCGGACGCGATCTTGTCCATTCGACCGGCAAAAGCGCGGCGTGATTCTTCGAGAGAACCGAGATCTTTGTTCAGCGATTGAAACTCATCTTTGCTTCCAAAAGCGCCTGCCGATTCAACTACTGAACTCATGACGTCATACAAGGCGTCGAGATTGCGGTAAACCTTGAAGGTAAGAGGAGTGCTCTCGGGTGAGTTTTTTAAATCATTCAACATTCCCGGCAGCGCTGATTGCAGGTTTCGCTGAAGGGACTCTACGTCGCCCTCGGTTTGCCGTTTCGTGCCGGAGTCCGTCTTCCATTTCTCGACTCGAAAATGAGCGAGATCGCCCTGAATCGCCTCGGAGGTCTGCTGCAGACCTCCGAGCAATTGGTTGAGTTCGGAAATCGATGAGTAAGACACGGGGGGAGCCGGAGCCTGGGCCACGCACACGGCGGCGGACATCAGCAAACATAAAATAGCAGGGAAGTATCGACAGTTCATATTTGGTCTCTTCCGACTCAGCATACTCATTTTCACAGGTTTCGCAACTTGCTTCCAGTTGGAAGGGCACGGCCCTCGTACGGATATCAACGCCCGAGTGTCTTTCGACCTGCTGGGTTTGACTAACCACAGCACGTGCGTGAGAATTGATAAGCAATCCCTTTGAATGGGCCTGTGGCGCAGCTGGGAGCGCGCTTCCATGGCATGGAAGAGGTCGTCGGTTCGATCCCGACCAGGTCCACCAATTCTCATAGCAACTTAGACGGGACGAACGGTAACGACGGTGTTTGTGTCGTAACCCCGCCGGTTTGGTGCTCACAGCAAGGGCTTCCATCGCTGTTCGCTCCGCTTCCATCCGTACGTGGCTGTACCGTTCCAACATGCAACGGCTTAGGTGTCCGGCAATTGCCATGATTAACTAACCGCATGAGCCTACTGTTACTACGACCCACGGCACAACGTCACGGAAGACTTTGCGGCAGGCGATCTGTGTCCAAGGGAAAGCTGCTGGTTCACAATTTGGCTCGACCAAATCTACCGTGATCTGACCGTCGCGTGGTCCCAGAATACCGTGCGGAATTTCGACAACCTCGGAGAACGCCGTTGGATCACAAATCGCGCCGACTCTTTTCGGCCCGTATCCAGCAAAAGTTATAAGGGTCTCCGATCCATGGAATACGCCAGTCAAGGGTTGACGTTTCTCTGGGCGAAGGGCCTTGCCGCCATCGCTCTTCAAGTGAAGGGTGCCGTCGAGGTGATAACTCGCGTGAACATCCGACCCGCCCGCACTCGGTTTTAGAACGAAGAATTCACCCTTCGGTGAACGCCGAACCCACAACGCTAACCACAAACCAGCATCACGAACAGCCACAGCATATCTGTATTCACCGGGCGTTGGCTTAAGCTTCATCAGCCCGACCTTAGGGCTGCCAGAGCTGCGCTGCCGCATCTCATCGAACACGCCACGCCACGTTTCCAGTTCTTCTGGTGAACTTAGGTCAAGGCACTGATACGTAGCCCAACCCTCGAAAGTCTGGAGATCGTCCTCACTGATGAACTGCATGCGTCAATTCTTACATATTGTGAGTTTCTACACCGGGCCATTGTTTCAGTTGTTCGGGCGACCTTCGGCGCACGTGGATGCGCCTTGCGTTGCCACTACCCGCGTATTTTCGAGGAGGCGGGGGATTCCCCACGGGGGCGGCCATTCGTAGGACTCCAAACATTGTGTCGCATTTTGTGTCGCAACCCCGCCATCCCATTCGGGTCTGGATGTCTCGGATAGTGTTACTCGGGAAAGGACAGGTGTCAGAGACTCGCCGCGAAAAGGGCAGGAACACTGCCCCTTAGTATCACCTGCGGTTTGTCTGTATTCTTCTACTCCACTTCAAGATGAGAAATGGCATGGAAGAGGTCGTCGGTTCGATCCCGATCAGGTCCACCATTTCTGAACTACGTCCGAGTCCCCAGTTCGGGGACAAGTTCTCACAAACACTCCAAATGGTTCAGTTTACAGGTGCCGTTTGAGCAGCTCCATCCTTTGTAACCAGTACCATGCGAAAACGCGCTTTACCTTCCATCATGCGAGCGTAGCCCTCAGCAGCCTGTTCGAGAGGCACTGTCTCGATCATCGGGCGGATGTGCTCCAGCACGCTGAAGTCAAGGGTGTCCTCGCTATCAATCGGCGTGCCGGTGAGTGACCCGTAAACGGAGCGTCCTCCAAAGACGAGCGGGAAGGCATTCAGGCGGATTTCATCGTTTGGAACCCCCACTACGATCAGCTTGCCTCGTGTCGCGAGACCGGACATCAGCGGTCCCATAGCGCTGCCACTGGGAGCGGTTGCCAGAATCGCCCTGGCCCCGCCCATACGCTGCAGCGCCACGGCCGCATCGTCGACAGCAGTGTCGACATAGACGTGCGCGCCCAAGTCTTTCGCAAGCTTTTCCTTGTCGCGTCCCTTTCCGATTGCGACGGTGTGGAAACCCAGGTGGCGCGCAAACTGGACACCGAGATGCCCAAGGCCGCCAATGCCCTGAACAGCTACCAAATCTCCGCCGCGCAAGCCGGCGTTGCGAAGAGCGTTGTAGGTAGTGACGCCCGCGCAGAGGAGAGGAGCGGCTTCTGCGGATGTGAGTTTGTCAGGAATGGAAGCGAGGCCGCGGGCTTCAGCGATCATCACCTCCGCGTATCCTCCATCCGCGGTTACTCCGGAGACCACGGGGTTCTGACAATTCACGGCGTCTCCGCGCCGGCACGATTCACAGACCCCATCATCGCCCGCGATGAGGCCGACACCGACCCGTTGACCGATTTTCCACTTCGACACTCCGCTACCGATCGCTTCAATGCGGCCAATCACCTCGTGTCCAGGAACACGCGGCAGAGTCAACCCGGGATATATGCCCATGACGGTGGCGGCATCGGTGTGACATATTCCGCATGCTTCCACCCGGATTCGAACCTGACCAGCGCCAGGCTCAGATACTTGCCGTTCCACTACTCTAAGCTCGCCAGGTGCTGAGACTTCTACTGCTTTGTATGTGTCTTTCATTCAAAAACTCCTTTGTGAGGGCCGGATGCGTGAGTAGATGTGCTCCTGCTCTTCGAATGCTTTGATTGCCTGTGAGACCGTTCGGTCGCAAATTAAAGCTGCTATGCTGGAGGCTGAGACCGAATGGTCTCTATCGGAGAAACGAGCTTATGTCCAGAGGAGACGATACAAAGCAACGAATCGTGACAGAAGCAGCAGGGCTATTCAACCAGAAGGGTTTCGAGGGTGGCTCGATGTCGGCTCTCATGGAAGCGACAGGTTTAGAGAAGGGCGGGATATACCGGCATTTCTCCAGCAAGGAGGAAATCGCCGCCGAGGCGTTCGACTACGCATTGAAGATCGCCACCGAAGCTCGAATCCGCGATTTGGATAGTCTCCCTAATAGTGTAGATAAATTGAAGTTGTTCATAGCAAACTTCGTTGAGCGTCGGTCATCGGTTCCAGGTGGTTGCCCGATCTTGAACACGGCAGTCGACGCGGATGATGGTAATCCAGTTCTGCGCGATCGCGCTCGGAACGCGTTTCGCCAATGGCTGGGGCGGCTTGAGTCGATTGTTAAGGCCGGAATCAAGGCCAGAGAGATAAGGCCCAGGGTCGTCCCCGGAAACGTAGCGACTCTCATCGTTTCCTCGCTTGAGGGCGCACTCATGATCAGCCGCATCGAAAAGGATCGCGAAGCATTGCTTTCCGTCAGGTCATTTCTCGAAGCATATCTCGAACGAGATGTCCGGCGTTCCTGATATTCCTGATATTAAGGACCTGACAACCTTCGCTAAGGCTTGCAATGAACCAAGTCCAAGCTGACTTTCACCTCTTCATTCATGGCGTGAAAGAGGTCGTCGGTTCGATCCCGACCAGGTCCACCATCCCTTATTCAGGCGGCTTTTTTCTCTCCCGGTGCCTTTGCCTCGGGATGCCCACGTCGGGCAGCGGCGTGCTCGATTTGAGCGTTAATCTCGCCGCCAAGCAGGAAAGCGAACCCAGTCACGTAAAGCCACATTAGCAAGATCATGACCGCGCCAAGCGATCCGTAGGTGCGGCTGTAGGTGTTGAAGAAGTGCAGATAGGCGCGGAAGGCGAAGGATGCGGCGACCCAGAGCAAAACGCCGAACACCGCGCCGGGCGTGATCCAGTACCAGTGCTGCTCTTCCAGATCAGGCGCGAAATAGTAAATCAGCGAAAAAGAAAGCGTGACGAACGTGAGGGCTACCAAAGACTCTCCAACTTTCCAGGCGACAACCGCAGCATGTTGGAGGCCGTAGTAGCTGCCCACCCTGTTGGCCACATAGCCGCCGGAGAGAACCACCACAAGCGCGGCGATTATGAGGAACGAAATCGTGATGGTCAGGACAAACGAAATCGCCCGGACCTTCAACCAGGAACGCCTCTCTCTAACTGCATAGACTCCGTTCAGGGCCGACATCATAGAATTCATGCCGCCCGAGGCAAACCAAATTGTCAGCACGATACCAAAGGTGAGTTTGCCATCGCTGGCATTGTGCATTACTTCACGAAGAGTGTCTCCGATCACCTGGGCCGCGGCGGGAGGAAGGACCTCGTAAACATATCTAAACAGACCCTCACGAAGTGCGCTGCCCCTGGCTGCAAACAACCCAAGAAGCGACAGCAGGAAAATGAACAACGGAAACAAGGCGAGAACGAAATTGAAGGCCAACTCGCCGGCGCGGCCGGTCAAATTGTCTTCTTCGATTCCAGCTATGACTTTTTTCACGAACTGGCGTAGTGTGAGGCCGCCGAGGTTCCAGATTGTGGATACCTGCTCCGTAGTGGTGAGGTTAGATTCGGCCATGGTCCCCCGATCTGGACGGGGATTGGATTCAGGTACAAAGTACGGCCGTTGCCCTAAAGATGAAATGGTGAGAGTTGCCGGAATGGGTCGCGAGCGGAGCTAGGCTGCGTCGTCTTCGATCTTGATCCGCAATGACTTCAAGAATTTCAGGTCCTGATCGCTGACCTTAAGCTCAGGATTGCTGGAAAGAGTTGTCACCATAGAGGTCTTATCGTGAGACTTTTCGCCTGGGCGGCTTACGCCGATTGTGGCTTCGAGAACGAGAAAAATGTCGTAGCCCCCATCTTTGATCCGGGAAACGACATCGGCAATCTGCTCAGAATCTGCGAGGGATTCATTGATTGCTTCGCCCAATTCCTTCATTAAATGCTTAAGTTGCTGATCCACGAAGTCCCCCGGTCTTGCGAACGACGATCTCTTGGATGCGGCCCGCGTCGCTCGCATAGGCTCGCACCTTCCTCAAAAATTATTCTAAACCCAGAGATTGGTAAAATCGAGGAGCAAATGGCAAACATCTCCACATCCAGGAAGATCGGCATTGCTGCCCGGATTGCCGGTCAGCAGGTGAAGCGGAGCCGTACCTATGGCGCAGTATTAAGCGGAGCGCGAACAACCTTTATGCACTTCGCCGGAATTGTGCGGCAGCTCTGGTTGGAGGTGACGGGCTTTGTTTTTGTTGCATTTGCAGCAGTCGGATTAGTTGAAGGGTTGAAGGAGTACGCGGCCTATCATGCCGGCAAAGCCGCAGGATCGAGAGTAGCTGCTGCCGCCGGATTCACCCTGATGTTTGCCTGGTTTGGGTTTAGCTCGTTCTCCAGAGCGCGCCGAAGAAAATAATCTTGCCTGAAAAGACCAAACCGTCTGCCGCTTCCGTAGATCCTGAAACCTCGTCCCACATATCAGTTCGCCAGCTTTATACCCCGGTTGATCTGGACAATTGGGACTACGACGAACAAGCCGGCTATCCCGGTGATTTTCCCTATACCCGCGGCGTGCAGCCGACGATGTATCGCGGGCGGCTGTGGACCATGCGCCAGTACGCGGGCATGGGCGATGCCGAGGAGTCTAACAAACGCTACAAATACCTTTTGGGCCACGGGACGACCGGGCTATCGGTGGCATTTGACCTTCCCACGCAAATCGGTCTCGATTCCGACCATCCGCTGGCTGCGGGTGAAGTAGGCAAAGTGGGCGTGGCGATCGACTCGCTCGAAGACATTGAACGTCTTTTCGATGGAATTGATCTCACGAAAACTTCAACTTCTATGACCATTAACGCGACTGCCCCGATTCTTCTGGCGCTGTACGTCGCGGTCGCACGCAAGAAGGGCGCAGATATCCGAAAGCTCTCCGGCACCGTACAGAATGATGTACTGAAGGAGTACATTGCGCGCGGAACCTACATCTACCCGATTTCCCATGCAATGCGGCTGGTCACAGATTTGTTTGCCTGGTCGAATCAGCATGTGCCTGAGTGGAACACAATCTCCATTTCTGGATACCACATACGTGAAGCCGGGGCGACCGCGGTCCAGGAAGTTGCATTCACGCTGGGCAACGGCTGCGCATACGTTGAGGCCGCGTTGCGCGCCGGACTGGATGTCGATGTCTTCGCGCCACGGCTATCTTTCTTCTTCAATGCTCACAATAATTTTCTAGAGGAAGTCGCCAAGTTCCGCGCCGCCCGGCGCATGTGGGCGCGAATCATGCGCGAGAAACTTGGTGCAAAAAACCCGCGCTCATGGATGCTGCGTTTCCATGCGCAAACCGCCGGATCCACGCTCACCGCGCAGCAGCCTGAAAATAACATTGTGCGCACCGCGATCCAGGCGATGGCGGCTGTATTGGGGGGCACGCAATCCCTGCACACCAATTCCTACGACGAAGCGCTGTCTCTGCCGACGGAGCAGGCGGCGCGGATCGCGCTACGAACGCAGCAGATTGTCGCCTTCGAATCGGGCGTTCCGAATACCATCGACCCGCTGGCAGGCTCATATTTTATTGAGTCATTGACCGATGAAATAGAAAAACGCGCCAACGAATATTTACAGAAAATCGAGGCCTTGGGCGGCATGTTGAAAGCTATCGAGCGCGGATTCGTGCAGCAGGAAATTCAGAACGCGGCATACGAACAGCAGAAGTCGGTGGAGAGCGGAGAAGCAACGGTGGTTGGGGTAAATCGCTTCACGCAGGAAAGCAGTGGCCAGGTGCCGATTCAGCGCGTCGACGAGTCACTGGAGCGCAAACAGGTGGAGCGGCTGCGCGCATTGCGCGCAAAACGAGATCAAAAGATGTGGAAGAAAAAGATTGAGATGATTCAAAACGCGGCACGCTCCGGCGAGAATTTAATGCCAAAGATCGTAGATGCGGTTGAGGCGTATGCGACTGTCGGAGAAATCTCAGACGCCATGCGAGCTGTTTTTGGGGAGTATCAGGAAACAGTGGTGATCTGAAACGGAACGCCGGAGACAAAAACCACGAGTGCGCGACGCGAACTTAATGTGTTGCTTGGACCTTGATTATTGTTGTTCTTCTTCTGGAGGGGCATTGTGCCCGCAAGCTTCGCGACAGGCGGCGCAATAAAGAAGCCCGTCTTCGCAAAGACGTATGCTGAGCTGGCTCTGGCAAGTGCAGCAGTATTTCTCGCACGAGCACTTCGCCTCGGGCATTTCGCATTGCAAGCAGATGTAGGTTTTGGCAGTTCCGGCGCTGGAGCTCATGCTTTGACTTTATCCCCAGCCTGCGATGGGAGAAAGTGCCCGAGGTAACCCGAAGCGCTGACCTTGGTTGCGCCGTTGCGAGCAGCCGGTTAGGCTTCTGCCGCCTTAAATTGACCTCTGTACCATTCCACGGTGCGTCGCAGGCCTTCCTCAAAATCTACTTTAGGTATGTAGCCGAGATGGTTTTCGACACGCGATAAATCCGCAAGCGAATGCTTGACGTCTCCAGAGCGAGTCGGCCCGTACTTTACTTCTCCGGGGTAGCCGATGATTTTTTTCAAAAGTTGGAACGCCTGGTTCAGGTCAGCGCGCTTGCCGGTTGCCACATTGAATATTTGTCCAGCAACTTGTGAGGCCGGCGCTTTCATCGCCAGTAGATTCGCGTCCACTGCATTGTCGATGTAGGTGAAATCGCGACTCTGCGTGCCATCGCCGAAGATGGTCGGCTGCTCGCCGTTCAGCATGTTCGTGATGAACTTCGCCAGCACTCCGGAATACGGCGAGGTGGGGTCTTGTCGTGGTCCGAAAATATTGAAATAGCGGAGGGACACGGTTTCGAGTCCATAACATCGATAGAACGAGGTCATGTAGTACTCGCCCGTAAGCTTCGCTACCGCATATGGAGAGATCGGATTGGGCACCATTCCTTCGTGCTTAGGAAGTGTCGGGGTGTCTCCATAAGCAGAGGACGACGCAGCATACACGATCCGCCTCACCTTGGCGTCGCGAGCGGCAACCAGCAGGTTCACAGTTCCGTCCACGTTTGCGCGGTTGCTGCCTAACGGATCGAGCACAGATTTTGGCACCGAAGGTATGGCGGCTTCGTGAAAGATGTAATCCACGCCACGGCAGGCCCCCTGAAGGGCGTCCAGGTTGAGCAGATCGGCTTCGCGGAAATCGATCCGAGGGAGTATTTCCGCGAGGTTCTCGCGTTTGCCGGTAGAAAAGTTATCAATGCCCCGGACCTGGTCGCCCTGTGCCAGAACTGCCCGCGCCAGTGATGAACCGATGAATCCCGCAATTCCTGTGATGAGGTAAACGGCCACGATTCAATATACCGAATACGAGCTGATGCGATTGGGTGCCAAAAGTAACTCCGCGCAGGGCTAGACGACAAGCAAAGCGGGAATGCTCAAAGCGCGAGTCCTCGTGATTGCGATTGAAAATCCTGAGTAGCGGTCCGAATTTCATGCCAGAGTTCTTCCCGTCCAATGCCCGTCCGAGCAGAATAAGGCACGATCCGTAATCCGGGCAGGTGTTGAGTGAATGCCTCGATGGATTTCCGCAGAGTGTTGCCGGAGAGCTTATCGGCTTTGGTCCCGACCATAAGAAATGGTCGACTGATTGAGTTCAGGAATGCCAGGAGTTGCTTGTCACTTTCTTGGGGAGGCACATTCAAATCCACGAGCGCAAGGCAGAGCGCCAGGGATCGCCGGTCTTTAAGATAGGGCTCAATAAATCCCGACCACTGGCTGGTGAGCTCGCGAGGAACGCGAGCGTAGCCGTAGCCGGGAAGATCGGAGAACACAACCTCTGCCTGCGGTTTTCCCGGCCAGCGCACCTCGAAAAAATTAATGGAACGTGTGCGGCCTGGGGTCGAACTGGTCTTGGCTATTTTCGAGCCCAGAAGAGAATTAATCACGCTCGACTTGCCCACGTTCGAGCGACCGAGAAAAGCGACTTCCGGAATGGCGGGGGTGGGAAACTGGTCGACTGCCATGGCCGAGGTCATGAATCTTGAAAGGACTCGCACAGCCCAGTTTCCGGGTTCTCGCCGGAACTTGCAAGTCGCAGCAATCTAGTCCAGGCCCAACGGACGTTTATTGTCGACGTCTTTGTCTTCGACCGGACGGTATCGATTGCGCAAATGAAAGATGAGAGCAAAGACGATACCGATGGCGACACTGATCGCCAGGAATAGACGGTAGGCAGGGAAGGCGACTAATACGGCAATCATGATTACGGCGGCAATCACCAGCCCAGTCGTGCCCTTTACGTGGATCGACATCCGTGGAAGCATGCAACAATATTGAAATTGTAGTTCCTCTGGAGAGGCCTTGTGTAGAGATTGCGCGCAGGCCGAAGTTTGCGAAAAGTCCGGGCGCACATATCCCATGCGGCAGCTTATTGGGTTTACTTGCTCTACTGGTGCGCGGCGGGGCCTTCTGCAGGACCACTCAAAGGAATGGTTTGGGAGCCTTCGACCGGAATGTCTGTCTCGGGCAATGGGTGTTCCAGCGCCAGCGTAAGCACTTGGTCCATGGTCTCAACAAAGTGCAATTTCATGGCGCTGCGCAAATTTTCAGGAACCTCTGCCAGGTCTTTTTCATTGTCCTTGGGAAGGATGACCTCAAAAAGGCCGGCGCGGTGCGCAGCCAGCAGCTTTTCTTTCAATCCGCCAATCGGAAGGACTTTGCCTCGAAGCGTAATTTCGCCGGTCATGGCAATGTCTCGACGCACGGGGATCTTACTTAGTGCGCTAGCGATTGCTGTGGCGATGGTGATACCGGCGGACGGGCCGTCTTTTGGGATCGCGCCTTCTGGCACGTGCACGTGAATGTCGAAATTGCGATAGAACTCGCGAGTCAAACCCAGTCGTTGTGCCCGGGAGCGAGTGTAGGACATCGCCGCGTGAGCGGACTCCTGCATCACGTCTCCAAGCTTTCCCGTAAGGGTCAGCTTGCCTTTGCCATCAACCACGCTGGCCTCGGTGCTCAGGATGGAGCCACCGACTTCAGTCCAAGCCAATCCAGTCACCAACCCGATCTCGCTCTTTTCATGGGCGAGCGTGTCGCGGAACTTGAGCACGCCAAGGAAATCATTCACGGTCTCGGCCGCGATTGTTATTGTGTAGTTCGCGCCTTCTTTAACAACTTTGCGCGCAATCTTGCGGCAGATATTGCCGATCTCACGCTCGAGGTTGCGGACCCCAGCTTCCCGGGTATAGTTGCGAATCAACGTTGTGATCGCTTCGTCCGTGAACTTGATGTTCTTCTCGTTGAGTCCGGCCTGCTCCATCTGTTTCTTAACCAGGAACTGTTTTGCGATTTCAACCTTTTCGGCCTCGGTGTAACCGTGCAGCCGCAGAACTTCCATGCGGTCCTGAAGAGCAGGAGGAATGGTGTGCAGAACATTGGCGGTCGCTACGAAGAAGACCTGTGAGAGGTCGTATTCAACGTCAAGATAGTGGTCGACAAACATGAAATTCTGTTCGGGGTCGAGTACTTCCAGCAGTGCGGCGGACGGATCGCCACGAAAATCCATGGACATTTTGTCCACTTCGTCGAGCATGAAGACCGGGTTCTTGGTCCCCGCCTTCTTCATCATTTGAATGATCTGACCGGGGAGCGCGCCAATGTAAGTTCGGCGATGTCCACGAATTTCGGCTTCATCGCGGACCCCGCCCAGCGACATGCGAACAAACTTGCGGCCCGTGGCCTTGGCGATGGACATTCCCAGCGAAGTCTTGCCGACACCCGGAGGGCCAACGAAGCAAAGAATCGAACCTTTCGGGTTTTTTACCAGCTGACGGACCGCGAGAAATTCAAGGATTCGCTCCTTGATTTTTTCCAGCCCGTAATGATCTTCGTTCAGAACCTTTTCAGCGCGCGATATATTGCGAATTTCTTTGGAGCGCTTTTTCCATGGAACCGCGAGCAGCCAATCCAGGTAGTTGCGCGAGACCGTGGACTCAGCTGACATTGGCGGCATGGCCTCAAGCTTCTTGAGTTCCTGCAACGCCTTCTCGCGGACCTCTTTCGGCATGCCTGCTTTTTCAACTTTTTTCTTCAGTTCATCGAATTCGCTCTTCTCGCCGCGCCCTAGCTCTTTCTGAATGGCCTTGATCTTTTCGTTGAGGTAGTACTCTTTTTGCGCCCGTTCCATCTGCCGCTTCACTCGCGACTGGATGGTGCGGTCCATGTTCAGCTTTTCGATTTCGATATCGAGAACATCCGCAATGCGGGTGAGGCGCTCGGCAGGATCAAAAATTTCCAGCAGTTCTTGTTTTTCCTCAATCGAAAGCTGAAGGTTCGCCGCAATAGTATCGGTTAGCTTGGCCGGATCTTCCATGCGCACAGCCGCGATCATGGTCTCGTAGTTGAGCGATTGGCAGAGCTTCACATATTGCTCAAATAGAGAAGTGACCCGCTGCATTGCAGCTTCGAGTTGCGCGTTGGTTTCGACTGTATAACGGGCGAGGCGGACCGTCGCCTGCATGAACCCTTCGGTATCAATTATCTGGAGGACCTTGGCGCGTTCGATGCCTTCTACCAGGACCTTGATATTGCCATCGGGCAGTTTGAGGCTCTGCACGATGTTGACCACAGTACCAATCTGATAAATCTCGTTCGCCTTGGGTTCATCGACGCTGGCGTCGTGCTGAGTGGCGAGAAATATCTTCTTGTCCGAGGCCAGCGCTTCTTCCAGCGCGCGAACACTCGATTCACGACCCACCACGAACGGCGTCATCATGTAAGGGAAGATGACCACGTCCCGAATGGGCATCATGGGTAGCTTTCTGGTCTCGAATTTTTCCTTGGGTGTGGTCACGAAAACTCCCGAACGACTTGGGTTTAGCTCCAGCTACTAGCTTAAACCTTTATTGAGCAGAGCGCGATTCAAGCCCGCAGCTACAGCTAAACAACCAACGAGCTTCTTACCCTGCCTTCTCCATCATAGTAAGCGAAACGTTGCGTTTTTCAACCATTTCGCGAGTGACTTCGAATTCTTTTACTTTCTTTTGGCTTGGCAGGTGATACATGAGGTCAAGCATGAGCTCTTCGAGAATCATGCGCAAACCGCGGGCGCCGACTTTCCGGACCATGGCTTGCCGGGCAACTGCGCGGAGAGCGTCCTCGCTGAACTTGAGGCGTACGTTCTCGAACTCGAAGAGACGCTGGTACTGTTTGACGATCGCATTCTTGGGCCGAGTGAGGATTTCCATGAGGGCAGCTTCGTCGAGGTCTTCCAATACGCCCACCACAGGCAAACGGCCTACGAACTCTGGAATTAGTCCAAATTTGATCAGGTCTTCTGGCTGTATTTCGTTTAACAGCTCAAAACTGCGCTTGCGATCTGGGACTACATCTTGCGTCTGGTCATCATCAGCCTTGAAGCCCAGGGCTTTCCGGCCAGCGCGCCGGCCAATGATCTTGTCCAGGCCAACGAACGCGCCGCCACAGATAAAGAGAATGTTGGTGGTATCTACAGGGGTGAATTCCTGGTGTGGGTGCTTGCGCCCACCCTGGGGAGGAACATTGGCGATCGTCCCTTCCAATATCTTCAGAAGCGCTTGCTGTACACCTTCACCGGACACATCACGGGTGATGGAGGGATTCTCGTCTTTGCGCCCGATCTTATCCACTTCGTCGATGTAGATGATTCCAGTTTGTGCCCGGCCTACATCGCCGTCGGCTGCCTGAAGCAGCTTCAGAATAATGTTCTCAACGTCTTCGCCGACGTATCCAGCCTCAGTCAGAGTAGTCGCGTCCACGATGGCGAAGGGCACGTCGAGCATGCGCGCGAGTGTCTGCGCCATTAGAGTCTTTCCAGTCCCGGTTGGACCGATCAGCATGATGTTCGATTTTGTGAGCTCAATACCGTCCCCGGCACGCTGCCGGTTCATGTAGATACGCTTGTAGTGGTTGTAAACTGCGACGGCGAGCTTCTTCTTGGTTTGTTCCTGTCCAATCACGTACTCATCGAGGAAAGTCTTGACCTCAGCCGGCTTGGGGAGTTGGTTCGGAGTTGTTGCCGCCGGAGTGGCTGCGCGGTCATCTTCCAGAATGGAATTGCAGACTGCAACACACTCGTCGCAAATGTACGCCCGCGGGTAGTCGCTCGGAGAGGAGATCAGCTTGGCGACCGCGTCCTGCGACTTATGGCAGAACGAGCAGCGAAGAATTTCTTCAGTTCCGGTCTTGTTTTTCACTCAGCCCCACTCCTTTAGGTGCCATTTCTGGCCGCCTTGTTTTCTCTGCTATCCCACCCGCCAGATCTCTTGCCCCGGGAAGTTGATCGGCGAAAGGCCGATCATACAACCTATCTGGTCTTGTAGATGATATCGTCAATGATTCCGTACTCCTTGGCCTGCTGGGCATTCATAATGAAATCGCGCTCGACGTCTTTTTCTACTTTTTCGAGCTTTTGCCCGGTGTGTTTAGAGAGCAATTGATTCGTAATGTCACGCATCCTCAGGATTTCGCGCGCATGAATGTCAATATCGGTCGCCTGTCCTGACAGCCCGCCCATGTGCGGTTGGTGGATTAAAATTCTTGAATTAGGCAACGCCAACCTCTTCTTTGGTTCTCCCGCTGCGAGCAGAGTGGCCGCCATGCTGGCCGCCTGTCCAATGCATATTGTAGTCACGTCGTTCTTCACGTACTGCATCGTGTCGTAAATTGCCATACCCGAAGTAATCGACCCACCGGGAGAATTTATATAGAGCTGAATGTCCTTCTCGGGGTCTTCCTGTGCCAGGAACAGCATCTGCGCGATTACCAGATTGGCGACGTTGTCGTCGATCGGCGTCCCGATAAAAATAATATTGTCGCGCAGCAGGCGCGAGTAAATGTCATAGGCCCGCTCACCCCGGCCGGTTTGTTCGATAACCATGGGGACCAGCATCATGCGTGCGTCTTTCTCACTCACTTCTCACACTCCTGCCCGGAAATTCCGGATGATGGGGGGATTGGAAGCGCTCTGCCTAAGCAGATTGACGATACAGTAAATCGAGGGCCTTTTCGTTGCGGATCCTGTTCCGGATTCTATCGAGCGCTCCATCACGTGTCAAACGTGCGCGAATCGCATCCGGCGCCTGATTTGTCTGCGTGGCCAATGCCTCAATCTCGTGGCTAATTTCCTCGTCGCCGACCTCAATTTTTTCTTCTTCGGCGATCTTTTCCAGCAGCAAAGCAGCCTTGACCTCCTGAACAGCCTGGTCACGCTGGCCAGCACGAAGGCGAGCCAGGTCCATTTTTTTCATGTGTTCGGAGCTCATCCCCTGGGCTGCAAGGGCGCGAAGGCCACGTTCTAGGCGTATATCGATTTGATGCTCGACCAGTGCTTCTGGAATCTCGAATTCGTTGCGCCGGATGAGTTCCGTCAGCAATTTGTCTTTGGCCTCGCGCTCTGCCGTTTGACGGCGTTCGTTCTCCATGCCTTCGCGAATACGTTGTCGAACTTCTTCTAACGTGGAAAATTCACCGATTTCCTTGGCGAAATCGTCATTCAGCTCGGGTAAGCTTTTCTGCTTGATCGCATTCACTTTGACTTTGTAGCTGAAGGTCTTGCCCCGAAGCCGCTCGTCAGAAAAATCCTCAGGATAAAGAACATCAAACGTACGTTCTTCGCCAGCGCTGGCTCCCCGCAGGTTCTCGGTAAATTCCGGCATTGTGGCCTTGCCGCCGATTTCGACCAGCACGTCATCCATGTGGACGGGCTTGGTTCCTTCCTCTTCCTTCTTAGGGGTGCCGTCAAGCGAAACTTGGGCGTAGTCGCCCTCGGCAATGGCCCGACCTTCAATCGGAGAGAAGGTTGCCTTCTGCTCCTGTAAGCTCTTGAGCGATTCCTCAACTTCCTCGTTGGACACAGAAATTTCAGGGTGGTCGGCGCGAAGTTCTTTGTAGCCTTCGACCTTGATCTCAGGCATGACCTCGAAGCTGGCCTTAAAGTGCAATGGCTTGCCTTCGGGGCTCTGCAACTCAGTCACGCGAGGCTGGGAGATTGGAACTACGCCCAGACGTTCGGTTTCCTTGCGGAAGTATTTGGGCACCAGCGCGTCGATTACGTCATTCTGAATGTCTTGTGAAAAACGCTGGCGAATGATGGAGGCGGGCACATGGCCGCGGCGAAAACCCGGGATGCGCGCCAGCTTTTGATATTTCTGGATCAGCACCTCAGTCTCACGCGATACCTCCTCTTGAGGAATTTCAACTTCTATCTCGCGTTTAGTACTGGGTGTGGTTTCGGTTGGGCTCACTTTTTACCTTTCGAAATAGTTCATTTGGAAAATCGTCATTGGTCGTTCGTCGTCGGTCGTTCGCGAAAACCGGGATTTGGGCACCGGGTTTGATTTTTAGCTCGCGCTTGTCGCGAATCTGTTCGGCCAATGGCCAACGAACCACGACGTATTTACTCCGTCGGAGCGTAATACCCGTGCCGGCTGTGAACCTTCAAACCTTTATGCTCAGCTAAGATTTCGATCGTGCGATATCGGCCATCATGCTTAAAGTCGGCGGGGCGGTATGCCAGCGCATATTGACTGCGTAGATCGGCCTGTATCTGAGCAAAGGCGTTGGCAACGTCGGTCACCTGAAACGGCTCAAACCAACGCCCGCCAGTGGCGTCCGCAATGCGCTGCAGGATCTTGTCATACTTGCTGCTTTCTGAATATCCAGGGAAATTGGTACTGATCGTATAAACAATCACATTCGCCCGCAGCGCCATGTCAATGGCTTCTTCCCGGGTCGAACGGCTGGAATTGTCTTCTCCGTCAGTTATCAGAACTATGGCTTTGCGCACCGAGATCGTTTCCGGCGTATTCAGCAGCCGTTCGCGGCAGGCGTAGAAGATGGCATCGTAGAGCCGGGTACTATTTCCGGGACGCAAGCTGCGGATGCCTTTCGAGAGCAGCTCGGTATCGCCGGTGAACTCCTGCGTAACCTCAAGAGTGGAATCGAAGCCCATTACGAATGCCTGGTCGTATTTGGGGCGGATGGTTTGGTTCATGAACTCGATCGCGGCTTCTTGTTCGAACTTGAAGCGGCCGCGAACCGAAGCGCTGGAGTCGATCAGAAGCGCGACCCGCAAGGGTAGATCGGTCTCGCGACGGAAGCTGCGAACGTCGACGACAGGCCTGCCGTCGTCCATTACCTTGAAATCATTCTTACTGAGATCACGCACATAGTGGTTGTGTTTGTCCGTGACTGTGAAGACAACTGGAACCTCATTGACGGTTTTGACGAAGGTCGAATCGCCTTGAGTCTTTGAAGGCTCATCCGAAGGGGTATCGCTGTTACCTGCGGTCGGGTCGGAACCCTGCTGTGCCGGATCGGTTGGCTGAGTCTGAGCCGGCTGCTCCTCGGTTGGTGGGGCTGCAGCGGCTTTTTGCGGTGCTGGCTTTTGCTGCACCACGGCTGAAGGTGCTGAGGGCAGCTCGTCCGCAGTTTGAGCCGAGTTCTGTGCGGAGGTCTGAGCAAAGACAAAGAGAGAAACGCTCAAAAACGCCGCAGTGAGGACAAGGCGAGTGGGCCGGAACCGATGCATGAGAACCTCATTATAGCCGCTTCTCCATGGCGCGATTCAGCTCCAAATCGCGCAAAAATTCTACGAGAGGTTCTGGAATAGGAGACGAAAAGCTCAGTAGCTCTCCGCTGTGCGGATGCTCGAACTGAAGTTCGGCGGAGTGGAGAAAATTTCGGGGCAGGGAAATTACCGCCCCGGATTTGGCGCGGATCTCACGTGGCGCGCCGTAGAGTGCGTCCCCTGCCACCGGGTGGCCGAGCGAAGCCATGTGGACGCGAATCTGATGGGTGCGGCCGGTTTCGATTTTGACTTTGACCAGCGTGAACTTGCCGAATTCGGACTGAATTCGTCGCTCAACAACATACTTCGTGACGGCCTCACGGCCACCGCTTCTGCGGGTGGTCATGCGGATACGACGAATGGCATCACGGCTGATTGGGCTGGAAATTGTGCCATGATCATCCTTAAGCCAGCCGTGGACGAGGGCGATGTAAGTTTTCTTTACCCTTCGCCCGGAAAACTCAGCTCCCAGCTTCCGATGCGCAGTGTCATTTTTTGCGACCACAATCAGGCCGCTGGTGTCTTTGTCCAGGCGATGAACAATTCCGGGGCGCAGTTCGCCCCCTACGCCGGATAGCGCACCGAACCTGTGCAGCAGAGCGTTGACTAAAGTTCCGCGGTTTCGTTCCTCGTCCGTCCCTCCGGCGCCTGCGTGAACCATCATTCCAGCCGGCTTGTTAACGACGGCGAGATCATCATCTTCGTAGATAACATCCAGTGGAATCTCTTCCGCAATAGCCCGCAGTGGCGGACGTTCAACCTCACCGACAATTTCAATGCGCTCTCCACCGCGCAGAGGCAGCGAAGCTTTGGCTGGCTTTCCATCCACCAGCACTTTTTTCTGCGAGATGAGTTGCTGGATCCACGAGCGGCTGTTGTCAGGAAGTTGCGAGACTAGGAAGTGATCCAGCCGGCGACCGGAGTGTTCCGAGTCGACGGTGAGTGTTTTCGTTTCCACAATGAAATTATTCGCTGTCATTCTGAGCGAAGCGGGCCGGCTTTGTGCCGGCCCCGAGTCGAAGAACCCCTTTGATCTTCGCACAAGGAAGAACCTCGATGGGAATTTCTACAACCGCGCCGAAGCTGGATTACGTGTGAGAACTCCAGGAAGCGTTGGTGCGGATCTAAAATGCTCTCGCGAGCAAAAGCACTTGCTTTGCTCAGGATGACAATTTTGGATAAGGAGTGAAAGTTGCCCTAGCGCGTGGCCGTTGCTAAAACGACTTTCGGTGCGGGCCGAAGATACCAGATAAGCCCGCCGGTGAGCACGAGGCAGATTGCGATGAGTTGGGTTCCGGTCATGACGCCTCCGAACACGGAGCCGCGGCCGGGATCATCCCGCAGAAACTCAAGGAAGAAGCGGGCGACTCCGTAAAGGAAAAGGTATGCCCCAAAAATCTGGCCGTCGAATTTCTTGCGCTTAAACATCCAGGTGAGAAGAAAGAAGATGCTCAATTCCACAGCGGACTCGAACAACTGCGTGGGTTCAAGGGCATGCCCCAATGGAGTTCCGACGAGTTGTTGCGCGAGCGGATTGGTAAATGTCACGCCCCAGAAGTGGTCTGTCGCTTTTCCATAGCAGCATCCTGCCGCAAAGCAACCGAGTCGTCCAATTGAGTGCCCAATTGCGAGACCGGGCGCAAACGCGTCGCACGTGGCCAGTGCCGGCATCTGGTGCTTGCGTAGATACCAGGCGGCGACAGCAAACGCTCCAATCAGGCCGCCAGAAAAGATGCCCCCAGCTTGCAAGGTGGCGAAGCTGAAGATTTCTCCGGGATGGTCAAGATAGAAATGCCAGTCGACTAAAAGGTAGAGAAGCTTCGAGCCTACGATTCCCGCAAGTACAACCGCGATACCAAAATCCCACGCATTCTCACGCTTGATTCCTTGCTTGGCGGAGTTGCGGACGCTGATCCAAAGGCCGAGAAGTACGCCTAACGCGACTAGGACACCATAGGTGGGTATGCCGAAATTGCCGATTTGGAAGAGTCTGGGAAACACTGATTAATTAGATGCAGAGCACAACGCGAAAGTCGTTCGCAAGGTATCCGCGCATCTGATCTGATTTTATTCTATTTACGGATTTCCGAGCAGTGCTGGGAGACGATGCTCGGTTTCGCAGGTATAGAGAAAAAAACCGACCCACTTGACCGTGTGACGGGCCGAGAATGAACCGTCGGTAGACGTTTGGGGCCCTCCGAGATCCTTTAGGCCTCTCCGCATGGCGGAGCATGGCACACCAGATCAAATACGAGTCAGGCCCCGTTCATTCAAGCATTGGTTCAAAAATCGGTTACCGCCATCACCAACCTTGCAGGTCGGCTTTCATTTGGGATGCTAGGCAAAATCGGGCAACTTCGCAAGGGGGGTGGGCGAAAAAGATGGTACTAAGGTTGCCTTCGGACGAATCACGCACCAGCCACGGATTTGCACAGATTTTCGCGGATTTTAATTAGGATTCAGCTTCACTCCGTGATAGTCCGCGCAATCCGTGGCAGATTCCTACTTGCTCTGTGGACGGCTGGCCGGCGGCACGATTCCATTCATCCGGAGATATTCGACCATCTGCCCGTAATGGTCCATGGGATGGGCAACCGAGAACGAACCCACGCTGAGGCGAGCCATTTTCATCTCACCAAATACGGTTACCTGGTCTAATTCATTTTTGTCGCTTATCGAAGCCAGGGCCTTGTGCAAATATGCGAAAGAGTCATTCAGGAACTTCATGATTTCAGCCTTACTCTTGACCGTGGCTGGTCCTTTTTCCTCGCCCGTATCGACCGGCGGTTTTTCCTGCAAAACGCTGGCGCCAAATATGTAGTTGATCGCAGCCACGTGTTTCACTTGCTCCGCGAAGGTACGAACACCTTTGAACTCGCCCGCGCTGGGAGCGAACGAATACTTGTCTTCCGGCATGGCGTCTGCTGCAGAGACGAATTCATGCTCGGCAATGTTCAAAACCGCATTGAGTGCGTCTCCCGGAGTCTTTGCGGGTGGTGGCGTGGGCATTTGACTGAACGCGAATCCAGAACAACAGAGCACAACGAAAGCTCCCAGCAGTAGTTTCTTATTGCGCATAGTGTTTCTCCTCAGGTTGAAAGTTGTCTTGCCCCAGAAGGTAATGATTCCCAATTGGTCAATCGGTACTAATGGAATGAGCTAACTCCGGCTCTCCGACCGTAAGCCGAAAACGGCGGACAGTAGCCAGGCCTGCGATAAGAGCCACCGCCGAACACAGCATTGTAGTTGGCACGCCGAATTTTGTCGCCAGCGCGCCCCAACCGGCGCTGCCCAGCGCCATTCCGCCTTGCAGCACCAGCAAATACATGGATATCGCGCGCGCTCGCATCCAGCTCGGGGTCATGGTTTGCGCAGCTACATTCAGGCAGGCGACAATGCCAATCCATGCCATTCCGCCCGCGAATAGAATGACGGCGAGCCAGCCGAAGCTTCGGGTACGGCCTGCAGCAAATGTGGCGAAAGCAAAGAAAATAATCGCGGCCGCGACCAGCCCATCCACAGACAGCCTGGTTCGGAAAAGTGGAAGCAGCCCGGCCCCGGCCAGCGCACCCAGGCCGAAAAAGCCAAGCAGCAGACCGTATCCAGACGCCCCGAATGGACGGGCAATAATCGGCAGCAGGGCCAGCAAAGAACTGGCCGCGACACTAAATGCCGCGGTTCGAATCAGAACGCAATGCACGAACGTGGCCGAGCGTACGTAACGAAGACCTGCCCACAGTGACTCGGATAGGCGGCCAGCCTTGGTCCCTTCCAGGTTTGGTCGCTTCCAGCGATATAGAAAAAGAATCACGCCGAAGAAGCCCGCAGAATTCATCAGGAATGCGACTCCTGAGTTCGTAGCAGCAATCACAAAACCGCCGATAGCGGGGCCAACCGCGCGCGCAACGTTGAATGCAGCTGAGTTGAGAGCGACTGCGCTGGCGTGATTCTGTGGTGACGCGACCTCCGGGGTGATGGCCTGCCAAGCCGGATCATTGACGACAGCGCCCAGCCCGAGCAGAAATGTAAATACCACCAGCAGCCACGGCGTGACATGACCGAGCAGAGTCAATATGCCCAGCAACGCTGCGGCAGCGACCATCCATGCCTGAGTTACCAAAAGAAAACGGCGGCGGTCTACCATGTCAGCCAGTGCGCCCGCCGGCAGAATCACAAGAAAGACCGGAAGCATCATGGCTGCCTGCACCAGCCCGACCATAAAAGGAGAAGTGGTGAGCTGGGTCATGAGCCAGGCCGCGCCGACCATCTGCATCCATTTGCCGATGTATGAAATTACGGCAGCAATCCACAAGGAACGAAAGAGTGGCTCTCGCAAAGGCGACAGCGCGGAGTTGCTTACCGGTGGGGACAGGCTTGATTGAGGGGCGCGTAGGGAATCAGCCATCAGCTTGCCTTAATTCCTGCAGGAGAGGGAAGCGCCACCCGGAACGGCCAATCGCGATTCCGCCACGCTCGCATGACATATAGAAGGATCCCGGCGATCAGGATAACGAAAGCGTAGCGAATTTCTTTGAGGAAATCTTTTCGGGCCAGCAGAATGTACGCAAATCCGAAGATGGCCAACAGGGCGGGAATCGGATACAGCCACATTCGAAAGGGACGCGGCATGTCGGGACGGCGCAGCCGCAGAACGATGATGCCAACAGCCTGAAGAATGAATTGCAGCAGAATACGAATGACCACCAGCGCCGAGATTACGTCCGCAAGCGAGAAAAAGCAAAACAGCAGGCCAGCTCCGCCCAGGGCCAGCAATGAAATGTGGGGAAAACGGTAAACGGGATGAATCCGCGCAAAAACTTTGAAGTAATTTCCGTCCAATGCGGCCGCATAGGGTACGCGTGAGTATCCCAGCATCAGCGAGAACACCGACGCGAAAGCGGTCCACATTACAAGCACGGTTACCAAGTTCGCCGCCCAAGGGCCGTAGATCCGTTCCATGAAGGTCGAGACCACGTAGAGCTTGTTGTTTGAGTTTGGCGAGCGCATCATCTCGTGCCAATCGACGACGCCGAGGATGCTAACGTTCATCATTAGATATAGACCGGCAACGAGGAAAATTGATAGCAGCAGCGCGCGCGGAATATTCTTGCCGGGCTCTTTGATTTCATCTCCGAGGAAGCAAACGTTGTAAGCGCCCCAATAATCATAGGTGGCGATCAGCATTGCCGAGCCGAGACCGAGAAAAAAGTTTTTGGACAGAGTAAAAGCGCCGGGAGGAAAGCTCAGTGCACGTGCGGAATTAAAATGCGTGAATCCCGCGAAGATAATCCAGCCGATGGTTCCCATCACGCCAAACCATAGAAATTTAGAAAGGAAACCGATGTCTGTGATTCGCCGGTAGAGGAGCAATACAGCGATTAACACGATTCCGATTGCGATAAACGTTGTGCCCGCGGCCGCCCAGCGAAACTGGAGTGTGCCCAGCAGCGGAAGGTGCAGGCTCCAATCGTGAGAAGCGTATTGCTGCTCCAATCCCGGCAGGAGATAGGATGCATAGCTCGCGAAGCCAATCGCGCCGGAGGCAATTGACAGAGGCGCGCTGAAGGAAAGTTGCCAGATGAACAAAAATGAAACCAGTTTTCCCAGCCGGTGCGGCCCATAAATTTCGCGCAGATACTGGTATGATCCGCCGGAACCCGGCATGGCGGCACCAAGTTCGGCCCAAACCAGTCCATCGCAAGTCGCCAGCAGAGCGCCGATGACCCAGCCCAGCATCGCTTGCGGCCCACCCATCGCGCTCACCACCAATGGAATTGTGATGAACGGCCCTACGCCGATCATGTCGATCATGTTCAGCGCGGTGGCGCTGCCCAGTCCGATGCCGCGAATGAGCTTCGGCGAGTTCTCGGATTGAGGCAGAGCGGGCATTGTTTGGTTTTTATTGGCTAGCAACTAGCTTCTAACGGCTGCAAATCTTCAGTGCTGTCATTCCGAACCGCTTCAGCGGTGAGGAATCTGCTTTTCCGTTTCATCGAGCAAAGCAGATTCCTCACGCCTAAAGGCGTTCGGAATGACATAGCAAAATAGTTCATTACGGCTCGAGCCAGCCGCTAGTGCCCAAAGCCCGCGCTTACCAAATTCACAAACAGCCGGATTGCCCCCGGCACTCCCGCGGGCAGTTGACGAAAGAATGCGTATCCGGTGTAGATGTACGTCCCCTTGCCGTACTTCGCGATTAACAGTCCGCCCTTTTGGTCTGGCTCATTCGGATCATGGCAGGAAAGCAAGGGCTTGAAGTGATCGTCCCATTTGTCCATGAAATAAAGACCGCGCTCCTGCACCCAGCCATCGAAATCCTTCTGCGAGATTTCATTGGGATAATGAAACACTGGATCATCAGGCGCGAGAATTTGCACCGGCGCCTCTTCGACCGAAACGCGGGCACGGCTTAGTTCCGCCGGATATGGTGTGAAGTGCCCGCTGTTGAAATCGCCACTGCTGTTGTTGTTCTGCACGATTAGCGTTCCGCCGTTGGATACAAAATCCATCAGCTTATGATTGTTTGCGACAACTTCTTTCTGCGTGTCGTAAGCACGAACTCCCAGGACGATAGTTCCGTACTGCGCGAGATTTTCTGTCGCTAGCTTCTCGGAGGGAATTAGCGCAACGTTCATTCCTATCTGCTGCAGCACCGTCGGAATATCATCTCCGGCACCCATGATGTAGCCGACTCTGAGGTCCTTGGGAACTTTCACATCCACAATGCTGATGTGCTGCCGTGCAGGCTCGAAGTAGTAGAAGGATCCAAGGTCTTTACGAGTAACCAGGGTGTAGCCTTTGCCGAACGTCTCTCCTCCGCTACTCAGAATGGAACGCAATTCGACTTGTTCCTGCTTCAGAGTGGGCGGCGCTAGAGTAAACTCAAACGTTTTTTCGTCTCCGCGGTGGGTCAGTGAAACTCGTTGCTCGGCGGGTGAGACCTTCCAGCCGACAGGGGCCGCCGGCCGCAAGCTGCCAGCTGGGGCGCCGTCGAGATTAGAGCTTACGGCCACTTTCACATTCACAGGTGCGTTGGTGCTGGTCGCGATTATCTGCTCGCCCGGTTTTATCGCGACCGAGAACGCAGGAACGACGGCTAGCTCCCGCTTGCTGGCGGCACCATGCTCGTCCGACGTCGGAACCGTTACCGGTCCAGAAATCTCCGGGAGATTTGCGGAAGTCCAATCTGCGGGGCGTTTCGCAGCGGCGATATTCGGCACGTCATATCGGGCATGTACCACAGCCGGAAATGTAGCCGCGAAGGGGAAAGTGATTAGCTGAGGTTGGTCGACCGAATACACGCTGTCGCGTTGCGGGTCGCCGCGATGAAAGCCAGGTTTGGTGAACGCGATTTCCGGCAGCTGCAATTCGAAAGTGTGTACATAGTCCTGACCCGGCCCTATGAGTGGTTCATTCTGCCGTTCATCTACTGCCGCACCGTGTTCGTTCACCGTTCCGTCGACGACTAAAGCATCGAGCTTCAACGGGGATTGTGAGCCGTTATGAAAAGAGACTTTGATCGCAAATTTTTGTCCGGGCGATATTCCAGCGAGTAGTTCATGCTTGTCGTCAGAACCGGTAGTGGGCGAAATTACTACAGCTTTGATTTCGACGTTGAGAGCGAGATTAATGGCTGCACGGACCTGCTCCTGCTTCTCTCGTATATCAGCTAAGAGTCTTTGATTGTCAGGACTGTTGGCGCGAATTCCGGCGTCGCTGTTCAGTAGGTCGAGTGCCGAGAGCAATGGCTTGACTGCAGCGGCGGTGTTCGTCTCGGCTACGTGTACTGCAGCGGAAATGTTATTTGCTGCCTGAGTGATCTTGGTCGCAGCCGCGCTGTCCGCCACGTGTGTGGTCAAGCCACTCAGAGTGGTGTCAATCCCGTCGAAAATATCTTTCTCATGGCCGCTCACGTCCTTTGTGTTCGGCACGACGGAATCCACGAGCTTGTAAAAAGCGAATCGCGGGCCGGACGGGAATTTCAAATCGCCGAGACCTTGCGATTCCTGGTGCCGCAAACCCTCAATCGCAAATTGGAAGTACGACATGCCAAGGACGGGATCTTCTTCGCCGGTATTCAACTTGACGGTGTAGTTCTCATCAGGACAGGTTGTTGCGCCGAAGCCGCAGACGTTGCCGATGTAAAGCTTCTTCGGTTGCCACGGCTGAAGACCTTCTTTTATCTGCTCAGGGAATCGATTCGGATCGGCGGCAGCGCGAAAGGCCTCTTTGGTAAGAATCGCCGAAGCCTGATGATGGCCGTGGCCATCGCGGTCGGTCCCCGAGAAGCGCGCAATCAGCACGTCAGGGCGAAACTCACGAATAACGCGGACCATATCTTGCAACGGAACGTCGTGACCGCCCCACTTCTGGAAAGTTTCTTCGGGCGTCTTCGAGTATCCGAAATCAGTAACCCGCGTGAACCGTTGCTCGACTCCGTAGTAGCGGTCGGCCGCAAGCAGTTCAAGCGTGCGCAAAATGCCGAGTTCATCGGAAAAGGTGTCGCCCGTTTTATTTTGCCCGCCTTCTCCGCGGGTGAGCGTGAGCAGGAGTGTCTGCACGCCCTTGCCGCGGGATTCGAGCGTGAGCAGCCCGCCATCTTCGTCGTCAGGATGGGCGGTGACCATCATCAGCCGGCGAGTAGTTTCCAGACGCCGCAGCTCCCGCTTTAGACCTGCCGAGCCGGTGTCCTGCGGGAGGGGGTCGAGATAGGCCGGAGCGCTTGCTGTGGTCGTGGTTGGAGCAGCACTCGCAGACGGAGCGGGACTTTGCGCAACCGATGTGCTTAGGAGTAGCAGAACCGCCGCGGCGATTTTGAAAGGCGCTGTCTTAGGCAAGACCTCGGTGGTTTCCATAGTTATCGGACTGTTGTCATCAGTGAATGGAAGCAAAATCTCTCCCGCGGATAAATTGTAAGATTCCCATGATCTCATGAGGTCGCTGATGTGACACGCGAACCGCGGAAGAGGTCCGCGATTATAAGGACGGGCAAGTCAGGATTTGGCTCCAACCAATAGGCCACCGTGGACCAAATCGATTTGGGCTCTCAGCCATCGATTAGGTTCTTGTCTCCCCTTGAGCCGGAGCTTCAGGTAATTATCGGTGAGAGCTTCGGTCCAAATTCCATCGAGATCTTCCGAGACGACATTTAACGTTATGGCTTCCAACGTATGTCCCACAAAGCTCTGCATGAATCCGAGCTTCTTCCCCTCCGCCAACGCCCGCAGAATGCGGTTTCGTTCGCGCGCCACGTGAACTGGCACTTGATTCGACATGGTGGCAGCCGGCGTTCCCGGACGCGCCGAGAACGTAAACACGTGCAAATAGGTGAACGGCAGTTCTTCAATCATGCGGCGAGTTTCCTCAAACTCAGATTCAATCTCACCGGGAAACCCGACCATGACGTCCGCTCCGATGGCGGCTGTGGGCATCGCGCCGCGAATTGTCTCAATCTTCTCGCGGTAATGCCATGGGCGGTACTTGCGATGCATGCGGCGCAAAACAGCGTCGCTGCCGGATTGCAGGGGAACATGCGCGTGCTTCGCAATTCGCGGCGACTCTGCCATGAGCTGGATGAATGACTCACTCCAGTCCATGGGCTCGACCGACGAGATGCGAAGTTTTTCGAGTTCTGTTTCCTCTAGTAGCGCCCGCACCAAATCTTCCAGTGTTGACGGGCGGGGACGCCCGTCCTCCACAAACTGAGAAGGGAAGTCGCGGCCCCAGCGGCCGAGATTGATTCCTGAGATCACGACCTCACGGTAGCCCGCTCCAACGAGCTGGTTTACTTCACGCAAGACTTCATCCGGTTTGAGCGACCGGCTGCGGCCGCGTAGCGAGGGGATAATGCAAAACGAGCAGCGGTTATTACAACCGTCCTGCACTTTCAAGTTTGGCCGTGTGCGTTCGTTGGCGGAATCGAAAACCGGGGCGGCAAGCAGTTCAGTATGCGCGAAAATATCGGAGACAAAAATCGAATCGCCGATTGAATCGCGGTTCCCACTCAAACTCGCAACCGGAACGAAATTTGCTACAGAACTGTCCTTTTCAGACTGTGCCCGTAGAACGATTTGTGCCAAATTGTGCTTGTGAGAGTTCCCAACTACAACCGAAACGCCGGGCAGAGATGCAACCTCGTGCGGCGCGCGCTGGGCATAGCAGCCGGTAACAATTACTTCGCATCCGGGATTCTGGCGGCGAATACGGCGGATAGCAGCTCGCGCGTCCTGCTCCGCGGAAGCGGTGACAGCACAGGTGTTAAACACCACAAATTCAGCGCTGACGGGCTGGTCAGCCCGTCTGAGTCCCGATTCCCGGAATTGCTCTTCGATGGCTGCCCCGTCCGCCTGCGTAGCGCGGCAACCGAAATTTTCTACGTAAAAGCTAGGCACCGAACTATACTAGCGTATGTAGATCTCTGGTTTTCGGGTGTGGCGGAGCCGTTCGAAGCTTAAATTTTTGAGGCATTCATGAAGCGCAAGATCCTGCTGGTGGATGATGATGCAACCGTACTGCTGACGCTGAAAGCGGTACTCGAGCTGAACCAGTTTGACGTGCAGACGGCCGGATCGGCAGCCGAAGGCATCAAGAAGCTGGCGTCCGGCGAATACGACATGGTCATAACCGACTCCCGTATGGAAACCGATGACGCGGGCTTCCACGTAATTCGTGCCGCTCGGCAGCAAAGTTATGATCCCGCAACCGCGCTACTGACCGCGTATCCTCCACCTAACGTCGAAGGGAAGCAAAACAGTGCGCAAACGGTGCTGGTTAAACCGGTGGGCACGCAGGATTTGCTTCGACAGATTGAGGCGCTGTTGATCCAACACCAGGACGGGAAGCAATCGCGGGCGCGACTGGCGCGGTTTGACACACTATCTTCGCAGAAGGAACAAAAGGCTGGATAGCCACGAGCCAGCAGCGGCGCGCCGCCCAATTTAAATTATCCCTCGAAAAACTTCAGGCGCTTGCCGCCTGGCGCCGATCCCGGAAACACTCACGGCAAAATATCGGACGGCCCTGAGTGGGACGGAAAGGCACCGTCGTCTCCTTACCGCAGTGTGAACACACGGCATGAGTCTCAATTTTTGCGCGAGGTTGGAAGCCCTGCCTCACCGGTGCCGCGCCCACGGAAGTAAGCCGCTTCGTCTTGCAAGACTTGCAGCGCTTGGGTTCGTTCTTGAATTGCTTATCGTGGAAAAAAAGTTGCTCGCCCGCGGTAAAGATGAAGTCCGCGCCGCAGTCGATACACTTTAGCGTCCTGTCTTGGAATTCCATCCGAGAGCTCCTTTGGCCCAGTGCAACTCAGGCGCAGACGCACAGCTTGTGCTTCGCGCCATTGCGTGATGTGCCCCCTCTACGAACTGCTACCCTGGGTTCGGCCCTCCGCACGGGAAGTGTGCGGGATACTGCTCTTAAAAAGCCCGGCAGGAGAATAACTACACCAAGACCTTAATAGATAAAGGGTGTGAGGTCCGCAACTCAAATTGCGGCCCTACTGAATTTAATTCCTGCTGTTTGCAATGTTTGTTGCGGCTACGCTTGCGAGCTAGCGCTTCTTTCAAACGCTTGTTTTCGCTGGGCTTCAAGTAAAAAGAGTGAAGTTTGACTTCTTTAATGAAGTCCTCTTGCTGTACTTCCCGCTTAAAGCGCCGTAGAGCGTTCGAGCGACTCGCCTTCCTGCAAACGAAACTTCCGCCAACTGAACTGCACCCCGAGCCCGTCCTGGTTGAACCCGTCCTTTATTGCAATTTAGCTATATAAAGTCAAGCAAATATCGGATTTGTTAGAGGAAAGCTGCGGTTTTAATCTGGTTATCTTGAATCACGATTCAAAATCCCAACCTCAAAGCAAACTGCAGTTGGCGAGGTGCATAAGCGTTGGTGGCCTGCGTGAAATTGGTCGGAATCCGGTAATGGGCAGGAAAGTACCTGATTCCAATGACCTTAGTCCCATAATCGAATTGCGCGGCGTTGCTCATCGCGCCATCACTGGTCAGCTGAAAGCGGTTATTGAGCCGATTAAATAGATTGAAGGACTCGACACTGAACTCCAATTTCAAGCCGTTCTTTGAATACAGCCGACGCGCGAGTCGCATATCTGTACTCGAATAATCGGGGCCCACAAATGAACTGCGCCTGGCGCCGGGAAGGCGGTCGTTGCCATAATTTCCATCCTGATTAGCATCGCCGGAAACCGTTGCGTTGACTGGCCGTCCGCTGCCTGCAGTGATGACGCCGGAGTTTTTCCATCCTTTTGTGAGTTTTCCCAACCAGCCCTGCCCACCGTTCAACGCGTGTGGCTCGTACATCCAGGAGAAGACAAATCTATTGCGCTGGTCGATCACACTATTTGCGCGCTGCGAGTTAGGCGCATAAGAATTCTGCACTGTTGCGGGACGCCCAGCTACGAGCGCGTCTTGGCCGTCATCTATTGCGTGGGCGTAGGTATAGCCAAGGCGGAAATACAGGCCGTGACTCGTCTGGCGGTGAATTGAAATCGTCGCGCCATGGTAGACGCTTGACGCCTCGCTTTCGAAGACATTAATGGAACCTAGTTGCGGAATCGGCCGAGCCAGAGGATTTATACATGGCGGATAAGGACAGGTAAGCGAGGTGGCAAATTGCCAGGTCGCGAAGGTCTCGACTGATCCGTACCCCAGCAGATTAACGCCCGAGGAATCGTAGATCGGATACTGCACGTTTGTGGGCGGAGGAAGGTTGATGTCTCGCGCCCGGATCAGGTTCTGGCCGTGCGCGAAGGAATATGAGATTTCGCCAACCACACGATTGGCAACTTCACGTTCCAGGCTCACGCTGACTTGATGGACCTCAGGAGAGCGAAAGTTGTGGGCGAACGCGGAAACCGTGCTTTTTGCGAATTGCATCAGGTTCGTTGGGACCGAGCACGAGTTTGCCAATTGCGCGCAGTTCACTAACGGGATCGGATATTGAGGAAAGACTTGCTGATTGTAGTAATTCGTCTGGTTGAGAAAGATAGAGTTTGGCGTGAGCCCGTTTTCGGTCTCGATAGTCGAATTGTAAATTTGCGGAATGCGTGGGTAGAACAAGCCATAGCCGAGTCGCGCCACTAGTGGCCGTTGGTTTCCAAACGAATATGCAAAGCCAATTCGCGGCGCAAAGTTTTTTGGATTGAACGGTACTTTGCCAGAGTCAGTCCACAACGGGTTCGTCTTCAGATACTTCGTGCTGAAGGTTTGCAGATCGTAACGAACGCCCAGGCTAATGTCGAAATGGTCAGTCACTCGAATCGTATCTTGCGCGAAGGCGGCGTATTCGTTCGTGTCAGGGTGGCTGACTGCCGATCCGAAACGCTGGAAGTAATAATGAGGAACCTGATGCGCGTAAGCACGCAGCGGAGTCAATTCCAGCCCACCTAACATTGGCTGAAAAGTGAATGGATTGACGCGTATGGGATCAAAGATGTACTCTCCGCCGAAATTAGAGGGGAAAAAGTCGTAGATCTGTGTGAGCAATGCGTCGCCGCCCAGTTTCCAGGAGTGGCGTGCACCCTCGCGACTGATGGTCTCGGCGAAATGAAATCGTTTTTCATGAGTTTCACGCGGCAAGATGGTCGAACGCCCAAAGCCATCGATGATGCCTGGGATGCGCGTCAGCGTCGAGTTGGAATTGGTCCGGGACCACTGCAGGTCGCGCGAAAACTGTCCCCGGAAATGGCTGACCGTCCGCCAAGACAGCGTGCTGGTCAGAGACGCAGTGGCAGTTTCAGTCTCTACATTCTCGATGCCATTATCAGATATGCCGTACGTCGTTACCGGACTCGACGGGTCCATGAATACATTGTTTGCTCCGGAGTAGCGGGAGGTGCTGAGGCGCAGAGCGAGTTGGTTGTGAGGCGAGACTGTTAAATCCAGCTTGGCGAAACCAGCATGGCCCAAAACCTCGGAGGGATAAAGTCCCGCTTGCTGCGAAAGTTGTGCCGCGGTCGCAAACACTTGAGCCTGATCGTCGGCCTCAAAATCTCCTGGGGTCGCAGGCCCAGCACCCAATTGCGGAATGACAGTAGTGCGGCCATTCACGAATCGCACGACGGTGGGCTCGTGAAAAATGTGCTGATCGTATCCGGCAAAGAAGAACGCGCGGTTCGGGCGCAACGGACCTCCGAAGGTGAAGCCGAACTGGTGTTGCCGATCGGGGGGCTTGATATTCAGGTCCGGATTGCGGGCGTCGAAGGTGCTGTCGCGCAAGTAATAGAAACCTGTACCATGAAATTTGTTAGAGCCCGATTTTGTGACTACATTTACTACCGCGCCGCCGGTTCTCCCTGATTCCGCAGAGGTGGAATTAGGCGACACCCGGAACTCCTGGATCACCTCATTCGAGAACTGGTAGGGAGCGCGGTATCGGCCGCGGGCCTGTCCAAAGAATGCATTGTTGTTGTCGCCGCCGTCGACCAAGTAGCTGGTTTGGAATCCGCGAATGCCGCCGAATGACAGATCGCCGTTAGACGTCGAATTCTGTCCGCGAGGATCCTGCGTGGCTTGAGATGTCAGCAGGCACAGATCCGTGAAACGGCGCCCATTTAGTGGAAGATTGAGGATCGCGCGTTCATCGAACACTGCCGATGAGCCACGAGGTCGGGTTTCCACGGCCCGCGGCTCGGCTGAAACCGTTATGTTTTCATGCGGACCGGCGATGGAAAGCTTGAACTCGATTTCCGTAACCTCACCCAGCGTTATGCGGAGGTTTGGGCTGAGCTGCGGGGACATTTTGTCGGCGCTGGCACGGGCTGAGTAGTCGCCGGGTGGCAGCAGTCCGAAGGCGAAGCGTCCCTCGGCATCGGACCTTTGCTCGTAGCGAAATCCTGTCGCATTGTTCGCCAAGGCTATGGTCGCACCGACAATGCGGCTGCCCGTGGGATCAACCACCATCCCGTGAACGGATCCGGTTGATCCATCCTGCGCTAGACACAGTGAGGACAACAATAAGGATGCTACGAAATAGACGTGCCGCATGGAATCACTCCGTTGAAGAAGTGAGTCCAGCCTCGACGGGAGACCTCTCTCGTATAGCACGAACGGTCTCGCGAGTCAGTGATGTGCAGTGAAAATTCTCCCGCGCTTCCCGCAATGGGAAAATTTGTTAGCATTTAGCACTTGGCAATTCGCACTTAGCGACCGCAAGAGACTTGATAAGCGGGCCGTCACAAAATGAGCAAGTACCAAGTGCTGAGTGCCAAATGCCAAGCGCCGACTCGCAATGATCCGCTCCTACAAAGGCTTTTCACCGACGGTTCCCGATTCGTGCTACGTCGATGACTCGGCACAGATTATCGGCGACGTGGTGCTCGGTGAACACGCCAGCGTTTGGATGAATGCGGTCCTGCGCGGTGATGTGCATTCAATCCGCGTGGGGGCGTACTCGAACATTCAGGATTGCAGCGTGCTTCACGGGATGAAGGAGCAGTACGGCGTCTTCGTTGGAGAGTATGTCACGGTTGGGCACTCGGTCACGCTGCACGGCTGCACGATTGAGGACCGTTGCCTGATCGGCATGGGATCGATCATCCTGAACGGGGCGCGAATCGGTGCGGGTTCAATTATTGCGGCGGGGACGCTGATTCCAGAAAAGACGGTCGTAGAACCTGGTTCCCTGTGGATGGGATCGCCGGGAAAGTTCCGCCGCAAACTCGAAGGGAAAGATCGGGAGAGCATCCTCCGCTACGCGAATAATTATCTGGGATACAAAGATGCGTACCTGGCGGAGCGGAAACAGTCGGCCGTCTCTTAACGTTGTCATCCTGAGCGGAGTCTGGTCTTGGCATTTGCGAAGATCAAATGGAGTCGAAGTTAAGGCGTTCAGCGGGCGTCTGAGCCCGCTGCCGAGATCCCGAGCCAAGCCCGTTGCGAACGCAGTTGGGGTACGGGCATTCTCACGTCGATTTCGGGAACTGGATAGAATTCCCTGACACGTCGTTGACCAGGACTGTGTTGCAGGGGTCCTTCGACTCCGCCAATGCTTTCGCCAGCGAAAGCATTGGCTACGCTCAGGATGACAGGCGTTTTTTAATTGGAAGCGAAGAGCAGAAGCTGATGATTAAAGCAGTCCGAGGAACGCGCGATCTTCTTCCGCCGGAGACGGCGCTGTGGAACTTTGTCGAGTCGACGGTGCGCGACGTATTCCGCGCCTACAACTTCCACGAAATTCGCACGCCGATCTTCGAGAACACGGAGCTGTTCGCGCGAGGCGTCGGGGAAGAGACCGATGTTGTCTCGAAGGAAATGTATACCTGGCAGGACCAAGGCCGAGCCGAAAGTGATAAGGGTCAATCTCTAACTCTTCGTCCCGAAAACACCGCGGGCGTGGTTCGTGCCTACATCGAGCACAATCTCCAAGCTCGCGGTCTGAATAAGCTCTTCTACATCGGGCCGCAGTTTCGCCGCGAGCGTCCGCAAAAAGGGCGATACCGCCAGTTTTATCAAATCGGCGCAGAGGTCATTGGACCTCAGAGTTCTGGCAGTGAACTGCCTGCGCGGGATGCGGAAATTATCGAGCTGCTTGCGACGCTGCTCGACCGGCTGGGAATCACGGGATGGCAACTGCAGCTCAATTCCATCGGCTGCGCCAATGACCGCGCAAAATATAACGAAGCTCTGCGCCAGGCGCTGGAACCAGTGAAAGACAAAATGTGCGTCGATTGTCAGCGCCGCGCAGTGACCAACCCGTTGCGCGTGTTCGATTGCAAAGTTCCCGAAGATCAGCCGATCATCGAGAAGCTCCCGCGCATCAGCCAGTTTCTCGACGAGCCTTGCCGCCGGCATTTCGCGCAGGTACAGGACATTCTGAAATCAGTCGGAGTCGAGTTTCAGATAAACGATCGTTTAGTTCGCGGTCTCGACTATTACACGCGCACCGCGTTCGAGTTTACGCACGGCGCATTAGGAGCGCAGAATGCTATCCTCGGCGGCGGAAGATACGACGGCCTTTCCGAAGCGCTTGGCGGACCTCCGGCGCCGGGCATTGGATTCGCCATTGGCGAAGATCGTCTGGTTATGTCGCTCGGCAAAACGGCTGACGACGTCCTACGCAAGCCCGACGTTTACATTGCGCCGCTGGGGCCCGGAATGAATAAGGAAGCAGCCCGGGTGGCGCGCGAGCTGCGACGGCACGACATTGTGGTGGAACTCGGCGACGAAACTTTTCGTCTAAAGAAGTCGCTTGAGACTGCAAGCAAGCTGGGTGCGAAGTACGCGCTGATCGCAGGCGAGAACGAGATCAGCACGGGGGTGTTCGCGCTCAAGAATCTTGCGACGGGGGAGCAGGTGCCGGTGCCACGTCCGGACCTGGCGGCGCGAATCCGCTCATGATGGAGATGAGAATGAAAATATTTTCCGCGACGCTGTTCGTCACGCTGCTTGTGCCACCCGCGGCCCGTGCACAATCTGCTCCGCCGTCCGCAGACTCCAGCTCCCTCGCCCAGCAGTTGACCGCAAAATCCAAAGCTGTACTGCAGAACATGAAATCGAAGGACGTAACTGCCCTCAATGCTCTCCTCTCAAATGATTTCCGGATCGTCTGGAGCGATGGCAAGCTGCACGAGAAAGGAGAACTGCTGGGCGCCGCGCAGGAAGGTATGTTGCGGAATTTTCAATTCTATTCTGCCGACGTCGTCCCCATCGACAGCGATTCGGCCGTGGTCACCTTCAATCTGATTGCTGATATGCCCGAGGGCGACGATGGTCTTGCCCCGCGATATCAGAGAGTCTCCGATCTCTGGGTCCGGGAAGGCGGCGACTGGCGTCTGAAATTCGAGCAGGCGACGCCCCTGCGGCCTGTGGATTGACGTACCTTCCAATCAACTGGATTGACGAAGCCCGTGCGCTCCGCCTAGTATTCGCACGCCGGTAGTGTTAGCCGGAATAGGAGATGATATGCGACATTTGGGACTGGCACTGGTCACGGGATTTATCACGCTGGTGGTTGCGATATCAGCTCAAGCGCAAATGGGACAACCTGCGCCCGCGCCCGAATTGAAGAAGCTTGACTTCCTCACCGGCACCTGGACCGCTGAAGGCACCGTCAATCCAGGGCCCGGAATGCCCGGCGGAAAATTTTCAGAAACAACGCGCGGCGAGTGGATGGAAGGAAACTTTTTCCTGATAGAGCACAGCGACGGCGACATGGGCCCGATGGGCAAATTCAAAGAATTGGCGGCGATGGGTTACGATTCCGATCGCAAAGTTTACACCTATACCGCATTCAACAGCATGGGACAGGCCGAGTCTGCGACTGGCACAGTGGATGGCGACACCTGGACATGGCTTAGTGACGAGCATATGGGCGGCATGGCGATGAAAGGCCGCTTCACCATGAAGGTGCTTTCTCCAACCTCCTACAACATGAAATTTGAGTTGTCGCAAGACGGCAAAAATTGGATGACCGGCATGGAAGGCAAGGCAACGAAGAAGTAATTCTGCAGGTCGAGGTAGGGCGGACGTCCTTTCGGTTTCGCTCAGGGCAAGCTCTTTTCTGCCATCAACTCAACGCGTTCGCTTTCCCTCGCGCCGTTTATAATCTCTGATTCGGCTCTCCGCCGCATTCCTTTCTGAAAGGCAAAGCTTGCTCGACTTTTTAGGCGACTTAAAACGCACGCACATGTGCGGCGCCCTCCGTCCATCAGACGCTGGTAAGAAGGCCGTGCTCATGGGCTGGGTGAATCGCCGTCGCGATCTGGGCAGCATTATTTTTATTGACCTGCGCGACCGCACCGGCGTGACCCAGGTTGTGTTCAACCGCGAACTGAATCCCAAGGCGCATGAGAAGGCTAATCACCTGCGCAACGAGTACGTGATTGCCGTGATCGGCACAGTCAAACGCCGCGACGCAGACACGGTCAATAAAAATATTCCGACGGGCGAAGTCGAATTGATGGTTGACGAGATACGCCTTTTGAATGAATCGAAGCAGCCGCCGTTTTTGCCGGGCGAGACCGTTCTGCCGAATGAAGAGATGCGCCTGAAGTATCGCTACATCGATCTTCGTCGCGAACCCATGCAGTTCAACATCGAAATGCGGCACAAGGTTTCGAAAGCTATCCGCGACTACCTTTCAGCGGAAGGCTTCTTCGAAATCGAAACCCCATTTATGACGCGGTCTACGCCCGAGGGCGCGCGCGATTATCTGGTGCCCAGCCGGGTGCAGCCGGGAAGCTTCTATGCTTTGCCGCAATCGCCGCAAATGTTCAAGCAAATCCTGATGATCTCGGGATTCGATAAATATTTTCAGATCGTGCGTTGCTTCCGCGATGAGGACCTTCGCGCCGACCGACAGCCGGAGTTTACGCAAATCGATTTGGAAATGTCGTATCCGCAAACAGAATCGGTGTGGGCGGTGGTCGAGGGGTTTCTTACAGCAGCATTCAAAGCTGCTGGACATGAGATCAAGACGCCATTTCCGCGCATGAGCTACGACGAGGCGATTCAGAAATACGGAAACGACAAGCCCGACCTGCGGCTGCCCGCAATGATCGACGCGCGCGAGGCACTTACCCCCGAAGAATGGGATGACCTGGCAGCGAAGTTTCGCATGCGGAAAGAATTTCCCTTGCAGTTGATTCGCATTCCGAAAGCTGGAGATATTTCAGGGACGGAGCGCCGCACTATCGGAACTTACGGCGCTTATCAGCACGTTCAGGGGCCGTCATTTGTGCAGTTGATGACCGATCCAAAGCGATTTGCGAAAGATTATCCGGCTTTGTCGGAAAAGGTCGTGAGCTTCGCGAAAATTGAGGCAGACGATCTTTGGCTGCTTGCGGGCGCGGCGAATCGTCCAGAGAATGCGGCGGTGATGGACCAAAGCATTCAGCATTTCTGCGAGAAGTGCGGATTCCTGCGCCTTGACCTGGCGCAGAAGTATGCGGCCAAGCACAAGGCCTTCGAAAAGACAGGGGATACCGCCAAAGACTTTCGTTTTCTGTGGGTGTCGGACTTCCCCATGTTCGAGTGGGACAAAACTGAGAAGCGCTGGAACCCGGCCCATCATCCTTTCACTTCGCTGCATGAAGAGGACATGGCGAAGCTCGAGGCCAACATTGACTCGGTGAACGATCCCAAGTCGCCGCTGGGGGAAATTCGCGCGCTGGCCTACGACGTGGTGCTGAACGGAACCGAACTCGGCTCCGGCTCCATTCGTATTCATCGCCAAGACATTCAGGCAAAAATTTTCCAGGCGCTTGGTATGAGCGATGAAGAGGCCCGTGCCCGCTTCGGTTTTTTCCTCGAAGCGCTGGAGTACGGTACACCTCCCCACGGCGGAATCGCATTGGGGCTGGACCGGATTGTGATGATCCTCGCAGGTGCGGAAAGCTTGCGCGAGGTGATCCCGTTTCCGAAGACCGCGCGTGCCGTCGACCTGATGGTGGACGCGCCCACTCCGGTAAACGAAGCGCAGTTGAAGGAACTGGGAATTACAATCCGAAAAGCGAGAGAGTGATGGCAAGCAAAAGGAGGATAATCGCAATTGTAACAATGGGCTTTGGCATCATCCTGATTTTGGGTGCAGCGGGGTATTTCTGGGCGATTCACGACCTCAATACCGCATTCGCGAAAGCAGACTTCGGCCCACTCGGAATCATTTTTAAGAAGGCAGCGGCCGATGTGCTTGTCGTAAAGCAACCCTCTAAAGAGTTGTCGAAGTCCGGCGGAATTGTAGACCTATACCGACGTAATCCAGCAGCTTTTCAGGCTGATGCCCGATTGTTCGATGCGTGGATTTCGGCGGGGCAAATCGGCCGGTCGACACTGAAGAGCACGCTGCCGGGATCCTGGGTGCGCAGTACTGCCGAGGAGAACTATCTTTCGCCCGATCTACGTCGCGATCCCTGGAATCATTTCGTTTGCCTCTTGCGGCGCAATAACATCCTGCTGGTAATCAGCGGCGGCCCGAGGGCACCCATTTCTCCCATGTGTAGAGATATTCAAGTCAGAGAAAGTGAACTAGCGCAACTCCCGCGCGGTAGATTGCTTGAAACCCCTTCGGGGAACCTGATTCTTGTTCTGGATGACAAGCTCTCTGCAACTACAGTTCCGGTTAGGTGAGCCGTTTTTAAAAAGAACTCTGCACAAGTATGCCATTAAATTCCACGCAACGATTCTCTTCGCGAGTTGATACTTACACGCGCTTTCGCCCTTCCTATCCGAGAGAGATCGTACAAATTTTAGAGCGGGACTGTGGCCTCACGCGCGACTCCGTAATTGCCGACATTGCCTCAGGCACCGGCATCTTCACACGCTTGCTGCTCGAGAGTGGAAACCGCGTCTACGGGGTCGAGCCGAATGCCGAAATGCGACGCGCTGGCGAAGAATTTCTCGCGAAATATCCAAAGTTTACGAGCGTTAACGCGGCCGCGGAAGCTACGAAACTTTCCGGCCAATGCGTCGATTTCATCACGGTGGCGCAAGCAGCGCATTGGTTTGTTCGTGAGAAAGCGATGCCCGAGTTCCAGCGCATCTTGAGACCTGGCGGATATCTGGTCCTGATTTGGAATGATCGCAAGATGGCAGGAAGCCGGTTCAGCGAAGAATATGAGCGGCTGGTTGAGACTTACGGCACAGATTACAGCGAAGTCCAGCGGCTAGGGCGCACGATTGAGGGAAACGAGTTTTTCAGAGAATTTAAATGTCAGAAGCGGACGCTGGCCAATTATCAGGAGCTTGATTACACGGCGGTAGAGGGCAGGTTGCTCTCGTCTTCGTACGCGCCGGAGCGCGGCGAGCCGTCATGCGCCCCGATGCTCGCGGAGTTGCGCCGCATCTTTGATGATTGCCAGGAAAACGGGTTGGTGCGAATGGAGTACGACACCAACATTTACTTCGGCAAGCTGTCCAAGTAGGAGATCTTTATTTGACGACCCCGGAACGCAAAACGACATCCTTTCACATGTCCCCGGAGGAATTCCGGCGTAACGGACATGAGGTGGTGGACTGGATCGCGGATTACTATTCGCGCATTGAATCGTTTCCCGTCCTGTCGCAGGTAAAACCAGGGGACCTTCGTGCATCGCTTCCGGCCAGCGCTCCCGGGAAAGGCGAAGAGTTTACTGATCTTCTGAAAGACTTAGAGCAGTTGATTCTGCCAGGTGTGACCCACTGGCAGTCACCGAATTTTTTTGCTTACTTTCCTTCGAATGCTTCCGGGCCGGCCATTCTTGGAGACCTGCTTTCCTCCGGACTCGGAGTTCAAGGAATGCTCTGGGCGACTAGTCCTGCCTGCACCGAATTAGAAACGCGGGTGCTCGACTGGCTGGTGCCGGCACTTGGATTGCCGGAGAAATTTCTTTCGACTAGCACCGGCGGCGGAGTAATTCAGGACACAGCATCAAGTGCGACGCTTTGCGCAATGTTGGCTGCTCGGGAGCGTGCGACGAATTTCAGTTCGAACCAGGAAGGTTGTCGCGGAAAGCTGGTCGCATATACGTCGGCACAGGCGCATTCGTCGGTTGAAAAAGCCGTGCAGATTGCCGGCATCGGACGAGAGAACCTTCGGCTCATAGAAGTCGATGAACGTTTCGCGATGAATCCGGAGGCCTTGTCGGCTGCGATTCAGAAGGACCGCCAGTCAGGACTGCTGCCATTTTTTGTCTGCGCCACCGTCGGCACAACGTCGTCGAATGCGATTGATCCGGTGCCGCAGATCGGTAAAATCTGCCGGGAGCACAATTTATGGCTGCACGTAGACGCCGCCATGTCCGGCACCGCAGCATTGTGTCCCGAATTTCGTTATCTCCACGATGGTGTGGAATTTGCGGACAGCTATTGTTTCAACCCTCACAAATGGATGTTCACCAATTTCGATTGTGACTGTTTTTATGTTGCGGATCGTAAGGCGCTCATTCAGACGCTAAGCGTCTTGCCGGAATATTTGCGAAACAAGGCAACAGAATCCGGAGCTGTCATTGACTATCGCGACTGGCAGATTCCGCTGGGACGGCGCTTTCGCTCACTGAAGCTATGGTTCGTATTGCGCTATTACGGAATTGATGGCTTGCAGTTTCATATTCGCGAGCACGTTCGTCTGGCGCAAGAATTCGCGGCCTGGGTCCAAAGCGATCAGCGTTTTGAAATGGTGGCTCCAACCCCGCTGAACCTGGTCTGTTTCCGACTTAAATCTGGAGATGAAGCAAATCAACAATTAATGGACGCGCTAAATCACAGCGGCGACCTCTACCTGACGCATACCAAGCTGAATGATAAATTGACGCTACGCCTTTGTGTGGGGCAGACGAATACGACGGAGCGTCATGTAGAGAAAGCCTGGAAACGAATTCAAGAAGAAGCCTCCAGGCTCTGAGTTGCGAGATTTCGAGAGGCTTCGCGGATCTTTATCTATAAGTTCCATGTCATTCCGAAAGACTTTAGCCTTGAGGAATCTGCTGTTCTCACGCGAGGGGCAGATTCCTCGCGGCAAAGCCACTCGGAATGACAGTTGAAAAAGTAGAAAAACAAACCCTTCCTACCGCGCAGCCTCAGTTGTCCCGATCGATTGTCCGCTCACCACAAGCTCTACGCGGCGGTTCTGCTGCCGGCCCGTGGACGTGTCGTTCGATGCAATCGGATTGGCCTCGCCGAAACCATGCGTTCCGATCGACCCAGATGGAACTCCTTGCTGCACCAAGTAGGACTGGACAGATCCCGCTCGCTGTTGCGAAAGCTGCTCATTGAACAGCGGGCTGCCAGTGCTGTCAGTAAATCCGTCAACTTCAACGTGAATATCCGGATACGCGATGAGGATACCCGCGACCTTCGCGAGACGTTCACGGGCCGTGGGCTTCAGGTTGGCGCTACCCGTGGCGAAGAGAACGTCGGGCATACTGACGATCAGGCCGCGCGCGCTGTCTCTGGTTTGCAGTACCTGATTTAGCTGAGACATTAAACGTTCCCGCTGTTCGGCTTGTTGAGCCTCAAGCTGTTGGCTGTGTTGTTCGGCTTGCATGGCCCGCTGACGTGCTTCTTCGGCCTGCTGAGCTGACTGCTGTTGCTGCTGCTCAGCCGCGGCGCGTTGTTGAGCTTCGGCCTCGGCACGGGCTTGCGCCTCCTGTGCTTGCTGCTGTGCCTGCTCGGCTTGCTGTTGTGCTTGCTGGGCGGCCTGAGCAGTAGCTTGCTGCTGCTCTTCTAGTTGCCTGCGTTGCTCCGCCTCCGCTTGTGCCTGCTGCTGTGCCTGTTGCGCGGATTCCTGCTGTTGTTGCTCGGCCAATGCGCGTTGCTGGGCCTCTAATTCCGCCTTCCGTTGTGCCTCCTCAGCCCGCTGTTGTGCTTCTTGAGCCTGTTGTTGAGCCAGCTCAGCCGCGGCACGGGCTCTTTCCGCACGCTCCTCGCTCTCTTTTCGCTGCCGTTCGAGGCGCGCTTGCTCCTCGGCGTGAATCGAGTTCACGCGGGCCTCTTCCGCAGTCTGGACTGCCTCGCGCGCGACCGTCGCAATCGGTTTCGAGCCCTGCTTGCGGCGGTAATAATCTTCTGCCTGATTTAGCAGCGTCTCGGCCTTCTTCAACATGTCGGGAGCGTACTGGTCTGCATGGGCATCGCGAGCTATCCGGACAGCATTTCGCGCCTCCAGCAGATCAAGAGGAGCTTTCTTGTCTTCGCCGTAAACATTATTTTGTATAGGCGCAACCTGCGCCGCATAAATCGAGCCGGGAAAGGTTTCAAAACGCACGTCCACGGCCTCGTCCCGTCCCAGGGTGGTTGAGCGCACTGAGTTTGTGGCGACTACTATGTTGCTCGGTTGGTGCACAGCGAAATCCGGCTCCGCCGTAATTACCAGGGCGAACGCCTGCAGATCGGTCGCGGTTTGCAGCGAGGCTTTGCCGCCACGCTCGAGGAGTTCGCCGATGTTCTTGGCCTGACCTTGGGGGCTGATCGCCCACAAAACGTAAGTCAAATAAGCGAGATCAATGGATTTCGCTGGGCGCAAATGGTCCACATCTACGCGAATGGAGGTGAGAGATCGCTTGCTGTTTACTCTGGCTTTTCCAGTGAGCTCCGGGATCACATCGGTACCTTTGAAGTCAACCGCGGTAGTGGCGCCCTTGCGATAATCGACGGCCTGAGTGGTTTCGGCGATCATCTGTATGCCCGGCGTAATGGAGTTGTCTCGGGCGTTCTGGTTCTCCTGGGCGGAAACGATTCCTCCCGTTCCCATTAACAAAAGTGCGCAGCAAATTAATTTCGACGTCATAGCAGTACCTCGCAAGACGAATGTTGGTCTTTCTGGCACTTTAGGGTAAATTGATGCGCTGTGTACAAGCGATACCGCGCTTACCTTATCTATTCACCTAAATGACCCGATTATGTACACACAATGTGCTCTGGCCGGCGCGACGCCAGTTCTGCCGGAAATTCGAATAATGAGGAGCTTGCTTGTGAAGAGTGCTCTTTGTGCTTTTTTTCTTCTCACAATCCTGAGTTCCACTGTCCAAATCGTTGCGCAAGTCTCTAACGAGAGTGCGTCAGGTCAGGGCAGTGCTGCTGATCTGGCAAATGCGCCATTCCGCAATCCAACTTTGCCCATCGATCAGCGCGTCAACGACCTTGTTTCACGCATGACGATGGAAGAAAAAGTTTCACAAATGGTGCATGTTGCGGCAGCTATACCCCGTTTGGGAATCCCGGAATACAACTGGTGGAGCGAAGGATTGCATGGCGCCGCGCGCGAAGGATACGCGACGGTGTTCCCGCAGGCGATTGGTTTGGCTGCAACGTTTGATCCTGACCTACTCCACGCAGAGGCGGACGTGATCGCGACGGAGTTCCGCGCCAAATATGCTGAGCGAATCAAGGAAAAAGGCTACAGCGACTGGTTTCATGGCCTGACCGTCTGGTCGCCGAACATCAATATCTTTCGCGATCCTCGTTGGGGCCGGGGCCAGGAGACTTATGGTGAGGATCCGTTTCTGACTGCGCAAATGGGAGTGGCCTACGTCACCGGATTGCAAGGTGATGATCCGAAATATCTCAAGGCGCTCGCGACTCCCAAGCACTTCGCGGTACACAGCGGGCCTGAGCCAACGCGGCATACCGTGGATGTAAAAGTCTCAGCCCATGATTTGGAAGACACGTATCTGCCCGCATTTCGCGCCACCGTAACCGCCGGAGCTGGGTCTGTGATGTGCGCCTACAACTCCATTGATGGAAAACCGGCGTGTGCCCAGCCGATGCTTTTGCAGGAGCATCTGCGCGACGACTGGCACTTTCGTGGATATGTCGTCTCCGACTGTGGCGCAGCCAGCGACGTTTCGCAGGGCCACCACTACACGCAGACTATGGAACAGGGCATGGCCGTCGCGGTCAAGGCTGGCATGGATATTATTTGCGCGTGGCCAATGGACGATTTGAGAGTAGAGCGCGACGCAGTGCTGAAAGCTGCGCAACAGGGATTGCTGTCCAATGAAGACATCGATCGAGCTGTGCGCCGTCTGTTTACCGCGCGGATGAAGCTGGGCATGTTCGATCCGCCAGCCTCGGTGCCGTATTCCGGTATCACTATCGCGGATAATGACACTGAGCCACACCGCCAGCTCGCTTTGAAGGCCGCGCGCGAGACACTTGTTCTGCTGAAAAATTCGGACCATCTGCTTCCAATTGGCACAAAGTACAAGACCATCGCAGTCGTCGGCCCCAATGCAGACAGCGTCGATCCGCTGCTGGGAAATTACAACGGAACGCCGTTTAAGCCGGTCACAATCCTGGATGGAATTCGCAAACGCTTTTCGAGTTCGACAGTTCTCTACGCTGCGGGATCATCGCTCACCGGACCTCCGCTGGAACCGATCCCGTCCGAGGACCTGAAGGACAAGACCGGCCAGCCGGGCCTTACGGCCGAGTATTTCAAGGGAACAGAACTGAAAGGTAATCCAGCGATTGCGCGCACCGATTCGCGTGTAGATTTCAACTGGCGAAGCGGAGTAGGACCTGAGTTGCCGGAAGATTTCTCGGTGCGTTGGACGGGGACTCTGACTGTGCCCTCAACGGGGGATTACGAGATCGGGTTCACTGGAACCGACGCATTTCATTTTTGGCTCGACGACAAGTTAGTGGGCGAGTCCTGGTACAGCGACACCAGCAAGACACGCCTGCAGAAGCTTCATCTGGAAGTGGGACATGCGTATCCGATCAAAATCGAATGTTCACAGGAGGGCGGGGCCGGACTGGCAAAGCTGGTATGGCATCGACCCGGAGAAAGGGAAAATTACACAGGCATCGTGCAGAAAGCCGATTTGGTTGTCGCGGTGTTGGGATTGGCCGGAGAACTTGAAGGTGAAGAGATGCCCATCCATATCGAAGGTTTTTCGGGCGGAGACCGCACCAGCCTTGATCTTCCCCGCGCACAGGAACAATTGCTTGAAAAGCTGGTTGCGAGTGGCAAGCCTGTCGTGTTGGTGTTGATGAATGGCAGCGCTCTTGCCGTGAACTGGGCCGACCAGCACGTTGCGGCGATCATCGAGGCATGGTATCCGGGCGAAGAGGGCGGTACTGCAGTGGCCGAAGCGTTGGCCGGCGACTTCTCGCCCAGCGGAAAACTGCCGCTTACTTTCTATAAGTCGGTGAATCAGATTCCCGCATTCGAAAACTACGACATGAGGGGACGCACCTACCGCTACTTCACTGGCGAGCCGCTCTATCCGTTCGGGTATGGGTTGAGCTACACAAATTTTGAATACAGCAACTTGAACTTTGATAAGACAGCCGTCGGAGCGACGGACGATCTGGTTGCGAGTGTTGACGTCAAAAACGCAGGCGCGATGGCGAGCGACGAAGTCGTTGAGCTGTACGTGTCGCACCCTGGCGCGAAGGCCGCACCGATTCGCGCACTTGCCGGATTCAAGCGCGTTCACCTCGATCCCGGCGAGAGTCAGAAAGTGCAGATCACGATTCCAAATCGAAATCTGAGTTTGGTTGACGAAGCAGGAGTAAGACGAATTGTGTCGGGTACGGTCCAGGTTTGGGTAGGGGGCGGACAGCCGGGGAGTCGCGATGGTTTGCAGAAGACGGTGGGGATCGCCGGATCACTCAAGATTGTCGAGACCGCGACTCTCCCGAACTAACTTTGCTCGATCTTCCAAACCTACAGAAGTCTTTTCTCTGTGCACCTCTGTGTCCCCTATGGTTAAAGTTTTTTAAACCACAGAGGACACAGAGGAACACAGAGGATTCACAGAGAGTGCAGACCAAGCGTCACCAGCCGCTCACCCGTGGAATATAAAACCGAAAGAACGATTCGGGATCGGAATCCATGCAGACCTGCGCATTGGGAGCGCCAGCCACAGCCCGCGTGAACCCTTTTTCATCAATGGTGATATGCATTGGCTTCACTGGACAGAGTTTGGGATCCACGATGTAGGCGATTGTCATAGGGTCGAACAGCGTCGGTGTTTCCTGCCCCCACTCGTGGTAGAGCAACGTGAGCGCGTCGGTGATGGGAGTGCCAGCCTGGAACAAAAATGCGCGCTTGACCTCATCCAATTTCAGTTGAGTGGAGTCGAGGGGCATCATGAAAATCGGCATGCCAGACGCGAAGAGTTTTTGCGCTGAAGCGATATCGTTCTTGATGTTCCACTCCGCCTCCGGCCCATGCGGCTTCGCGTATCCGAGGTCTCCGTAGCCGCGCTCGATGGAGCCGCCCATCAGTACCACCCGCCGCAGCTTACGAAACGTCGCTGCATCTTTATCGATCAGCGCGCCTATGTTTACTAGTGGTCCGATTGCGACCAGCGTAATTTCGCCGGGGTAGCGGCGAATTTGATCGAGTATGAAATCGACCGCGAGGGGATGCGACGGCCGGGCGAAGTGCCCGCCTTCAGCATAGGCGCGTTGGCTTAAACTGGTCTGAATTTGAGCATTGGAAATGCCTACAGCGACTGGAATGTCTGCGCGTCCGGCCTCGCTCAGCAGGCGGTCGAGCAGCTTGGCTCGAGTTTCCGTGTCCCCGAACGTGGTGGAGATGCCGAGTATCTGCAGCTCCGGGCTGCGGAGCGCCAGCGCCACCGCGAACGCATCGTCCACATCGTCTCCGATGTCAGTATCGATGATGATTTTTTCGGGCTGAGTGGAGTGTTGCGTCGGTGTGGATTGCGCAAGGCAAAGCATGGACAAAAAGATCGTTATCGTCGCCAGGGCCGGAGTTCGAAACATTAAGGAGCGTTTCACAGTGCGTCTCCCAGAATCAGAATGGGCAAAGTTTGAGCGTCGCATTGCACTCCTCGAAAATTGAGGTACAAAACAGCAGTGTCAGTTCTGGAGGGTATCGAGCCGTTTTCAATCTGACAACTGCTGATCGAAGTTCTCCAGCCGCCGCTTTCCGTTGCTTCTCCCCTCGTCCTGCGCTAGGCTATTTGTGCTCTCGCGGTTTTCCCCTCCTTTCTAATCCACAGCATTGAACCGGGCGTAAGCTGCATAGCTGCAGCAAAATGCTGGGTTTAGGACGAGTTACCCACAACATATGGTGTTTTATTACTTGACCCCGGCGCGATTTGGTCGCTACAGTAGCTCTAATTTGTGCCCCGCCCCATCCAGCCTGGGACGGCTTTCGAGTGAATGGACTGCCGGAGGAACCTGGTTGGTAAACCTATCGCATGAGGGCTGCCGTCCAACAGGAGGGGTTATCCCCCACGGCAACGCTGGAAACCACAGCTCACAGCTAAGAAACGTGCGCTTTCAAGACGCGGCTTTTAGAAGTCCAGTCAGCCTGAGATGTCCAGCGACACGAAGGAGTGTAAGTTGCTCAAACTGAAGAAGCTACAGATTCTCGGATTCAAGTCGTTTTGCGACCGCACTGAACTCAAGTTTCACGGCGATGGCGTGGCCGCCATCATCGGACCGAACGGGTGCGGCAAGTCGAATATTGCCGACGCCATTTCGTGGGTGCTCGGTGAGCAGTCGGCAAAGACGCTGCGTGGATCGCGCATGGAGGACGTCATTTTCGCCGGCACGCGCGACCGCAAGCCGACTGGGATGGCCGAAGTGTCGCTAACGCTGATTGATCCGGAACAGTATGAAGGCGCGGACAAGAATGATCCCACCGAACTTGTTTTGCAGGATGACATGCCTGCCGAAGATTGGGATGAAGCTGAAATTCGCGCGCGTGCCGCGGACGAAGTGGAAAGGATCACCGAAGAAGCGCAACCCGGAGCGACCGAGGAGGTCGAAGTTCCACGGTCAAAGATCAATACCGTCGCGATTGCCTTTCCTGAGGACGAGCCCATTTTTGCATTGCCCAGTAACGTCGTGCCGATCGCGCCGCCTGCATCAGCTGCAACGAGCGCTGGGCACGTGGTCCTGAAAATCCGCCGTCGCAAATTCCAGCAAACGTTTCGCGCCGGAGAAATCGCCGTCACGCGGCGGTTGTTCCGTTCCGGAGATAGCGAATATCTGCTGAACGGAAAGCTGTGCCGGTTGCGCGACATTCAGGAACTGTTCATGGGAACGGGACTTGGTCCGGAGTCGTATGCGCTGATCGAGCAGGGACGAATCGGGCAGATACTGAGCAGCCGCCCTACGGATCGCCGCGCCATCATCGAAGAGGCGGCGGGAATCACCAAGTTCAAAACCAAGAAGCGTCTTGCCGAGGCGCGCCTTGAAGACGCTAAACAGAACCTCTCGCGCGTGAACGACATCTTCGAAGAAGTGACTCGGCAGATGAATTCGCTCAAGCGACAAGCGTCGAAGGCTGAACGCTACGGCCGTCTGCGCGACGAGATGCGGGCGAAGCTGCGCCTAGTTCTGGCCAGCAAGTTTGCTCAGTTCGATCAGCAAGCTACGGAACTCGATGCCGAGATCAATTCGCTATCGGAAGAAATGCGGCAACAGACCGGCGTTATGCAGGAGATGGAATCTGAGCTTGCGGAGCGCGGTCAACGCGGCTATGCAATCGAAGCCGAAATACGCGAAAACGGCGGCAGGCTTAACGACCTCAAGCTAGAAGCCGATCGCAAGCAGGCGCAACGCCGCCATAACGAAGAGCGTTGCAACGAGCTGACAGTGCGGGCAGCTTCTTCGTCGGGAGAACTGGATCAGGCGCGAGTACGTCTAGGAGCGCTTAAGGAAGAACTGAATTCGAACCGGCAGGTCCTCGATTCTGCTGCGGCCGATTTGGCTTCGGCGCAGCAGGAGCTTGAGGCCAGCCAGATACAGGCTACATCGGCAGCGGACGCACTAGCCGGACTCGAACAGCAGCAAGAACAATCCCGCATCGCGACTCTGGAGTACGTCGCGTCTCTGTCGAATCTGCGCAACCAGCTCACGCAAGCCGAGGAGCGCATGGCGGCTGCAGACCGCGAGGCCAAGCGGCTTCAAACCGAAATGGCAGCGGCGCGCGCACAAGCTGAAACATTCGGAGGCGAACGAGGTCAACTTGCGCTGGAATTTGAGTCGGTGTCGCAGCGGGTTTCAGCTCTGACCGAGGAGATTGCCCAGACTCGTGACTTGCTTGCGCTCAAGAAGCGCCAGGAATCCGAAGGCAAGAATCATTTGGATGGTTTGCGCGCGGAATACGCCTCGGCGCTCGGCAAAAAGAGCTCGCTGGAAGCTGTAATCGCCGAGCACGGATATTCCACGGAATCAGTCCGTCGATTGTTCCAGTCAGGGACGATGCAGGGCGGCCTGGCACCCGTTGGAGTGCTGGCGGACTTCCTGGAAGTCGAGCCGCGTTATGAGTCGATGGTTGAAGATTTCCTGCGCGATGAGTTGAACTACATCGTGGTCAAATCTTGGGATGCGGCGGACGAAGGATTGCGGCTGCTGCGCTCTGATGTTAACGGGCGAGCGACTTTTCTTGTGCATCCCGAGGACTCACAGGCGCGGTTTTCGTTTGCGGTACCCGATGGCCAGCCCGCACCGCCGAACGCATCCATTGTTCCGCTGAAGCACACCATCCGCGTGTTGGACGGATTCGGGAAATCGTTGGAAGTGATTCTTCCCAAACTGCGCGACGGTTACATCGTCCCTGATCCGGCTTTTGCCCGCGATCTGGCACTGGAAAATCCAGACGCGTTTTTTCTCTCTCAAACCGGAGAATGCTTTCACAACGTGACCGTCACTGGAGGCAAACAGCGCGCGGAAGGCCCGCTTTCTATGAAGCGCGAGTTGCGCGATGTGATGCGTCTATTGAACGAGCTTGAAGAAGCGCTGCGCAACCAGGAAGGAAGCGTACTGAACCTGGGGCATGGGATCAAGGAATTAAGTTCGCTCCTCGATCGTCTGGAGGCGGACAAGCGCGACTCCGAAAAGCTGGCGATGACTTCCGGTCATGCTTTGCGCCAACTCGATTCCGAGATGACGCGGGTGCGCGAACGCTGCGACGTTTGTGAAAGGGAACTGAGCCGGTTGGCGGCTGAACGTGCGGCCCACCAGGAAATCGCAAGCGAGCGGCAGACGGAGATCACTTCTGTCGATGAGAAACGCGCGGACTTGGAGCGGCAGGGCGCGTCGGCGCAGGAGCAGCTTGCATCGTTGCGCGATAACCGTAACGCTACAGCGCAGATGGTTTCAGAACGCCAGGCTCGCGTAGCGGCTCTAGAAGAGCGGCATCGCTCGGCGGCGTCGGTGCTGCAGAGAATAGAGCAGCTTGTCTCGGAGATGGAGGCGCGCATTGCCTCACTTCTGTCGCAGATCGAGTCCGCAGGTTCGGAGAAATCTGAGCGTGAACTGGAGAACCTGGCCATTGCAGAAAAGCTGCTGGACCTCGAGGCAGAAAGGAATGCCTGTGAAACCCGCGCCAGCCTGCTTCAGTTCGAGTCGGAGCAAGTGCGTGCGCGAGTGGGGGAAATTGACGCGCTATTGCGTGAGGCACGGCACGCAGTCGATGCCCTGCGCGATCGCAAAGCCGACGTTTCCACCGCAGCCGTAAAACTTCAGTCAGACGCAGAGTATCTTGCGCAGACCTGTATGAATGACCTAGGCGTGCAGCGGGTTGAGTTAATGGCGGATTCCACTCTGCCACGGTTCTCCGGTGACGAACTTGTTGCTGAGGAACAGTCATCCCAGGAGATGCGCACGCGACTCAATGCCATGGGGCCGGTGAACATGATGGCGCTCGAGGAATACAAAGAGACCGCTGAGCGGCAGGCTTTTCTCGATACGCAGCGGAAAGATTTGCTGGACTCAATTGAGAACACGCAAGCCACAATCAAAGAGATCGACATTTTCTCGCGGCAGAAGTTCGAAGAGGCATTCCACAAGATCAATGAGAATTTCCAGGTCACATTCAAGAAGCTATTCGGCGGCGGTCATGGGATGATGCGCCTGACTGATGAGGAAAACAGCGCGGAGAGCGGCATTGACGTGGTCGCATCGCCCCCCGGTAAGCGGCTGCAGAATGTGCTGTTGCTCTCCGGCGGCGAAAAAGCCATGACCGCGCTGGCGCTGCTGGTTGGAATCTTCCAGTATCAGCCCAGCCCGTTCTGCATTCTCGACGAAGTGGATGCGCCACTCGACGAAGCCAACATCGGCCGCTTTACCGAACTGGTGAAAGAAATGAGCGTGCAGACCCAGTTCGTGCTGATCACACACAGCAAGAAGACGATGAGTATCGCGCCGGTGCTATATGGCGTGACCATGCAAGAGCCGGGCGTCTCGAAGCTGGTCTCGGTGAGGTTCGGGGCAACGGCGTAAAACTCGGGTCTTCTATGTGGACTCGCGTTGTGAATCCTTAAGCCGCCAGAATAATTCGCCACAAACTTCTGCCTCGGCGTGAGGGATTACAACTCTCTTTTCGGATTTTTGCAATAATAATTTCCACAACCCAAAGTTCCTGAATGTCGCTTCCGCAGCGGTTTTCACGGCGGCCATCGTTTTGTCAATCGCACATCGGTGGAAAACAGAGAAGCTCAAAATCAGCTATGATTCTCTCCCGTTGACAAAAATTTCTGAAGGGCTAGAATACCCGACGATTTCTACATCTAAGATTTCCTCATGACTACTCAAACCATCGATTCCGTTCTCTTACAAACTGACTTCCCAGACCTGGAGCTTTTTGCCAGCGGCAAGGTGCGCGATGTGTACCAGGTCGGGAGCGACCATCTGCTGTTTGTTGCCACCGACCGCATCTCAGCCTTTGATTACGTGCTGGCGACGGGGATCCCACACAAAGGCCGTGTGCTCACACAATTGTCCCTGTTCTGGTTCGACTTTCTTAAGGACATTGTGCCTAATCACCTGGTTACGGCAGATGTGAACCGTTATCCGGACGAAGTAAAACCCTACACCGACCAGCTTCGCGGCCGGTCCATGCTGGTGCGACGGGCCGAGATGTTTCCGGTCGAGTGCGTGGTTCGCGGCTATTTGTCCGGTTCGGGGTGGAAAGAATACAAAGCCTCTGGAAGCGTATGCGGTATCAAGCTACCCACAGGACTGCGGGAATCAGAAGCATTGCCGGAACCCATCTTTACCCCTGCGACCAAAGCCACAACCGGGCACGACGAGAATATTTCGTTTGAGCACATGACCCAGCTCGTAGATCCCGAAGATGCGCGACAATTGCGGGACCTGAGCCTGGCGATTTACAAAAAGGCGGCCGACTACGCCCGGCAAAAGGGAATCATTATTGCCGACACGAAATTTGAGTTCGGACGCACCGCCACTGGTATCACCCTGGCCGACGAGGTACTTACGCCCGATTCATCGCGCTTCTGGCCGGCGGACAAATATTCACCGGGCATGTCGCAGGAGTCGTTCGATAAGCAGTACGTGCGCGATTATCTGGAGGAGATCCGCTGGAACAAGCAACCGCCGGCGCCCGCGCTTCCGCCCGAGGTGGCGCGACAGACTGGCGAGAAATATGTCGAGGCCTACCGGCGGCTTACCGGACGTGAGTTGGATGTGTAAAACCGGCGCCGTAAGGGAGCGCGGCGCGTGAATATTGCCGATGTGATTATTTTGCTGGTGCTGCTGGTTTCGGTGATTCAGGCAGGCATTTCGGGTTTTTTCCAGGAGGCGTTTGCTATAGCAGGAGTGGCGGTCGGATATATGGTGGCCGCCTGGCAGTATCAGCATTTAGCCGGCTACTTCGCGGCATACGTCAGTTCGCGGTGGCTGGCGGAGATTGTGGCGTTTCTGGCGATCTTTTGTCTAATAATGATTCTCGCCGGAATTTTAGGCCGAACGGTTCGCTGGCTCCTGAAAGAAGTTGGGCTCCGCGCGATTGACCGGTTTATGGGCGCCTTGCTGGGTCTGGTGCGCGGGTCTTTGCTGATTGCCGTTGTCCTGATGAGTGTGACGGCGTTTACACCCAGCTCTCGCTGGCTGCAAGGATCTGGGTTGGCGCCCTATTTTCTGGTGGTAGGACGGGCTGCCATTTGGGTTGCGCCCTCGGCTTTACGGGCGCAGTTCTACCAGGGGCTCGATTATTTACGACATGGGCAAACCGCTACGCCTCGGGCGAGACGGTAACCATAAGCTTTTGACAATCTGGCCGTTAAGCAAACGGAAAGAGAGATCCTGTGAAAGATCAACTGGAAGCACTCGTACACCAGATGTATAAGAGCAATATTCTTTATTCCGAAGCGGTCAGAGAATTCAAGAAGCGCTTTATCGCCACCGTGCTCGAAGAAAACAAGGGCAACCAATGCCGCGCAGCGCGGCAGCTGGGTATGCACCGTAATACTCTGAGCCGGACAATTGGCGAGCTTAAGATCGATGTTCGTGAGTTCCGCGATGGCGGCAGGCGCCCGCCACGAAGTACCCGTCCTGCAACTTACGAGAAGAAAATCGCCCGCTAAACAGTTTCAACCTGATCTTCTCGCAAAAGAAAAGGCAGCCTAGAAAAGGCTGCCTTTTAGTTCTGCTTGACGACTTCGATTTATTTATTGCGCCTTACGGGCCGGGCGGCGATGAACGGGCCGCTTCGGCGCCGGTGTCCCTGCCTTTTTCAGCAGCTTCCCATTGCTCATCATCATCATGAACGGGGTCGCTGTGTAAGAAGCCGGTGTTCCCTCAAAGTCGAAGAGGTCTCCGGTCTTAGGCAAGCGAGCAGCTGGGATTGGTCCGGACATCGTAAGCGTAATATCAGCACGGTTCTGCTCGATGTCGTCCTGGCTGCCGGCTAAATGCAACTCAGTTGGACTGGCCGTCTCAATGACTTTGCCTTCCATCTGCAGCGGCACGTTCTTGATCACGTTCCAAACTTTGTCCTGATCTTCGGGAGTGCCGGCAGAGAGGACCAGCTCCCATTCCCCAAAGCTAAGCTGCTTGATTTGGTCAGGAGTCTTGTCCTTTACCAGATCACGCGCTTGCTCGGCAGGGGTTGGCGGAACGTATTTACTGATCTTGTCTCCCCAATCTGCCGGTGGGCTAGTGGCGCTTTTAGCTGTGGGCAGCGCGTAAGTGACCCAGCCATCTTCCGATCCGTGATAATTCTTGAAAACTTTTTGACCGTAGTTCTGGATTTGGGTCTGTGACGGTCCAGCTGGAGCCAACCCCGCGGCCCGAGCGATGTAGAACAGACCGTTCAGACTATCCGGCGGATTAGCGGTCAAGTAGGCCATTGCCAGCGGGTAAACGTTCTGCAGGTCGTTTGGCTCGGCATCTACAGCTGCCCGTAGGTAGGTCTGTGCATGTTGATAATCTTTGTTTTGCAGCGCCGCGAACCCTGCTCCCCCGTTAAAGATGAGCGAGACCTGCTTCTTGAGCTTGTCATAATCCGCGTCGGAAATGCCGGCCGGCTTGGGCGCGGTTTGTAAGCACTCCAGGCCTTTGCCAGAATATTGCGTGAGGTCGGCCAGATTCTGCTGCGGGTTCTGTCCTGAGGAGACACCCTGGCGCGCAAGAAAGGTCAGCAGAGCCAGGGCGCGCAAATTGCAAGGGTCGGCAGTCAGCACGCGCTTTGCGGTTTCAACCACCTTCGCCTGATTGCCGGTCTGCTGATAGGTCGCCATCAGCAACTCGAGCCCGGTTGTCTTCATCACGCTGTTCGGATACTGAGTGAGAAAAGCTTCGAGCGCGCTGATTTTGGAATTGGGGTCTTGTTGCTGAACCGCCCCAATGTAGGCGTTGTACTCGGCTGGATCTTTAATCTCCGGCGCGGCCGCGGATGGTTGCCCAGATGGTTGTTGGCCAGCGGCGGCAGGTGCGGCAGGCGCGGCGGGTTGAGTTTGCTGCGGAGTCGCATCTTGTGCGCCAGCCGCCAAAGCGGTTGCAAGCACAAACGCCAGAACAGTTGTTTTCATTTCCAATCGCTCCTCGATACTCTGGAAAGTTGAATTTCAGGAAATTGCTGCAACGATAGATCCGAATCTAAGGGTACGACCACTTCGTAGTAGCGCGACAACCCGAGCAAGACACCGGACTCCACAGCGCCCTTTGGGGACTGCCAGGGCCAAAGACGAGTTCCGGTGAGCGGGATTATATGTATGTCGTTCAACTTAAGCAAGTTTCTCGGTTCCCACAACAGCTCTGCATATTCGGTAAGATGCAAGACGTGACATTTTTGGTGGTTTTTGGACCCCGGCGATGAGGAATCCATGGATGCCAGTAAGACTGAGTCGAAGCCCCTTTCGGGACAAGTAGCCGTCGTAACTGGCGCTGGACGTGGCATTGGGGCGGCAATCGCGCGAAAGTTGGCGGCTCTAGGCGGCAGCGTGGTGCTGTGCGGTCGCAGCCTGACAACGCTACAGACCGCAGCCTCCGAGATTGCCGCGGCTGGCGGCAAGACCAAGGCGATGCAGTGCGATGTCCGCAGTCTGGAATCCGTACAGGCACTGGCTGCATTCGTCGAACAAAGCTTTGGCCGGATCGACATTCTGGTCAATAACGCCGGGGTTGGCTCGTTCTCCGCTCCGCTGCATGAATTGACACCGGAACAGTGGGAAAAGGTCCTGAACACCAATCTGCGCGGCGTCTATTACTGCATTCGGAGCTTTGCGCCCATGATGATTCGGGACAAAACAGGTCACATCGTGAACATTTCGTCTCTTGCGGGAAAGAACGCGCTTCCGAACGGCGCTGCTTATGCCGCCTCGAAGTGGGGACTCAATGGCTTGAGCTATTCAGTTGCCGACGAACTGCGGCCCCACAACATTCGAGTCGCCGTGGTCTGCCCTGGCTCAGTGGATACAGAACTAAGTCCGCACACCGGAAAGGACCCCAGCAAAATGCTTAAGCCCGATGACGTGGCGCACGTGGTTGGAATGCTGGTGACGCAAGCGCCGCAATCGTTTGCCAGCGAAGTCCTGTTGCGGCCGACGCAAAAGCCGTAGGGTAATTAATCCTTGAAGAGATTATCGAAGGCCTTGCGAGCGTCATTAGGCTGCGCTGCCAACCCTGTGGATGTCTGCTTCTCCACGCGCACTCTAATGGAATAAAAAGTACAGTCGTTGCGCGCGTCTTTTCTCGCGATCCTTTCTGGAACGGGCTGCATGCATTCGAAGCGGCGCGAAGGATCAAAGTAGGTGCACTGTTTGCAGGAGTGCAGCTCAAAGCCGCATTTCGGACATTGGCCAAGCGGCTCGGAAAGCATAGTCAGCAGCGTGCCGCACTGAGAGCAGCGCGAAACCGAATGCGTCCCCGGCATCTGCACGGGTCGCGGACCGAACGTGTTGTCTTTATCTTTATCCTTATCCTTGCGAGCTGGCGCCTGCTCATGGGACGGCTTCTGGCGCTGCTCGCCACTATCCTGATATCCATGCTGCCGGTACTTACGATCAGACAAAAGTAGCTCCCGATTTAAACCAGAGTCGGAACGGAACATTGTCTCGCTTGCTAGCTCAGAGCACAAGCGCGCTGGAATTGTAATTCGCTAGAACGGGTGCTACCATCCGTGTGTTGCAATCATTGTCGGAGGCTTGGTATGTCTGACCGAAACGGCGGCGGTTTCTTGTGGTTCCTGACGGGAATAGGAATCGGAGCGGTTGTTGGACTTCTATACGCGCCGCAATCGGGCAGTGAGACGCGCGAAATCCTTATGGCCAAGGCCGAAGAAGGACGAGACTTCCTGCGAAAACGGGCAGAGGACGCCCGCGAGCACGCCGAAACATGGGCCGAGCGCGGGCGGGAAGTTTACAACGCGCAAAAAGACCAGGTTCGTTCCGCGGTTGACGCCGGACGCCGGGCATATCGCGAGAAAACGACTTCCGCAAGAAGTGACGGCGACAACGTTTAGCTTTCAACGCTGCCAAACTCGGGCGCGAATATGAATGATGGTTTGTTGATAACTTTTATCGCTTTGACCGCGTTCGCGGTCCTTCTACAGGCAGGCTTGCTCGCCGGTATGTACTTATCGATGCGCAAGACTACCGCAAAAGTGGAATCCTTAGCGGACGAAGTAAAAACCAAAGTCCTACCCACTGCTGAGTTGGCGCATTCCATGATGGAAGAGTTGCGACCAAAGATTGCTACCGTGGTGGATAACGTCAGCGTTTCGACCACTATGCTGCGGACGCAAATGGAGCGCATAGATGCGACCCTGACCGACATTGTTGATCGTACCCGCCTCCAGGTGATCCGGGCCGATGAATTTGTCAACAGCACCATGGAGAAGCTCGAAGAAACCCGCGAAGCCGTGCAAAAAACCGTAGTTTCTCCGGTGCGGCACATTTCTGGACTGATGCACGGGCTGAGCGCGGGCTTTGAGGCATTCTTCGGACGCCGGCGCGGACGAAACTCGGTCTCGTCCCAAGACGAGATGTTCATCTAGCCGCGCGCCTGTTCCCCTTAACCGCCTCGCAGATCCTCGTTACGATTAGGCACGAGTAGACTCGGCTGAAACTAATGCCTGCACACGCTTACGTCCTTGTCGCCCTCGGAGTGCTCGTTTGGTTTTATCCGTTTGTACGGGCGCACCGCGGAACCGCTCCGGCAAGCGTTGTGAACTCTCGCTCACGCTGGGGTGTTTTGCTCCAATTCCTGGCGTTCACATTATTGTGGCAAGGGCACTTCTGGGCGCGGGCGTTGCCGATATGGCGCGCCACAATTTCCGTTGTTTTATTCATCTTGGCCGCTGTTCTTTCCTGGACTTCTTCGCGGGCTCTTGCGGGACAATTGCGCGTGGATGCCGCGCTAGGCGCGGAGCATAGGCTGGTGCGGTCGGGGCCTTACGCTGTGGTGCGGAATCCAATTTACACGTCCATGTTGCTGGTTCTATGCGCCACAGCAATTATCGTCGCCGGGTGGAAGCTTTTTACAGCAGCGCTTGTGCTGTTCATCGGAGGAACCGAGATTCGGGTCCGGACCGAGGAGCGGTTGCTGGCCTCACGCTTTGGCGAAGAGTTTGAGTCTTACAAACATAGTGTTCCGACCTACCTTCCGTTCTTATAGTCGTCGGCCGTCGAGCGAATTTTCCCCGTCCGACTATTTCGGCCAGAGCCACGCAAAGGTGCCAGCTGTCAGCAGAGCATAAATCAGGCCGTCCAGCACGTGCTTCAGAGTTACGCCCCAGGTGACGCCTCTCCAGATCGAGTTCTGCAATTGCGCTAAGGAGTATCCGAGGAAAGCTGTCGTAGCAGCGACTCGGAATACCTCCAAATATGGCGTGCCTGGCGGTCGTGTTTGCCCGGTGAGGCAAGCGGTAAAGATACTGACCAGCACACAATAGAGAAACCACTGGCCCAGGAACTTCCCCATGTTCGGGGCTCCGCTCGGCATTATCACCAGCATGCCAACGGGGCCACGTTTAAATTTCTCAAGCGTTTCAGCCGACTTCATTTCCTTCTGCGTGCAGAAGGGAAAGCGATATTCGCGGCCCGGCGTCACTCTGGCGGCGCGAAGGATGTCGAGCACTTTCCCTTCATCCGGCAGCTTGCGATAGTCGCTTTTGTGGATCGGAAGCGCCATGTGAATGATCGAACTCGCCACAAAGACAATTACTGCCGAAAGCAGGATCGGTAGCCACAACGCGTGAATGGGGACCATGTTCCTCCTTGTGAAAGCTGGATGTTAAGAGATGGATTCCAAACTCGCAAAGCCTACGCGACGGTACGGGAGCGGTCAACCGGAATGTGTTTTGCAGTGAAGGAATTCTTACGGCTGCAACTGCTTCTTCGCCCAGAGTGCGGCTTCGGAAATGACTGGATCGGGGTCACGAGAGGCGCGCTCGGCGACAGGGACGAGGCTTCGATCTCCGCTGTTGCCGATCGCGATCAGCGCGTTTCTGCGCAGGCCTGAGCGCTTCGCACGTTTTATCGGCGAACCATGGAATTTCTCGCGGAATTCCTCTTCCGAAATTTCTGCCAGCCACGCCAGCGAAGGGTTTACCAGCGCTTCGCGCGGTTGAAACTCAGGCTTGTCAGTCGAGGGAGCTTTTCGGTTCCAGGGACAAACGTCCTGGCAAATGTCGCAGCCGAACACCTGGCGACCCATGCCCTTGCGCAGTTCCTCGGGAAGCGAACCACGCTTCTCAATGGTCAGATATGAAATGCACCTATTGGAATCGAGCTCATAAGGCGCAATTAAAGCTTCCGTCGGGCAAGCATCAATACATCGAGTGCAGGTTCCACAGCGGTCTGGCGCCGGAAGATCAGGTGTCAATTCCAACGACGTCACGATCACACCCAAAAAAAGCCAGGAGCCAATTTTCTGGTTGATTAGACAAGTGTTCTTGCCCAGCCACCCTACTCCGGCGTACTTCGCATATACGCGTTCCACAACTGGCCCGGTGTCGACGTAGGAACGCGTTTCAATCGGCATGTCGTTGCCGCACGTTTCTCTTAATTTCGATTCCACTGCACGCAGCCGCCGCAGAACCGAATCGTGATAGTCCTCGCGGCTCCAGCCATAACGCGAAATCCAGCCACGTGTCGAATCGCTGACCTCTGTCGAGTAGGGGTGAGCGGTGTTGTAGTTGATCGCGCACACTACAACGCTGCGCGCCCAGGGGAAAACGGAACTCAACGAAGCCCGCCGCAATTCTCCCGTGTCAGTTCTCGATTCCAGGTACTTCATCTCCCCCGCGCGGCCGGCGGCGATCCACTCTGGAAAGTACGTCAATTCCTGGAACTCTTGAACGGGGGCGATTCCTGCCAAGTCGAAGCCGGCATCTGACGCAGCTCTTTTTATCAATGCGGAGATGTCGCCGCGCTTGTTCACATTTTCATTATCGCTTGAATATTCGGAAGGAGGAATTTGAGCTTTCCGAGCGGACCTGTACGGGAGTTGACGCCGAAAGGCAAATCGAAGCTGAAAGGTAAGCTGGCCGGCTACATGCCGAGCTTTTTCACTTCTTCGTTGTAATACTTGCGGTAGAGGATGTCCCACTCCTGGCTGCCTTCAAGAATGGTCCGCTTCTGGCTTTCAATTTTCAGCCGGGCGGACTTGTCGATCCGCTCTTCCTGGTTCAGCAAGTCCTCGAGAATTTTCCGAACTTCCAGGCGGATAGTGTTGCGGTCCTCGACAAAATCCACTTCGTCCAGGGACGCAAGCGCGTCCGTCACGACGTGGGCGACTTTGTTTGTCTTGTCGCGGCTGACCCTCATAGCACCGCCTTGTACTTTCGGACCAGCTCGTTTTTCACCTTCCGGAACATCTCCTGATAATCCGCGCCGCTGTTGCGCATCTCATCCGAGTAGGCTTCGAGAATCACGCGGACTTCATCGTTGATCCGGTCCTCCAATCCGAATTCGTCCAGCATTGCGGCATGGACTTTCTCTGTAACCGATTGAAGGTTCTTGGTTTCGATGAATTCCGAAGCGACGAGTTTTTTGGCGGTTTGGCGGGCCAGGTAGCCCACGTATTCTTTCGAAAGGAGCATGTGCGATTAGAAGTTGTAAGTTGAAATTTTAGTTTAGCACAGGGAAACCCCATCAGCCGTCAGCTCTCAGCTGTCAGTTCGCAACGATTTTGCGCATACGTTCTGCCCTGACCGATCGATTTTGACCGTTCAAATTTCACTCCTCATAGATGAACGTGGTTGTGATTTTTGGTATGAACGCTGGAGTTGCGAGGCATTGTTCCCTGACGTCTGATAGCTGACGGCTGACAGCTTGGTGGCATACAATGCTGCATTAGCGATGTCCAATCTGCCGGACAATCTAGCAACTCTGAAAGACGACATGGTGGCCTTCATCGAGGGCCACGGCATGCGCCGTTTTCCTGGCTATGTCGATCACGAAGAAATTCAAGCTGTAATGTGGAAGCCTGGAGAAGACGCGGCCGAGGGATGGAAGGATTTTGTGGAGCTCGCGAAGGCCGCTGGCTCGCCATTTCTTACCATGGATTCCTGGATGCTGGAAAAGGAAGAGCTGGATTCAATGATCCAGCGCTTGAGCAGCGCCGAATTTTCCAGTGACGAAGACCTTGAAGATGCCCGGTGGTTGCGAACTTACTTGGGCAAGACCGGTTTCGTGCAACTCGGATTTGCATTTCAGGGCGTCATGATGATCTACGAAGTGTCGACCGAGTGGTACGACCACTACCAGCGGCTGGTGGAAGTTTCCGAGGACTTCGGCGGGATCGCCATCGACGGCTCCGGCACGGACGAAGAGCCTTAACCCGTGCGGTGGAACCTCAGAGAAGTTGAACCGGCGCCGGTCCGGGCGCTGGCCGAAGCCATCTCCTCGCTTGATCTGTTTCCGAAATCTCCAGATTCCGCCGCAGCTGTTGCCAAGCTGCTCCTGCTTCGTGGGATCGATACGCCTGAGGCTGCAGCCCGCTTCCTTGCGCCATCGCTCGACCAGCTTCATTCACCTTTATTAATGACCGGGATGAAGGCGGCAGTCGACCGTCTGGAAGGCGCTATTGAACGCAAAGAGGGGATTCTCGTTTATGGGGACTATGACGTTGACGGCACCACTGCCGTCGTGATCCTCAGAGCCGCGATCGAGCTCTGTGGAGGCACGGCGGATTTCCACGTCCCGCACCGGATTCGCGAAGGCTATGACTTACGTGGAGATGTGATCGAACGCGCTGCCGCTGGCGGCATCCGATTGGTCATAAGTGTCGATTCCGGTACGCGGGCGTTCGCTGCGGCTGAGAGCGCACGGCGCGCGGGAGTCGATCTCATCATTACCGACCATCACCTTCCCGGTTCCGATGGACTGCCATATGCCTATGCGGTGGTCAATCCTAACCAGCCGGGATGCGAATATCCGTGCAAATCGCTTTGCGGCGCAGGAATAGCCTTCAAATTTGCGCAGGCCCTGATGGCAAGGCGCTTGCCGCACCGCGATCAGAGCCAGTTGTTGCTTTCGTTCATGAAGATTGCGGCAATTGCAACCATCGCTGATTCAGTTCCTCTGCAGGGTGAGAACCGGGTCATCGCCAGCCTGGGATTGAACGCACTGCGCTCGGCTGTGAATCCTGGGCTGAAGGCGTTGCTGGAGATTGCGCAGCTGAGCGGACGTCCGCTGACTTCGGAAGAAGTCGCGTTTCGGATTGCTCCCAGAATTAATGCTGCCGGTCGCATGGATATCGCTGCAGACGTGATTGAACTATTCACGTCAAAAGACCCGGACCGCGGGCGAGAGATTGCTGCGCGCCTCGACAAGCTGAACAGCGAGCGCCAGGAGGAAGAACGGCGCATCGTGGATGCAATCGAACAGCGGATAAGAGAAGAAGCGGCCTTGCGAGACTCCTTTTGCATGGTGATCGACGGCGAGGGATGGCATCGCGGCGTAATTGGAATCACTGCGACGCGGGTTGTCGAACGCCACGGACGTCCCGCGATCGTGATCTCGCGCGATGGAGAGGAGGCGCACGGCTCAGGACGCTCCATTTCAGCTTTTCATCTACTGAATGCACTGGAGTCTTGCTCGCACCTGTTCACGCGATATGGAGGGCACGCGCACGCCGTTGGTTTTTCACTGCCGTCATCGCGAGTGGCTGAATTCCGAGCTCTGGTCGACGGTTATGCCCGTTCGCGGCTGTCATTGGCAGACTTTGAGCCTGTGCTGAACCTCGACGCCGAGCTTGCGCTCGATTGGATTGCGCCAGAGCTGTTCGATGCATTGCAAAAGCTGGAGCCGTTCGGGGTGGGGAATCACGAGCCGGTTTTCTGTGCACGGGCTGCGCGACTGACCGCGCCCATCAAAGTTTTAAAAGAGAAGCATGTTCGAATGAAATTGTCTCCCAGCCAGAGCACTGGTGCTAACAACGGCTGGCGTCGTTCGCTCATTTATAACGCTATGGGCTGGCGTTTGGCCGAACGCGCTCAAAAAGAAAAGCTATTGCCAGGCGATCATTTGGACATCGCTTTCACTATCGGCCACAATGACCACCCTGAATTTGGGGGCATTGAATTGTCCTTGCGAGATTTCAAATCGCTGGCAAAGGTCAGCGCCCACACGACCGCAGTGTAGGTGGATGACGATTACTTCGCAGTAGCAGCTTTCTTGAGTGCAGTGCCGGCTTCTGCAGCCAGCGGTCCGTGAGTCGCGGCAAATTCCTTAAGCATCGTAATCGCCTCAGGAGAGTGGTTGTTCGAGAGCGCGTGAAGGGCGGCTCTGCGAACTGCGCTGTCCAGCGCGTCATTGCGCAACAGTCTTGCCAATGATTCGAGGGCCTCATCCACATCGACGGCAGCCAGGACCTGAATTGCCTTTCTCGATGCGGCTATATTGCTGCCCGCGGCACATACAAATGCCTCCAGCCCAGGGATGGTTTTCGGGTGTCTCAGGAACGTCAGCTCATCCAGGGCCTCATCTAGAACGTTCGGCGCGAGCTTTACAAGGGAGCCGGCCAGTACTGGGGCCGCGCGAACCGTACGACTGCGGACCAGGGCTTTCAACGCAGCCTGCTGAACCCGCGGATCTTTATGTTCCAGTGCCGGCAAAATGTGGTCGGCCAGATCAGGATCTTTGAGTTCCGCTAGGACTCCACAAATATTCCTAACCACATACCATCGCTCGTCTTCCAAATACTTGTAAGCAACTTCGATGCTCGCGGTCCCGAGTTGACCAATCAACCGGATTAGCCCCAAACGGTTGCGCGCGTCGCGTTCCTCAATCAGGTGATTGAATACGCTCTCGATGCTTGCGGGTGCGGAGAATCGCAGCAACGTGGCCGAACTTTTTCCCCACACCGAGTCTCCTCGCTGCAGCAGAAACAACTCTATGATTCGCTCCGTAGCGGCTGCTGGAAGCAACCTGCTCATGCTGTTGCCGCAGCACTTCTTGTGTTTTTCTGGGTCGCGGTTCAACGAGCTCTCCAGAAGGACGCCGATTGCCAGCACATCCTGGAAACTTTCGAAGGAGGCAACCGACTGGGCTAAAACTGTCAAGGCGGTCGCCGCCTGGGCATGTATAAAATCCGAGAGATCCTCGCGCATCAACGCCCGTCCCAGGCGTTCCGTCGTTTTAGCCGCGAACCCTGCTTGCGCCAGCGGAATGCTGCGGATCAGCTCTGGCGCCCGGCTTAACTCGGTAACGTCGAACTGCCCCGCTTCATCGAGAAAGTCGAAATAGTGAGTTGCCAAGGCAGTTACAAGGTTCATCTCGCGAGCCTTGATAAGTTCCTTCGTCAAGTCGATGAGCCGGCGGAACTCTGTTGACGAATAATGCTTAATTCCCATGAGGCGGTCATATCGTTTTGGGCCACTCAATGTGCTCCACTGCAACTCTTCGCGGATCTTCTCTTGCAGATGGGCAGGCACCGCGAAGTCCTGTATAAATTTTGCCAGTTTCTGCGCCAGACGGTCCGCCATTTGGGTGGCTTGCAAGCTCCGCGCGAGGACCCGCACGGCATCTTCCTCGATCAGAATCTTCTGTGGTTGACCTTCTGCCGACTGAAGTTTCTTACCCGCCAGTTGCAGAGCCGTATCCTCAATGTATTCGGCTGCTAGTCGCTCAGGTGGCATGCTAGTGAGCTCCTGGCGTCGCTCTGCAGGAAAATTGTCGAGAATCTTGTCGACTCCGGTATTGCGCAGAATGCGCGCCAGCGATGCGTAGGATTTCTGCGGATTTCCTCTCTCCTCTAAAAGCGAGCGCTGCACCGATGCTTCCACCATCTCCATGAAGCTGCCGGATCCTGAGTTTCGAAGCCCGTGTGCATTGCGCCAGGCGGTGGGTGAGGGACCAACATCGGCATGGTTGAGTGGACTACCATCTCCTGCGGGCAGCGAACCATCGCTGATATGGCCACCAGAGCCCATTGGTCCTGGACCTGGGGTTCCGCCATTTGCGCCCGCCGGTCCCCCGACTACGAAACGCTTACTGGAAGGCGCACCCGTAACCGACCCTCCTGTCGCAGGGTTTCCGTTTGATCCATCTCCCACAGGAAACCCGCCTGATCCTCCCGAGCTTTCCGCAACGGCTTGCTGCGCAGTGCGCAATTCTTTTCCAGCGTCCGCTCCTGGTCCCCCAGGCGCGTCGACGACGGTTTGCCCTTCCTTCAACGCCACCAGGTTCGGCATGTTGATCGGGACCCCGTTGCCGGCGCCGTCAAACTGCTGGGTGGCAAACTCTGAGAGCACGTCGTTCCGGACCGAAGGATCGAAGCATCCTGACTCCAGCAGCGAATCAATAGAATCTAGAAAATCCCGCGAACCCTGTTCTTCCGCCATTTGTTTCGACAGAATGTAGGTTTCGGAATCGCTTTCGATGATCGTGTCTCCCTGCTCATCTTTTTTCTGGTTTTTCGAGGCAGGAAGAATGCGGGCGCCCTCGATCTCGTTTTTATCCAGGAAACTTAACGTGCCGCCCGCTTCTTCGATGGCTTTGCCGGATGCCGCAAGAAGGCTAACCACCTTCCGGAATCGGCCTAAAGTCAGCCCAGGTTCGAAAGTTACCGCGGTGATTCCGCGCTTCAGGAATTCTGTTTCTAGGTGCCGCAACGACAGGTCAGTCGTTAGCAGGTTGTTCAGCATGATCTGGTTATCGACGAATCCGAAGGTAAACTGTCCTACTTCCTTCAGTAGAGTGTTCAGTAATTCAAAGCTCTGCTGAATAGGGCGTTCAACGCTCTTATGGTCGACGGTAAACATCACGGCGGTCTTGACCGTCATCTGCAGACCACGGGCAAAACGTAAACCCAACGCTTTGATTTGTTTGTTATCAGACACGCTAGGATCCAACTGCTACCACATTTCCGACTCAGCCACACCGATGCCTCCAAAAGTATGGAAGCTCCCTAGGGACAAAGCAATAAGGTGGGGGGCGTTTCTGTGCCTTTGGTAACCTTCGCCGGGAGAGACGGCTCTTTGAGAAAAAACAACGCTCGGCGAAGTTACATCCTGCGCTCTAAATCAGCGGCGGTTGATTCCCTTGCGCTCGCTCAACGCAACAGTGCGGTCGCGCACCACAGAACTGGTGCTTGGCCGTGCAGGTCGCCTGTCAGGCGCTTGCGCTCAAGATAGTATTGCAGGTTATTCTTCTTGCCCGTTCCTTCGCACACGTCGCGAAGGTCGCCATTCGGCTCCAAATAGGTGATCAGGCCCAGCCAGCCTTTGCGTGCAGCGGCGCCATAGGTCTTGCTGTCCAGCCAACCGTTTTTCACTCCAGTGATCATTGCGAAAGTAAACATTCCCGTGCACGAAGTCTCCGGGTACGAGTCCGGGTGGTCGATTAATTGGTGCCACATTCCGTCGTTGTCCTGATACCGAAGAAGCGCTTTCATCATTTTGAGATATCCATCCATGATTCGCGCGCGGCGGGGATGATTCTTCGGCAGAGAACTCAAAAGTTCTGCCATTCCCGCGGCTACCCAGCCGTCCCCGCGCCCCCAAAAGAAAGGAACGTCGGGCGCGTGATAGAAAAGCCCATCGGGCTGTTGCAATTTGTCGAGATAGCTCGACATCTCGAGCGCGGCCCGATCGAGATACTTGGTGTCGCCGGTTGCACGATAGGCCTGCACTTGCGCCATCGTCACCATGTACATGTCATCAATCCAGTAGCGAGTTTGCGGCGTCAGACCCTCCGTCGTGGGATTTTCCCATTGTTTGTCTGCAAAGGTCTTCCCCAAGTCGAGATACTTCTGTTCCTTCGTCTGTATATAAATTTCCAGCGGCACAGCGGCGAAAACTGTATTGTCCACGTGCACGGGATTCGGAATGAGCTTTGCTTCGTCACCGAACAATGGCTGGAACCGCCGAATGAGGCGCGACTGGAGGTCCGTGTCTTGCCTTACTTGGGCAAACGTCAGTGCCCCATACCACGTAGCGACTTCCGGATAGGTGATCTGGCTCGGAGGGCCGGGATTGCCGTAATTCGAATAGGGGGTAGCCAACAGGCGATCGGCGACTCGTTTTCCGATTTCTGCTGGTGAAGCCCCGATTGGCCAGTTGCGGAATTTCTTCGGTTGCTTTTGTGCGTGTGCGGGCAGCGCTAGCCCAAGTGCGATTAATACGACCAGCATGGACCACATTCGGCGTCGCTTCATCGTCACCCTCTGGTTTGTGTTAAGTTGATGCGACTTGCCGGAGCTTGAACATACAATCATGCAGAACAAAGCCTGACTACGATAGAAATGATGAGCTCCAGTGTCAAATTGTAGAAATTGATGCAGAGCGAGAATCGAAATGGGATCCCAGTCTACTTCGGGCACGTCGGCCCCGTCGTCTGCGGTCGTGAAAGCGCAAGAGCCTGAGCAGGAATTATCGTCTCCTGGCTATTTCCGCTGGCTCATCTGCACGCTCCTGTTATTAGGCGTCACCAAAAATTACATGGACCGTCAGGTCCTAGGCGTCCTTAAGATTACGCTGCAACATAATTTCGGATGGAACGAAATTGACTTTGGCAATCTGGTGTTTGCCTTTCAGTCTGCATATGCGGCGGGCATGCTCCTGGTCGGCCGGCTAGTTGATCGACTAGGCGTGCGACTGGGCTACGCCGTGACGATGATTTTCTGGAGCCTGGCTTCGATGGCTCATGCGCTGGGAAGATCATTGACCAGCTTTATGGTCGCGCGCGCGTCGCTGGGCTTTGCAGAGTCAGGAGTGTTTCCCTGCAGCATTAAGAGTGTTGCCGAGTGGTTTCCTAACCGGGAGCGCTCCTTCGCCATCGGAATATTCAACGCTGGAGCAAACGTCGGGGCAATCCTCACGCCGCTGCTGGTGCCGTGGATAGCAATTCATTGGGGATGGCGATGGGCCTTTCTCATCACCGGCGGCATTGGTTTTCTGTGGGTTGTTCTGTGGCTGGTGCTCTACCGCAAACCTGAAGAGCACCGGCGCGTTTCGAAGGCCGAGCTGGCATACATTCGCAGTGATCCAGCCCGACCTGCGACCAAGATAGAGTGGCTCAGTTTGGCTTCCTACCGGCAGACGTGGGCTTACGTGGCCGGCAAGTTCATGATCGATCCGGTGTGGTGGTTCTATCTATATTGGGTGCCTGACTTTCTGCAGCGAAAGCACGGTTTGGCGTTGATGCAGATTGGCGTGCCGATCATGGCGATCTATGTGATCTCGGATATCGGCAGCGTCGCCGGAGGATGGTTTTCGTCGTCTCTTATCAAACGAGGCAAGAGCGTGAACTTCGCCCGGAAAACCGCCATGCTGATATGCGCGCTTTGCGTCCTGCCAATTATGTTTGCATACCGCGTTGAAAGCCTATGGGGAGCAGTCCTGATAATCGGCCTTGCGGCAGGCGGTCATCAAGGATTCTCCGCCAACCTGTTTGCGGTGCCTTCCGACACATTTCCGGCCCAGGCAGTAGGCTCGGTAGTCGGCATGGGAGGCATGGCGGGCGCGGTTGGCGGTATGTTGATAGCTAAAATTGTTGGGTACACGTTGCAGTGGACTGGCAGCTACATGGTTCCGTTTTTTATCGCGGGATCGGCGTACCTTATAGCTCTGGCGTTCATTCATATTCTTTCGCCGCGGCTTGATCCGGTACGGTTGCACTAGCTCGCGCACCTTGCAGTTGACGTAAGCTGGCTGGCTCATTGAAATTAGAACTATGGGACTCAAAATCAGGCCGAAGCAGGAGTGTCGTTGGGATCTAGTGAGCCTGGGTGAAGTCATGCTCCGCTTCGATCCCGGTGACGGTCGCATTGCGACCACACGGCGCTTTGATGTGTATGAGGGAGGCGGGGAATATAACGTCGCTCGCGGATTGAAGCGGTGCTTTGGTCTGGACACCGCCATCGTGACAGCGCTCGCTGATGATCCCGTTGGGCGGCTGATTCAAGACTTTATTTTTCAAGGCGGCGTCGACCAGTCATTAGTGCACTGGGCTGAGCATGACGGCGTAGGACGCTCCGTGAGAAACGGCCTGAACTTCACCGAGAGAGGATACGGCGTCCGCGCGGCGTTGGGTTCCTATGACCGCGGGCACACTGCAGTTTCCCAGCTCAAACTTGGTGATGTGAACTGGGATGAAATTTTCGGAAAACAGGGAGTGCGCTGGTTCCACACCGGAGGTATTTTCTGCGCTCTCTCGTCTTCGACGCCGGAAGTTGCGCTCGAAGCAATGAAAGCCGCCAAGCGGCATGGCACGATCGTCTCTTACGATTTGAATTATCGTGCGTCGCTTTGGAAGGCGCTCGGCGGCAAGAAACAGTCGCAGCAAGTTAACCGGAGCATCGCGCCGTACGTGAATGTGATGATTGGCAATGAGGAGGACTTCTCGGCGGCGCTGGGTTACGAAATTCCCGGGATGGACGCGAATTTCTCCAAGCTCGAGGTGGATGCGTTCAAGCAGATGATCAAGCAGGTCGTGAAGGATTATCCTTTTGATATAGTCGCGACTACCCTGCGAAAGGCGAAAACTGCCACGCGAAACGACTGGGGAGCGATCTGTTATTTTGACGGCCAGTTTTACCAGGCCAAGGACCGCGAAGACCTGGAGATTTTTGATCGCGTTGGCGGAGGCGATTCCTTCGCTTCTGGACTGATTTACGGTTTTCTGGCTGGCGAAGGCCCGCAGTGGGCGGTAGAGTGTGGCGCTGCGCATGGCGCTCTTGCCATGACTACCCCGGGCGATACGAGCATGGCGAGCCTGAAAGAAGTGCTCCAGATCATGAAGGGAGTCGGCGCGCGGATCGCGCGCTAGCCTAAGTTGGACCAGCGTATGGACAAGAAAGCTGTTCACGACCGCATCGTGGAAATTGGCATCGTGCCGGTGATAAGAGCTTCCTCGCGGCGCGAGGCTTTGATGGCTGCGGAGGCAGTCTCCCAGGGAGGCATTCCGATCGTCGAAATCACGATGACGGTTCCGGGCGCGGTGGAAGTGATCCGCGAACTGGCGAAGTCGAATACTTCGAATATCCTTATTGGAGCGGGAACGGTCCTCGATGCAGAAACCGCGCGGCGCTGCCGTGATGCTGGCGCCGAATTCTTGGTGAGTCCAGCACTGAACCTAGAGACAATTGAGTTTGCGGTGAAGGAAAACATGCTCATCATGGCAGGCGCGTTGACGCCGACCGAAATCGTGAAGGCATGGAAAGCTGGATCAGATTTCGTGAAAGTGTTTCCTTGCGGGCAGGTAGGCGGGGCGAAATACATTAAGGCGATCAAAGGGCCGCTTCCGCAAATTCCGCTTGTGCCCACGGGTGGCGTGAACCTGAACACCGCCGCGGAGTTTCTTGAAGCAGGCGCCGAGGCATTGGGTGTCGGCAGCGAACTGGTGCAATCCGAAGCATTGAAATCAGGCAAGCCTGAAGTGATCACTGAAACTGCGCGCAAATTTGTCGAGATCGTGAAGGCGACACGCACCCGACTTGCGCCGGCGGCTGCGAGCCTGGCCTAAACAGAAATCATGGTCATAAGAGCGGCTACCTCCTCCAGAGAAATAAATTCCAGCGGAAAAATTGATACGGCAGAGAAGCTGACCGCGGAACAAATTCCGAGAGCGGTGGAAGATACTTTGGCCGCCACGCAATTCATCGACATCCATACCCACTTATATCCTCCGTCGTTTGGAAAAATAGGTTTGTGGGGCATCGATGAGCTACTCACCTACCACTACCTCGAGGCAGAATTCTTCCGTCATTCTGATGTGAAGCCCGAGCAGTACTGGTCACTTCCGAAGCGAGACCAGGCGGATGCGATCTGGCGTGCGTTATTCGTCGAGAACACACCAATCTCGGAGGCATCACGCGGAATCATCGCGGTGCTCCAGGCGTTCGAGCTTCCCACGGACCGCCCGGATTTGAGCGAAGCGCGGGAGTTTTTCGCCGAGCAATCTCTCGAGGGCCACATTAAGCGAGTGCTTCAGTTGGCTGGCGTCACCACCGTAGTAATGACCAATGATCCTTTGGATCCAGATGAAATGCAGGTCTGGATGAATGGGGTTCAGAACGACGCTCAGTATCAGCCGGTGTTGCGGCTAGACAGGATTTTGCGAGAAGAGTCTGACCCTTGGCCGCAATTGGTCGGTCAAGGTTACAACGTGGATCGCCGCGCATCTCCTGTGTGCGTCAAGGAAATTCGCAGGTTTCTTTCTGACTGGCACCGGCGAATGCGGCCGGTTTATATGGCGGTTTCGTTGTCTGACACATTTCAGTTTCCGGAAGATACGGCGCAGGGGCGGCTACTACGGGAAGCCGTACTGCCGTCATGCCGCGAGTTTGATTTGCCTTTGTCACTGATGATTGGCGTTCGCCGACAGGTCAACCCCAGAATTCGTTTGGCTGGCGATGCCGTAGGGCGCGCCGATTTGCGTTCACTCGAGAGACTCTGCCGTGATTTTCCCGAGAACCGTTTTCTGGTGAGCGTACTCAGCCGCGAAAATCAGCACGAGCTTTGCGTGTACGCCCGAAAATTCAGCAACCTCATGCCATTCGGATGCTGGTGGTTTCTGAACAATCCCTCCATTGTCGAGGAGATCACGCGCGAGCGCATCGAGATGCTCGGGACCAGCTTCATCCCGCAGCATTCCGACGCCCGAATTCTAGAGCAGCTTATTTATAAGTGGAGAAACACCCGCAGGACATTGGCGCCTATTCTGGCTGAAAGTTACCGCCTGGCTTGCGAAGACGGGCGTAGCATTGCCCGGCAGGAGATCGACCGCGACGTCCAGCGGCTTTTCCGTTCCAATTTCGAAAAGTGGACGCGCCACTAACGTTGCAAAATGCTCCCGCGAAACGGATAAGGTCTTCCGCTGAACAGCCCTTAACGGGTGCTAAAATGCCTAAAGCGAAACCGCTCTCGTAGGCCCGTAGCTCAGTTGGTTAGAGCGCCTCCCTGACACGGAGGAGGTCGATGGTTCGAGTCCATTCGGGCCTACCATTTCAAGTCGCCGCTCCATTTTCTACCTGTGATTTCCTGCCTGTGTTGTAGTTAGTGTTGTACCCAATCCCGCATAAATGTAGTGGTCGCCGAAAGCCTTTTTAAGCGCTGTGAACGCTGGCTCTCCGGTGCAGTGACCGGGGGCAACGTATTCGACTCTGAACCGATCATGCAGTGCGGTGACAGTCCTCTCGATGTCAGGATCGGGGGTTACAACGAGGTGAAAGCCGCCAGCGATGAAGTGAATGCGCGGATTGATCGCAGTTGCAGATTCAACGATCTTGTCAATGCCGGGATGCGAACAACCAACCACGATGACCATGCCGTCGGGCGTATTGATGGCGAGCGACAGCTCACGCAATTCCAGCGTTCCCGGCTTATCGGACACCAGTGCGATCAGATGGATATCGGGAGCAATCTCGATATTCTTGTCGACCAGTTGAAAGTTAGCTTCGGGCCAAGCCGATCCAAATCGCATGACTTCTGGCGGCGTGCCGTCGTAGTAGCGCTGTTCTTGAGGGAGAGAGGCGTCCTTACGATAGAAACTGCTCGGTAAGTCGGCACCGTAAACCCCGAACCCCTCCTTAGGCGCGTAAATCTTCACCGTGGGGTTCACCTTCAATAGGTAGGTCAGTCCTCCCATGTGATCGCCGTGTCGGTGCGACATCACAACGAAGTCCAACTTCGTCAAGTCGACGCCCTTCGCTTTCGCGTTCTGCGCAAGAATGTCAGGGTTGTTGCCAGTGTCGAACAGGATCCGTTTTCCGCCGTATTCGACGAACGCAGCATAGCCCCAGTCTTTCTGCATCGTGGATGCTTTACCGAATGCATCATAGAGAACCGTGATTTGCGCATTGCCAGCAGCGGCGGTCGCCATTGGAGCGGCGGATATTGTCGCGGCACACGCGATGAAAAGCAGGAGTACTGCAGAACAGGAAACCGCCCAGTTATCGGATGCCATGTTTTTCCTCCCTTTGTTGGCGTGGTGACCATTCGTGGTCTTGGGAGCCGTGAAGCAAATTACACACTGCGGAATTACGCAGTCAAGCCGACATAGGATGATGAAATCCATAGTTCGAGTTCATTCGGGCCTACCATTTTCAAGTCCTGCTCCATTTGCTACCTGTAATTCCTACCTGTGTTACAGGCAAAACCCTCGGAAAGACGCACTTCTATTCGCTGTAAGTCGTTGTGCCTTGTAATCGCGGTAGGTTGACACGGTAGAGGTCTGGGGTTCGAGTCCCCACGTGCCTACCATACCTTTTCCACTTACCGCATCAGTCGAATAAGCAATTTTCATAGACCGCTTGTCGGCAGCTTTTAGTGAGTGACCAAAAAATCCAACCTTCCCTGGTCAGAGAGAAGGTTGGAAGCCGATGCGGGACACGGTTAAGCTGCAGCCTGCTTGCTATTTTGCTTGATGAACGCCAGCAGGTCGGCATTGATCTGGTCTGCGTTGGTTGTAGGCATTCCGTGCGGAAAACCTGGATAGATCTTCAGGGTAGCGCCCTTCACGAGTTTCGCGGACAGCGGAGCCGCCGCTGCGATGGGCACGATCTGATCATCGTCACCATGCAGGATAAGGGTTGGCACATCGAACTTCTTAAGGTCCTCAGTGAAGTCTGTCTCTGAGAAGGCCTTGATGCAGTCGTAATGAGGTTTCATTCCTCCCAACATCCCTTGCAACCAGAAGTGGTACCGGATGCCTTCCGAGATATTGGCCCCTGGCCGGTTGTAGCCGAAGAACGGGAGCGTAAGTTCCTCGTAAAATTGCGGCCGATTTGCCGCAACTTGGGCCCGCAGGCCGTCGAAGACCGAGAGTGGCAGGCCACCAGGGTTTTTGTCCGTTTTCAACATGAGTGGCGGCACCGCACTGACGAGAACGGCCATGGCGACGCGTTTCGTGCCATGCCGGCCAATGTAACGGGCGACTTCTCCGCCGCCGGTGGAGTGACCCACGTGGATTGCATTCTTTAGATCGAGCTTTTCCGTGAGTGCCGCGAGATCATCAGCGTAGGTGTTCATTTCGTTGCCATCCCACGTCTGTGTGGAACGCCCGTGTCCGCGGCGGTCGTGCGCGATGACTCGATAGCCTTGCTGGCCGAAGAACAACATCTGCCCGTCCCAGGCGTCCGCGTCGAGCGGCCACCCGTGACTGAACACTATGGGCTGGCCTTTTCCCCAGTCCTTGTAGTAAATCTGTGTGCCATCTTTTGTGGCGATAGTGGGCATGACTTTCTCTCCTTCTAGAGATTTGTGAATGAAAACTCCCTGGGAAACAACCGATCACGTTCGGAGAAAAAACAAGGCCGCTGCTTGGCGGCAGCGGCCCAAATGGTTGCAGATTACTCTGAGTCTTTTCGGATTTTTTTTCGGGCACGCTTTCGCGCCAAAGCTTGCTTCACCCGCTTCTTCTCCCCCGGCTTCAGGTAGTAGGAGTGCCGCTTCACTTCCTTAATGATGTCTTCGGTTTGAACCTTGCGCTTGAACCGACGAAGGGCATTCTCCAACGACTCGCCCTCTTGCAGTCGAATTTCTGCCAAAACTAATCACCCCCCAACCAGTTCCGTTCGAACATATTAGAGCTTACTCTGTCTGTGCTAGCCTCTGTCAAATCACTTGCTGAATAGCGGGCACAGACATGTCCGCCGCCGTGGCGAGTCCTCACTCGCCAGAATAAATATAATGGTCACTCCGAGTAGCCGTCGCCGCTCTCGTCTTCGTCGGAATCATCGTCTTCGTCTTTATGTTTGCCGTTGTCCTCGTCTTCTTCATCATCTTCTTCGTCGTTCTCTGGCTCTTGCCGAAGGAGGACATCCGCAGCTACGCGGCAATCAGGAGTTTCTGAATCGGCGCATTCGAGGTTTATTCTGCTCATGCCTAATGGTACGCCGATTCGACAATCCTTCCTCGATGAGGTAACAGATTGCGAGTCCGTAAAAGAAGCCAGTCGATGTGGAAGAGGTGGTCTTGATGACGGGCGGCGTGAATGTCAATGCTGGGAGCTGATCTCCAGATGCTCTCCGGCGACATTATCTGGAACGGTAAACGAAATCACGTGGCGGCTGTTATCAAGCGCTGACTTGATAACCAGCGCGTTGTCACCTGTGACGCGAGAAGAACTCGAGTTCCACCCATAAACTTCGACGTGCAATTCCTTCCACCAGGGTTTGTAACTACCCTCATGCGGGCCAATTTGAAGCTTGACCGAGGTCGGAGTCTGCTCGCAGGAAAACTTCAGCCGAAGGAATTCACCATGTGTATACGCCATGGTGTTGCCGTCGTCTTGATAAAGTGAACCTTGGCAATCTTTGCCGGGATACACCCGAACTGTCAGGGGTCCGTTCGGAATCTCGCCAGTACTTTGGGTGAGCGGCTGCATAGGCAAAATGGATCCCTCTCGTACAAACACTGGCAAGTCTTTCAGCGCCGGACGCATCGGAATTGTATCGACCATGGCGCTGGAGGAAGATGCGTCCTTATTAGTGAGCTGTCCCGTCCAATAGTCGTACCAGCGGACGGCTGGCAGCGACACTTTGTATTCGTCCCCCCGCTCAGGAAATGGCGCAGGAGCTATCAACAGGCTGCGCCCCAGCAGGAATTCATTGCCGGCATCGAGATCGAGCGGGTGGCCGTCGGCAGTCGCGTTAGGGAACTCCAGGAAAAGAGGACGCATGATCGGAAGGCCAGTGCGCGACATCTCCTCCGCGGTCGTATAAAGATAGGGCATCAGCTTGTAGCGTTCTTCTATGTAGTGCCGCCGGATGCCTTCTTGCTCCGGTCCGTGAACCCAAGGTTCCTTGTGACCAGCGCTCTTCTCGGAATGATTGCGGTCGATGGGCTGGAATGCCCCAAGTTCCATCCAACGAGTGAGCAACTCCGGGGAAGGCGTGCCAATGAATCCGCCGACGTCAGCGCCGGCCAAGCCAAAACCACTCAAACCCAAGTTCAGCAACATCGGCGTCGTCAACCGCAGATGGTTCCATGTACTGCTGTCATCGCCGGTCCAGGTAGCTGCGTAACGTTGGCCGCCAGCGTAACTCGCGCGCGTAAGAACGAACGGCCGTTGGTCTGGAGAAATCTTCAGCAGACCATCATAGGTGGCACGCGAGTTCTCCATGCCGTACATATCGTGGACCTCTCGGTGGGTCGTGGTCCGCTTCTCGAAACCGGGCTCATCGATTCTATGTTGGACGTCATCGGGAATAGTTTTGTTGGGCGTATTGAAAACCGATGGTTCGTTCATGTCGTTCCAAAAACCTGAGACGCCGTCCGAAACCAACGATTTGTAGAGACTTCCCCACCATTCCCGTGTGCTTTGCCTGGTAAAGTCCGGAAATACTGACGGACCTGGCCAGACTTGTCCCACAAAGATCGAGCCATCAGGATTTTTCACGAAGTGGTCGCCCGCTACGCCGGAGTCGTAAGGAACGTAGCCCGCACCGGGAACCGCCGCAATATGAAGATCGGTGATCGCGACAACGTGAAAATTTTGTTTCTTTAAATCCTGCAGCATCGTCGCAAAACGAGGAAATTTTTCCGTGTCGACGGTGAATGGCCGATTCTGTTTCTGATAGTCGATGTCCAGATATAAGGCGTCTGCGGGAATCCGCTCCTTTCGGAGCCGGTCGGCAACCGATCGTAGCTGGGATTCAGTCTCATAACTGTAGCGCGATTGTTGGTAGCCCAGTGACCAAAGAGGCGGCAACGGCGGTAATCCGGTCAACCACGCATAGTCGTTAAGCACATGTTTCGGATCAGGACCGTATAGAAGGTAGTAATCAATCGCGCCGTTCTCGGCGCCGAATGAGTAGACATTTTCAGTTTGCTTACCAAAATCGAACGTGCTCCGCCAAGTGTTGTCCAACAGAACGCCGAGGGTTCGTCCCGCGCGAACGCTCAAGAAGAACGGAATGCTTTTGTAGATGGGGTCAGTAGATTCCTGAAAGTTGTAAGCATCTATGTTCCAAAGAGTGAACGACAGACCACGGCGGTCGAGTGGCCCGACTTTGTCGCCCAAGCCGAAGTAGTGTTCGTCGGCAGGCATATGCTTGTAGATTTGGAATTCTTTATCGTGAAACTCGAGCGGCCAACCAGCGGCGTCCTCCTGAAGAATATTTCCGTTTAAGTCACTAACCGACAGCCGCAGATTTTCTTTGTTAACGCGTACCCGCACGAGCTTTGTCTGAAAACCAACTGTTCCCACGTCAGACTCAGCCGTAACTTCGACCTGGTTTTGACGAGCTGACGACAGTGTGGCCCATGAGGCATCCTCCGGCAAACTGCCGTCGCGCGAGATCCGAATTCGTATGACATCGTCCCGCAAGGCCAAGATTCGCATCACCGCCTGCCCGCTGCGTACCTCAATACCGTTAGGCAGTGGGCTGCTGGTGGAGAAGGTGTCCAGCACATACAAGTTTTTTGCGTCTTTGCTGGAGGGAGTGGAACTACCGTAGGCGTTCAGAATGCTCAACCACACAAGGACAACAAGAACAAACCGCCATCTGCGCTCAGTCATTTTTGTTTTCCGGGACGATTCATGATTCTAAACTGCACATCGCGAATTGGAGTGGATTATGTCGACCCATTGTGCGAATGTTTGGCGTGGCGGAAGAGTAAAAAGGACCAATTGCGCGACAGCGTTGTTCACTTCTGGGCGGAGTCGACACTCTGCGCGGCACGCGACTTCGGTAGTTTGGCTAGGGCGGCAGCCAATTCCTCTGCTTTGAACCCGAAAGGGCCGGGCTTGCTTTTGTAGGCGACGTGCCCATTTTGGTCGACCAAGTAAATTCGGTCGGGCCAGCCAGTATAGGCATTCTCCGTCGAGTTGCCGAATTCATCGAGCACGGCTGGGAACTTGATGCCTAGCTTGCGCACACACGCTCCGGCGATGAACGCGCGCTCTTCCTCGTTCTTCGGAGTAGCAAAGACGACCTTATCTTTTATATTGCTCTCCATTTGCCAGATGTCACTGGGGTGTGCCTCGGTAATGTACACAACCAGGAAAGCAACCTGATTTCCATACTGATCGTAAAGTTTGTTGAGGGCGGGAACCTCCCGCCGGAACGGCGGTCAAGTATAGCTGCCGAATACCATAACAACCGGCTGCGTTTTGTTGACCTCAGAAAGATGAATGGTAGCGGTCTTGTCCAGCTTCAGCAGGGAAAAGTCCGGTGCAGGGTCGCCGATATTCAAGCTGCCTGCGCGGGCCCGAGTCCACAGCGTTTCAAAAGGAACCACCAGGAAAATTTCCCACGGCATATGGGACATCACACGTGCAAACTCTTCTGGCGACTTGTGCATGGCGCGCCAGATAAACGTGACAAGTCCGACCCAAAGCACGAATATTGCCGCAAGAATTGTAGCGGTGATCTTCTTCCAGCGGCCTTTCTGGATTGGAGCCGTCGAGATGCTAGGTGAGGTCGTCATGATTCACAATGATAATCCGATTACCTGCCGGCTCCGAATCCCGGATTCTAAGGAATGTAGCTGCCGATTGAAATCGCATCAATAATGCAAAAAGACTAGCTGTTCGACAAGAAACGGGGATAACTGTGTCACAGTCGCACAACCTACCACGCGGTGCACGCCTCTACAAGTTCATGGAAGCAAGGACCCGTTTCACCATAGCTCTTGTCAGCGCGTTCGCTCTCGTATGCTCGCATGCTGTGGCTCAGAATGTGAACGCCAATGGCAATGACAATAGGAATGACGAAGTCTCAGTTATACAGATCAGCGACACGCACCTTGGAGACAAGCATGCGCCGCATGCCGCGGATAGCCTGCGCCAAGCGGTCAGAATGATCAACGATCTCCATCCGGACGCGGTGATTCTTTCCGGCGATATTGGAGGGAACCCGCAAGCCTGGGAGGAAGCTAAGTCAATCCTAAAAAAACTGAAATCTTCTCTTTATTATGTGCCTGGAAATCACGACGTTCACAGCCAGGATGTGGAGCGTTACCGTCAGGCATTCGGCAAGGACTATTACGAATTCCAGGTTAAATTCGTCAACTTTGTAGTGATCGATTCGCAACTCCTGGGCAACTACGACACTTACGAAGCGAAGTCCCCCGTACCGCTTCCAGCCCAGACCGAAGATGAGTCCGAGCGAATGTTGTCATGGCTCAACGGACTGCAAGAAGGACAGCGCGCTTCTAAGAAGGTTGTTATCGGGGTGCAGCACATCCCGGTTTTCCCGGACGGAAGATTTCCCGACCCCAAGCCCTATTGGGTAATCAGCGAGCCATATCGATCGCAGGAGATGAAGGTGCTGCGGAAACTAGGCATTAAACATATGCTGGTGGGGCATTGGCATAATGGACGAGTTTTCGAACGCGAGGGGATCACGTGGCACGTAGCGCCAGCCACCAGCTGGCTGCCTTGGGGCGGCGAGCTGGGTTTCGCTGTTCATGCGATCAGTTCGAACGGTAGCGTTCAGACCGAGTTCGTGGCTCTGCCCGGCGCACTCCCCTAACGGGCACTGCCGGCAACAGGAGTTGCGCCGGTGGCATGAACATCAATTTCAACCGATTCGCTTACCCGCAGCACGAACGTGCTTGGGTTCTTAATGCCCCATTTGACGTAAGGAATGCTGAAATGGGTGTCGGCGATCCAGTGGTCCGGAAAGACTTCCACGCGGACCGGCATCGTCAGTTCGTGGTCCGAGCCGTGAATGGAAAAAATTCCGTGCACCTGCACAGTTGAAGTTCCAATAGGCGCAACTGCCCCGTCTATGCGATCCGGGCGGAAGATGATCTCCGGATACCGCGCGCTCTCCAGAATTTCCTTGTGCATTTTGCGATCACGGCTGCGATTACCACTCTCGCCCGAAGTTGCATCGACAATTAGGGTTCCCCTGACGGACTTTGTCCCCACGTTGTATTCCACGTCCCCCTGTTTCAGCTTGAAGGAACCACGAACGGTGTGCAAGATGTCACCCAAGGTGAACGTTATTTTGGTAGTGGATGGGTCGAATTGAAAACGTAGTTCCTGTGGTTGGGCGGATGCCGTAGCGCACCCGACCAGCGCAAGTACAATAGCGCTGAGTGGACGATTCAAAGAGGCAGAATTTCCAGCTCGGCGCCAACGCAACAACATTCAGGCTCCTTGAAGAGACAAAAAAGTGAACGGCTTATCAACTCAAACGACCGAAAACGCACGCTAAAAGATCGGATGCAATGCGCTCCAGAAAATTTGTAACTTAACTGTAAATTGAAGCAGTGAGAATCGCCAATGAAGAATATTCGTCAATGAGGAAAATCATGGTTGGCGTCTTGGTCGGCCTGATCGTCGCCTCCGCTCTGGCCTACGCCGCGGACTACTTGCTCTGGCGCTACAAACTCTCGACGGGTCATAGTCCCTACGGGACGCTTACGGTGCAATATTATTACTCGATCCAGGAGAAAAACGGCAAAACTGAGTACGACTTCCAGCCTCCGCAGCAGGAACGCTGCGTGAACTCATTATTCCCGCATTCGGGATACTCGCCTTGTTGGTATGAGCGAAAGCATCCGGAGAAGGCGATCACAATTTGATTTCGAGTCAGGCAGAGTTGAACAAAGCAGTACTGTGAAGCGCCCTAGGTTGCTTAACGAGTCTCTGTATCGATATAACTCGAACGGGATAGATCCGCGGAGGTACTTTGCCGAGTAACGGCGACTGACGCTCGAGATCCCGCCAAAGCCACGTTCAGATGTGCGCGTTCCTGGTCGGGGGAACTCGCGCTATCGGAGGAACCCGACCGCGGCGGCTTCCGGACTTCATAGCGTTCAATAAGCAGTTGGTCCCCAACTTGAGTCCGGCTGCGGAATATCGAGTGCGCTGGCAGTTCCAGCACGCTCTCGGCACGGTGGTTCGGCCAAGTCACGGTGAATGGACGCACGAGCTCCCGCAGACCCACCACTTTGAAGTCCTTGTCGATCAAAACCAGATCGAAGGAGAACAGCATTCCAATAGTGTGTACCGCGTTTGATGGAACTATCCAAACACCGCTATCCGGCGGAAGAGACCTTCTTCCTAGCAGGCCAACCAGCCGGCCCACGATCGAGTCGGCGATTGCGACACGAAAGGAGAGGAAGGTCTCCCTGGTCTTGTTGTAGACAAACACGTGCCGTTGCTTACTGAACATACGTGCCCTTTCAAAGGGGGTCAAAATGTTTGCAGTTAACGAGGTGCTTTTTTCTTCATTCTGTAGACCAGGGTGAAAAACACAACCACCGCGAGCACACCCGACACCACACGAATCAAAGTTACGTTGTCCATTACCTCACCTCCACTTAGAGTTAACTTCCGACAACTGAGACCAACATCCCTTACTTCAAGGAATTTGCCAGGCTACGCACGATCGTGATAAACGATGGCAGCATGACCGCAATTCCCATACTCGGAAAAATGAAAAACACAAGCGGGAAAACCAGTTTGATGGTCGTCTTCGCTGCCAACTCTTCTGCCTTTTGCCGCCGCGCGGTTCGCAGAGCGTCGGAGAACATGCCCAGAGACTTCGAAATGGGTGTGCCAAACCGTTCCGTCTGAACCAGCATTGCGACAAACGAGCGCACGCTTTCGAGGTCCACACGATCTGCAAAGGACTTCCATGCCTGAACCCGCGCGACTCCAGCCCGTTGCTCAAAATTAATTTGGACGAATTCTTCACTCAGCTCGGGATGGCTCACTCGCAACTCAGTCCCCATCCGAACAATGCCCTGGTCCAGCCCCAAACCAGCTTCCAGACAGATCGCAAGAAAATCGAGGCCATCAGGAAGGCTGAGCTTGATCTTCTGCCGCCGACGGGTAATCGCGCTCGATAACCAGAAATCAGGAATGAAAAAACCGATTGCTATGGCCATTATGAAAAACAAAATCGTTGTGGTCGGAACAAAAAGGGCGACGAGTACTCCTAGAATCGCCGGAATCGCAAGTCGCACCCCCAGAAAAACATCTGCGTGGGCCGGTTTTCGATAGCCCGCCAGAGACAGCCGACGCACGAGATCGGGGTCTGGTTCTGGTGAGAAAAGCCGACGGAGAATGGTGAACGGTTTAGCCAGATAGTCGACATTCAGTGCGCTGCGCCAGACCGGGACATTCTCGGTGACCCGCGTCGTTCGCGTAGCCTGTTCCAGTAGTGCTCCCGCTGCCGATGGACGCGGCATTAGCAGGAGAAATAGGAAGAGGAAGCCGACGAACAAGCAAACGCCCAGAATGATAAATGTCATCTGTTAAACCTTTACATTCACAATGTGCCGGATCGCCAGGATGCCGCAAGCCATGAAACCCATCCCAATGTAGACCGCGATTTTGCCTAGATGATCCGTGAATAAAACTTTCTCTGTATTCCAATTGAGTATGCTTAACAGGCCAAACATAAGGAACGGCATGACGCAGAGTATCCAGCCGGTGATTCGGCCCTGTGCGGTATAGATCCTCAATTGCCCGCGCAGTCGTTCGCGCTCCCGGGCTACAACCGCAGTCTTGTCCAGAATCACTGCCAGATTGCCGCCGGTTTCTTTCTGCAGAAGAATGGCAGTCGCGAGGAATCGCATATCGTCTCGCGGAACACGACTCACCATGTTCATAACTGCTTCGCGCAGCGGCAGCCCTAGGGTCTGCTCTTCGTGGAGGCTTTCGAACTCTGCGCCAAGGGGCTCTGCGATTTCGTCTCCCACCATCTCCAATACTGCAGGCAATGCGTGACCGGCGCGGAGGCCGCGAGCCATAAGGTCGATCGCTTCGGGCAGCAGTTGGTCACAACGCCGCAGGCGTCTCTCACGCAAAATGAGAAGATAGATATATGGGAGGCAGCCGGCTACGATTCCTGCTAGGAGGGGAAGTACGTTGGGTAAAAAAAAGGAAGTAATGGATGCCGTGATAAGCATGGAAATTCCGACAATTCCCATGAAGGCGCTCACCGGCCACCCCCGACCCGCCTGTCCGATGAGATCGAGCGTTTCCTTTGCGCCGGGGATTTGCCGGACGATTTCGCTTATCCCTGGGTTCGCGCTGTAGCCCTCCTCTTTCAGGATCGTTATCGGAGCTTCCCCTTCGTCTTCGTGCGCAACCCTGATGGTCTGCAAACGCCGCTGGACTGCTATCTCCGTCTTCGTAGGTTTTACGAGATAGAAGATAACGGCGAAGCTGACCGTCAACAGCAGCAGAAAGAATAAAAATGCGGGCATTATTTTCTTCCTCTAATTAACACTGTGCGAATGCTCGAACCATGACGCAAGAACACTGATCCCCGAAGCGTTTAGTCGTTCTGAGAAATTGGGTCGAACACCGGTCGCCGTAAACGCGCCAATTACGCGACCGTCCGGCGAAATACCCTGCTTATCAAACACAAATACATCCTGCAGGCTCACCACGTCGTCCTCCATGCCGCTGATTTCGGTCACATGGGTCACCCGACGCGAGCCATCGGTGAAGCGCGCAATCTGAACAATCAGCTGAACGGCTGATGCAATCTGCCGGCGAACCGCCTTCTCCGGCAGATTCAAGTTAGCCATAAGGGCCATGGTTTCAATACGTGCAATTGCATCACGCGGGCTGTTGGCGTGAACTGTTGTCATCGAGCCATCGTGACCGGTGTTCATGGCCTGCAACATATCCAAGGCTTCCTCGCCGCGGACCTCGCCAACTACTATCCGGTCAGGCCGCATGCGTAAGCTGTTGATCACCAGTTGGCGCTGCATGATAGAGCCGCTGCCTTCGATGTTTGCCGGCCGTGTTTCCAGGCGCACGCAGTGCCGCTGCTTCAGTTGTAGTTCGGCGGAATCTTCAATAGTCACAATCCTCTCCTTCTCGGAGATGTATCCGGAGAGAACGTTCAGCAGTGTGGTTTTGCCGGCGCCGGTGCCGCCTGAAATCACAACATTGATTCGCGCCTTCACCGCCGCGCGCAGCAGCTCCAGCATGGGTTTGGTCAGAGTTTGGTTTCTAAGCAGGTCGTCTTCGGTGATTGGAATATGACCGAAGCGGCGGATTGAGATATGCGGGCCATCGATCGCTAGCGGGGGAATGATCACGTTGACGCGGGAGCCGTCTGCAAGGCGTGCATCTACCATTGGCGAAGACTCGTCCACACGCCTCCCAACTGCCGAGACGATTTTGTCAATGATGTTCATCAGGTGCGCGTTGTCCTTGAACATAATGTTGCTTTCTTCAAGGATTCCCCCACGCTCCACGTAAACCTGCCGGGGGCCATTCACCAGGATGTCACTCACTCCGGGATCTTGGAGTACCGGCTCTAACGGACCCAGACCGAAGACCTCATCCAGCACCTCCAGCGCGAGTCGCTCCCGCTCACGGCCGCTAAGCGGAGTTTTCAGGTTCGCAACTAGATCTTGAATCACCGATAGCACTTGGCTGCGGGTGTGATCGTCCCGCTGGTTGGCGACGCGTTCCAGATCGACCCTGCTGATGAGGTCGCGGTGAACGCTGGATTTCAGCTCCTGATATTCCTTGAAACTGAGTCCGGTCCGCTTTATATCGGCCGCAGGCACTGCATTTGAACTACCCAGTTGCGATGTGATCGAGTTAAATTCGCCCATACATCCCTCTTAAATTACCTGCCCAAAAAACCGCGAAGGCCCGCGTTATCTTTCTTCTTGTCGGTCGCGATGGGTTTTGCTCCAAGGTGCATTGCCAAATCGGTGAGACTCTTTGCAACTTCTGATGTTGAAAGTTGCGCAATCGGCTCGCCGCCGTTTATGGCCTTGACGATGTGCGCGTACTGATTTGGAATTTTCCAGAAAAGCTTTTGTCCAAGTGTCTTTTCAATTTCGCCATCGGTGATCAGCGAGCGTTTCTGGTGACGATTCAGCACTACCCGGAATCTCTCCGGTGGAATTTCTTTGTGGGTCAAATAATTGAACTGTCGAACCACGTTACGCAGGGCCGACACTTCCGCCAGTGCCACCATGAGAAATTGATCACAGTGTCGGACCATCTCCAGGTTCTCGTCGCTTAATCCCGGCGGCATATCGACCAGGATGTAGTCATAGCGCGTACGCAAGAAGTCGAAGGTCTGTGCTACTGCCCCCGGCAGAATCCTCCGTGGCCCATCGTTGCCCTCAGGCGCTGGAACCAGATCCAGTCCGCTGGAGTGTCGTGCCAGGAAACTCTGAAGTAGTTCGGCGTCTAACCGATCCGTGTTTTCGATCAATTCAAAGAAGTGATAGCGATGCCGGGTAAGTCCCAGATACAAAGCGGCGTCGCCAAAATCTGAATGAAGATCGACAACGAGGGTTCGCTTGGAGAACGTATTTGCCAGCAGTACTCCCAGTTGGGTGACCACACTGGTTACACCACATCCGCCCTTGGCACCCATGAAAGCCAATACATGTGCGCGGAAAGGTTGAGCGCGTTCTTTCCTGCGCCCGCCGACCCGCGCCACCGCGTTTAGAAGCTGTTCCCTCCCAATGGGCTTCAGCAGATACTCGCTGCAGCCGCTGCGCATCGCTTGAATAATCAAGTCAGGCTGGGCATCGGCGGAAACTGCAAAAATGGCAGTGTCAGGTGACGCGCCGTGAATGTTCTCCGCAGCCAGAGCAGCCTTGCGGCGGTCACGGTCGAAATCCACAATGCATATCTCCGGTTTCGGACCGGCCATCCACTCGGTTCCTGTGTCCGTTTCCTGCACCCGGTATTCGGACAAATGAGAGCGCAGCCGGATCAGCGGCGCGGATTCAGCGAACGATTTCAGCACTGTCCAAGTCTGTTCGTCGAGGCAGATGCCGACCACGGACAGAGGGTCGCTGTTCGAGAAGTTTTCTCGCGGGAAACTGTTTAGCGCTTCTTTGAGTGACATCGGATTCATTTCGCACTCGATGGTTGCTGAGTTTGCGTTTTGCTTGTATTCGCTGCCGCTCCCGGCAGACCATGATCGAATCGCGAATTCTCCAGGAACTTGACTGGATTTGCCGGCGGCACGGGCGGCGGACCATTCACCTGCGACGGGTCGACGATTCGAGGCGTTACCAAAACCATGAGCTCGCTGTTGCTGCGGTTGACTGACCTGGAGCGAAACAAATTGCCAAGAACTGGGATATCGCCGATGCCCGGCACTTTGCTCATTTGCACGGTGGCGCGATTGTCAAGCAGACCCGCGATGCCGAATGATTGCCCGTCTTTTAATTCGATCTCGGTCTCCGCGCGGCGCGTGGAAAGCGCCGGGACCGTGAAGCCAGAAATCGTAACCGCCTGAGTGAAATCCAGCGTGCTCACTTCCGGAGCGATGTGAATCCGGATGATATGGTCCTGCCCAACGAAGGCGATAAAGTCGAGCTTGACTCCGAACGGCCGGAATTGAATGGTGACTGCACCTACGTTTGCCCCGCCTTGCACCACTGGAAAGGGAAACTCACCCCCCGCAAGAAAACTTGCTTTTTGGCCGTTCAGCGCGAGCAAGTTCGGCTCGGCGAGAATCTCGAGGATCGACCTGGTTTGCAGGTCCTGAATGGTTGCTCCCAAGTTCAGGTCAGGGCGGAAAAGGAAGACATTCAAAAGACTCGGGAGTTGGAGTGCAACCGGCGAGGTTGACGAGAGCGTTCCGTTAATACCGGGTGGTCCATATTGCTGCGTCGAAATCGTCCCGACAATCCCCCCCGGCTGGTTGCGATTGCTGAACAGATTAAAGCCAAACTGCTGCAATTTTGTCCGATCAACTTCGGCGAATTTTACCTCGAGCAAGATTTGCTGCTCATGCACGGGAGCTACCGATAGCGAATTGACCACTCCAGCAGAGTAAGAGGCCGCGATTTTCCCTACATCTTCCGAAATCTTCGAGTCAGACACAATCCCGGTAAGAATCAAGTGCGCGCCATCGGTTTGAATGTTGATCTGCTGCCCTGGGTAGGTTTGTTCAATCGCGGTTCGCAAATGCGAGACGTTCACATCCACCGTGACATCGAGCATCTGGGAATGTCCGCTCGAGTCCCACAAAATCAGGCTACTGACGCCGGCCGCTTTGCCTTCTACAACGACTTGGGTGGGCGAGGTCGCCAGCGTATCGATCACCTCGGGATTGCTCGAAAGTATCCTGGAGACCGGCGCCTGCATGTTGATCACGACTGATTTCCCGACGAATACGTGCAAAGCTTGCCCTTCGGACTGGGCTGCCGCACGAAACACACCCAATAAGGCGACCAGAACTATTCTGAGGAACAAGTTCCTCATTTGTTGCCGCGTGAAAACTTTCATGTGGTTTGAAGTACGGAATCCTAGTTGTCGAATTTCTGTACGGAGCGCTTGGTCCCCTGTATGACCTCGAGCATGTACATGGGAGCTGCCGGCACCGGGTGCAAGCGCTTCACCTGCCGTGCCAGGACTACTGGCGGTTTGTCGCTCGGAAATAGTTGGTCCATGCGTGTTGGCAATATGTCGGCGTGGTTCTGGTCCGCGCCGCTGCGCAGCACGAACTGAATATTGCCCTGTGCACCGGCGAGCTGCAGTTTCTGTGAATCTTCAGGAGTGACGAGCACGGTCACAACATTGACTGTGTGCGGCTTGCCCTGAGGATCAGGTTCAATAGTCTGACCGGCCGTCAAAACCTGCACGTTCTGAAGGACCGTCTTAGTCATCGGCACATTGCCGCCGGAAGGCGTGAAGGTCACCAGCATGTCGACATGCGAACCGGGATACAAAAAACCCGCGACCCCAGAAATCTCGTTGGATCTGACTGCCGTTGCGCGCATACCCTCTGGAATCTTGCCGGCGAGTCCGACACCCGCGCCTTCGACTCCCAAATCCCGCTCAATAATCGGCTGTTTAGCCACGAGAGGATACAGTAGTGGACGTCCAAGAATCGCCTCGGGCTTGGTAAACGCGCCCACAGGCAAGGTGTCACTAAACCAGTCAAGGACGGTCACGTCTTTTGAAGACAAGGTTACGCCGACCGGTAAATCGGCCGCCGCCACCACGACCTGAATCGTTGACCGCTGCCCCTGCTGGCTCCGGCTCAGGCGCCGATAGAACAGAAATGTGATACCGCCGGCGAGGACTGCCGCAATTACGAACGCCGTCATTAATCGTTGCAGACCCATACTCACCTCAACGGAAAAGCATTGATCGAAAAGCAGTCACGCATGGTTCAAAGTCCCGGTTGAAAGTGGCAGCGAAGCGACACTCCACTTTGCCGGGGTAGAAGGCTCGACCTGAGCTCCGATCCCGCGCCGCTCGGATTTAACCGAGCGGTGTTCCAGAATCGACCACATTGCTGGCTATGTAATGTATTGGCCCAGTATCTGACCAATTTGACTGAACGAACTGTTGATCGTGTTCGCCACGCTGTGCATGCCGGCCGTGGCGGCAAAAGCGACCAGCGCTAGAACCAGAAGATACTCGACCAGTCCCTGTCCAGATTCGTTCTGGTGAAGGCGAATTAGCAGACTGAAAAGAAATTGCGTCATAAGCTTCTCCTCAAAGCATTTCCCAAAGCGGCAGTTGAAGTTCCGGTTGCACGGATCCTTGGGCATAGAGCTAGCAGCGTCCCTGATTAAGTAATATAGCCACTCAGCACCGCGCCGATTTGACTGAAGGCGCTGTTCAAGCTGCTAGCCAGGGTTGACATCCCGGCAGTCGCAGCAAAAGCAACCAAGGCCAAAATCAATAGGTATTCCACTAACCCCTGCCCACTTTCGTCGTTATGCAGACGGGCAAGTACGTTCAAGGCGAACGTGATCATTAAATTATCTCCTCAGATTGTTTCTGTCTTGTTGCTTCCAGCTTCGGACGCGAAGGATCGTGCTAGCGAATTAGAGGCATCTGGGTGGCCAAAGTTGGTGAATAGTAGATATTCAACGAAAATTCTGCTTTTCACTGAAAATAATCAGCTTAGCTGCGAGCGGAAGCTGCATGTGTCCGGCATATCGTAAACGCGTCGCCTGGAAAGTAGGAACAAGCCTTGCCTATGAAAACTTTTAGCCGGAACCATATGAGGGGAGTGAATACTTCTGTTTACACAAAATTACGGGTTGGCAACATGCAGTTGAACTTCCGAGGTACCCCCAGAAAACCGCGGCAGAGCGGAAATCGCTAACTTATATAGAAGCTTGTTCGGGCTGGATACGGTCTCGCGAGAGGTGGAAGGTCAAGGTGAACAGGAACGCGAGAATTGCAATTGATACAAGGTAAAAGTGATCCGGGAAAAATGACTGTCCTACTTGTGCGCACATAACCAGGGCCGCCGAATTCACCACCCATTTTCCATCCGCAACACTACCAGCCTCCTCGAAAAGAAACCGATTCAGTGTCCAAATGATCGGAATCAGCAAAATACATAAATCATGCACGAGCATGTGGTAACTGACCAGCGCGGCTGCGGGAATGGCAACCAGCAGAGCAGTGGAACCTTTGCGGACACGATTTTGTACGCCTAGCCAGAACAAAAGGGCTGCGGACGAGATAAAGATGGCGGCCTGGGTCCACAAATTTTGTACTTGGTTACCTATCAGCCCGAAATACAGCCCTCGAAGATTCGGCATGCGATTGGGCGGGATTGCATTACGGGCATAATCCGTTGCCGATGCTTGGGCGCTAATTGACACAAGCCAGTGCGCATAGACTTTCATTTCATGCACACCGACTAGTTGTACCGTTATCAAAATAGTGATCATCAATGACAGCGCGAATCCAACCACTAAGCGCCAGCGTCGCCAAAGCAGAAAGATCACTCCAATTGGGGCAACGATCTGGAATTTGAACGCGGCTAACGCAATCACGGCTCCAGCCCAGAAATCCTGCTTTTTTTCCAGCAAAGCGAAAGATGCTGCCAGCAAGGCCATAATGATCACAGAATCTTGACCTTGTATAAGCGCCGCACCAAGAGGTAAGAAAGCGGTGAATAGAGCGACCGGGAACAATCGGTACACCTTATCCAAATTGCCCATCCAGGGACGTAACAACGTAAAACAGATGCAGACGAGAGCCAAATTGAAGGACAAAAACAGAAAGTACGCGTTTCGGTATGAAATTGCGGATAGCGGCACAAATAGAAGCGACTCGTACGAGAGATGATAAAAGGGCAGCGTCGGGTGTTGCGTGCGTACAAGAATATTTTCGACTTGCTCCTGCAACTGGTAGTTATAGAGTTCATGCCGATGTCCGGTTCTAACCATATAACCAGCCGTATAGAAAGCCAGAAAGTCGGCGCGTGCTCCGAGAAACAGTCCTAGAGTGAATACCCACGTCCACAAGTTAATGCCCGTCAAGTATGCCGGAAGACCCAATGCACACGCTTGAATGTAATAAGGCACCCCCGGCCGCTTAGGTGTTGCGGGAGTAGATGTTTCTGTCGGCTCAGGGGAGACGATTTTTATGGGCACACTTCCTCTTTCCTCACCATAAATTGGAACCGCCAGCCTGAGGACGCCGTTAAGGGGGCGCAAACCTGATAATTCCGGACGATAAAATCAGCGACCGGATCATTCGCCACATCGCGGAGCGGAGTTTCGGGCCAGGAACTAGCGAATTTCTCTCCAAAGCCAGGCTCAAACAGCACAGCACGATTTTTCTGTGATTTTAGGGAAGCAATGATCTCATCTGCCTGCTCGGGTGTGTTCATCCCCGCTTGGAAAAAATCCAGACGCGCAGGGCTGTGGGTTTCGGTCAAATAGTTGTAGAGCGGAAGGTAGGGATACACGAGAAGGTAGTCTCCCGGCGCGGTGTGGGCCTGAACGTACGAAATGACAGTATCCTTTGATGATGTCACTACCATGCCGCGCCTGGTTTGCACCTGATTTCCAGCGCCGTTTACTTTAACAAGCAGTGCGAACCCCATCATTCCGAATGCTATGCAAACATACGACAGCAGGTACGGCCGTAAGATCCGTAGTATCCGCGACTGGATCTCGTGCGCACCCAAAGTCCACGCTAAGGCCACGTACCACAAAGGCGCCAGGTACATGAAGTGAATAATGTCGGGACGCACGATGAAAAGCGTGATGAGAAGACCCGATAACGTCGCGCTTACGAGAACATAGTATTCGCAGTTCCGACCGGAGTCTCCTTTCCGTAATCGAAGAGTCGTGTAGGCGAGCCATGCGATTGCAGTTAAGGGCAAGACCGGCACAACGAACCCGGGCGAGATTGCCAGGTACTTCAGGATTTTTGTCCACGATGTGCCAGAGTAGAAAAGCGTATCGCTGGCGTGCTTGGGCCAGCTTTGGTCTCCATAGAAAACGTGATTTGCCTTCGTGTAGTGTTGCAACGGCCACACCCAGTCTTGCAACATAGCTCGCAGTGCGCCTCTGGAACCGAAATACAGAAACAGGATGATCCAAGGCCAGACGAATCCGAGGCAGACTGCCCAAATCCGATGATCCCGGATTCGGCTGTAAAACCGTAGCACGACATATCCGATCACGAGTCCAATGCACAATCCTGCGCCTTTGGATTGCTCGATCAGAGTGGTGAATGCAACGAACGATCCGGTGGCGAATGCCCACGTCGTTTTGTGAGATTCCAGCAGTCGCACCACTGTATACACACTTAGACAAGCGAAGAATGTGGCGTACCAGTTATGCAGTACCAGGAATCTATACGCGGCCCCAGTGCTCATTGAGAGACCCGCTGCGAGCAGGGCGATTCGCCTTGAGCAAACGCGCCGCGCCAGCAAGTACGTGACAAGGGTAAATCCCGCGCCCACAATCGCGATGCTGGTTCGCGCGACAATGAAGGAGTCCCCGAAAACTCTGAATATTCCGGCCAGCAAATAGAACGACCCGGGCGTATAAAACGAAAAAAAGTCGCGGTAGGGTACCTCGCCGTGAAGGATTCGCTCAGCGCCTTGCAGAACTATTCCTTCATCGGGATCCATCGCCGAATAGCGACGAAACAAGAATAGATAGAGCAGCGCGATCACGAAGACGAGAAGCGGGACTCCCCACAGCATGTATGCTTTGTCTGGCACAGGGCCCGAAGGCTGCGGCGTGCGGACTCTCTTAAAGGAACGCTGTCGTCGGTCGTCGGTCAGCGGACTACTCGACATATGGTGACAACCTCACCGGATGAGTATCCGGTTCAACCAGCCACGCTTTTCGTTTGCTGAAATATTGCAGCAATTCTGCATTCTTCGGGCCCATGTCCCGCGCCCAAATCACCTTCGATCCGTCGATATCGGCTCCGTTGAAGACCCACTCGTCGGTGAGGTAGTCGTGGCCCGGAGAGTAGCGAACAATCACGAGATGCTGCCCATCCGTGTGCTCTAGCTGGTTCAGAATTCGAGCGCGCTCGAAGTTTTGCTTGTACTGCGAACTCCACGTACGAATCGCACTTGGTTTAGGGGTAAGGTGCACGAGCGGCGCCACCGCCCTTGCCGAGAACAGCATCAAGGCTATAACCGGAACAGAGCGCGCCACCAATCGCCCTGATGAGGTGATGAACAGATCTCGCATCAGAAGCAGAGTAACTGCGTACAAAGCCGCTACGGCAGGGGCAATATAGTGAGGCTGATTAATATAAATGGTCAGCATAAGCGATGCGTAAATGCACGCGCAGAGCAACACCAAGAATCGAAGTTCTGGGCTGAATGAGCGCCAAAATCCGCGGCGCGGTCGCGTAAACAGCCAGACAATCCATGGCATTGTAAGGAGTGGGCCGAAGTAAAACAGCCAGAGGACAAATGTCTTAAAAACCTGTAGCTCAAAGTTATTATGCCGGGCAAGGTTATACATTCCAACCACCGGATCTCCACGGTAGAACAGTTGCATAGCCAAATGGTGGAACTCAGGAATTGGTTTGATCTTTTCCCAGGGAAAATAGACAAGTCCGTATGTCCGCATGTTCACTTGATAAGCCGTAGTGAATGAACTGCCAGTCACTTGCCGGAAGTAATAGCCCAGCCAAATCAACCCGATTCCGAGCGTTAGAACTGCAGGGACCGCGATTCGTAAAACCGAGGTTTTCAGCGGAATGGTTTGTTGTCGGAATGCCCAGATGATTAAAGCAACTACTATCGGCAGGCAAAAGAAAATTCCCTCATACGGGCGTGTTAGCGCGATCGCGGCCATGCCCGTCCCTAACAGAATCGAATCGCGAATTCTCTGATTTTTTTTTAATCGTGGAAATGACCCAAGCACCAGCGCTCCACCGAATGCTGCGACTGTCCCTCCCCAATAGCTATTAACCCAATAACCAAATGTTCCAAGATTGATCACCGCGAGAACACCACCGAGCAGCGCCCAGCCGGGAGGCATCCAGCCCTGCAAGGCCCAGCAGATGGCTGCGCACATCAAGCCGGAACTCAGCCACACGCCCCAAAATGGATGTCCAAGAACCACTTGCCCGAAAGCCAAGAAAAGCGCGTGTCCGGGATAGTACATCGACGCGTAAGTTGGGTGCCAATTCACATGGAACGTTTCGAAGTGAATCCACATCGGGTGGGTTGGATTGGCAAGTCGGCCGTGGGCGAGGGTATCGGCAAGCAGAAGATGACTGTACTCGTCGTGTATCTCGGGAGCCGGAATCGGCAAAATCGGTAATAGCGCCAGGCGCAGGCCCAAGGCCAGCAATCCGACTGTAGCGACCGCAAGACGTCGCCGGTTCGCGAATGTTGTGAAACGCAGTTCGATCCAGCTAAACCATCTCTCCCCGAGCAGGGGGTAAGTGTAGGCCAGCGCAACGGCAATTGCAGTCAGACATAGTTCTATGGCTAAAAACATGAATTTAGTGACTTGAGATCAGCAAGCGACTCGCCAATCCGTCCGCCGTCTGCAGCCGCGAAGACGTGTTCTGATGGGCCGATTTTCGAGGTGAATACAATCGATAACAGCGAGTTTGGCGCTGCTGTGTGTGAATTTGACGCTCTGCCGCAATTCGGACGTATAGCTGCATCGCTGTATATGTAGCTCGCTCAATCTTCCGTTACCATGAGTAGGAACACGTGAAGGCGGAGGTCTGGGTGAAAACAGCCAATGTAACAGTTCCGTATTTCGATTTAAAGGCCCAGTACGGACTGCTGCGCGACGAAATTTTGGAAGCGCTGGATCGCGTGTCCCAGAATGCGACTTTCATTCTCGGGGAAGAAGTTGAGCGTTTCGAGCAGGCATTTGCTGGCTATTGCGAGGTGAAGCACTGCATCGCGTTGAATTCCGGCACCAGCGCATTGCACTTGGCGTTACTCACGGCCGGCATCGGAACCGGGGATGAAGTCATTACCACCGCCAATACCTTCATTGCTACGGCGGAAGCGATCGCTTACACAGGCGCAACGCCCGTTTTTGTGGATATTGATCCCGCGACCGCTAACATCGATCCTGAGCGGATTGAAGCTGCGATCACTAAGCGCACCCGTGCCATTATCCCGGTCCACCTCTACGGTAGGCCCGCCGATATGGATTCGATTACGGAAATGGCGGAACGTGATCGCCTTCTGGTCATTGAAGACGCATGCCAGGCGCATGGGGCCAGATATGCCGGCCGGCGCGTCGGCGGATTCGGGCGCGCCGCAGCGTTCAGCTTTTATCCAGGCAAGAATCTGGGCGCGTACGGTGAAGGCGGAGCGTTAACTACGAACGATGATGACATTGCGTCAATGGCGCGGTCGTTAAGAAGTCACGGCGAGAGCACGCGCTACCTGCACAAATATGTCGGCTACAACTATCGTATGGATGGATTTCAGGCCGCAGTCCTCAATGTGAAGCTGAAATACCTCGAGCAATGGACCGCGAAGCGGCAAGCCTTCGCTGCACTTTATCGCCGCTGGTTACAAGACGCGAACGTGCGTCTTCTTGAGGATCCAGCCGATACGGAGTGCGTGTACCACTTGTTTGTCGCCTACGTAGATAACCGTGACAAGGTCCGAGCTGAGTTGGAGAAACTCGGAGTGCAGACCGCAGTGCACTATCCCAAGCCGGTTCATCTGCAGGAAGCCTTTTCTTACCTGGAACGGACACCAGGAAGTTTGCCGCTCACTGAACGTGCCTGCGAACAGGTGCTGGGCATGCCGCTTTTCCCCGAAATGACCGAGGAGCAGGTCTCGTATGCCGCTCACTGCTTGACCGAGGTTGTTGGAAATAAGTGATCGCTGAGCGAAGCGTGCACAATCTTGGATCGCGCTAGTGTGTAGCTTGCGCGGATAGTGGAGCTCCGCTGACTTGCATGCTTAATGATCGTCCGGCCGGCACTTTCCGCTCCATCAGAACGCAAACTTTGTCCTGGTAAGCGACTGTCCAGTTCGGATCGTGCTCCAGTAAATAAATCAGCCCACTGCCTGCCAGATTTGGATTTGAGCTGTTTCCAGGAGGAAACAGAACGTAATGGATGTCATACTTTTGCAGAATCGGATTTAGTTGGCGCACTAGTGTGTCGGAGCCCAGCAGTTGTAAGTAATCCTGTAAGACTCCGGCATATTCAAATATGTCCACGCGGCTGTCCACGAAAACTTTGATACTTGGATCGTTCCACTCCAGGTATCCGCCCCAAAGATAGAAATTCAACAAATTGCCCTGCGCGGAGTGAGCTTTCAGATAGGAAATAGCTTCGGTCGGGTATGTTTCCGCGATGGATTTCTGGATATGCGAGTTACGCGGCCAGAAGTAAGCCATCAGGCCAATCATGACCAGAATGACAGCCGCATTCAGTCGTGGAGTGTCTAATTCAGGACGATACGGCGGAAAGAAATCCAGCAGCTTTGCTGCTAGAGGCGCGGCTACGATTCCCAACAAAACCAGAAAGCGAATGTGGATCAGCGCGGTATGCAAAGCAAACAGCAGAATTAATATCTCGCCCAGGTTCCATTTGGACTTTCGGAGCAGCGCCGCCAGCAACAAACCCACAATGAGGACAAACACGAATTTCCCGCGGACGTCCTGGAAGTCCAGCGGAACCCACTCCGCCACGTGTGCGATGTTTAACTTTTGCTTGAATGCCAGATCGAACGGGTAATAAACCAGACGCCATCCAAACGGGTTGACGAACAACGCCGCAACTGATGCAGCTCCGGTAAGCGCCAGCTGGCGCATCTGGGATGGTGTCCAGCGAGTGGATTCAATGCGTCCCCAGGAACCACCCACCAGGCCGGCAATCCCTATTAAGAAGAACAAAATCAATCCAATTGCCCAAGAGCCATGCGCATTTGCCCAAACGCAAAACAGTAACGGCACAAGCCAAAGCGGCCCACTTCCGCGCCGTCGAAAACGCTGAAGAATGATTAGTAGAAGAACCAGCAAGACATACCCAAACAGAATGGTCCTCGGGCCGTAAGAGACTTTTGCAAGAAAACTCGAGAAGGCGCAAACCGCGATCGAGGCCTTGAAATTACGACTCTCCTGAAAACAAAGGTAGAGCAGAAGGAGAATCACGATCGACGGCAGCAAGAACGTCAGCGCCTTGAGACCCGAGAGTCCAAAAGCCTTATAGGCGAGATAATAGGGAATTTCGCTAAGCCACTCCGTATTGACCCAGGGCTGTCCGGCGGCGGTGAATGAATATAGGTCTTGCCGCGGTAGCTGATGCTGCTGCAGCAGGAATTGTGCATTCCTCATGTGCCACCAGATATCCGGGTCGTTCAGATCCGGCTGTATCATGGTGAAAACAAACTGCATGCCGACCAAGGTCAGCGTAAGCACGGCGAGAAATGAGGTTCCGACCCGGATCCATCCGCGGAAGCCGGATCCGAAAATCTCCAGGTCGTCCCCGGCGATTCCCGTGGACGCGACGGTTGAGGATAGGCTCGGTTTTGCTTCAGTAAGTGCCGTCACTGGGATTCTGGGATGGAAGACGCTTGTAAGCCATTGCAATCAGGCTTCCACAAACCACCGTCAATTCGGGTCCGAGAATACGGCGGTGTAAAAGGTTGTCGCAATCGGTTACAGGCACCTTGGGTCGCTATACACTTCCGAAATTTGTGTGTGCAAAGGATTACACTTCCCGTTGAACTAGTAGCTAGCTTGTTTCACTGTTTTCCAACTAGTTTCCTCTATTTTTTTTGGCATTACTATTGCTATACAGTTTCTTCTGTATTATGCTCCCCCAACAGCTTTGAAAGCACTTGGCACAGAGCCAAGTCTTGAAACCAGGTTTCCTGCTCTGCTGTAGACAAAAGCAAGTCGTTACAGATAACACCGCGCATCCTCCTCCGCGACGTTTTCCATTTGCGTGGTGAAGTAGCGGGTAAATGTGGAAAGGGGTTGTTTTGGGAAGCCCGAGCTTTGGGGATAGAGTAAAACGTGTTTTGCTGGTCGATCCGGATGAAGCCTTCGGCAATGTTTTGCAGGAGGTTCTCGGCGAATCGGGCTACAGCATCCGGCAGGTTTTTGCGCCGCAGCAAGCGATCACTGAAATAGGGAACAGCGATACCGATGCGATCTTGCTGAACCTTGCCTTTGAAGAGCAGTCGCAACGCTATCTGTTGCGGTCCGCTTCTGAACTTCCCTTTGCCCCACCAATAATCACTTTCGGATGGAGCAAGCACGTCGCTTCCGCGCTGCAGTTGTTTCGCGACGGGGCGGTAGATTTTCTGGAACAGCCGCTCGACGTGCAGGAGCTGCGGTTTTCCATTAACCGCGCTTGCCGCCGTACGGCCATGACGCGCGAACTGGCTGCTGCGCAGCAAATGTTATGCGGCCGGCGAGTTGATGGCCTGCTCGGAAACAGCGCGGCCATGGATCGCGTAGTCGACGTCGTTCATAAGGTCGCAAGCGTTTTTACAACTGTGCTCGTAACGGGGGAAAGCGGGACTGGAAAAGGATTGGTCGCCAAGGCGATCCATCAGCTCAGCCAGCGCGCGAATAAACCGTTCGTCGCGTTTTCCGTGTGCTCGTTTCCAGAGTCGCTGATCGATGACGAGCTTTTTGGTCATGAGCGGGGCGCATTTACCGGCGCAAATCAGGGACGGCGCGGGCGCTTCGAAGAAGCCAACGCGGGCACGATTTTCATCGATGAAATCGGAGATCTGGCTTTGCCTCTTCAAGCCAAACTGCTACGCGCATTGCAGGAACGTACGGTTTCGCGCTTAGGGTCTAACCTTTCTCATCCCATCGACGTGCGCGTGATCTGCGCCACGAACCGCAATCTTGAGCAGATGGTCCGCGAGGGCAGCTTCCGCGAGGATCTTTATTTCAGAATCTCTGTGGTAAAGGTTGTGATGCCTTCCTTGCGCGATCGCGCTGAGGACATCCCGCTGCTGGCCGAATATTTTCTGCGAATGTTTGCCAAGCTCCACAAAAAGCAATGCCGCAGTATGACTCCGGGGTTCCTGGGCGCGCTGGCGCGACATTCATGGCCGGGCAATGTGCGCGAGTTGCAGAATGTGATTGAGCGCAGTGTGGTGCTGGGAAATGGTCACGACCGGCTCGGCATCGACGACTTGCCGCCCGAACTGCGGGGATTGAGCATCTCTGACGAATTGCCACGCGGATCATTCCACGAAGCGATGAAAGGGTTCAAACGCGAACTGGTTCGCGCGGCGCTCGCGACCCACAATGGCAACAAGTTAAAAGCAGCCAAAGAACTAGGAATTAGCCGATGCTATCTGCATCGTCTCTTGAATCAACTGGAAGTCGCGGAAGCGCGGGAAGAGGAACTTGAGTTGCAAGAGTTAGAAGAGGTTCTGACGGCGCCGCACTTGCGCGACGACGCGACCAAGGCGGTCGATTCCGCCAAAGTGTTCCGCGCCGCCATGCGCATCGCGTAGCCGGGCGCAAGTTCGCGAGCGCGTTAGTCCGCAGGAGTAAAGGTTTAACCGCAATGCTAACCCGCAAACTTTCACTCGCAAGGGACAGCCGGGGCCAGAGCCTGGTTGAGACGGCTCTCATGATTCCTCTGCTCCTTCTCTTGATCCTGAACGCGGTCAATGTCGGTTACTTCTTTCTGATCACCTTGAACTTGACCTCCGCGGCGCGCAACGGAATTGAGTATGCGATCCAGGGATCTTCGACTCCGTCGAACGCTTCGCTCCCCACGGTCACAGGATCCCCTGCAACGACAGTCGCTTCTCTGATTTCTGCAGAGTTGGGCGCTTTAAACGGAGGGACTTTACAAGTTCAAGTTTGCTCGTTGAGTTTAGGCAGTGCCAACGGATCGCCACCGACTTCGAATTGCCAGACTTCCGGGACCGGGGGAGCCTTTCCCACCCCTGATCCCGACCCAGAATGGAATACCTACCCGGGGTTCGCCCTGAGTCGCGTAGATGTGTCTTACAAGTTCAAGACGCTCATTTCAGCGACCCCGTTCAATTTGATCGTGGCGAGTTTTCCAACTTGCAGCTCCAGCGGCGGCGCCGTGAGCTGCACTTTTGCGCGCCACGCGGAAATGAGAGCAATGGGATCATGACTCGTAACTTGCGCAGATCGCAACGCGGGCAGGCAGCGGTGGAGTTCGCGTTAACCATTACGGTCTTGTTTTTCTTGCTCCTCGGCATGTTGGAATTAACCATGTTTGTTTACACCTACTCGGTCCTGGCTGATGCTGCGAAAGAGGGAGTTCGATACGCAATCGTGCACGGCTCGAGTACATCGGATCCGGTTTCAGGCACTGCATCAAGCACTTCCTGGCCGGCGTGCACGACCCCAGCTACCGGTTCGTTACTCGCCACAGTCCAGACCTATGCAGTGGCTTCACTGCACAGCACGTCCACCATGAATATCTATGCCTGCTATCCCGATGGCAGCAATAAGCCCGGAAGCGCGGTACAGGTCAGCGTGAGCTATCCCTATCAGCCGCTATTCGGACTGGGTTGGCCGAAAGTCAACGTCTCCGCGAATTCTGCGGGCCGAATTATGTTTTGAGTGCAAAAAGAATAATGTCGATGCGTAAGACATCCCGAAAGAACAAACGCCAGTCGCGTGAAAGCGGCCAGGCCGCAGTGTTCCTCGTCCTTGCGATGGGACTGTTCTTGATCGGCAGTATGGGCTTTGTGGTGGATGGCGCGAACCTTTGGTTCCACCGCCAGTCCGCGCAGACCGCCGCCGACGCGGCCTGTACTGCCGGTGCAATGAATATGCTTTCTGTTGCCGCGGGAGCCACGCCTCCGTCGCAGAATTGGATAGGGATTAGCTTCCAGTGCTCCGGTTCAACTGGTAGTGGCAACAACCAAGTTCCAAACAGCGGATTCGTGCCCTGCCAGTACGCAGCTTTCAACGGCTATACATCTTCCGGACTGCAAGCCAACCACGCTGGAACCGACGTGAGCGTTACTTTCCCTGGAAGTTTTTCCTCGATACCGTCGTGCTCGGGTGGGTCAACCTTATGCACTGCGAAAGATGTCGCTGCACAGCCGTACATGCAAGTGAATATTACTGACCGCGTGCAGACCACATTCATCGGAATGCTCAATGGCGGACATACAGTAGACGTCGGTGCGCAAGCCATCTGCGGGTTGAGCAACGTTCTGTCGCCGGTGCCGGTTCTCGTATTAAATCCGAGCGCGTCTAACGCGATGACGGGGTCAAATTTCAGTTTAACGGTAACAAACAGCGCGGAAAAGGGCATTCAGGTGAATTCGACCGATCCCGGGGCGGTGAGTGTTTCAGGCCCAGTCAACCTAACCAATTCAAACGGTGGGCTAGCAGATTTCTCAGTAGCTGCCAGGGAAAATGTATCGGATTCCGGAGTGACGACGCTTACTGGTAAGTGGGTAAGTCCCGCTGGCGTGATCACTGATCCATTTGCTTCGGTTCCTCCGCCTTCGCGTCCGACAGCAGTGGGATATTATGACCCCGGCACATGCCCGGCAGATCTCGGAATCCTTCCAGCTAACTGTGCGCACTTCCACCCTGGGTACTATCCCACTGGCATTCAGCTGAATGGGGGTTCTGCGGGGCCCGGCTCGAATGTCATAGCAGTTTTCGAGCCCGGCATCTATTACCTCGACGGGGATTTTGTGGCGAATCCGAATACCTGCCTGAGGCCGGACACAACTGGCTCAAACATTCAAGGCACGGTCTTCTACTTTCATGGAACAAGCACACTGACAATTCATTCCAGCTCAGGCACCGCATCCAGCGGCACTTTTAATTGTGCGACCACTCCCGTTCCGATTTCCGCGCTTCAGTGCACCGGATCAACGAACCGGCTATTGAGTAGTCTCCCAGTTACCGGCCTCACGGGCAATGTACTGCTCGGCCCCTGCGGGGCGCCCGCGACAGATCCATTGCATCCTTACGGCGACCCACTGGGCTCCCTCGATCCTGCGGGTGAGCAGCGCGGCATCGTTTTCTTTCATGACCGCGACTCGCAACCCACGAGTCAGCTCAGATGGCACGCGTCCGGCTCGTCTGGACTTATCGGGAGCGTCTACTTTCACTACTGCGACTCGACCTCTTCGACCGGCACGGGCAGCGGCGTAAACTGCAACTCGACCGCCTTTGCGGATGTTTTCAGCCCCGGCAGCGGTGCGAATTCCTACATCGTCGGCGCCGTAGTTGTCGATCAGTTACAACTTGGCCAGCCGAGCGGAACTTCCCGGATCACTGTTTCGCTCAACCCATATGCTCAGTACTACACTCTCAAGGCTTCTCTCCTCCAATGACCTTCTTTGCCAATTCGTTTTCAGTTGGTGCGGGCAGTTCGCGCGTTGCCACCGAAAATAATCCTGATCTCCGGGTGCAGTGAATCATGGCTTTTCTTTCTCTTGGGCTCAACATCGACGAACCGCAATCCATCGAGCAGATCGCTACTGTGTGCCCGGAGCAAGACCAAAGCGAGGACATTCTTTGCGATCAAAGCCCGGCTTTGGATTCCGCTTCGGCGCAGGGCGAGAAGGCCACAGGTATCACTGCCACGAAAGCGCCACACAACGGAACCAACGGCCACGCGCCGAAAAGTGACTCCGAACCCACCGAGCCAAAAAGCGACGACTGGCCAGAACTGGGCATGCAAATCATCCAGTCAGTTTTGCGCGAAGCTCAAAGTAAGACGACGTTTGCCCCCGCTGACTCGTCGTCCGAAGAAGTTTCTGATTTGCCGCCAACGATCGAGGAACTGCGAAAAAGAATTTTGCAAGGCATCGTCCCTGAATTTGATCTGGAGAAGAAAAACGGTCTGCCACAGAATGGGACATCGCTGGAATCTGCATCTCAGCTTGCAGCCGATCCCGCAGGCAAATCCAACGGTTCAGCGCCGCCACGTGCCCTTTTGTCATCGGTGATGGAGGAACTGCGAGAGAAGTTTGGCGAAGACACACGGTCTCCTTCAGATTCGGCCACCCTGGCCGATGTCGAGCGTGCGCGCACATGGACGTCCGCGCTGGTACCCGCCCCCGACGCGAGCGCGGCAACAAACCCACCAGATCTGCTGACTCCATCGAGAGAAGATCTTCGAAACAAGCTTGCGGAAGATCGGAGACGTGGTTCGGCCTCAACTAGCGTCTTAAAAGAAAATCGGAGTCGGAAGTGGGACACGACTCCTGTGCGAAAGAAGTCAGACGGCGCCCCGACCTTTACAACCTTCAAGTTCGGTTACCTTCCCGGGCGCGGGCTGTTGTACTCAATCATCGGACATGAAGTCGCAATGTTCGGGATCTTCCTGCTGATCACTTATGGCTTGCCTTCGTTCCGCGCGCAGAAGCTGATCGTCGGTTCGCAGTCCGCTCAAAGCCACCTGATTTATCTGCCAGAAGTTGGCGGAGGAGCGCAAGGGCAAAAAAGTCCCGGCGGAGGCCGTAGCAAGCCGCAACAGGCTTCGGCAGCGCCGGCGCGTGCGAGCAAAGGGTTTGCTTATCCTGGCGCGCAAGCAATCTTGTCTGATCCGCCGAATCCCACGAATGCGTTCCAAACGTTGTTGCGCCCGCTCATGGTTCATCCCGAGCCGCTCAAGAAATTAGTTCCGCTGCCTAACATCGTGCAGATGGCTGAGACGCGCCTGCCCACCTCTCTGCTCGCGCCAAAAGCAGCTACGCCGCAATTTCATTCGACGCCGCAGCCGATCAGAGTGAAGCGCGACACCAATCTGCATCGCGACGCGAAATGGGACGTGCCGGTTTCCGAAGTTCCGCAGCTAGTAGCGAGAGCCGATATGCCGAAGCTGCCTGCTGCTCAGCAGCGACTTCCGGAAGCGCCGAAGATCCAGCCTAAAAAGCAAGAGCAAGAAAAGCGTGAGGCAGAGAAAGTAACGCCTGCGGCACTTAAGGTGGCCGCGGAAAAACATTCGGAGAAGACAGAGAAACAGGCGGCGCCGCCATCGACTGCGCAAGTAGCCAAACTCGAGATGCACGGGAAAGCCGCGGAACCCTTGTTGTCGCTCAGCCCAATGCCGCTTCCGGCGGGAAGCAAAGCCAAACTACCGGCAGGCGAAGCACGTGGAAAATTCGCAGTTGCCCCCGGCGGGACGTTGAATCCAAATTCGATCACGCCCGGAAAAACGGATGGAACGCGTTCAATTTCTCCAGCTACAGGTCAAGAGAACGCGCAATCCGCTAACGCTGCCACTGAGTCGGCCGCGAACACCGGCAGTGGAAGCGGTCACAATCCCGCAGCGGGAGGCGGCTCCGGTAACGCGAACGAAGCTTCCGGCGGGGGTTCTGCCGGAACCGGCAATGGCTCGGGAAACACATCCGGTGCAGGAGTCGGTGGCGTAGGTACTGGCAACGGACGTGGAGCGTCAGGAACGGGAGCCGGGAAATCGGGTCACGGCGCTGGTACTGGTTCAGGAGGCGGCAGTGGCGCGGGATCGGGAGCATTTCCCGGCATCACTATTCAGGGCGAAGAGGGTAGCAGTTCGTCCAACAACTCTTCCACTTTGACCGTCGCTCCGCAAACTCCGTACCAGATCACAATCGTAGCAACTGCCAGCAGCGGCGGCGGACTGCAGGATTACGGTGTATTCCAGAACGAGCGCGTTTACACGGTTTATATCCCTATGCAACGCACGCCCCAAGAGGAAGATCCAACCTGGACCCTTCAATATGCACTCGCGGCTGGTGCAACAGGCTCGAGCGATGCGCCCTTGATTGCTCCATCTCCGGTGATGCGGGAGTGGCCGCAAATTCCTCAGGATCTCGAAAAAAAGTACTCTCAACGACAAGTAGTGGTGTACGCGTTGTTAGGCACAGACGGGAAGATCAGTCACGTTTCGGTCAAACAAACTCCCGACGTCCACGTGAGCGAGCCGATTGCGCAGGCGTTGAGCAAATGGGTATTCCGCCCCGCGCAACTCAACAATCAGCCGGTCGCGGTAAAAATTCTGATCGGCGTACCTATATAGTTCGATTCCGATCGAAAAAAGCAAAAGCATCGAATGTTGCCATCCGATGCTTCCGGTAGTTCGGTGAGCTTACTTTCCTGCGCCTGCTGCCATGACCTTGGGCATTTCCGGACGCGAGGTTTTTTCCTGCTTCTCGCCAGGCGCCAGTTGCACGCTGCCACGAAGTATCGCGCCATCTTCCACGCTGATGCGCCGGCTAATGACATCGCCGGTAAGCGAGCCTTCGCTGCGGATATCCACGCGATCGCTGCACTCGATATTTCCCGTGACCTTGCCCATAATGACAACTTCTCGTGCGGAAATGTTGGCTGCAACTACGCCATTCCGTCCCACAGTCACACGGTGATCTTTGAATGAAACCGTGCCTTCGATGCGGCCATCGACATAGAGCGACTCGCTGCCGCTGATCTCGCCCTTTATGACCAGCGAACGCCCGATGGTGGCCTGCTCGATCGGCGAAGAAACAGTCTTCACCGGCGCAACAGGGTTTGGGGTTGACGGTGTGAATTGCGGCTTGGGAGCGTTGTCCGTGGAATGCAACATTAGAATCCTTCCTTGTTTGATTGCCCGCGCGTTGCGGCTAGATTCGGTAACAGTGACTATGGCACAGGATTACCGAAGTGCGGCAGGTTACGGAGGATGTGGTACGGCTGGGTTGGCCTTATGGGCGTGAACTTCGCAACTCAGATGCTCCCGATTTTTGGCGCTCAGACTTTGTCGGTAGTCGTTTCCAACTCTTGCCCGATCTGTTCCCAGTCCGCAGTGCGTTCCTTCAGTTCATTGCGCGTCTGATCCAGCTCTTGCGTAAGGCGCGTGGTTTCTTCCGCGCTCACGAAGTTCTGCAGAGAGCTTTCGCAGCCAGCAATCTTCGACTCCAGAATGGAAATCTGCTCTTCCAATTTCTTTGCCCGATCTTCCATCTGTTTCCGCTTAATCGGATTGATGCGTTTGGCTTTGTTTTCGGGGGCAGATGGCTTGGCGCCGTTTCCGTTCGCAGGAGTAACCACGTGCGCAGAGGTGGAGACCGACTCCTGCAATTTCGCCGCACCGCCTTGTTTGCGCCAAAGGAAGTCCTCGTAATTTCCGGGATAGATCTCGACCCGGCCGCTGCCGATTTCGAAGACACGCGTTGCTAGCTTATCGATGAAGTAGCGATCGTGCGAGACGAATACCACGGTGCCGGTGTAGGCGCTCAACGCGTTCAGCAGAATGTCTTTTGCGCGGATGTCGAGATGATTGGTAGGCTCGTCGAGCAACAGAAAATTCGCGGGATGAAGCAGCATGCGCAAAAGAGCGTAGCGGTTGCGCTCACCACCGGAGAGCACGCCAATACGTTTGAATACATCGTCTCCGGAAAAAAGAAAACAGCCGAGCAGGTTACGCAAATCGGTTTCCCGGGATGAGGGAGCAACCTGGCCGAGATCGTCGAGAATGCGCTCGTTTTGGTCGAGTTCCTTGTATTGGTCCTGCGCAAAATAGTCGAGCTGAACGTTGTGACCTAAACTGTACTGCCCGTTCGTCAATGGTTCTATCCCGGCGAGCAGCTTGATCAGCGTGGATTTGCCTGCGCCGTTTACTCCTACCAGCGCGATGCGGTCGCCGCGCTCGATCATGAAGTCTACATTTTTAAAGACTTGCTTCTCGCCGTAGGATTTCGCCACTCCGGCAAACTCCGCCACTATCCTGCCACCCGGCTTGGGCTGCGGGAAAGAAAAATGGATCGTCTTTTCCTCCTCGGGCAACTGAATGCGCTCCATCTTTTCCAGTTCTTTGATCCGGCTTTGCACCTGCTTTGCCTTCGTGGCCTGATAGCGGAAGCGATTGATAAAAATCTCGAGTTGCTCAACTCGCTCACGCTGATTGCGGTATGCCGCCTCCAGTTGCTCGCGCCTTTGTGTCTTCTGCCCGAGATATTTTTCGTAATTACCGCTGTAGGTCCAAATCTTCTTGTTCCAGATTTCGATAATTCGATTGACGGTTACATCCAGAAAATACCGGTCGTGCGAAATCAGGACCAGCGCGAAGGGATAATCCGAAAGATACTGTTCCAGCCAGTTGCGGGATTCCAGGTCGAGGTGATTCGTAGGCTCATCGAGCAGCAAGAGGTTGGGTTTCTGCAGCAGAAGTTTGGCCAGCGCAATGCGCATCTGCCAGCCTCCGGAAAATTCCTCCGTTTGACGGTGCCAGTCCTCTGTGCGGAAGCCTAGTCCGGCAAGCACTGCTCCCACTTGCGCTTCGATCGCATAACCGTCATGGACCCGGAATTCATGCTCAATCTGGTGGTAGCGTTCCGCCACCTGCTCATACTCCGCGGAGGTATGGTCGATCTCGGACATGCGTGAAGTCAGCTGCTCGAGTTCCTGCTCCATGTCCCGCAGACGCGAGAACACCGACATGCATTCGGCGAAGACAGTTTTTCCTGAAAGGGTCAGGCCATCCTGGGGAAGGTATCCGGAACTGATTCCTTTTGCCACCGAGACACTGCCATAATCCAGCGTTTCCGAGCCGGCAAGAATCTTCAGGAATGTGGATTTTCCTGTGCCGTTGGCGCCAACCAGGCCCACCCGATCGCGCGGCGTGATCAGCAGGTCCGCGCGGTCGAAGAGCATTTTGTGCCCATACCGTTTTCCCGCAGAACTGAGTTGAATCATTGGTCAACTTCAATGTTCTCATGAAGGGCGGGTTTGCGGCTGAATGGAGATCTGGGGGCTTAACTTACGTACTCGCGTTCAAGCGTGCGCATGCTGTGGAGGATGGTAGAAAGAACGTTTTCGTCTCCAATCGCGGTGTTGATCATCACGTGATAGAGGGACCGCGTGGGCCAATCAGCTCCGAAATAGTGTTTCACGAACAGAATACGTTCGCGGTCTACGGTATCGACCAGGTCTTCCGCGTCGCTGAGGCTCCTGCCCAGACTCTGAATTCGCCGCAGTTTTTCTGCACGTGGCGCGTAAAGAAACACGTGAAACGTGTCACTGCGCTCACGCAGGAAGTATGGAGCGCCACGGCCGACGATCACGCAGTCGCCCTGCTCGGCAATGTTGCACATGACTTCTTCGCCGACCTCAACCATGCGGTCTGGACCGAACGGCTGGTGCGAAAGGTCGGCGCTGCGTTCGTAGCTCCCGCGCCAGAAGACCTTTACGAGCCTTTGAAATGTGCTGTCAACGCGCTCTTCGCACATCGAAACCGAAGATGGGTCGACGTTCGCGACCCTGGCGATTTCCGCAGTCAAGTCCCGGTCCCAGAGTTTCCAACCAAGTTTTGAAGCCAGCTTGCGGGCGATTTCCCCCGCGCCGCAACCATACTCCCGTTCGATAGTGATAACCCGATACATGTCTTGCACCGAGATCTCAGGATCTCGATCAATCTCGCGAGGACACTTTATCGCAACCAGACCTTGGGTTCAACCGACATTCCTGGGCGCAACACATGCTCTTTGGTCTCTCCCCGATCAAAAATAATCTTCACCGGAATTCGTTGCACAACCTTGACAAAGTTTCCGGTTGCGTTCTCGGGAGGCAATAGGCTCGTAATAGCGCCGCTCGCACCGGCGATGCTGTGGAGGTGACCTTTGTAGTCATTGCCCGTTGTGTCCACATGAATCGTGACCGGCTGATTAATTCGCATCTTTCGCAACTGGGTTTCCTTGAAGTTGGCCGTGACCCAGATGTCGTCCAGGTTGATTACGCGCATGAATTCCTGCCCGGGCTGCACGTTTTGTCCCGCCTCAACCGTTCGGCTCGTCACGAACCCATTCACCGGCGCGACAACAGTCGTGTACAGCAGATTCAGTTTTGCGGCGTCCAGTTCCGCCTTTTTCTGCTCGACTAAGGCCAAGGCTGATTGAGCGCGTGAACGGATGGCGGCAATCTGTTGTGGCGCAGTTTGCGCGGAGCGCAGATTCGCCTCCGCTGATGCAACCCTGCCCTGCGCGGCCTTCACCTGCTCCTGAGTCGCGGCCACGCCGGAGCGGGCAGCATCAACCCCCGCTGCCGCTGCTTGCGCCGTGGCATAAGCCTGATCGTACTGTTGCTGCGAAATCTCCTGTTTCGAAACTAATTGTTTGTAACGCGCCAAGTCATTCTGAGCCTTCACGTTGTTGGCATCGGCTTGCACAAGTTGCGCATTCGCCGCTTCGATCTGCTGTCTGGCCGCAAGCAGGTTCGCACGTGCCGTCATTACATCCGCCGCCGCCGAGGAAAGCTGGCTGGTGGTGCTGGTTGTGGTGATAGGAACGTTGACGCCGGCGGCCTTGGCGGTAGCAACTGCATTGTCGTAGTCGCCCTGCGCACGCGCTACCAGCACCTGGTAATCGGAGGGATCAATCTGCACCAACGCCTGACCAGCCTGCACGTATTGGTTGTCGTCCACCAGAAGCTTTTGCACATGACCGGAGACCCGCGCGCTCACCGGATTGAGATGCCCGTCAATCTGCGCATCGTCGGTGGATTCGTAGCTGCTGAAGTAACGCATTAAAAAAAAGCCCGCCACTAGCAACACCACAATTCCTATTATCAGGAACATGCGAAAACGCGGATTTCGCGAGCGAAACTCTCTCCACTTCAAATCACGCTCGGAGACAGCCGGAGGCCGGGGCTGCGGTGTTTGCGCCGGCGGCGTTTGCGTCGGAGTCTCTACCTGCGGAACCCGCCCTTGCGGAGCTAGCGGTTGTGATGTATGCCGTTGTGCCGGTGGCTCTTGAATCTCAGTTTCCTGTGCCATATCTCACTTGCCTTTACCTTCCAGATATTGTTTCACTCCCTGCTCTGCGAACCCAATCGCGCGCGCCAGCAGCACTTTGGCTATGTTGTGAGAATAGAGGCTGCTGATGTAATTCTCGTTGGCTGAGGCTACAGATTCCTGTGCTTGGACCACTTCCAGATTATCCGTTACCCCGGCGGTGAACCGGTCGCGAGCCTGCACCAAAGTCTGGTTGGCTAGATCGAGCGCTGACCTCGCGACTTGGACCTGATCGGCCGCGGCCGCAAGATCGAGCAGCGCGGTGCGAACATCGTAGTCGATTAGCCCCCGGAGATTCTCCAGTTGCTGGCGGCTCTGCCGCAGAGTAGCTTCTGCCTGAAGCACGTCAGCGTGCGTGCGTCCCCCGGCAAATATCGGGATAGCGAGAGTCGCGCCGGCCACGAACACGCCATGCGAATTACCCAGGTTTACGCCCGCGGCCCCGTAATTCCCGGAGAGGTCCAGGGTGGGAAGATGTTCGGCAGTTGCGGCCCGCCGGAATTGCTCCGCAGCCCGCACTTGCTGCGCCGCCGCTTGATAATCAGACCGCGAAGTATATGCGCGTTGCAGCGCCTGCTCGACGCTCATTGGAGCCAGCGGCTGGTACTGGGCCTGTTCGGTCAAATTGAATTCCTGGCCGGGCGGCAACCCGATGGTGCGGGCGAGCGCAAGCTTCTGCTTCGCATAATTATTGCGGGCCACGATCAGTTGCTGCTGTCGAGTTTTAAACTCTACTTGCGCGCGGAGGGTATCAATGGCGGGAGACACGCCTGCCGTTTGCTGATCGTGGGTTTTATTGAAAAGCGCCTGCGCGGTTTCGAGCTGCGCTTGCGCTGCGTCCACGCGCGCGGCTGCAGCGATAGACATCAGGTATTCATTCCCAGCGGCCATTACTACCAATTCGCGCGCATCGCTATAGCGATATCGCGCAGCCGATTCGTTTGCCCTGGCGCCGCGCTCCCGCTCGATCGCATGCCAATCGAATAACGATGCCGTCAGATAAAAGCGAGCGTCGAAGACTCCTACCGGGCCAACCACCGGCGGAATACCGGGAAAATTGAATCTGAACCCCAATGCTGCCAGGTCAATTTGCTCGACAGTCTGATTGGCCGATGCACTCAAAGTGGGTAAGAGCCGGCTTAGTTCCTGCCATTTGGCTCCCCGTGCCGCAAGCGAGCTGTCGCTGGCCAGGAGTAAGCCAAGATTATTCCGCAGCGCGCGATCAATCGCCTCCTTGAAAGACAATGGAAGCACCGTGCCCGTGGCTTTACCCTCGGGCACACTGCCAAGAAAAGGACTTTGAGTGGTAGTGCTGTAAGTGGCGATCGAGGGTGATGCGCTTTCAGAAGATCCCGAGGAACTGGCTCCTTGCGCGGGCGCTGCGGGCGTGCTGAATCCGCCGCTTGCGGCCTGGCCTAGGAGCGGTAGCACACTCGTGAAAATTAACAAGCTGCAACTTAACGCCAATATTCCCGCAGATTTTGCTCTCGCGCATGCTGTATTCATCGTGCTCAGGGTTTTCGAAGCCGGCCAGGCGTGTGGCAGTAAATTGTATGGATTCATTTGCCGAGTTATAGATGCAAATGATTGTACCTGCGGCAGGCCAGAGGCCAGAAAGGAGCGCGCTAACGGGTTTTGGTCTGATTACTGATTGGAAGAAAAACGCTGAAACAGGTGCCGTGCCGCTCGCCGGTTTTACTTCGCAGGCGAATAGTTCCCCCGTGCTTGCCAATAATTCCGTGGCTCACCCAAAGTCCCAGCCCAGTGCCCCTTTGGCCTTTGGTGGTGTAAAAAGGATGAAACAAGTTGGCCTGCGTCTCTGCATTCATTCCTGGGCCATCATCGGCGACAACTACGCGGATACCTCGACGGGAAAGATTTCGCCAATCTGCAGACTCGTAGACATGCAATTTCAGCTTCGTTCCAGTAACGGTCAGCGCGTCGATCGCATTGGCAATGAGATTGGCGACCACCTGCCGCAACTCTCCGGATACTCCTATCACCCTTCCTGAAGAATCGAAGCGTTTCTCAACCTTCACGCCCAGTGACTGCACCTGGCGCTGATAAAACATGAGCAGGTTTCTCGATCATTTCTGTCAAGTTGACCGGACCTGGCGTGGTGTCACGCTCCCGATAGAGGCCAAGCGTGCTCCGGGTGATCTGGGAGATGCGCCGCAACTCCTCATCGGCGATCTTCAGATGTTGCCGTGCCTGTTCGTCCATTCTCGGGTTGCGTGATAACAAGTAAAGGACGTTTGTGACCGTCTCCAAAGGATTGTTGATTTCATGCGCTATGGTTGCAGCCATTCGTCCCGCGACCGCCAACTTTTCCGAAGTGCGCAACGCTTGTTCCGCCATTTTTGTCTGGGTGATGTCACGGGCGATGGTTGAAGCTGCAATGATTTCGCCCCCCGCATCCCGCACCGGTGAAATAGTGAGAGAGACGTTCACCATGCGGCCGCCCTTGGTGCGGCGAGTGGTCTCGAACCGTTCGATCTTTTCACCTTGACGCAGGCGTTGAAGTATCTCGCTGACCTCATGCGGGCGGTCCGGCGGCAATAATATGGACACGTTTTTCCCGATGACTTCGTCAGCGCGGTACTCGTACATGCGCTCGGCTGCTCTGTTCCACGTCAAGATAGTGCCGTTGAGGCCCTTGCTAAGGATGGCATCGTCGCTATCGTCGACAATAGCAGCGAGAAGCTCCTGAAGCGTCGCCCGTTTCGCTTGTGGCGGAATCGTCTCGGGTGAATCTCCCTGCCGCGAAAGCAACTGCTGCACGGTTTCGAGCAATTGTTCCGGGCCTTCAGTCTTGCTGAGAAACGCGTCGGCATGCACCAGAGCTTCCGGTATGGTGCTGGTACCCGAAAGCAAGATGATCGGGACCGCCGGCTTGGTCCGTTTCATCTCCTCGGCCATGTCATTCCCAGTCTGCCGTCCCAGCAGATGGTCGGTTACCACGATGTCGACTGGATTGTCACGGAAAAGGGTGAGCGCTTCGTCAACTCCGGTGGAGCTAAGCACGGTGTGTCCCGCATGCTCCAGAATGAGCTTGCGAAAATAAAGTCCTGAGCTTTCGTCGTCAACCGCCAGAATCAAAGCCACTGGTAAGCGCCTGAGGGGATATTGGTCTACCGATGTATGTTTTTCTTCCTCTTCTTAGGTACTGGCTCCGGTTTCAAAGATACCATTTTTCCAATTTGTGGCAGGCATTTCGTGGAATTATTTTGGTCGGGGCGAGAGGATTTGAACCTCCGACCCCCTGCGCCCAAGGCAGGTGCGCTACCAGGCTGCGCTACGCCCCGACTGAAACGGCAACGACTTCAAAGATTTTAAACCAGTTTTCACCAGACCGTTTCTGCTACATCAATTTACCTATGAGTGGACAACGGCTCACGTTGGTGCGAGCATCTCTGTGTACGCGGGATCAGGGCAGTGTAACTCGCCCTTCCCAATGGCAACTCTCAGCCCCTCGGTTATCGTTCGACGTCGAATCTGCCTGCGCGGCATTGTGCAAGGCGTGGGATTCCGCCCTTTTGTTTTCAACCTCGCCAATCGTATCGGAATACGAGGTTTCATCTTGAACTCCTCGTCCGGTGTGACTATTGAAGCCGAAGGCCAGCACAGTGCCTTAGACGAGTTCATGCGGTCTCTCCATCATCCTCCGCCACTCGCTCACATTGAAGAAGTCACAAGCACCGATTTGGATCCAATGGGCAACGAAGGCTTTGAGATCAGGGAAAGCCTGCCCGCAAACGGAGACCGCGAATTTGCGCTGGTTTCGCCCGATGTAGCCACTTGTGACGATTGCCTGCGCGACGTCAGCGACCCCGACAATCGCCGGTTCGCTTATCCGTTTACGAATTGCACCAACTGTGGTCCTCGTTACACGATCATTCGCAATATTCCTTACGACCGCCCGATGACCACTATGGCCGGGTTCCGCATGTGTGCGAATTGCCAGGCCGAGTACAACGATCCCACGAACCGCCGCTTTCATGCGCAGCCGAACGCGTGTCCAGTCTGCGGTCCCACGGTCGTACTGGCAAAGAGCGGAACAGTTTTCCCTGCAAATGACGCGTACGAATCCGGGCAGTATGCGATTTCAGTGTTCCAGGATGTGCGGCGACTGCTGCACGAGGGCGCGATCGTTGCAGTGAAAGGATTGGGCGGTTCCCAGCTTGTGTGCGACGCCTCGAACGAAGCAGCAGTACGGGAATTGCGCCTGCGGAAGAAACGCAGCGACAAACCTTTTGCGCTGATGGCCCGCGACATCGGGGAGGTTGAAAAACTTTGCACACTGTCAGATGCCGATCGCGAGCTTTTATTAAGCCCGCAGCGGCCGATCGTGATCCTGAATCGCCGCGAAGACGCAACCATTCCGCCCGATCTGGCTCCGGGCAATAACACGCTCGGAGTAATGTTGGCCTACACGCCGCTTCACTTTCTGCTTTTCGCAGACCGTTCGGCCGCACCGCCTGAGTTCACTGCGTTGGTAATGACAAGTGGCAACATCAGCGATGAGCCAATCGTCATTTCGAACGAAGAAGCGTGGCGGCGGCTGGCCCCTGTGGCCGATTGGTTCCTATTTCACAATCGCGATATTTATATGCGCGTGGATGATTCCGTCGCGCGTACCTTCGAAGGTCGACCACGCGCACTGCGTCGTTCGCGCGCGTATGCGCCACAGCCGATAGACCTCGGTTCAGATTGCGGCGAGCTGCTGGCTTGCGGGGCGGAGTTGAAAAATACCTTCTGCCTTACTAAAGGCCGCTATGCAATTCTTAGCCAGCACATCGGCGACCTCGAAAACTACGAGACGCTTGAGTTCTACAAAGAGACGTTGGCGAACCTGAAAAAGCTCTTCCGCGTCGAGCCGCAGGCCGTGGCCCACGATCTCCATCCTCTATATATGAGTTCCCGGTTCGCGGCTGAACTTCGGCTACCGAAAATTGGGGTGCAACATCACCATGCGCACGTTGCAAGTTGTATGGCTGAGAACCGGATTCGTGATAGAGTGATTGGCATCGCGTTCGATGGTACTGGCTATGGAACAGATAGCCAGATATGGGGCGGGGAATTCCTCGTGGCCGGTTTCGGCAACTTCGAGCGACGCGCCCACTTTCGCTACGTCCCTCTTCCCGGAGGAGATGCCGCTGTTCGGCAAACTTGGCGTCCAGCCCTGAGTTGGCTGCGAGCAAGTTTCGGATCTGAGCTTCCGATCGACCTCCCGATCTTCCAGAAGGTACCGCCGCGTGAAATTGATTTTGTTTCACTCATGATTTCTCGCAATATCAATACCATTCTGACTTCTTCTTGTGGACGCCTATTTGACGCGGTGGCGTCCATCATCGGATTGCGCCATCAAGTCACGTTTGAGGGCCAAGCGGCAATCGAACTGGAAATGGCTTGCCAGCCGGGTATCGACGATGGGTATCCGTTCGACATTGATTCGAATGAACCTGCACAAGTCGACATGCGAGCTGCAATTCGCGCAATCGTTCGCGACGTTCAGAACTCTCAACCCGCCGGCGTAATCGCCTCTCGTTTCCACAACACAATTGCAACCGTGATAGCCGAGATGTGCCAGCGAATTCGCGCATCGGAGAAGCTGAATCGCGTTTGCCTGAGCGGCGGCACATTCCAAAACATGTATTTGTTGCAGCGCAGCGTGGCTCGTCTCCGAAAACTTGGGTTTGAAGTGTTCCTGCATTACGCGGTGCCACCGAATGATGGTGGCATTTCGCTCGGTCAGGCTGCGATAGCAAATGAAATTCTGAAGTCAGGAGCGTTGTCATGTGCTTAGCCATACCGGGAAAGGTCCTCGAAGAGTTTGATCGCGGCGGCATACGCATGGCGAAAGTCCAGTTCGGCGGAATCGTGCGCGAAGCATCTCTCGATTACACACCTGAAGCCGCGGTTGGCGATTTCGTGCTCGTACACGTCGGCTTTGCCATAAGCATAGTCAATGCCGAAGAAGCGGCGCGGACTTACCAGCTCCTAGAGGAGATGGACCAACTCACCGAACTTGACGCCCCTGTAGTCGATGAGATAACGGCGAGGAAACCACAATGAAGTACATAGATGAGTACCGCAGCGCGAGACTCGCGCAATCGGTTGTTAACGAGATCCGCCGGATTCAGACGCGCCCTTGGGTAATTATGGAGGTCTGCGGCGGACAGACGCATTCAATCGTGAAGCATGGCCTCGACCGTCTGCTTCCCGAAGGAGTCGAGCTGGTGCATGGGCCGGGCTGCCCAGTCTGTGTTACGCCGCTGGAAAACATCGACAAAGCTCACGCCATCGCCGCTCAACATGGCGTAATTTTCTGTTCCTTTGGCGATATGTTGCGTGTTCCAGGATCGAGTGGAGATCTGTTCACGCTGAAATCGCAGGGAGCCGATATCCGCGTTGTCTATTCGCCACTTGATTGCTTGAAGATTGCCCGCGCCAATCCAGAGAAGCAGATCGTTTTCTTTGCCATCGGTTTTGAGACCACAGCCCCGGCCAATGCCATGCTGGTATTTCGCGCAGCGCAGGAAGGCACCAAGAACGTTTCAGTTCTGGTTTCGCATTCCCTGGTGCCGCCAGCAATGAGCTTCATTCTCGATTCCCCACTGAATCGAGTCCAAGGATTTCTCGGGCCAGGACATGTGTGCACGATTATGGGATATCGTGAATACGAGCCCATCAGCGAGCAATATAAGGTACCGATCGTGATCACCGGGTTCGAACCACTCGACCTGCTGCAGGGGACGCTGATGACTGTGCGACAACTCGAAGCTGGCACCGCCACTGTAGAAAACCAGTATTCGCGCATTCTCGACCGTGAGGGCAATGTCCCTGCCCGCAAACTCGTGGACAGGGTGTTTGAGGTCGCTGACCGGAAGTGGCGCGGCGTGGGCTGGATTCCGAACAGCGGTTACAAGCTCCGCTCGGAATTCGGGGATCATGATGCGGAACGGCTCTTCCACGTCGGGGAGATCGATACAAAAGAGTCATCAGTCTGCGTCAGCGGGCAGATTCTGCGTGGCATCAAGAAGCCGCACGATTGCCCAGCATTCGGAACTGCCTGTACCCCATTGACTCCTCTTGGCGCTACTATGGTTTCCGCTGAGGGCGCCTGCGCCGCCTACTACGCATACGGGCGCCACTTGAATCAGCAGAAAACCGCGCCTGCAGCGCAAGCCCAAATGGGAGGCGCCGCCTAATGAGCCAAGCTGCGCTCAAAGTTCGGCCTGCACAATTAGACGCCGAGGACTCAGCCTCAAATTCACTGGGATCGTCTTGTCCGCTCCCAATTACCCAGCACGAGCAGATTGTGCTGGGCCACGGAAGTGGCGGAAAGCTGAGCGCGCAACTCATCGAACGTGTGTTCCTGCCTGCGTTCAGCAATCCGACTCTCGATAAGCTCGACGACCAGGCGGTCCTGCAAATCAATGGCTCCCGTCTCGCGTTTACGACAGATGCGTTCGTGGTGACGCCGCTGTTTTTTCCGGGTGGTGATATCGGTCGGCTGGCGATTAACGGCACGGTCAATGATCTTGCCATGAGTGGCGCACGCCCTCTGTATCTCGCGGCGGCTTTCATCCTTGAAGAGGGTCTTTTAACTGACGAATTGCACCGCATCGTGCACTCTATGAGCGAAGCTGCCAGAGATGCGGGTGTGCAACTGGTGGCTGGCGACACCAAGGTGGTGAACCGCGGTAAGGGCGACAAAATCTTCATTTCGACTACTGGGATTGGCGTCATCGAAAGGCCGGTGAATATTTCCGCGGACCGCGCCACCCCCGGTGACAAGATCATCCTGAGTGGCTACATCGGCGATCACGGTATGGCTATCTTGTCCCAGCGCGAGAACCTGGAATTCGAGGGCGTTATTGAGAGCGACTGTGCCGCGCTGCACGAACTGGTCGATGACATGCTCGACGTCAGTTTAGAAGTCCACTGCCTGCGCGATCCTACCCGGGGCGGGGTTGCGACGGTGCTGAATGAAATTGCGCAACGGTCTAAAGTTGGGATGTTGTTGCGCGAGACTGAAATCCCGGTGCGTGATACAGTCCGCGGCGCGTGCGAGATTCTGGGCTTGGATCCGCTTTATGTCGCTAACGAAGGCAAGTTGATTGCGATTGTCCCGTCGCAAGATGCCGATGCCATCATGGAATGTATTCGTGAGAATTCGCTAGGCCGTGATGCGCGTGTGATCGGAGAAGTCGTCGCCGAGCATCCCGGAATGGTGCTCATGCAAACTGAGATCGGCGGTACGCGTGTCGTTGACACGCTTTTCGGCGAGCAGCTTCCGCGAATTTGTTGAGGCAACTCGCGCTGGCTGTCCGCATTCCAAGGGATACAGTAAAGTACGGATGACGTTGCACCGGATTTGTCGTAGTCCGATGTAACCTCAAACGCCCTTCTAGCCAAAAAGTCCTACCTGAAGGAGGCGTCCATGCCCGCTGAACCGGTTCCTTTCTCCCGCAAAAAAGATTCTGCACCTGCTCCCGTCACGGACGTTCATATTCTTTGGATCACCGCCGGTCTCGGCTGTGACGGCGATTCAGTATCCGTAACGACCGCTGAGCAACCCAGTATCGAGGATGTTCTGCTCGGAGCCATTCCCGGACTGCCAAGGGTACATCTCCACAACCCGGTGCTCGCCTACGAAGTCGGCGATGACTTCATGAAGTACTTCTATCAAGGGGAGCGCGGCGAACTCGATCCCTTCGTACTCGTGGTGGAAGGCTCGATTCCGAATGAAGATATTAAAGACGAAGGTTATTGGGCGGCGATGGGCACTGACCCAAAAACCGGTCAGCCTATCAAGACCACAGAATGGATCGACCGGCTCGCCCCCAAAGCGCTGGCGGTTGTCGGCGCGGGGACTTGCGCTACGTACGGTGGCATTCATGCCATGGCAGGCAATCCTACCCAGTGTATGGGACTCGCCGACTACCTTGGCTGGGACTGGCGATCCAAAGCCGGCTTGCCGATTGTGAACGTTCCCGGATGCCCGGTGCAGCCGGACAACTTCATGGAGACCTTGACGTATTTGCTGTTTCAGGCGGCAGGTATTGCCCCGATGATCCCGCTCGACCAGCAACTTCGCCCCACGTGGCTGTTCGGCAAGACGGTACATGAAGGTTGTGACCGCGCCGCGTACTACGAGCAGGATGACTTCGCAATCGAGTACGGATCTTCGAAGTGTTTGGTGAAAGTCGGCTGCTGGGGACCAGTGGTCAACTGCAACGTGACCAAACGCGGCTGGATGCGGGGCATCGGCGGATGCCCGAACGTCGGTGGGATCTGCATCGGGTGCACCATGCCGGGGTTTCCGGACATGTTCATGCCATTCATGGATGAGCCTTCAGGCGCGCGTTTCTCTACTGCCGCGCTCACTGTGTACGGAAAACTGATTCGCGCGCTGCGAGCCATTACCAACAATACCGTCAACGGCGAGCCGGAGTGGCGCCAACGCGGCCACGAACTCATCACCGGATATCAACCGAAAGCCGGCGCCTACAGATCGCGCCCCAGCCGCAAAATCGCATAAGCGGAGAGGATGGAACGATATGGGAACGATTACAGAGCCATTAACCGGAACTCCGAGCAAAAAGCGGAACTTGGTCGAGATGAGCTGGGACCCTATCACCCGCATAGTGGGCAGCCTCGGCATCTTTACCAAAATTGATTTCGAGAACAAGCAGGTGGCGGAGTGCTACAGCACCTCGTCCATCTTCCGCGGCTACAGCATTTTTATGAAGGGGAAAGACCCGCGGGACGCGCATTTCATTACCAGCCGCATTTGCGGCATCTGCGGCGACAATCACGCGACATGCGCCTGTTACGCGCAGAACATGGCCTTCGGAGTAAAACCTCCAAACCTTGGCGAGTGGATCATCAACCTCGGTGAAGCCGCAGAGTACATGTTCGACCACAACATCTTTCAGGACAATCTGGTCGGCGTGGATTTCTGCGAGCAGATGGTGAAGGAGACCAATCCTGGCCTCTGGGAAAAAGCGCAGAAGAAAAAAGCCCCCAACTCCGACAAGCACGGCTATCGCACCATCGCTGACATCATGACGGCGCTGAACCCGTTCACTGGCGAGTTCTATCGCGAAACATTAGTCATAAGCCGTCTGACGCGGGAGATGTTTTGCCTGATGGAAGGGCGGCACGTGCACCCTTCGACGTTGTATCCGGGCGGGGTTGGAACCGTTGCGACCATCCAGCTTTTCACGGATTACCTCACGCGCTTGATGAAGTATGTGCAGTTCATGAAGAAATGTCTGCCCCTGCACGATGATCTCTTCGACTTCTGGTACGAGGCTTTGCCGGGCTATGAAAAAGTTGGCGAGCGCCGAGTTCTGTTGAACTGCTGGGGTGCATTCAACAACCCCGACGTTTGCGATTACAGGTACGAAACCATGTCTAACTGGGGTCGCAGTATGTTTGTGACCCCCGGGATTGTGGTGGACGGCAAGTTGGTCACTAACGACCTAGTGGATATCAATCTCGGTATTCGCATTCTGCTGGGCAGCTCGTTTTACGACGACTGGCAGAACGAAGAAACATTCGTGAAGACCGATCCGCTTGGAAACAAAATCGACAAGCGGCATCCGTGGAATCAAACGACACTTCCACGTCCCCAAAAACGGGACTTCAACGGAAACTACACTTGGGTGATGTCGCCGCGTTGGCTCGATAAACGCACCGGCGATCACCTTGCGCTCGATACTGGCGGCGGCCCGATCGCTCGTCTGTGGTCCACAGCGCTTTCAGGAGTGGTGGATATTGGCTACATCAAAGCCACCGGCAACAGCGTGAAAATTAACTTCCCGAAAACGGCAACCATGCCGGAGACCAACTTCGAATGGAAAATTCCAAAGTGGAGCAATGCCATCGAGCGCGATCGGGCGCGCACTTATTTCCAGGCGTACGCTGCGGCTGCGGCTCTCTTCTTCTGCGAGAAGGCCATGGAAGAACTGATGGCTGGCCGCTCGAAGACGTGGGCGCCATTCAAAGTGCCGGAGGAAGCGATTTCATGCGGCTTCCATGAAGCGGTGCGCGGCGTATTGTCGCACCACGTCGTGATCCGTGACGGCAAGATCGCCAACTACCATCCGTATCCGCCGACTTGCTGGAATGCAAATCCGCGCGATACCTACGGAACCGCTGGTCCCTACGAAGACGCAGTACAGAACACGCCGATCTTTGAAGAGAACGGGCCGGACAAATTCAAGGGCATCGACATCATGCGCGCAGTGCGCAGCTTCGACCCGTGTTTGCCCTGCGGAGTGCACATGTATCTTGGCAATGGCAAGGTGCTCGAAACCAGGCACTCACCGATGTTCGGCATGATGGGAAACAAGTGAGCCCTCATATGAACAGCGGCGAGTTCCAGGAGCAGGCAACAAAAGTCGAGCAAATGGTTGAGCGCGTTACCGCAATCGAGGACGAGAGTGCGCGCGCCACCGCGCTCGAACTTATGCAGGCGCTGATGGATCTTCACGGCGCGGGTTTTTCCCGCATTGTGGAGGTACTCACCGAATCAGAAGCAGGCCGCAGCGCGCTCGCAAAACTCGGCAGCGATCCACTAATTTGTGGACTGCTCGTACTCTATGGCGTTCATCCGCTGGCTCTTGAAGGCCGGGTGAAGAGTGCAATTGAGAAGGTCAGTCCGCAACTCCGAAAGCAGAGCGCGAGCGTCGAATTGATCGACATCAGCGACACAGTTGTGCGAGTCAAGATTGAAAGTTCAGGACACGGTTGCGGTTCATCGACTGATTCGATCAAACAAGTCGTAGAGCAAACGATCCGGGAAGTTGCTCCCGAAGTTGTGGAAATTGTGGCTGAGGGCGTGACTTCTTCTGCATCTGGTTTCGTTCCAGTCAACATGATTCAGCCATCGCCCAAAGAGGAGAAAAAATATGAAGAATCCACGGCCTGATATCGACGCGCACACTCCGGGAACAAAACGCGGAGAGGAATGGGCCTACGAGGGCCGGAAAGAGCCGGGACGCGAAGGCGATGGGCGCACCTCTCGCGACGCCACCGGAATCAACGCCGATAAGCGAGCGCCGATTGATCCGCGAATGCCGCATTTACCGCCGGCCTAGGCCAAAGACTCATGGCAGCACTAACCAGCAATATTCGAAGGGCGCCGCTCGCCACTCTGCAGCAGTTTGTGCGCAAACCGCAAGAGCGGACCCAAATGTGCGAGCTGTGTGCTGCTCCGATTGGTCTCGCCCATCATCATTTGCTCGAACTCGACAAGCGCTGTCTAGCTTGCGCATGTGATCCTTGCGCGATTCTGTTCAATGGCAACTCGCGGCAGCGCTATCGCCAAGTTCCGCGAGATGTCATTCGACTCCAGCATTTCGCAATGGACGACCAGGAATGGGACAGCTTGTTGATTCCCATCAATTTGGCGTTTTTTGTGCACAGCAGCGTTGCCGGGCGAGTTGTCGCGCAGTATCCGAGTCCGGGTGGTGCAATGGAGTCGTCGCTCGACCTCGAATACTGGAACGCAATTGCTGATCGCAATCCCGAGCTGAAGAAGTTCGAGCCGGATGTTGAAGCCCTGCTGGTGAACCGCATCTCCGGTCGGCCGCAATACTACCGCGCTCCGATTGACCAATGCTTCAGGCTTGTCGGCTTAATTCGAAAGCACTGGCGCGGACTTTCCGGAGGAACGGAAGTCTGGGAAGAAATCGATCGTTTCTTTCAGCAGCTTGATGAGTTCTCACGGAGACAGTGTGCCTGAACTTCGATTCCAGGTAGAAGATATCGTCGCTACACCCAACTCGGCAGTGCCGCAACTATCGTTCAAGGTGCGGATCGCGAACTCGGAACCGGGGGCAGTCCATTCCATTGCACTTCGAGCTCAGATTCAGATCGAGCCGGTGCGGCGCCGCTATACGCCTGCCGAGCAGGAGCGCCTGAATGAACTATTCGGCGAACCGGAGCGCTGGAGCAAATCGCTACATCCACTGCTTTGGACGAATGAGAATGTGAACATCCCCGGCTTTACGGGCACGACTGTGATTGATATTCAGGTTCAGTGCACGTTCGATTTCAATGTGGCGATCACCAAATATATTTACGGATTAGAGGACGGCGAAATTCCGATGACGTTGTTATTCAGCGGAACCGTTTTCTACCCGGGGCCGATGGGTCTGCAAATCGCGCAAATCCCGTGGGACCGCGACGCGACTTGCCGCCTGCCAATTCGGGTTTGGAAGGAAATGATGGATCTACATTATCCCGGTACCGCGTGGATATGCGTGCGCCGCGAGGTATTTGAGCGGATCAATGAGTATAGAGCGCGGCACGGTATTTCCAATTGGGATCAGGCATTTGAGCGCATGCTGAGCCTGACCGCAGGGGTCAGGTGATGAACCGCGAATTAGCTAAGAAAGTCGCGGACGCGGTGCTCTACGAAGGATACATGCTCTATCCATACCGGCACTCGGCGATAAAAAACCAGCAACGATGGACATTCGGCATCCTCTATCCGCCGGCATACGAGGAAGTGCAAAGCGGAACCGAGCGCTCAGTCATGCATTCCGAGTGCCTGCTGGAGTTCAAAGGCGATGCCAGGATCGACGTACAAGTCCGGTTTTTGCAGCTTGTCTCCAATGAAGTGACGCGAGATGACCAAGGGATCGAGAGCCGGGACGAGGGAATTGAACGCTCCGTTGAATTCAGACTGACTCTGCCGACAGATTGGCATTGCGTACCATTTAATTTTCCTGCTGGCGCTGAAACGGAATCGCTCGTGAAACCCGCCGGTCGCGTGGGGGGACACATCAGCCGCACTCAGCACGAGTTGACGGGAACAGTAACGGTAGCTTCGGAGCGAATAAGCGATGGCGTGATGAAACTCGCGATCGAAGTGACAAATGAGACTCGATTGTCAGGCGGCGCCTGCAATCGCAATTCGGCGTTGCTCCGTTCTTTGCTTTCCGCTCACACTATCCTTGCGGTAAACGGCGCTGAGTTCGTTTCGCTGCTCGATCCACCGGAGCAGCTTCGTGAGGCGGTGAGAGCGTGCAAAAACATTGGCAACTTCCCTGTGCTGGTCGGCAATGCTGGAGAGCGTGACATGCTGCTGTGCTCGCCCATCGTTCTGTACGATTATCCGCAGATTGCTCCTGAGAGTTCTGGCGACTTCTACGACGCCACGGAAATTGACGAGATGCTGACCTTGCGGGTGATGACACTAACCAACGAAGAAAAAGCTGAGATGCGGATCGCCGACGACCGGGTCCGGGACCTTCTGCAACGCACGGAGGAAAGAGCGCGCGAACAGTTAATGCGGACTCATGGTACTATTCGCGGCCTGCGTCCGAGCACGCCGCCGCGCAGGGAATCGGCGTGAAGGTTAGGTGAGTGAGAAAAATGACAGAGTGGAATCCCGACCTCGACAATACGCCAATACAGAGCGTAACGGTCTTCGGAATAGAGGTTAACCCTGGAGATCGCGTGCGCATTTGGCCGCAAAAGGCAGCGGACATCATGGATATGGCGCTGAAGGGGAAAGTCGCGATTATAGAGGCAATTGAACGGGATTTCGATGACCGGGTGCATGTGGCCGTTGTGATCGAAGACGACCCTGGCAGAGATCTTGGGATGTTGCGACAGCCGGGACACCGCTTCTTTTTCTCGCCGGAAGAAATTGAGCCATTAACTTTGAATAGCGAGGTCTCGCATGAGCTGTAAGGTCCTGGTCGCGTGCGTGGGCAATGTATTTCTCGGCGACGATGCCTTCGGAGTCGAAGTTGCCAAAGGGCTTGCAGCGCGCCAGATGCCGGGCGGTGTGAGCGTCGTCGATTTCGGGATTCGCAGCTACGACCTCGCTTTTGCCCTCATGAACGATTGGGATCTGACGATTTTGGTTGACGCTCTGCCGCGCGGCGGCAAACCGGGAACTCTGTATGTGTTGGAGCCTGATCTTCCAGAAAACAGTGTCGGTCAAGAAGCGCTGGACGCTCACAGCATGAATCCAGTCGCTGTGCTGCAGTTGGTCAACGCACTGGGAGGAAAAGTGGGGCGGCTGCTTGTAGTTGGTTGTGAACCGGAAACGATTGAGCCAAGTGCCGAGGGAAGGATCGGTCTTAGTGAGCCTGTTGGCGGCGCACTCGACGAAGCTGTCCGCGTGATAGAAGGTTTAATTGTTGGCGCCACCAGTCAGGCAATAGCTGCGTAGCTGAAAACGATACGAGAAAAGAGGAGACGCGAATGAAAATGCTAATGTGGGGGATTGCTGCGACCATAGCTACACTGATCTACTTCCGTGGCGATATTCAGCGCTATACCAAAATGAAGATGATGTAAGGCGCGTGTTATGCACGAACTCTCGATCGCGCTCAACATTGTGGATGGTGTGCTGGAAGAACTTGACCGCCAGAAATCCGGGCATGTCGAGGCAGTCCATTTGCGCCTGGGTCGGTTGAGCGGCGTGGACAAAGATGCTCTGTCATTCTCATACGGCGTCGCGTGTGAGGGCACTCCGCTGGCGAACTCGCGGCTGCTCATCGAAGACGTAGAAGTCGCAATCTTTTGCCCGGTGTGTGGTGTCGAAAGGCCTACGCGCTCCTTTCCGGTGCTGATCTGCGCGAACTGCGGAGCACTAGGTGAACGAGTGCTTCGCGGCGAGGAATTAGAGATCACGGCCATGGAGTTGGTCACGTGAACGAACCCCGCATGGTCGAGGTCAGGCGAAAGGTCCTCAAAGAAAATGATCTGCTTGCGCACCGCCTGCGCGATCGATTCCAGAGCGTCGGGACGCGGGTGGTCAGCCTGGTCTCCAGCCCCGGGTCAGGAAAAACAACTCTGCTTGAACGCTTACTTACGGACCTCCGTCGGGAATATCGTGTCGCAGCGTTGGTTGGTGATCTTGCGACTGAAAATGATGCCGCTCGGCTGGCGCGTTCTGGCGCGCCGGTAAAGCAGATCACGACTGGCACGGTTTGCCATCTTGATGCCGGCATGGTGGAGAGAGCGCTTGAGGGCTGGGCCGTCGAAGATCTGGATTATCTCTTTATTGAAAATGTCGGCAACCTGGTCTGTCCGTCTAGCTTCGATTTAGGTGAAGACTTGCGCCTGGTGCTGGTTTCAACTACCGAAGGTGAGGACAAGCCGCTGAAATATCCCACCATATTCAACACTGCCGATGTCGCCCTTATAACCAAGCTTGATCTAGCTGAAGCGGTTGGGTTCGATCTGGAGTTGCTAATCCGAAATATCCACGGGGTTCGGCCCGGCATGCCGATCCTGCAAGTGTCCGCCCGCACGGGGGAGGGAATAGAAGGCTTGGAGCATTTGTTAATTTCGAACCACACTGAGTCCAAACTCGCCCAGGTGCAATAGGCGGCCTTACCGGTTCTCGCAACAATCATTATCTTCGACAAGCGATTACATGGGCATCGGCTCAGGTTGCGGCATCGGCGGAAATATATCGGGGCTAGTGTCCGGCTCACGCCCTGGTTTCACCGGCGGATAAAGGTCGGGGTCCGACCCAGGTCCGGGTTCTGGATCTGGCCTAGGTCCTGGCGTTGGACGCGGAGGAGTGGGCGATGGATCGCGAAAAAATGTCATGGGCTGGTGTTCCTTCTCGCAAAGCGATTCAAGCAACTTTCTTCTCCGTCGTGCTCACGGTTGATTTCGGTTCGACGTCGCTTTCTCCGTTGCGTGTACCTTTGTCATCATCATTGCCCGTAGCCGCTTGGGTTCCCGGTTCTTTGCGGGCCGACTGCTTTGCTCTGTCACCATTTTCGGCAGACTCCTCCTGACCGACTGGTTGAGATTTTTCTTCCGATTGGGCTTTAGCTGCGCTCGTCTTGGTGGGTTCGGCGGGTTTGCTCTCTGCGGACGCTTCCTGCTTGTTTGCTTTGTCATCCTCAGATTTTTTCTCCACCGAGGAAAGCAGGCGTTCCATCCTCACGCGAACCGCGAGCCACCGTACGTTGCTGGCGCTGGCCGCCTGCTCCAGGTAAGGAGCGAATTTCTCGTCGGTCGCGATTCCTTCCTTTGTCAGGAACTCTAAGACAGCCGCGCTCTTCGCCTCCAGCGCTTCAAGGGAAGGGATCAATTCATCGAGTATTTCCTCGGTAATTTTGGAATCCATATCGCGCTCTCCTCGCGAGCACATCTTTGGATGCAGGAAATCGGACCCGAGAAATGCAGCCCTCAACGAATTGACCAACTGCTCCAGTCACAGCTCATCTAGCATCCGAAATGAAGCATAATGTTGAAGACGCCTCTCGCAAGAACTCCCAGATGCCACGATCAACTTCGGTACGCATAGCGCTGCTGACGGCCGCGTCCTTCGTATGTTCAGCCAGCTTGTTTGCCCAAAACCCTCAGCTGCAGACGAAGAATGGCCGCCGCTTTCCTACAGTAATTTTCAACTCTGTATTTTGGAATGCCAATCCGCCGTCGTATTCCGTCGCCCTAGATTCAACCGGGGCCGCAACTTATCAGTCCACTCCGGATTCGGCGGAACGGACCGGGGTTCCTTACATCATTGAGTTCCAGAGCAGTGATGCTACGCGCAGGGTGACTTTCAACATCATGCGACAGCTGAATTTTCTTAACGGCGATTTCCCCTCGTCCCCAGGCTCGCCGGAGAAAACCCCGGTGCGGACCCTCGCCTACCATGACATCACGTTCGACAATCAGATTGCGTATAGCGAGTCCACCGATTCCAATATCCAGGAACTCACTTCTGTTTTTGAGGAAATCTCGGCGACATTCGAATTCGCCCATCGGCTCGCCTACCTTCATCAGCACGATAGGAACGGGCTCGAACCTGAACTTGTTCGCATGCAGACCAGCGCCGAACACCACCTGCTAAGGGAGTTGCAGGCTGTGACTCCCGCCTTGCGGAGCATCGCTTCAGACGCCAGCCTGAGCGAGAGTGTGCGAAAACACGCCGAGGCAATTCTGGCACTAGTGCGCAAAACGTAGAGCGCAGCGGGTTCGCAAAGCCATTTTGTTTGGGAGAGTACGACGCCCGGACTCAATCGCCCGTGGTCACGCCGCGCGAATATACGTTGGACCGAATGAACTGTACGATTTCGTCCATTGAAGTTCCCGGTTGGAAGATTGCCGCCACGCCGAGTTTTTTCAAGGCTTCCACATCCTGATCGGGAATGATTCCTCCGACCACGACCAGAACATCGTCCATTTTATTTTGGCGCAGCAGGTCCATCACGCGCGGGACGATGGCGTTATGGGCGCCAGAAAGAATGGAGAGACCAATCACATGCACATCTTCCTGCAGGGCCGCATTGACAATCATCTCCGGAGTCTGGCGCAGGCCGGTATAGATGACCTCCATACCGGCATCGCGCAGTGCACGCGCAATCACTTTAGCGCCGCGGTCATGTCCGTCGAGGCCAGGTTTTGCCACCAGAACGCGGATTTTTTGTCCAGCCGTCATAATCATTGAATCAGCGTCATTGAATCAGCCAATCGTTTTTACGTCGAGGCTCCTCCACAAATACCAGCAGGCGATGGTGCGGTAGGGCTCCCAGCGCTTAGCTATTTTTTCCATCTGCTCGGGAGTGGGGAGTGTGATCTTTTTTTGGGGCAGCTTTGCAACAGCTTTTTTATTCTTGCTCCGGCCAGCGCCATTCTTTGTTTTTGCTGCGCGTTCCAGATACTGCTTGTGGATCGCCATGCGTATGCCGAAATCCCCGGTGGGCAGCACATTTGCGCGTCGCAGCGTAAACATGAGAAACATGTGCGCCGTCCACACGCCCACACCTTTCACTTGCGTGAGATGCTCGATTACTTCGTCGTCTGACATATCAGCCAGTTTTGAAAAATCCAGATCGCCTCGTTTCGCGCGCTCAGCCATGTCGAAAAGATACGACGATTTCTGCTTCGAAAGTCCCACGGCACGCAGATGCTCCGCTGAAAGTTTTAAGATTCCTTCCGGCGTAACCGGATCACCGGCCATCGCGGTGAACCTCTTGAAAATGGTCACCGCAGCTTTGCCATTGAGCTGTTGATACACAATTGCTTCCGCCAGGCTATGAAATGTGGGCTCGCCAAATTCCATGCGGCAAGGTCCCACACGCTCAATGATGGCCCGCATCAACGGATCGGATTTCTTCAAATGCAAAACTGCCTTACGCATGCCGCATTAAAAACCTGCATCATCTTACCGCTTTTGTTGCCGCTGAGGAAAAAGCATGCCAGTGGAACTCAATCGTTTCGCCCAGATGCGAAAGAAAATATTCTGCATTATGCCCGCCTGGGTAAAGGTGGAACTGGTGCGGAATTTTCTCCGCCAGCAGTTGCTTGTGTAGCTGCTCTGCCCCAGCTGCGAATCCATATTCGTCCTGTTGCCCGCAGTTGACGTAGATCGCCTGGCCCCTGATTTGCAATTGGTTCTTGCGAACCAACTGGAAGGGGTTGTTCTGGTTCCAATGCGCAACATTGATTGGATTACCGAACACCGTGCCCAGCAGCGTGCCTAGAGGTCCGGCGTCGCGCACGTCGGCATTGAGTTCGCGAGGCGACTCAGTAATCAGCGCGGGACTCTGCGCGCTCACTGAACCGAAAAGCTCGGGAAGGGCAAATGCGAATCGCAAAGCCCCGTATCCACCCATGGAAAGGCCGGTCACGCCTCGCGACCGACGTTCCCGAATCACGCGATAGTGGATTTCGATGTATGGCAAAAACTCGTTGATAAAAAAGTCGCTGTAGCGCTCACGTCCATCGGCAGAGTTGATGAAAAAACTGCCACGCCCTTCGGGCGCAACCATCAGGAAATCGCCAACCTTGTGATCATGCCTGAGGTCTTCGATCAGTCCCCAGCCTCCGCTTCGAAGCAGAGTCTGTTCGTTCTCGCCAAGCCCGTGCAGGAAGTAAAGGACAGGATATTTTCTTTGCGTGTCGGTTCCGTAGTTCGGAGGCAGCATCACGCAATATCGCACAGCGCGGTGAAAAATGTGACTGTTGAAAACGCTGCAGTCGATTCGTCCTTGCGCAGCGGCATAAGTCGGAAGGAGACAAAGGACCGCAAGAACCCACTTTAGCCAGTTTGAACGCATTGGTCGTCGTAGTTTTCCTCTGTGGCATTCCTCTGTGAGCCTCTGTGCTCTCTGTGGTTTCAAGAAAATTCTTAACCACAGAGGACAGAGAGTCGCACAGAGATTTGCCGGAATCTCTATTCATATCTCAGCGCCTGCACCGGATCGAGCCGTGCAGCCCGCGAAGCCGGATACAGACCGGAGACCAGGCTCACAACAAACGAAAAGCCCAACGCGCCCGCCACCAGCCAGACTGGTACCGACCAGATGTGCTCAGGCGGAAATCCCTGGCGCTTGAGATAAATATTGGTCCCGAAATTGATTACGCGCCCTATCAACCAGCCGAGGGCGGTCCCGCAGATTCCTCCCAAAAGCCCCATTGCTCCAGCCTCAGCAAAGAACAAACCACGCACATCCGCATCACTGGCGCCGACCGCTTTCATGATTCCGATTTCGCGCCGTCGCTCGAGAATCGCCATCACCAGGGTGTTGATGATTCCAATCGAGGCCACTGTCAACGCCAGGCTGCCGAAAATTCCAAGGAAGAGATCGAGAATCGCAAAAAAGCGCCGCATGCTCTTGGTGGCGTCCAAAATCGAGAATGTATTGAAGCCAAGTTTCTTGATGGCCTGCTCGACCGCATCTACTTTGCCGGCGCCGCTCACTCGTGCGACCACATTGCTATAAATAGGCTGGTCGGAAGTGACGCCGTTCGAGGCACGCATGTCATAGGCCTGCATAGGGCGCATGCCTTCGATTAACTTTTGCGGAATAAACAGGCGCGCGCGCGCCGAGCCTCGCATGCTGTCCGGGTCCAGGTCGGTTACGCCAATAATGGTGAGCGGCGTTTCGTGCGAGATCACTGAATAAAACGCTGCATCCTGCCCACCACTTGATTCCCGCTCCGCGTAGCGCATTACCAGTTGCTTGCCCATAAGCGGCTTTGCCACTTCAGCAACATTGATTTCATCCGGCCCACGGCTTGATTTCCCGAGCAGTTCAGCCGCGAAGCTTTTTTGCAGGATGACTTCGTGCGCGTCTTCGGAAGAGAAAAATCTGCCCTGCATGCCTTCGAAACTGTCGCCATCCTTTGAAGAGAAGGGAAGTCCAGCCACCATGGTGAGGTGGGGCTTGCCATCGAAGCGTACCTCGGTGATGAAACGCAGGTCGGGATAAACCTCCACAACTCCCTCCACGTTTGCGATCTTCAGCCGCGCAGCCTCATTCAGGTCTGGGCTCTCCGCGGGCGCCGGGCCACTCTCCTCCTGTTCGCGATTAAAACCACGAAGATCGCGGCGCGAAGTCACTACAATCGAGTCAAACAGCCCCGAGCGTTGCAACCGGCGCGACGCCAACTGCTGCAGGCCAATTCCGAGCGAAAGCATCGCCACGAGCGATGCAACTCCTACGGAAATACCAAGCGTGGTCAGCGAATTCCGCAGCACCGATTCGCGCAGATTACGGCCAGCGAGTTCGATGGAATCGTAGAGCTTCATGGTTTAGCTCCGGCGGTGGCCCGTGCTGGGTTAGGCTGGTCGGCAACGACTTTTCCGTCGGCGAGAAAAATCAGGCGGTTTGCATACTTTTCTGCCAAGTCGCGCTCATGCGTGACCAGCACCACGGTCATCTTTAGCGACTCATTCAGCCTCCGAATCAATTCCATGACTTCCGTCCCGGTGCGGCTGTCAAGATTGCCCGTAGGTTCATCGGCAAGCAGAATGCGCGGTTGATTGATCAAAGCCCGCGCCATCGCTACCCGCTGCTGCTCGCCCCCGGAAAGCTCGATCGGTCTGTGTTTCAGGCGTCCACTCAATCCAACTTTTTCGAGTGCACTTGTTGCCAGTGCGCCACGTTTGGTCCGCTCCACTTCAGCGAAACGCAACGGGAGTTCCACGTTCTCAACCACGGTCATGCTGGGAATCAAATTGAACGACTGAAACACCATGCCCACGGTGTAGCGTCGATATTTGGCCAGCTCCTCGCGCGAAAGACCCGAGAGACTCTGGTTCTCGACAATCACGCTGCCGGCACTTGGAGAATCCAGGCCCGCAAGCAAGTTAAGCAGAGAAGACTTTCCCGAGCCAGATGCGCCGAGCAGCGCAATGAATTCGCCTGCCTCAACCGTCAGACTTACGCCATCCACGGCGCGAATCGTCGCGCTTCCCATCTGGTAATGGCGGCAGAGTTCCTTGGTGCGAATGGCAAAAGAAGGGGTCAAAGAAGAAGTCTAGCAGGAGTTCCAAAGGCTATTGTTTGCCGTCGCCGGTCAAGCGCTTGCGAAAATCGTTGCGGCGGCAACTCTGCTGCCCGGCTGTGCAGGAGACTCCGAATGCTGAGTCATATTGGGCAACGTCAGCTTGCACTGCAGAATCGAAACGCCTTCGGAGGGAACTATGCGAGCCCCATTTCTTCTCGGACGTCTACTGTTCGGCGGCTACTTCATTATGAGCGGCATTAATCATTTCAAGAACAAAGGTCAGCTCGCCCAGTACACTGCCACGAAAAAGGTCCCCATGCCGGAAGTTGCCGTCGAAGCTAGCGGTGTTGCCCTGATCGCCGGAGGCGCAAGCATTCTTTTCGGAGTCAAACCTAAGCTGGGTTCAGCCGCGCTCGTCGGCTTCCTCATCGGAGTGTCGCCGATCATGCATGATTTCTGGAAGCAAGAAGATCCGCAGCAGCGAACGAACGATACCGTCAACTTTATGAAGAATCTCGCTCTCGCGGGTGCCGCAATGGCCCTGGCGGGAGTCGAAGAACCTTGGCCAGCGAGCATGCCAGTGCTCAAGAAGTCCAACCCGATCAAGCGCGCGAAACGGTTTCTGCGCGGGGTGGCGGCATAGCAGTCTTCAGTCGCCTGCGTTTTTCGGAAGGACCAGATCGGTAGGTTTGTCACCAGCGCTCGCCTGAATAAGCTTTTGCACCGGACCAGCCACCATCAACAACAGCTGCGCTCTGGGCTGGATTGCTCGCTGCGCAACCGCAAGTTGCTCTGCTTTCCAACCATCGGGCGCTTTTTGGCCGCGATCAAGATAATCGACCGCCTGTAAACCCGCTGTTCCCAGCGCTGACAAATCGTGAGAGAGCGGCATGACTTCCTGCACTAGCGATGAACTCTGCGCCGAAGCGCTCAGCTGGAGTTCGTTGTCTCTCCACGAGGTCAGCGTGGATCGGATTTGCAGTTCCATTCCCGGCTTGATCCGTCCTGCCAGAAACTTGTCGACGAGCTCGCCAAATTGTCGTGCGGTTGCGCTCTCAGGACGGGCAGCGTCAATCACACGATTGAGTGGTGTAAGAGAAGTCGGCTCCGATGAGGCCAGCTGTTCACGCGCGTAACCTTTTACGGGCTCAACTACGTCAGCAAGGGTTCGCAGCCCAGAAGTGTCGGAACCATCCGTCATGCGCTCCAGCATTGGGACGTAGTTCGTGTTGTGCGTGAGCCCGTACGCATCGAGCCATTGGCTGGTGTGGTCCATCCGCGCGTACATGGAATTAACATCCGTAACATCCTGCGGCGACCACAACCTCTCCGCAATCGCCGCTGCGCGTGGCCAAATTCTCGAATCGATATTCTCCGGCGAAACGTATTCCGCCCACATACAAGCTTCACCGCCCAGTATCTTTTGCTTTTCTTCATCCGACAAATTGGCTGCACCATCCGCAAACGGATCCACCGCATAATGCGACGCCGCGGTGCCCATCAGGTCCAGGTAATAGCCCGACGAAAGCAGCCCACGATAACCCTGACGCGCGGCATCCGCCAGTGACTTCTGTCCCCGCCACGACTGGATGACGATTGTCTTCGGCAGATCTGGCCGAAGGATCTCGTCCCAGCCTTCCATCGTCTTCCCATGCTTGGCAACGATTTTCTGCACGCGTGTATTGAAATACGCCTGCAGATCAGCATTGTTCTTCAAACTGTGAACACGCATGAACTGCTGAATTTTTGGATTTGCCTCCCACTGCTTGCCGTTAACTTCGTCTCCGCCGATATGGAAAAACTGGTCGGGAAAAAGCTTTGCCATTTCTCCGATAAATTCGTCGAGAAATTTGTAAGTACTCTCGCGCGTAGGATCCATCGCCGGATCGAATACTCCCCACTTGCGTTCAATCGTGTAAGGTCCGGGCGCGCTCGCCAGATCGGGATATCCAACAAACCATGCAGTGCTATGTCCGGGCATGTCGAACTCAGGAATGACACGGATTCCCCGTTCGTGCGCATAAGCAATCACATCCCGCACTTGCTCCTGCGTATAGAAAAGTCCGTCTGACCCCATCTCCTGGAGCTTGGGGAACCGCTTGCTCTCTACCCGGAAGCCCTGGTTCTCGGACAGGTGCCAGTGGAAGACATTCATTTTTAGGGCTGCCATTCCGTCCAAATTGCGCTTGATAACTTCCACGGGCATAAAGTGGCGGCCGCTGTCGATCATCAGCCCACGCCAGGGAAAACGAGGCTTGTCTTCAATAAATACCGACGGGACAGCAAAACCCTGCGGCGTAATCTCAACCAGTTGAAGAAACGTCTGCAAACCGCGCATGACTCCAAGCGTAGTAGGCGCGCTCAATTCGCCGCCCGTTGAGGTCACTTCGAGCGTGTAGGACTCATCCTCGCCTAGCTCCTGCACCGGCTTGCTCGGGTGTTCGCTCTTCACTTTTAGCTGGGCGTTGCCAGAATCATTGCTGATGTTGAAATCGAGCGGCAGCGATCCCGTGTGCCGCCGCAAGTCGGTGAGGAAAATTTCCACTGCGCGTCGAACAGTGGGATCGGAAGCATTGTGCAGTCCGACGGTGAAGGACGTTTGAATCAGTAATGGCTGCGAAGACGCAGTGGTCTTCACGCTTGCCGGCCAGGGCATCAGGTGAAGCGAACTGGTTTCCTCAGCATCCGTCGTCAAAGAGACCGCCAAAGCAACAATGATCACAACAATGTAGAGCACTCGCATTCGCATTAAGGATTCGCCTCGTTCGTGCGAAAGAGTCAGAGTTGCAGGATATTGAAAGGTTTTAAAACAGGCAATCTGTGCTTTCTGAGGAAAAGTTGCCGGAACGGTCTGGCTGAATTTATCGGTCTTGCCGACGAAGGAAATCGGAACTGAGAGCGCGGTTCAGCAGGCCGCTGCTGCCTGCGAGCAGTGGGCGAGGACCGAATTCGCGACGAAGGTCTGTGCGGTTATGCGCTGCAAGCCAAGTTCACCGGTGCTTTGGCTGCCGACCCACACCACCCGGAACTGGGCCTTCTCGTTAGCCATCCGCACATCGAGAATTTCCCCCGCCCGAATCTTTCGCCTTACGCCCTGGATCACCAGCCCACCCGTGCTCATATTCGTTACCAAGGCAGGGTGCGTAAACGGCTGGCCGTGGGCGTCCATTCCCCAGACTTGGACCGGCAGTTGAACTTCAATTCGTGGACTTTGGCGTCGATCCATAGACGACATTGTGCGTGAGAAATGGCTGGGTGGAAACTTACTCGGGTTACCGCAAAAGAGAGTACCGGAGTGCGAGAAAAAGGGTCTTTAAATCAGCATCTTACGTTCATCAAACCGTTAATCGGGTATGGAACAGGAGCCGGGCCCACGGGGATCTCCACAGGTGCCGCATCCCCCAGAAGGCACGCTTGAGCGCGCTGGGCCCTTTGCCTGCACGGCAAATACTGAGAGATGCGACGCCAGGTTCTTTCCGTGACATTTCGGACACGCAGCCTTTTCTTTCCCCATGAGCAATGCTTCAAACAGATGATTGCAGTCTTTACAGGTGTACTCGAAAATTGGCATAACCTTTATCCTTCAATAGTTTACAGGCCACTACGTGGTCCTACTTGCGGACTTAGCCGTTTCTACAGTCCTAACCTGATTCCCAGGCTTGGCATGCGCTGCTAGATTGAACTTAACAGATTTGAGCTTCCCAACAAGCTCCGAAGCGCCTTACTCCAGCAAGGCGCTTCTCTTTTTTTGCAGCAAACACTAATCAGCGATCTACTCTGAGTCAACATGATTCGCAAGTAGAAGCTATCCCGTGTTGTGCAATCCGGCCGCGATGCCATTGATGGTCGCGCCAAGTGCATAATCTAGCTCCTCAGACTGGTCTCCCGATTGTTTTCTACGCAGCAGATCGACCTGTATCAGACTGATGGGATCGACATACGGGTTGCGCAGCCGTATGGATCTCGATAGCACCGGGTTCTTCTCCAGCAGTTTTTCCTGTTGCTTGACGACGAGTAGCATGCGCCGGGTGCGCTCGAATTCCTCGGCGATAATTCGCCAGACGCGCTCGCGCAGTTGCTCATCGCGGACCAGCGACGCATACAGCTGCGCGATTGCAAGATCGGCCTTCGCCATCGCCAGTTCCACATTGCGGATCAGGTCGTTGAATAACGCGAAACGCGAGAACATGTCCCGCAGTTGCTGCTCCTGTTTGTTGCCTTGTGCCGCATATCGCTCCAGTGCGGAGCCAACGCCGAACCATGCAGGGAGCGCGTGCCGGCTTTGCATCCACCCGAATACCCACGGAATTGCGCGCAGATCCTCAAGACGTTGACTGGCTGAACGTCGCGCCGGACGCGAACCGAGCCGCGCATTTTCCAGCTCATTTACCGGGGTCGCCTGCTCGAAATATGGCAGGATGTCTTTGTTCTCGGCAATCTTCTCCCGGTAAAAACGAAAAGCGTCAGTCGACATCTGCTCCATAGCACTTTCCCATTCCCTGTTCCCGTCCGCGGAACCTCCGTCAGGACGAGTAAGCGCTTCGAGAGAGGCAGCAATCATGATTTCCAAATTCCATTCCGCCAGGATCGGATCGGAGTACTTCCAGTTGAGCACCTCTCCCTGCTCGGTGATACGAATCTCGCCAGAAAAATCTCCGGCCGGCTGTGCCAGAATGGCGGCGTGAGTTGGTCCTCCACCGCGACCCACCGTCCCACCTCGGCCATGAAAGAGCCGAAGCTTGACCCCATGCTTTCGCGCACAATCATGGAGTGCTCGATGAGCCTTGTAGAGTTCCCAAATGCTTGTCAGCATTCCTCCATCTTTGTTCGAATCCGAATAACCGAGCATCACTTCCTGCCAGCCGCCCCATGACTTAAGCAAGCGCCTGTATTCGGGATCGCTCCACACTCGTCCTATGATCTCCGCAGACGCACGTAAGGAGTGAATGGATTCGAACAGAGGCACCGGCATCAGCCCTGGATCATCGCCGGATGCAGCCATCTGAACGCCACCCAGCTTAGCGAGTTCGAGCACCGCAGAGATGTCCGCTTCCGATTCGACTCCGCTGATGACGTAATTCCGAATCGCTATCGCCGGGAATGTTTTTTTCCATTCAGCAATGTGGCGAAAAAGATCGATTGCGTCAGGCTTACTTGTCACAGGCGAACTCTGATCAAGCGCGCGTTGGTGCACTTGCGCATGTTGCCGGATATCGAGTGTTGCCAAATGAAAGCCGAAGGTACGCACCTTACGCAACAACGGATCGAGAAAGAGTCGTGCCAAATTCTCGCCCTGGCCCTCAGTCAGGCTTCGAGAAACAACTCCTAGATCCTCTTCAAAATCAAGCGCCGTGGCATAGCCATTCTCTTGCGATTCGCGCGTATGACGGAGCCGCACCGTGACATAGGCTAAAAAGCGTCGGTAGAGTTCAGTAGGAGAAATTCGCCCCAGCCGCGCTGGTTCCTCTCCCATCCGATCCGCATATTCCGCAAGTCTCTGTTGAAATTCCTTTGAAACTCCAACTTGCCGGCATGATGAGCTCAAGGGTTCTATGACTCGCTCGATTTCTGAAATGTAGTGTCCCAGAACTGTATTGCGCGCCCGTTCGAGGGCTTCGCGCGTAGTCTCTGGGTTGACAAACGGGTTTCCGTCGCGGTCGCCTCCAATCCACGAGCCAAAAGATAGGACCTGCGGAACTTGCTCCGCACACAATTCCATTCCATACAATTCACGGAACGAATCTCGCATCTCCGTGTACAGTCGTGGCAGGCCTTCAAAAATTGACATGGGATAGTGGTCCAGGCCCATGCGGATTTCGTCCGTGACCTGAGGTTTCTGCACTCGCACTTCGTCGGTCTGCCATAGCGCCGTAATCTCAGCTGCGATGGCGTTTTCCATCTCCAGTGCTTCGGATCCCGGCATCGGCAAGCGATCCAGTAATTCCAGGCATTTTGCAATTCGTCTGCGCTTGGTCAGCACGGTGCGGCGCGCGACCTCCGTAGGATGGGCCGTGAAAACTGGAACAACCTTTATCTGCCGCAATGCAGCAAGAGCTTGGTCTGCACTCATTCCGGCGTCGCGCATCCTCAGCAGGGTTCCACGGAATGAACCCGCAAGTGGCGATTGACTAGCATTGAGCTTTCCCGCCCTGCGGCGACGCTTGCGGTGGTTGGTCTCAGCAAGGTTGGTCAATTCGAAATAAATTGCGAACGCCTTTGTGACCCGATACGCCTCCTGAACACTCAGACCTTGAACGATTTTCCCGGCCTGTTGCATCTCCTCTGTGCTCGGCTGCGAACGGGCCGAATGCGCCCGGGACTGAATGAGCAACCGCCGCAGTTGTTCCACGGTCTTAAAAATCGAGTCGCCCGCCTGCTCCACTAAGACTCTGCCCAGAAGCACGCCCAGGGAACGAACATCGCGGCGCAGCGGCAGTTCCTTGGCGCGGTCGTCGGTGCCCGCGGTAAGCTCCGCCAGTCGCAAAGACTGATCTTCTGCTCCCCACAATGGAGTTTCAGGCATGGTTTTGTGCATCCATACTAAATTATGACCGTTACAGGCTTTGGCCCTGCCGATTCGGCGAAATACCGCTTGCCGCTTGCGAGCACAAGCCCTACCTTGAATAATGAATACCTACCCATGAGCCAGGAAAAAGTACTGATCGTAGAAGATGAAGAAAATGAACGCACCGGCCTGGCCGAGCTGATCTCGTCCTGGGGCTACACCGCGGAAACGGCGCGCGACGGCGTGGAAGGCTACGAGAAAGTTGGATCGTGGTCGCCCCATATCGTTATTACAGATTTGAAGATGCCGCGCCTCGGCGGACTCGAACTGCTGGAGAAAATTTCTGGCGATAGCCAGACTATTGCCGTAATTGTGGTCACGGCGCAAGGCAGCATCGATAGTGCAGTGCAGGCGATGCGAACAGGCGCATACGACTACATTGCTAAGCCCATCGATACCAGCCGCTTGCGCACGATTCTTCAGAATGCCACCGCCCTGCTTGGCACTCGCGTTGAGCTCGAGGCGACTCGCCGCAAGCTGCGGGATGCAGGCTCTCTCGGCTCGCTTATCGGTCCTTCCAAGAAAATGCAGGAGATTTTCCGCCTGATCGAAATGGTGGCGCCCAGCACCGCCTCGGTCCTCATCACGGGCGCGAGTGGAACGGGTAAGGAACTGGTTGCGCGAACCATTCATGAACTAAGCCCGCGCCGGCCAAAGCCCTTTGTGGCCATAAATTGCGCTGCAATTCCGGAAACGCTCATCGAAAGCGAGATTTTTGGTCACGAGAAGGGGGCGTTCACTGGCGCCCTCGAGCGCCGCACTGGATGTTTCGAACTTGCCGAAGGCGGTACGCTTCTGCTCGATGAAATCGGTGAAATGCCGATCGCCACGCAAGCCAAACTGCTGCGCGTGCTGGAAGACCGCAAGTTGCGCCGCTTGGGGAGCAAGACGGAGACTACGGTTGACGTGCGGGTGCTTGCGGCAACCAATAAGGTGCCTGAGGACGCGGTGGCACGAGGCGAGCTGCGGAATGATCTCTACTATCGGCTTAATGTTTTTAACATCCACATGCCGGTCCTCCGCGAACATCGCGAAGATATTCAGGACCTTGTGCAGACGCTGCTTGCGGATATGAGCTCCAAGCATGGCCGCCGAGTTGCCGCCGTCAGTGAAGCGGTACTCAATGCTTTCCGAAACTATACTTGGCCGGGAAATGTTCGCGAGCTGCGCAATACCCTTGAGCGCGCTGTAATTGTTTGCGAAGGGCCGGTGATCGAAACCAAGCACCTGCCGCCCAGTTTTGGCCATGCGCCCGTCCGTGCTTCGGTCGACGATGCCGATTCCATCCGCGTCGGTGTAGGAACTACTGTCGGTGAAGCTGAGCGCCTGTTGATTCTCAAGACTTTGGAATCCACCAACAACAACAAGACTCGGGCCGCGGAAATCCTGGGTATTAGTCTGAAGACCTTACACAACAAGTTGAAGGAATATGGCAGCTCCGGGCCCGACGGCGGCAGTCGCATCGAAAAAGAGGAGAAAGAAGAAAGGGAAGAGAGGGAAGAAACGGAGGAAGTCAAGGAGCCATAATAGATTCCGTAGGCGTCAGCTTTGGATGCGTCTAAGTGCTGACGGCTGATCGATCACGGCTGATCTCATGCGCCGCAGGACACAAATCGTACTCGCCATCACGTTCATGGTGGCCGCCATCGTCACCGGTGGCTCGTATCTCTACATCTCGCAAATTCTGCGCCAGGGAATCAATAGCGCACATGACACGGCTGCATTCCTGACCTCTCAGCTCGCCTTTCTTGCCAGCAACGCTGCCCCTGATCTAAGCAGCACTCGTATCGATACCAGCAATCCTGAAGCTCTGCGCCGTGGCGTCGCTTATTACCTCGGCACCGATCGCGACCTCAATACCATGCTTGAGTCAGTGGTTGGAAGCTGGCCAACGATTTACGACGCTGCCATCCTCGACGCCGACGGCAAAGCCCTTCTCGATACCGACCCCAACCTAGTGGGCAAGAAGATCGAGGGCCGCCTTGATTTCTCACTGCTGCAGAATGCCGGCTTCCGCCAGAAGCTGAGGCTTGTCTACCACGCCCCAACGGTGTACGACGTTCACATCCCGTTGCTGCTGAATGGAGAGAGATTCGGCAGCATTCACGTGGGCGTTTCCACCGTCTTTCTTCGGAATGAGCTTACGCCGCGCTTGCAGCGTGCATTGACGCTCTCAGCTGTAGCGGTGCTGTGCTCGCTCCTGTTGGCCGCGTTGCTCTCGAACATTGCGCTCGGGCCGCTGGAACATATCAACCGCAGTCTGGATAGCATGGCGGAGGCGGGCGGCGCCGCTCTGAAGGCATCGGATGGTGGGCACGACGAGTACGGGCAGGTGAGCATGAAAATCGCGACCCTCGGCCGCCAGATGCGCGACACGCGAGAGATTTTTTCCGCCCTGAAGGACAATGTGGACCAAATTATGTCCAGCCTGCAGGACGGCCTGATGCTGTTTACTCGCGATTCGCGAGTCGTGCTAGTCAGCGCCGCCATCGAGGCCTTTCTTGGCCGCTCGCGTCGCGAACTTCTGGGGCGCACGGCGACCGAAATCTTCTCGCCTGAGTCTTCGCTAGGCTCTGTAATGCTGGATGCTTTCCGTCTCCGGCACAATGTCGCTCAACGTGAAATCGAGGCGTCAAACGGCCGCCGCGTCCAGGTCTCTCTGGATTTTATCCAGGAAAAGGGCACGCAGATCGGCGCACTCTTAACCATGCGCGATGCGGAATCAGTCCGCCGAATTGAAGATGAAATCGAACTATCGCGCAGGATTTCCGCCAGCGGCCGTGTGACTCGTGGTGTTGCCCATGAGGTAAAAAACCCGATCAATGCGATTGTTCTGCATCTGCAACTTCTGCGCAACAAACTCGAGCACGTCGATCCAGCAACCAGCCGCCACGTTGATATCATTGATAGCGAGATTCACCGCCTTGACCGTGTGGTGCAAATCCTGATCGACTTCACCAGGCCTCGCGACTTGCACCTGGATGAAACTGATCTGCGGTCAATTCTCGAAGAAGTCTGTATGCTCGCTGCGCCTGACGCCGAACAGCACGGGGTCACGCTAGTCCGCGAATTACCGCCGGAGCCGATTACGGTCAAAGTCGACGCTGACTTTATTAAGCAGGCCATGCTGAACGTTGTCTTGAACGGGGTTCAGTCGATGCCCGATGGCGGTACGCTGGCCATTCATGCGCACAGGAACGAAGACGCTGTCATCACCGAAGTTCGCGACCAGGGTGCGGGCATTCCGGTCTCCGTGCAGGACAAGATCTTTGAGCTGTATTTCACTACCAAGAAAGCTGGAAGTGGAATCGGACTCGCCCAGACTTACCAGATCATGATGTGGCACTATGGATCGGTCGATTTTGAATCAGAAGAAGGGAAGGGCACTACCTTCCGTTTACGATTGCCTTTAGCTGAAGCCCGCTCCACGTCACTGGAGGAAGCCACAGCGCGGACCTAAGTCGGCTCTGCGGAACCCAGCATGAGATTGCGCGCCATTCACCTGACGTTAGCTGCGCTGCTTGTATGCAGTGACTCCGCTCTATCGCTTTCCGTGCCGCAAGCGCAAGCTACGCCCCAGATCCAAGCCCCAAATCAAGAGCCGCAGACTCCTACCCAGCCAGTGCAAACTCCCGCCCCATCCCCTGCACAAACCGCGCCTCCTGCTGCCACGCAGACGCCGACTCCGGCCCCAATGCCCCCGAAGCCGCCGGTACTGAGGCACAGGAAGCGCAAGCGGGTCGGCAAGACAGGCTCGCCAATTGACAAAAAGACGCCGGCACATAAATCGTCCAGCGAGACCAGCAAGGTGGTCGTTCGAAATGGCGGTGCGAAAGAGGGTCTGGCGCAACTTACTCCCGCCACGAGTCCAGGCCAAGCGCAGCAGCAGCGTGCGAGCACTGCCTGGTTATTAGCAGCGACAGATGCGAACCTCAAGCGCGTTGCTGGCCGTCCGCTTACTCCGGCCCAGCAGAGCATGATCGACGAGATCCACACTTACATGCGCCAGGCCAAGGCTGCTGCGGCCTCCGCCGACACCAATCGCGCTCAGACCCTGGCGTACAAGGCGCGTCTTTTGTCGGACGAGCTGGCGCGCAAGTGATTTTTATTTCCCTGCCGCTCGCGCTGTATTCACCTTGATCAGCAAATCTTTCACGGGTTGCTGCACCGGCCCCGGAATTGTGGCCGCGTCATTCAGTATTGCTCTTGCGTCGGTAAGTTTGTTGACCTTCGCGTAATCCCAACCCAGGTAGTAGGCCGCCACCGCATACTGCTGCTCATCGTTTCCCTTGAGCAGCGCAGTCGCCGACTTCAGTTCGCTGATGGAAGGCAGCGTCTTCTGCTGCTTAGCGTAGGCGCGCCCCATGACTGAGTGTCCCACGCCAGCCGAAATCTTCTGAGGTTTGTCTGCCGTCGGGTCATCCGCTTTAGCCGCTACAATCGCCTTCTGCGCGTATGTAATGGCCTTGCCCAACGCGCCGGCTTCGGAGCTATCCACGTAATTGTTTGCAAGCAGGAGCAGGGCCGGCAAATTATTTGGGTTAGCTGTCAGCGCCTTTTCTGCATATTCAATCAGCCGGTGATTGTCCTTGAGCTCGGAAAGACTGAGCATCGCATACGAGGTTACCTGTTCATCCATTTTCGACTTGGGAAACGTCACCGTAAATTTGTCGATGTAATCCATGCGCGTTTTCGCGTCAGGCGCGGCCGCAATGGAGTTGAAGGCTGCCTCTTCGAAGAACTCATACGAATTTTTGTTCGCGTCTTTTTGCGATGTGATCATCGAAGCAAACTGCTCATCGCTCAGGTCAGCTGGCTTCGGTTGTTTCTCGATGGAATTAAACACTTCGCCGCCCTGAACGGAATACTTGAAGACCTGAGCGTTATCCTTGAGCTGTTGCGCAATCGTGACTTGCGAAGTCAGGATATCCAGATTGTGCGGAGATCCCGCTACCGCTTTCTCGCCGCACTCCCGCGCCTTTTGCAAGTCTCCCGTGTTCTGGTAGTACTGCGACAGCTGCCAGTTTGCATACGCAACGGCGGCTTGATTGGACGCATACTTTTGCACATAGTCCTGGTACATCGAAACTTTTTTCTGTGCGTCGTGCTCATTGGTGATGGCATTGAGATCGTTGTCTTCGGGCGTACCCGCCGGGATCACAATCGTTTCAACCTGCGAATGAACGAGTGGGATGACATAAACTGGCGTGAGCAAAGCGAATACTGCGAAAACCCAACCGCGCCTGTGTGTCATTGGAGTGACCTCCTGGCCTGCGTGCCGAATCCTAGCTCCGAAAAGCTGAGTACGCAAGCGTTGTGAGGTGTAATCCTGGGAGATAAACCGAGATACTTTGTTGCGGCGCGGACCGGCTACTAGGCTGAGGACCCGATCCGGCAATCGAAATCTAGACCGTCTTCGCCGCCAGACTTCTTTGTATAGGTTTTTTCGAGAGTTCTTCGATCTCTGGAAAGGATTTTGGCACGGTCAGGGTCTTCGCAGCAGGTAACGTTCCGGTATTCAAAGCCTGCGTAAGTATTTCAATTGCTTTTCCTGTGTTGGTCGGAACGATAATGGTTGCATGGAGTAGCCCCTGTTGCACCCAGGCCTGCCCAGTCTTACGGACACCATCAATCCCGAGAAACGGCACTTTCAGCCAGCGGGAGCGTAACTGCGTATCCGTGAGCTCCTGGAAGGCTTTTCTCGCGCCGATGGCCATTGAATCGTCGTGCGCGGCAATCACATCAATCAGTGCTTGTTGCGAAGTGGAAAGCTTCAGCCAGGAGCTGATTGCCTTATAGGCGCTCGCTTCCGTCCAGTTGGCTTTCATCAGTTTCACCTGAACGTCAGCGGGCTTGCCCTCATACATTCCCGAAGTACGCTGCCTGGCCGCAAGGCTATCTGCCGGCCCCTGAATCAGCAATACGGCCCCACTCTTACTGGGAAGCAATGCCGAGATCTGGTTTCCCTGAATGCGGCCGATCTGCTCATGGTCGGAGCTGATTGAGAAAATAGGAATCTTGTAGGTGCTGCGCAATTCGGAGATGTATTCAACTTCGCGATTCAGGACCACCCATCCAATGCCCGCAGCTGCCGCCGCTTTGGCGACTTGCGGCATGGCTGTTCCGCCCACCGGTTCAAAGATGACTCCGTCCGGGTGCGCTTCTGTGTTCGATTGGATGATTTTTAGCAGTTGCTGGCTCTGCAGGATCGCATCGTTATCCGCGTAAAGAATCTGCACCTCAACCCCGAGGCGCCTCGCCGCATCTTCTGCCGCAGCCGCCTGCTCCATCTGGTAGTCGTTATCACTAGTGGTAAGGGAAACAATAAACTTCAGTTTCTTCACGGGATCCCCCTGGTGCTCAGAATCAAGCCTTTCAGAGTAAGGTGCTGCAGATTTTTGGTGCCGACGATGACCGACTAAATCCTAACTGGTATTTCACGAGACGGCTGGTAACTAGAGTAACCTGCCGCTCCCGCAGCGTCCTGTTGAACGTGCCACTTCACCTGCTCGAATGCTAGAATTCGCCGACTGAGGAACAACTCATGTTAAGGCGCATTCCAGAATCCATCGTATTCATTTGCTTGTCATTCCTTTGCTCCTCATTGTTCGCCTGTGCTCAAGAAAAACTTTCAGTTCATTGGGAGGAGCTGACTGCGCCTGATTTTGCAAAGGCCATCGAGCGATCACAGGGTACGTGTGTACTCCCGTTCGGAATCCTGGAGAAACATGGCGCTCACCTTCCGCTGGGTACCGACTTGCTTGATGTCCGCTATGCGGTTCTTCACGCGACCGAACAGGAGTACGCCATCGTATTCCCGGAATATTATTTCGGACAGATCTTCGAAGCTCGCCACGAGCCCGGAACCGTCGCCTACAGTTCGCACTTACAGCTTGATCTCTTGCAGGAGACCACCGATGAGATGGCCCGCAACGGCTGCAAGAAGATTGTCATCGTCAATGGTCACGGCGGCAACGAGCACTTGCTGCCGTTCTTTGCCCAGAGCCAGTTGCAGAAACGGCACGACTACATTGTTTATGTCTTCGACGAACGAACCCCTTCGACCAGAGGGCCTGTCAGGAAGGATTCCCTAGATATGCACGCCGGCGAGAGCGAGACGTCAAAAATGATGATCACGCGCCCCGACCTGGCGCATTTGGATCGGGCCGGTAGTGAATCTGGTGCGGATCAGCACCACGTCAACCTGCCCGATGGCGTTTATACCGGTATCTGGTGGTACGCGCGCTTCCCGAATCACTATTCCGGCGACGGATCGCTGGCAACCCGGGAACTCGGCAAATTTCAAATGGATTGGTGGATCGACTCAATCGCTAAGGTCATTCGCGTGGTCAAAGCCGACGCGAACAGCTTGCGGCTGCAAAACGAGTTCTACGAAAAAGCACAACATCCGCTGGATACAAAGCAATAGCCGGAATTACGAAGTCGTCAGCTCTGAATCGGAGGTACACGTCCCTCCGATGTAGCCTCTTACTACCCAATAACTTGAGTAATATCGGCCACTCCTCCCAAACGTAGTACGCTGCTCTTAAGTCATCGTGCGCTCGTCTTAAAAGACGAGCAAGTTGTGACGCGGCTCTGCGCACGCCCAAATATGCCTCGTATTCCGATCTTTAAGCTTGGGTCTTCGTCGGAGTCCCCGCCCACGCGGCTCTTTAGCTATAGTCCGGCCCTTTCTCTTGAGACCCTGCGCTTGGGTATCGACAACGTCCGTCATGACGTGTGGCTAAGTCCGGAGTTCACCAAGGTCGCCGGCGCACACATTGCCAAGCTGATTGCGAAATATGGAAACATTGAGAGCCTCGTGCTGGACGAGTCCGCACCGTCTAGGAGCATGTTCTCGAAATTTGTCCCTGGAGCAGCCAAGAAGAACCCGGAATTAAAGCCCCTGCTTCTGGAATTGCACAAAGCCGCGCTCAATCGTGCCAAGGCAGAAGGCAACCCCGTAATCGATCTGCTGGCACGGGCATCGGTAATAAAATTCCTGCGCGGAGAACTAACCGCACAGTATGCGAAAGCTCTGGAACGATGCCGGGCAACTCTCAAGAGCTACGAGGGCGTGCGTCAGCAGAGGGCACTGGAATACCGCGAGACCGTCGCCAGCTTCCAAATCGCAAAGAAACGGATTCTCCGACGGGTAGGTCAGGAACTATTTAGTGTGCTGCGGGAGATTGAGCGCGAGAATTTGTCCAGTATGCGTCGCTCTCTTTTCGGCGAACAGCGTGATGCGGATTACATTCTCTTCCTTCACCATTTCATTTTTCTCGAAGAAAGCCGCGATTCCTATTTGGCCGCCGAGCATTACGTGCTGATCGGTGGTTTTGAAAATGATCCTGACTCCCTCGGAAACTTTCGCGCTGTCGCCTGTGAACTTCTGAAGTCTGCCGCGCCCGAAAATGAAGGCACTGACGATTCGCAGCTTGATGGTTGGCTCAACGCGCCTGAAAACGCTCATGAACTCGTAGGCACGGGCGAGCCGTCGGAACGCGCATACAAGGCCAGACTACAGCTTTGGATCGAGCTTCTGGAGCGCGAAAAGCTTCTGGATTTGGCCGTCGCCGCCTATGAAGTCGTGTCTCTGCTTCCCGAGTTCACCCCGCTTCTTGATCCTCAGCAGCTCAAGTATGCTTTGGTCTTCCGCAAAGAACGCGATCGCGTAGAAAAATTGATTGAGGAGCACGGCAAGCTTTCCCGGCGCAGTTTGGACTCGGCCGCGGACCGTGTTGCTCAGTGCAGCGGAGTGACGCGCGCCAAAATTGCCGCGCGGCTTCTAAGAGATTTCATGCTGTATCATCGCGATCTGCGACGGCTGGAGGTGTTAAACCGCGCCCTCGAAAAGGTGAATCTGATTGCCAACGAGAAATTGCGCGATCTCTCCCGCCTGAACGGTACGCTTTACGAATTCGTACTCACCGAAGAGACAAAAAACGCTGGCGAGAAAGCGGTCGTTCGGCATGTGATTCTAAAAGCCGATGTGCGCGATTCCTCGCGGCTCACGCGCTCGCTACTGCAGCGCGAGATGAATCCCGCGTCTTATTTCAGTCTGAACTTCTACGATCCGGTCAATAAGTTGCTTTCAAAATATGGCGCTCACAAGGTCTTTGTCGAAGGAGACGCCATTATTCTTGCGATTCTGGAACGCGAGGGCGATCCGTCGCTTTCTGTTTCCCGAGCCTGTGTTCTGGCGCGTGAAATGGTGGAAATTGTCGGAGGATACAATCACCTGCTACAACGCGCCGGCCTGCCACCGCTGGAGTTGGGCGTGGGCATTTCTTTTCAGGACTCCTCGCCAATGTACCTGCTGGATGGCGACCATCGCATCATGATCTCGGACGCGCTCAATGAGAGCGACCGTCTGTCATCTTGCGATAAGCGTCTCCGCAAGGCCATGCAGGGCATGTCCGTTCCTTTCAACGTTTACGAATTCCGTGCCAGTGAGGGCGAAGATTCCGACGTAATGAAATATAACGTTGGCGGAATTCGCATCAGCGAAGCAGCATTCAGTCGCATGAAAACGGAAATTTCGCTTGAGCAATGTCAGCTGGAGTTTCCACGCCTCTGGGGCAGCGAGAATATTCGTTACTGGAGCGCCCTCGTGCCTGTTGGCGCAGATATTTTTCGCCGTCTGCTTATTCGGGTCACCCAGGTGCCGATTGTCGATGCCCCCGGCTTGGGCCTGGTCCGGTGGACAGAAAACCCAATGTACGAAGTCTGCACCAACCCCGCGATTTACACCGCTTTCGAAGAGACTATGGCGCAGGGCAAAGCGTAAAGTTAAGAATTTAACCGGAGATTCCGGCCGCACATCCTACTACGCCCCACCTGGGCTAGCAGCAACCAGAGTTCCCGAACAGTAACTCCGATTCATCAATCATTCATCTGCTTTTCACGATGTTGTAAGTATCTATGGGTAAAACTGAAAGTGGGTAAATGTAGCTGTGCGTTACTTTGGCGTCGTGGAAAGTGAGACCTGCAATGGGCCGAAAACTCACGATCGTCTTTTTTGACGCAGGGGGCGGCCATCGGAGCGCGGCCGAAGCCCTCAAGAGTGTTCTTGAAACCCAGGAGCACCTGTGGCAGGTTCATCTCCTGAATCTGCAAGATGAATTAGACCGGCTTGACCTGGTGCGGCGCGTCACCGGTATCCGCATTCAAGATGCGTACAATTTGATCCTCCGCAAAGGATGGACGCGGCTTACGCCGCAGCTTCTCCCAGTGTTGCAGGGAGTCATCCGCTTATACCACCGGCCTACCATCGAGATGCTTTGCAAATATTGGAAGCAGCATCCGGCCGATCTGGTGCTTTCTGTAATACCGCATTTCAATCGCGCCCTGGCCGAAAGTATTCGCGCGACCATGCCGGCTGTGCCATTTGTCACGCTGCTCACCGATCTCGCCGATTATCCGCCACATTTCTGGATGGAGCGCGAATCCGAATACATCATCTGCGGGACCGAGCGCGCCGAGAAGCAGGCCTTCAGTCTCGGACACGATCGAGATCATGTTTTCCTTGCCTCTGGCATGGTGATGAAGCCGCGGTTTTATCAGAAACGTTCGCTAAATCGGCCCGAAGAGAGAAAACGGTTGGGACTCGCTGCAGACCTTCCAACTGGAATCGTCCTCTTCGGCGGACACGGCTCGAGCACAATGCTCGACATTGTGAAACGTCTGCACGGTGGCAAAAGCAATCTGCAGTTGATTCTGATTTGCGGGAAAAACCAGAAGCTCCTGGAAAAAATAAAAGGCCTCAAAACCAGGTTTCCAATCTTTGCCGAGGGTTTCACTCAAGAAATCGACTACTACATGTCGCTCTCGGATTTTTTCATCGGCAAACCTGGGCCGGGCAGTATCAGCGAAGCCCTGCAATTCCATCTGCCTGTGATCTTGGAGTGCAACGGCCGAACCCTGCCGCAGGAACGCTATAACGCCCAATGGGTCACGGAAAAACGCCTTGGAGTCGTCCTGAAGAGTTTTCGCGAAATCGACGTCGGAGTCGAAACGTTGCTCGATCCCGCTACTTTCGCGGAGCTAGAAGCCAATGCCGGCGCGTATTCGAACCGCGCTCTTCTGGAAATTCCCGGCTTCCTGGACAAAATTGAGGAAAGGTCTGGTTCGCGTTCGCATGGTTCAGCTTCGCCGATTATTAGCACAAGTCCGCTTGAGCGCGCGCCCTGGGCATCGATGATGTCGCGTGCAGAATTGGGTTCTTCGAAGTGATCTTCGCCGACACAATCGTTCTCTCTGATCTACACCTGGGTTCGGAAGTGAGCCGCGCCTCGGACGCTCTGCGCATGCTCAAGTCGGCATCTTTCAACCGCCTGATTCTTCTGGGAGATATCTTTTCTGACCTCAATTTCCGTCGTCTGAAAAAAGAGCACTGGCAATTTCTCGGGTACATTCGCAAGCTTTCAAATCCTAAGCGCGAGATCGAAGTGGTTTGGGTCGAAGGCAACCACGACCACGGCCTTTCGGATGTTATGTCGCATCTAGTCGGCATCCGGGTTTACCAAGAGTATTTCTGGGATTACGGCGGACTCAGGCATCTAGCGATTCACGGCCATCAGTTCGATCGCTTCGTGACGCGCAATCGCGTGCTCAGCACTTTCCTGTCGAGTATGCATCTAGGTCTCCAGAAATTCGCTTTTGGAAAAAAACGAATGATTGGTTTTCTTGAGCGTTTCGATACCGCATGGCTTCGACTTTCCCCTAAAGTCGCCGGTGGAGCGCTTGCGCATGGCCGATCCAAGAATGCTAATCGCGTGTTCTGTGGCCATACCCATGAAGCTTTAAGCCTGGTACGAGATGGCGTGGAATACTACAACACCGGAAGCTGGACCCAGGACAGCGCAACTTACATAGCCATCGATCACCAAGGCGTACGCATCTGCCAGTATGAAGACGCCGCGGGGGACACAATTCAGAGCGATATTGCCGATGCGCTCGAATTCGACTTCGAAGATCTTGCCGCACACTCTTCCGAGTAGACGGGCTCTCGCGTTACAACCCGGCTTCGATCCTCGATCGCGGATCAAGTAAATCCCGCAACGCATCCCCGATGAAATTAAACGAAAGCACAGCCAGCATTACTGCGAGAGCAGGGAAGATGACGAGGTGAGGCGCGTCGAACAGATGTCCGCGGCCGTCATTGAGCATGCTGCCCCATGAAGCCGTCGGCGGCGGCACACCCAGGCCAAGAAAGCTCATTGTAGCTTCGGCCAGAATTGCGCCTGCCATTCCGATGGCGGCCTGAACAATCACTGGCTGAATGATGTTGGGCAGAATGTGCCGCGCGAGAATTCGCAAGTCCGTCGCCCCGAGTGCGCGCGCCGCTTCCACGTATTCTTTCTCTCGAGCTGCCAGCACCTGTGCGCGAACCAGTCGCGCGTAGCCGACCCATCCTCCAAGCGACAGCGCAAACACCAGATTGAAAACTCCTGGCCCGCGAAACGCCACGAAGGCAATCGCAATCAGGATTCCGGGGAAAGACAAGAAAGCGTTCATGAGGACGACGTTCACGAACCGATCTACTCTTCCGCCATAGTATCCAGCAATCGAACCAATGATCAGACCAATGCCCAGCGACGCCGCGACCACACAACTGCCGACCAGCATGGAAATCCTGGCTCCGTAGATCAGCCGGGAAAGAATGTCCCGCCCCAACTCATCTGACCCGCAGATTTGCCTGAGAGAAGGTGGCGCCAGCCGAGTTGCCAAACTGATCTGCGCTGGATCTTGTGGAGCAATCCAAGGTGCGCAAACGGCGAACACGACGAAGCAGACCACAAAGACGCAGCCGATTGCGGCTAGAGGATTCCGCCTTGCCAGCCTCGGTAATGAGATAGCAGTTGTTGCCATCGGGGTAATTGCAGACGCCAGTCTAGCAAACTGCGGTGAAACAACGGTCCTTGCCCTTTTTCGACCTAAAGTTCCCGGTGGATTCGGCTGTTGACCCGATAACGCCCGATTTTCTCGGCGGTAGTACCTCTATTTCCGGAGATCGTCGTATTACCAACCCCTTACCTTTGTGCAAGATAACTGAACTTCCGGGTCATTGACCTTCCGAGTATTCACGGATAAGTTGGGAGCAGATGGTCTCCGCTGTGGCAGGCGAGTGAAGGCGCCTTGGGGGGTGCGACATGAAGTTCCTTTACGTCTGCTACGCAGCGGTCGGCTACGCGGTTGCCCGTTGGCTATTCAAACGGGAGGCAAAGCCGGTGAAAGATCCCGTCTCACGATTCCGCACCTCTGGCCTGCTCTGAGTGCGTGCTCTTCTTCGTCTGGGCACGCCTCGCGCAACTGAAGTCTCATTACTTTGGTGTCCCGTCGTAATCATTACCTGCCAGAAACTCTCGCTAAAATTGCGCTAGGCAATCTCCGCTGAGCGATGCATCGTGCGTGTCGCCGTCCGAAGTCTGCCAGCTTGCTATGCCCCGATTTTTTCTCATTGTGATTGCGCTGTTCCTGGTTTGCGCTCCTGCATCGGTAAGCGCGCAGGACGACGACATTCCTTTGGGAGACTTGGCCCGAGAGCTGAGAAATTCCAAGCCCCCTGCGCAAGGGGACGTGATCGATAATGACAATTTCGTCCTCATGATGGATAAAGCCGAAAGTGAGCGGCTTGACGGGCAGCCAATTTTTGCCATTAGTCCTTCGGGAAGGACTTTCACCGCCGTCTCGCCGGACGGGACCTGCAGCCTGTCTTTCGTCGCAAAATCTACGAATCGCACGCCAGCCGCGTACATCGCCACCGATCTTCCCCAGGATGAACTGCTAAAACTTGAAGGGCCGGCCTCAATCGAAGACGGCGCTCTCCAAGTTTCCGTTCATAACGGTACGCAATGGGAAGTGAAGGAGCTTGTGGTTGGCGTGACCGTTCTGCAGGCGCAGTCCAGCCCAGAGTACCGCCCCGCGATTATGGGCCCGGCTCCCGTGAACTCTGAGAAGTTGCCAGACCTCACAGTGCTCTACCATCTCAAAGGAAACAGCGCTCCCGACGCCACCGCTGTTTTTCGCGGACCGTTAGGCGGCAGCTTTAGTGAATCCAAAGAGTGGCACTGGGCGATCGTGGGCGCGCGCGGAATACCACCCGCAGCCCCGGTATCAACCATTCCGCAGTCGCTAATCACTCCGCTAAGCTCCTCGCCATCTATTCCGCTAAGCGGAACCCAACAGGATGCCGTAATCAACTCAAGTGGCACATCACAAACAGCTCCCGCTCTCGCTTCGAGTCCGCAGGACTAGAATTCCGCGCTGTTTATGGCGCACCAGATATGAATTCCTATATGTTTGCTTTATGAAGTCAATTACTTCGCGACTACAGGAACCGCTTCCGCCCTGCCGCTCCTAATACTCCGCAGCGCAGCGTCGAGGATCTCCTGGTTTTGCCAGCCTTCCTCGCCGGGAGCGGGGAACTGAGCTTTGCCCTGCACCCAATCCGCAAATGCGTCCACCTGCAACGCGTAGGATAGGCGATTAGAAGCCATATCCCGCTGCAGCACTTCTTTTCCACGCTGCAATTGGATTTCAATCGGATGTTCAACATTGAGGACGTCATTAGCCCAGAGCGCCCCGGCATCACCCACAATTTCAAGCGGAGTGCGATATTCGGCACGATAGGAAACCAGCACTGTCCCAAGCGTCCCGCGCGAAAATTCCAACGTGAGTGCCGCCACCGATTCCACATCGCCGGAGCCTTTGTCCGCGGCGGCCGTTGCGCTCACCCGGACCACTTCGTCCTGCAGCACGAACCGCAATGTATCAATACAATGCACGCCGATGTCGAAGATCGGCCCCGCGCCTGCCACGCTCGCATCGTATAGCCACTTTCTGGGATGCGAGAGATCAGCCAGAAAGGAAAATTCCGACCGCGCGAAAATCGGTTGTCCTATCTTTCTAGCCGCCACATGCTCCCGCAATTTCCGCACACTCTCATTGAACCGAAACACATGCGCAACCCCGAACCTGACGTGTCGCCGCCGCGCCGCTTCGACCATTTCTTTGGCCTCGGCCGCATTCATTGCCAGAGGCTTCTCGCAGAGGACAGGTTTTCCCGCTTCTACAGCAGTGAGCACATCTTTCAAATGGAAAGAATTTGGCGTGGTCACCAGTACAGCGTCAACTTCCGGTGAACGGCACAAATCAGCCGCAGAATCGAAGGCCAGCGGAATCTTGTGCTCGCGGGCCGACGCTTGCGCCTGCGTGAGGTCACGGCGCGAGAGCGCAGTTACTGTGCAATTTTTCGAAAGCGCAAAGCCTGGCATCAGTCGCTTGACCGCATGCAACCCAAAACCAACGATGCCGAAGCGCACCATTTTTTCCTTTTATCGCGTAACTGAAAGCGAGCGGGGAGCAACGCTCAGTTGCAGTGAATTGCCCGTTGTGGCTAGCGTTCCGTTGGTATTAATTGTGTACTCGGTTATGGAGTTTGATTGCTGGTTGATAACGAAGATGAATTTCGCGTCGGGGTCGGTGAGGATGGATTCAGGGTTGGTCCCAGTGCCGGCTACGGTTGCAGTGAGAGGCGTCAGCCCGCCGGTCGTGCTATCCACCTGAAATTGAGAAAGGTTCGTCGATCCAGAATTCGCAACGTAGAGAAATGCTCCGGTGGTATTCGTGTCCGCTGCCACCGGCGTGGTTCCAGTCGCGAATAAGCCAGGTCGTGCGACTAAGCTGCCGTCGGATTGAATCTTCAACACCGTTACCGTATTAAAAGATGGATTCGGAACATATAGAAAGTGTCCGTTCGGGTCGATTCCCAGCTGGCCGACTCCGCCATTCACAACGAGTGGAGATCCAACTTGCGTCAATGTGCCCGAGCTTACGCTGAAAACGTAAATCGCGGAAAAAGTTGGAACCGGCACATACAAGAAACTGCCTGATACCGCAAGCGTAAGTCCGGTGGGACTCGCCCCGACCTGAGCGCTGGAAACAAAAGTTAACGCTCCCGATGACCCGATCGAATACACCCAAACGTCATTTGTAACTTGATTCCCAACAAACAAGAAGGTGCCGGCGCTGTCCATGGTCATGACAGCGGGTGAGAGTCCTACGCCGCCGGACGAGGTGACCAGTGCGGTGCGCGGAAGCACCTCTGTGAGCGCGCCTGTCGTCGAATTGATCTTAAACAGTGAGATCGTATTCGTGTTCTGATTGGCGGCGTACAGAAAAGGGTTTGAGGGATGGACCACCACACTGGAGGGGGCAGCGGCTGTCGTTGGAGAGATCTTCGTGACAAAGGGTGAACCGAATATCAGTGATCCCGCGCCAGTGCGTTTGTTCATGCGGAACGCATAAATTCCTTGCCCGGTGGCAACGTACGCAAACCGGGAAGGCGACGACGAACATCCAATAGCGATCGCGAGAGTCAGGCTGACTACGGCCGCCAAACCCGAGGCTCGCAGGCGCGAAGCAAAGGGATTTGCACGAGTGTTTTCAGGTCTAGAACTCGTTGACATGTAATTGAAGTATGGCTTCAATGTTTTCCCGCACCTAGTGCTTCTCAAGCCTAATGCTTCCCGAATCTGAAGATTAGCCCGGTTGAAATGCGAACGTTGTTCCGGTCGCCGCCAAAAGCTTTGGTAACCAGATAATCCGCCTGCACTGCGCGGATAGAAATTCTGTCACTGATGGGTATGTCCAGCTCTCCCCCGAATGCCAAGGCCCGTTGCCGGTCGGAAGGCCCAGTGAAGGTACTTCCTGGCTGGAGCAGCCGCGTCTGAGCCCTTCCATAAAGGCCGTGTGCAACAAACCGGAATCGGCTGAACTCCCATTTGTACTGCGGGCCGATCATGTAAACGAACTGTTCGACTGCGGGTGCGTAGCCCCCGCTTGCATCGGCCGTAATCCCAAAGTCCTTATAAATATGCGGCAGAGTTATAGCGACGTTCCATCCGTTCATCTCGGTCCAGTTGGCGAATCCGAGTCCCTTGCTTGAAAAGCTCAGATGGGAATAACCTCCGAAGACTTCAACGCCGGGCAACAGCGACTTAGTCTGTGCGCTCGCGACCGAACAAAACGCAAGAAACGCCAGAGAGCAGATTAAAAAAAATTTCCAGATTGAAAGTTTACTGGAGACTGCAATCTTCTGGATAGAGAACATCCGGCGGGTCGCCATCAGCTTCGGTTCAAGTCTCCTCAAGTTTTTTGGAACAAGTAATATAGCAGTTCGACTGGAGGTACCGTTACGCTGCTCGACGCAGCGACTTTCAGGATAGATGCAGCCTTCGAATCCAGAGATGCCGGTTCAAATCTTATAGCCGGGCGCCGCCCCAAGCCTAACCAGCATTTGCCTCTTTGAAAGAGAAGTGAAGTCGTCTATTTCGCCGCCAACGCGCCAGCACTGACTCCAGCCCGAACCATGGACTCAAAAATCTTCACGCCATCGGTGCATCCCAGCGATGGTTCACTCGCCCGCTCCGGATGCGGCATCATCCCCAACACATTGCGCCCCGGACTGCAAATTCCAGCTATGTTGTCCAGCGATCCATTGGGATTCGCTTCCTGCGTAATCTCGCCTGACGGGCTGGAATAACGAAACACTACTCGACCATCTCGTCGAAGTTCTTGGAGCGTAGTCTCGTCGCAGAAGTAATTGCCTTCCATGTGACCAATCGGGATGCGGAGAACGTCGCCCGTGCGATTGGCGTTGGTGAATGGAGTGTCCGCATTTTCCACCTGCACGTGCACGGGCTTGCATACGTATTTCAGCCCCGCGTTCCTCATCAGCGCGCCGGGCAACAATCCCGATTCGCAAAGGATTTGAAACCCGTTGCAGATCCCGAGCACCAGCCCGCCTTTGTCCGCAAACTTGCGCACAGATTGCATCACCGGAGAGAACTTCGCAATCGCGCCCGTGCGCAGGTAGTCGCCGTACGCGAACCCGCCGGGCACGATGATCGCGTCGCAGTTTTCGAGTTCATGCGACTCGTGCCATAGAAACGTCACTGGCTGTTTAAGCACTTGCTCAATCGCCCAGTAAGCGTCGTGGTCGCAATTCGAGCCAGGAAAAATGAGGACGCCAAACTTCATAATTTTCCCTTTAGAAGGAGATTTGATTCCAGTCTAACACGAACAAACGAAGTGACTAAACTCGTGCACTAGTAAGGAATTTCGTTGGTGGGTTGATGCACGGTGCGCTCGTAATCATCGGATGTAGTGCGGTAACAGCGCAATCGGGCCTGCCTCCGGTCCAAGTCTGCGATAGGACTTTCCGCCGCATACTTCCAACTCGAGTTCGGCTGCTCAGATCGCCGCTGCTGTTTCATTAACGACCGCATTTCCCACAAGCTCTCATCGCAGGTGGTGTCGCGCAGCGCAATGACCTTGTGCACCAATGAGTAGTCAAGGCCCGAATCAGACAACGGAGACTGGTAGGGAAGAAAGTCATATACCAGTTTGATAAACCGCGACTCTTCTTTGCTTAACTCCTGCTCGGCCACGAATACCTCATCGTTGGCGAAAAAAGAAGATCGCGGATATTCGACCGCGAGCGCAATCAAGCGAACTTCGATCTCCTGTTTTCGCGGACGAGCCAAGTGCAGTTGCCCGTCTGCGGCAGGGATTCCGCTGGACAGGAGCAATACGATTCCCAGCGCGCAAAAGGCCGAAATGCGAAGAGATTTCATGGAGCGCGCTCTGGTTTTTGGATACTGAACCTGGAGAGCAGGTTAGCCGAACACAGGCCTAAGAACCAACTCATTATAGCTAGTCAAAACCAGATAAGCTGGAAAGGAATTGTTAATTTGTACTCAGAAATGCAGCGGCACTCTCTTGCGCCGGAACACGTGAACGATCGGTGAGTCAGACGCTGCTGAGTTAGGCAGGCGCATCACTTTAACGACTTCGTAATTTGCGACCAGGTATTTTCCAGCCCACGTAAGAATGAGAGGTGTGGGGCCTGGCGACACGTCCCAATCGTCCACCCAAACAATGAACTTAGGCCGCGTCGTCTCGATGTCAGAGATCAATTCCCGTTGCATGGCCGCCGCGTAAGGTTGGTCTTCGGTTAGAGGATACGTGTACACGTACCCGGTCACCGACCTGCGTTTCGCATAAAAATAGGTTTGCGGCTCTGATCCGAGCACCGCGAAGCGTTCGCCTTTGGCTGTGTAAATCTGGATGTACTTTGCCACGTCTAGCAGTTCGACGAACGGATCTCTTGGATAAATGTATCTGCAGGCGCTGACCGGATCCATGACGAACAGCAATTCTTTCTGGGGCAAGAGCGATGCCGCGAACGCGAACACAAACAGCGCGCCGGGAAGAACTGCAAACAGCTTCCCGGAACTTAGCTTGCCCAGTACCCAAGTAGCAGAGCTGACGGCGGCCGCTACTAGCAGTGACACAGCAGGAAGCAGAAGGATGAAATAGTGAGGCCGGAAGTATAGTCCCGGACAGACTGCCAGGAAAGAAAATAATAAGAATGCCAGGCACCATCTACCGCTTTGTTCCGTGGTCGAGTTCCACAAGCAGGCAATGATCCCCAACAGCGCAATAGTCCAGACGAGAGGGGCGGCACCGACTACTAGGGCCGCAGTCGAGATCAAATATCCCAAGCCTTGAGGGAAATCGACGCTCGCCGCGTATGTGCGGGCATAAGAAAAAGTCCAGAACCAGAACCTGTTAAATACACCAGCACAGTAAAGAACTAAACAGGTGATTGCAAAAGGAAGAACCGCCCCGAGCGAGTAAACTCCGGTACGCGACAACAAAGTTCGTAGGCCCGCCGGACGTTTCCGTTCATGTGCAAAAAGGTACACAGCGCCGAAGATCGGAAAGAAAATTCCAGGCTGCTTCATAATGAATGCCACTCCAAGCAAACAACCCGCGCCGAATAATAGCCATGGCTTTTCTTTCCCCATGCCATTCAGCAGCAGCAACAAACCAGAAATTGCGAAGAATATGACGAAGTGAGTGGCATGGCCTTCCAGGCCGAGGACCGCCGGGCTCGTGGAAAGCAACGCATAAGTTACGGACGCAACGACCGAAGGTAAACGCCCAAAAAATCTCCTTGCAAGAAGAAACATCAGCAAGGTTGTGATCGCGTTCATCACCAGCAAGCCAACGTGAACTCCCGAGGGTTTTTGGCCGAATACCCCCACAATCACCGCATACGCAAGATACGTACCCGGCAATTTCATGTTGTAGGCCAACTGGTAGGGTGGAACACCGTGCAAGATCAATTGCCCAGCATATGCATACTCGCCTTCGTCGCGTTCCAGCGGCATCTCCCGGAGGCGGTAACGTATGGCGGCAAAGAGCACAATCACCAGCGTAAGCAGCGCGTAGCATAGGTAAGCTGAAACCCGGCCAGCGTGCCTTTTGCTTGCATCTCCGTGCCGATCGGCTGGGAGCGGGCGATTTGCGACTGGAGTGCTCATCAATCTTCAATCTCTGTCGACTTCATTATCAGCACAGTAAGGCCCGGGAATGGTAGGCAGCTTCGCAGGGAACTGAAGCTTGTTAAGTTTAACGCTGGGGGTGGCCTGGGGCCGCTCATGCAAGCCAAGCTACCACGTGAAGTGGTGAGCCATTCCCTTATTATCCGCACTGGTATCAATTTTGTTATACAAGGCCAATCTATGCGCAATTGTTCAGAAGTCGCATCTCCGCAATTTTTTAGTATCCAGGATCGAGGTCTGTGCACCTAAGCAAGGGATATATATTCCCGCGACCGCGAGGAAGGCATGATGGCACAAAAGCAAGTTGAGAAGCGCAAGCTGGGCAACTCAGGGTTGGAAGTTGCCCCACTGGTATTTGGCGGCAACGTTTTTGGCTGGACAGTGAATGAAGCCAGTGCTTCAGCGTTGCTCGACCATTTCCTTGACTCCGGTTTCAACATGATCGACACTGCCGACGTCTATTCGAATTGGATACCAGGAAATCGCGGCGGTGAATCGGAGACGATTATCGGCAAATGGCTGAAGCAGAGTGGCAAACGCGACCGTGTGCTTATAGCAACCAAATCTGGCATCGATATGGGCGATGGCCGAAGAGGACTTTCCCGAAACCACATTTTGCGCTCAGCCGATGAATCCTTGGCGCGCTTGCAAACCGACTACATTGATCTTTACCAATCGCATACTGAAGATCCGGAAACTCCGCTTGAGGAGACCCTCGCAGCGTATGCGGAACTGATGAAGGCGGGTAAAGTGCGTGCAATCGGAGCTTCAAACTTCAAGGCGGAGACTCTTCGTGCCGCCCTCGATATCAGCGGGCAAAAACGCCTTCCGCGTTATGAGAGCTTGCAGCCGCTTTACAACCTCTTTGATCGCGCTCAATTCGAGAGTGAACTGGAGTCGGTTTGCCGCCAGAGCAATCTCGGCGTGATCCCGTATTATTCGCTGGCTTCCGGGTTTCTGACCGGAAAATATCGTTCGGAGAAAGATCTCGCCAACCGCAGCCGTGGCTCCGGGGTGAAAAAATATATGAACTCGCGCGGACTACGGATTTTAGCGGCACTCGACGAAGTCGCCAAACAGTACAATGCCACTCCTGCTCAGGTTTCTCTGGCCTGGCTGCTTGCCAAGCCTGTCATAACCGCTCCCATCGCCAGTGCAACCAGCATTAAGCAGTTGGACGAATTGTTGGGGGCAACACGCCTGGGTCTCGATACCGTAACAGTTGAGAAATTAGACCAGGCCAGCGGGTACACGGAAGAGGAGCGCAAGATCGCCTGAACCCTGAAATGTGGGGATCGCCGCTGCCCCGTTCTTCAAGGAAAACGTGTGGGGACAGCCGGCTCCGCTGTCCAAGCCAGTTCACAAATATCTCTCGCGCAGCAACTTCAAATGGTGCGTAAAATGTCCCGCAATAATGAAAGCCATCGCGCGCACCGTGAAGCGATTGTCGCTGGCAATTCCGCTTCGCAACCAGCCCTCAGGCGGCATATTCCTGAAAAGCGCAACCGTCGCAAGACGTACTTGTTGAAATTCCTCGACGTGCGCCGCCCAAAGGACTCCATCGGCTGCCGCCCCAGCAGCCGCGACGTTCTGGTCATAGCTAGGCAACGGTTCCGTGAACCCGCGCGCAAACCAGAGCGCCCGAAAAGCAAAAGCTCGCTCCGTATCGGTGACGTGGTTCAGCAATTGCCGAATGCTCCACTTGTCCGGCGCGTAACGATACAGCGATTTCTGTTCCGGGATCGTGGAAAAAATTGACAAAGCCTGGTCGAGCTGCCCTTCGATGACACGGCTCGGATTATCACCATCGACCTGATTGATGTAGGTGAAGTAATAAGGCGCGGCTTCGGAAGTTTCGGGTCGTCCGGTCATGTCGAAATTATCGCGCTCAGAATAGATTTACTGCAACGAAGTAACGCCAGAGAGAACTGCTGGAATCTGACACCGCCGCGTGGCCGGACGAGGGGCTAGGCGATGGCCGCTGCGTCTGCTGCAGAGCTGGGGCAATCTTTACAATGCGCCGGCGACTGCCAGAATTTGCCGGAAAACTTCTAGGAACCCTTGCTCACGTTCGCGGCTTGCGGTCCTTTTTGACCTTGCACAATTTCGAACTCGACAGCATCGCCCTCCTGCAGGCTCTTGTACCCATCACTGGTGATAGCACTGTAGTGGACGAAAACGTCGGGCCCGCCTTCGCGTCCGATGAACCCGTATCCTTTGGCGTTATTGAACCACTTAACCGTACCTTTCAAGCGATCCACGTACTCTCCTCTGGACAGCGGGTCCGAGCCCCCACTGTCCTATTTGGTTGCCATTTTGCGTCCGGCGAAGAGTAGTGTCAAGAAATGTAAAGCAAGCAGAGCTCGTATCTCCTTACGGAAGAGCCTTCTTGCGGGACTTCCTTGTCTCACAATCCAACCAGAGCACGCCGGCAATCGTTTTCGCGTCTTGGATGGTTCCTTTGAAGATCATGGACACGGCTTTTTCTAGGGGAACGAGCTTTAATTCGATAACTTCATCGTCCTCGGGCTGAGCTGCTCCCGGCCGCAGTCCCCGGGCCAAATAGAGCGACATGGCTTCGGCCACAAATCCAGGGCTGGCCCAGAAGTGCAGAATGCGCTTCCAGCTCCGGGCTGAGTAGCCGGTTTCCTCCAGCAACTCGCGCTTGGCCGCCTTCAATGCGTTTTGGCCTTCATCGATCCGCCCAGCCGGCAGCTCCAGAAGGAACCGTCCGGCGGCATGCCGGTATTGCTTTTCGAGCAGCACACGCGGGCTGCCGGAACCCTCGTCCACGGCCAGTATCACTACTGATCCTGAGTGGCGCACCACATCGCGGCGGGCGCGCACGCCGGTCGGTTCAAGGACGTCGTCTGTAGTGACCCAAAACACCGGGCCGCGATACGATACGCGCGACGACAGCACGCGAGCTTTCTTAGAAGAGCGGGAGGAAGGCATAGACGTAATGATACAAGTGAGTTGTTTGGCGTATCTCCTCTGTGTTGTTCCTCTGTGTTTCTCTGCGCTCTCTGTGGTTAAAGGCTTTTAGTGATGGAGCGAGGTCGACGTTGATGCTAGACCGATCCACGTGTTAGCCTCATAAGTTTCCACCAGCGGCCCAGCTACCGCCGGTGACTGGGGTCTTTTTGTCCACCGTCGAAACCACACCTGCCGTTCGCAAAACCGCACTTAACGCCGTCCACCGCAAACTGGGCGCGAAGATGGTGGACTTCAACGGCTGGGACATGCCTGTTGAATACCCCTCATCCGGCGGCATCATTGCCGAGCACCTGGCAGTTCGCACGGGCGTCGGGATTTTCGACGTAAGCCACATGGGCGACATTCGCCTCGCCGGTCCTGAGGCGCTTGCCGCCGTGCAGCATATTTCCATGAATGACGCCTCACGGCTTGCTATCGGACAGGCGCAGTATTCGGCTCTGCTTTATCCGCAAGGAACCTTCGTCGATGACGTCATCGTGCACCGGCTCGGCGAAGAAGAATATCTGCTGGTCATCAATGCAGGGACGCGCGAGAAAGACTTTAACTGGGTCCGCGACAACACCCGCCAGTTCAGCTGCAAGGTAGAAAATTTATCCGACGACTACACCCAAATTGCCATTCAGGGGCCGAAGGGTGCGGACCTGCTGAGCAAACTAACTAACGCCGACCTGCGCACTGTGAAATTTTATTGGGTCACTCGCGGCGCTGTTTGCGGATTGGAAAACATCCTGATTGCCCGCACCGGATATACCGGTGAGGACGGATTCGAAATTTACATTCCTACCGACGAGCAAACCAGCGCGCGCGTATGGAATGAGGTGCTCGCCGCCGGAAAAGAATTCGGCGCCGTCCCCTGCGGATTGGGGGCACGCAACACGCTCCGCCTCGAGGGGAAGCTGCCGCTGTACGGACACGAAATTTCCGATACCATCAATGTGTGGGAGGCCGGACTCGATCGTTTCTGCAAAATGGAGAAGCCCGAGTTCATCGGTCGCGAGGCCCTGGAAAAAGCTCGGGCAAAACCGCTTACACGGACCTTGATCGGCTTAGAGATGATCGACCGCGGAATCGCCCGGGACGGTTACCGCATCTTGAATACACAGGGCCAAGAAATCGGATACGTGACCAGCGGTTCCTACGCTCCGTTCCTGAAAAAAAATATTGCGCTTGCGTATGTGCCTCCGGAGGTTTCAGCGCTCGGGGGCGAATTGTTGGTCGAGATTCGAGGACAGGGCGTGAAGGCGAAAGTTGTGCCTACGCCGTTTTACAAGAAGCCGAAGAAGAATTGATGATTTTGCTCTGTGTAACTCTGTGTCCTCTGTGGTTAGGTTTTTAAAGCCTTTAACCACAGAGGACACAGAGTTACACAGAGTAAGTCCAGGGTCGTCAAGATTTGCTGAGTTGAGTTTTATCGAGTGCTTTAAGCGACTACGCACCAGCCCCAACAGGGGCGGTATGGGAAAGCCCGGCACGGTAGTGCCGGGGAGCAGAAGATAAAGATCGAGTCCCTTTAGGGACGGCACAACTAGGAGCTAAATGCCTTTTCCCGCCGACTACAAGTACACCAAGGAACACGAGTGGCTCAAAGCCGACGGCAAAACTGCGACAATCGGAATCACCAGCTACGCTCAGGACTCGCTGGGCGACATCGTCTTTGTCGATCTGCCAAAGGTCGGCGCGGAGCTCGCTGCGGGGAAAACATTCGGCAGCGTCGAATCCGTAAAGGCGGTCTCGGATTTGTATGCTCCTGCATCCGGAACCGTAACCGAGGTCAACGGGGAACTCGCAACCGCGCCCGAAAAAATCAATAAAGACGCGCACAGCGCCTGGATGATCAAAATCGCGCTGAAAAATCCAGGTGATCTGAACTCGCTGCTTACCGCAGCCGACTACGAAAAATTCGTCGCCGAGGAGGGCGGACATTAGCGCTCTTAGCCCTTAGCCTTTGGCGAGGACGCTGCGAACCATGCGGCAAGCTGATGGCTAAAAGCTAATAGCTGACTTATGCGTTATCTTCCTAAATCTCCCGCTGACCGTGAAGCTATGCTCAAGAGCATGGGCGCCCAATCGATCGATGATCTGTTCAAGTCGATTCCGGCCGAATACCGCCTGAATCGCGATCTCAAAGTGCCGCGGCAAATGGCAGAGTCCGAGATTGTAGACTGGTTCCGCGAATGCTCGCGGGAAAACGGCGATGGTCACGCCACGTTCCTCGGTGCGGGAGCCTACTCCCACTATCGTCCAGTCATCATCGACTCGCTGATTTCGCGCGGCGAATTTCTGACCGCTTACACGCCGTATCAAGCGGAAATTTCGCAGGGAACGCTGCAATCCATCTTCGAATTTCAAACCATGATTTGCGAGTTGACCGGCATGGAGGTCGCCAACGCTTCCATGTACGACGGCTCTACCGCTGCCGCCGAAGCCGTGATGATGGCCGTCCGTCTCACCGGACGGCGGTCGGTTGTCATGGCGCGCAGCGTTCATCCCGAGTACTGCGAAGTGCTCGCCACGTATGCATTTCATCAGGGAATGCCGCTCGCGACCGTTCCATTCGCCGAGAATGGCCGGCTGGATACGAACGCGGTGGAGAAAGCCGTTACTGCCGATACTGCTTGCCTCCTAATTCAGTCACCGAATTTTTTCGGGACCATTGAAGATATCGAGGCTCTCGCCGAAATTGCTCACCGCAAAGGCGCTATGCTCGTGGTCTCCATCGCCGAAGCTGTGTCGCTCGGAATTGTCGAACCGCCGCGTTCAGCAGACATCATCGCAATGGAAGCCCAATCCTTCGGCGTGCCGCTGACTTTCGGGGGCCCCTATTGCGGGGTCATTGCCACGCGCGAAGCTTACGTGCGACGGATGCCCGGGCGTCTAGTCGGCCAAACTACCGACCGCAGCGGCAAACGCGGTTTTGTGCTCACGCTGGCAACTCGCGAGCAGCACATTCGGCGCGAGAAGGCGACCTCCAATATTTGTACAAACCAAGCCCTCGTAGCACTGATGGCGAATATTTTCATGACCATCTACGGCAAAGTTGGCCTGAAGGAGCTTGCCCGTCAGAATCTCGCAAAGACCGTATACGCTGCGCAGCAGTTCGGCAAGCACGCGAGCGTGTTATTCGGTTCTGTTCCGCGGTTCAACGAGTTTGTCGTGCGCACCGCCGAAGATCCACACGCGATCAATTCGCGGCTGCTTGGCCACAAGATTGTCGGAGGATTTCCGCTCAAGAAGTTTTATCCCGAACTCGGCAATGCATCTCTCTGGTGCTGTACCGAGCTGACAACGCGCAGCACGATCGACACCGCCGTCGGGGTGGTCGCCGAGAGCGAGGGTTCCGAGGATAGTGCGGCCGATGAAACCAGTGTGGAAGAGGTGGCAAAGTAATGTCGAAGCACATGACCCGCAAAGCCACTCGCCACGTCAACCAGAACGAAGGCTTGATCTTCGAAAAATCGTCGCCCGGTAAGGCTGCCTGGAAGCTTCCTCCACTCGACGTCCCCGAAGTGGATGCGTCGAAGCTTCTTGGGTCGTCAGAGCGAAAAACTCTCGGCAACATGCCGGAGGTGAGCGAGATCGAAATCATCCGGCACTTTACGCGTATGTCCACCTGGAATTACGCGATTGATCTCGGAATGTATCCCCTCGGCTCCTGCACTATGAAGTACAACCCGCGGGTGAACGAGGTGGTCTCGCGGCTCGAAGGCATCGCCAACGGCCATCCTTATCAGCCGGAAAAGATTTCTCAAGGCGCGCTGCGCATCATCAAGACTCTCAGCGATTGCCTGACCGAAATCACAGGCATGGACGCCATCACGCTGCAACCCGCGGCTGGCGCTCACGGCGAATTGACAGGGTTGCTGATGGTCCGCGCCTTCCACGACTCAAAAGGCAAACCGCGTAAGAAAGTTCTGATACCTGATTCGGCCCACGGCACTAACCCTGCGACCGCGGCCATGGTCGGATATGCCATCGAGAACCTGAAGTCGAACTCCAGCGGAATAGTAGATACCGGCATTCTCGAAGCGCAGATGAATGAAGACGTAGCCGCTCTGATGCTCACCAATCCCAACACGCTGGGCGTCTTCGAGCAGGAGATTCATAAGATCGCCGACATTCTTCACGCGAAGGGTGGCCTGCTCTATATGGACGGCGCCAATATGAATGCGCTTGTTGGCAAAGTTCGTCCCGGAGATTTCGGCGTAGATCTGATGCACCTGAATCTGCACAAGACATTTTCGACTCCGCACGGCGGCGGCGGTCCCGGCTCAGGCCCGGTCGCGATTAAGAAATTTCTGGAGCCGTTTCTTCCCAAGCCAGTATTGAAATCAAAACCGGACGGTACCTTGGGCTTCGACTATGACCGTCCGCAGTCGATCGGCCGCGTCCGTTCCTTCTACGGAAATTTTGGAATGTTCGTGCGCGCCCTCGCCTACATTCTCGCGAATGGGCCGGACGGGCTTCGCCAAACAACCGAAGACGCGGTGCTGAATGCGAATTACATTCGCAAGGGACTTGAAGGGACTTACGACCTTCCCTACAAGAGTCCAAGCATGCACGAGGTCGTTTTCAGTGACAAGCTACAGGCCAAAAAAGGTGTGCGAACTATGGACGTTGCGAAGCGCCTCATTGATTACGGCTTCCACCCCTACACCACGGCGTTTCCGTTGATTGTTCCCGGCGCAATGATGATCGAGCCAACCGAGAGCGAATCGATGGAAGAGTTGGATCTCTTCATTGAGGCGATGAAATCTATCGCAGACGAAGTTGACGAAGACGCAGAAATTGTGCGCACCGCGCCACACTCAACTCGTGTCGCGCGATTGGACGAAACGGCGGCTGCCCGGAACCCCGTACTCCGCTGGAAACCGCAGGCCGAGAGCCAGAAGCCTAAATCCTAAAACCGACTCAGGCGCTTTTCTTCGAAGTCACCGCATAGAACGCCGCGGCTTCTTGCTGCACCTTCTTTCCGCCGCAGTGCGGACACTTTATCTGTCCGTCGTGTTGCCGCAGGGTGAGGGTCTGTTCAAACGTTTTATGGCAGTCGCTACAGACGTAATCGTACACGGGCATGGGATACCTCCCGATGGATCCAGGAGAATTCTAGTCCTGTTGCGAACGTCCAGAGCTGTGATTATTTCTTCTCAGAGAACTGGACAGATGCCTGTGTCTCTTCCCAGCCCAGTTTCATGGTGCAGGTACTGCCGCCCTGGTCGAAGCTGATGGTGAAATTCTCGACCGGGCTCGGCGTCTTCGAAACCGACATCGGAATCCGCGCTATTTCTTCAGATTCATACTTGTAAGGAATACCCCACTGACCGGTATGTTTGCTGACGATGAGGGTCCACTTATTCTGTTCAGGAAGGGTGAAGATGGTGTAGTTGCCCGCGGGAAGGTCTTTGCCGTCAGCCGATAACGCGGCTGTTGTCACAAACGTCGTTGCCTCATTCGCGCCGGTTCGCCAGACCTGACCATAGGGAACCAGTTCGCCAAAAATCTTGCGGCCCTTTGCTCGCGGGCTCGAGTAATCGACGGTGATAGTCTTTCCGTCAGAAAGTTTGCATTGTGCCTGCGCCGGCGGACTCGCGCGCTTGCTCTTGTCCTGTTGGGCAAATGAAACCGTAGAAAACGCGATCACGATCAGAGCTGCAAATGCTGCAATCTTGCGCATGAATTCTCCTCTTGAGGGACGATATCAATTACGCCCAGCAACCCTGCTGAGCACTGTTTAGACTATGCTTGCTCGCCTGCGTTAGCAATGACACTAGCCGGCCAGCTTCCTCGCATACGCCAGCACCAGTGCGCCAATGATGATCCGGTACACCGCGAATGGCGCGAATCCGCGCTTTCGTACCCATGCCATGAACCATGCGACCGCAGCATAAGCCACAATAAAAGAAACCACGAATCCGATTGCCAGTATCAACCAGCCGTGCACATCAATCTGCGAGACGCCGATAGGATTCGCTCCCTTCCCGCGAAGCGACTTTAGCAGGTCGTAGCAGGTAGCCACGATCATGGTTGGAATCGAAAGAAAGAATGAGAACTCTAGTGCTGAGGCGCGGGACATTCCCGCGATCTGTCCTGCCGCAATCGTTGACATCGATCGCGAAGTCCCAGGAAATACCGCAGAAAGAATCTGACACGCACCGATCCATACTGCCTGGCCTAGACTCATGGCCTCCATGCTCCAGGTACGGATGCGGCTACCGGGAGCATTTGGTCCGAGAGCTTCCCAACGAGCGTTGACCGCGTCAACGATCCACATCACGACGCCACCTACGAGCAGGGAAGTGCCCATAATGTACAAACTCTCCAGATGCTTGCCGATCACTTTGGTCAGCAAAAACGCTGGAATCGCAGTGACCACAAAAGCCGCGAGCGTCAGCCCAAGCGGATGCGTCAGCGCCTTACGGTCGCCCGTCTCTCCGTGCGGAAATGTGCTCAGGAGCCTTGCAATCCGCGAGCGAAAATAAATTGGCAGGCACAGAATCGCCCCTAGCTGGATCACGATGGTGTACATCTTCCAATAACCATCGGCCAGGTTAATGTGAAACAGCGATTCGGCGATTCGCAGATGTGCCGTAGAGCTTACCGGCAGGAACTCCGTTAGACCTTCAATAATTCCGAGCACAACTGAAAGCAAGTAGTCGTTCAAAGACCCTCCGCGCTTTTTATCGCATTAAGAAATTAATTGCGTAGGAAAATACTAAAGCAGAGAAGACAGGACAGAATTGTAGGTGCGAAGAAAGTGCTTGTATGGTCAACAGGATTGTGAGGGGGGTGCTCTTCAGGAATTTTCTTTTTCTAATTCCGTTTTACTTGCGCTCGCATCCATCTTTCGAGAATGAAACCAGCTCATATGCGGCAGGGGGCGCTCGACTCTGCGCCGGACAGCTATCAATTCGGCAGTGATCGCCACGGCGATTTCTTCTGGCGTGATGGCGCCGATGTCGAGCCCCACTGGAGCATGCACGCGCTCGAACAGGTGCTCAGGAATCCCTTCTTTTACAAGCTCACGAAAGATGGTGATCGTTTTGCGCTTAGATCCGATCATGCCGATGTAGCGGGCCTGCGTCTGCACCGCCCACCGCAGCACGCGCATGTCGTCGTGATGTCCACGGGTCACGATCACGATGTAGGAAGTCTCATTGGGAGTGATTCGCGCCATTGCTCCATCAAAGTCTTCCGCGATCACTTCTTTCGCGTTTGGAAAGCGCTCGCGATTCGCATAACTCTCGCGGTCGTCAATTACGTTTACATCGAAGCCAGCGTTTTTGGCGGTCGTGTAAAGATTTAGCGCCACATGGCCCGCGCCGAAAATGTAAAGCGAAGCTGGGGGCAGTACCGGCTCAATAAAAATATCCAGAGTCCCGCCGCAGACCAGCCCGGTGTCGTACTTCGGATTCTGATTCAGGTTAAAAGTCAGCGTCCGCGGCTTCTCGTTTTTCATCACTTCGCGAGCGGCTTGCCAGACTTCCGCCTCCACGCATCCGCCGCCGACTGTGCCCAAGATCGAACCATCATCGCGAATTAACATCTTGGCCGTTTCAAACGAAGGAATCGATCCGCGCACGTTCACAATGGTCGCGATGGCTCCACGGCGACCCTCCTGACGCAAGCGTACGATTTCTTCGTAAATGTCCACTGATCAATTATTTGGCTGAGAGCAAGAGAAGTCAAACTAGAAAAGCAAAAGCCCCGGATCATCACTCCGGGGCTACTAGCGTAAACAGCAGGTACTTCAGAACACGACCGTCAATCCATCTTAATGATGGCCCGTTCCAAGCCACCGTGTCAATAGAAACTTAGTGAATGGAGTACGGAGGACGGCGGAGTTGAACCGGAGTGGTTGATAACCATTCACCGGATTGACGGTCCGTGTCCAGTACCGACTGGCAACGCCCTCCAAACACGGGCCGTCTTCCACAATTTAGGAGACTGACCGCCACCTTGGCTGTGACATGCGTCACAATATATGTTCCCGTTTTCCAAAAGGGGAATTGGCCCAAGTCGATGGTTTAGTTTTCGCGAGGAGTCCTCATGAAAGCCGTCCGCATTCACGAATTTGGCGGGCCCGAAGTGCTCCGCTACGAAGACGTGCCTGATCCGCAGCTCCGCAAAGATCAGGTCCTCGTGCGGGTAAAAGCCTGCGCCATGAACCACCTGGACATCTGGGTCCGCAAAGGCCTGCCTGGGGTGAAGCTGCCGCACATTCTCGGCAGCGACGTGGCCGGCGAAATAGTCGAGGTTGGCGAGTACGTGACTGGATTTACAGCCGGCCAGCGCGTGCTGCTCGCGCCCATGCATTTCTGCAATCATTGCGCGAAGTGTGTAGCTGGGGAGCAAAATCAGTGTCCGGCGTTCACGGTGCTCGGCAACGGTGTCGATGGCGGCAATTGCGAGCTGATTGCCGCGCCTGCTGTGAGTGTTATCCCAATACCGGATTCACTCACCTTCGAGCAAGCAGCCAGTGTGCCGTTAGTTTTCCTCACCGCCTGGCACATGCTCGTCGGTCGCGCGGGAATTCGTCCCGGCCAAACCGTGCTGGTGCTCGGGGCCAACTCCGGCGTCGGCATTGCAGGTATCCAGGTTGCGAAATTTTTCAATTGCCAAGTCATCACGACCGCTGGCGATGACCACAAAATGGCAAAAGCCCGCGAACTCGGCGCCGATCACGTCATTAATCACTATCAGCAGAAGATTTCGGAGGAAGTTCGCAAGATCACAAACAAGCACGGTGTTGATATCGTGCTCGAACACGTCGGTCCTGCCACCTGGGACGAGAGCCTGCGCTCGTTGAAACCCAGCGGCACCCTAGTGACCTGTGGCGCTACAACTGGCCCGCAGGTCGGCATTGATCTGCGTTTTGTGTATTCCCGCCAATTGTCAGTTCTTGGGTCCTACATGGGAACGATGGGCGAGCTGCACGAAGTTCTGAAGCACGTTTTTAGCGGACGATTGAAGCCGGTAGTAGATCGTACGTTTCCGCTGAAAGAAGCTCGCGCGGCCCACGAATACATGGAAAAGAGCCAGATGTTCGGCAAGATCGTGCTCGTTCCGTAAGGTTTCTGAAGTTTCAACGTTTCAAGGTTTCAGAGCGTGAAACTTTGAAACTTTTCGGAAACTTTGAAACTCTGCCCATATAAGTTTTCCCTGAATACCTCCCCGTCCCTCGTGGTTTAAAATAGTTTCAATGGCAAATGCACTCGACTTCGGCCCCTACGTAGAAATCGAAAATGGCAAGCGTGTGGTCAAAGAGTTGACCTATGGCAATCCCACGCCGGAAGGCGTCGTGCTCACCACGGTCGACAACGTGGTCAACTGGATGCGCAAAAATTCTATTTGGCCGATGACCTTCGGCCTTGCTTGTTGCGCGATCGAAATGATGTCCATGGGTGCATCTCGCTTCGACATTGCCCGTTTCGGGGCTGAAGTGTTTCGGCCGTCGCCGCGCCAGTCCGATTTGATGATCATCGCAGGCCGTGTCTCCAATAAAATGGCTCCTGTGATCCGGCAACTTTGGGAGCAGATGCCCGAGCCAAAGTGGGTGATCTCAATGGGCGCGTGCGCCACCTCTGGCGGCGTTTTCAACAATTACGCGCTGGTCCAGAGCGTGAATCAGGTTATTCCGGTGGACATTTACGTTCCTGGCTGCCCGCCTCGCCCCGAGCAGCTGATTTATTCGATTACTCTTCTGCAGCAGAAAATTCAGGCCGAGCGCGGCACCATCAAGCGCGCGCTGAACCTGACTTCCTAATCACGGATAGGCCAGACAGCCGAGGGCGGCTGTCCCCACCTAAGTTTTCCTCAGCTGCAAGCTCATCCGTCACACCAGAAATGTGACATCCATCACAATCAAAATTCCTGCCTATGGGATACGGTGAAGCTGGATTGCCCTCCCCTGGGATCCCGCCCGCATGCTCTATAAAACTCTGAGCGCCGCCGTTTACGGTATTGACGCCAGCATTATCGAAGTGGAGGTGGACGTCTCCGGCATCAAGTGCGACGAAGACCACTTCCACACCGTTGGCTTGCCCGACGCTGCCGTGCGCGAGAGTCGCGACCGTGTGCGTGCCGCCCTGAAGAATTGCGGATACGATATTCCGCCTACCCACATCATCATTAATCTCGCTCCCGCCGACATAAAAAAAGAAGGCTCCGGCTTCGATTTGCCGATGGCGCTCGGCATCCTCGGCGCATATGGCGGCTTGAACAAGAAAGAAATCTCGGATTGCCTGTTTGTAGGCGAGCTTTCTCTTGACGGCGGTATCCGTGCTGTTCGCGGCGCGCTTCCTATCGCCATCGAAGCCCGCGGCCGTAAGATTTCACGTATTGTGGTCCCTGAATTGAACGCCAAGGAAGCCGCCATGGTCAGCGGCGTGACGGTTTACCCGGTGAAGTCTCTCCTCGATGTAATCCATTTTGTGAACACTGGCAATGGGATCGCGCCAGTTGTGGTCAATCAAGAAGAACTGCTGAACGAGCGCCAGTATTTCCCAGTCGACTTCAAAGATGTTCGCGGCCAGCAGACTGCAAAGCGCGCCCTCGAAGTCGCCTGCGCCGGCGGCCATAACATTCTGATGATCGGCCCTCCGGGCTCAGGCAAGACCATGCTGGCCAAACGCATTCCTACCATCCTGCCGCCATTTACGTTCGAGGAAGCCCTGGAGACGACGAAGATCCACAGCGTAGCCGGCGTACTAGATCACGGTGCCGGATTGGTCGGCTTGCGCCCATTTCGAAACCCGCACCACACAATCTCTGACGCGGGGCTGATCGGCGGCGGCGTCATTCCCCGCCCGGGTGAAGTCTCGCTTTCGCATAACGGAGTTCTGTTTCTTGACGAGCTCCCTGAATTTCCACGCAACGTGCTCGAAGTCATGCGACAGCCGCTCGAGGATGGGACCGTCTGTATCGCCCGCGCTTCTATGTCCCTGACCTTTCCCGCCCGGTTTATGCTGGCTGCGGCCATGAACCCGTGCCCGTGCGGTTTCTTCAATGATCGGTCGCGCGAATGCCACTGTACTCAGCCGATGATCCAGCGCTATATGCAGAAAATTTCTGGGCCCTTAATGGATCGCATTGATATCCACATCGACGTCCCCGCCGTGAACTACAAGGAGATGCGAGCGGCGGCAGAGCCGGAAGGCTCAAATCGCATTCGCGAACGTGTGGTGAAGGCGCGGGAGATCCAATTGCGCAGGTTTACCTCCGAGACCCGCACGAAGATTTACTCGAACGCACAAATGACCTCGCGGAACATACGTTCATCTTGCGAACTGTCGGCCGACTGCGAACGGTTGCTGGAACGCGCCATGTCCCAGCAGGGGCTCACGGCCCGAGCTCACGACCGGATTCTAAAAGTGGCCAGAACGGTCGCGGATCTCGAGGGTTCCGCGGCAATCGAGCCCAAGCACATAGCTGAGGCCATCCAGTACCGCAGTCTGGACCGGGTATTTTGGGCCTGAATTACGAATTAGGTAGTTCCCATTTCCGTTCGGGAGTGCCGGGTTATTAACAGCCAGCTCACAAAATCTCTTGACGCGCTGGCGTTCTCCTTGTAAGTTAAAGCGTTCCGAGGGCCTTGGCCAGATTCCTGACGATCCTCCGCTCGGATGGTTCTGGTCGAAATGTAACCGAGAAACTTTCGGCCACTTCGGAGCATCTATTAAGGGTAGCCAGAGCTTTTTCCTGTAGAACTCATCTGTTTTCAGTATCTTACAGTTCTGGTGGGTAGGCGTTCGCCCGGTTCCCTTCAAACGGAGCTGAGGTCTATCGCAAACTCCTAAACAGAAAGGACTTTCACATGCGCTCTGATCGTGTTTTCGACGCTTTACATACTTTGCGGAACCGTTATATGCTCTGTCAGCTTGCCTCCAAAGCTACGCGTAAGTTTCACAAGCCTAACACCCGAATCCAGGAAACCATGAACGAGGTACTGGATCGGATTGCAAGCTCTGAGCGGCAGACGGTTTTGTCTGAACCGGAGCATTTTGTTGAGGCACAACGGCGGGCTGCTTAAGTTAGCAGCCTAGTCCTCCTGCCTAAGTTAACCTGAATCTCCCTGAAAATCTCCTCCCTATCTCAATCTCCTCGCAGGTGAGCTAATGACCATTGCAGAACTCAAAGAAAAGAACATAACCGAATTAACTAAGATCGCTCGCACCCTTGACCTTCCGGGCGCCAGCGGCATGCGCAAGCAGGACCTTATTTTCAAGATTTTGCAGGCGCAAAGCGAAAAAGAAGGCCACATCTTCGCCGAGGGCGTGCTCGAAATCCTTCCCGATGGCTATGGCTTCCTGCGTTCACCCGACTACAACTATCTGCCGGGTCCGGACGACATCTACGTTTCGCCCTCGCAAATTCGCAAGTTTGACCTGAAAACCGGAGACACCATCAGCGGCCAGGTACGGCCTCCGCATGAAGGCGAGAAATATTTCGCGCTGGTGAAGATCGAAGCGGTCAATTTCGAATCTCCGGAAGAAGCACGCAATAAGATCCTGTTCGACAATCTGACCCCGCTCTATCCGCAAGAACGGCTGAAGCTGGAAACGGTTCGCGAGAACATCAGCGCCCGGGTAATGGATTTGCTCACCCCGCTAGGCAAAGGCCAGCGTGGATTGATTGTTTCGCCTCCGCGCGCCGGCAAAACCATGCTGCTTCAGAATGTCGCGAATTCGATTACTACCAACCATCCGGAAGTCGTGCTGATCGTTCTGTTGATCGACGAGCGCCCGGAAGAAGTTACCGACATGCAGCGCTCGGTGAAAGGCGAAGTAATTTCTTCAACTTTCGACGAGCCAGCTGCGCGTCACGTGCAAGTAGCCGAAATGGTGATCGAGAAGGCGAAGCGCCTGGTCGAGCACAAGCGCGATGTGGTCATTCTGCTCGATTCCATCACGCGTCTGGCTCGCGCCTACAACACCATCGTTCCCCCATCCGGCAAGGTCTTATCAGGCGGCGTTGATTCAAACGCGCTCCAACGCCCGAAGAGGTTCTTCGGCTCGGCGCGAAACATCGAAGAGGGCGGATCCCTGACCATCATCGCTACCGCGCTGATCGACACCGGCTCCCGCATGGATGACGTGATTTTTGAAGAGTTCAAAGGCACCGGCAACTGCGAAATCATTCTCGACCGTAAGTTAGTCGACAAGCGCACCTTCCCGGCAATTGATATTCAGCGCTCCGGCACACGTAAGGAAGAGCTGCTTATCCCGAAGGACGATTTGGCCCGAATTTGGGTGCTGCGCAAAGTCCTAAACCCGCTCTCGCCCGTGGAAGCGATGGAACTTCTCATCGAACGCCTTGCCAAAGCACAAGCCAACAGCGAGTTCCTGGCAAAGATGAGCCAACTGTAAGCGCGTCTAGCTCAGCGGACGCGGCATTCCGTCTTCCATAGTGCTTAATCTCACGCGGGAAATTCCTGCGCGTTTTCTGTATCATTCCCATCACCTTATTTCGGTCTCAGGCCTGCATCGGAAGTCGGAAACCGAATTCAAGATAATGACTGCGACCGCCCAACTGCAACAGACGTCGTTCATCCACCGCTACTTCCGGCTGGCTGAAAACCAGACGACCGTAAAACAAGAATTGCTCGGCGGCCTGACTACGTTCGTCACTATGGCCTACATCGTGGTGGTGAACCCGCAGATCCTGGCGCAGGCGGGAGTGCCTCCCGACGGAGTGGTGTTTGCCACTTGTGTTTCCGCCGCGGTAGCCACGCTTGTCATGGGGCTTTATGCCAACTATCCCATTGCGCTGGCACCCGGCATGTCACTCAACGCTTACTTTACGTATTCCGTTTGCCTGAATATGCATGTCCCATGGCGGACGGCGCTGGGCGTAGTGTTCTTCTCGGGAGCTATCTTTCTGGTGCTCACCGTTACCCGATTGCGCGAGCAGATCGTGAACGGAATCCCCGAGTGCTTGAAGCATTCAACCGCCGCGGGTATCGGCATGTTCATTGCCTTTGTCGGCCTTCGCAACGCAAAGCTGGTGGTGGCGAATTCCGCTACCTTTGTCGCCTTGGGAAATTTTTCCGACAGAGAAGTGCAAACCGCGTGCATTGGCCTCGTGCTCACGATTGTGCTGATGGCGCGGAGGGTGCATGCGGCAATCCTGATCGGCGTCTTCGCCACGACATTACTCGGGATCTGGCGCGGCATCTCGAATTGGCCGTCGGCGATTTTCGCCATGCCTAATCCTTCGGCCACTTTTTTGCAGCTTGATTTTCGTGGCGCCAGCCATCTCGGCTTGCTGGAAATTGCATTCGCATTCCTCTTCGTTGATCTTTTCGACAATGTGGGCACGCTCGTGGGAGTGTGCGAGCAGGGCGGATTCGTCAAGGACGGCAAAATTCCTCGTGTCGGAAAAGCCCTTGTCGCCGATGCGGTCGGCACCATGTTCGGCGCTCTCACAGGCACATCCACGGTGACCAGCTATATCGAGAGTGCTGCAGGAGTAGCCGCGGGTGCGCGCACCGGGCTTGGCAACATTCTGATTGCGGCGCTGTTCCTGCTGGCCACATTTTGTTCGCCGCTGGCTACCGCGATTCCAGCCTTTGCCACCGCTCCAGCATTGATACTCGTTGGCGCGCTGATGACACAATCCATCGCGCGCATCGAGTGGCGCGAATTCACCGAGGCGTTGCCGGCGTTCATCACTACGCTAGCTACACCGCTGACGTTCAGCATTGCCACCGGTCTAAGTCTCGGTTTGATCTGCTACACGGTGGTGAAGGCTGCGGCAGGAAAATTCCGTGAAGTTAGTGTGCTGATCTGGGTGCTCACCGCCCTATTCATATTGCGCTATATCTATCTCGCCGCGGAATGAGACGCAAACACAAAAGACTCGCACACAATCGCAATTATGAGAACAATGAACTGACTACTCTCCGATCTTCCACTGATCCCGCAGGTCATTTACAACGCTTTACTGAAGCTTGACCACTCTTTACGCAAATTCAGCAACTTTGATCACAGCGCCGCGCATCAGTGCCAGATAGTACCCAAACCCACCTGAAGGAGATCTTCGTGATTCGTTTGCGGAAACCGGCACCCCTTAGCATTTCACTGTTCGCCTTGAGCACAATATTCTTTGCCACGGGATGTGGATCCAGCAGTTCTAAAGTCAGATTGTTGAATGCAATGGATGGACAGACCAGCATCAACATGCTGGTGGGTAGCAGCACCGTCGCTACCGGCGTCGCCTTTGGCGCTGCGTCGAGCTATGCTTCTGTGAGTTCCGGTTCACAAACGGGCCAAATTCAAGCCAATGGCACCACCCTTTTTAATCAGACCCTCAGCCTGAATTCCGGGAACAACACGGTCCTGGCGACTAACTCTGGCCCGACTGTTTTCGCCGACAACAAAACCACGCCTTCGTCCGGCAATATTCAGATTCGCACCATAAACGCGTCCACTGCTTTGGGGACCACCGACGTGTACGTCGTTGCCCCAGGCACCGATATTTCAACCGTGAATCCAACTTTTTCTGGTCTCGGCTACCAATTGGCGTCCAGCTACGCCACGGTCGCGGCAGGCAGCTACCAAGTAGAGTTCGCGCCCGCCGGTTCGAAAAACATCCTCATTAACAGCAATGCGCTTTCGTTCAGCGCCGGCCAGATCCGCACAGTCGTCGCTCTCGACAACCCAAGCGGCGGTTACACGATCGCCGTGCTCTCGGACGTGAACTGAAATCGTTTTCCGCGTGCCGTGGCGGTCTAGGGCTTTAGACGCGCGATGGAAAACGGCGCTGGCGGCTTGATTCGATAAATGGAAGCAAAACTTCCCTGATTCACCGCCAGCCCCACGCGTCCCCGCGAATCGATGTACAGGAGCGGGACCTTCAATGCAACGTCGCTGAATGTGCGCACGAATGACAAGGTCAGGTCTGCCGTGCCGATCGTAACGTGTACCTTGTCTCCATGGTGATAGCCGAGCTTCAGAAATTCGTCCCCGTCGATGTTCGTCACCAGGTTGCCAAACGGCCCATCGGTAGCTATGACTTCGCCATAAATTCCAGCATCGTCGGTCCGAACCGGCTTCAAATCGAGGCGGACAAGCTTTTCGACCCGAACCTCGGGTCCAACCTGCGTCCAATCGTCGCCGCGGGCTACGTGTGCTCCCACCGGAGAAAAAATGTCTCGGCCATGAAAAGTTGAAGAGAGAGCCGATCCAATCATCCAGTCACGAGTCGTGATTTCTCTTGCGCCCTCGAGTCCATCACGGTCCGCCACCAGCGTTATCAAGCCATTATCAGGTAGTACGAAGTATTGTCCGCGCTTCGATTTCACGATGACCGCTTTGCGGGTGCTGCCGACGGTAGGATCTACAACCACTACAAAAACTGTCCCCGCCGGATAGTAAGGAGTCGCGCCAAAAAGATAACGCGCCCCGTCGAGAATCGAATACGGAGTGACCTGGTGCGTAAGGTCGACAATGCGCAATTCAGGATCGATCGAGTACATCACCCCTTTGCAGATTGCGACCGAGTCATCGAGCACGCCAAAATCGGTCATGAACACCAGTCGAGGAGCTTGCGCCGGAGCTTCGGCGCAAAATGTCGGAACGACCGCGCACAAAAACAAAAACGCAACAATCGTCAGAACTGTTCGGGGTGCGAACCCAGAAAAAAGTTTTGGATCGGCGGTTCGAATTGACATGTTGCTGTGCGTCTCCTTTTGATGACCAAGAATAAAGAGAATTCCGGGATTCCGCAAAAAAGAAAGCCGATCCTTATGGGCTTGCTTTCTTCGCCGCTCCCTGAATGTAACCAGCAGTTTGTCGAACACCGCTCCTGGCTTGCCGTTCGTCTATAGTCAAAGACAACGCAAACACCTATGAACTGGAAAGGCGAAGCTGGCAGGCTCTACGCAATACTCGACGCCTCGTGCTTTTCTGTGCCGCAACTGCTTTTTCAAGCGGCGGATGAGTTGGTCGCGGCGGGAGTGACCATCGTTCAGTACCGCAACAAATCGGCAGACACTCGGACGATGTTGGGTCACGCGAGGGAATTGAAAGCTCGGATTGGCTCGCGCGTGAAGCTCATCATGAACGATCGGGCGGACGCCTGCCTCGCAGCAGAATTCGACGGCGTCCATCTTGGCCAGGATGATCTTTCGCCGGCGAGTGCGCGAAAAATCATAGGTCCCAATCGCTGGCTGGGTGTCTCCACGCACAATCCTGAGCAGGTGGCTGAGGCTGATCGAACTTCGGCGGATTACATCGCGATCGGGCCAGTCTTCGCAACTGGCAGCAAAGCTAAACCAGATCCGGTGATTGGCCTCGACGGAGTGCGCCGCGCGCGTGAACTGACGCGCAAACCGCTGGTCGCGATTGGTGGCATTACGCGGTTGAATTGCCAGTCGGTGATCGCGACAGGAGCAGACTCAGTTGCGGTAATATCCGATCTGGTTCGTGATCCCGGCAAATCAGCAGAGGAATTTTTGCGCATTCTGGGGTAAAGTCTAGTGGTCACTGCCACTTTTCACATTTGACAGGTCGACCGCAGGCAGCTGGACGCTAGAAACTGACCCCTAGTTTTTGGAGAAACACCTGACCGTAGAAACCAAACCGGCCGTCGCCATCCCCGCAACCTCATCCACTGATCGCGAATTCGTCAAAGGTCTCGGCCTCACCAGTTCAACCATGCTGGTAATGGGATCGATGATTGGGTCAGGGATTTTTCTGGTCTCGGCGGAAATTGCCCGCGAAGTTGACTCGCCGGCATTGTTGATCGGCGCCTGGGTCATTACCGGATTCCTCACCATCGTCGCCGCTCTGAGTTACGGCGAACTTGCCGCCATGATGCCGCAGGCGGGTGGACAATATGTTTATCTTCGCGAAGCGCTCGGCCCATTGTGGGGATTCCTTTACGGCTGGACACTATTTCTGGTAATTCAAACAGGGACGATTGCCGCGGTGGGTGTGGCCTTCGGCAAATTTTTCGGAGTTTTCTTTCCCTGGATTTCTTCTACGCATTGGCTCATTCATCTGGTGAAGGTCCCGCCCATTCACATCGGTCACTCGGTGACTTTGGGCAACATGGATGTCGGCATTAACACACAGAACCTGATGGCCATCCTCATGGTTATCGCGCTCTCGGTTATCAATATCTTCGGTGTCAAGACCGGCGCGCTTATCCAGAACGTGTTTACCTTTGCGAAAGTCGCGGCATTGTTCGGGCTGGTGATCGTTGGACTCTTTATCGGACGCAACGCCGCCGCCTTGGCCGCGAATTTCGGTCCGAACTTCTGGCATGGAGTCCGAGCGTTGCATCCCGTTCAGGTTGGCTCGGGTGGCACACTGGTTTTGGTGAGTACGCTAACCATTCTTGCCGTCGCGCAAGTGGGTTCGCTTTTTTCCGCCGACGCCTGGAACAATGTGACCTTCACTGCCGGGGAAGTGATCAACCCGAAGCGTAATCTGCCGCTTTCGCTTGCTCTCGGCACCGGAGTCGTGATCGCTTTATACATCGCCTGCAACGTGATCTATCTGAATGTTCTGCCGCTGCATGGCTCACCGGATGGTGCGACCATTTTGCAGCGCGGGATTCAGCATGCCACAGAAGATCGCGTTGCAACCGCGGCGTTGACTCAGATGTTCGGCGCCATCGGCGGTTATCTCATGGCGGCCGCGATTATGGTCTCCGGCTTTGGCTGTAATAATGGACTGATTCTCTCCGGAGCCCGCGTCTATTACGCCATGGCGAAGGATGGTTTGTTCTTTCGTGGCGCAGGAAAACTGCATCCCAGATATAAGACTCCAGCTGTTTCGCTGATGGTGCAGATGGTCTGGATTTGCATCCTTTGTGTTTCCGGCAGCTACGGTCAATTACTGGACTACGTTGTCTTCGCAGTGCTGGTGTTTTACATTCTGACGATTGCCGGACTGTTCGTTCTGCGGTTCAAGCGCCCGAATGCCGAGCGTCCATATCGAGCCTTCGGTTATCCGGTGCTGCCGGCGATCTATATCGTAATGGCGATCTTCATTGACATCGTGCTATTGCTTTACAAGCCGCAATTTACCTGGCCGGGCCTGATTATTGTGTTGCTTGGGATTCCGGTTTACTATGCGTGGCGTTGGCGGCGGACCGCGCCTGAAGTGTCCGCTGTTTGAGGAGAACCTGATTAATGGCTAATTTGCTAGCCAAAAAACCGCTGGAACAGTTAATGTGCGAGGCGCAGGAGACTGGCGAGAACAGTCTTCGACGCGCTTTAGGGCCGCTCAATCTTGTAACTCTCGGCATCGGCGCAATCATCGGCGCTGGCATATTCGTAATTACCGGACAGGCGGCTGCGCAATTTGCCGGACCAGCCATTGTGATCTCATTCGTTCTAGCGGGGACAGCGTGCGCATTTGCCGGGCTCTGCTATTCCGAATTCGCGTCGATGATCCCCATCGCTGGCAGCGCTTACACATACTCCTACGCGACTCTCGGCGAACTGGTTGCTTGGATTATCGGCTGGGACTTGATTCTTGAATATGCTTTCGGCGCGGCCACGGTTGCCGTCGGCTGGAGCGGTCACCTGAGGGCATTCATGCACGACCTGGGTCTGAACTTGCCCGCCATGCCCACGTCAAATTTTGTGCTGTTCGGCTTACCCGTTCATTTGAAATACGACTACGTCGGTTTTCTGGTGATCCTGGTTATCACCACGATTCTTGTGATCGGGATCAAGGAATCAGCAAACTTCACTACCGCTATCGTAATCCTGAAAGTCGCAGTGGTTTGCATGTTCATCGCACTGGCAACGGCATTTTTGGCTTCGCATGGATGGAAGCCGAATTACTGGCACCCGTTCATACCGCCGAACACCGGTGTGCGTGGGGAGTTCGGGTGGTCGGGGATTCTGAGGGGGGCAGGCGTCGTGTTTTTTGCTTATATCGGTTTCGACGCGGTCTCGACGGCGGCACAGGAAGCGAAGAACCCGAAGAAGGATATGCCGCTCGGAATTCTCGGCTCGTTGATCATATGCACCGTGCTTTATATCATCGTCTCCGGCCTGCTGACACATCTTGTCCCCTATACCCAGCTCAACGTTCCCGATCCAGTGGTTATCGGCATTCGCACTACGGGGCATCCATGGGCGACATTCCTAGTGGAACTGGGAGCTCTCGCAGGCCTGGCAACCGTGATGCTCGTGATGTTGCTCGGCCAGTCTCGTGTGTTCTACTCCATGTCGCGCGATGGTTTGCTGTGGCCGTGGGCCAGTAAAGTCCATCCGCGCTTTCGCACTCCTTACCTTAGCTCCATTGTCGTGGGTATTTTTGTGGCGCTGCTTGCGACCCTGCTTCCGCTCAGTGTGCTGGATGAGATGACTAGCGTAGGTACGCTGCTCGCATTCATGTTAGTCAGTGCTGGAGTCTGGGTGATGCGTAGGACCCATCCTCACGTAAACCGCCCGTTCAAAACGCCGATGGTGCCCCTGGTCCCGATTCTTTCAATTCTCTTTTCCGGGGTACTGATCGTTTCCCTCTCGTATTGGACGCAACTCAGGCTGGTAGTTTGGTTAGTGATCGGCCTTGTAATCTACTTCGTCTACGGCCGCAAGCACAGCAAAGTGCAGATATCGAACCGGGCTGGGTCGGCTGCGAAAGGCACGCCGACTATGGCAGACTGAAGAGAGTCATCAGATGAGACGGGCGAGGACGCCCGTCCCTCCACAAACTGGTGTTAGGAGTGCGGGCGCCCTCGCCCGTACCTACGATTGACCTCCATGTTTGACCGACTGATTTTCTCCCTTCTCATTGCTGTTGAATTTCCCTCTTCCGGGGCGCCCGGTTTAAGCTGAAAGCTGACGGCTGAAAACCACCATGAAAATTGTCACTTCCGCCGAGATGCGTGAAATCGATCGCCTGACCAGCGAGCAGTTTGGCGTGCCATCACTCACGCTGATGGAAAACGCTGGATCGGAGGTGGCTGAGTTCACGCTCGCGTCCTATCCCAACGCGAAGTCATTCGGAGTCATTTGCGGCAAGGGCAACAACGGCGGTGACGGTTTTGTGGCCGCTCGCAAGCTGTATCAGGCTGGCAGGGAAGTGCGACTGCTGTTGTTGGCGGATCCCTCGGAATTGCGCGGAGACGCTGCCGCGAATTTCGCAAGGCTTCCGAAAGGCGAGAGTTCCTTTGCGATCTTCAATGCATGGGGAGAACCTGCTTTCAGGGAAGTTTTTGGTTGCGATGTCCTGGTCGACGCAGTTCTTGGTAGCGGCTTTCGACCACCGGTGAGCGGGCTATACGCGGAAGCGATCGGAAAAATCAATGCCGCAACCGCACCCGTTGTGGCGGTCGATGTTCCGTCTGGGGCCGACGCAGATGTTATGGGCGATCAAACTGGCGCCGTGGCGCGTGCGGATGCAATTGTTACCTTCACTGCGCCTCGTCCCGCCCACGTCTTCCGAAACTTGACTTCCGGGCCGGTGGTAATCGCACCGATCGGTACGCCGGATGAGGCAATTCAGTCTTCTCTGAACCTGCAGGTGATCACGCCCAAGGAAATTGCCGAGCTGATTGGCCCGCGCCCGCGCAATTCCAATAAGGGCATGTATGGACACGTGCTCGTGGCCGGGGGTTCATTGGGCAAAACCGGCGCCGCAGTGATGGCGGGATTCTCTGCCTTGCGAACCGGCACTGGCCTTGTGACTGTGGCCTCGCCGCAATCCACGTTGGGGATTATTGCTGGTTACCATCCTGAGCTGATGACCGAGCCGCTCAGCGAAACTGAGATCGGCAGCATTTCGAAAGTGGCGCTGGAAGAGTTCGAACGAGTCGCCGAGAACAAAACCGTCCTCGCCATTGGACCAGGGATTTCGCGTCATCCCAGCACCGCGGAGTTTGTTCATACAGTAGTTGGCAAATCCCAGATGCCCATTATTCTCGATGCCGATGGCCTGAACGCGTTTGAAAACCGCGCCCAAGAATTAACGGGTCACGGACGGACCCTTGTCCTGACGCCTCATCCCGGCGAGATGGCACGGCTCACCGGTCTGAGCACCGCAGCGGTTCAGCGTGACCGAATCAATGTTGCCCGGTCTTTTGCACGCGAGCATGAGCTGATCTTGGTTCTGAAAGGTGACCGGACAGCCATCGCCAAGCCGGACGGTGAAGTGTGGATAAACACCACGGGAAATCCCGGCATGGCTACCGGAGGCACTGGCGACATTCTTACTGGTATCGTCGCGGGAATGTTGGCACAAAATCCAAAGCGCGCTTTCCTTGCAGTTCTGGCCGCGGTTTATTTGCACGGCCTGGCGGGTGACCTCGCAGAGGAGACCATGGGGGAGCATTCCCTCGTCGCCACCGATCTAATCACAGCCCTTCCCGACGCCTTCCGGCGAGTTCGTGCGCAAGCAGCAGAAAGATGGGTAAATATCGGACATTGGCGAACGCAATCCGCGTGAATGTGTACAGTGCGCTTCGGTAATCTCGCTTCGACCTTGAGGCGATGCGATAGTAATGCTTGATGACACACTATCCCCAGACTAATGCCACCCACCGCGCTATCCGTATAAAACTCCAGACCACCCCGGCGTCAGTTAAGTTAAGCGACGGTCAACGTGCCAAAGCCCGGCTGCAGGTCATCTCTGCAACCGGAGGGCTACTGCAATTGCCGGCCGCGATCTCCGAGGGCGATTTCGTCGAAGTCGCTTTTCAAACCCACTCCGGAGACGTCAACGGCATGGCCGAAATGCTGAATCCGTTGCGGTCAGGGCCCGGTAGCGTTTTTCAGCCGTTCCGTTTTATCGCTCTCGAAGACGACGACCACCAGCACCTTCGCATGATGGTGGAGTCCGTCGGCGATAGGACCTTTGCTGGCCTGCGCTCAAGTCAGTGGAATTCGCAAAAGGCGTAAAAATCGCGTCCGGCTATACTGATGTTTCATCGGCAGCCGCATGGCGCGCGACTACACCACAAATTCCCCTGAGGAAACTATCGCGCTCGGACGGGAGCTTGCGTCTCTGCTCGCGCCCCCAAAGCTTGTCATCTTGCGAGGCGATCTCGGGGCCGGCAAAACTACATTGGTAAAGGGCATCGCCGAGGGATTTAACGCCGCATCTCATGACGACGTAACCAGCCCTACCTTCACCTTGATCCACGAATATCGTGGCCCGTCAGCAGCCCTTTACCACATTGATCTATATCGCATTGATACCCAGCGAGAGCTGGAGACGCTTGGCCTAGATGATCTAATGACAGAGAACAGTGTGCTTCTGATTGAGTGGGGAGAAAAGTTTCCTCGCTTCGAGCGTGAGCGGGATGCGGAGATCGCGCTGGAGAGAATTTCCGAGAACCAGCGAAAGATCAGACTAACAATTACAGACTGAGATTTTCGATTGTTGATCGCAGATTGATGACTGTAGATTTCAGATTGAAAACCATCAGCATTATTCTGAATTCTGCATTCTGAAATCTGCATTTTTCGCTGTAATCTGAAATCTTCAATCTCAAATCTGAAATCGTATTTCAAAATCCCATAATGTTGTATCCGCAATCCACGTAGATTACTTCGCCTGTAATTCCCGAACTTGCGTCTGACGCCAGGAATACTCCCGTCGACCCAACCTCGTTGACATCCACATTGCGCCTCAACGGCGACCGTTCGGCATGGGATTTCAACATCTCGCCAAGCCCGGAAACCCCGCGTGCGGCAAGGGTTTTGATCGCCGCGGCAGAAATAGCGTTCACTCGAATCTTTTTCGGCCCGAGGTCGTATGCAAGGTATCGCACCGTACACTCCAACGCTGCCTTCGCAACCCCCATCACGTTGTAATGCGGCACAACTTTTTCGGCCCCGTAGTAGCTCATGGTGATCACGCTGCCGCCATCCTCCATCAGCGGCGCGGCCGCGCGTGCAACTGCGATCAAGGAATAAACACTGACATCATGCGCGATTCGAAAGCCCTCGCGGCTGGTATTCAAAAAATCGGCTTTCATGTCTTCAGCGGGAGCGAAGGCGACGCTGTGCACAAGAACGTGCAGCTTGCCATAGCGTTGCTTTAATTGCGAAAACAGCCTTTCGATTTCTTCATCCTTGGAAACGTCGCACATGAACGCTTCGGCGTCGGGAAGGGACAAAATCAGGTCCTTTGCTTCCTGCTCCAAGCGTGCGTTTTGATAGGTAATGGCGAGTTTGGCCCCGGCTTGATGTAAACCCTGCGCTATCGACCACGCAATGCTGCGTTTGTTTGCCACTCCAAAGACGACGGCCACTCGGCCGTCAAGGCTGAAAGACATGCTTCCTCCTGAGGAAAGGGAAAAGGATATCAGCGGCGCAGGAGGCTACGCCAGTTTCAAGAACAAGCCCTAACCGGCCGCGCTGCTTGGGGCGTGCTCGGGTCGGCGGCCGGCGGGCATGTTTTCTTACTCAAGAGGTGAACCCAGAAGCTTGGCGGGAGTTTCGCTGAAAACTGTGGAAAAGTCGCGTTCAGCCCTGATTTCTGTTTTAGGGCCATGGAGAGATCGTTAAGCGCCAACAGTCGAAGCAAGAACCTCTACCGCGAGCCAACTGAGCAGGTCTGTGTAGAAGTGCTTAACCGCTAGAGCTTTTAACCGCAGAGATCGCCGAGGAACAACACAGGGCGCAGAGAAAATCCCCTGCACTAAGAGCGATCATTGCGCCGGAATTGGCTTTTCTCCGCGATCTCTGTGTTTACCTCTGCGATCTCCGCGGTTAAAAGCTTTCAGATTGTTACTCCGGAATAGCCATTGGCTGGGCCTTCATTAAGTCTGCGAACCGTGCATCTTTGCGCAAATCCGCAAATTCCGGATCAGTGTAGACGGCTTTCACTTCCTTATAGCCTTCTTCCATAGACTTGCGAAGAAACTCCAGCGAGTGGTCGCGGTCTCCGATTTTTGCGTACAGCTTGGCAAGCACATAGTCGTAGTGTGCCCGGTCTTCAGGTGAAGCCATCTGCGCTGCGATTCCCATGTGCGATGTGCGGTGGAAAATGTCCGGGTCGAGCTCCACAGCTTTCGTATAAGCTTCCGTCGCATGTTCAAATTCTTTGCGCGCGAAATAGGAAGCGCCCAGGTTTGAGTAGAACGAAGCCGAATCCGGCGCAATGGCCAGCGCTTTCTTATACTGTTTGATCGAGGGGCCATATTTATGCCGCTCGTAATCGATCACTCCAAGATTGTTGTAAGCTTCGGCGAAGGTTCGATTCTTCCGAATGGCCCGCTCAAAGTGCTTGCCTGCTTCTTTAAACCTCTGCAACATCAATTCGGCGATGCCGAGCTTATTTGAGATCGCCGAACTTTCCGGTTCCTTCGCAAGCGCGGCCTGGTAATAGTCGATCGCGTCCAGATACTGCTTGCCGGCCCGCAAATCGTCTCCTTGTTTCTCCAGTTCTGCGGCCGTGGCGCTGCTTGACGGCGGCGGCACTTGTCTCATGGGAGGCGCAATCTGGATTTGATCGGACGGTGAGTTTTGCGCGAACGCGATTGAGGTCAGAAAAACTAACAGCGCCAGTTGCAGCGCTCGGCGGAAGGACGCACGAAACATATGACGCCTCCTGAGCAGGAACTCCCTATCTCAGAGACACCGGGCATGCCATCCAGGTTCCCTCTGGAGCGCCCCTTTTCCGGTTCTCGGGTCAACCTAATGAGGGTTGGCGGTCGCGTCCGGCGGCTTGGGCGGAGGATCCGGCTGCTTGTCTTCCTTAAAAATACCAGCAATCTTGCCCAAAAATCCCTTTTTCTTTTGTGCCCCCGCCTGGTCGTTTGGATCGTTCGCAGGGGGCTCCGGCTGCGGGTTACCCAAGCCCAGAATTTTGGATAAGATCCCATGAATTCCGTTGCCTTGGTCGCAAGTGCTGGTAGGCTCAGTGCCCACGATGAACGCCGCACTGTAAGTCTGCGGGCATGAGGGCGTTGCCAGCAAGTTGGTAATCCTGTCGAGCTGCACGTCAACCACGCCCGAAGGCTGCGAAAAAGGCTTCATGTCGGAATAACGGGAAAACTCCGCAGCCTTCTTCATGAAGGTCGTCCAAATGGGTGCCGCGGTCTGGGAGCCGCTCAGTCGCAGATCGCTGTAATCATCAAAGCCTACCCACACAATGCAGAGCAGATTGCTGGTGTAGCCGGCGAACCACCCATCGTGTGAACTTCCGGTTTTGCCGGCTGCGGGCTGTTGGAATCCGTGACCCCGCACTGCGGAAAAAGCCAATCCATTGTTGATGACGCTTTCCATCATGTCGGTCATGACGTAGGCGACTCGTGGATCAAGAACCTGGCGGCTCTCCGGCGTCAAATTCATCACCGGATCGCCTTCGGCACTGCGTACTGATTTCACCAGCACCGGCGAGAGACGTATGCCATTGTTTGCGAATACAGTGTAGGCCGCGGCCATGTCCATCGGGGTTGCATCGTAGGCCCCAAGCGCCATTGCAGGAGTTGCTTTCACCGATGTGATCCCGGCCGTTTTGGCCAGATCAACTACCTTGTCGTATCCAACCTCCTCCGCCATTTTGACGGTGGCATTGTTCAGCGACATTGCCAGTGCATAACGCGTGGTAACGTCGCCGTGGTACTCCTCTTTGTAATTGCGCGGCTCGTAGATCTGGTCGCCATAGGAGAACGTGCTGGGCTGGTCGGGAAGTATTGAGGCAGGAGTGTAAACCGGGTTGCTGCCATCGAGAGCTGTGTTCATCGCTGCGGCATACACAAATGGTTTGAAAATCGATCCCGTCGGCCGCTTTGCGACCGCATGGTTGAGCTGGCTGAGCCCATAATTGCGCCCCCCCACGAGCGCCAGCACCTCGCCTGTGTGAGGATCCAACGCAATCAGCGCCACCTGCGCCTGTGGTCCTGATTCCACCTGCGTTTGGTACTTCCCCTTGCCGATTTTCACGCGCTTGGTCCGGCGCTTGGTAACCTGATCATCCACCAGCTTGATTCCGCTCTCGACTGCTTGCGCTGCGGCCCGCTGCAGCTCGGGATCTAGGCTCGTATATATCCGATATGCCTGCTCGTTCATTTCCCGCTCAGGAAGCTTGGGGATGAGCGTTTCCCGCACGAGATCCACAAAATATGGCGCCTGGCTGGCTTCTACATTAGGAGGGGCCAATTTCAGCGGCGTTGCTTTGGCCTTATCTGCCTGCTCTCGCGTGATCGCATGAGTTTCGACCATGCTGTCGAGCACCAGGTTCCGGCGCTCCTGAGCCCGCTCAGGGTGTCGGTACGGAGAAAGATAACTCGGACGCTGAATAATGCCTGCCAGCAAGGCGGCCTCGGGCAGCGTAATGTCCTTTATGTCTTTGTTGAAATATGCCTGGGAAGCTTCCGCGAACCCGCTAATCTGGAAGGAACCGCGTTGACCAAGGTCGACCCAATTGCCGTAAAACTCGAATATCTGCTGCTTGCTGAACCGCTGCTCCAGCTCCATGGCGATGAGCATTTCGGTGAGCTTGCGTTTGATCGTTTTTTCCGGCGTCAGAAAGAAACCGCGGGCAAGCTGCATTGTGATAGTTGAGCCGCCTTGCTCGTGGCGCTGGCGCGTGAAATCAATCCATGCAGCTTCGCCGAAGCGGAGAAAATTGACGCCGTTATGCTGAAAGAATCGGCGGTCTTCTATCGCCAGCACCGCGTCCACCAACGCCTTGGGCATTTCGTTGTAGTGGACCACTTGGCGCTTGGAGCGCTGGTCACCGAACAACGAAGTGATCATCTCCGGCTCAAGTTCGTAGGCTTCCAGCTGGCTTCCTGCGTTGCCGGTAATGCTCTCTACTTCTCCGCCGTGCACGCGTATGGTCGCGGGCTCCGGGCTGTGGTAGGAACTTGGGCCGGGTTCGATCTGAATACTGCCAGCTGTTAGGCGATAGCCGCCCATCGAGGACTGCCCGCTCTTTTCTGAATAACCGGCATGGCGCAATTCCGCCGCAATTTCCTTCAGGTCGGCCTTTTCCCCCACGCCGATCGAAACCGGTCTGGCATATATCTTGGCGGCATTGGCGAAAACCGACCCCTCGAATCGGTGAGCGATAATGCGTTCGTATTTGACGTAGAAATACGAGAAGGCAACCGCGAAAATTACCGCCAGCATCAGGAATGTAGCCAAGGCGAAACGCAGCACAGGGTCACGGCCGGGTAGCCCTGACCGGTTGGTTCGGCGCGGAATTCTGATCTTTATAGCCACGTGTTGGCGCAGTTATACCTAATTGTCAGACGAAACTCATGTCACAGCTGGTGAGATGAGGCGGCGCGAGCAATCGTTACCAGAGCAAAGCCCGGCCTGGGCCAAGGCAGTTCCCATTCTAATAGATTTCGGGCTGAAATCGATTACGGCTGCGGGCGAACGTACCTCTAGAGTACGCCCCGGTTTTCGGTGGATGCTTCGAAGTGCAGGTCCATGGGATATCCCGGCAGGTCAACATGAACTATGTACGGAGCGCGGATAATGATAATCCCGCTGCCTTGCATCCCCTGGCGCTGAACATGGATCTGTTCTTCCGTGATCGGGATATCGAGATCTTGTGCCTTCCTAAAAACCGCAATGCGAATATCGTTTTCATTCTTGCTGGTGTAGGTGTCAAGGGTGGCTTCGTTCTTAATGGCGTCCTTAAACTGGTAGTTTTCGAAATAGGGCGGAATTATTTTCGCGCCGACGAATACGGCGGCGGCAATCAGGAACAATCCCAGGAACAATTTGATAGTGCTCATTGGCCCACTCCGTAGGACGCAGCGCGATATAACTATTCATGCGCGCGACCCAGAACTTCCTGAAAATACTCAACTATTGCGGCGATGCTAACATCCTGGGATTGGCGAGTCGAGCGGTGAACCACCTCCACCCTATCTTCGGTAACTTTTTTGCCCACATTAACCCGAAAGGGTATGCCCACTAGGTCAGCATCTTTGAACTTGACCCCTGGCCTTTCGTCCCTGTCGTCTAGTAACACGTCGAATCCGGCTGATTCCAGGCTGTTGGCAATGCCCTCGGCTGTGGTTTTGAGCTTTTCGTCGGCGACGTTCGTCGGTGTTACTACAATGTCAAAAGGGGCGATCTGCCGCGGCAGCCAAAAGCCATTTGCGTCATTGCTCTGTTCCACCGCCGCCGTAAGAATGCGCTCGATCCCAATCCCGTAACTGCCCATGATCGGCGTAACTTCCTTGCCATTCTTGTCCAGCACTCGTGCGCCCATCGAGTCGGAGTACTTGTAGCCGAGCTTGAAAATATGACCGATCTCGACCGCGGTATCCATGCGCAGTGGAGAGCCACAATTCGGGCAAGGATCGCCACTTGCAACCGCCCGCAGATCGGCGTAAGTGGTAGGTTGGAAGTTTTGCCCCGGGGTTATGTTCTTAACGTGGTAATCCTGTTTATTTGCCCCGGCAATTAGGTTTGTGCGTCCTTCAAGGGCTTTATCTACCAGGAGAACAGGGCCATTGCTGTCGGCGATGTTCTTCGCCCATTTAATTCCGAGCGGCCCAAGGAATCCCGCCGGCGAACCGAACAGGTGGCGGATTTCTTCTTCCTGCATCGGCCGTGTTTCTTTCCCGGCGAGGGCAGTGGCAAGCTTGGCTTCGTTCAGTTGATGGTCTCCTCGCATGAGAACAACAACCGCTCGCGAAGTATTCCTGCCCGATTTCGGGTCTTTCGAATCGATCATAAGCGCGAGTGTTTTAATTTTGTTCTTCGGCGAAACTCCAAGGAAGCGTGCAACATCTTCAATCGTCTTCTGACCCGGCGTGTGCACTTCGAGCGGCTTGCCATCGCCTTCCGCCGTGAGATCTTCAACAGGCTCGAGTTTTGACGTTGCCTTTTCAAGATTCGCCGCGTACTTGCAGTTCGCGCAGCTCACAACCTGGTCTTCACCCGCCGGCGTGTACACCATGAACTCTTCCGACTGCGATCCGCCCATCGCTCCCGAATGAGCGTCGATCACCAGATATTTCAATCCACAACGATCAAAAATACGACGATAAGTCTCGCGGTGCTTCTGATACGAAACATCCAGCCCCGCGGCATCGATGTCGAAAGAGTACGAATCTTTCATCAGGAACTGACGTACCCTCAGGAGTCCCGACTTCGGCCGCGGCTCATCGCGAAATTTCGACTGGATCTGGTACCAGATTTGCGGCAACTGTTTATAGCTGCGCAGTTCCTTGCGGGCTATCTCGGTCATGTTCTCTTCGTGAGTCATCGCCAGGCAGAGCTCGGCGCCTTTGCGGTCTTTCAAGCGAAAAAGGTTTTCTCCCATGATCGACCAGCGACCGCTCGCCTCCCACAACTCGCGCGGATGCAACGCCGGCAGATAAAACTCCTGGCCAATCCGATCCATCTCCTCGCGCACAATACCGATAATCTTGTTGAACGACCGCTGCCCGAGGAAGAGATACGAATAGATTCCTGCTGCCAGCTGCCGAACATACCCTGCGCGGACGAGAAATTTATGGCTGGCGACCTCGGCATCCGCCGGCGCCTCGCGTAGTGTGGGAATGAAAAGCTGTGACCAGCGGTGCATATTTCCTTGAGTGCTTGGTAAGCACCTCATTCTACGCGATGAATGGGTAGTACGCAATAAACAAAATAACAAATATATTGTATTAAAACATAATTCCATGATATATAATCACTTGGATGGGCAAACCGTGACAATTCCCGAAAAAATATTCGTGTTCTTGATTGACCACAAGCCAGACTGCTTGTGCGATGACTGCATTCAGAAGGGGCTGAGCCTGAAGCGAAGGCAGGAAGTCGCGCCGATCACGAAGACGGTAGGACTTTCCGCTGGATTTGCTCGTAATCCCGGCGCGTGTGTTTCTTCCCATAGCTCCAGGACGAAGCTGGTAATCCACGCCATTTGATTATTGAGGAGGTTACGTTGAAGACTGCATCAGCTGTGGAACTCAGAGTGGCCGACGAGGTTTGGATCGTGGCAGCGTTGTTACATCGCGACAATGCGGGCCAGCTTGATTTCACCATAGACGAGATTATGGAGCGCGCAAGGCGGGCGAATCTTACTGGCAAATTGAGGCCAGGGTTGTACGCCCACGTAGTTCAGCATTGCGTAGCGAATCGTGCTCCGAACTCGGGTCGTTACAGAATGCTCACCGAGACCGGTCCGGGACGACGCAGACTGTTTCGTCTTGGCGACTCTTATCATCCTCAGCGGGAGGGATCAAAAACCGTTCCGGAGCAAGAAGATTTGCCGGAGGAGTATCGCCCCCTTCTCGATTGGTATCGCGACTGGAACTCAGACAGCATCGAGGCCAGGATCAAAAACGATCCACTTCTCGCCTTGCGTGGGGATGGGAAGGATCTGTGGGCGGATGAACCAGCCGATGAGTATGTACGTCGCATCCGTGAGGGTTGGGAATGAGCCGCATCTTTTGGGATACGAATCTTTTTATCTATCTGTTGGAAAACAATCCCACCTTCCTGCCTTATGTGGAGAACCTGAGAATTAGGATGCTGACTCGTGGTGACCAACTGCTCACTTCCACCATCACCCTGGGCGAAGTGTTGATAAAGCCAACGCAGGCTGGGGACACGGAGCGCTGCCGCAGATACGAGCGGATGATTTTGGCGTCATCCCAGATCATTCCTTTCGACCTCGGGGCGGCGAGACATTACGCTTCCATAAAATCCGATCGGTCGATCAAAGCGCCCGATGCGGTGCAGCTCTCGTGCGCTGCGAGTGCAGGCGTCGACCTGTTTGTTACAAACGACGGCCGTTTACACGGCAAGTTTGTCCCTGGCATTCAATTTATCGCGCCGCTTGATAGTGTTCCGGTCTGAATTAGATATGCCTAACTGCGCCTGAGCCTCGCCAGCCCCACGCCCGCCCCAATCAACAGCGATCCCGCGATTCGATTCGAAACCTTCTCAAATCGCGGATTGCGCGCCGCGGCGAGCGCGCGTCCAGCGAGTTGTCCGTACACAAATAGAATCACAAATTCAACCAGGACCGAGCTGATCCCCAGCAACAGAATCTGAAATGCGACATTATGACGGGCATCGATGAACTGCGGCAGAATTGCCGTAAAGAACAGCAGTGCTTTCGGGTTTGCCGCCTGCAGAAAGAATCCGTCGCGAAGAATACGCGGTCCGCCGCGGGAGTCCTCGTTCGACTCAGGCAATGACAGAACTGAAGCTTTCCCGAAAAAGCTGCGAATGCCCAAATAGACCAGATAAGCCGCGCCCAACCACTTGATCAGAAAAAATAACTTGTACGAGGCGACAATCACCGCGCCCAAGCTGGTTGCCGACAACGTGAAGTAAAGCACGTTGGCGCTGAGAATTCCCCAACTCGCCCAAACTGATTTTCCCGGTCCACGCCGGATCGCCTGTGACAAAACATAAAGCACCGCAGGTCCGGGCGTGACGCTGAGTACGGCCTCGGTCATCACGAAAAGCAGCCAGATTTGCCAGGTCATAGAGAGCCGCTGCCATCAGTTTGCAAGCGCAAACCTTACACCATCTCCGTTCCCCACAGGTCGTGCAGGTGAACGACGCCCTCCAGCTTCATATCTCCGTCAACCACTACCAGGGACGTAATTTTGCGTTCCTCCATTATGGCCAGCGCCGTGGCAGCGAATTCCTGTCCGGAGATGGTTTTCGGATCGCAGGTCATGCATTCCTCGGCGCTCATGTCGAGCACGTCTTTTCCTTTGCGTTCCAGCAGCCGTCGCAGGTCTCCGTCGCTGACAATGCCCACCAGTCGCTCGCCTTCCACCACTGCCGTCACGCCCAGCTTCTTGCGGGACATTTCGTAGATCACATCCGGCATTTTGGTGCGCCTTGCAACTCGCGGCACGGCGTCACCGGTGTGCATGAGCGTCTCCACTCGCGCAAGCCGCTTTCCCAATTTTCCCCCGGGATGCAGTCGCGCAAAGTCTTCTTCTTTGAAACCTTTCTTTTCGGCAACCGCAACCGCCAGGGCGTCGCCGAGCGCAAGCATCGCCGTGGTTGAAGCAGTTGGGGCCAGCCCCATGGTGCAGCCTTCCTGGGTTATGGCGCAGCTTAGAAATACTTCGGCCGCCGAAGCCAGCGTGGACTGCGCACCCATGCTCGACGGCGGCGGGCCTGATTCCTTGCGCACGACGCCTGTCGCAATTTCATCGCACGTAATCGCGATCAGCGGAAGCCGCAGACGTTTTATTGTCGCCAGCAGTTGCAGGATTTCATCGGTTTCGCCACTGGCCGAGAGCGCAATCACAAGGTCGCCGTGCGCCAGCATTCCCAAGTCGCCGTGCTGGGCTTCGACTGGATGCATAAATAAGGCGGGAGTTCCGGTCGAACTGAGTGTGGCAGCGATCTTGCGCGAAATCAGTCCGCTCTTGCCCATTCCGGTGACTACGACCCGTCCCGGGCAGCAATAGAGCAACTCGACTGCGCGATTGAACGCGTCGGCCATCGGCCCGGCGATCCGGTCTGCCAGATCCGACAGTGCACGGGCCTCAATGCGCACTACATTTTCGCCAATATGATTCATGGTGGGAGCAGGGAAGTAAGGATGTTAGCAAAAAGATAGGTCAGTGATTAGTGACTACTGGGCAGCAAAAACGAATCCGCCCTAAGCCACTCCTCACTGACCACTAATCACTGACCACTAACCACTGTTTGTCACCAAACCCTGCACGCATTCTGACTGACCATAGGCTGGCCTTCTTTGCAGCCAAACGCGTGCTCAAACTCAGGCGCGTTCTCGACTACGCCATCCACGCGCCACTTCCCCGGCGAATGCGGATTGGTGGTCGCCTGCGCGCGAGCGTACTCTGGACGCCGCAGCTCGCACCAGATGCGCGCATAGCCTAGGTAGAAACGCTGCTCGGGAGTGTAGCCGTCAATCTTCTGAGCAGCTTTTCCGGTCTTGTCGTCCGCAATATAGTGATGCAGCGCCGCCAGCGCAATTCGCGCGCCACCATTGTCGGCAGTGTTCTCGCCGAGCGTCAGCCGGCCATTCAGTTTGATATCGTCAATTGCGTTGAAGCTGCTGTACTCGTTGGCAACACAACTTGCGCGCTCTTCGAATTTCTTGCCGTCCTCGGCGGTCCACCAATCACGCAAATTTCCTTGCGGATCATACTTGCGCCCCTGGTCGTCAAATCCATGCGTAAGTTCGTGACCGATCACCACGCCTATGCCACCAAAATTCGTCGCGTCATCCGCATTCTTGTCAAAGAACGGCGGTTGTAGGATTCCGGCAGGAAACACAATCTCATTCAGTGGAGGCGAATAGTACGCGTTCACCGTTGGTGGAGTCATTCCCCATTCCTTGCGGTCCAGCGGCTTGCCGATCTTGTTAATGTCGCGCTTGGCTTCAAATTCATTCGCGCGCAGAAAATCTCCCAGCAAATCCCCACGTACAATTTTGACGGAGGTGTAATCCCGCCAAACATCGGGATATCCAATTTTGTTCCGGATCGCGCTCAGCTTGACGTGCGCCTGCTTCTTGGTTTCATCCGACATCCACGAGAGCTCCTGAATGTCATCCGATAACGATTTCTCCAACGCATCGACCATTTTCAGCATGCGCTGCTTGCCTTCCGCGCCAAAGGTCAGCTCTACATAGCGCTGGCCCAGCGCTTCACCGAGTTCGTCATCCACCGAAGCCACACACCTCTTCCAGCGGGGCTTATTCTCTGACTGCCCGCTCAGCGCTTGCTCCATTTTGAAATTCGCGTCCACAAACGGCTTCGAAAGCCACGGCGCGGTGCCATCCAAAAGATGCCAAGTTACGTACGTCTTCCAGGTGTCCAGCGGTTCCGACTCGAGCAGCTGATTCACCTGCTTGAAAAATTCCGGATTGCTTACGTTCAGCTCTGAGAAATTCGGCGCGTTCACGTCAGCGAAGAAGCGCACCAGATTGAAATTCGAAGCTAGTTGCGAAGCTTCGTCGCGGCTCATCTTGTGGTCGCGCGTCTTGGGATCGCGGCGAGCGGTACGGTCCATCGCAGCCTTCGCCAGTGCGGTTTCAATGCGCAGCACCGCCTTTGCCGACTCCGCAGCCTGTTCCGGCGACTGTCCATCGAGCGTGAACAATTGCGTAGCGTATTCGACCAGATGCCCGCGGATCTCGGTCATGTGGGCATCGTCTTTAATATAGTAATCGCGGTCGGGCAGGGTGAGACCGCCTTGGTCAATGTATGCGATCACCATATCGGCGTTGTGCAGATCGGGCTGACTGTAAAAGTTAAATAATGGATTCGGCCCTATCATGTGCACGCGCGCAATCGCATCGATCAGCCCTTGCTTATCCTGCACGGCAGCGATGCGGTCGAGCTCCGGCTTGAGCGGTTCGAGCCCTTTTGCATCGACAGTCTTCTCGTCCATGCACGATTCGTAGTAGTCACCAATCTTCTGCTCGACGGCGCTGCGCTTCGCATCATCAACTGCCGCTTTATCCAGAATCCCCTTAAGGACTTCGCGGTTGCGTTCGATCAGTTCCCGGAACGTTCCCCATGAGGCCTGGTCCGGCGGAATCTGTTCAGTCTTCATCCAGTTGCCGCACGAGTACTGATAAAAATCGGCGCAGGGGTCAGCCGTTTTATCGACGGTATTGAACCTTGATGTGGATTCCGGCTTGGAAGCATTTGACTGGGCGAAGGTAATGGCTGGAGCGATCAAGAGCGAGAGAAACAATGTCAGATATAGACGCACGATTGACCTCATTCAGAACTGGCGATTTTAGGCCTATCAGCCTTGGACCGGCAAGCTGAGGTAAGGTTAGATGCTGGTTAGGTGAGCCAGCTCGCGCCACGAATTCCTAGTCTTCGTCATCCTAAATAATTCAACATTTCGGTTGGTATCAGGCATTTAAACCGCAAGCTTTCCAACGAATGAAATTGATCCGATAATCTCCCAGACTACCATATTAGAATGGCCAGACAGTTGAACACTTTCCAGAAGCACCGATCGGTCGGCGTCGCTGTGCCAAAGCCATGAAACCTAAACAAAAGATTGCAACGCTTGCTGTGGTCGTATTGCTGATCGCGACTGGCTATGGTCTGTTTCGAACCAGAGGGCAGTCCAAGACTTCTGCGAGCTCGAATCCGACTGATGGCGAATCGCAAGCAGGTCCCGTGGTGGACCAAAGCACTTTGTGGACAGCACGTTGGCTTGCGCAAATGCCGACCTCTGCGGAGGAGCGTCAAGTCGCCGAAGACGCCCTGCACCTTGGGGACAAGGAAATGGACCTGGCGTTTGCAACATCGGTGCGCGAGGCAGCGCAACATCCGCCAGCAATGAGCGCCGAGGCCAAGGAGATGCAGGCCCGGCTGCAGAAATCGGAAAACGCCGTTGCAGCCGACCAGGCGAAAGTCGCACAGCTCACGGCCGAGGATGCAAAAGCAAGCGGAAGCAAGAAAGATGAACTGGATGGCGAGCTGAACCTGGCGAAGGCGCAACTGGAGCTGGATCAGGACGAAGTGGATGATGGCAAAGAAGATTTGGGCCGAGCAGGAGGCGACCAGCAGGCGCGTATTCAAACCCTAACGCAAGAGCACCAAGCAGCTTCGCAAATTTCGGACACCACGCACGTGACAGTTACGGCGCCGAACGAGCAGCGCGGGCTGATCCACCGGTTTCAGCAATGGTCGGAGCTGCACTGGAAACAGATGCAATTGTGGCGCGCGAAGGCCGACGCGGAAGCTGCTGCGGCGATGTTTTCGGCGAAGCATGACGACTTGGCCAGGAAGATCAGCGCACAGAAAAAGAGGTTGCCGGAAGATCCAGCCCCGACTGCGGCACCGGGGAATAGCTCCCCCGCGAGGAAGGATGCCACTGAGTTCAGCGCAGAAAAATCAGCGGCGATGTTGCAATTGACCAAGAGTCGTTCGCAAGATCAGAAGGCGCTTGCGACTTTTGACAAGCGGGTGGACGACCAAACACAGCTCGCCGAGGTATATGGGAAATGGATCAGCATTGTCGCCGGCAAGCAGCGTACGGTTGTGAATTACGCGTTGCGCGGGATCGCCATCATTCTGGTGATCGCTTTGATTGGCCTGTTTTTCGACGGATGGATCGAAAGCCTCCTGGGAAAAATGTCGATGGACCGGCGTCAAGTGGAAACACTGCGCACGGTGACGCGGGTTGCCGTGCAGATCGTCGCCGTGCTTTTCATCCTTCTGGTAATTTTTGGGCGACCTACTCAGCTCGGGACGTTTCTGGGATTGGCAGGCGCGGGCCTTACGGTGGCGCTGAAAGACTTCATCGTCGGATTCCTGGGCTGGTTCGTGCTGATGAGAAAAAACGGAATCCGTTTGGGGGACTGGGTCGAGATCAACGGCGTGTCCGGAGAAGTCGTGGAACTCGGAATGTTTCACACCGTGCTGCTGGAGACAGGAAACTGGACGGACTCTGGACATCCGACTGGGCGCCGCGTGACGTTCACAAATAGTTTTGCGATCGAAGGCCATTATTTTAATTTCTCAACCTCGGGACAGTGGTTGTGGGACGAGTTGCAAGTGGTTCTGCCGATCGGGCTAGATCCGTATCCAATAGTCGATGCCATCCAGAAGAAAGTGCTCGAAGCTACATCGGAGAGCGCGCGGGAGGCGGAGAAAGAATGGAAGAGCGCGGCGCATTCACGGGAGATGGGTACGCTGTCGGCAGCACCCGCGATCAATGTGAAGCCGATAATTGGCGGAGTGGAAGTCGCGGTGCGCTATGTCACGCGGGCAAACGAGCGATATCAGTTGCGGGCAAAACTCTATCAAGCCGCGGTGGATCTGCTGGGAACAAAGAATATGCATTATGTCGGCGCTCCGGTTGTGGCCGCGACGCCTACACCACCACCTACACCAACGCCTAAATGATAGCCGTCAACTAGTCGTCGTCCTCGTCAGAACCGAGAACCCATCCATCCGCGTTGTGATGAGGCCATTGCCGTCCAACGCAAATTAGCGTTCATTTTGCGGAGCAGCACCGCCCTGTACCTCGCGGAACGCCTTCATTTGCTTGTCAGCTTCAACCGTATTTCCTTGGTTGCGATAAATACCCGCCAGCCCAAAATGTGCCTGCGCAGCGAGCGCGCCGTCTTTCTCGATGCCCAACAGATCAAGCCATGCTTTCTCGGCGGCAGCAGCGTCTCCGTCCAAGGCGGACGCCTTCCCAAACTCATATAGAGTTTCTGGCATGTTAGGCATGAGTTGGTCGGAGCGTCGCAATTCGCGTCTGGCCTCTTGCACTTTTCCTTGCTGGAGCAATGCATCACCCAGTCGAAAAGCGGCCTCCGCGCTTCCAGGCTGCAGCTTTACCTCGGCGCGAAATTGTTCTTCTGCCTGCGGCCAGCGGGAACCCATTGCATACACCTGACCAAGCTCCAAGTGGATATTCGGTGTCTGTGGCCGAAGTTCGAGTGCCTTCCGGTATTCCTTCTCGGCCTCAGGCAGCTGCCGAAGAACAAAATAGTTTTCTCCCATCGACTGGTGCCCTCGGGCGGAATCGGGGTAGGTCATCAATAACGTGTCTATGGACTGCTTGGAAAGCAATCCACTCGCGCGCCCGAAATAGTAGAGTAGGTCCGGATCGTTGGGTTGCTTTTGTAGCGCCTCCCGTAAATTCGCGAGGGCTTCCGGCAGATTTCCCGCCTGTAATTGTGCAATGCCCAGTGCGCCCACCTCGTGGACCCTCTCAAGGTGTGGAATAGCTTCTGCAGCGTAGCCTTGCGAAAGCAGAGCATAGCCGAGCAACTGGTGAGCCGGTAGCAAGCTTGCGTCTAGTTTTAGGGCATGCTTCAAAGGAGCAACGGCGGCTGCGAAATCACGTTGCTCCATGTAAGTTTGGCCGAGAGCGATAAAGCCTTCCGTGAAGTTCGGCTCGAGTTCAGTTACCTTCCGAAATTCAGTTATCGCTACATCGAAGTGTCCTTGTTTTTCCTGTTCACGGCCTGATTGCAGGTGCTGCGCTGCTTGCGGCGAGATAGCCAGAGCAGCATGCGCCATGAAGAGGATCAGAATCGTGCGCATCACGGACGCTCCGGTTCCCGGATTTCGAGATTTTGATCAACTCGAATATCGTTCAGTGTCTGGCGCGTTCCAGAAGGCCACAGCACTTCTACATTCGCCTTTTTCGCATCGCCAAGACCAAAGTGTACGCGTTTATCACTGGCGGATTCGTAGCTTCCCGCGGTCGTTGCAAATCTTGTTTGACCATTCACTTTCACGCGTGCGCCCAACCCATCACGGTTGCTGCGTGTTCCTCTCAGAGTAATCGTCAACCAATGAGCGTTCCCGCCGCGATTCAGGAATACCTGAGGATGTTGCCCTAGCACGCTGGTCACCACGTCCATCCAGCCGTCATTGTTCAAGTCCCCAAACGCCGCTCCGCGTCCGGCGACCAGATCATTGCTGCCGGAATCTACGCGCTCGAAACGGCCCCCGTGATTAATGGCCAGCAATGTTGGCTCCAAGTATTTCAGAGAGGGGTCGATCTGTTCGACGTTGTCCAATACATGACCCTGGGTGATGAACAAGTCTTTTTGGCCGTCGTTGTCGAAGTCCTCCAGTCCCACTCCCCAACCCGAGGTCACTCCCGACATCATTCGGATACCAGTCTGCAGACCTCGATCGCTGAAAACGCTGTGACCATCGTTATGAAACACGCCATAAGTTTGACGAGGCAACGTAGTCACAATGATGTCAGGGAGCCCATCGTTGTCGTAATCCTGGAAAACGACTCCCATGCCAGAAAGGGGGCCTCCGTCAACGGACAAGCCAGCGCCTTCTTCGAGTCCGACCTCAGTGAATGTGCCATTGCCATTGTTGTGGAAGAGATATTGCTGCATTCCATCATTTGCCACGTAGATGTCCGTAAAACCATCGCCATCGTAATCGGCAAAAGCGACTCCCAAGCCGTGTCCTTTTTTTGCTGCGATTCCGGAGCTTTGACTTACGTCTTCGAAGGTTCCATCGCCACGATTGTGATACAAAATGTTAGTCGTGCGGGGGAACTCCCCAGGAGGGCAATAAGTGTGAAAATTGCCCCCGCAATCCTTGTTATGCCGCGTATCCCACTCCATGTAGCGAGTGACGAAAAGATCGAGCCTGCCATCATTGTCGTAATCAAAAAATCCCGCCGAAACCGACCATCCTCCTGCGGCTACTCCCGCCTTCGTAGTCACATCCGTAAAGGTCCCATCCCCATTGTTGTGGTATAGGATGTTTTTCCCATAGCTGGTTACATATAGGTCCGGATAGCCGTCATTATCGTAGTCACCAACTGCCACGCCCATACCGTAGTTGCCGTCCCCGGCGCCGGCCAATCCTGCCTGCTCGGTAACATCGGTGAAACTGCCGTCTTTGTTTTGCCGATAAAGCCGGTTCCAGTATCGGGGATCATGGCGGTCGAAGTTATCGGGATACTTTGCGGGGCTACTTATGTGTCCGCCATTCACGAGGAATATGTCGAGCAGGCCGTCATTGTTGTAATCAAGAAGAGCGACGCCTCCGGGCATAGTTTCGATCAGACACTTTTGAGGCGTCGGAGAATTCTGCAACACGAAGTCTAATCCTAGCGGCGGTTTGAGGTCGAAGACCGAATCCGTGACTGCGGCAACTAAAACTAGTAAACAGGAGGCCAGACATACTCTCACGACCCGCTTTACCAGACTATTATTTCTGGAATTTCCGCAATTTTCTTCGACACGCATCCGACGGCCCGACTCATTCTAAAACAACATCTGGCGGCAAACGGGATCAGCCTCAATCCGAGATTCAGAGCGGTGTTGGTCTCCTGAAACCGCCGTTGCCAACCCGCACCTGCTGTCCCGAAAAACGTTGGATAACCGATTTTCTTCTGAAGAATGTGCTTGACAAGCAATACTGGGTTGGTAGAGAACGCTTGTACAAGACCACGTTCCGGATTACAGGATTTCGTATTTGTCCTCGGGAGTTTATGTGTATTAGTTAGCCCCGGGAGAGTCGAATCCTCAATTACAACGTTCCTTCAAAAAATTCCACGCTGGGGGTGGATATGTCTTCTCGCTGGTTCTGGACACTCGCATTATCGCTGACTCTTCTTGCGTTCCTGACCCCAATTGCCAACGCGCAGAACACTTATGGCTCAATAACCGGGTCAGTGCAGGATTCTTCTGGTGCTGCTCTCGCCGATGCCCAGGTCACATTGACCAACATGGGCACTGCGGAGAAGCGCACACAGCAAACGGGGGCTGATGGTCTTTATTCATTCGTGAACCTCATCCCTGGCGAATACCGGATCGATGTCGAGAAGCAGGGGTTTAAGCACTCCACGAGGTCAAACGTGAGCGTGGAGGTCAATCAGGCCAGCAAGATAGATGCGACTCTGTCGGTAGGTCAAGTCACCGAAACTGTCGAAGTGACTGCCGAGACGCCGCTGCTACAGCCTGAAACATCGTCGCTCGGCACCGTGGTGGATACCCGTGCCGCCAACGAGCTGCCCCTTAACGGCAGGAACATTTTTAATCTTACGACCATTACTCCCTCGGTTATTCCGCAAGGCAACACCATGGGAACAGTCGTCGGCAAGAACCCCTTCGACTTCGCCAACTACCAGATCGGCGGATCGTTCGCCAACGAAGGGGCTATGTACTTGGACGGCCAGCCTCTGAATATTGGTTACATCAATTTGCCATTTATCGTGCCCACACAGGACTCCATCAACGAATTCAAGGTCCTGGACAACAACCTGGGTCCGGAGTGGGGCAAGTTCGCCGGCGGTGTGATCAACATGAGCACTAAGTCGGGAACCAATACCTGGCATGGCACCGGATACGAATATCTTCGCAACAAGGTCTTCAACTCCAATGAGTTCTTTAATAAGCGAAGCGAACTTAATAGTGGCAAGTCGAACCAGTCGCCGCCCTTCACGCAAAATCAATTCGGAGCGAGCGTCGGCGGGGCTGCCATCAAGAACAAGACATTTGTCTTCGGAAGCTATGAGGGGTTCCGCCTCCGTACCGGCACGCCCTTCAACACGACCGTTCCCACGTTGGCAGAACGCGGCGGAAATTTTGCAGATCTATGCTCAACGGGATTCAACACCCCTGACCCCCATGGTTCGGGTGTCAACATCTGTTCTGACACAAATCCCTCGACTGGCGCCCCCGTTCACCAACTCTATAACCCCATCGCTTTCACCAGTGGGATCCCGAGTGCCACGAACCCCAACAGCTTCCGCATACCGTTTGCCAATAACGACATCTCCGGAGCCATCAATCCAACCTCTGCCTATCTGTTGAATAAATTGATCGCTAACCCAACCGGGCCAGGAACTGTCCTCAATTTCATAAAGGACGCCAGCACTGGTGGGGACACCGACGAGTATGTGGCCCGCGCCGACCAAACAATTAACAGCAAGCAAACCGTGTTCGGCCGATTCAGCTACTTTAAACTTCTCAGCTTGGCGCAGGATCCGTTCGGTACCGGCCTTTGTAAAGACCGTTGCGCTGAGAATACCCGCAGCAAAAGTTTGGCTATCGGGTATAACTATGCAATCAGCGGCACAACTGTCTTCAATGTGAACGCCAGCATCAGCCGCTTCCACTATCTGCGCGGCCCCATTAATCAAAACTTCGACGTCACGCAGGAAGGTTGGCCGAGTGCATACAACCCGCTGATTCCCAACATTGAGCGCACCCCATTGACCCCCTGTTTTGGCCAGAATGACCCAGTGGTTGGCTGCAGCCAAGGACAGAGTGCGATTAACGACTTGAATACTCAGTTCAATATTTCGCCACAAGTTACCATGATTCGCGGACGCCACTCATTTGTGTGGGGCGCCCAACTCGAAGAGGGCTACGATAATTACCTGCAAACCAACACTGGCGGAGGCCTGATCTCCTTCGGCGGCGCTTGGACCAATAGCGTGCCCGGTGCCGCAGGGGCTGGCAATGTCCAGGGATCGACGGCTGGCAACGGCGAGGACTTCGCTGATTTCCTACTCGGTTACGGCAACGGTCAAGGGGCGGCATTTGGCAATCAGACCAGCGGGTCCTTGGTGATCTCCGGTCCGGTCTCAGGAAAGCAGACTTATCGCGCGTTTTACTTCGGTGATAATTGGCACGCGACCAGCAAGCTTACCGTCAATCTCGGGGCGCGCTACGAATTGCAAGGGCCATGGTCAGAGCGCTTTGACAAGATGACGTATTTCAATCCCAGTGTCACGAATTCTTCCGTAACCGGTTGCGGTGGAACAGCGGGCAGCACTTGCCCGGGCGACTTGTTCCTGGTCGGTACCGGCGTGAACCACACCCGCAACAATTTGCCGCTCTCCAAAAAAGAGTTTCTGCCCCGGCTGGGTTTGGCTTATTCAGTCAACCAGAAGACAGTGGTTCGCGGTGGATATGGCATCTTTTTCATTCCGAATTACGTATCCTTCGGAACGAACCCCTACGTTGATCCCGTAAGCAGTGCCACTACGAACTTTTTCTCAAGCACTAACCAAGGTGCGACTCCAGCGGCAACTCTCAACGCAAATGGCTGCACGTGGGGCGGCAACAACGTTCTCACCTGCACGGGCGCGGGTCCTTTCGGCCAAGGTGTCAACAACATCATCCCGGTGCCCGGTAGGAATCCTCAGCCAAACGTTTCCCAGTTCATCCTGAACCAAAGCAATTTCGCTGCGACCGGCTATACAGGACAGAAATATGGATATGTGCAGCAGTGGAATTTCGACATCGAACGTGAACTGCCGGGCGGATTCTTTGCCGATGTGGCCTACGCAGGTTCGCACGGTGTACATCTTGAGCAATTCAATACCAACATCAATCAGATTCCGGATGGATTCATCGGACAAGCTCAGGCTCAGGCTGCGCTGGGGCTTACACCCACGATTGCACAGCCGGTTACCACCAGCCCATTCGCTTGCCCTTTGTGCAAGCCCGTCAACACTCTTCCCGGTGCTTTGGGTTCAACCCTAATCCGGGGCCAGCTTGACCGACCGTTTCCTCAGTATTCGGGTGTGAGCTTGAATGGCTTCGGATGCTGCAGTAGCAGTTACAATGCGCTGCAGGCTACTGTGAAGAAGCGTTTTCAGGGTGGGGGCACCCTGCTGGTCGCTTACACCAATGCCAAGCTGATGTCTAACACCGATACGCTCACTTCCTGGCTTGAGGGCGGTACCTCTGGTGGTGTCGGGGGAATACAGGATTGGAATAACTTGGCCGGAGAGCGCTCTCTCTCCTCGCAGGATGTTTCACAACGCCTGGTTATCAGCTACGTGCTCGACTTGCCGTTTGGCAAAGGCAAGAAGTACCTCAACGACTCGAGTGGAGCTAAGGACAAAGTCGTCTCTGGTTGGGGCATCGATGGCGTTACCACTCTGCAGAGAGGCTTTCCTGTGAAAATTAACGATGGTGTCGGGAACAAGCTCACAGCTTTGAACCTAGGCACGGGTAGCCTTAGACCGAATGTCGTACCCGGATGTCACAAGAACACTTCGGGTAGCGCCGCTTCCCGGGCCCTTGGCGGCTGGTTCAACATCGCATGCTTCACAGACCCGCCGGCCTACGGCTTCGGTGATGAAGCGCGCGTGGATGCCACGCTGCGCCAACAAGGTGTCGACAACTTCGACTTCGCCATCTTCAAGAAAACTAACATTACGGAGCGGATGAATGTTCAATTTCGCACCGAGTTCTTCAATCTATTCAATCATCCCCAGTTTGGTCCTCCGGGCGGAGGATTTGGCAGCGCAACCTTCGGAATCGTGACCAACACCGTCAACCTTCCGCGCCTCATTCAGTTCGGCTTGAGGCTCGAATTCTAGACGAGCACGAATGCACCCGAGTCAGGCAGTCCGCCCGGCTCGAGTTTTTTGACCGGGCTCGCATACCAAAGAGATTATTAGTCAGAGCTTGCGAGTCGCGATTGCTTCTGCATCGCCGCAATGGCGAGCGTCGCTAACTCGTGCAGGCGGCGATCAAGTGCCTTCCGGTCGCCCTGCAAATCGGGGTCGTGTTTGGATCCCTGTGCAGCCCGCACCAAGAGGTGTACGACTTTCTCTACAGTGAGTCCTTGCGGTGCCCCGCCGATCTCCCCCGTTTTCTGGAGCGATCGCAAAAATGCAGCCAGCCGCCCTTCGTACTCCGTATTTAGATCGCAGATCTTGGTTCGCGCCAGCTTTGAGAAAGTCTCCTCCAGCTCCGGCATGTGCTCGGATTTGCTGAAGAGCTCAAACCCGGTTCCAACGTAGGCATCGAGCAACCCCGTTAGCCGGCCCACTGCCGTGCCGCCGGCGTGCTCGGCGGCGGTGCACCGTTGTCGCACCTGGTCGCCGAGATATTCAAGGATTGCCAGAAAGACCGCCGCCTTATTCTCGAAGTGCAGGTATACCGTGCGCTTGGCCACCTGCGCTGCGTTAGCAATGTCGTCGATGGAAGTCTTGCGATATCCATAGCGGGTGAACAGCTCTAGTGCCGCCAGCACGATGGCATTGGGCTTGGGCGAGCTACTCTGTTTGGTCCCGACACTTCTTTTATGAACCTTTTTCATCCGCCTTACATCCAATCGGACTAAGTATACCATTACAGGATATCTGGTATACCTTGGCATGAGGGACTTGGGACCTCAAAGAGTTCTGTGAACCGCGTCAAGGGGATGCTGTACCGCTCCGGCTAACGGGTTGGCCGATTTTTCCGAGACACCCATTGCCAAGATGTGTCATTGCAGACGTACGGCGGATGAAAGGAGCGCGATTATGAAATACAGATTGCTTGGCAAGAGCGGACTTCGGATCTCCGAAGCGGCCCTAGGCACTATGACTTTTGGCGACGAGTGGGGATGGGGATCACCGAAAGCGGAAGCGCAGAAAGTCTACGAAACCTACCGCGAGGCGGGTGGAAACTTCATTGACACGGCGAATTTCTACACCAACGGCACGAGCGAAAGATTCGTGGGTGAGTTTATTCAGGGCCATCGCGAGAGTGTTGTTCTAGCGACGAAATACTCCAATGCCGCGCCAGGCAACGATCCCAATGCGGCGGGAAATCACCGCAAGAGCATGATGCAGGCACTGGAAGCCAGTCTGAAACGATTGCAGACCGACTACATCGACCTGTACTGGGTGCACATCTGGGATGGGATCACACCTGTGGAAGAAGTCATGCGCGGACTGGACGATCTCGTTCGCGCGGGAAAGGTTCTCTATGTGGGCATCTCGGACGCTCCCGCCTGGTGGATCGCCCAGGCAAACACTCTAGCCGAGCTTCGAGGCTGGACACAGTTTATCGGGTTGCAGATTGAGTACAGCCTGATTGAGCGAACGGTCGAGCGCGAACTTGTTCCTATGGCGAAAGCTTTGAACTTGGGGGTTCTGGCATGGTCTCCCTTGGCGAAAGGCATGTTGACCGGGAAGTATCACGGCGAGGGTAAAGCCGAGGGGCGGATGACCAACGAGGGAATGAAGGAATTCCTTCCCGAGGAACAACTCGCGGCGCGGATCATCTCCGCAGTGAAATCGGTGTCCGAACAGGTAGGTCGCAGCATGGCACAAGTCGCACTCGCCTGGCTCCGGCATCGAACGGTGCCAGTAATCCCGATCATAGGAGCGCGGAAGGTATCTCAACTCCAGGACAATCTCGCCAGTTTGGATCTGGAGCTCTCCGCCGAACAGTTGAAATCACTCGATGTAGCAAGCCGAATCGAACCCGAATTCCCCCAGAGTATTTACGACAGAGAAATGGTTCGTGCAATTAGGTATGGAGGCACGTGGGATCGCCTCCTGCTCGAGTGCGACAGTTTCGGGGGTGCTATGCGACGATAGCGAGGCGGCAGAACTAGAACATACAAGTTGGGGGAGATCGCTGGGAAAGCATATAGGGCTCGATTTTGGGACTACTAACAGCAGTCTTGCTGTACACGGTTCTGAGGGAAAGATAACGGTTGCGGTGTTTCCATCTTTATGGGGGCCAACGGAAAGCTTCCGGTCGGTTTTGTATTTTCCTCGGCAAGAATCTATCCAGCCGCGTAGACGTCGTGTCCTTGCTGGACCCTCTGCCATCGCCAGGTATCTGGAAGACGAGGAGCCCAAGGG
>JAOAPC010000005.1 GCA_025462735.1 Acidobacteriaceae bacterium | reverse complement strand
GCGCCGCCCTACGCATCGGATGGCGCGCACATTGGGCCGGCGGCAATCAACCGGAATGATGTGAACGCCTACGTCGAGGACACATGGAAAATCAATCCGCACTGGACGCTCGATTATGGGCTGCGATACGAGCTCTACACACCGATTTCGGAGCGGGCGAACCGAACGTCGAGCTTTCTGAATTCGTTCCCACCCGCTGGCGTTGGGCAGGAATATTTGATCAATCCGCAGCCTACTTATCAGACCAATAGGAACGGCTGGGGGCCCCGTGTGCAAGTGGACTGGAATGCGCCGCAGGCAGTGCATGTGCACATGGGCGGAGCGATCACGGTGATTCCGCCGAACATCTGGCAAGACAATCTTCTTACGGGGTCAACGCCCTACGTCGTCTATCCCCGCGTCAATGCGGCGCAAAACGGGGAGATTGCCTACGGATTCCAAATTACACCGAACCAATTGCCGCCCGCCTATAACGCCGCTGGGGTGAACGTGCTGGCCAGCGGCGATCCGAAAAAAGTCCCGGCGAATACGGTGATGGACGTAAATCGATACCAGCAGGATTTGGCGGCGCTGGCGCCAAGCCATCAGCTCTCGCTGCTGAGTCTGGCCGGGATCGACCGGCGCTTCGGCAATGCGTACTTGCAGACTTGGACGCTGGGGGTCGAACGGGCTTTCGGCGGCCTCACCGCCGATGTCGCGTATGTCGGAACATCGGCGTTCCGACTTCCCCGAATGTCATATCCAAACGCGTATCCCGGAGCGGATCCGGAATTTGCGAGATTTACAAACTTCGACGGTAGCGGAGCGGTGACGGGTGGTTTCGGATTCGAGTCTGTGATGACAGCGACGTCGCACTCGTCGTACAACGCCTTGCAGACCTCACTGTCGGGAAATGTTGGGCACGGCGGTCCGTCATTGCAGGCAGGCTACACCTGGGGCAAATCGCTGGATGATGTCAGCGGCATTATCGGAGGAACAGGATCCACCGGGGCTGTGACGTTGTTTAGTCCGCAAAACCCGTTCGATACACGAAGGGAAAGAGGGCCGTCAAGCTTTGATGTGACGCACGCCTTCACGTTGAGCGCGACCCAGAATTTGCATTTCGAGCATTTGGGACTTCAGTCGGATCGAACGCACCTGTTGACGAAGGGCTGGGAGTTGCTGAGCATCTCGACGATCACCAGTGGTTCGCCGTTTACGGTTTATTCGGGGATCCAGCAAACGGGTGTGGGAACGATTGGCGCGGACCGGCCAGACCAGATTGAGACACCGGACCTCTCTAGCGCCGGCAGTTCAACGCGAGCGCGCGACGATTATTTTGGGCGGGGCGCGAACAACGCAAGTTTCTTTGCCATTCCCGTCGGGATCGCGGGGGGGACCGGACCAAACTCCGGGCGCTTTGGAACGCTCGGCCGTAATACATTTCGCGGACCGGCATATTACGATTTCGATTTTGCGCTCATCAAGACGACTCCGATTGGCCACCGAGAAAGCGGTTTGGAGCGAGCGGACCTGCAATTCCGCGCAGAGTTATTTAATTTGTTTAACATCGTCAACATGGGGTTACCTGCGGACCTCATCGAGGGTACCGGGTTTGGCATGATCAGCAAGACCGCTGGAACTTCGCGGCAAATTCAGTTTTCGCTAAAGCTCATCTACTGAGGCGCGGCAAGCAGCGACGCAACTCCGAGATCACGGGCAACCCGGAAGTCATTGCGGGCCAGAAGTCGGCTTGTGGGAAGTTACGATCACTCCCGAGTGACAGGCAATCCGGAAGTAATGCCTTCGGATTAGTACCGACAAAACGCCCTTGTCTCACGTTGCTCGCGAATCGTCGGCTAGCCGTTACTGGTGAGAAATTGCTGTTTCGCTCATTGACCGAACTGTGAGTAATCCTGGTCTGTCAACTGCATCAAGTCCTCAGTTCGAGTGAAAGATAGCCACAAAAAAGCCACACTACGTAGTCAAAAATTGCGTGATGTCTGCCAAGCCATTGATAGGAAATCGGAAGCGAATCCGTACGCGCCGGCCGTATAGCGGTGTGTTTGTATCCTGTATTGCAACATAGATTTTGGCGTGGGCATGACGCTAAGTAGCAGATAATAAGGATGGCGGAGAGAGAGGGATTCTATTACCGCCATTTCCAGCAACTCTCGGTGAACCCTACAGATAGCGATTTTAGCCAGTGTTCATGCGGGTTGCAAGAGAATTCGCAACTTCCGCTATAGTTTCTACAGTTTCTCTTATTCGCCTGAATTCCACGAAAAACGGTATCACTGGTATCACTCTGCCACGCTGCCGAGCCAGTGTACGAAATTCCAGGGCGAGCTGCACAGAACGAGGAATGGCCCACACTCAGTGGTTCGAGTGTAATCCGCTGTTACCGACACTTAACTTCCGGATAGCGTTATCCAGGAATAAGCTTCAGTCAAACTGACCTTACGGATAATGTCCATGCCTACCGCCCTGTTGCGCGCGCTTTTCGGTCGCATAGAATGATTCTGCGATGACGACGATTTCTCCAGACAACATAGTTGAAGATTGGGGCGGCTTTGAAAAGCTCGTGGCTAAGCTGCATGAGACTGGAAGTGTGACCGTTCAGCACAACGTAAAGGTGAAAGGTCAGTCTGGCGCGGTTCGGCAGATTGATGTTCTCATCAGGCACACCCAAGGTCTGTACGAACACCTAATCCTCGTCGAGTGCAAGCACTGGAACTCCAGCGTCAAGCGCATTCAAGTCGATGCGATGGCCACAGCGATCAGAGATCTGAATGCTTCTAAGGGCGTAATCTTCACGACGAAAGACTTTCAATCTGGAGCTGTTACGGCGGCTGAATCTTTCGGGGTTGACCTCGTTAAGGTCCGAGAGTTTGCAGATTCAGAGTGGGGACGTCCAGGAAGGCATATCGATTTTTTCATACAGTATTTTCAGCGATCGATTGGCAATCTGAAAGTGGACGCTTCCACGCTTGCCTTGCCAGGTCTGCCGCCGAAGTCACCACATCTTGACTTGCACATTGTCGGTGAAGAAGGGGAAACGGGCACGACCTCCACCCCGACAACCAAGGCAGATGGGACGTCGGGCGAGACTTTGGAGAAGATCATCGTCGAGAAGTCTGCAGAGGCTCTCAATCAACTTGTTCAGAGCAATAACTTCATATTAGGTGAAGATGATGCGATCGAACGTTGGATGAAGACACCAGTCAACATTGAGGCGCCAAACACGATCGTTGCGCAGATTAGTGGGACTCCGGTCTTCATTTCCCGAATCTCTTTCGATCTGGCGGTGAAAATCACGCAGCACAGGTTTCAATACGATCGCAAGGCGCGTTATCAGTTCGCGCTGGCGATCGAAAACAAGCTGACAGGTAAAGTGACCGCTGCCACGCGCCTGAAGGATGCGGAAAAAACTCATCTTGCAACGATTGAGCCGGAAAAGGTGGAAGACCGAGAAGCGGTGCTCAAGAACGGCTCAGTCATGAAAGTGACTCTGAAGGGCTTTTTCCCATTCGAGGAGGCTTTATCGGCAATGCAGAGCTTGACTCCGAAGATTGTGCCTGGCGTCGAATCCCCATAAACGGTTATTGATCCTGCTGCGCGCGACCTGGAATTTCACTTTTGCGCCGTGGTGATGTTCCGTCTCCATCTGGCCCTGGGGTCATCTGGCCCTCCCCCCAGATGTGTTTTCGATCTGGCTCGCACGCGGCTTTCATTCAAGTGAATGGAACCTCGCGCGATTGCCGTTTCACATCTGTGCAGGAATGTTCAATTAACGTCCTGTTAGCCCCATTCCTAAGTAGCTGATTTTCAAGGCGGATCTCGCGACTTCCGATGGCAATTGCATTTCGGATCACTTGACAGAACTAACCCGACGCCGACGAGTACGGCACCCATTACCACGAGTTGTCGTTGAGGCTTTGCCATAATTTTGGAATTATCCACTCCGCTCCAGCGCAAAATGTTTACTGCATTGGTACATTACAATTCGTGCTCGCACGCTCAGCACAGAGGAGCGCGAATGTGAAAATGACAGTCCTCTACAGTATTCGTCCATTTCTGGCCCATAAATGGCAGCAGTTTAAACGAACTATTTTCCGCCTCAAGACAAAGTTCGTTGTGGGCCGAGAACCCGCCAGTAAAATCTCAACGGTGAACTCCAAGGTGTCTCAAGCTGGTAGGTGTATCTACAGTGAACCCGAAGGTCTATGCGATGGCACCAAGCCACTGCATCCTAAAGAACACTATCTGCCTGCTGGTTTGGGCAACTTCCGCGACGATGTGAGATTGCGCGATTACATATGCATAGGCTGCCAGGAAAAATTCAGCAAATTTGAAGAAGTCTTCATGCACCACGGACCAGAAGCATTCTTCCGGCACATGATCGGCGTAAGCGGCAGGAAAAAGTCTCGAAAGAAAAATATCTTTTACGAACCAACTGCGGGAATGTCACCTCTCACCGTCGTCGCGCAAGTGCCTGGAGAAGATTGGACTGGGCTCTGGCAAATTGAGGGCGTCTCGAAAGGTTCTTTGATGAAGCAATTGGTTTTCCGAAATCAGCAGAACACGGACATTCACCTAGCCCTTAGACCAGGAAAGCTCGCGAAAGATTTTGCACGATTTCGAAAGGTCCACAAGCCGCTCAGACTCATCGCATGGGTTTGCGATCCGAAGGAAGAAGCAGAAATAGACCTTGTATGCGCCGATTTCTTGAAAGGCACACGAAGCGAACCGCAAAAACTTCCTGCAGAAGGCGAGAACATTGAAGGGCAGATGCTCGCCGCGATTTCGATCCCTTATTTACAGGCCATTGCAAAAATCGCGTTTCACTATGTGCTCGCGCACTTTCCATTTACAGGCCTGGAACCTGAATTCGACGACATTAAACGATTTATATACACAGGAGCTGAATACGAGCGTTTCGTGCAATGGGGTAACGAGCCTTTCATAGAGCAATTAAAAGATCCTCGCACGGTTTCGAGTTACTGGTGTCACTTGTTAAGTGCGCAGTACGATACGAACACGGTCGAGTCACGAATGCAATTCTTTTCTGGACCACAAGTGCGACCGCTGGTCTGGCGGGTGATGTTAGGTGCTAGTCCGAACCAGGTCATCGGAACACACGCGAAGGGATTTAGCTATCGCTATTTCGACAAGGCTGATGAGGAAGGTTACGTCGGCGTTATGACGCCACTTGCTCCCGCAATCAGTGAGAGTAACTCTTTGCGCGTAAAATAATCGTGTTTGGCGCATCCGCGGCGCATTCCCGCAATTGATCGTTTCCTTTTGGAACGAACGAGCTTCGTCCTCTATCAAAGGTTGAGGTTAATCTGAACCTGCCTGGCCAGTTGCTCGCCATCAAGTCTGATCTTTGCATATCCGCGAATCGAGGTTCCGTGTCCGAGGTTTATATTTTTCAACTCCTCCTGGCTGAACTTCTTTGCGAGGATTTTGGTGTCCTGTTCGAGAACGCCGATCCGCGTCGGATCGCCGTCCTCAATGTCCAATTGCCACGCACCGCCGACGTTGGCAAGTCCTCCTAGTTGCACTCGGGTAAAAACCAGCTCTCCGGCATGTGTGCTGATGAAATGAAGTTGCACGGTCACCTGCGTTCCGCTCATCCACGCTGTCTGCCCAGACGATACAACGAAGACCTTTGGCTCAGCTTGGTTGGCCTGGTTTCCACGAAGTTTTACAGACTTGTAGTTCAATGCAGCGGTCACAACAGCGGCCAACATGACCGAGCAAATCAAACTCAACTGGAACCAAGGGATAGTCGGCTTGTTAGCGCCTTGCCAGACAAGGAAAACGGTGAGCAGCACGCTAATAACAGCGCACATGGCGCTGATCCATTCAGGCTTCAGTTTTGATATTTCCATTTGTTTGCGGGAATTCTATCAGGCGTGCTTCAGCGCTGTCGCGATTCGAAAATGACGTTGCTCAGTACCTACGGCTGGTCAGCACATTTATGTCCTTCCCGAGACAACCTCTCAGTACAATCGCGCGCTAAGGTAGTAAGCACGGAAGCCGCCTTATCAATTTGCTACTCACTGAGCGGTCGCTACGCTTGTTTTTCAGGAATATGAGTGCAAACACCGTGATGGCTCTCGCCGCAGTCGTAAATGCACTAGTGGTCATCGTGCTGGCGTGTATCAACTACCGCTACATGCTGAGCGCATCAGATCAAGCGAAAGCAGCAGCAAAACAAGCAGACGCTGCTGATAAGCAGGCTGCCGCCGCTCTTGAAAACATTAGATTGTTAAAAACTCAGATAAACGACCAGGCCCGTCTGAAGCTGACCGAGACAATCATTGATCTTCGCCACATGAGTTTTTACGTCGAACGATTGATTTCAGTCTGCGAGAATCAGTGGGGTGCAATGAAGGAATACAAGGCAATTCTGCCCGATCACTGGTCCCGCATCGTGGATGTAGCCGAGCAGAATGCTTCACATTTGACCGAGAACCTGCGAAATATCGAGACACAAGTCAGAAATGCAGACGCTCTAATTAATGATCAAGTGAAGAAGGACGCGCCGCATCGCGACGCTCAGGTTTTTAAAGTCGTTGCAAGCGACCTTATGTCGGCGTCTGCGGTCATCAGGCAAGTGCTGTCAGAACTCGACAAGAAAAGAAGTTCTTATTGATTCTCCGTGAATTTTGACGGGCAACGCCGGCCGAGACGGGTCAGGCGTCGGCGTGAGAACTCAGTTCGCGAGATTGCGTTGGTTTCGACAGGGAGAAGTTTACTTTGTAGACCAGCACTTCGATCTGCTGGTTCTTCACAGCGTATCGAAGAGCGTCATCAACTTCTCTGGCGACGATGATTCCTTCGACTTCTTGATCCTTCTCGGCGACGTTCTCTTTGACCCAACTCATGTACCGCAGGATCTGGCCGACGGTGGCATCACTGGTCTTTCCGCGTTTGAGCTCCACAACGACCAGGCTTCGGGTTTTCTCGTCCACGCAAAGGAAATCAATGTTCCACAAACCGGCGGGAAACTGTCGTCCATTTTGTTCTTCAGTGGCGTAGCGCTTTAATTTTCTCCCGTCGAACTGGATGGCGCTCCAATTCTTGTCGATGAATTCTTCGAGATGTGCTTCGAGCGCGAATTCAGCTTCCTCCGCTTTCATAGCCGGGAGTACGATGCCGTCCGGTCTGGTGGCGGGAATGACGCCGTTGCAGATGGTTTGGAAATCTCGTTCGCCTAGTTGTCGCACCCCGCCTTGAAAGTGAGAGTACCAGAAGACTTTGTTTTCGATGAAGTCGAGCGACGAGATCAGATCCTCAACCCGACGCGGATGTTCCCAAATCACTGGGCCTTCCAATCGGACTCCGTGTGGCGCGCGGAACAGCTGCGTACCGTGCGCGAGCTCATCCTGCTGTGCAGAGCTCAACGCGAAGCTGGCCGAACCTAACGTCGCCGTGCCTGCAAACGATTTATGTGGATTGCCTAAGTAGAAGACAATCTTGTCGCCAGGTTCCAACGCGCGGCGATTGGGTGTTTTCTCGCCCAAGCCCCAGAATTTGTCCTTCACTCGCTGGGTAAGAATATCTTCAGGTCCGTACTCAACTGCGTCTTCTTTTTGCGGCGTGACTGTGAACATCCAGTATTTCATTGCATAACCTTGCTAGTGTCTGAACAGACTTCCAGTTGAGCAAAATTGTGTCAGAACAGTGAGAGAGTTGACACATTACGGAAGTTTAGCAATTCGTTTTTGGCTCGCGCATATTATGGATGGATGAAGGTATCGGAAAAATCTTTAGAATTGAACATCGGCGCCGAGATATCGGCGTCCGCACTGCAAAAGACGCTTTGCGCACAGTGCGCGACGCCCCTGTCTGCTTGGTCATATCCGACCACATGTTGCACGGCACAACCGGAACTGCACTAGCGGGCGAATTGAAGCTCATCAAGCCCGAGGTTCCCGTCATTCTGTACTCTGGTCAGCAGCCAGATACGCTTGAAAACGTTGATGTGTTCATCAACAAAAATGTTTCAACTCAAGACTTCTTGGCTTTAGTGCGAGACGTTGTAAAACGCTATTCCGCATGATGCGTACCTTTAATTATGGGTGTTGTGGGAACCAAAACCGCGCCTTCTACGCCCGCGTATCATCTTCGTTGCGCCTGAGCCTCTGTTCTTTCTCTTCCAGCAGGCGAGTAATCTCAGCAATCAATCGCCTCAATTTCTTGTGATCCTGCTCGATGGCAGCCTTCTCGCAAAGTTTGCGGAACCGTTCTGCATTCTCACGTTCCATGAGCTGCTTGCCTCTTTATTAAATGGTGCAACCAGTCGTGTCTGTGCGAATCCTTACTAATGAAGGAAGCAGGCTTCGCTGTCTGGACTTGGTAGGATGCGGGCTTCTGAAATTAGTGCTGGACGGAATTTTTGAGAGCCGAGCTTTGGATCACCTTCGGACCGCTGTTCGCTTTCCGCAAGGGCATCGGTGTCGCGCCGCCCCTATTCTTGTTTTGCTGTTTGTAGAGCGCAACGGTGAGAGAGTCGATAATTTCCATTAGCTTTTTCGGATCTTGTTCTTGAGCGGCTTCTTCGGCCAGAATCCGCCATTCTTCATCGTCGGGCATCTGGATGCCCCTTTCTTGATGCAACCTAATGTACTCTGAATTTGCCTAAACGGACTGTTCGCCGAGAGACGAAGCGGTCTGCGATTTTGCGCGTTCGTGTTATGGGGATTGGTTCATGAAGTGGAAAGACAAGCAAAAGAATCACGTTATGGAGCCGCTGAACACCGACAAGGTGTATCAGCGGATTGGGGAGTTTGTCGTATGCTTCCAGTGGATGGAAGACAAGTTCCGTCAAATTGGCTCGTTGATTCTAGACCCGATAAGGAAGGAATGGCCTCCGATGTCCCTACGTAATCTGAGCAACAAGAAACTGATCGACCAGGTTGAAACTCTGTTTGTGAACCTCGTTCGCGGGTTGGACGTTGAAGATCGCGATGCGCGGATTCGCGACTTCAAAACAATCGTCGCTGGCTGTCATGAACTCAGGCACTACCGGAACAACCTCTTACACTCAGCTTACATTGAATTAAAGGGCGGAGGAGAAGTGCTCGGGATATTACGCTCAAATCCTAACGTCAAGATTGATCCTACGAAGGGAGAGAAGGTCTTTGACGAAGAGGCGGTCCCGCCCGCGAATCCAATCGGATCCTCGGAGATGAACCAGTTGATCTGTGGGTTGTAGTATCTGGCGCGAATGAAATAAAGCCCCGTCCCGTCGATCTCTCGGCCCGTATAGGCGAAACTATTTGTACTTGAATTGTCGGTTTGGGTCGTGTTTCCGAAAGGATCAAAGTTGTATTGTGTTTGGACCGTTCCAGTCGGGTTCGTTAGCGCAGCAGTGCTGCCCAGCGCGTGATGTGTATGGAGCCGCTCCAAGCAATCGGCGGTCCGATGGCCGTAGTCATTACCATCGCCGGTCGCACAACCCGGCCGAACGACTGCACAGTCGAGGCTGCGACGAGGGATCTGGCGCTGTAGTCTCAGATAGCTCGATGACGCTCACTTCATATGTTCCATTACCTGAAGGCAGCCTGAGTGCTTATTGATCCAAACGGCGGGACCGCCGCCGATCGCGGGCATCCCATTCTTCCGCGGAGCCATCTGGACGATCCAATAGTCCTTATTTGAGTCGTCAACAAGCAACGGGCGCTCCAAGTTCACGCGTTCGTCCCCGTATTTCCCGATGAGAACTGCCTCTCCTATGCGCTCGGCGGCCTTCTTGTCAGGCACATAGTCTCTGTGCCTCTGGTGGGCATCGCTGGCGAACGCGAGCGTAGGTAGCAACAATACAATTGTCCACGTGCGACGCATCTTCGCGCCTCCTTAGTATCTTAGCTGTCGTACCGGTTAGTGACACCCGCAGTTTCTGCCAGACATAACCGTCGTGTTTCCGCTACCCGGATGGCCAGAAACTGGCATATATTCTTCTGTAGTTCCCTGTGGTGTACCCAAATAAGCACCGCCGGTGTAGTCGCCCCATTCTTTGTCCGGAGGTGAAAAAACCTCATTGCCATCATGGTGCCAGTTGTATCCCGGCGATCCCGGTGCGGGATTCCTCTTTCCGTTCATGGCAGGATCATACGCACCGTGCGTGTGATAATAACCGTCCATGGTTGCGCCTTTAGGAATTGGTGCGAAATTTGCGGGATCGACACCAGACGCCCCGCCTGGAACCGGCGCGGCGTAGGAATAAGTCCCGTCGGGGTTCTGATACATCCATCCTCCATACTCCCTACCGAGCGGCCAGGCCTTGCTCCTATGTTTGGACGTCTGATTAATGTCCCAAATTGCGTTCCACCCGGCGCACCTCTCGGTTGGGTATTTGTCGCCGGGGCGCAAGCCAAACGGATCAATCGAGTTGGTCGGACTGTTTCCGACGTAAGCGTAGACGTTGATGCCGCCGCCGAAGCCAATGGGATCCTCTGAGAGGAAGCGACCAAACTGCGGACTATAGTATCTGGCGCGATAGTAATCGAGTCCTACCCCATCGTTTTCGCGACCTGTGTAGGCAAAGCTGTTTGTACTGGAAACGCCAGACTGGCTGATGCTTCCAAACGGATCGTAGCTGTACTGTGTTTGCTTCGTCCCGGCCGAATCTGTCAGTCCCAGCGTAGTGCCGAGCGCATCACTCAGGAAGTTTGAAGTCCCATTCGCGTCCGTCCTTGCAAAATATTCATCCAGCCCGCCGGTGATCAGGTTCGCTGTCGGCGTTGTTCCAGAGAGTTCCTGCACAGGATTCGCCAGATCATACAAGAAGTTCGTTTGTGTACCCGAGATTACTTTTGTCGCACGTCGGCCTGCCGGATCGTACACGAAACTGCCCGTACTACCGGAATCAATTGCCGAGAGATGGTTCCTTGCATCCCAGCCGTAATTGTGCGTCCCATCGCTCAGCATATTTCCGTTTGCATCATAACTGAGTGCCGACTCGTTCCAGGCCAAGAGTTCGTTTCCTACGTCATAACTGGCTGTTGGCATAGGCTGTGGCAGCCCTGTCCGAGCGAGCGAACCCGAAACTGAAGTTCTCATGCCTAAACCGTCATAGCCGTAATTTAGCGCTCCCACAGAATTCGAGTTCAAGGTGTAAGAAATACTGGTCAGGTGTGAGTCGATGTCGTAGGAATACGTCGCGACGATTCCATTGGGCAGCGTGAGCGTGGAGCGCCGGTTTGTATTGTCGTAAGTGAAACCCACTGTGCTCGTGCCTTGGGCAATCTGCGTCAGCCGGTTTGCGCTATCGAAGGTGTAGCCCACCGGTGATTGCCCCACAACTTGCGACGTCGCCCGACGGCTTGCATTGTCGTAGGTATAGCTGATACCCCCTTGTGGAGTGGTTTCGCTCGTCAAGCGGTCCAGTCCATCGTAGATGCGCGTAGTAATCCCCGAAATCGAATCTGTGGCCTGCGTCATTCGATCCACTGCGTCGTACTGATACGAAATAGTGCTGGCATAACTGTTTCCCTGCGTACCGAATCCGACAAAAGTCGGGCGATTGAGATTGTCGTATGTGTATGTAGTCATCTGACCCTTGCGGTCGGTGAATGTCGCTCGGTTCTCAGTCGGGTCGTACGTGTAGCTTTCCGTGCGCTGCAGTGGATCAGTCCTGGTCGCGACAAGATCGAGATTGTTGTAGGTATATGTCGTCGTGTTCTGGTTCGCGTCCTGCACGGTTAGGAGATTCCCATTCAGGTCATAAGAAAATGAAGTCACGTTTTGTAGCGCGTCGGTAATCTGCAGTATTTGATTCAAGGGATTGTAACTGTACTTCACTCGGCGTCCGAGGGCGTCAGTCACGGCGGCAAGACGGCCTGCGTTATCTACATATTGGGCTGTCGAATTGCCAAGCGGATCTGTGATTCCTAGGAGATCTCCTGAATCATATGAGAACTGAGTGGTATTCTGGGCCGCGTCAGTTGCGGTCAGTACCTGCCCCGCAGAGTTATAGGTGAACGTGCTCTGATGATTTAAAGGATCGGTGATGCTCATCAGGTTCCCCGAGGTATCGTACTGAAAGAGAGTTGCGTGATTCAGCGGATCAGTGACGCTCGCAAGCTCATTAAACTTGGGGTCATAGGTGAACGAGGTCGTCACGGCATTCGATGTTCCCGCTAAGCGCTTTATACTCATCACATTGCCATTAGCGTCGTAGGTGTAATCGGTTTCGCGGTTCAGCGGATCGACAAGACTTGTTAGCAGGTTCGTATTCGGATCGTGATTGTAAGTGATCGTTTGTTGCTCTGGCTTTCCGAGAGCCAGGATTTCGCTCGTTTTATATCCATTCGCATTATAGGCAGTTCGCTTGACGATGCCCCGCGGATCGGTCACGTCGGTCTGGGTGATCTTCCCAGTCACAGGGTCAGTTGTATAGGCGAAGAAGAAATTCGTGTTGTCGGCCTGGGTCTGCTGAATCACGCGCCCGTTCGTGTCGTACTGGTTAGTAAGGTAGAAGATGCCGCGGGGGTCCTGTATTGAGATCATGTCGTTGGAGGAATCGTATGTGTAATTCCATACGCCTCCGTTTGCATCAGTGACTTGGGTTAGTCGACCACTGGAATCGTAAGTATAGAGGACCGATCTACCGATGTTGTCTGCCGCCTTGGTAATCCGATTGCTGGAATCGTAGGTGAATTGAATATAGCGCCCATTCGGTGAAGTAATCTGCGTTAGGTTGCGGAGGCCATCGCGTGTGAATGTCAACTGATTGCCGTAGCGATCGGTGATGGCAAGGGCTGCGGACTGTCGATCGTACGAGGCCGCGGACGATTCCGGGAAGCACAACATGGTTCCGTCCTTCTTAGTCAGTGTCCACGAACCTCCCGGGTTACACGTTTGCCACTGAATTATCGCTCCAAAGAAGTCGGTGAGGGTGTTAGTTGCTGCGTAAACGGCATTCGAGAAGTCACAATAACCGTTAGCGCCTAAGCAGGGGGACGTCCGCTGAAAGTGTATGCGGCCCCCGTCCGGAAGAATAAGATTCTGTGCAACGTAGCCCCCAGGGTCATTCGAGCCAACCATAAAGAAATCAAACGAATCATTCGTCCCAATTCCAAACGCTCGGGATTTCGAATCGTTCTGACGGTATGTTCTAGTCAGCACCAGGGGAATAACATCTTTCACCACGAGGTCCGTCTTGTTATACACAAACAGGCCCGTTCCCAGGTCAACTGGGTCTCCACCATGGCTGTTGTTCCCTGGCACTGGCCAAGTATTCGGCGCATTGCTCGGATTGGCCACCATGGCACCAGTGAATTCGTAAATTACGACCCCTGGATTCGGAATCACCTGCGACCTGTCGGCCGAAACCTTGCCCTCGCCGTAGACGTACCAGCCCTTTTCGTTGGGATCATAATTCCAGAACGCATACACATTTCCTGGGGGATAGTTGTATGTGTTGGGGTAATAGAGGCGAGCGCCCTTTGGTACGCCCGCGCTCATCACGTTGAGATAGGCAGAACCGGGCTGGATCGTGAAGTAGATTGGCACTTGCACAGTCGGTAAGGGAAAAGGAGGCCTGTCGAGCGGAATTGGTGTGATATTGATTTCCGTAACCACTTTTCCGTCGTATCCGGTTATGACCGTATTGGCCGGAATGTGCAACTCGAGTCCCGGCATGTGGGGAGACGTGATGACCATTTCCGACAGGGTCGGTGACGGGATCTTGACCGTATGGGCCGTATCAAGCGGTGTCATCCAAATTGTGTAACGGAGCACATTCGTAATGCCCTTTTTAACGTCCACTCCGATTTCGTAAATACCGTAGCTGCGAAGCTTCGTGTTGGCGGTATTAGCGAGCACCATCATGCTGCTGTGCCCGACAGGAATATCTTTGAGCAGGAAGCGGCCGGTACCGTCTGTCAGCGTCTTTCGATTACCGATTAGCAAGGTGACGTGCTGAAGCGGAGTCCCATCAAGTTTTAAAACCTGCGCGGCTAGCGCTGTGACTCCCGGTGGAGCTTGAAGCGGAGGCAATCGCTGCCATTTCGAAGTTGGACGGTGGGTCATCCAGTCCGAAGTCGGAGTCCACGTATCGTCGCCGCTGGAGGAATCGCCGGCAGTCGTAAATGTGAATTGGGTGTAGGAGGCTGTAGTACCGTTTAGATCAGTTCCCCCAGAGAATGTTACCGAGTATGTGGTCCCAGCGAGCAGACTCGCGCTGGGGCTGACAAAACCGAGCATTCCTCCTTCAGCTCCGACCACCTTCGCGTCCACCGCGCCGGTTGGGCCTTTCAGCGTGACAGAGTTCGAATTGATACTTCCCATCAGCAGCGGACGCGAAAACCGCATCGAGATCAAGGCATCGATGGCAATTCCAGCAGCTCCATCTTCAGGCGACGTAGCGCGAGTCTCGGCCGCGTTACCGCTGGCGCTGAGTAAAGTTGCTTGAGGATCGCTAACCGGAGTTACGGCCTGAGATTTCGGATCAAAAATGTTGCCTGACGATACGCTCTTGTTTGCCGAATCACTACCTCCGCTCAGAAGGACGGTACCATCGCTCAGGAGAGTAGCGACGTGGTTTCGCCGCGCAACAGTTAGTTGAACTTGCGCTGTAGACGATGTTCCATGTCGCGAATCCCACAATTCCAACCGCTGCAACAATTGCCCGTTTGATCCAACCCCGCCAGCAATCAAAAGTGTTCCATCGGTTAGGAGCGTTGCGGAGTGAAATGCGCGTGGTGTAGGTCCGCTCACAGGCAGCAGTTGGAATGTCTGAGATTGTGGATCGAAGATTTCGCTTTGCTTAACTACTCGCCCATCGGCGCCAATACCACCAACGATCAGAACGGTTCCGTCTGGCAACACGGACGCTGTGTGCCATGCACGGCCGAAGTTCAGGCGAGCAGAAAGGACATTTATAGTTCCGCTCTGGGGATTCTGAATCGCAGCTGTCTGCGATACCTTCCCATCTTTGGTTTGGCCGCCAACACGCAAGAGTGTCCCGTCTGGTAACAACGTCCTACTCTCACCGAAAGAAGAGGCACTGACCTCTGGTGATGCGACGTGAGCTGAGCCTCTCGGCTGTAACGATCTAGCGGCAATCAACTGGCATGCCAGCAGCGTGGACACTAGAATCAAGAGCACTCGTAAGGTGATATTAGGTTTCATGGCTTCTTCTCTCTTTACGGAGTGGTTACAGTTAAACTGAGGCCGCCCGTGTTCTGCTGTGCGGCGTCGACCAGAATGTTGTAAGTACCCGCTGGCGGCGTTCCCAGGCTTAAGCTGCCCGTGGCACCGTCACAATAACCATGTGCAACCGTACTTGTGGATGGACTAGGACCGGTCACTGTCATGCCGCAGAAACCAGCACTGCTCGGATATGTGCCGTTCGTCCAACGCACGGTCAGAGGCTGGCTCTGTGAATTGCTGAACGTTATGTTCGCGTTCTGGCCAACAACGGTTGTAAAGGAGTAAGCCGATCCGCCAACCGTGACAGAGCCACTCACGTCAGGAGGGACGCTCGCAAGCTGCAGAGTCTGGCTGCCGAAGAAATTTAGTGCCGGATAGTGCTGCACCCACAATGTATACGGCCCCGCGACGAGAGTTTGTGTGTCCATGTAAAACGTCTGTCCTGAGGGGTTATTGCTGAATCCCAGGGAGGCCTGATTGCTTCCATCCGGCCTAACTAATTGCACCGTTGCACTCTTGTTAGTCACATTAGTTGCAAATAGCACGATTCGCTGACCCGCAGTCGCACTGAAGCCTAACTGAGCATCCTGACCTGCGGCCGTTGTGGCAGTTGTTACTGCGGGTCCATCAATGCTGATCGTTCCGGTTACGGTGGCATCATTATTCATCGAAACTGAAACATTTCCCGTGGCTGCGCCGCCGGGATCCATCAAAAGGGAATAGGTCCCATTAGCGCCCAACGTCACAGGCCCCATAAAGAAATTACCTGTAGAGCCGCAGTATGGGGTTCCCCCAGGCGCCAGGGGTAAACTGTTGCCATTGGGGTCATAAAGGCTTACGAAGCAGCTATAGTAGGCCGTCCCGATAGTTGACGACAGGACATTAAAACTCACCGACTGGCCTGTGGTTCCGCTGAATGTAAACATCGCGTTTTGTCCGGCAGCTAAGTCCCCGCTGCCCGGCACGCGAATCGTTGGCCCGGTCTGTCCCGCCGGTGGAACAGAGGTCGCAAATGTGAAGTCTGCAGGTACGCTCGCGATCTGGAGAGTCTCACTACCGAAGCGCGTTTGTCCTACAGAGTGCTGTACCCACAATTGATACGTCCCTGCAGTCGCCAGAGGCTGCGTATCCATGAAAAAGGTCTGGCCACTTGGGCTGCCGCCGAAACCGATCGAGGTCTGATTGGTTCCGTCCGGCCTTACCAGATACACGCTTGCGGCCACGTTTGTCACATTCGTCGCATACAGCACGATCCGCTGCCCTGCATTCGCGCTGAAGCTCAGGCGAGCATCCTGACCGCCAACTGTCGTAGTGGTAGTTACAGCAGAACCATCAATGTTTATGGTTCCGGTTACGTCTGCATCATTGTTGAGTGATAGGGACACATTGCCTGTTGCATTTGAAGCTGGAGCGACGACAAGTAAATACTTCCCAGTTGTCGCGAGCGTCACTGTGTCCATGAAGAAATTGCCAGGGTAGCCGCAGGCCGACGATGTTACAAAGTTATTATTGGGGTCATAGAGTGTCAGGCCACAAAGGTAATAGGTCGGGGCTCCGATAGTTGACGCTAGGACATTGACGCTAATTTTCTGCCCGGCGGTACCATTGAAAGTTAGTCTGCCGTATTGACCGACAATTAGGTCGCCGCTGGCTGGAACACGGACGGCGGGTCCTGTTTGTCCAGGCGCAGGTATCGTGATGGTGGACACGAAGTCTCCATCCAGCGCTACCGAAATAGAACCAGCGCCCGTACCCGGATCAATGCCAATCGTGTAGGTGCCCGTACTCGGCAGTCCAACAGAGCTGACTAGGGTGGTAGAGCTCGTGCAGCTCGAAGACGTGAGTTGAGAACCATTAGGACCAAATATATAGATCGTGCAAGTGGGGAATGTTGAGCCACTCAGCTGAAGACTAGCGCCCTGACCTGCGCTCGCGTCAAACAGCAGGAGGGCAATTTTACCGGCTGATAGAGATACGGTTTGGGAATTACCAAACGAGAACCGCGCTGTATAACCGATGTCAGCTGCCTGATGAGATCCGAATGGAATATAAAAGTCCTGCGTACTCGTAGCTTTCCCGTCCGGAGTCGTCACCGAAATGCGTCCAGATGCCGTGCTCGGAGGCACCGTCGTATTAATCTGAGTGCTGGTTCCATTCGTGGCATAAGGGCGGGAAGTATTCAACGTCAGCTTGTTATTCGCCGCTGTATAAAAATTCGTTCCGAAAATGGCAAATGTGCTCCCGATTGTCGCGCTCGACGGTTGGAATCCGGTTATCGTCGGGGCGCCAGCGGCGGCTCCGACAGTAAAATTCAACGTACTAACCGCCGAGCCGTTCGGTGTCGAGACCGTGATTGGACCAGTCGTTGCCCCCGATGGCACTGTAGTAGAAATCTGTGTACTCGTTGCCAAAATCACAGTCGCGGCAACTCCGTTGAATTGCACTGTGTTCTGCGATGCTGTCGTGCTAAAACCGGTTCCGTTGATGACGACCGAAGCGCCTACATATCCGGTCCGCGGAGTAAAGGAAACAATTGAGACCTGGCTGGATGCGTACCGGGAAATGGAAAGGATGTTTCCTACCGAGTCGTATTGATATACGGCCGTATCCCCTGAGGAATCGGTCACGCTAATTAGTCGCCCTAGTTCGTCGTAGACATAGTTGATCGGATTCATGCCCGTCGCTTGTAAGGCAAAGTTGGCGGTGGTCGTAGAGCCCGCAGCCAATGTGGCCGTCTGACTCTTTGTGACGTAACCCGTCGCGCTCGCCTGTAGAGTGTAGGACGCGGCGTTGAGACCTGCGATCGAATAATTCCCGTTCGCGTCGGCTGAGGTCTTATTTCCTGGGGCGCTTCCGACAAATAGTTGAATTGAAGCTCCTGGAATTGGGGTAGTGCCGTTCGATTGAGAAATGGATCCCGAGATAGTGGAGGGAGCCGAGAGGCTGACATTTACCATAGCCGTCTGTCCCGCCAATACAGAAACAGAATTTCTTACCCCTGTTCCGAAACTGCTCGCGGATACCTGAATGTCATAATTTCCTGCAGTAAGATTATTCATCGAGTAAGTTCCATCGCCTGCTGTTAAAGCCGAGGACTTCACTACCCCGTTCTGCAGGGCTTGGACCGTAGCGCCGGAAATTCCGGCCCCGCCACTTGCGTTCGATACCGTTCCTGCGAGAGTGCCATTCGTAACGGCAGTGAACGTCAGCCCATTGCTTGTTTGTCCACTGACCGTCACTGTTACAGGTCCGGTGGTCAGGCCAACCGGCGCTGTCGCCTGAATCGAAGTGGCTCCCCACGATGTGATCGCAGCAGTTCGCCCGTTGAAGCGAACAATGCTCGACCCTTGAGTGACCCCAAAATTTGTACCCGTGATAGTAACGGATGTTCCCGGCGCTCCTGTGGTCGGAGAGAGTTGTGCGATGCTGGGACCTGCGGTCACGGTAAACGTCGGCCCATTGCCGACACTACCGCCGGCCGACACGACTACGGGCCCTGTAGTCGCGCCCACCGGTACGGGCACCACTATCGCGCTGCTACTCCATGACGTGGGTACACCCGAAACTCCATTGAACTTTATCGTTCCAGTCCCTTGGGGGTTACCGAAGTTCGCTCCAGATACGGTGACCATCGTATTGATTGGTCCAGTACTCGGAGAGATCGCGCCAACATTGAGACCGGGAATCACGGTGAATGTCACGCCATTGGAAGTGCTTCCGGCAACCACAAATACAGGGCCAGAAGCAGCACTGGCTGGAACCAATGCCACTACTTGAGTGTCGCTCCAGCTAGTGACTGTCGCCGTCGTACCATTGAAATTGACGCTCCCCCCTGTTTGTCCGAAATTGGAACCGATAATCGTGACCAGGCTCCCACCACCCGCAGAGGTTGGACTAATGCTCGCGATGTGGGGAGTAGGAACCGTAAAAGACGCTGCGTTGCTGGATAGTCCGTTCCCAGATCTGACCACGACGGATCCGCTGGATACTCCAGCCGGTACGATCGCCGTAATGCTTGTATCGCTCCAGTTCGAGGTTCCCGCCGTGACAGCGCTGAATAAGACAGAACCTGATCCCTGCGTTGCACCGAACGCAGTTCCGCTGATGGTAACAAGGGTCCCTGCCGAGCCAATCGAAGGACTGAGCCCAGAAATACTTGGCGCAACAGGATTTATAGTGAACTGAACCGCGTTGCTGTTTACCCCGTTCTGCTGCACGTAAAGAGTTCCCGGACTCGTTCCCGTGGGAACCGTAACCACGATCTGGCTGTTGCTCCAAGTCACAACCGCGCCAATAGTATTATTCAGCACCACAGTTCCGCTCTGTTGAGTTGCGCCGAAGCCCGTGCCGTTAATTGTCATTGAAGTGCCGGGACTCACTGCGAGCGGCGAAACGTTGGTTATCTGGGGAGACACGACGGTCGGAGATTCTCCGGAAATGCCCAGGAACGTGCCGGGTGAATTTTGATTGTTATATTCCGTTGCGATCCAGTCGGCTGAGCGCACTACCGTCGACACGCGGGCTTCGTCAATCGATCCCAAAAAGCCCTCGCCCGAGATTCCAGTTTGTCCAATCAGGAGATCGTGATTTGAATCGAGCAGGAGGGGTGTGCCACTAAAAGTTCCCGTTCCGATCTGTATTCCGTCGTCGTAGATCTGGAATATGTTTGTGGTGGCCGTATGCGCGAAGAAATGCCACATGTTGATGGAGTACGGAAAGCTCACATTCGCAGAAGTCGCAAACCATGAGCTACCGCTCCCGATGTCTTCATATATGCCACCCGAATATAACTTCGCATCAAAGCTCCCGTCGAAGGGTGTTCGAGAGCCGTAAAGACCCAATCTTCCTGAGGTAGTATTCGGTTTTGCCCATTCTTCAATTGTGAACGATCCAGACACAGAGCTGGCCGGAACGGTGCTGATCGAAGACGAACCACCGAAGCTGCCTCCACCGCCGATTACCCCGGATGCCGGCGACACATTGTTCACGGTCCCCGAGTTGTGGCCTAGCGAATCGCTACCGCTGACCACGGTGCCGTTGCCCATGTGGTAGACCGCTGCATATCCATTACTCCACACCCCGGTCTTGTACTCTTGGGAAAATGTTGCGGCACTATTTCCGAACCACATATAGATCGTGGTGTCAACGGAGTGCGACAACGTCGGAATACGAACCCAGAAATTCAACGCTCCCGTCGCTGAATTGTAGGTATCAATTTCATGATCGAGAAAATTCTGTCCTGCTGAATCCGAGGTGAAGACGATGTCGTAACCTTGCAGACTCTGGACTTTGCCTCCATTCGACACATTGGCGAAGTCGGCATACGTACCTGAGATCAGCACTGGGAAATTCTGCTGGTCCGTGTTTGGAACTTCAGCATGGTTAAACGTGATCGCACGCGAGTAGGTATAGGTACTGGTCGGCAAACGCATCGGACAAGGCGGCACTGAACCTCCGACTGCTTGTCCTTGACAGGCAACATCAAAGGTCGCTGGCGAACTCTGATTGCTATATTCGGTTGAGATCCAATCCGCGGAACGCACGACCGTCGACACCCGGGCTT
>JAOAPC010000018.1 GCA_025462735.1 Acidobacteriaceae bacterium | reverse complement strand
GTTGTGCGCTGCTCTAGCAATCTATCAAGAAGAGGTATCGTGGGCATCGACAGTGGCTATGAAAACATCTCCCATAAAGGAACTCTTCGTTGCGACTAGTGAGACACACAATGACTGGCGAAACATCACTCATTGACGAGGTGAGTGAAATCGTCAGGTCATCCCATTTCTAGTGAGGCGTGTCGGCTTGGAGATCCACGTTCATAAAACGAAAGCGCCCAGACTCATTGAGTCGGGACGCTCGTTGATCAGTCCTCCCCCAAGAACTGCTCGGCGCAAAACAGTAGACCTGATGAAGACATTGTAAAATGGCACTACGGTGCTAAGTAAGTTTCGATGCGGGAGTGTTGGGCCGCCTCCGGCGTGACGGCCTGTCTTTATCTCCTGACAAGTTGCCCGTCATTCGGGACTGGTATGCCCCCAGATGCGTGTTTAAGAAAAACTCTAGAGCGCTATTTTGCACTTCTGCGCGACATTAACTCGCCCACCGCCCCGAGCAAATCCGTTAGGGGACAAGTCACTTCTGCGAATACACATACAGCGCGGAAAGGTTACGTCCCGCGCTGTAGGCGTAAGCGTTGCCTGATGGGGTCACATAAAAGCGCGACACGGAAAGAATGCCGGCGCGGTCGGCTAGCCTTACCTCCTTCCACACATCGCGACGTCCGGTGATCACGTCAACCCGGAAAATGGTGGCCCCTTCATCAGTTTCATGCGCTACGAAAATATGCCTGCCGTCTTGGGCCCACTCTACAGGTGCGTCGCCTTCGAGCAGCGGGCCGGGGCGGACGTGGCCGCTGTTGAGTTCGACGATTCCACTTTGCCCCCAGTCCATTTCGACGCCCGGCGCCTGCAGCACGAGTTTGCCGTCGGGCGAGACCCTGTTCCAAAACTGCGCCCCCTTTCGGTTGGTCAGAGGATGCACTGGTCCCCCATCAAGGGACACGCGGTAAGCGCGCGGCGGTTCTTCCGCCACATGTCCCAGAAACACAAACTCCTTGGCGCCAGGCATCCATGAAACGAAGCCACGATCCACCTGAACCGGGGCCACATCGAAAGTCCGCGTTTCGCCGGCACCGGTTGGCAGGATACGCAGCTTGGTTGGCTGGCTGGGGACAAGCGCGACCACCTGTCTGCCATTCGGCGTCATCCCGATGGTATTACCTTCGCCGATCTCCACTGCCGACGAGCCATCCAGGCGACGGAAGAACACCAGGTAATCTTCCGGAATCCCGTGGCCAGATTCAGTAAAGGCTATGGCCTTGCCGTCGGAGGAAACCGAGCCCCATGTCCCGAATCCCAGCACCGAGACATTACGCTCCGGTGCGTTGGCCGGCGACGCAACAACTTGCGCGCTTCCGATGCTCTCGTGCGAAAACAGCAGTCGGCCATCGGCGGCAATGTCCCAAACAGTGGCATCGCCTGGAACGTTAAAAACTTTACGGATCTTACCGCCGGGCGTAACGCCGTGCACCATGCGCTCCTGGGAGAGGTCTCCCACCTCAGTGGCGGCATACCAGATCTCGCGTCCGTCCGGGGACCACGCCAGGCCTTCTGCTGCTTGAGCCTCTCCGGTTAGCCGCCTTACCCCTCCTTTCGCCTCCGCTAGGGCAACGTATCCGCGGTTGTCTCCAAAGATCGGATGCTCGAGAAATGCCACCAGCCTTCCGTCGGGAGAAATGCGAGGGTGGCTAATGGAGCCATTGGTTTTGAACAGCACCGTGCCAACGGGATATTCCAATTGTTGCGGCCCCGCTGGTTTACGTACTACTGCAAACTGTTTGCCGTCGTGGCTGATATCAGCGTCCCAGACACCTTCCAGAATCTCGCGCGGAGCACCGCCGTTCCCCGGTGCGCGGGCGAGCGTTCCGACTTGCATCCAGTTGGTGGTCCGGATTCGACGCACGTTTGTCAGGATGGCCATATCTCCAGAAGCAGAGTTTCCGACGACCATTGCGTTTTTGAGATCGAGGGAGCGCGCGTTGTGGTCTCCGATTCGCATGCTGAAGATCTCGTAGGGACGTCCCTCCCACGCCGCGCTGTAAATCACGTTTTTCCCGTCAGGCGTGAATCGCGCGCCGTTGATGTAGCCGCGCTGAAACGTGAGGCGCTCGAAGCGAGCGAGTTGGCTTGCGTTGCGCGTTCCGACAAAGTAGGCCACCGTGGTCACCCCTATCAGCGTGATAGCCACAACTGCCATCCAGAGTTTGGAACGCGTAGCGGCGTGAGCAGGTTGCGCAGAAGTAATCTGTGCCGTCCCGCTAAACGCATCTAACGCGAACGAAAGGTCCTTGGCCGACTGGAAGCGCTGTTCGGGATCTTTCTCGATACAACGCCGCACGATGCGGTCAAGAGCGAGAGAAACGGGCTGGCCAGAATCGGACAGCTCCGCCGGATCCTCTTTCAGAACCGCGGTCATGGTCTCGGCCGGGGTGTCGCGGCAGAACGCACGCTTGCCCGAAAGCATTTCGTATAGCAGCGCGCCAAAGGCAAAGATGTCAGTGCGCGGATCGGCCCCTTGGCCCCGCACCTGTTCCGGCGCCATGTAACTGGCGGTTCCCATGACGACACCGTCAGCCGTTTGAGAACTGGTCAGCGTAACTGTGTCGGCCTGGGCAATCGCTGTGTTTGTTTTCTGCGCCAGCTTCGCCAATCCGAAATCTAGGATCTTGATTCGCGCATCCTTCGTGACAAAAATATTGTCAGGCTTCAGATCGCGATGCACGATCCCTTTTTCGTGGGCCGCCGCCAGCCCCTGCGCGATCTGAACTCCGTAATTAATCGTTTTTCGCTGCGGCATCGCCCCACGATCCAGAACTGTGCGCAACGTCTCGCCCTCAAGGAACTCCGACACCAGGAACGGCGAGCCATTGTTGTCGCAAGTATCGAAAATCGCGAGAATATTGGGATGGTTCAAAGCGGCGACCGCCCTCGCCTCCCGCTCAAAACGATGCAGTCGATCGCCTTCGCGGGTAAATGACTCGGGAAGAATTTTCAAGGCAACATCGCGCCCTAGCCGGGTATCACGTGCCCGGTACACCTCTCCCATACCCCCTGCACCGAGAGGAGATTGGATTTCGTAAGGGCCGAGTTTGGTACCAGGTGTGAGGGCCACGGGTGCGCAATTATAGTCACCTTGGCGCGCAGTCTGCATCTGTTTTTGACCCTTTGAGGTATAGGAAACAGTTGATTTAGATAGAAATGTACCGGCTCAATCACGCTACTCGGTTGGACAGTCTCGTGGTCGGCTAACCGGAAGCTATCCGGCCACACGGCCGGGTGAGCCCTGTGAATTCGCCCGCGTCAGCTGCAGCCACATTGCATTGGAAGGTATTGGTACAACTTGAAAAAACTGCACCTTCAGGGTGCGGTCAGTCGAGCGCCGACTCGGTTTGCTCGGTTAACCGCCGACCAAAGTCGCTGTTCGCGAGTTCAGGTCCGGCTTTATTCAGAAATCGAAGTGGATGCCGACCTGGATCTCACGTTTTGGAAAAGCCGCTGTAAAACCCAGTGGCTGGCTGGGTGAGACGGTGGCTGTTCCGTGTACGCTGAACGGCGGCGCAAGCGAAGCTCCGACAATGTTGTTCACGCTCGCATAGTTTGTCCGGTTGGTGAGGTTAAATCCTTCCGCGATGAACTGAAGCTTATACCTGTCGGCGAATGTGATCGAACGACTCACCCGCATATCGAAGCTCACATAGTTTGGTCCAAGCCCGGTATTTCTTCCGGCCCCGGGCGGACGGTCGTTGGTGAAATGATTATCGCCATTGATGTCGGCGCCAGCCAGCAGATTAAAAGGATGGCCGCTGTTGTAGCTGACAACCGGAGAGAGCTGAAAACCTGACAACAAACGCGAGCGTTCCCATGGGCTGTCCACAATGGCCGCGATCACTACTTTGTGGCGCTGGTCAAAGTCCGATAAAGATCGCTCCGCCGCGAGGCTCACTTCGTTGAACGCAGAGTAGTCGCTATTGAAATCTGTCGAGTCATCGATCGCTTTACTGTAGGTGTAATTGGCCATCACGGTGAAGTGGTTGCTGAAGCGCCTTTTCACTTCCAGAATGCCGCCATGGTAGACCGCGTTTGCGATGGAGCTGTATTGGTTGTTCTGAAGAATGGTGTGCGTCGGATCTGCGAAGCAGAGGCTAGGAGTGGTCACACATTCCTTTGCTTCCCAGTTCTGAAATGGAAGCCCGTTCGTCGGGAGTCCATTTGCTCCGGCCACCCCGCTTACGGTTGGCGCTCCGGGCAGCAAGTTCTTGTCAACCGCCCAGGGCAGGTGAGTGGTGTGAACATAAATGTAGCTGAGCGAGATCGAAACGCCGCTTCCGATCTCACGCTCGATTCCCAGCGAAGCCTGCTGTGATTGCGGGCTTCGATAATCGGGCTGACCAAAGAAGAGCACAGTCCCCGGCGGAAGCGGCCCAGCGTTACTGACTTGCAGATTGATAGGACGAGCGGCTATATCGGCTGCCGAGATGCAGGCATTCTGCCCTGCAGGAGGTGTGCCGCACAGGATCTTCCCCTGTCCAAAAAGTATCTGGTAGATGGCGGCCGAGTTCTGGTACGGATTTGAGCCTCCGGGGACACCCAGGATCGATACCAGTGTGTTAGCAATTTGCCTCGTACCATTCACGTTGCCGAGAGTTCTCACCACATTGGGAATCTGGGCATAGATTGGGGAATAGAAAATCCCGTATCCTCCCCTGACCACAGTCCGGTGGTCACCGAACGGGTCCCAGGCAAACGAAAGGCGCGGAGCGAAATCCTTCTTATAGGTATTGAGAGGGCCGTACTCGGAATCCAGTTCATAGCGTAGGCCGTAATTCAGGCTGAAATTGCGCCGAATTTGCCACGCGTCCTGCCAATAGCCAGCTGTAAACGGCCGGGTCTCCACATAATTGGGGTTCCCAAACCCCTGCTCATAAAAAGCCGGCAAGCCAAAGCCCCAGGATTGCAGCGTACTGATCGGAGATGGATTGGTTGTCGGCAGATTGCAGAATATAGGCGCTTCCAGGCATGGGCTGAGCAGATTACCGGGCAATTCTAGAAACTCAAAACGTCCCGGGAAGAAAGTATCGGAGGTAGAGTTGTTACCCCGGATCAATTCGTAAAAGCCCATCCTCATGGAGTGGCGGCCACGAATGAGAGTGAGGTTGTCGGCGAACTCGTAACGCCGCGCGGTCGTATGGCTGGGTAGAAAAATACCCCGGCCGAAGAATCCATATCCCTGCACGTCCAATCCCGGTCCGCCACGATCGTTGGTGTCCACGTTGAACTGGTACCAGTTCCATTGCACGCGTGCTTCGTTTACGGAATTTGTACTGAACTGGTGAAACCACGAGCCCTGCAGGGTACTGTCCCAGTTAAGCACCGACGTGCCGCGGGAGAAACCGATCAAAGCCTGCACGTCAGGGTCGGACTCCCCGAGGTGAGAGAAGCTGTACCGGAGGAAACCCTGATCCCTGTCGCTGAACCGGTGATCGAGCCGGGCAGACGCATTGTGTTGCCGCGTCGGGAACGGAAACAATCCGCCATCCTTCTCGAATTGGCTCACGACGAAAGCGTTAAGCGGGCTGGCGGCTGGGTTCACAGTCAGCACTCCGCTCAGTACGGCCGCACAGGTCGCCGCAGGGAGGGAAGTGGTGGGATTGGGCGAGGGAAATCCTAGCTTCGCTGCCACTGCGGCGCCCACAGGGCCGCTAAGGCACGGAACCTGAGTGTTGTTACCTTCTGCCGTCAGACCTCCCGCGATAGTCTGCTGCCCCGGAGTCGGAGCGAAGATACTACTATGGGTCAGCAAAGGCACGGAGTCCTGCGCATCCGAGCGCAAGCCTTCGTAGGCGACAAACATGAACGTTTTGTCGCGATGAATGGGAATCCCCAGACTTCCGCCGAATTGTTGGCGACTCAATGAATTCTTGATCGGCGAACCTGTAGCGGTGAGGCTGAAATTGGCGAACGTCGGGTCCGGAGTTAACGCCGGGCTAAAGGCAAACGGATCGCGCGCGTCCAAGGCATCGTTGCGGAAGAAGCCGAAGAGTCCGCCGTGCACCGTGTTAGAGCCAGACTTAGTGACAATGTTGACAGAGGCGGCCCCGGCTCCGCCCAGCTCGGTGGGGTAGTTGCTGCGATTAATCTGAAATTCCTGTACGGCATCCTGACTCAAGGTCAGGCGGACACCACCAGCGTCATCGTTGGCTTCACCGCCGTCCACGGTCACGCTGTTACCTCGTCCGTTGCTGCCGTAGAATGACAACCCGCTTTGGGGTGTCTGCTTGACGCGAAAATCGGCATTGTCGGCAATTGTGTTGGAGTTGCTTACGCCCGGCATGAGCAGGGTAAAGGTGAGGTAATCGCGGCGTCCAATGGGAAGGTCGTCGATGTATCTTTCCGCTACTGTGTCTGATTGGCTGGCGCGTTCCGTGTCGATCACGAGAGGTTCACCGGTGACTTCGATGGCGGTCGCCACCTCCGAAACTTTTAATTGAAAATCAAGGGTCACGGTCTGCCCGATTTCTACCGCTACACCTTTTCGAATCTCGGTCGCAAAGCCTGTCATCTGCACACTGACGTCATAGGTCCCCGGTTCCAGATCGGCAATCTGGTAACCTCCACTGCCGTCGGTCGATGCCGCACGACGTGCTCCTTTGGCAGTTTCGATCGCAACTATGTTCACTCGAGGCATCATTGCGCCTGAGGAATCGGTCACTGTGCCGTTGATGTCCCCGGAGGAGCCGACGCCCTGCGGGTACAGCCTTTGGGATAAGACGAGTGCGGACAATAGTGTGCATGCAAAAAAAACATTTCGTTTCATGGCTCCTCCTCCGCTATGTAGGCTTATGGAGGCACGTTGCCTCTGCGAGAAAACACGCCCGGCCATTGTAGGCATTCCGTACCTCAATTCAACACAAGACTGTATGCCTTGCCTCCAGTGACGATCACCGGACCCGCTCCGAGCGGTGTAATGCCGTCTTCGGCATAGACAGTAATCGTGGCTTGCAAAGATCCCGACGATGGAAGCTGGAACCACTGGCGATCAGGGCCATAGCCACCCTGCAGGGTGTACTGCGCTCCCGAGGAATCCGTAATTACCACTTTCTTTTGCAGCCAGCGGGCGAAAATCTGGTTTGCGGCGTTAAGGAGGTCTAGCGGATTTGCCCCATAAAGCACTCCGAGAATACTGCCGTCCTTAGTCACAAAGGCTGGCGTCATCACGAAATGATCTTGCGGAAATGCACCACCGAATAGCGAGTGCTCCGATGCAAATGTGACACCGTCATTTGAGAGGCTATAGGAGAATGAAGGAGAGGGAACTGTACCAGCCACAGCTTCCTCGATGTAAAGAGCCATGAGGTACCAAGTCTTCCCCCCAGCTTGAAACTTCTTTATATCGTTGGCGTAGTGAGGTGTGCCAAGAGCAACCCCGGTCCGTTGAAATACTGGAGGGGCAACGGAACTTCCCCGGTAAACTTGGCCAATGGCTCCATAAATTCCAACGCTGTAATAGAGCGTCCAAGCGTTGTTTTCCTTAAAGAGCACGTTACCACCGTTAAAATCCCACCCAAGATAGTTAGAATCGTTGGGAATCGAGACCACGTCGCCGAACTGTGCGGAGTATGGTTCGGGCGTTCCGTTCCAGATGATTCCATCCGGGCTCGAGAAATACGCAGGCTTGCCATTGCTGAACTGGTCCACAGCGATTGTACAAATCATGTGCATCGAGCCATCGGGAAGCTGTACGACATTCTCATTGTTAACATCCAGAAAGTCCCCGTGGTCGATCACCAATTGACGGCTGCCGAAGCTAAGAAAGTCGGGGGTCGTGACGCTGTACACTCTGTCGTTGGAGGTATCTGTTCCGTCCCAGCCCCCATAAAACATGCGCCAGCCACTTGCCTGCTCGAGTGGCCACGGCGCATAAATGTTCTGGAAAGCGCCGGAAAGAGGAGCCAGCATCGGCATTCGCACGTCAGGAACCCAATTGAGGGTGTCCTGCTGCCACGACAGAGGATTGAATGAACCGGCGCTGACGCCCTGAATTTCGATTGTTCCGGGTGGGATCTGTCCGGACACCGTTTGCAGTTGCGCTAAGCCCGTGCTGCTGATGTTGAGAGTGTACGACTGTACTGCGGTCTGACCATTCGCGTCCTTCACCTGGATTGTGAAGGTTGCTAACTGTGCGGTATCAGGTGTCCCGGAAATGTTGGCGGTGCTGCTATTGAGGATGATGTTGTGAGGTAAACTTCCGGAACTTACACCCCAGACGAAGGGAGCAACACCTCCAGCGGCCTGCATTGTTTGGCTATATGGGAAGGTCACCATTCCGTCCACCAACCCAGCAGTCGCAATAGATAACTTTGGGCCCGACGGCGGTGGTGTGCTCGCTCCTCCGCCACAGTTCGACTCAAGGATCACTAGTATCCAAATGATCCCGATCAGAAGGGGCGAGCGCCACATTGTTCTCCGCCTTTCCCTGGTCACTGAACCGTGAGAGTCGTAGTCGTGGAATGCTGCGTCGATCCCGGCATGTGTGATTTCGCATAACTAAATGGCGATGGCTGCCGGTTCCACCGCCGCATGCCTTTGCGAACACGGTAAAATTCCTTGCACGAAGGCTCATTCATCGAAGCCCCTTGCAGCAGGATTACGTTGTTTAGACATTCGACAGCGCTCTCCTGCTGCGGCGGCGAGGAATTAACGGCTAGTCTGATCTTTTAGGGGACACCCGTCTGGTCTCGATCGTGAGGACGGTCGGTAAGCTGGCCCCGTTGGGTAGCACGAGAGAAGTGAATATCGCGCGCCCTTCGCGTCCGTCGTCGTCATAGACCACATGCAGAGTGGTGGTGCGGACCATAACTCCGCCGTCGAAAACCTGAATCGTGTCGGTACCCGTGCAGTCTGGATTCACTGTGGCGGTTCCCGTAAAGGTCTCGTCCGCAATGTCGCCATTCAAACTCCGGGTCTGAGTACCGGTGATGTTTCCCGACTCGTCCTGGGTGAACATCCCGGTGGCTGCTACTGCTCCGATCCCCGGTATAGAACCAGTTGTAGTAAATCCCCACGTTCCCGCGCCGGTGTGACTTGTGCAAGCCGCACGCAGGCAGGAGGGGACAACAAACATCGCCAGTATTGTTAGTGTCAAAAGCTTCGTAGTTTTCATAAGGTTTCTCCGTTGGGCGTTGGTCATGAAATTTGAATCGGATTTCAAGAACGTCGAGTACAGCCGAGCAGATGGTGTTATGCCATCGACCGTTCCCGGCATCAATCCCGCGCGTCTCTCTTGTTACGCTCCAGCAGATATCTGAGCGCATTGTCAGGCTCGTCCAGCGCGGCTATTCCGCGAGGAAAAGTAGTGCTAAACTCCCTTGGCTAAGGGGTTTGACCCTCATGGAGATCACCCGCTTCGCGCGCCGCGTTTGTTTCGGCCAGTTTGAGATCGATGAAAAAACGGGAGAACTGCGCAAAGGCGGAACGAAGATTCGCTTACAGGAACAGCCTCTTCAAATCCTGCAGGTGCTGCTAGAACACCCTGGCGAAATAGTCTCCCGGGAGGAGTTGCGAAAGCGGGTATGGCCAACCGACACCTTCGTCGACTTCGACCACGGCATTAACAACGCCATTAAAAGGCTGCGAGAAGTCCTCGGTGATATTGCAGAAACCCCGCTTTACATCGAAACCCTACCGCGTCGGGGCTACAGATTTCTGCACACCGTAGCGACAACAAGCCCGGAGGCATCCATTGCAGTGCTACCGTTCTTGAGCCTTAGCGCCGACCCGGAAAATGAAATCTTCGCCGATGGAATGTGCGAAGAAATCATTAGCGCCCTTACGCAAATCAACAATCTTCAAGTGGCGGGGAGAACATCTTCTTTTTCGTTCAAGGGAAAGAATGTCGATCTGCGAGTGATTGGGGAACAGCTCAACGTGCGAACCGTGCTGGAGGGCAGCGTCCGCAGATTAGGGAACCGCCTTAGGATTTCGGCCCAGCTAGTAAATACAGCGGATGGGTACCATCTCTGGTCCGAGATGTACGACCGAGAAATGAAGGACGTATTTGCAATCCAGGAAGAGATTGCGACGTCTATCGCACAACGTTTGGAAGTAACACTGGATTCTGAACAGCGTCCCCTTTTCAGAGCAGGTACAGATAACCTCGAGGCCTTCAAGTTCTACACCCAGGGGCGGTCTTTATTCTTCCAAAGAGGGCCGCGACTCATACACTCGGTCGAGCGGTGCAAAGAAGCGGTCACCCTAGATCCGAAGTATGCGTTGGCATGGTCGGGGCTGGCAGACGCCTACAATATGGTGGGTTTTTACGGTCTGGCTCGACCGGAGGCTTGCCTGCCACATGCCAAGAAAGCGGCGCTGCAGGCAATCGCACTCGACCCCTCGCTGGCCGAGGCACATACCTCGTTGGCAATGTGCCATCTGTTCCATGATTGGGACCGCTCGAGCGCCGAGAGGGAATTCCTACGCTCCTTGGAGTTGAAACCTCAGAACTCATTGGCGCGAATTTGGTACGGGCTGTTCTACCTCCAATGGGCGGAAGGGCGTTTCGAGGAAGGCCTTGCCCAGGCCATGGCGGCGGTTCAGATCGATCCTCTTTCGCCATATGCCAGAGCCATGCAAGCGTTCACCTATTTGCCCGTTGATATAGACAAGTCGCTGGCGACGGCCTTGGAAACACTTCAAATCGACCCCGACTCTTTTCTCGGTCGTTGGGCTCAGCTTACCGCCCTCAACTTACAGGGTCGCTTCACCGAGGCTGCGGAGGTAGGAGAATCGGCGCTCAAGGTATCCGGCAGATCGGCGTGGATGATGGCTTCCCTTGCCCAAACTTATGAGCAGATGGGAAAGCGCGCAGATGCAGAAGCGCTGTACATGGAACTACGCTGGCGATCAAAACGAGAGTATGTGGCGCCTGCCGTCTTGGCCTGGGTCGCTTGTGCCGCTGGAGAGCAAGACGAAGCGATTCGATACGCACAAGAAGCTCATGCAATTAGCGATCCTACATTGACCACAGCCAAGTATTGGCCCGGTTTTGCAGAATTGCGCAAGGACCCTCGTTTCGTAGAGATCTTAACCAGCCGGGGATGGAAGTAGCATGTTTCAACCACCGCTTCGCGTCCGTTTTGGCCAATTCGAGATCGACGAAAGAACGGGTGAACTGCGCAAAGACGGAAACAAGGTTCGGTTGCAGGAACAGCCTCTTCAAATCCTGCAACTGCTGCTGGAACACCCCGGCGAAATTGTGACCCGAGAGGAGTTGCGAAAGCGGGTGTGGCCAACCGACACTTTCGTCGACTTCGATCACGGCATCAACAACGCCATCAAGCGGCTACGGGAGTCGCTCACAGATGAGGCGGAGACTCCAAAGTTCGTCGAAACCGTCGCCCGTCGCGGCTACCGGTTTATCGGGAGACTGGAAACAACAGGCTGCACGGAATCTCTGGCGGTCCTGCCGCTGGAAAATCTATCTCACGACCCTGAACAAGAGTATTTCGCGGACGGGCTGACCGATTCGCTGATCACGCAGCTTGCCAGGATCAGCGCGTTGCGAGTGATATCGCGCACTACCGCAATGCACTATAAGCGAATCCACCGTCCATTGCCGGAGATCGCACGAGAGCTGGGAGTCAGCAAGATCATTGAGGGCACGGTCCAGCGCTCGGGCGGCCGAGTGCGGGTCACAGCACAGCTCGTCGAAGCAGCCACCGATACGCACCTCTGGGCCGACAGCTTTGAACGCGACTTGCGGGACGTGCTGTCACTTCAGTCCGAACTGGCCCGTGCCATCGTGAAAGAAGTCCAGGTCAAACTCACCCCACAGGAGCAAGCACACCTTGCGCGGGTTAACCAGGTAGACCCCGAGGCCTACGACGCCTATCTCAAAGGACGCTATTACTTCTACCAACGTCGCGGAGACGCTCTACGAAAAGGTGTTCAGTGCTTCGAGCACGCTATCGAAAAGGATCCGACTTATGCCGCCGCTTACGCCGGGTTGGCCGATTGTCTATCCCTGCTCGGGTGGTGGGCTTTTGTCCCGCCCGCGGAAGGCTGCGGCAAAGCCAAGGAGTTGGCGCTGAAAGCCATCCAATTGGACGAGAGCCTGGGAGAGGCGCATGCGTCACTGGCGTGGGCCACAGTACATTACGATTACGATTGGGCGGTAGCTGAAAGAGAGTATAGAAAATGTATTGAACTCAGCCCTCGGCATGCCACAGGTCATCAGTGGTTCGGCCTCTACCTCACCATGGTAGGGCGTCCCGAAGAAGGTTTCGAAGTGTTGAAAACCGCGATTCGCCTCGATCCGTTTGTGCCGATCATTAATGCGGCTTTAGCGATGGGTTATTGGTTCGCGCGCCATCGGGATGAGCACATTGAGCAGTTGGAGAAGACCATCGAGTTGGACCCGAACTTTGCTCCCGCACATTGGGGACTTGGGATCGGATATCTAGAAAAGGGTATGTACGAGCCGGCAATCGCCGCAGTGCAAAAATCAGTGCAACTCTCACAGCGAGCTCCCATCTTTGTTGCATTGCTAGGGGAGGCGTACGCGGTGGCGGGGCGCAGAGAAGATGCGCAGAAAATTCTGGATGAACTGCAAGAGACCGCCAAACAGCGATACGTAACGCCCTATGTGTTGGCCCGCATTTTTGCAGCGTTGAATGAAAAAGACGAGGCTTTTCGGCTGCTGGAACAGGCTTATCAGGAGCACGCGGCGTGGACGGCCTTTATGAAATCGGACCCCCGGCTCGACAATCTGCGCTCTGACCTACGCTTCGGGAACCTGTTGAGCCGCATGAATTTCCCAAAGTAGCGCTTACCTTAACTATTGCTTTAATCCACGCCGGGCGGAGAGGAATAAAGGCACTTTCGGGCGGCAGCACTTAGGGAGCTAGGACGCTTAGCTTATGTTTTAATTGGGCCGATGACTCCAGTGCGGTTTGGGTGGTTCTCATGCATTGTCATCTTCGTTGGGCTCCTGCGAGCGCATTCGCAAAGCGCGGAGCCGAAGTCGACTCAGGACTGGGCCGCCTACGGCGGCAATCAGGAAAAGACGCATTACTCAGCGCTCGCACAGATCAACAAATCCAACGTCAAGCGGCTTGAAGTTGCCTGGTCCTATGACACGGAAGAAACCGGAGGGCTGCAGACCAGCCCCATCGAAATAGCGGGAACTCTTTACGGCATTTCGCCTTCGCAGAAACTCTTCGCTCTCGATGCCGCGACCGGAAAACTCAAATGGAAATTTGATTCTGGTGTTGTTGGCACGCAACCCGATCGTGGACTCGGTTATTGGGCCAGCCCCGACAATAAAGATCGCCGGATCATCGTCGGCGTAATGAATTTCGTTTACGCGCTGGACGCCGGAAGCGGCCAGCCGATCGCCAGCTTCGGTGATCACGGCCGCATTGATCTACGCGAGGGTCTTGGGCGCGATGTAGCCACCGCCTTCATAGCTCTGACCAGTCCAGCCGTGGTTTACAAAGATCTGTTCATCGTTGGCGGACGTTTGCCAGAAACCCTGCCGGCCCTCCCTGGTGATATCCGTGCGTACGACGTTCGCACAGGAAAACAGCGGTGGAGTTTTCACACCATTCCGCATCCTGGTGAGTTCGGCTATGAGACGTGGCCGAAAGACGCGTGGCAGAAAAGCGGCTCGGCCAACAACTGGACGGGAATGACAGTTGATCAGAAGACTGGCATTTTGTATGCGCCTACGGGTTCGGCGGTGTTCGACTTCTACGGCGGAGACCGTCCAGGAGACAATCTCTTTGGCGACTGCGAGCTCGCGCTGAATGCCGAAACCGGCGAGCGCATCTGGCATTTCCAAGGCGTGCATCACGACATTTGGGACCGTGATTTTCCGGCAGCACCGACTCTGGTTAGCGTGACGCGTGATGGAAAAAAAGTTGATGCACTCGCGCAGACCACGAAGCAAGGCTTCGTGTATTTGTTCGATCGGGCGAATGGTACTCCACTGTTCCCTGTCGAATCTCATAAATATCCTGCGAGCGATCTGCCGGGAGAAGTTGCTGCCAAAGAACAGCCGCTTCCGACAAAGCCCGCGCCCTATGCTCGCCAGCGCCTGACCGAGGACATGCTCACCAACCGGACCCCCGAAGCGCATCAATGGGCCTTGGAGCAGTTTCGGACCTACCGCAGCGAGGGACAATTCGTTCCACTCAGCACGAAACAGAACACGATCATGTTTCCTGGCTTTGATGGCGGCGCGGAGTGGGGTGGGCCAGCGTTTGATCCGGAGTCAGGAATTCTCTACGTCAATTCCAACGAAATGGCCTGGGCGGTCAAGCTTGCTGAGAACACTGGCGACCTATTGAACGGCAAAGGCATTTACCAGAGCCAGTGCACCATTTGTCACCGCGATGATATGAACGGCTCGCCGCCGCTCTTTCCATCGTTGGTGGGCGTACGCGATCGCATGACTCAGGAACAGATCAGCGACCGCATTCGCAAGGGCGGAGGGCGAATGCCCGGCTTTCCGAATCTCACCGCAGAGGAAGTGAATGCGCTGGTCAATTATGTAAGCGAAGGCGAAAACAAAGAGTTGTCGTCCGGGCAACCTGCTCCGCCGCTCATGCGCTTCCGTTTTTCCGGATACACGCGATTTCACGATCCTGAAGGTTATCCCGCAGTAGCCCCGCCGTGGGGCACGCTGAATGCCATCAACCTCAATACCGGCGATTACGCGTGGAAGATTCCGTTGGGCGAATATCCCGATCTTGCCGCTAAGGGGATGAAGAACACCGGCAGTGAAAATTATGGCGGACCAATCGTGACCGCGGGTGGGCTTCTGTTTATCGGAGCGACTAACTACGACAAGAAGTTCCGCGCCTTCGATAAATCCACCGGAGAATTGCTGTGGGAGACCACACTTCCCTTTTCTGGTAACGCCACGCCCATCACCTACGAAATCAATGGCCGGCAGTATGTCGTGATCGCGGCCGGCGGCGGAAAAGACCTGAAATCGCCCTCCGGTGGCGTTTATGTGGCCTTTGCACTCAAGAGTTCTGAATGAACCGGCGTGAATTTTTCCAAAGCGATGACGGCATTCGATGATTTTCCGAAATCGGGAGCCGATACTGAAGCAAACCACAGAATGCTGGGTCTCACAACGAAGAAAGGAATCACAAATGCCGATTGAAGGCTCAAATCAGAGCGAAACTCGACGCCTAAGGCTCGGAATGGTCGGCGGCGGGCCGGGAGCTTTCATTGGTGCCGTACATCGAATTGCGGCTCGTCTCGATGACCGCTATGAACTGGTCGCAGCGGCGTTGAGCTCGGATGCCGCACGAAGCATCTCCGGCGCGAAAGAACTGCATATTCCCCGCCCATATCGCAGCTTCGAGGAGATGGTTTCGTCCGAATCAAAACGGGCCGATGGAATTGAAGTAGTGTCCATCGTCACGCCAAACCACTTGCACCATGCGCCGGCCAAGGCATTCCTCGAAGCCGGAATTCACGTGATCTGCGACAAGCCTCTGACCACAACGCTCGGCGACGCATTGGATCTGGCTCAGACAGTTAAGCGCACTGGTCTGGTGTTCGGCTTGACCCATAATTACACCGGGCATCCGATGGTTCGGCAGGCGCGTGAAATGGTGCTTGCTGGTGAACTCGGGCCAATACGATTAATCCAAGTTGAGTATGTGCAAGATTGGCTGACAACTCCGTTGGAGAAAACCGGACAGAAGCAGGCGGAGTGGCGCACCGATCCTGCTCGTAGCGGACCCGCGGGATCACTCGGCGATATTGGGACACACGCTTACAATCTGGCGTGCTTTGTGACTGGATTATCTTGTGAGCAAGTTGCAGCCGATGTAACGACATTCGTCCCCGGAAGACGTCTGGATGACAACGTTCATGTGATGCTCCGCCTTGCGAAGGGTGCAAAGGGAGGGCTCTGGGCGAGCCAAGTCACACCCGGAAATGAAAACAATCTGAGTTTGCGAGTGTATGGCGAAAAGGCCGGCCTTGAATGGCGGCAGGAAGATCCCAACCAACTCAGCTTCGCGCCGCTAGGAGAACCGCGGCGAATAATTCGACGTGGCAGCGCCGGCACTGGGAGCGCTGCAGCTCATGCAACTCGCATTCCGAGCGGGCATCCCGAAGGATATTTGGAGGCGTTCGCTCAACTGTACACCGACCTCGCCGAACAGATCACCGCGAAAATCGAGAAACGTTCGCCCAGTCCAAACTCACTGCTTGTCCCGGGAGTCGCGGACGGTGTTGAAGGAGTGAAGTTTATCAACGCTGTGCTGGAGTCATCGCGCAACCGCTCCGCGTGGACTGCAATTCCGGGTCACCAATGATTCTGGTGACCGATGTGGCAAGAAAGCGGTTGTCCCATTGAACATCGAGTTCGAGAGAGTTTTCTGTGTCTCTTTTAAGAACTATCCTTCAGCAGCGGTCAAGTTTAAAATCGACGGGCGGCGCTTTCAGACCTAAAACTGCATCGCTGACGATCTCGCCAAATGCCGGCCCATGTTTGAAGCCGTGACCAGATCCTCCGCCCACGATCCAGGCATTCTCGGCCTCTGGATGATGGTCCAAAATAAAGTTTTGGTCGGTTGAGTTCTCGTATTGGCAGACGCGGCTTTCAACTAATGGCGCGTCGCCTAGACTTGGAAAGCGAAACCGTAAGTAAGCGCGTGCCGCTGCGAGGCCCTCGGACGAAATCTCGCGCTCCATGGTCGTAGGGTCGATGACGGCCCCGCGCGTATCGTCGGCAATCTTGAAACCCCGCCAGTGATTTCCCGGAATACCGTAGAACCAATGTTTTCCAGGGAAGCCATCGAGCTCACGCTTGCTGTCGTCGCCCCAGACTGGAAGTTGCGCGTCGTTGAAACGCAAATCGCCGGCAGCGGTCCCGAAGAAAAACACTTCCTGCCGGGTGGGCGTGACGATCGGCGCCAAGAAAGAGAAAACTTTGCCTAGCCAGGGACCGCAGGCAAAGACATACGAATCGGCGTTCAGCAATTCACCGGAGCCGAGTTTAATACCGTGGATGTGATTCGATGCAGTCAGGCCAGGCGTTATCTGCGCCTGTCGGTATTCCCCACCTTCTTTGAGAAACGCATTTAGAACCGCCTCACAGCCGCGTCGCGCAGCCAAATAACCCGAGTCTGGCTCGTAAACGCTCCACGAAATTCCATCGAAGTTGATTTGCGGCCAGCGTTTGCCGCACTCGGCGGCGGAAAGTTTCTCGAAGCGAACACCCGCCTCGGTCATTAGCGGCAATGCCGCACGTTCGTAGGAATCGTCGGAGCCTGTCATCCAAAGCACACCGGAGCGGGAAAAAAGCTTCACATTCCAGCGCTGTTCGTTCTCTTGCCACAGCTGCAGTGCTCGCGCTGCCATTTGCGTATAAATCCGTCCAGAACCGTAGGTCGCGCGAATTACGCGGGTTTCGCCGCCCGAGCTCGCACGAGAATTCCCGGGTCCCCACGCGTCAAGCAATGTGACTTTGGCTCCTTTTCTCAGGAGATGGAGCGCGGTCCAGCCGCCGAATGCGCCTGCACCAACGACGATTACCGAACTTCGAGAAGAACTTGCCAATGCACGTGATCCGATCAGATAAGCTCCCGCAACGGCAGAACTCTTTAAGAAGTTGCGCCGCGAACTTCTCGCCTGCCGGATGCCATGGAAAATTCTAGCAATTGATTTCATGGATTACAGCCCAAGAGGCGTGGATGGAATTTTCAATGCCAACCAGGTGACGCACAATTGATCGGAATATTGAACGAAATTCGCGCCAGAGCAACGCATAACATCTCGGCAGGGGTGGGACAGATATTTTAAATAATGAATTCTGGCCAACACCACAAGAACCGCTGAAGTTGTCTCCATGTGAGAACAAATACGGTCAGCGGCACAGTGCGGGCTATTCAGGACGAAGATGGACTGGCAAGAATTCACAAATGAACCGTAACACTTACGACGGGAGCTATCGTACCTCGGAAAGTTGTAAGCGAAGCTTATGTGTGGCGCGGAAGAGTGTGTTCCTGACCGTGCCTTCGGTCGTCTTTAGAATCCCAGCCACCGTTCTCAGTTGCAGGCCATGATAGTGCTTTAACTCGAAAACCATGCGCTCGCGAGCCGAGAGAGTGCTCAGGGCGCGGCTGATCTGCTCCCGAAGGATGCGGCGTGTCAGATTGCGCTCGGGGCTGGCGCCGGCGCTGTGATCGGGTAGGCGGTCCAGAAGGTTCTGCTCCTCGCCGTCTGAGGAATTCGTAGTGGTCAATTCCCGGCTTCGGAAGCGACTCCTGCGAAGATGATCAAGGCAAAGATTAGTCGCGATGCGATAGATCCACGTGTAAAACGAGCACTCGAAACGAAAACGCGCCAAATGTATATAGGCACGCAGGAAAGCTTCCTGGTAGATATCCTGACCATCCTGCTCAGATCCGGTGAGGTGAACGGTAAGGCGGAGAATCGCCCGGTCATATTGCTGGACGAGTTGCTCGAAAGCTGTCGCGTCGCCCTGCTGGGCTGCCCGAATCAGCCGTGCGTCGTCCATTCGACGAATGGAGTTTTCTCCGGCCCTGGACAGAGAAGACAATACGCCAATGCCATTTACGTGGTCAGGCACATCGCGAAATTGATTTGTTTCTGGCACGTATATGTCCGATCAATCGGTTTTGCAACTGCCGAACCGATGCAACACGGCCAGCGCCACATCGTCATCGCGACGCTGGCTTCCCGCGAAGTTCTCGATCGCAGTCAGCACGGAAAAAAGTATGTCGCTGGGTTTAGAACCAGGAAAGGCCCGCACCGCGTTCAGCACACCATTGGTTCCGAATTCAGTACCTAATTCATTCGTACACTCTGGAATTCCGTCGGAATAAGCGAGCAGGGTGTCTCCCGGGCATAACTTCGCACTGCCATTCACAAACAAGGCTCTGGAAATCGCTCCCAAAACCGCTCCGCCTGCGCGAAGCTCCTCGACTTCATTGTTTTCACGGAACAGCAGAGCAGGGGGATGTCCGGCGTTGCAATACGTAAAGTCGCCGGTTTCCAAATTCAGGCGAGCAAGGAACAACGTGGTCAAAGGGACTTCGAGGCCGTTCATCAGCAGATCACGATTGACAGCTGATAAAGCCGCCGCAGGATCGCCGAGTACCGACATCTGCCGGCGAATCATTCCGACCACGTGAGTAAACCACATCCCCGCCATAAGACCTTTGCCAGCGATGTCACCGACTGCAAATACGACGTCGCCCTCAATCTCCGATAGGCTGATGAAATCACCCGAGAGATGTCGCACCGGAAAGATCTCGCTGGCGAACTCATAAGGACCTGCGCGAAGGTGACGCGGGCCGCAAAGTCTTCTCTGCACCTGAGCAGCTTCGTATATCGCGCGGCGCAGATCGTCATGCTCGCGCTTTAAGTTAGCGAGCTCATCTTCCAGCGCACGATAGCGAGGTCTGCGGGCCAGTTGCGTAGTCGCCGGGGAAGCAGTCCTCTTTCTGTTCTGGTGCCCACTAGAAATTTGCGCGACGCTCGCCAAGGTGATCTCCAGATAAATTGCTTGGTCAACTTACAAACTTGTAACCAGTGCCATGTACCGTGAGAATGAATCGAGGTTCGTCTGGCTTGAGCTCGATTTTTTGCCGTAAGTGGACGATATGTGCATCCACCGTGCGGGTGGTGGGAAAGCGGTCATAACCCCAAACTTCCTCAAGCAGACGATCGCGGCTGAGGGTTTCGCCCTGGTGGCAAAGAAAGTATTTGAGTAGCTCGAACTCCTTGGAGGAAAAATCCAGTGCTTTACCGGCGCGCGACACTTGGCAACTGCGCAAATTAACCTCAATGTCGCCGAACGAAACACGCTCGTGTTCTTTGGGGACGGTCCGTGCGCGGCGCAGTACGGCCTTGACTCGTGCAAGAAGCTCGCGAATGGAAAACGGCTTGGTGACGTAGTCATCTGCGCCCAGTTCGAGTCCCACGACCTTATCTATCTCCTGTCCCCGCGCGGTTAGCATGATGATCGGAATCGATGGCCGCTTGCTCTTAAGTTGCTTGCAAACGTCCAGACCGCTCATGCGGGGCATCATCACGTCGAGAATGACCAGATCGGGAGCCTCGCTGAGTGCACGCTCCAAACCAGCAACGCCGTCTGGCGCGGTGATTACCTGATACCCCTCGAATTCGAAGTTGTCACGCAGGCCCGCCACCATGTTGGGTTCGTCCTCGACAATCAGGATTCTGGCCATATCAGGTTCTCCCAACTTTGTCTTTCCGATTTGAAACTCGACTGCATTGATAGATGCCACTGCGACTACCTCCACCGGACTTCATGCCGAAGCCGCTTTGCCGCTGCTCTCTGCCGGGTGCAGCGGAAGAGTAATGGTGAATTTGCTGCCTGCGCCGGGCGCGCTGTCCACTGCGACATCGCCACCGTGTGCCTGGGCGATATGTTGCACCAGCGAAAGCCCCAACCCGCTACCCTTCGTGTTGTGAACTAGCGGATCACCGACGCGATAGAACTTCTCAAAAATCTTGTCTTGCTCGTTGGGAGGTATGCCAATGCCGTGATCAATCACTTCCAGCTTCACGCTTCCGTCTTCACGATAGAGCTTGACCCCAATGTACTTGCGGTCTTGCGAATACTTGAGGGCGTTGTTCACTAGGTTGACGAGTGAGCGCGCCATCGCTTCGCGATCTACCCGCATCGGTGGCACCTCGGCGATCTTCTCTTCCAACGTGAAGCCGTGCTGCTCGATCTGATAACGGTAGGATTCCAGCGTATTGCACACCAGTTCGCGCATGTCGGTCTCGCGGAAGTCGTATTCCTTGCGCCCGGCTTCGATCCGTGAGAAGTCGAGTATGTTGTTGATCAGGGCAGTCAGCCGCTCACTCTCTTTGCGGATGATGCAGTAATACTCCTGGTGCTTCTCGGGGCTGGTCAGGCGCCCCAACTCCAGAGTTTCGGCGTACAAACGAATCAGCGAGAGGGGTGTGCGCAATTCATGCGAGACGTTCGAGACGAAATCCGACTTCAGGCGCGCCAGTGCCATCTCTTTACTCACGTTGCGATAGGTGAGAAAAATTCCCCCGGCCAGTAGGAACGAGAGTCCACCAAGCGTCAAGAAGCTGGTGTGCATGAAATGCTGTCCCATGGCCGCCAAAGTAGTGCCACGCATCTTCATGCCGAGGATCAATCCGGGGAATACGCCTTCCATGTTGCGTTCGACTTCTGCCTCACCGCTGTCCCAGCCACTGCCGACGGCAAATGGAGTGGAGTCGCTTTTTGCACGAACCATGATCACGGCGTTCTTATCGGTCTGCGCTTCGGCCAAGTTGCGGCTCATAACTTGATCGAGAGTCTGCGGGAAAAATTGGTCGCGCAGGTACCCGGCATCAAAGACGATCGCGGCAATGGCCTGGTTACCTGTCTGTTCGTCCGTCTTTACAAACATGGCGGTAGACGTATAGACGTGCTTGTCACCCCGCGGCACCCATTCGCCTTCGAAAAAATAAGGAGTGCCCTTTTCCTGCATTTTTGCCAATTTCTTCGAGAAGTCCTCGAACTCCAGCTTCCACCAACCCTCCATCATCTTGGACATGTGCTCGGCTTCCTCGCGAAAACCGGGATCACTCTTAAGCCGGTAAGGCTGGGAACGGATGACAAACCCGTGTTCGGGATCGTAGAGCATTAAATGGGCAACATACGGATGAGCGGCGAGAATTCTATCCAGGGTTACGCTGCAGGCTTCGCCAGGCATCGGGAATCCACTGCTAACATCGTCTACCAGCGCGTACGCTTTGTGGTTAATCTGCTTTTCGGAAATGGCGAGAACCTGACTGAAATCACGCTGGATGGCCGCCTCAACCGCGCGGTCACGCTGGATGGTTTGCAAATGCCTTGCGCTCAGCATGACCAGGACGGCCGCGGGCAAGATTACAGCTAGCTGCAAGGTCAGCATCATCCGGGTCCGCGCGTTTCTTGGCCTTTTCGCTTTCATCCTGGACTCCTGATCCGGACGTTTTCCTGGATCAGCCCGGTATAAACATAGTTCGCCAGCACAGGGTAGGTGTCAAACGGCCGTAAAAAGGCGTAAAAAGTTGTGAACTGGCTGGGTGGTTGATGGGGAGACCGCAGCTATCGAACGTACCGGTTCAATTCCGGTCCAAGACACCAACCCAGCGGTTAGAGATTCTCATCTCCTGGTTCACTCGCAAATCCGAATTTCGAGTGAATGACAATCCGTTCATGGCTGGAGCTGTGGTAAGTGCTTAGAGAATAGTCGCTGAAAAGATTAGCGGGGGCTCGGCTCGCAGAGCCTAGGTTATTGCTTACAAGACGTAGAGACTCCTTCAATTACTGTTGTTGTTGAGCCTCGGCCAAGTGAGATTCTTGGGTCTCGTCAAGAAATTGGGACCACTCTTCGTCTGCCGCAAACTCCTCGTCGGGGGGGAGCACGGCTTGCGACGGGGTCACTCGCACTCGAACCTGCAGCTGAGTGTCGGCTTTGCCCTTCATCACGCCCATAGTGGGCGGGACATCGGCATAATCACGTCCGGTTGCGGTGCGAATGTGCTGCTCACTCGCGAGGCGATTTATCGTAGGATCGAAACCTACCCAACCCAGCCCTGGGAGCAGGGCTTCCACCCACGCGTGGGTTGCGCCATCTGCCACCAGATGCGCATCTTCGGTACTGTGGTAAAAGTAACCGCTGACGTAGCGACACGGGATCCGGGCATTTCTCACGAGTGCGATCATGACGTGAGCAAAATCCTGGCACACGCCCTGCCGTGACCGAAGAGCATCTTCAATTGGTGAATTTACCGCGGTGCTTTTCTTTACATAGCTGAAACTTCTGTGCACGCCGGAGGAAATATCATGCAGGAATGCCAAGGGGCTTCGTTTCCTCCTTTCGTTGGCTCCGATCTCCTCTGCCAATTTCTCAAGTTCCGGTGACGAGCGTGCAAAATAACTCGGCATCAACATGTCCCAATAATCTTTTTTCTCTATAAGTTCTTCCAGTTCCTGCCAAGCTTGATACTCCATGACTTCTGGAATCGATGGTTGCGCCTCGATATTCACTAGCGCGTCAGAGATGATGGTGAGGTGGGAATGACGAGAAGGCAAGTCGAAATGGTGAACAAGATTGCCGTAGGAATCGGTGTAGCCAAAAATTCGGGCGCGCGGATTTACCGATAGCTGAAAGACGAAACAGCGCTGGTTGCCTTCGCTTCTGGGATGCATGCGAACTTCCATCATGCTCTGCCAGACCGAGCGACTGTAGCGATAGCGCGTGAAATGGCGAATGGCGTAGAACATTCAGTTTTGAAAAGCGACTTCGATCGGATATTCGATGTAGAGCTCGTGGACCGCAGCGTGCAGTTCGCGACACTGCTCAATAATTCCGGCGAGATATTTGTGCAATCCGGTTATGATTTCGGCGATCTGCACATAAGTAACCATGGATCGCAATCGTCCGATTAATCTTTCGACCTTCTCCGTCCGGCGGCTCAAGGAGAGACTGCTGATCGCAGCCAAGGCCTCGTGCATGCAGTCCACCGAATAACGGACTGAATAAGGAAACTCGGGCTTGAGCAGCAGGAAATTCGCGATCCGGTCCGGCTTGAGTTCGGCGGTGCAGGCCTTGCAATACGCTTCGAAGGCGGCGCAACTGCTCAATAAGCCTACCCAGTCAAGATCATCAGGGTGCTTACCAATGACGAAGTAGGCATCGAGAATGACGCAGAGATTGCATGCCCGCTCGATATATTTTCCTAACTGGATAAAATGCCAGGCCTCGTCATGATTCAGGGTAGTGGCGGTAATTCCATTAAACCGGTATGAGCCTTCGCGGACGAGTGTAACTATTCGCATGGCGCCGGCATCGTCATCGGGCTGAAGTTCAAAGCCAGTCACGTCGTGAAAAAGGCGATTCAGGTGCTCCCACATCTCCGAGCTGATTTCTTCGCGGACTTGTCGAGCATTTTCGCGAGCTCCGCTTATGCATTTCACAATCGAAAAAGACCCTTCCGGGTCCGCTACCAACGAAAATAGAGCACGCTGGGGATCAACATGGTTCGCCGCGCCAGGGGCTAAGGAAGAAACGGCATGATACCAACGCTCTTCAGTGGAGAACTTTGCGGGATTCAAAATCAGGCCGTAAGTCGCCTTTAGCACCCGTGAGGCATTGTCCGCCCGCTCGAAATATCGGCTCATCCAGTAGAGGCTGTCGGCTACGCGGGAAAGCATAAGGTTTGGTCACGAAACTCCGAAATCTTAGTTCTGCAACACCCAAGTATCTTTCGATCCCCCTCCTTGAGAGGAATTCACTACTAGCGAGCCCTTTCGCAAGGCCACTCGAGTTAGGCCACCTGGGATAATCGTAATTTTTTCACCATAGAGGACGTAGGGGCGGAGATCGACGTGACGAGGCTCGATGCTTCCTTCCACAAAACACGGCGCAGTTGAAAGATTGATTGTTGGTTGCGCAATATAGTTTCGCGGTTGGGCGTAAATCTTCTGTCGGAAGTCGGAGCGCTCTTGCTCCGTACTGTGAGGGCCAATCAGCATTCCGTATCCCCCGGACTCGCCGACCGCCTTCACCACATACTCATCGAGCCGCTGGCAAACATGGTCCCGTTGCCCCGGATCAGACATCAATAAAGTTTCAACACCTTCCAGAATCGGATCCTGATCGAGGTAGTAGCGGATGATCTTGGGCACAAAGGCGTAAATAGCTTTGTCGTCCGCGACTCCCGTGCCCAGCGCATTTCCAAAGGCTACGTTTCCGACGCGATATGCATTAAAAAGACCAACGGCACCCAGCGAGGAACCGCTTTCGAAAACCAGAGGATCGAGATAATCGTCATCAATTCGCCGATAAATCACATCTACACGTTGCAGGCCGAAAGTTGTTCGCATGTAGACAATATTGTCGTGCACTACTAAATCCCGTCCCTCGACCAGTTCAATACCCATCTGCCGAGCCAGATAGGTATGTTCGAAATAGGCGGAGTTGTAGGAACCGGGTGTCAGTAAAACCACGGTAGGCTCGGAACGGCCCTCGGGAGCAAGAGAGCGGAGGGTCGACAAAAGCTCTTGGCTATACTGCTCAATCGGCCTAACCCGGCATTTTTGAAACAGTGCGGGGAATATCTGCTTCATCACGCGGCGACTCGTGAGCATATACGAAACGCCACTGGGAACCCGCAGATTGTCCTCGAGAACCACGAAGTTCCCGTCGGGGTTCCGAATCAAGTCGGTACCCACCACCGTTATGTATACGTCGCGAGGAACTTTGACGTTGCGCATTTCGCGACGGTAATGCTTGCAGGTGTAAACGATGCTGCCGGGTACGACTCCGTCTTCAATGATTTTGCCTTCATGGTAGACATCTTTGAGGAAGAGGTTCAGCGCAGTGATCCGCTGCGTCAGTCCGCGCTCGATTTTTTCCCATTCCGCCGCCGTGATGATCCTGGGTAGCAGATCGTGCGGAAAAATCCGCTCAGTCCCTTTATCACTTCCATACACTGTGAAAGTGATCCCCTGGTTGAAAAAGGATTGGTCGGCCTCGTTTTTGCTGCGCCGTAACTCATCGGGCCCGAGGTTCAGCAGCAAGTTGTGTAGCGGACGATATTGTTTTCGAGGATGGTCTGCGGCACTGAACATCTCATCATAGGCGCCGTTCAGTTCGTACCGCTGGAGGGCTTCTGCGCCGCCGCGCTCGGACGTATCCGCCTCTGTAATCATGGATGCCGCACCTGATCCCGCCAGAATAGCGCACCAGCCGGCGAATTGATCATCAGGAAATGCGATGCGCGTGATTGAAGAAACCACGCGGATTGCGCCCGGCGATCCTATCCTCTGGATCGTGCTACTTCTCTGAGGCTCTCTGCAGGAGGATCGTTGCTTGAATGCTGGAATTCGATGTCAGGCAACTGCTCTACCGCCCGACGAAGAGACTGCTCCCAGCTCGAATGGATCAGATTCAGGTCTCTGTCCCCGGCTGAGACTCGGCGATATCGGGTGATTTCCAGGCTGTCTTTCTTGTACAGCAATAGGTCAAAAGGTGGGCCCACGGTGACGTTCGAGCGCATGGTTGCATCCAGTGACAGGAGAGCATACTTAGCTGCAACCTCTAGAGAAGTCGTGGCTTGGATGCCGCGGTCGAGGATGGGCCGACCATACTTACACTCACCCAGCTGCAGATATAACGAATCCTCTGTGGCCGCTAGAGGATTCCCCTGCGGGTAAATCAAATACAAGTTAGGCTCTTGGCCGCGAACCTGCCCGCCAAGCAGCAAGTGAACGTTGAAGCTGAAGGAATCACGCTCCAGTGACGCGCGGTCAATGTCAGAGATCCTGCGCACACAGTCTCCCACGATGCGAGCAGCGTCATAAAGCGAACTGGCCTGGGCTAGCCCTCGCCCGGAATCGAAATCATCTCCCAGCAGAGTGATGACCGACTGGCTTATAGAGAGGCTGCCGCTTGTCAAAATGACAAACACCCTCTCTCCGGGCTGAACGAAGCGATACATCTTGCGACAGACGTTGACCTGATCAAAACCCGCATTGGTCCTCGAATCCGAAGCCAATACCAGACCTTCTCGCGTGGTAATTCCCAAACAATATGTCACTTTGTCCCTCTGGAGTGAACCTACCGCATAATACACTGTTGCTTACATCGAATTTGTGATTCATCGCAGCAAAGAAAAAACGTAGAAGATCAGTACGTTTACGTGATAGTTTCTGCATCTCATCCCCGCAAGCTGGCGGCTCGCCAGAGGAATCTCTACAAACATGCTGATTCGCCTGGGCTACGACATTCAGTTCGAGACGGCTGTGGAAGTTCCCATCGTGACCCTGCTTAACGTCCACCCGTCGCGGGAGAAAGACTTACGAGAAGTCGACGAATTGAGCACCGACCCGCTGGTAAATGTGGAGAGCTACGAGGACACTTTTGGCAATCGGGCATGCCGCTTGTTGGCTCCGCCCGGCAAAATTCGATTTCAAAATTCCACACTCATTGAAGACTCCGGCCTTCCCGACATTGAGGGTCCCGATGCGTCCGAGATTCCCGTCCACCAACTGCCGCCGCATGTCTTGCCCTACCTCGCGAACAGCCGATACTGCGAGGTTGATCTCTTATCGAACACTGCGGCGGAATTATTTTGGAACGCTCCAAGAGGCTGGAACCGCGTTCAGGCAGTGTGCGATTGGGTGCACAAAAAAGTGACCTTCGGATACGAGTTTGCCAATCCGATTCGTACGGCTCTGGGGGCGTACACGGAACGAGTCGGGGTCTGCAGAGACTTCCAGCATCTGGCTATCACCTTGTGTCGTGCGCTGAACATTCCGGCCCGCTATGCAACCGGATACTTGGGCGACATTGGAGTGATTGTGGCCCCAAGCCCAATGGACTTTAGCGCCTGGTTTGAAGTTTACCTCGGAGATCGCTGGTGGACGTTCGATGCCAGGCACAACATTCGGCGCATCGGCCGCGTACTCATGGCAACCGGCCGCGATGCAACTGACTGTGCCATTACCACGTCATTTGGAAGAGCGCGGTTGATTCATTTCGAAGTCACCTCTGATGAAGTCCAGAAGTGACGATTGGCACGCATGCGCAGTTCAGTGACTTTCAGTCGATTGCTGAAGCACGACTCACTTCTTGCTCAGCTAGCAGGTTGAACGTCAGTCCCGCCAATCTAGAAACAGAGACTGGGCTACTATATCTCCTCACATGAAACCCACTGATAATCGGGTGATTCGTTTAATTGCACTGTTCAAGCTGGTAAAGGCGGTTCTTCTCGTCGTATTGGGGATGGGTGCTCTCCATCTGATCCATGCAGACGTGGCGAGCGTAGCGGAACATTGGGTGAAGGTGCTTGGGTTAGATCCGGATAATCGGTACGTCGATGGAGCACTTCAGAAGATTGGTAACCTGACTCCAGAGAAGATAAGAAATCTTGGAATCGGCAGCTTTATTTACGCGGGATTGTTTCTAACTGAGGGGATCGGCCTGTGGATGGTCAAACGTTGGGCTGAGTGGTTCAGCGTAATCATCACGAGTTCGCTGGTGCCGGTTGAGGTTTATCAGATATACCGGCATCCAAGTCCCCTCAAAATCCTGGTACTCATTTTGAACATTGCCGTGGTTGCATACCTTGTTTATCGAATTCGCACCGAACGCCAGTCGATGCCTGATCCGCAATGATGGTCCCTTAACGAAAGACTTCGCTAAAAACTACTTCCAAATACCGGTGATGACCGACGCGGTTCCGTCTCCCGATTCTTTGTGAATTGGTTCGAGACCAAAATTATCCTCGATCGTCCGCAAAACACTGTAATGGGTGTAAGCAGCGGTGATCTCCTGTGGCTTGACCATGGCACCAAGAAATACCGTGTAGATTCTTTCTGGTTTGTTATTTCCTTCCGACTCGTCAAACGTGACGATCACCAGCGTACGCTTCAGTTGTTCGTCTTTGGGAAGCCAAGTTGTATCGTCGAACCGAAGCCAAGTCCTTAGAAAAACGCGTAGCCAGTCCGCCGACTTCTTGAGCCCTTCTTGCGGATTGAAGGTAGGGTCATGACCGTCGTCATCGAGATTCGGACTGTAAAACATATATTCGGGCAACGGATGCGCCTGCGGGTCTGCGATAAAGCTACCGATGTCGCTCACAAAAGCATTGTTCTGGGCGCGAGTATCCACACCAATTACATTGTGAAAGCTCTTCTCCTGAACGCCACGAAAACTGAGGAAGGGTACGTGCTTGCGCACGTACCTTCCCTTGCGGTCGCCGAGAAACGGTTTCCCAGCAGTCGGGGACGCCGGGTAGTCCTCAGCGTAGTTCTTCCAGTTGAGCAAATCAGCGATCGTCCTATGCTCGCTGTCGTTTTTGAAATTCCTCTGGTTATCACTCAATATCTGCGGTTTGTGTGTACCGAAATCACTGCCCGCTATCATCGCCAAATAATTTGGATATGAGTAATGGTAGAGATTGCCAAAATTGGTGAAGTTTGCACCTCTCTGGGCGAGGCTTTTCAGAAGGTCGTTTTTAGTGGCGGAGTCGTAGCTTTGATTTTCGAGCACAACGATCAGCACGTGGTCGAAATGCTTTGGTGTGGGCGCGGGAGTGGTCGCATTGGACGCGTTCTCCGCGAAACTGAGGACCGTCATGGCCCAAACGGAAAGTGCTATACGTGTAAACGTGCGGCCGTACCGACAGCAGAGCGGCATGTATTCTCCAAGTTCCTTGTAGTCTTTGAAGTTAGACGACGATCATCTTTGAAAGGCTGCTCAGGATTATTCCTTCATCGGAGGTCGGCTGCGGAATCCTACTTTCGTCGAAAGACGCGGGCAGGATCGATGATCACGAAGGCTCCGCGGCCGCGGGCAAGAACAGTTCCCTTCTCGTCCAAAATTTCTGCTACTCGGGTCAACCTTCGTCCACGCTTGGTGATCTCTCGCGATTCCACTCGCAATGGCCGATGCAGAGGCACGGGTCTGAGATATTCGACAGTCATCCGGGAGGTCGCGGCGACAAGATCGCGAAGCTTATTCAGCTTGCTCATGGCATCATCAAGAATGGTGGCAATAATTCCGCCATGGCAGTGCCCGGGCGGGCCAGTGTAGCGCTTTCCGAGGCGAAAATGAGAGACGAACTGCCGGTGCTCACGATTGAGAGTGAACTTCAGATGCATGCCGTACGGATTATCTTTGCCGCAGGCGAAGCACAGGTTCTTCTTCACCGGATGCTTTTTGCTGCCGTGTTCAGTAGTAGACGGTCTTTCAGGCATAAGGCGTGAATTCTATATGAGCAAACTGAAACCTAAACCCCTCAAGTATTATCTAAGACGTTCTAGTATTTAGAGGCTAAGGTCAGAGCGGTCCGAATGCGCATCCAGCAGGGTGGACCCTGCAAAATATAATCTACGGAGGAGCTGGTGAGACGAGTTCTGGGTATGCGGTCCATAATGTCGCTTGTTTTGAGTGCGATTCTGCCGATAACGATCTCAAACCTTGCCTGGGCTGAAGGAAGCCCGGGTGCAACAATCTTCAAAGCCAAATGCGTGCTCTGCCATGGGGCCGATGGGACGGGCAACACTCCGCTTGGCAAACAACTGCAAGCCGCCAATCTTCGCTCTAAAGATGTTCAGCAAAAAACCGACGCCGAGCTGCGCAAAGTAATACACGATGGACAGACCAACATGCCTGCTTTCGGAGACCAGTTGAGCGACGAGGAGATCACTCAAGTGCTGAAGTACGTGCGCAGCCTGGGCAAGGCAGCAAAAAAGTAGTCAGATTTTCCAGCGAAGGTTCTCGAGTATGCCGGTCATTGCCCCGCCACTCCCGATTGAGAAGTCAAAACCCAGACACGGCGGTGGCGGCGTTCACCCACCTGCGCACGGCGGGGGTGGAGATAATGGGCCGGGTGACGGTTCATTCGGTTATGGCCGTCGTCTTCACCGCGCCAGATTGGCGCTGCTGCTCGGTCTGATTTCTATTTGTACGCTCTTCGTCACCATCACCATCGTATTCATGATGATGCGTCACGGTGCGGTGATACTCGATGCGCGCAGCGGCAACTACATTCGGCAATGGGTTCCCGTAACTCTTCCCGTCCGGCTCTTGGTATTGAACACCCTCATTTTGCTGGTGAGCAGCGTCACCATCGAGATGGCCAGGCGTTCGGTGGCTCGCGAAATGATACTGGCGCCAGTGCGCTCCATTCCCGGCATTGCCCTTGAGCGGGAACGCGGAATTCCATGGCTGGGGATCACGATCACGCTTGGGATGCTGTTCCTATTCGGCCAGTGGGCGGCCTGGCGTGCGTTGCAGGCGCGTGGTTTCCACATGTTCACCGGCGTGCCAAGTCCGTTCTTCTACATTCTGACGGGGGCCCACGCCGTACACCTGAGCGGCGGCCTTATCGTGCTTTTTTACGCGGGCGTGATTTCGTTACTGCACCGTGGGATTGAACACCGGCGCATCGTAATGGAAATCACGGCCTGGTATTGGCACTTCATGGGCGCGCTCTGGATATACATCTTCGCCTTGTTGCAGTTCGGGCGATAACGGTTGCGTCAAAAATTCCTGCCTTATAATAGAAAGATTCGGCAGTGCTCGCGGAGCCAACTGATGGGCTTCCGCGTCCGATGACGTTCGAAAGCAGTGCTGCCCACCCTGATTAATGTCAGAACAATCCAACGACAGCATTGTGGTGCGTGGCGCGCGCACTCACAACCTAAAGAACATCGATTTCGAGATACCGCACAATGCGTTCACGGTTGTGACGGGGGTCTCGGGATCGGGCAAGTCTTCCCTCGCCTTTGACACAATTTATGCCGAGGGACAGCGGCGATACGTGGAGTCGCTATCTGCCTATGCGCGGCAGTTCTTAGAGCGCATTGAAAAGCCTGACGCGGACCATATCGAAGGTATCGCCCCCGCGGTCGCGATCCGGCAGAAGAACACGACGCGTAATCCGAGATCGACCGTAGGGACCGCAACCGAAATTTACGATTATTTGCGGTTGCTCTTTGCGCGCGTAGGCAGAACCTATTGCGGGAACTGCGGCGCGGAAGTGAAGAAAGACACTGTCGACGAGGTGGCCGAGGCAGTGCTTGCGCTTGGAGAAGGCGCGCGGCTGAACGTGTTATTCCCGCTCACGGCCAACGCCAAACCGGTCGATGTTTCGAGCGAAGCCGAAAAGGAAATGTCCTCTGCTGCGCGACGAAAAACAAGTCCTGCTAAGCGGAAAAAAAAGTCTGCCGCTGAACAATCCTTTGAAGGCGTGAAAGGCAGGCTTTTCGAGCTGCGGCAACGTGGTTTCAATAGATTGTTTCAGAGAGGACAAGTATTCGAGTTTTCGACTCCCGAATCATTGCTCGATATCAACTTTGCTGAACCTGTGTTTGTGCTGGTTGACCGGCTGGCGGTTTCCGGAGACTCCCGCGCCCGCATTGTAGATGCTACCGAGATCAGCTTTCGCGAGAGCGGTGAAGTCATCTTTCAATCTGCGCCGCGTGAAGATCAAACTTTGCCCGAGCTCCGGTTCTCGCAGCGTTTCGAATGCAAAGTCTGTGGTATTCGTTACGCGGAGCCGGAGCCACGATTGTTTTCGTTTAATAATCCCTTCGGCGCCTGCCCACGCTGCCAGGGTTTCGGCAACACTATCGACTTCGATCTCAATCTTGTTATCCCTGACAAGTCAAAGTCGCTTGAGGAAGGCGCGATAGAACCCTGGACCAAGCCTAAGTATCGACCGTATGCCACGGAGATGAAGCGGTTCGCGCGGCAAGCGGGCATACCGCTGGACGCTCCCTGGGCAGAGCTTGATCCGGAGCAGCAACGGCTGATTATTGATGGGGAAAAGAAGTTCCCGGGAATTTGTGGCTTCTTCAAGTATCTGGAGCGAAAGAAGTACAAGCTGCACGTGCGCGTGTTCCTGAGCCGGTATCGCGGTTATACGGTTTGCTCAGACTGTAGCGGGGTTCGCCTACGTCGTGAAGCACGGCAGGTAAAGATCGCAGGCAAGAATATCTGCGAAGTCTGCGCGATGACAGTGGAAGATGCCGCGCATTTTTTTGCGGAAGTGCAACTAACCCGCGAAGAAGCCGACATAGCTGAAAGACTTCTGCACGAAATCCGCTCCCGCCTGCAATTTCTGAATGAGGTTGGACTGGAATACCTGATGCTCGATCGCCTGACTTCCACGCTCTCGGGCGGCGAGGCGCAGCGGATTCAGCTCGCAACATCGCTTGGCTCGCGCTTGGTGGGAACTCTGTATGTTCTGGACGAACCCTCGATTGGACTACATAGCCGGGACACACATCGGCTTATCCACATTCTTCACGGGCTACGCGATCTGGGGAATACAGTGCTCGTGGTGGAACATGATCGCGACGTGATGCGTGCTAGCGACCGCATCCTGGACTTGGGCCCCGGCGCGGGCGAGCACGGGGGAAAGATCATCGCGACCGGGACCTACGAGCAGATCAAGCAAGCACCGGCTTCGCTTACCGGAAGGTATCTCGCAAATGAGCTTCGGATTCAGACGCCCAATGCTCGCCGCAGACCCGGGCGGGAAAAGATCACGATTCGAGGAGCTCACGCGCACAATTTAAAGAAAATCGATCTAAGCATTCCATTGGGAATGCTGGTGGCGATTACCGGCGTTTCCGGGTCAGGAAAATCTACGCTGCTGCACGATGTTTTGTATCAGGCTCTGAAGGGACTAAAGAACCAGAGCAACGGCGTGCCGCTGACTTTTCCTTTCGTCGAGGAGATCACCGGCGACGAGTATATCGACGACGTCGTCCTGGTAGATCAGTCCCCTATCGGGCGAACTCCGCGCTCGAATCCGGTGACGTACATTAAGGCGTTTGATGGAATCCGCGATTTGTTTGCGGGCACTCCGGAGGCACACAAGCGTGGATTTTCGGCCGGACATTTTTCATTCAATGTTCTCGGAGGCCGCTGCGAAACCTGTCAGGGTGATGGGACGGTAGTTGTCGAAATGCAGTTCCTCGCCGACGTGGAGCTGGTGTGCGAAGAGTGCAAAGGCAAGCGATTCAAACCGGAAGTGCTCGAAGTGCGGTATCGGGGAAAGAACATTTACGAAGTGCTCGAAATGACGGTGCGCGAAGCAATGCACCATTTCGCGAGTGCACCCAAGGTAGCAGACAAACTACGAGTGCTGGATGAAGTAGGGCTAGGATATTTGCGGCTGGGGCAGTCGGCGACAACACTCTCCGGCGGCGAGGCGCAGCGGGTAAAGCTGGCGGCGCATCTTCAGCCGGCAACCGCAGCGAAGCGCAGGCCCGAACTGCGACGGCGCACGCTTTATATTTTTGACGAGCCTACGACGGGGCTGCATTTTGATGACATCAGTAAACTACTCTCCGCATTCCGGCGTCTGATTGAAGCAGGGGGTTCGATTCTGCTGATCGAGCACAATCTCGAGGTAATCAAGACTGCCGACTGGGTGATTGACTTGGGACCTGAAGGTGGGGAGCGTGGTGGCCGCGTGGTGGGAGAAGGAACACCAGAGGAGATCGCCCGGCTGAAGAATTCCTACACAGGACAATTCCTGGCACAGATGTTGAACGGCAGCGGGGCTTCGCGTTCAAATGGTCACAAGTAGCGCAATCGCACCGAAGCGCGCTGTCGCCACCTGATCCCTAATCCTGCCTTCCAGGAGCGGAATATATGTCAAGACTTAGGGTGAAACTACCCTTGGCGGTGCCAGCGGCAGGCTGAAACTTCCTGACAGAAACGGGAGGGAGTGGACGTTATTCATGCATGATGCGAACTCACAATTGCCACCCTCAAGTCTCTTGATACTGGGGGTCATCTCCTTTTCAGCGGCGGTGGTTTGGACGTGCATCGGAAAAGCGAGGGCACGCTTTGGTGGTTGGGTCTACCGCGCCCAAGAACCGACTATGTTTTGGTTGGTAGTCGCAACATATTACCTCGGCGCGCTTCTTTTCGTTGGACTCTACTTGTACGAGGGTCCATGAACCTTCAAACTGAGTCGATCTCCGTGTTGGTCGTCGTCCTTTGGCTCGCATTGTTCTTTGCGCTCATGCCCGCAGCGATTGCCCAAAATGCGGGCAAAACCGTTCGCCATCATAAGGTACAAGAACAGGGCCCCGCCGCCGACGAACTCGCCGAGGCAGAGAGCGATATCGAGAAGCGCGATTATGCCAACGCCGAGTTGCTCCTCAAGAAATACCTTAAAGCACAATCCGAAAATTATGCCGCCTGGTACGACCTGGGCTTCCTATATCACGAACTGGGCAGGCGTGAGGAGTCGATTGCCGCTTACCGCAAATCGGTGAGCGCCAAGCCTGATGTTTTCGAGTCCAATTTAAATCTTGGTTTGGAGCTTGCTGACTCAGGAGATCCTCAAGCCGAGCAATTCCTGCGGGCAGCGACTAAGCTGAATCCTAATTCGAATGCCGCGCAGGCCCATAAACGAGCGTGGATGGGCTTGGGGCGTTTGCTCGAAAGCACCAAGCTGGATGACGCAATCGCGGCATTTCAACAGGCCGCGAACCTGGACCCGAAAGATCCTGAACCTCACCTGAGCTCCGGAGCTGTGTTCGAAAAACAGCAGAAGGCGGGAGAGGCGGAAAAAGAGTATCAGCGGGCCCTGAACCTTGCGCCCGACTCGACCGACGCCCTGAGCGCGATCAGCAACCTCTACATGCGCGAGAAACGCTTTGCCGATGCCGAGGCGTTCCTTAGGAAGCTGATCGTACTGCATCCCGGAGATGCCGGCGCGCATTTTCAACTGGGTCGCATGCTGGCGATTTCGGGCAAGAATGAAGACGCTGTAAGCGAAATGGAAGCGGGATTAAAACTCGATCCCGCCGACCGCACAGCCCAGCATGATTTGGCCGACATGGATGTCGATTCAGGGAAATACGATGAGGCGGCGCGGCTGTATGCAACTCTGATGAATTCGAGCCCCAATGATCCCAGTGTGCATCGAGGGCTTGGCCGGGTGCTCTTGAAGCAAAAGAAATTTGCACAAGCCGAGCAGGAATTGATCAAGGCAGTGACACTTAAACCTGACTCCGGAGAAACGTATGGCGAACTCGCGGTGGCGGCAAATGAGAACAAAGATTATCCCCTGGCCATTAAGGCGACGGACATGCGCGCAAAATATCTTCCCGAAAATCCGATGAGCTATTTCTTGCGGGCCACCGCGTACGATCACCTGCACGACGCGAAACAGGCAGCGAGGTATTATCATCATTTCCTGGATGTGGCAGGGGGCAAATATCCCGACCAGGAGTGGCAGGCCAAGCACCGGCTGATTGCCATCGAGCCCAAGAGATGATCGGAATTAGATGAAAAGCAGGGGTCTGGCAGTTTTCCTTCTCCTACTGGCCGCGAGCTCGGTCTGTTCGGCGCGACAGCAGGAATCGATCGAACAACTGATGGCGAAGGCAGACGCGGCGTCCTCGGGACAACAGGCTGACCTCTGCTTGGAAGTTGCCGAGCGCGAAACTAAACTTACGATCGAGGCGTTCAAAGCAGGCAGGGTGGAGGACGGCCGCGCGTCTCTCCAACAAATCATGAAGTATGCGGATAAAGCTCACTCCGCAGCAATCCACTCGGGAAAGCGGCTTAAACACACAGAAATTAAAATGCGGCAGATCGCGGGCCACTTGCGCGACTTGAAGTCCAATGTGGATGCGGACGACCAGCCAATAGTGCAGGCGGTAGTGGACAAACTGGAAGAGTTCCGTACGCAAATCTTGAAAAGCATGTTCGGATCGAAGAGCAATGACTAGACGCCGGTTCCTATTTTTATTTCTGCTGCTTAGCTCGATGTTTGCCGCTGGGCAGGGGCATCACCGCGATCCGTTGACCGATGCTGAAATCGACAAGGTGCGCGACGCTGCGCAAATTCCGGAAGTCCGCCTGAAACTCTATATTGGGTTTGCGCGCGCCCGCCTGGACAAAGCGCAACAAATTCATTCCGACCCTAAGGCGACCGACCGAGCACAACAGACCCGCGATGGGCTTCAAGAATTTCTCGACGTTTACGACGAACTAAGTACCAATGTAGACACTTATGTCGACCGGGGGACGGACCTGCGCAAGGCGTTGAAGCCCGTCATTGAGGCCGACACCGAGTTTGGCGCGAAACTTCGGGCGTTCAGATCTTCACTGGCAGCCGATGCTCAGGAGGCCCGCGACGATGACTTCCTGATTGGCAGCGCTCTGCAAAGCGTAGACTCAGGAGCCAAGGACCATCGCGACCTCCTGGCGGAACAGGAGGAGACCTTCAAACACAAGAAGAAGCAAGATCATAAAGAGGATGCGTCTCGCTCCCAGTAATTTCTCGTGCTACCCTGATGCAAAGTGCGCGACGGCCTCACAGAAGTCTTCCAGCAAACTCATCGTGAGCTCAGGCCGCGCTCTGCGGTTCCCGAACTGCAAGTAGAATTTTTCGGCTTCGCCAACATTAACAATACGATCCGGCTCCGTGAAGGCAAGCTGCTGGTGCGAGTGTCAGATTTGCTTGAGGGCGCACCGGAAAATGTGTTGCGGGCGGTTGCGCACATTCTTCTCGCGAAGATGTACCGCAGACCAATTGACCGGGAGCACGCTTCGCGATACCGCCGCTACGTTTCGTCCCAGCACATGTCGCGGAAAGCACATCTGGTGCGACAGATACGAGGGCGCAAGCGGATCGGCCCAGCTCGCGGCCGCATCTACGATCTGGACGCCATGTTTGACAAGCTCAACAACCTTTTCTTTCATGGCCTGCTCGCCCGTCCACAAATGAGCTGGAGCTCGGAACGCGCCCGTAATCGGTTGGGGCACTATGATCCGGCACACAACGCCATCGTGATAAGCCGGGTGTTCGATCATCCGCGAGTGCCGGAGTACGCAGTTGAGTACATCGTCTACCACGAGATGTTGCACTTGAAGCATCCAGTCAGGCTGAGAGGCAGCCGCCGCTGCGTGCATTCCTCCGAGTTTCAAGCAGAAGAGCGTGAGTTCCCACAGCTCGAGGTCGCGAAGAAGTTTCTTACACTTCTCTAGTTTGACTGGCCTGCGCTCGGCAGATATTCTTAATACAGGTTCTTAGTTGCAACTAAGTTGCAACTGGTCATGGAGTTCTTATTTGCTGCAAGCATTCATTATCACTTTGCGCGAAGGCGTCGAAGCTGCGCTCATTATCGGCATTACGCTCGCCTATCTGAATAAAATCCAACGCCAGGATTTGCGCAAGTCCGTTTTCATCGCCCTCGCGTCGGCATTCGTCGCCAGTATTGGAATTGCTATTCTGCTTTCGCGCTTCCATTTCAATGAAGACCTATTCGAAGGCTGGGTAATGCTCGGCGCGGCATTCTTCGTCGTGACCATGATTATTTTCATGATGAAGACAGGACGCAAGCTTAAGGGCGACATTGAGAGCAAGATTGGGTCGCTGGCCAGCCGCGGCTCGCAGCTGGGAATTTTTCTTTTCGTCTTCCTCATGGTGCTGCGCGAAGGGGCAGAGACGGTCTTAATTCTTTCGGGGGTTTCGCTGGAATCGAGCGCACTACAGAGTTTTCTGGGCACGCTGCTAGGAGTTTTTGCTGCTGTCCTGTTCGGGGTGATGTTCGTGAAGGGCAGCGTACAAATCAACCTGCAGAAGTTTTTTCGCGTAACCACAGTGATTCTGTTTTTTGTGGCGGCCCAGTTGCTCGTCTCTGGATTGCACGAACTCTCGGAATACGGTGTGCTGCCGTCTTCCAAAACTGAAATGTCGCTGATTGGGCCGATTGTCAGCAATGAATGGTTCTTTTTTGTGACAATTCTTGCGTTGGCCGCGCTGATGGTTCTGTTCGAAGCGCGGCGTAGACAACCTGAGGCGTTGACGGAATCCGCGGCTGCAAAGCGCAAGGCTTTGTGGAGCGCACGGCGCGAGCGGCTATGGATGACGGCGGTTTTCGCGAGCTCATTTGTTTTCATCGTTCTGGTCACTGCGGAATTCATTTACGCGAAAAGTGTGAGCGCGCTCTCGCCCGCAACCCAGCTCAGCTTTATAAACGGCGCAGTAAGCATTCCGCTGGCGCAAGTGTCTGATGGCGATCTGCATCGCTACGCTGCGCGTGAGGGTGGAATCGAAGTTCGCTTTCTGCTCTACCAGAAACCGGACAGGAACGTGGTGGCGGTGTTCGACGCGTGCGAGATTTGCGGTCCTGTCGGGTTCTTTAAGGGACCGAACGGGCTGGTCTGCAAGAACTGCGCCTCTCCGATCAATTCACAATCGGTTGGAACTCCGGGCGGCTGCAATCCACTTCCATTGCACTCGACGACCAACGGCGACGCAATTGTCATACAGGAAGCGGACCTGGCGAGCCGGGTTAAAGTGTTCCAACGCTAGCTCTTCTTCTCTACCGTATTCTTCGTGGCCAGATGAAGAGTTTTGACCACAAAAAGGCCGCGGAGAAAGGCTACGCCGCCAGAATCATCTGTGCCGGCTAACCCATTATTGAGTGCTTATTGAGTTGATCATGTTTGTCCGACTAGTTTACGAATCATTCCGGCGGCAGACGCGGCGCAAGCTGCTGATTGCTATCGCCGTTACACTCGGCGCCGCGGTCTCGACCGCAATGATTGCTATTGCCATAGACATTGGTGACAAAATCAGCCACGAACTGCGCAGCTACGGAGCGAATCTGGTGGTCGCGCCCACGGATGAGAGCTTGGATGTGCAAATTGGCAGCGTGGACCTGAAGCCGGCGGGCGGGGCGTTATTGAACGAAGGCGACCTCCCCAAGATCAAGGGGATCTTCTGGCGTAACAACATCATCGGATTCGCACCCGAGCTTCCGGTCAATGTGAAATTTGGCAACGCGGACGTAACTCTTGTCGGTACATATTTTTCCAGGAAGTTGAAGTTCGGCACTCAGGAGTTCACAACCGGAGCGCGCAGTACTTTTCCCTGGTGGAAGATCGACGGCGTGTGGCCAGCGGATGATTCTAATCAAGTATTGGTTGGGGAAAAGCTGGCAGCGGAGCGCGGAATCGAATCCGGCGGGGAAATTCAGATCAATGGCAAAGCGTATCGCGTTTCTGGAATTGTTTCTACGGGTGGCGCTGAAGATCAGCAGATCATTGCGCCTTTGAGCGTGGCACAGGCGATTTCGCAACGGCCTGGAGCAGTTCGCAAACTTTTTGTCAGCGCGGTGACTAAGCCCGAAGATGCCTTCGCTAGGCGTAATCCTGATTCTCTCACTCCGGCTGACCGCGATCGTTGGTACTGCTCGCCGTATCCGCAGTCGATCGCGTATCAACTTCAGGAAGTGATACCGCACTCTCATGCTGAGCAGATCCGGCAAGTCGCGCAGAACGAAGGCAACGTGCTCGCGCGCATCGAAGGACTCATGTTGCTCATCACGCTTGCGGCGCTGTTCACCTCCGGGCTTGCGGTTTCGGCGGCGATGGCGAACGCAATGTTTGAACGGCGCCAAGAAATCGGATTGATGAAAGCGCTGGGCGCGGGCCAGCTCGCGCTTTCGGGAATCTTCATTACGGAGTCGGTGCTGCTCGCCTGCGCCGGAGGATTGGTGGGGTTTGCAGGCGGAGCGTTTCTTGCGCGTAAGCTGGGCTATGCCATTTTTGGGTCCGCTATCTCCGTAGGACCGGTGCTGTTGCCTCTGATTTTAGCCATCGCGATTCTGGTGACATTTGCGGGCAGCGCTGCGGCGATTCGGCGGGCGGTAAAGTACGATCCCGTTCATGCTTTGCGGGGAGAAGCATGAATACTCGCCGCCACAGCACGGGTGTCCCGATGTTTCTGCGGATGCTCGCCCGCGCAGCAGTGCTGCGGAAAGGAACGGCGCTCTCGGCATTGCTCGCCATTATTGTCGCGGCGGCTGCGGCCACGGCCATGCTGAATCTTTTTGTGGATGTTCAAACTAAGTTGCGAAAAGAATTTCGACGGTTCGGCGCGAATATTGTGGTTGGAGCAAAAACAGGCGAGAGCTTTGCGCCGGACAATTTGCGGCAAATCGAATCTGCGGTCTCCGGTCACGGGCTTGCCGTTCCATTCGCATACGCAGTCGCGCACACAGAAAAAGATCAGCCGGTTGTCGTCGCCGGAACAGATTTTGCTTTAGTGCGAAAGCTGAATCCGTGGTGGGCGGTCCCATCCTGGCCCGATAACGCCGGACAGGCTCTGGTCGGAATTCGCGCGGCGCGGGTCATCACTTCCGATGGTGCGCCTTTCCCGCTCACGTATCAGGGGCGCACGATTCGTCTTTCGCCAGCAGGCACTGTGCAAACCGGGGCTGGCGAAGACAACCGCGTCTACATTTCGACGCAGGATTTTCAGTCCTGGACTGGACTCCAGCCCTCGGTAGTGGAAATTGCCGCGTACGGATCTGCCGCTGAGGTCAACTCCCTGCTCGCGACTCTCCAAGCGGGTCTTCCGGGCGCTGATGTGCGTCCGGTACGGCAGGTTACCGAGGGAGAGGCCAATATCCTGGGCAAGACCCGGTCAACGCTGCTCTGGTCGGCGATTTTTATCGTCTGCACGGCTGCCTTGTGCGTGCTGGCAACGCTCACGGGCTGGCTATACGATCGGCGGCGCGATTTTGCAATTATGAAGGCCATCGGCGGATCCGACAGAGTGATTGCATTATTCGTTTCGGGCGAAGCTGCCGTTCTTGCGTGTAGTGGAGCTTTACTCGGATTCGTGGTGGGGACCGGCATCGCCGCCTGGATTGGCCGGGTAAATTTTCACGCCCCCGTCGCCCCTCGTCTCCTTATTCTTCCACCGGTGCTGGCCGGCTGCCTTGTGGTCACGCTGATTGCTACTTTGCTTCCTTTGCGATTGCTGCGTCAGATTCAGCCCGCTATGATTCTGAGGGGAGAGTAGATGATCCGGCTGAATGGAGTCAGCAGATTTTACCCAGCAAGGGCAGGGGCTGCAGGCGGCACCATTCGCGCACTGGATGATCTCACACTGAGCGTCGAGAGTGGAGAGTGGATTGCGGTGATGGGGCCATCAGGCTCGGGCAAATCCACGCTGGTGAATCTGATTGGCTGCCTAGACAGTCCGAACACGGGTCAAATCTGGTTGGACGGCGAAAATGTGGCGCAGCTCGGGACGAAGGAGCTGACGCGCGTGCGCGCGGAGAAGATTGGATTCGTATTTCAGCAATACCATTTGATTCCCTATCTAACCGCAGTCGAAAATGTCATGTTGGCGCAATATTTTCATAGCATGACCGATGAGAAGGAAGCTCTAGAGGCGCTGGCTCGCGTGGGCCTGCGAGATCGTCCGAACCACTTGCCTGCGCAGCTCTCTGGTGGTGAGCAACAACGCGTCTGCATTGCACGCGCTCTCATCAACGATCCACAAATTATTCTGGCCGACGAGCCTACTGGAAATCTTGACGCGATGAATGAGGAAATCGTGCTCGGCTTATTGCGTGATCTTCATCGCCAAGGCCGGACCATCGTTATGGTGACGCACGATCCCGTGGTAGCACGGCTCGGCGACCGCCGCATTGAGCTGCATCACGGCAAAATTGCAGCGCAGGAAGTTTTCGCCATGGCCGATGAAGAGCAAATCGAAGAGGTGCTCGAAGAACTTTGGGTCCTCGACGAGCACAACCAGATTGCAGAACTAGAACACATGGAAGTGCATGGTGCTCTCCCGGTCAGCATTGCGGTTGAAAAGATGCGCGAAATGGGACTGGTGGATACCAGGCCGCATCCGCCGATTGCTCACGATCACAAGATCTTCGTGAACCCCTGCCATGACGCTCTCAAACCGGCAGGTGTGTCTATCGGCGACGGCAGCATGATCGTCGAGCTGACCGCAAAAGGACGCCAGCGAGCAGCAGATATCATTCGACGGCACCGGCTTGCCGAGCGCTTATTCACCGACAGCCTGGCTATGGACAGCGAAACGGAAATTGAGCAGCAGGCATGTAAGTTCGAACACATCCTCTCGCCGGAAGCTACAGACAAAATCTGCACATTCCTGGGACACCCGAAAACCTGCCCGCATGGGGCTCCGATTCCGCCGGGAAGATGCTGCGGCGAAGCTGCTCAATCGGACCTATCTCGGGGACCTCTGACCCGCGCTCGTGCCGGTGGCGTATTGAACACGCGAGGCGATGAATGAATCCTTGCCCCGTTCTCTGCCGGCAACAACCGAAATGACGAAAATTGGCGTCTTCGACTCGGGCTTCGGCGGCCTCACCGTACTTAAAGCTTTACTTGAGCTCGTCCCAGACGCGGAATATCTTTACTTCGGCGACACCGCCCGCCTTCCCTACGGTTCGAAATCGGTTGAGACAGTCGCCAAGTACGCGTGCGAGGCCGCGCGGTTCCTTGAACAGCAAGGAGCCGAACTGCTGGTGATTGCGTGCAATACGGCGACCGCACTGGCGTTCGAACAGATTCGGCAAACCGCGTCGGTGAAGGTTGTAGGAGTGATTGAACCGGGCGCACAACAGGCTGTGGCTGTATCCTCCATCAAGAAGGTTGTGGTCATCGGAACCGAGGCTACGATCTCCAGCCATGCCTATCGGAATGCGCTGGCAAAGCATCAAGTCGAATCGCGCGAAAAAGCATGTCCTCTGCTGGTTCCCCTGGTTGAAGAAGGATGGACCGATCATGCGGTGACGCAGCAAGTGGCAGGAATTTACCTTGCGGAAGCTTTTGCTGATGGTTTCAGTTCAGCCGACGTGCTCTTGCTAGGATGTACTCACTATCCGTTGCTGAAGCCGGTTCTGCAAAGGGTGGCGCCTAAAAGTGTCACGTTGGTTGATTCGGCGGAATCAACGGCACTCACAGTTTCAAATCTCCTGGGCAAAAAATCGGAGAATGCTGGCCGGTTCGGCGAAGCCACGCACCAGCATCCTCATGATGATCATGGCAAGATCAAATTCTTTGTGACAGATTCTGCGCAAAAATTCCAACGCTTAGGGAAGCTTTTTCTAGGCCGTCCGATGACCGACGTTACTCACATCGAATTAAAAGAATAGGAATTCAACAAAAAGATTAGGGCCTGACCGAAGCCAGGCCCCGCACTGTGTGCGCGCAGAAAAATCAGTAGAGATGGAACTGGACTTCGATGTTTGCGTAAGTGGCTACCGGTTTGCCGTCTTTCGTTCCGGGATCGAACTTCCAGGTCTTCACGGTCTCGATTGCCTTTTCGTCAAGTCCGAGACCCAAGCTCCTCGTCACCCGAATGTCGCGAGGAACGCCGTCAGCACCAACGATCAGGGTAAGAACGACCACTCCCTGATACTTGGCCTTGCGGGCCTCTTCTGAATACTCCGGATCGGGCGCGTAGGTCGCCTTGGGAGCACTGACGCCGCCGCCAATGCGGAACACCCCGCCACCGATACCGCCGCCGCGGCCTTCACCAACTCCGGGCCCACTACCAACACCGATTCCACCGCCATTACCTGAACCGATGCCGCCGCCCGATCCCGTTCCGTTCGAAGGCGGACCAGAAGGCATTGGCGCGGTCGGATTGCCGAGGTTCAGAGTATTGCTAGCCTGCAACCTCACCTGCGGGGGTACGACCACGGTCGGTTCCACCGCAAGCTTCGGATGATCGTTCCTCACGACAATGGCTGGAGGAGTGATCTGCTCCAGAGACTGTTTGGGGATGCGACCTTTCGGAGCCTGAAACTTGTCTCGGTCTCCGCCTCCGCCGCCGCCAGCGACTTCCTGCTTCGAGGGTTTCATGACCGGCGTGTCCATGACGGGCGCGACCAGTATCACGTTCTCCCTCGGCTTTTCTACAACTTTCTTGCCGACATAGTACGTACCCACAAGGATCAGGCTGAGAACGATGATGTGGGCGACAGTGGAGAGCGCGGCGCTGCTCTTCTTGTGATCGTAGAAGCCCCAGATATCTTTGACGGGGACGGGCTTCGAAGTCAGCACAAGGGGCGGCTGCTTCTTAGGGAAGAAGGTGTCCTCAACATTCTGGACAAGCGACTTCCACAGTGACTGCTCAGAGCCCTTCGGCATGAGCAGATTGAGTTCGGGTTCCGGCGTGGAGCTTTGCGGTGGTTTAAATTCCAAGGTTGCCATTATGTTACCCGAGTCGTAAGTTAAGAGGCCAGTCTCTGGTCTTCTTTTCTGGATCAGTTTTTTTGGCCTGATCGCTAATCTCTTAGGTGACGAGTGTCCCGATCAAGTTGCCACCGGCAGTAATCTCACTCATAACCTTACTGGAAACCGTCCATTTACCGACAGACCCGACAGACCCGAATGACGTTCCCAATCATCCAGATTAGATGCTGCATCTCGGGAAACGTAACTTGCGGAAATTGTACACGCGCAAATAAGATTTTCGCGGGTTGATCGTCGCGCCCAGCACCAAAGTTTTACCGAATAGTCCCCGCGAAGTTGTCACTGGGCTGCAAATACATGCCGGAAACTCTGTAAAAACAGCCTAGAAGTGACTGTATTCAGCAGCTCAGGTTAGGCTCAAATAGACGTTCACTCGATTGCTCCCTATAATTAAGTAGATCAAGTGTTTGGAGCTCCCACCGCGTGGACCTGAAATCTACTATTAACCTGCCTAAAACCGGCTTTCCCATGAAAGCCAATTTGCCCCAGAATGAACCCAAAATTCTGGAAAGATGGGCAGAAATGCGCCTCTACGAGCGGGTGCGCGAGGCTAAAAAAGGCGCAACTACCTACGTGCTGCACGATGGACCTCCCTACGCCAATGGACCGATCCACCTTGGCCATGCCTTGAACAAATGCTTGAAGGATTTCGTCGTAAAGTCGAAGAACATGGCTGGCTTCGACGCCCCCTACATTCCGGGCTGGGATTGCCACGGCCTGCCAATCGAAATCAAGGTAGATCAGCAACTAGGCGGCAAAAAGTTGCAAATGAAGCCGATTGACGTGCGCCTGGAGTGCCGCAAGTACGCACAAAAATATTTGGATCTACAGCGCGAACAGTTCAAACGTATAGGAGTTCTGGGACGCTTCGACAAGCCGTATTCGACCATGACTCCTGAGTATGAGTCGGTAGTCCTCAAAACTTTCTACGATTTTTTTGAGAAAGGGTTCGTGTACAAGGGGCTCCGGCCTGTGTACTGGTGCATGCACGATCGCACAGCGCTGGCCGAGGCCGAAGTTGAATACGAAACTCATACCAGCCCGACCGTATGGGTGAAGTATCGGCTGCAGTCTGATCCGCGAACCATTGATCCGGCCCTCGGTGATGCGAGAATTCACGGGGACAAACCTGTGTTCACCATCATTTGGACCACGACCCCGTGGACCCTGCCCGCCTCGATGGCGGTCGCGTTTCATCCTACTGAGGAATACGTTGCTCTAGAAGCGCCGGATGGAATCTACATCGTCGCGGAGAAGCTCGCCAAGGCGGTTGCTGAGAAAGCCGGCTTTCCCGACGCGAAAACCATTGCGCGCTTTCCCGGCCGTGTCATGGAGAACACATGGTTTTATCACCCGTTTCTTCCGTGGGAGCAGCGAAAGATTCTGGGCGTGATCGCCGATTACGTCACCATGGACACCGGAACCGGAGTAGTCCACACCGCGCCTTCGCACGGTGCTGAGGACTTCGCGACCGGTCAGCGCTACAAGCTGGACGTTGCCTGCGACGTGGATGCTGCCGGGAAAATCCACAACGGTCTGCCGGAATACGATGGCTTGCAGGTTTTCAAGGCCAACCAGCCGATTATCGAATTGTTGAAATCTCGCGGCGCCCTACTGCATGAAGAAAAGGTTGAACACTCTTATCCGCATTGCTGGCGCTGCCATAATCCGGTGATCTTCCGCGCAACCGAGCAGTGGTTCATTTCGATGGAAACACCGATGCCCGGCGGCGGCACGTTCCGCACGCGCGCGCTGGAAGAGATCAAGAAGGTGAAGTGGGACCCGACCTGGGGTGAAGAGCGCATTTCGAACATGGTCGAAAGTCGGCCGGACTGGACTATTTCGCGTCAGCGAATTTGGGGAGTGCCAATTGCGCTTTTTGTTTGTACAAGCTGCAACCAACCTCTTAACGACCCGCAAGTAAATCGCAGAGTCGTAGAGCTTTTTGCGAGATCCGGAGCCGATTCCTGGTACACGTCCGAGGCTGATGGTCTGATCGCCGGGGTAAAGTGTCCAAACTGTGGTGGAACCAGCTTCCAGAAAGAAGCTGACATCCTCGACGTGTGGTTCGAATCTGGCTGTAGCTACCTGGTTGAGTTTGCAAATGAACCGAATCAGCCTTGGCCATCGGATCTTTATCTCGAAGGCGGAGACCAGTATCGGGGATGGTTTCAGTCTTCCCTACTCTGCTCAATTGGCGCGCACGGCAGCGCCCCGTACAAAATGGTCGCAACACCGGGATGGACGCTCGACGAACAGGGCCGGGCGATGTCCAAGTCCCGCGGCAACGATGTTGACCCGGTCGACATTGCCAACCGGCTGGGCGGGGAGGTCGTGCGGCTCTGGGTTGCGTCAGTCGATTTTCGCGAGGACGTGGTCGGCTCTGAACAACTGATGAAGCGCATTGCGGAAGCGTATCGGGACATCCGCAACAAACTTTTTCGTTACGTTTTGAGTAATCTGGATGGTTTCGATCCTGCTCGCGACGCTGTTCCGTTCGGCAAGCTCGAGGCTGTGGACCAGTACATCCTGCGTAAGACCTGGGCTTTGTCCGCAGACATCATCCGCTGGTATGAGGAATTCGCATTTCATAAGATCTATCACGCGGTGAATCATTTCGTAGTCGTCGAGCTGAGTGCGTTTTATGTGGACATCGTGAAGGACCGGCTTTATACCTACGGCAAGAAATCGCTGGGACGTCGCGCTGCGCAGACCGCGCTGTGGCGCATCGGTGAGGCGCTGGTCAGATTGCTGGCCCCGATCATGAGCTTCACCTGTGACGAGGTCTGGCAGTATTTGCCGCAACTGGAGTCACGTCCGGCAAGCGTTCATCTGGCGAAGTTTCCTGAGGCCACGGATATTCTCGGCGAAGGCGTAGCGGCGGAAGATCCTAAGCAGTCGGAAGATTGGGCTAAGTTGCTAGCAGTACGCGATCAGGTCTTGAAGGCGCTCGAAGAAGCCCGCAATCGAAAGCAGATCGGAAAGAGCTTGGAAGCGCAAGTGAAGGTGACGGCCTCTGATCCGTTCTATCCGGTACTGGAGCGCTACCAACCCGACCTCCGTTATGCATTTATAGTTTCGCAAGTTGACCTGGAGCGCGGGCCGTCACGCAACGGAACCGGACATCTGGCGGTCGAAGTCGCAAAGGCCGCGGGCGCAGAATGCGAGCGATGCTGGAACTATTCGACTCGCGTCGGAGAAGATCAGAAATATCCCACATTGTGCGAACGGTGCACGCCCGTAGTAAAGGAGATCGAAGCCTCAGCCAATCCCGTATCATCTAATCCTTAAACCCTGAAATGAGTGGCCAGCGAGTAATGCGCAGATTTCATTTGTTGATTGCCCTGGGTGTGTTGCTGCTCGACCGCTACACGAAATGGTTGGTGGCGCGAGACATTTCGCTGCACGACAGCATCACCGTCATACCGCGTGTGTTCTACATTACGCACGTGGAAAACCGCGGTGCGGCATTCGGCCTTTTTGCCGAGTCTCCTTCGGAATGGAAAATCGCGCTGCTGGTGCTGTTCTCGATTGTTGCGCTGGTGATTGTCTCCGCGCTGCTATGGCGCAGCAGCCACACCATGACAGCCACGGGTATAGGATTGTCCCTGATTCTTGGGGGCGCGCTCGGAAACTTGTGGGACCGGTTGCTCAGCGGGCGGGTGGTGGATTTTCTTCTCGTCTATCTCGGATCGTACCAGTGGCCCGCATTCAACGTAGCCGATAGCGCGATCGTGGTCGGCGCAGGGTTATTGGTGTTTGAAATTCTGTTTGCGAAAGCCCCCGCGGCTGAGAAGTCGGCTTAACAACAGCCAGCTAACTATTTGAGCACAAGGCATCGAGTTATACGGGCCAGGACGCCCGTATCTCCACAATGATCGGGTCGTGCTGGCGAGGGCCGCACTTCCTGGCACTGGTGATCACCTGAAACCCATACTACTAACTGTCCACTGACAACTAACCACTAGCCACTGCTTTTTCGTGCTATCCTGCGCTCAACTTCTTCTTTCCAGGACAGCCGTGCTGGTCGAACTGCGCCTTGAAAACTTCGCGGTCATCGAGAATGTCGCGGTCGAGTTCGGGGCTGGACTGAATCTTCTCACTGGCGAAACCGGTGCGGGCAAGTCCATGTTGATCGACGCCCTAGCTTTGCTCCTGGGTGGAAAAGCTTCCCCGGATGTGGTCCGCTTCGGCGCGGAGCGCGCCGTGATATCCGCGGTATTCGAAGTCGAAGCAGACGCCGAAAAGGCCGTTTCTCGCATCCTTGAAGATAACGGCATGGACCCTGACGACGCCGGGCTCATCCTGCGCCGCGAAATTTCCGCCAAGGCCCGAGTATTCGTCAATAACCAGCCTGCAACCGTCGCTCTGCTCAAGCAGCTCGCGCCGCACATCGCCACCATTCACGCGCAGAATGAATCGTTGGTCTCGTTCGATGCGGCGGTGCGCCTAGATCTGCTCGATCAGTATGCGGGCACTCAGCTCGAATCACTGCAACAGGCATTTGATAAATGGAAGCAGATCAGGTCGCGCATTGACGAGCTTCAGCAGGGAGAACAGGAACGGTTGCGCCTCGTGGATCTCTGGACATTTCAAAAGCGCGAAATCGATGACGCGAAGGTCCAGCCTGGCGAGGACGAGCGTCTGGATGCCCAAAAGCGGGTGCTAGCCAATGCGGAGAAGATTTACGCCGCTGCCATGCACGCGTTCGACCTCCTCTACGAGGGTGCAGCTTCGACCTCGGCCTCGCTGCGTTCCGCCCAAAAGCATGTGGAAGAGCTAATCCGCTACGAACCGAAATTTCAAGAAGCCCTTGCCTCGCTTGAATCCGCTCGCATCAGCGTTGAGGACGTAGGAGCCAGCTTGCGTGATTATGCCGGCGGCATCGAGTCCTCACCTGAGCATCTAGCTGAAATTGAAGACCGGCTGGCATTGCTTGATCGCCTCAAGCGCAAATATGGGCCCTCGCTGGAAGATGTGATCAAACTCGGCGCCGATGTTACGCGGAAACTGTCGGAAATCGAGAACAAGGATGAAATTCTGCAGCAACTGCGAAACCAACTGACGAAGGCTGGCGATGAGTATCTCGAGCACGCCCGCATCATTTCCAAAAAGCGTTATGAAGCCGCAAAGAAATTGGGAAAGCTGGTTGAAACCGAAATCAACCAACTGGCCATGAAATCACAATTTCGGATCGAACTCGGTGGGACGGACGAAGAGAGCAACTGGGCGGCGTCAGGCTTCGATCAAGCTGAATACCTGATTTCGACCAACCCCGGTGAGCCGCTGCGTCCTCTCGATCAGATCGCGTCCGGCGGTGAACTCTCGCGCGTGATGCTGGCACTGAAGGCCGGCGTGGAATCAGGTTCAGCTAAGAAACGTAGCACTGAGGCCCAACGCACTCTGGTGTTTGATGAAATTGACACTGGCATTGGCGGCCGGGCCGCGGAAGCCGTGGGTAACAAACTGAAAGAACTGGCGCGCTCTCATCAGATTATTTGCGTCACTCACCTGCCGCAGATCGCAACTTTCGCGGATCATCATTACGTCATTCTGAAAAAGGAAGCTGGTGGACGTACTCGAACAACCGTCAGCGAGATCAGTGGAGATGAACGAACGGAAGAGATCGCCAGAATGCTGAGCGGCGCTAAATTGACTGACACGTCCCTGAAGCACGCGGAACAAATGATCAAAGCCAACGCTTAGCCTGCTTTCCTTAGTCCGCATCCAAACACAAGCATGTAAGGAGAGGAACTAGCCCATTGAGCGCGGACCACATCGTGGAAATTGAAGGCAAGCAGCTAAAACTGACCAACCTTGACAAGGTGCTTTACCCGGCTGCCGGATTCACTAAGGGCCAAGTCATCGATTATTACGCGCGTATCGCCCCGGTACTGGTACCACATCTCAAAAATAAGCCACTCACTCTGAAGCGTTATCCCAACGGCGTCAACGAGCCGCCATTTTTTGAGAAGAACGCCACTAAGCATCGACCCGATTGGGTCAAGACCGCGCCCATATGGAGCGAAGGCAACCAGCGCGACGTGAATTACATTCTGTGCAACGATCTGGCAACGCTAGTGTGGGTCGCAAACCTGGCCGCGATTGAACTACACCCTTCGTTGTCGCTGGCCCAAGATATAACTTGCCCGCGCTCGCTAGTTTTCGATCTCGACCCCGGACCTCCAGCAAACATCATTCAGTGCTGCCAGGTCGCGTTCTGGCTGCGAACAATTTTTGAACACTTCAAGCTGGAGAGTTTCCCAAAAACATCCGGTTCGAAGGGACTGCAAATTTATGTGCCGCTGAATACTAAGACCAGTTACGACGAAACCAAGCCCCTGGCTCATGCCCTGGCGCGATTGCTTGAAAACGAACACCGCGACCTGGTCGTCTCTGACATGAAAAAGGCGATTCGCACCAATAAGGTCTTCGTCGATTGGAGCCAGAACGACGAGCACAAAACCACGATCAGCGTTTACGCTCTCCGCGCGCGGGAACGCCCGACTGTTTCAACGCCAGTTACATGGGATGAAGTCGCGAACACATTAAAAAAGAAGGACGCGAGCCTGCTCGTCTTCGAGTCACAACAAGTGCTGGATCGAGTCGAAAAAATGGGGGACGTGTTCGCGCCTTTGTTGACCTTGAAACAAAAGCTGCCGAAACTGCCAGGTATCGCCGAAGGAAAAGCAGAAGCGGTTGCAACCGGCTTGCAAATTGCCGCGCAGGCACAAAGCAACGGACGAAAGCGGCTGGGTGCCACGAAGAAACCGCAAACCGGAAAACGCTCGGCACCGGAGAGGCTGCGCAAAAAGATATAATTCGGGCGCAGAACTATCTTCAGAGACCTGCTAATGGCGCAACTTTTCGTTGGCACTTCCGGTTGGGCATATCCGAGTTGGAAGCCCGGCTTCTATCCGGAAAAACTGGCGCAGACGAAATTTCTTCCCTACTACGCCAGCCAGCTGAACACGGTGGAAGTAAATCTCACTTTCCGCCAATTACTGAAAGACACCACCGCGCAAAAATGGATCGCGCAAACTCCCGACGCTTTTCGATTCTCAATCAAAGCACACCAGGTAATTACACATATCAAACGACTGAAGAACACCGAGGAGTTCTTGCCGCGATTTCTTTCCACGATTGAGCCGCTGGCGCGGGCGGGAAAGGTTGGGCCTGTGCTCTTCCAGTTGCCTCCAAATATGAAAGCTGATTCCAAGCTGCTGGAGGATTTTCTCAAGACTATTCCCCGAGGCGTGCAGGTTGCCTTCGAGTTTCGCAACGAATCCTGGTTCGCAGATGAAATCTTTTCTTTGTTGAAGCAATACAATCGCGCACTTTGTGTTGCAGAAACAGAAGGGCGGGTCACGCCGGATGTGATCACCGCCGACTTCTGTTATTACCGTTATCGGAAACCTGAGTACAGTCCCGAAGAGCGCCGCGCCATGGTCGCTCGCATGCACGAGCACCTGACCGCCGGCCGCGACACATATGCTTATTTCAAACATGAGGAAACACCGCAAGGAGCGATCTACGCGGTGGACGTGCTGAAAGAAGCGGCGAAGACCACGGCCACGGATTAACAGAGATCGGCACGGACAAAGAAACACACAATCCAGGTAGATACGCCTAATCGACGGCTGGCTGGTATCCGGGTTCTTACTTCTCCCAACGTCCGATAACGCGCATACTAGATTTGTGCCCCCGGAGACCAATTCCCGCGTTGTCTCTTCGTTCATCGACTATTTGAAAGTCGAAAAAGGGCTTGGCCCGCTCACGGTTGAAGCCTATGAAAGAGACATCGGGCAGTTCGCTTCATTTCTTGACCGCAGCAAACGCAGTCTGCTGAATGCGCGTAAAGAGGACGTGCGGGGATTCATCCAGCAGTTGTTCGCGAACTCGGTGGACGCACGCTCGGTGGCTCGAAAGCTTTCCGCGATTCGGCACCTGTATCGCTTCCTGCTGCTCGACAGGCGCATCGAACGCGATCCGACGCTGAACATTCCTCTTCCCAAACAATGGAAGGTGCTCCCCAAATCGCTGGCGCTGGAAGAAGTCGAACAGATGCTCACCGCGGATGCTACGACCGAGCATAAAGATTCTGGCGTGCTGGCAATCCGAAATCGCGCGATGCTTGAGGTGTTTTATGCCGGCGCGCTGCGGGTTTCAGAAGTCGTGTCGCTGAAAGTCGAGGACATGAAACTTGAAATGGGTTGCGTTCTGGTGCGCGGCAAAGGCGATAAGGAACGCATCGTTCCCCTCGGACGCTCGGCGCAAGAGGCGTTGTCGCTTTACCTGCAAGAGTCGCGGCCACAATTGGCTGGAGATAAAAACTCTCCGGTCTTGTTCATCGCTCGTGGCGCGAAGAAGATCACACGGCAGCGGGTGTGGCAAATGGTAGGCGCAGCTTCAGGAACAATGGGCCGTCATGCGTCGCCGCACATGCTGCGCCACAGTTGCGCCACACACATGGTTGAGAACGGGGCCGACCTGCGCACGGTGCAAACCATCCTCGGACACGCGGACATCTCGACGACACAGATTTACACGCATGTTGCACTCGACCGACTAAAGAGCGTGTACCAGAAACATCATCCGAGAGCGAAGGCGAGATAAATGAACATTCACCACGGAGGCACCCTTCGACCGCGCTCAGGGCAGGCTCGGACGCGTAGAAAGCAGGGCAGGGTAAATTCAACTCAGGTCGCGAAGGCGGCCGAACGTTTCCTTAGCTCCCTCCGCGAACGGAATGTCTCGCCGCATACGATCAAGGCTTACAAACAAGATCTTGAGTGCTTCGCTGAGTACGTAGGCTCTCGAAAATGGAATGAGATCGACCACGTCACCATCCGCGGCTTTCTTTCGCAGTTGTATGAAAAAGATTTGGGCAAGACTTCGGTAGCGCGTTCGCTGGCTGCGGTTCGCTCGCTTTGTCGCTGGCTCGCTCAGGAAGGAATTGTCGAGCAGAATCCAGCGGCGCTGGTTTCGACTCCGAAACTGCCGAAAAAGCTTCCCCGCGTGCCGACGCTGGAAGAGATGAACTCGGTTCTCGATGGTGACATGCCCGATATCGCGTCGTTTCCCGAACGCGACCGCCTAATACTCGAATTGCTGTACGGCTGCGGAATTCGCAACTCGGAGTTGGTTGGAATCAACGTCGACGACATTCGCCTCACCACCGAGGCCATTCTGATTCGCGGCAAGGGAAAAAAGGAACGTTACGTTCCATTCGGAGATGCAGTGAAATCCGCGCTGGCGTCTTACCTTCGCGGGCGCCAGGGCGTACTGTCCGAATTGCACAAGCACACACCCGCCCTGGTCATCAATCAACGCGGTGGGCGGCTCACAACTCGGAGCGTAGGCCGGATCATTAAGAAAATTGCGGTCGCAAAAGGTCTCTCGCCCGACGTCCACCCCCACACTCTTCGGCACGCCTTCGGCACCCATATGCTCGAGGAAGGCGCCGACCTGCGAGCTATCCAGGAGATGCTCGGCCATGAACGCCTTTCCACGACGCAGCGTTACACCCAGCTCTCGATGAAGCACTTGCTAAGTGTTTACGACCAGACGCACCCCAGGGCGAAGTGATGATGAGGGATACGTGGTCAGTGGTGAGAGCGGATGTCCTCCCACATGCCCACCACTCGCGTTTTCAACTCAGCCGTCAGCTTCGCATACGTTTCTTCTGACCCCTCTGATTCAGGCGGCGGCAGCATGGGCTTGCCGATTTTCATTTTTAGGGGAGCGAATTTTTGAAACGGCTTGCCGCGCGGCCAGGCTTCGTAGAATCCATCAATTGCCATCGGAACAATTGGGACTTGCAGGTGAACCGAAAGAATCGCCGCTCCTTTTTTGAAGGTCTTCGGAGTGCCGTCAATGCTGCGCTCGCCTTCCGGATACATAATTAGTGACATTCCGTGGCGCAGGCCATAGGCTCCAGCGCGCATTGCCGGAATCAGATGGGCGTCGGGATCGACTACCACCACGCGAAGGAACTTCGCCACCCACATCATCTTACCCGAGCCGAAAATCTCGCTGGTTCCGACCGCAAACGTGCGCTTCAGAGACCACCAAGGAAGCACGGAGAGCAGTGGGAGGGGATCGAGGAAGCTCTGGTGGTTAGAGCAGAGAAGGAAAGAGCCCTCGCGCGGCAAATTATCGAGCCCTTCTATTTCGATTCCGGAAAAAATGTTCCAGATCATTTTGAACAGACGCGTCAGGACAAAAATAAGACGGTCAGTAAATGGCCTCGGCTTCGTAATACGAAGCACTGCTGGTTGTGTGGGATCTTCGCGAAGCACGTCACCCCATCCGGCAAACTGTTTGGCTGGACTTTTTCCCGAAGCAACGCTCTCGCGTACGGCATCGACGAGTTCACGAACCGTGTAAATATCAGCAAGCCGTGCCTCCTCCACATCACCACCCAGCTCGTGCTCCAGCGCGACCAGCAGTTCGACCCGCCGCATTGAATCCAGTCCTAGATCAAGCTCCAGATTATCCGCAGGCGAAATCCTTTCAGGGTGGTTTGGCGAATACTCGCGAATAACTTTTATTGCGCGCTGAATGTCGGGTTGTTCCAGCCATGAAGCTTCTTCCTCGCTGAGCGGCTTTGAGATCGTGCGCTCAGCCCCACCGCCATCGTGCTTCCCTGCCCCGACCCGCTTTTCGATTTCAAAGCGCTTTAATTTCCGGGTGCTGGTGCGTGGTAGGTCTTCCTGCCAGATCTCGTATCCTGCGATTCTTTTTGTGGAAGGAAGTTTGGCGGACAATCCCTCGACATCGAATCGAATCACTTCTCTCGTGTTCACAATTTTGCGTTGCCGCAGAACTTCGAAATTCGGCGTAATGACGGCATAGAGCTTCTCAGATCCGCCGTCTCCCAGCCCCAGTACGCAGATTTCCTTGATGAGCGGCGATTGCAAATAGTGAGCTTCGATTTCTTCGGGATATACATTTTTTCCATTGGCGAGGATGATGACGTCTTTCTTGCGCCCGGTGATAAATAAGTTCCCACGCTCATCAAAATAACCGAGATCGCCGGTGTGAAGCCATCCGTCTTTCAATACTTCGGCTGTGGCATCGCGCCGGTTCCAATAGCCTTTCATGACAATGGGGCCGCGAATCAGGATTTCGCCGCTTGCGGGCAAGCCATCGTCCGCAGGTTGAAGATCAACAATTTTGCCTTCAACTCCCTTCAGCGGTTTCCCGACCGAACCGATCACGTTTTCTCCAGGCGAATTGACGAATGCTCCGCCGCAGGTTTCCGTGAGCCCATAGGCCTGTAGGATATCGATGCCGAGCGAGTAGAAATCCCGCGCGATCTGCGGATCGAAGCGCGATCCACCGGTGACCAGATACCGCATACGCCGGCCGAAGAGCTCATGGATTCGGCGGAAAAACACACGACCGGGATTGAGCCCGAATTTTCTACAAGAGACGTTGAGTCGAGTCAGCCATTTGAACGCGAGTCTGGCAAACGCACCGCGCTGCTGCACCTCTTTGAAGATGCGTTCGTGGATGAGATTAAAAAACTGCGGCACTACTGCAAAGGCGGTCACGTTTCTTTCGCGCAGCGCCCGCAACAGTTCCGTGGTGTTGAGCGTCGAGAGATAAACGACACGCGTCCCGGCGACCAAAGGCAACAGCAAGTTCGCCATCTGCGAGAGCACGTGAAACAGGGGCAAGACACCCAAGATAGCGTCGTTTGGACCAATGTGCGCCCAAGCAAATACCGCGTCCGCTTCGGCAAGCAAGTTGGCATGCGTGAGCATCACGCCTTTGGGATCGGCGGTTGTTCCGGAGGTGTAGAGCAGAGACGCTACATCGTCGGGTTGGCGTGGAATGGGTCGGAAGTCTTTGCTGGATTGATTGTCCACTTGAGCGAAGAGGTTTTCAAAATCTACCTCGGTCTGCAGGATGGCGACGTCGGTGCCGGCCACCACCTCTCTCGCAACTTCCAAATGCTTCTGATCGCAAATAAGCACCGAAGCGCCACTGTCGCGCAGAAGCTTTGAAACCTGATCCGCATGATAGGCGGTGTCGAGCGGCACCGTCGTTCCGCCGGCCGCGATAATGCCAAGATAAGCCGCTACCCAACGCGGGTGGTTGTCGGCCAAAATCGCGATTCTCGCGCCAGCCTCAATTCCGCGTCCGCGCACCCATGCGGCAATCGCTTCTGCCATACGTCGCAGCTCAGCGTAACTATAGCTTTCAATTCGATCCGGCCGTTGTAGCTCGACAGCGACGTTCTGCGGCCAGCGCTCGGCGCATTCGACGAAACGGTCGTAGAAAGTGGGCATGTGAGAGAAGCTTAAACCACAGAGGACGCAGAGGCGCACAGAGGAACGCTACAGAGCACTACCTCGCCTATTAAAAGCCTCCGTGTTTTCCCTCTGTGGAACTCTGCGCCCTCTGTTGTTAACGTACCTAGTATTTTCGACACGTTATACTCCCAGCACATGCCCGCAGTGACGAATGCGACCTCCAGCCGTATGGGCCTCCTCCGCGATTTGGGTGCAAGCCAGGCGGCTTCGATTGTTGTCGGCGTGGTAATCGGCAGCGGAATTTTTCTGGTGCCGACCGAGATGATGCAGGCAACAGGATCGGCGCGGCTCGTCTACCTGGCATGGATCGTGGGCGGAATTTTTTCTTTTTTTGGAGCGGTCACTTACGCTCAACTCGGGGCCATGAAGCCCCAGGCTGGCGGCGAGTACGTCTATATCCGCGACGCCTATGGTCCACTCGCTGGGTTTCTTACCGGATGGACCTGGACCATTGTTGTGAAGCCAACATCGCTGGCGGCAATCTCGACTGGCGTTGTTCGAATTCTCGCGAACTTCCCTTCCCTGTCTTTTCTGACGGCCCGGGTGGCAAACATTCCCGTGACCTGGGGACAGCTCGTCGCCATGGGATTTGTAATATTTGTCTCCTTCGTCAATTACGTCGGAGTGCGGCGAGCGGGAAATTTTCAGCTTGTGTTCACTGCACTAAAGATAGTGCTGATCGTCGCGATCTCTGTGCTGGCCTTCAGCGCACATGGCAGTTGGGCGCACTTCGCGCAGCGATATCCCGACGCGACTGGGGGAATCGCTGGCTTTTTTGCGGCATTAGCGGCTGCGTTATGGGCCTACGACGGCTGGAGCGATCTGAACATGGTCGCCGAAGAGGTTCGCGATCCGGAACGAAATATTCCGCTCGCGCTGATCGGTGGCCTGCTCGTAATCGGCGCGCTTTACATGCTGGTCAATGCCGCCGTGCAATATGCCTTGCCGCCGTTGCTGGTCGCGCAATCCTCGTCACCGATGTCGGATGCGGTCCGGGCTTCGTTCCTGGGCGCATCGGCCGCAGTGGTGGTCTCTGCGGCAATGGTCATTTCCCTCACCACCTCGCTGAATGGCGTAGCCATGAGCGGCTCAAGGATGGCATTTGCTTTAGCCCGCGACGGAAATTTCTTTTCGGATCTCGCAAAAGTGCACCCCCGCTTCCGGACTCCGCACGTGGCGATTACGGCCCAGGCAATTTTGTCTGTATGTTTTCTGCTTATCGGAGGGAATTTCCGCCAGCTGTTCACGTTAGCGCTTTTTGCCGAATGGCTCTCGTATGTGGCTGCAAGCGGCTCATTGTTTGTGTTCCGGAGAAAAACGCCCGCGGAGCGCCGGCCTCCCATTTGGGAATATCCTCTGGCACCTGCGCTTTTTATTGTGGCTTCGGCAGCTCTTCTCTACTACACTTTCATGAGCAACTTACGATATTCAGCCTTGGGAAGCCTTGTGATCCTGGCAGGGATCCCGGTTTATTACGGATTCGCCCTTCGTCGTAGGTTATGACCAGCCGCCGTGTAGCCTCGGAAAGCCTCCGCCCTCGCTTTCAGTCTAGTTACCTTCGTACTACAGCGTGGGGGACGTTTACCCCTCTGTCAATCTCCCTTAACCTAAGCATTCGTCCGGTCTGTCTCTCCCTAGGTCCGGGTGTCCCCTGGAGTTAAAAATGTATTCGAACGAGACCCTCACCCTTGGCCTGTTGCCCGAGCAAAAACGGGATTGGCGCACATTTTTATTTAGTTACACCATGTGCGTGGTCCTGGTTCTCCTGATGTTGCTTGCCCGCCTGATTTGGCCGCAGCGCATGACTACGTGGGCGAGATATAGCGCAACCGAGCTCATCGTGCGACCGGATCTGGTTCCGGAGAAGATAGAAATACAACCTAAGCCGAAGGTCACGAAGCTGCTTCCCGCGGTGAAGATGAACGCGCCGAAGCTGATCGTTCCTAAAGACATGCCTCGACGCAAGGAAGACGCAAAGCTTGAGCCGCCTAAAATTCAGCCTGCGAACTTCGATGCTCCCAAACTACAGCCTGTGTCCGCGGCAATGCCGGCCAAGGTAATCCACACTGGCCAATTCGGCAGCTCGGCGACGCCTACAGTAAATGCTCCGATCCAGAAGGTGCAGACCGGCGGATTTGGAGATCCCAACGGGCTGCCCGGACAAGGACGTCAAGCGAGATTGATATCCGCGAAGCTCGGAGCGTTTGACATGCCCGAAGGCGCGGGAACCGGCAATGGCACTGGTGGGACGCGGGGAATCAAAGGCACAATTGCAAGTGCCGGATTCGGTAGTGGCATCGCACAGCCGGGGCAAGGCGATGGACGCAAGAACGGGCAAGGAGTCCAGAGTGCAGGATTCGCAGCCCAGCAGGTCGCAGCCAATACGCCGACGCGCATCTTGGATGATACGGCGGCGCTGACCACGCAAGTCGAAATTCTGTATAAGCCGAAGCCGGTATATACGGACGAGGCGCGAAAACTGAACATTGAGGGCGAAGTGCTACTCGAAGTTATGTTCGGAGCTAGTGGTGAGTTGCACGTAAACCGAGTGGTGCGGGGACTCGGGCACGGACTAGACGAAGCCGCGATAGGCGCCACCAATAAAATCAGGTTCAAGCCGGCACAGCGCAATGGCTCGGCGGTAGATTCAATGTCCATCGTGCACGTGATGTTTCAGACCGCTTCGTAATTATCGATCAGCTTCTTTGGAAAGAGAGTCGCAGATATGACGCGCTGGATTCTGACAGCTTCATTATTGCTTTCGCTTAGCGCAGCCGCTCAGCAGGCGCCCGCTTCCGCTCCGGCTCCAGCCGCACAACCGACCTCGGCTCAGCCGGTTTCTTCGACCACTCCGGGGCTAGCTATTGGTCAACCGGCGGCGAGAACGCCGGTCAGCGCGGACCAGGTTGTGGACCAGATCATCGAGCGGGAGCACGCTCTAATCAGTTTTCTGGCAGATCGGAAGCCGATCGTTGAGACCTATTTGCAGAACCTTGCACCCGATACGAAGATGGGGTCGACGGTTAAGGAAGATCACTATTTCCTGGGCCGGCTTGACATGGCCGAATCGATCGAGCGTCGTGATTTTCTTGCCTCGCAGGCGAGCTTTGAAAAGTCGTTAATGGGCGGAGTGACCAAGCTGTTTCGAATTCAATACCAGCCGATGGGTTTCTCCTGGATGGTCTTCGCTGACCGGCAGAATTTTGACCGCAGCCACTACGACTTCAAATATATCCGCCGCGAGTTCCTGGGCGAAGTGCGTTGCCTGGTGTTTGACGTGAAGCCGAAAAGCGGCGCGGGCAAGGGAATGTTTGAGGGCCGAATCTGGGTTGAAGATCAGGATTACAACATCGTCCGGCTGAATGGCACTTACGTTCCGCGCCCGAAGAACGCGGAGTTCTTCCACATGGACAGCTGGCGATTGAACCTGGTGCCTGGTCATTGGCTGCCGGCATACATCTACAGCGAAGAAGGCGACTTCAGCTACGGCTCGCATGACAAGATGGCGTTTAAGGCCCAGTCGCGCATCTGGGGCTATGACCTGGTTAAGAACAACCGCGAGGATGAGCTCACCGATCTGAAGGTGGATGCAGTAAAGGATGAAAGCGCGGTGGCGCAGGATGCCTCGCCGCTAGAGGCGCAGCGCGAGTGGCAACAGCAGGCGGAAGACAACGTAGTGGAGCGCTTGCAGGAAGCCGGCTTGCTTGCCCCTCCAGGAGACGTGGATAAGGTACTGCAAACTGTCGTTACCAACATTGAGATCACGAACAATATCGACTTGCCGCGTCCAGTCCGCGCGCGTGTCATGCTGACTGCTCCACTCGAAACATTCAGTGTGGGCAACACCATTGTGATCAGCCGTGGCCTGATTGACACCTTGCCGGACGAGGCCAGTCTCGCCGCAATTCTTTCTCACGAACTCGCGCACATTGTGCTTGGGCACAACCTGGGTAGCAAGTTCGCATTCAATGACCGTATGTTATTCACCGACGAATCGACCTACCAGAACTTCGGGTTCCGTCACAATCCAGAGGAGGAGACGGCGGCAGACGCTAAGGCGATCGAACTGCTAAAGAAGTCGCCGTATGCACAAAAGCTGACTTCGGCTGGACTGTACCTGAAGCAGCTTCAGGTTCGTGCTCCCGCGCTGGCGGCGCTGCTTACTCCGCATTTAGGCAACAATTTCGCAGACAAAGGACAAATCGTTCGCTTGTCCGCGCTGATGGAAAGTGCGCCAAATCTTGATGACGACAAGCTCGATCAGATTACCGCGCTGCCTTTAGGTGGAAGAGTTAAGCTCGACCCCTGGGAAGATCGCGTAGAGATGATCAAAGCAGCGCCGATGGCGATTACAAATGTCCGCGACAAAATGCCGTTTCAAGTTACGCCATTTTTCCCGAGATTAAGTAGGCTGGCAAGCACTGCCGAAAACGGCGCTGCTGCAAGCGCTCAAAACGTTGCTCAGAAATAATATTCCGTGCGTTCGGAGTAAGGGCCGGATATAATCCGGCCCTTTATTTTTGTCCGCGGAAATAGGTTCTGTGGAATCGCCTGTTTTTAACAGTTAACTTCCGGTTAGCCCGTCATTCAGTCGGTAAAGGCGAACATACGCTCAGTTGCCGGGAGTAACTTGCTGCGTTTCTTGGAGTTGCTGTACCCGCCGCCCTTTGAGCATTCTAGCGATGCAGATGTATCCCGTGTCGTTTCCAAGACTAAGCAGCGCCATCCGATGACGGTACGTTTGCCGATTCCTTGAACTCGGGCTCGATGGTCTCCAGCCCAAACTTCTTGATGGCTCGAACATCGAGCTGCCGGGCGCAGTACCCTAGCGTACTGAGCATTTCCCGTCTCTCCTCTTCGGTGAGCACCACGCGCTTGCCGAGATCGTCCGCGAACCGCGTGTTGCGTTGAATGAAGAACCGATTTATGATGCCGCGATTGTGTGTAATGACATTTCGAATGTCCACACAGAGCTTGGCGTTCGCCAAACCCGCATCCTTCGTGAACAGCAGAAGGTCCAAGTTTTTCTTGAAATACTCCACCAAAACGTCGAGGCTCTGATGCGTCAGTTCCATCACAGTCTTCTCCGCGAGAGCGGATATCAGATCGCCCGCGATATGGTGCTCGATGCAGAACCGGTACGTCGTCTGTTTGTTTGAAGAGAGCTTCTTCGGATATTTCTCATAGATCAAAGTCATCAAGTCCGCAAGGTACGTCAGGAAGCTGTTGACGCCCCGGCAGAAGAGCATCTCTCCGAGAACCGCCGAGTGAACGTCCATCTGGGCGACGGCGCTCTCCGCCGGGGGCGGGTCACCCGGTTTCGGAAACTTCGTGGGGTCGCCGTGGTTGTAATCGGCAGTCACGATCGTGCGCCACAGGTACGCCTCAAATCCAAGCACGGAATGAAAGTCGTTCAGATATCGTGTAAGGGCGAGCGTCGCTGGTTGACGCAGAAGTTCCAGTCCCGATACCTCCTTGTCAGCCTTATCAGCCACTAGCCCAACCATACGTCACCAGAAATGCCTTCGTCCATCCCCCTACGTCAGAGTGGTCGGCTACTAGGAAAGCTATGAGGTAGTTGGTGAAAATCGCCATTGCACTCATTGAGAGCCACGAGTAGTAACACCCGAGCACTATGCTCTCGCGACCAGTAGGGCGAGTTCGTCGCTCCGCGCATTTATACTTTTCCGACTACAGCGAACTGCGATCTCAATCCGCACGTATTACCAGTAGAGACCTTTATGCAGAGCCGCATCACCGGTACCACCATGCCCGTGCTGGAGTTTGTTCTCGAACCCAATGAATCCATCATCTCTGAGGCGGGAGAACTCTCGTGGATGGGCAGTTCGATCCAGATGACCACGCACACCCAGTTTGCCGGAGGCGGAGGCTTGTTCGGGGTCCTGAAACGAGTGGCTGGCGGCGGATCGATTTTCATGACCGAGTACCGCGCCTATGGTGCTGCCGGCGAAGTGGCCTTCGCCACAAAACTGCCTGGGCACATCGTGCCGGTAGAAGTCTCGCCGGGACATGAATTCATGATTCACCGTCACGGCTTTCTATGTGCCACCCCGCAGATTCAGATTGCAGTCGGCTTTCAACAATCATTGGGTGCTGGCATTTTCGGCGGCGATGGTTTTCTGCTGCAAAGGCTCAGCGGGCAAGGGACGGCCTGGCTCGAACTCTCAGGAGAACTGGTGGTACGCGACCTGCAACCGGGCGAAACTTTGCGGGTTCATCCTGGGCACGTGGGCGCATTTCAATCCAGTGTTTCGTTTCAGATCACGACCGTACCAGGAATCAAGAACATGATCTTCGGCGGTGACGGAATTTTTCTTGCCGCGCTCACCGGGCCAGGGAGAATCTGGCTGCAGACACTTCCCATTGCCAGGCTTGCTCACGCCATCGAGCGATACTTGCCGCGCGAAGCTTCGAGACAGACGGTAGAAGGCGGTGTAGTCGGAGGAATCGTCGGTTCTATTCTGGACGGTATGAAATGAAACCACACGAAGGTGGTGTCAGTCCCCCATTGCCCGATCTCCTTCGTGATACTTTGTGTCCTTCGTGGTTATTGCTTTTCGAACCATAACCACGAGGGACACGAAGGAAACCTAGAACCCTTCGCGCGGCGTTGCGGCTAGCACGGGCGAGGGCGCCCGTGCCTCCATGGTCAAGAGATGCTCGTTATCTGGCACGGGCGAGGACGCCCGTCCTCCACGATCAAAATGCGGGTACACCTTCGTAATCTTAATCCGCTGGCCGCCGTGCGCTACTCTGTTTTCAGTTCCCTCCGCCAATGTTTCTCAGACGCAACTTCAATCAAGACAGGCGCCGCCAGAAACGCCAACTGCTCAATACCTCGGTCCGTGTATTCACTGAGTCTGGCTGCATTGAAGCACTTGGTATCAATATCAGCGATGTCGGCATGTCGCTGTTTACGATCGCAAATCTGCCAGTAGATTCTCAGATTCAGGTCGAATTCCTTCCGCCCAGATCCACAGAGCCAATGAGAGTTTGGGGAACCGTGCGCCATCGCGCTCTGTACTTGTACGGAATCGAATTTCTGGTGGGCTCGGATCAACATCCCGCGTCGCGGGCGGATACCCAATCGCCGGATGCTTTAACCGCTGACGTCGCGAGCTCGTGAACGCCGGAGCGCCGCCGATCTCTTCGTACGTCGTCTGGTCCTAACGACATGAGCAGAGGCAACTGCGCGGAGTAGGCACTATCGCAACCGTCAAACTTAGCTAAGAAAGCGTTAGAATGCAAACCAGCGATTGACTTCATCCACCAAGCGAATCCTGAGAGTGTGGCTCCCGTCTGCCGTCTGGCTGGCGGTCATCGTCACGGAATCCACGAACCTCGGTTCTGCGGACCACACCAGTCGGATTCTGTATCCCATCTTTCGTTTTCTATTCGAAATGGATCCGGCGCGCTTCGCGGCATGGCACGTGGTGCTTCGCAAGACCGGACATTTTGTTGGCTATTTCACACTGAGTGTTCTCTTGTTCCGCTCCTGGCGCGCCAGTTTCCCGAGACTTAGCACGCGATGGTGCTTGCAATGGGGCACGCTTGCGTTTCTATGTACGGCATTAGTGGCGATACTAGATGAGTGGCATCAAAGTTTTTTGCCGTCGCGGACCGGCACGATTCGCGATGTGATCCTCGACAGCACTGCAGGATTGGTCGCCCAAATTGCACTTTTCGCGATTTTGCAGAGGAGTTTCAAAATGAAGCGGGGTGTGCTCCCGGAATCCAACCACTCCTAAGACCGGCATGCGAGGGATTGTGTTCGACGAGCTTTAACTGTTGCTAGGTGGAAGCGAGTGCGTGGAGGGGATCGTTAGAAAAGTAAAAAGGCTGCGACATTGGTTATGCTCTAGCCACCAGCTCCTGCGAGGAAGCCAACAGCGTGGAGACATGCACCGTCGCAGCCCTTGATGTGATTACTGCTTTCGCAGTTCCAAACCCCAACTGCTCCTCGCAGAGTTAGTCGGTTTTTTCGGGTCTGGCTGCTCTGCAGGTTACCCTGCCGAGCCTATCACTCAGCTTACTTCGGACTGGCTAATTTTATTTGAGCCAACCCTTTCAGCCGTCGACGAGAGTTACCTTAAATTTTAGGTTTAACTATGTCAATTTCAAATCACGCCTAAAATCGAGATTTCTGTGGATGACTTGTGCAAAACAGGTTTCTAGATAGGAAATCTAGGATAAAACTACGGCTAAGGTAACCAACACAAGCTCTTGACGGGACGAATCCGCTCGCGCATTGTTATTCCAGCATCTACCGAAGTCTGAAAATGTCGCGCCTTATCGCCTATGTTGATGGAGGATCACTGGGAAATCCGGGGCCTTCCGGTATTGGCGTGGTGATCGATGGCTGCGAAAACGGGCCCATCAGGATCCAGAAATGGATCGGACATCAAGACAACAATGTAGCTGAATACTTGGCGCTTTTAGAGGCTCTGCAGCGCGCTTTGGCTATGAGCGCCCGTGCTTTACACGTCTTTTCGGATTCCGAAATTGTGGTTAAGCAGATGATCGGCGAATATGCCTGCCGAAGTCCCCGCCTATACTCCCTGAACTGGATTTGCCGCAAATTGGCCCGATCGCTGGAGTTTTCTATCTCTCACGTTAGTCGCGAGCACAACCGTGAAGCCAATAGTCTGGCCAGCATTGCGGCCCGTCAACAGCCCTAAGCATCTGGATCGCTTCAAATTAAGGCCGGTTCTTCGGCGAGTCATAGAAAAGGCGGCTTCCGCCGCCCGGTTCACCAGAAACACTCTTCGTTAAATGCGTCTCACAGCATCTTGACGCTATCCACGTGGATGGAATCGCCGCTCACCTTGCCGGTGACCGCGACGTGATGTCCAACGTGCTCGGTCAGCGCGTCAGGATTGTCAACCGTTAAGACCTTGTCGTCGCCATCAGTCACGACCACGACTTTAGCGCCCTTCTCAAAGCACTTTTTCGCGCACTCGGCGCTTGTCTTTCCCTTAGCTCCGCACTTCGAATCGGTGACGTACCCGTTCACTGTGGCGGCATCGCTAGCGAAAGAAACCCCAACATACATGAACATGACCGCGACTGAAGTACAGATGAGCAATAGCTTTCTCATGGTAAATATCTCCTCAACTTAAGCGGCTGGGCCGCGATTGACAACACTTTTCGAATCCTCCGACCAAAGGAGGTTTCGCAGCAAGAACACCGTAATTCGCCGAAACTATAGCACAGCGATGCTTTCCAGTTGTAAAGCAGGCTATTTCCGTGCGGAGTGACTCACTGCCCCTTCGGGAGCCGGCGGATCGGGAGAGACATAGACGACCTCTCCGGGGCGAGCGTAGTGGAACTGCTCGCGTGCTTCTTTCTCGATTCGCTTGGGGTCGGACTTGAGCCGGGTAACCTGTTCGGAGTACGCGTTATTTTCTTTTTGAAGGCTGTTGATTTGCTTTTGCAGATTCTGGTATTCGGCGCGTTTGGCACGATAAACCGCCATGCCATTCGCGCCCAACATGGCGTGCACCACAAGCCAAATGGCGACTATGGTGACCGCGCCGGTCGCTAAGCGTCGGCGAACTGCATAGAGTTTTTCCAGGACCGGTTCAGCCCGGGCACGAGCTTTTTCGGCCCAGGCTTCTGCCTGGTCCGCGCCTTGAGTGAGCGTACGCAGTCTTTCCTCTGGAGAAGGAACAATTCGGATTCTAGGAAGACCTATTCGAAGATCCATTGTTTGGCGGCAGCGCTTAGTTTTTGCAACTCCTGGGCGCTGGGCGCTTCGGAATAAACTCTGACCACGGGTTCGGTCCCCGAGAGCCGGTAACAGACCCAGGAACCATTCGCAAGCACAAGCTTCAAGCCGTCCTTGCGCACAACTTCGCTGACCTGCTGCCCGAAAAAAGCAGTCGGATCAACACGTAACTTCTCAGTAAACTTCGCCTTCACCTCGGGGGTCAAGCGGAAGTTCTCGCGTATGGGGTAGAAGGAACCAACTTTGGCAAATAATTCCTGCAATTGGCGCCCTAGTGATTTTCCGCGATGGGCCACCATCTCACAGCAGAGCAGGCCGGCGAGGATTCCGTCCTTTTCGGGGACGTGATGGCGGATAGAGAGACCCGCGCTTTCTTCTCCGCCGATGGCGATCTTGTCTTGCTTGATGAGTTCGCCAATGTATTTGAAGCCTACCGGTGTTTCGTGCAACTCGACTTGGTGATGTCGAGCCAGCGCATTGATGAAGTTCGTGGTAGCAACAGACTTCGCAACCCCATTCTTCCAGCCGCGGCTTTCGACTAGATAATCGAAGAGAAGCGCGATGATGTAATTCGGCTGAAGGAAGGTGCCGTCTTCATCCACGATGCCGAAGCGGTCGGCGTCGCCGTCGGTAGCGATTCCGATATGAGCTTTCTTCTCGCGCATTTTTTCGCGGAGAGGCTCGAGCAGATGATCGTCGGGTTCGGGCGCATGGTTGCCGAACAGGACGTCCCGATAATCGTGAACAGTCGCGACGTTCACACCAGCTTCGCGCAAAATCGAATCCGAGTAGCCGCGCGCTGCGCCCCATAGCGGATCGAAGACCACGCGCAATCCTGCTTTCTGAATGCCTGCGACGTCGACTGCTTCGCGGAGACGTGCCAGGTATGCGGGCTTGGGGTCGAGACTTTGGGCCGAAGGCTTGCCTTTGGAATCGGGAATTGAAGGCTCGTCATCAGGGATTTCCTTTTCGATCTGCTTGGTCACTTCGGGCAGGGCGGGAGCGCCGTCGGGAGTGGAAAATTTGATTCCGTTATATTCGGGTGGATTGTGCGAAGCCGTGAAGTTGATCGCGCCATCTGCCTTCTCGTGCATCACAGCATAGGAAATCGCGGGGGTGGGAGCGGCTTCACCAATGACCAATGGCGTGATGCCGTTGCTTGCAAGTATTTCTGAGGCGATGGAGCAGAAGGTTTCACCCAGGAAGCGAGGATCACGGCCGACGACCACGCGCGCGCCCTGGGGTTTTTGGGATTTCACGTAGCGTGCAATTCCGTGTACGGCGCGACGCACGTTGGCGAAGGTAAATTCTTCGGCCATCACCGCCCGCCATCCCGATGTGCCAAACTTGATTTGTGTAGTCATGGGTATTCCGATCACCGGATTCGGCATTATTCTTCGCTAGATCCGGAGGCCCGGCTTTCAGCCGTGCCGTTGGTGAGTTGTTTGTCCCGAGTGGCACGGCTCAAGCCGTGCCCTCCCGGCTAAAGTGCCGGCATTCGACTCGCTTACAGGAAGCTGATTCTATATGACAGATAAAGTACTCGTCCTCACTACTGCGGGAAACGAAATGGAGGCGCAGAAAATTGCGCACGAACTGGTTGAGCGCCGACTGGCGGCTTGTGTCAATATCGTGCCGCGGATCCAGTCCGTGTATCGCTGGGAAGGCAAAGTCGAGACTGCAGAAGAGTACCTGCTAGTGATCAAGACTACGAAAGCCCGCAGTGTAGAAGTGCAGGGTGCTATTCGGGAGCTACATTCGTATGCCTTGCCCGAGTACGTCGTGATCTCAATGGAAGGCGGCAGCGCAGAATATCTGAAGTGGATCGAAGATTCAGTGCGTTGACAATGCTCCGGTTGATAACACTTGCCTACCGCGCTGTAGCCGAAAACGCGTTTGCATCTCCGATATGCGCCGGCCGTACCGAGCTGATCACGCACACGACCATAAGGTTTATGCACAGCGCGATGAACCCCGCATTCCAGCCCATCCATGGATCACGATTGGTCAAAACCAAGAACGCAACCACAGCAACGCCGCAGACAATTCCTGCGAAGACGCCAGACCCGCTCACCCTTTTTGAAAACAGGCCGAGCAGGACTCCCGGAAAGAATTGCGCTACTCCGGCATACCCCATCATTAGAAGAGAGACCAGGCTCACTGAACTGTGAATGGCGAGATAGAGCGCGCCCGAGGTAAGCACCAAAACCATTATCTTGGCGAGAGCCGCCACGTGCCTATCAGTCATGCGGGGCGCTAGTATCGGCCGGCAGATGTTCTTCGAAAACAACGCGGCCGCGGCAAGAATTTGTATCGCCGCGGGTACCATGGCGGTTAGCGCGCCTGCTCCACCGATGACTCCGAGAAACCAGGCCGGGAAAGTCTTCCGCACTATGGTCAGCAAGGCGAGATCACCGTTGTTCAGGTTGGGCACGATAAGCACCGCGGTTAGACCTACGAAGATCATCAGTGGCATCGTAATGCCGTACAGCGGCATGAAGACGGCATTCCGGCGCAAAATTTTCCCGCTGCGTGCAGTGAACGACGCTGCAAAATTGTGCGGCCACATAAAAAAACCCAGCGCAGTCATGAGTACGCTCGAGACGTACCATGTATGACCCAGACTCTTCGTGGCCCCCGGCATCACGAGGTGCTCAGGTTTGGCATGGGCCAAAGCAGCGAACATTCGCCCAATGCCACCGAAATAAATGTAGGGAATGGCTATTCCTATAAACAGAGCGGCAAACAGCAATAAAAAATCTTTGATCACACTTGCCCACGCCACCCCTCGCACGCCGCTTACAAAAACAAATCCTGCGACGATCGCGAAAGCAATAATAATGGCGGGCGTGCGGTGAATCGCACCGTAGCTGGCAACTTCGACAATGATCCCCAGTCCGGTGAGCTGAAGCTGCACGTAGGGCAGGAGAAAAACCATTCCCACTAATGCCACAAAGGATGATAGATATGTTCGGCCATACCGCGATTGAAAGAAGTCGCCTAGAGTTTGCAGGTTGTGCCTGCGACCGGCTTCCCAAACCTGAGGAAGGACGTAGTACGACACTACATACATTAATGGGCCATATCCGAGGATGTATAAAACCGGGCCTCCCCGCGAATAGGCCCACCCGCTAGCACCGAGAAAAGTGAAGGTGGTATAGATTTCGCCGGCCATCAGGAGCCAAACTAGTATCGTGCCGAAACCCCTGCCGCCAACTGTCCACTGCTCTAGATCCATCTTGTGATAAAAGCGAGCAGAAAAACCTGCAAGGGAACCTATCGCCACAATGGCCGAGATAATTGAGAGCGCAACAAGAGTGGGGCTCAAACTTGACCATCCTGTTCGCGACTGAGTTCACCTTCGTGTGGCTCGTCCAATAAATAACTTGCCCACATGCAAAGCGGAGTCAGCAGAGTCCACAGGATTAACCAGAAAAAATTAAAAGGCAGGCCAAAGATGATGGGATGAATCCGATCCCAGAGCGAAACCGAGAAACAAATCGCACCAAAAGGAATCAGCCCTAAGACAATTGCTCCGACAGACGGACGCTTCATGGGCCACGCTCGCCGCGCGAAAGGATCGGGGGATTGTAACAGAAGCTAGGTGAGCGCCTGGTTTAGGTCCGCAATAATATCTTCTACATTTTCGATTCCGACTGAAATGCGCACCATGCCGTCGGTGATGCCGATGGCCTTTCGTCCCTTCTCTCCTAATGCGGCATGAGTCATGGTGGCGGGATGGGAGATGAGGGTTTCGACTCCGCCCAAAGACTCTCCGAGTGAGCACACCCGCACTCGCTTGAGCATCTTGGCTGCATTGGCGAGGGAACCCGTTTCGAAGGTGATCATGGAGCCGAACCCACTCATCTGGCGTTTAGCGAGCTCATGTTGAGGATGGTCTTTCAGTCCGGGATAGAATACGGCTTTCACTTTATTGTGGGCTGCGAGGAATTCTGCCACCTGACGCCCATTGCAATCATGCTGCAACATGCGAACCGCCAGGGTTTTCGTACCGCGAAGAACTAGCCAGCACTCGAAGGGAGAAAGAATCGCGCCCGCGGCTTTTTGCACGAAGCCCAACTGCTCCGCCTGATCTTGTCGCGTGCAAACCACGACCCCGCCCAGGCCATCGCTATGACCGTTTAGAAATTTTGTCGTCGAATGAACAACCATATCTGCACCCAGCGCGATTGGCTGCTGAAAGTACGGAGACATGAATGTGTTGTCCACAACCAATTCGACTTTCTTGCTGCGACAAATGCGCGCAATGGCTGCAATATCGCTCACGGTCATCAGCGGATTGGTTGGAGTTTCCACATAGACCATGCGAGTGCTTTTGCGAATGGCGCGTTCGACATTCTTAGGATCAGAGGTATCTACGTAAGTGAATTCAACGCCGTATCCGGAGAGCACTTGATTGAACAGGCGCGGAACGCCACCATAAAGATCGTGGCCGCAGACGACGTGGTCGCCGGATTTATACATAGCACAGATGGCATTAATCGCCGCCATGCCGCTGGCGAAGACACGCGACGCGACGCCCCCTTCGAGAGAGGCGAGGTTCGTTTCCAGCCGGTCTCGCGTGGGGTTGGTGACCCGGGCGTATTCATATCCCTTATTCTTGCCGAGTTCTTCCTGGACATAAGTTGAGCTTGCGTAGATGGGAACGTTGACGGCCCCGGTTAGGGGATCAGGCTCCTGGCCATCGTGGATGGCGCGGGTGGAGAAGCCGGGGGATTCACGTCGTTGTTCGTTGGTGGTTCGTCGCAGGCCAGATTCTTTCTTCATTTCATTTTTCGCACGGGCGAGGACGCCCGTGCCTCCACACTTCTTATTCCGCCAACGACCAATGACCAATGACCAATGACCAACGACTGTTTTTATATTCCACCTTCGAAGATCTTCTTCGATAAATAACGTTCGGCCGAATCGGGAATCATGGTGACCACGCGCTTCCCTGCTCCTAGCCTTTGCGCGACCCGCAATGCTGCGAATACATTTGCACCGCCGCTCGAGCCGGAAAGCACACCTTCTTTTGCGGCGAGTTCTTTTACGGTATCGAAGGCGTCTTTGTCGCTGACCATTAAAATTTGGTCGCACACCGAGCGGTCAAAATTCTTCGGAATGAAGCTTGCCCCGATGCCTTCGACTTTGTGCTTGCCCGGGGGTCCGCCGCCCAGAATTGATCCTTGTGTCTCCACGGCGACGGTGAGCACGCGCGGCAGGTTCTCCTTCATATATCGCGCGACGCCAGTGAAAGTACCCGCTGTGCCCGAGCCGATGACGATTGCGTCAAGTTTGCCTTCCATCTGCTCGAAAATCTCCTCGGCGGTAGTTTGGTAATGATAATCAGGGTTGGAAGGATTATCGAATTGCAGAGCCATGAATGAGTTGGGGGTCTTAGCCGCATAGTCCTGCGCCTGTTTGATGGCACCCAGCATGCCTTGGTCGTCGGGAGTGCGGGTCACCGCCGCCCCCAGCGCTTGCATGATTTTTACTTTTTCTTCAGAAAAACGCTCAGGCACGAATAGCGCAACTTTGTAGCCGCGGTTCACGCCAATCAGCGCGAGGCCAATTCCTGTATTCCCGGCCGTAGCCTCGACGATTACGCCTCCCGGTTTCAAACGTCCTTCCTGCTCGGCGCGGCGAATGATGCCAATGGCAGCCCGATCTTTCACGCTGCCGCCAGGGTTCAGATATTCAAGTTTTGCGAAGACATCGCCGGAGGCTGGAGGCACGATGCGCTTAAGGCGAAGCATCGGGGTCTGACCTACGAGGTCAGTGATGTCGTCCGCGACGCGCAGGCAGGGGTTGGAGAGAATCGGCACTCTACAGGGTACGGAAGCTGGGTGGAAGCGTCAATCTCGACGACAAGATTGAATCATTGAGGAACCAGAAGGTCTCAATTACTTCCTCCCGCTCCTTGTTGCTCCTGCCCGGGATAATAGCCGCTGCGGGTCCGGACGGTGAGCTTCTTGTAAGGTTTGGCGTGCGCGTCCACGTGGATGGTCCGATAGCCGCCGACAGTTTTGGGAGTGCTTGGGGTGTAGGTGATGGTGTATTGGTTGCGGATATCATGAGCGATAGAGCGGCTGATCTCATCGACTTCGTTTAGACTCGGAGGAAAAAAAGACTCACCGCCCGTACGTTCGGCGATCAACTCCAACGCCCGTTTTGCCCGTCTGGACTTCTCTTCGCCCAATAGTCCAATCGCATAGACCACCGGACCGTTTTCCTGCTGAAGCTTGTGGACCGCCTGCTCCAAAGTTTCCTGGCTGGCATCATCCTCGCCGTCAGTCACCACGAAGATAGCTTTCCGCTGCAGCGGAGAATGGGTCAGGTAGTCGGCCGAAGCAACGATCGCGTCGTACAACGCAGTCCCGCCACGTGCTTCGACGTGCTCGAGCGCGGTCTGGAGCTTCTTGATATCTGGGGTGAATTCCTGGTCAAGATAGTATTCGTCGTTGAAATTAACCACAAAGACCTGGTCCTGAGGATTGCTGGCCTTGACCAAGTTCAGCGCCGCCTTGTTGACGGCATCGCGCTTCTCCCGCATGGAGCCGGAGTTGTCGATCACAATGCCGATCGCCACCGGGAAGTCTTCCTGGCGGAAAGCCCGTATCTTTTGCGGCTGATTATTTTCAAAGACCGTGAAATCAGTTTTGTCGAGGTTGGTAACCAGATGGTTCTTGTCATCGATGACCGTGGCGTGGAGTGTTACCTCGCGAGCTTCGGCGCGGAAGACGAATACGCCGTTGTCAGTCCCGGCAGGAGCCTGCGAGGAGTCCTGGGCCTGTCCGGACTGGGAAGCGTTTGACTGCCCTGGCTGGGACTGGCCCGACGACGGCGCCTGAGCTGGAGGCTGCGCCTGCGGTTGACCGGTTTGTGGCGGCTGTGCGGTTGTGGCAGATGAACCACTCTGGGGTGTCGGAGCGGTGGGGGTTGCTTGCGGCGCAGGGGTGCTCTGCGCGGTTGCTATCCCGAGTAATAACAATCCAGCGGCTACTCTGCTGAGTGCGAGTCTATTGCGAAGAAGCGTAGTACCCAGTTCTGGCATATACATGGAGCGGTGGCAGTCCTTTAGGCGGCAGTAGCTTAACTTTTATTTTATGCCATTTGCCATCGTGCCCTGGGTTCTTTGGACGGTATCCGAGCACATATTGGTTGCGTAGCTCGATTCCAATTTTTGTAGCCACGTCGGCCAAATCATTCGGATTGTCGATTGTAAACGAACGGCCGCCGCTAAGCTCGGAGACGTCACTGAGAAGCGCCGGCCCTAAGCGCTCTTCTTCGGTCTGGAAATAATGGTCGTAAATGCCGATGGAATAGATCATCACATCGGCTTCCTTCACGAGCGATTTGATCTCGCCCTCGGTGTAACGGCTGTGGTTATCGCCGCCGTCTGAAATGATCAGCAGCGCCTTTTTTGGGTACTTCGCCTGACGCATCTTGCTGACGCCGAGATAGATGGCATCCAGCAAGGCTGTGCGCCCCTTTGGCACAGTAAAGACGAGTTTGCCCTGAAGATCTTCCACCGACTGAGTGAAGTCTGAGACCTCCTCTGGCTTGTCAGAGAAAGTAACTAAGAAGAATTCATCCTGGGGATTGGCAGTCTTAAAAAATTCTCCGACGGCTTCTCGGGCGCGCTCAATCTTGCTGCTCATGCTACCGCTCATGTCGAAGATGACGCCGAGAGAAATAGGCGCGTCTTCGCTTGAGAAATGCCTCACTTCTTGCGCTTCCTTGCCTTCGAATACCTGGAAGTTCTCTCTGTCCAACCCGGTAACCAGCCGGTTCATGGGATCAGTAACCGTTACCGGCACCAGGACCAGGTCTACCTTTGATTTGACCAGCGGAATGTGACTTCTGAGGCTCTCGGCGACGATCGCAGCCGCCGGGTCGGTATTGGTGGGTTCAATCCGCGGCGAAACGTGGATATTGTCGACATCGGAATCTTGAGCGAAGGCAAACGCCCCGACCAACAAAAGGAAAGAAAACAGGCTGACAACACGCAGGAGTGAGGGTAACAGACAGTTCCGCGCCGAAACCGAGTATGGGTTTTTAGGCCGAGCCGTGCGAATTAAAACCCAGGGTCGAGAGGACCCGCGCCGGTTTTGGCGCGCCATATAATCCCCGTAATCACGCAGGATGTTAGCACATCTTTCCGCAGGCGATGTTAAATCTTTGTCATCATCTACTCGCGTGACAAGACTTTGATTCCCCGCACGGCTAAAGGTTTGTCCGTGCGTGAGGAGACAGAGGAAACTGGGCGTCGAGGTGCGCCGGTTACGCTTCTGGGACAGGCTGGAATCGACTTGCTTGGTACAATTCGTTCGCTCATTCGAGATGGCACACATAGAACCCTTTCGCGCGTTTCGTTACGACCCGTCCCAAGTAACACTATCGGACGTGGCTACGCAGCCCTACGACAAAATCACTACCGCAATGCAAGAGCGTTATTACAACGCTAGCCCTCACAACCTTGTCAGGATCATCCTTGGCAAGCGCCAATCGACTGACACTGCTGGGGAAAATCCGTATACCCGGGCCGCATCCTCGTTCCGCGACTGGCGGCGGCAGGGGATCTTGCTTCAAGATGCAGAACCATCGATCTATCGCTATATCCAGCGCTTCTCGGCCCCTTCGCCGAGTAACGCTGTGCAATTTGAACGCCAAGGCTTCATTGCGCTTGGCAAAATCGAAGATTATTCTTCGAGTGTCGTTTTTCGTCACGAGCAGACTTTAGCCAAGCCGAAAGCCGACCGGCTTGACCTGCTTCGCGCCACCAAGGCCCACTTTGGCCAGATATTCATGTTGTACAGCGACCCTGGTGCTGAGATCGACCAAACCCTCGCATCTTCAGAGGCGCCTGACATGGAGATGTCCGACGAGTATGGAGTGTTACACCGGGTCTGGAAGATTTCCGATTCGGGAACCATTGAGCAGGTGCGCAAAAAAATGCGCGATAAGAAACTCATCATTGCCGACGGGCACCATCGCTATGAAACCGCCCTGAATTATAGGACTGAGCGGCGAACTCAAGCCGAAGATAAAGGTAAGGAATTGCGAGAATATCCAGTCGCGCCATACGAATTCGCCATGATGACTTTTGTGAATATGGACAGCCCAGGCTTATTGATCTTACCCACACATCGTGTGGTACACGGGTTGATCAATTTCTCCGCAGATTCCTTCCGGAGCGCCGCCGGCAAGCTTTTTACTGTGGACGAAGCTGATCCCACAGTCACCCCTGAACGAGCAATCAGTATGTTGCGGGAGGCGGGCCACACCGGCACTGCAATACTGGCTGTGACACGCGAACGTGCGTTTCTGCTAAGCCGTTCGAAGCCTGCGGCAGGGGTTTTTGAGAACGTCTCAGTTCGCCAACAGGGCCTCGACGTCGTTCAGCTCCATAAAGGCCTCTTGGAGCATGTGTTGGGAATTTCCGAGACGGCAATTCGAGACCAGACAAACCTAACTTACGTTCGAGATGCCGGAGAGGCTCTGAACTCGGTGCGCGCCGGTAATGCTGACATAGCGTTTCTCATGAATCCAGTGCGGATTGAGCAGGTGCGAGACATCGCTTTTGGGGGCGAAGTACTGCCGCAAAAATCGACCGACTTTTATCCCAAGCTGCTAAGCGGTTTGACAATTTATGCTCTCGAACCGTGAATACGCCGTCGGCTGGAGCCGGCCGTTCCGGCAGGCTACGAGCGCTCTTCTTGTCCTGCTCGCGATTGGATTTTCTGCGCCGGGCCAAACGCCACAGTCCCCGGTAAACCAGCCTCCGTCTTCATCAACGCAGACCACTCCAGCCCCTCCTTCGTCCACTCCACCGATGGCAATGCCGCCGAAGCAGCTGGTCATGATCGACCCGGCGCATGGTGGAAGCGAATCCGGCGCAATGCTGAACCCGGTGATACTGGAGAAAGACGTCACTCTCGCCTTAGCTCGGCGGCTGCGAATGGATCTTAGCGCAGATGGCATTGTGGCCGGACTGGTGCGCGATAGCGATGTAACACTATCGACAGATGATCGGGCGGCCGAGGTGAACGCCGAACATCCGCTTCTCTACGTTTGCCTGCACGCTACTTCTGTAGCCAGCGGAGTAAGGATCTATTCCGCCATGCTCAACGAGGTCGGGGAGATCCGTGGTCCATTTGTCGATTGGAGTACTGCGCAGTCGTCATCGCTGGCCAACAGCCGAGCAGCACAGCAGCAGCTTGTATCGGCGATTCAGAAGATCGGCATTCCCGTTCGTTCATTACAGATTCCTTTGTTACCGCTCAATAACATGACCAGCATTGCAGTGGCAATCGAGGTTGCGCCGACAACGGCAGACGTATCGCAACTAGTGTCCCCCGAGTACCAGCAGACCGTGTCCGGGGCACTGGCGAATGGCATCGCAGGGGTCCTTGCTTCTCTCGGACAGAATTCTGGAGCTTCGCGGTGATTCCACGTCAATTCCTGATAACGGGAACCCTTCTATTTGCGGTCTCGATCGCCATGTCGATTTACGTCTGGCAACTGCGCCGACGTGAGATTGGCGCGCCCCGCCCGGAGGCCAAAGTGGAGCATGTTGCGCCACCGCCGGCCGCAGGCCCAATGGAGCAAGTCAGTGTTTACGTGGCGTACGATGACCCGGGAGAGTTGCGGACTCAATCCATCTCAATTCCGCTCGCATCAGGGCGGCAGCAGCGGGCCGAGGGCTTGTTGCGGGCCATATTGAATATTTACACTGCGAAGAACTCACCGCACCCGCTGGCTCCCGGCGCCGAAGTTCGCGATGTCTTCCTGGTTGATCCCGGACTGGCGGTTATTGATCTGAATTTGGCCTTTGCCGATGGTCAGGTTTCGGGAATGCTGGCGGAGGAGCTCACAATGGCTTCCATGATCCAGACGCTTTCAACCAATATTCCCGGACTGGCGCGAGTGAAAATTCTCGTGGATGGCAAAGAACGCGAGACCCTGGCCGGACATGCCGATTTGTCCGGCTTCTACGACGTTCAACAGATTGCGGAAGTGGTAAAGGGATTGTCGCCGCAATAACTGAATTTCCCGATTGCTTTTTTCGTGTCATTGAACTGCGAAGTTCGCTCTCCTACGCCTGCTAGAATTTTCTGCATGTTCTATCGCTCCGACAATCGCGCGCCCGACGAGATGCGGCCGGTGAATATGATCGCGGACTTCGTTCCTACTGCCGAAGGTTCGGTACTGATTGAGGTCGGCAACACCCGCGTAATCTGCACCGCTTCTGTCGAAGAGACGGTGCCGTCATTTAGGCGGAACAGCGGCAAAGGATGGGTCACGGCGGAGTATGGGATGCTGCCGCGGGCGACGCTGACGCGTAGCCCACGCGAGGCCGCGCGGGGCCGCATCGGTGGGCGGACGCATGAAATTCAAAGGTTGATTGGACGGTCGCTGCGGGCGGTCACAGATCTGCAGCGGCTCGGCGAACGCAGCGTTCTGATCGACTGCGACGTGATTCAAGCCGACGGCGGCACGCGTACGGCTTCGATTACGGGCGCCTTCGTGGCCCTCGGGTTGGCACTTCAGAAATTGGTGGAAGCGGGAACGCTGACGTCGGTGCCGCTTAAGGATTTTGTCGGTGCAGTTAGCGTGGGCATTGTTGACGGCGAGCCGCTGTTGGATCTTTGCTATGAGGAAGACTCTCGTGCGGATGTGGATATGAATATTGTTATGACTGCCGCGCGAAAGTTTGTGGAAGTGCAGGCCACGGCTGAGCACCAGGCCTTCGACGATGCCCAGCTTGAAAAGATGATGGGATTGGCGCGAAAGGGAATACAGATTTTGCTCTCCAAACAGAAGGCGGTTTTAAAAAGTTTGTCGCTCCTGCAATGACGCCCGCGCTCGGGCTTGATGAAATCGGCCCGAACTTGCTCCGCGGCAACTAAAAACCCTCGGAGCTGCATTCCGTCATTGTTATCACGTGATCGGTATCACTTGATCGCCTGAACTGCTGTTCTGTTTTTGTAACAAAACAGGGATCGGTGAGACGAAGCTACAAACGCGTGACACCATCTACTTAGGTTGCAGGACCAGCCGGACGTGATGGAACGGCACTCACCCCTCGAGGTGCCCGATAAAATCACGTCCGGCGCGGTCGTCACGGCTTTTCGTCTTCAGAGATTTTCTACTTGCGCCATGTTTCACCCGCGGCGACATCTTGCACGATTGCTTGTGGCTGCTAAAATCATGAAGTCTGAGCGGGAGTAGTTCAGCGGTAGAACGCCAGCTTCCCAAGCTGGATGTCGCCGGTTCGATCCCGGTCTCCCGCTCCAGTTTTCACATCTTGATCTTCATTTTTATAAGACGCGGTATAACCAGCGGATGAGGCCGTGACGATGAAGAGATCAGCCTTCCCTACTACTTCCCATGCCTTTGCAGTGATTTTGGCTATATGGCTTGTCATCCCTATGCTTCCCAAATCCGACGCCGAGCAAAATCCTTCTTCAGCCCAGAACACTATGCAGAGCGCTGAAGCTCGCCGCCAGCAACTGCTTTCGCTGCTGGATGAGGAGTGGCAGTACGAGCTGCGCTCCAGTCCCGAATTCGCGACCTCGGTTGGCGACAATCGCTATAACGATCGCCTAGGCGATGCTTCGCCCGAATTTTTTCAAGCCGATCTCGAACAACGGCGCAAGTTTCTCGCACGTTTCGAAGTCATCCATCCTTCGGGCTTCTCCCGGCAAGACGCGTTAAGCCGCGAGTTGATGATTCGCGAGCTGCAGGAACAGATCGACGGCGCGCGGTTCAAAAACTGGGAGATGCCGGTGAACCAGCGAGATGGCCCGCATCTCGACTTGCCGGCACTGATTTCGCTGACGCCATTTAATTCCCTGCAGGACTATGAGAACTATCTTTCGCGGCTGCGACAAATTTCGCGCGTTTTCGAACAGACCACAGCGAACATGCGCCAGGGAATGCGCGATGGTCTGATGCCGCCGCGATATCTGCTTGAGAAGGTTTCCGCGGAAGCCGAAGACGTGGCAAAGCAGACCGGCGAAAGCAGTTCGTTTTTCGGGCCACTGAAAGAATTTCCGTCCAGCGTGCCTCCGTCAGAACAAAAGCACCTTCGGGAAGCAGCGCTCAGGGTGATTAACATGGAGATCATCCCGGCCTACAGGAAATTCGCAACCTTCGTGCGTCAGGACTATGCGCCGCGCGGTCGCACCGAACCCGGCGTTTGGTCACTTCCGGAGGGCGACGCGCGATACCGCTACGCAATCGGACGTATGACTACAACCGATCTGACCCCCGATCAGATCCACGAGATCGGCCTGAAAGAATTGCACGAAACTGAAGCGGAGATGCTGGCCGTCGCTCATCAATTCGGCTTCAACGATCTCGCGAGCTTCAATCAGCACATTAAGGATGACCGCAAACTCTATGCGACATCGGGGCAGCAAGTTCTGGATCTTTATGCGAAATATGCGCGTGAGATGGAACCAGAGCTGCCCAAGCTCTTCGGCCATCTGCCCAAGGCCAAGCTGGTTGCGATTTCGATGGAGGCTTCACGCTCCCAGGCCGGTACCCCTGCCGATTACTCGCCTGGCACGCCAGATGGATCGAGGCCCGGGCATATCAACGTCAACGAGTGGGACCCCGGACACCGGCTGCTGCTGAATGTGGAGGCAATCGCGTATCACGAGGGCATTCCCGGCCATCATTTGCAAATTTCGTTGGCGCAGGAGTTGCCCGGTCTGCCGGCATTCCGGCAGCATGCCGGCTACACGGCGTTCGTTGAGGGGTGGGCGTTGTACGCCGAACGTTTGGGCAAAGATGTGGGGGGTTACCGGGATCCGTATAGCGAATATGGCCGGCTGGAAAATGAGATGTGGCGTGATATCCGTTTAGTAGTCGATACCGGCGTGCATGCCAAGCACTGGTCCCGTGATCAGATGGTCGAGTACTTCCATAAATACACGGCCATGGATGAACCTAACGTTCAAACCGAAGTAGATCGTTACATTGGATGGCCAGGGCAGGCCCTGGCTTACAAACTCGGCCAGCTCGAAATTCTTAAGCTGCGCGAAGAGGCAAGGCAGAAACTCGGCGAGAAATTTGACATTCGTGCGTTTCACGATGAGGTGATTGGGAACGGGCCGCTGCCGCTCGATGTTTTACAGGCGCAAGTCGAGACCTGGATTGCCGAGCAAGGCGGATTGAACGCACAACTAACATTAAGATGAGTTTTTCGCGTTCAGGTTGCGAGGAAATGCAAAGCGGCAGTTACAAAGCTTCCTATGCCGCGTAACCGCGGCTTCGAAATAGCATCCAATATCTCTCGGAGGCTTCCATGGACCGCAGAGACTTTCTTAAGAAATCGGCAGTAATGAGCTTCGCAGCCTCGTTGCATCCCCAGTCGTCGCGTGCTACAGATGGCCCCATTCCGCATCGCGTACTGGGCCGAACTGGGGAGAGGGTTTCAATGGTTGGGATTGGCGGATATCATCTCGGCGCTCCCTCGGTTGAGGAGCAGGACGCCATTCGCATCATCCGCACAGCACTCGACAATGGCGTCAACTTTCTCGATAACTGCTGGGACTACAACAACGGGGTGAGCGAGGAACGAATGGGAAAGGCACTTCGCGACGGTTACCGTGGTAAAGCGTTCCTCATGACCAAGATCGATGGACGAACGAAGGTCGCTGCTGCGCAACAACTAAACGAATCACTACGCCGCCTGCAAACCGATCATATTGACCTGCTCCAATTTCATGAGGTCATCCGCGAAACTGACCCGGAACGAATCTTCGCCTCGGGCGGCGGAATGGAAGCGGTGCTCGAAGCCAAAAAGCAAGGGAAAGTGCGTTACATCGGATTTACCGGGCACAAGAGTCCCGAGATTCACAACAAAATGCTCGAAACCGCGTTCGCCCACAACTTTACATTTGATGCGGTGCAGACGCCGCTCAACGTGATGGATGCCCACTACGACAGTTTTGAAAAGAAAACACTACCGATCCTTGTAGAACACAACATTGGCGTTCTTGGCATGAAGCCGATGGGTGACAAAATAATTTTGGAAAGCAAGACCGCAACTCCGGTTGAGTGTCTTCGTTATGCGATGAACTTGCCCACCAGCGTAGTGATTACGGGCTGCGATTCCATGCAGATCCTTCAGCAGGCGCTCGATACAGCGCGCAGCTTCAAGCCACTGACAAAACAGGAAGTGGCGTCGTTGTTAGAGAAAACGTCTTCCGCAGCGAGCAAGGGAGAATTCGAGAAGTACAAAACTTCCCACAACTTCGATGGGACTTATCAAAACCCGCAGTGGCTGGGATGATGGTAGGGCCAGTTCGGCACCGAGTGTTTTCGGCTACCGCGCGGTGGATACGCCTGTGGCTTCGCGGATAATCTGCGCCTCGCGCTCGCGATACGGGCGGCCATCGGGACGGAACACATCGTGGAACCATACCGATGGCGGCTGCGATAAGTAGGGTTTCTCCCACGAATCCCAGGGGAAGTAAGTCTGCGATTTGCCTGCAACAAATCCCCAATTGATTGCTGCCACATGGTGCTGCTTAGCGATCGGCAAAATCGTGTCGAAGGTGCTGCCCACCGAACGCGCCATGTACTCCGTGCAGAGGATTGGCCTGTGATATTTTTCCAGCCAGCGCACGTGCTGCTCGAAGTCTTCCGGCCAACTGTAGTTATGGAATGAGAGAACATCGGACTGCTCGAACTGAATGCGGGCAATGGGATCGAGTTTCTCGGGCGCTGACCAATCGCCTTCCCACAAACCACTGGTGAGCGGCTGAGACGGGCGCGCTGATCTCGCCCATTCAAAAACTTTCGGGAGCAATTCCAGCACGCGTTGCTGCTTATCCGGAAGTTCTAACTGGTGATATGCGCCTCCGTTGGTATTCGATGGCTCGTTCCACACGTCCCAGGCGAGAACGCGCGGATCGTTGGCAAACGCGCCGACAACGCCTTCGAGATAAGCGCGGAGCCTGGGTTCTTGTGACGGATCTTTCAGCGCCAGCGCTCCGGGACTCTGCACCCATCCGGAATTATGCACACCCGGAGTGGGCGGGTGCTGTGGACCCAGCTTTGGGTACGGATCCCAGCACGAATCGAACAAGACGAAAATCGGCCGGATCTGGTGTCGGGACGCGATGGCAAGGAACTGATCGATTCGTTTCTTGAATTCGGCGGAGTCCTGCTGCCAAAGCAAATCATGCAGAAATACGCGCATGGTGTTCATGCCTAGAGACTCGGCCCAGCCGAATTCTTTATCGATCTGCGCCGGATCGAAGCTTTCGGCCTGCCACATCTCAAGTTGGTTGATCGCGCTCGCGGGAAGATAATTGCTTCCCACAAGCCATGGCTGATGTTGATACCAGTCGTTGGCCTTGGCCTCGCTCCATCTTGCGTTTGCTGTTTGCGCACGCAGCTGGATGGTAGAGAGCAGGAGAAGAATCGCAACGGTGATTCGGGGAGCCATGGCGGTACTTCAGGTCGAAAACTTCCGGCGCTGGATTTTAGCACTGCGAGGTGACCTGCGCTGAATCTATGTGGCGGAAAGCAATGACGTTCGGGCAATTACTTCGCCGCATTTCGTATGAGTTCCGTGAGTGCGTCCATCGCGAGATGGCTGGCATGGCTCGAGGCTTGGGGCAATCCGCCCAAAATATTTAAGAGGTCTTCCCTTTTCAGTGCGGATGCCTCGGCCAGAGCCTTGCCTTCCAGGAACTCCGCGACAGCCGAGCCGCACGCCATCGCCGGGACGCAGCCCTTCACGAGAAATTTTATTTCCGCGATGCGTCCCTGAGAAATTCGCGCGGTTAATTTCAAGATGTCTCCGCAGACAGGATTCTCGACTTGGGCCACTGCATCTGGGGAGGCCACGGTTCCCGGGTTGCGAGGGTGCTCGAAATGGTCCAGGACCTGGGGTGAATACACGAAAGATAGTTTAGGCGAATTCAGAGGGAAGCTCGAAATGCCATACTTGTTTCGATGGATTATTTTCCAAGACGCGTGGTTTCGTTGCAGCCGAGCGCCACGGTAATACTTCGAGATTTAGGCAACCTGTCTTCCCTGGTCGGCTGCACAAAATACTGCGTCGATGTGTGCCCGGAGATCAGTCGCACAGCGGTGACGGTTGTGGCGGACTCATGGACGGCGCAGGGCGAGCAAATCTCCCAGCTCAAGCCAGATCTGGTAATTGCTTCGGTGCCGTATCAGGAGAAGGCAATCGCCGAAATTATGAAATGCGGAGCGCGGTTCCTGGGACTAGCGCCCAAATCGCTCGCCGACATCTACGCAGATATTGCCGCTATCGCGGGAATTATGGATGCAGGTGAACAGGGATTGCGCGTCATTCGGCGAATGCAGGACGAGGTGGACGAGGTGCTGTCGCGCACCGGAGATCTGCCGCGCCCGCGAGTTTTTTGCGAGGAGTGGGGCAAACCACTGATCGCATCGCAGTTCTGGGTTGCCGAACTCGTGGAAGCTGCAGGAGGCAAATTCATTGGAACGCCGGGCGCGCAGATTTCGTTCGCGGAAGTGGCAGCCGAATCGCCGGATGTAATCATCGCAGCCTGGTGCGGCGCGGGCGATCGGGTCCCACTGGAGAAAATCATTCGCAACCGGCAATGGGAGAACACCCCTGCCGCCAAGAACGGCCGGATTTATTGCATTCGCGACGAATATTTAAACACGCCCGCGCCAACGCTCATCTTTGGGCTCCACGCATTGGCTGCGGCGATTCACTCGGAGCGTTTTCCACAAGCTGACGGACTACGATGTATCAACACGGCCCATGAATTCTTTAAACCTCAGCTCTAACCCAAACCGGTCCGGGAGAAGTGGGTCGCGTATATGAAGCGCGTCGTGGCCGCGCTCATCCGCAAAGATGGCAATCTGCTGATATGTCAGCGCACTCGGCACCAGACGATGCCGCTGAAATGGGAGTTCCCCGGCGGAAAAATTGAAGAAGGCGAACAGCCACGAGATGCGCTACGCCGCGAACTAGAAGAAGAACTGGGAATTAATGCGGTGATCGGGGACGAGGTGGAGCGCTTTCGCCATGAATACCCGAATGGGAGCGCCGTAGAACTTCGTTTTTATGATGTCCGCGAGTACGCGGGTGAAATCGAGAACCGGATTTTCCGCGAGGTGCGCTGGGCACCGCCGGTAGAGCTGCCTTCCTACGATTTTCTGGAAGCGGATCTGAAGCTGGTGAAGGATCTCGCCGCAGGCAAGCTGGCTCCCTAGGGTTCTGTGCTATGCGAACACATGGAGCGGCGGACGTCTCATCCGCTGGCAAATTATTGGTTCTGTCCCGCTTCCGCCGGTTCTCTTCGCCGTAAAGTTGGCCGGGTCGCGTCTTCGAATCGCATTCGTCCCCGGTTCTCCAAACTTTCCAAACGCGCCTTTGCGTCCTCAAATTCCGATGTGTCCACCTTGTATTCCAGCTGAAGCGGCAAGAGAGTATTGATCTCAGCTTGAGTCTTTTCGATTCGGTCGGGCGTCTGCGGATGGGTCCGAAATGCTTTAACGACCCTGCTCTCATTGCTTCTCTCAAGACTTTTGATCTTTTCAAAAAAAGCGGTCAGAGCCTGAGGATCGTAGCCCGCCCTATACATGTACTGAATACCGAGGAAGTCCGCCTCCGATTCGAAACGGCGGGAAAACTTAAAGTAAGTGAGAGGCATGGCGATGGTGAGCGCTTCGTAGCCCGCGTAACCTATAGGCCCGCCGATCATCATCAGCGGAATAGACGCCATGTTCATCATCTTCCCGCGTGTGTTTTGGCGGGCCACGTGGCAAGCGGCTACATGCGCAATTTCGTGCGCCATCACTCCCGCAAGTTCAGCTTCGTTCTCGGCGGCAAGAATCAGTCCGGAATCCACATAAAAAAAGCCGCCGGGAAGCGCGAAGGCGTTAATGTCGTCCGATTCGATCACCTTAATGGTGAATGGAACCAGCGAGTCGGAATTACGCACCAAATTCTGACCGAGGCCACTGATGTAATCCGAAATTTCGGGGTCCTTAACGAGCCTCGACGTGGCCTCGACCTGGTCGGAATATTGTTTGCCCATGGCAATCTGTCGCTCGAGGCTGTACCAGTTGCCGATGCCGCGGCCACATCCGATATTTCGGTTCCCAATAGCATCGATATCACGAATACCGTGGTCGTGATAGATCCGCGGGACAGTGCTGGACGGCGGACTGGCTATTGGTGGATTGGTGTCAGGCGTTACGCGCAGCACTTGGGAAATGACCGGGACAGCGGAAAACGCAAAGGCTAAGGAAGACAGGAGTACTGCAAATCGGAGCCGCATGATCGGTCCAGGGAGCCCTAAACGCGAGAGGCACCAAGTGCGAAAAAGTTACTCCAGGAAAAGCCCCGACGCAAGCTGAATTTTAAGAGAGTGAGCCGGAAAGCTTTGTCCGGGGAGCTTTCAGAGTCCGTTTGGACGCTGCCGGATTAATGACAGAAATTCGGTGCGCGTTTCCTGCTCCTCGCGGAAGCAGCCGAGCATAGATGAGGTAACGGCGGCGGAATGCTGCTTTTCAACTCCCCGCATCATCATACAGAGGTGACGGGCTTCGATGACAACTCCGACGCCCTGCGGCTGTACTACCTTCTGAATGGCCTCGGCAATTTGCGTAGTTAGACGCTCCTGGATTTGAAGCCTACGAGAGAAGATTTCGATGAGGCGCGGAATTTTGCTCAGGCCAATGACTTTGCCGTTGGGAATGTACGCGACATGGACTTTGCCAAAAAACGGTAGCATGTGATGCTCGCAGAGGCTGAACACTTCCACATCTTTCACAATCACCATTTCGTCGTAGGTGACCGTGAACAGTGCATTCTTGAGCAGGGCTTCCGGATCTTCGTTGTAGCCGCGGGTCAGAAACTGGAAGGCTTTCTGCACTCGTTCCGGCGTGCGGAGCAGTCCCTCCCGCTCGGGATCTTCTCCTAAGCGAACCAGCATCTCGCGCACCAGTTCTTCGAAGGACGCGCTAGTCAAGGTCGGGTTTTCGACTGCCTGCTTCATTGTCGACTCTTGATTATGCCATTCCGAACGGCTTTCAGCCGTGAGAATACCCGCGCTAGTCCCCGCTGTACTCAAACGAATTCATCATTGTTTCTTCCAGCCGCACCCTTTCCAGATGTGCCTGAGTGAACTTACGCTTCAAAATATCCTGATTCAAAAGATCAAAGATAACAGTGCAGAGATTTTCTGTTGTGGGTACGGAGTCTGCGAATTCTGGTCGCATATTCAAGTTTTCGATATCGAAGCGGGATAGGACCTCGCGGTTCACGGATTCGTCAAGATCCACCAGGTTACAGACCATGCCGTTTGGATCGACCTGCCCGCTTACAGTTACTTCAAGCACGTAGTTGTGCCCGTGGCCGTACGGATTATTGCATTTGCCATAGATGGCGCGGTTCTCGGCATCCGACATCTGCTCGCTATGCAGCCGGTGCGAGGCCGAAAAGCGGTAGCGGCGGGACAAGTGGGCTTTCATGGCATCAATTGAATCATTGAATCATCGGGGCATTGAATCGTTGAAAACCAATTTCAAAGATGCTTTGTTTTCTCTGCGATCTTTGCGGCTCTTCTTTGCGATCTCTGCGGTTAAGGGCCTTTAACCGCAGAGTGCGCCGAGCTTTCGCAGAGAGCGCAGAGAGAAACCTTTATCAAGTGGTTTTCAATGAATCAATGATCCGGTGATTCAATGATTCAATCTTCTTTCACTCCTCTCCATAAAAATCCACGAACAGATCATGATTCTCGTACACGCGCACGCGGTGCAGTTTGGCATTCGTGAGCTTGGGCGCGAGGCGCCGCCAGATGGCGATGGCCAGGTTCTCGGTGGTGGGAATCTGCGTCCGAAATTCCGGGACTTCTTTGTTCAGGAAGCGGTGGTCCATCGCATCGAGCACTTCGCGGTGCATGGTTTCCTTGAGTTGCTTCAGGTCAACCACAAAACCGGAATGCGGGTCAATCTCACCTTTTACCGTGACTTCGAGCACATAATTGTGCCCGTGCCCGTTGGGGTTATTGCATTTGCCGAAGAGGCGCCGGTTCTCTTCAGGAGACAGCTCCGGATTGTGGTAATAGTGCGAGGCGGCGAACTCAGCTTTGCGAGTGAGATAGAGCATGGGTCTCAAATTGCCCGAACGTGTGGTTTCTTCAGTCCCTCAATCTCTTCGGCGGAATAAACATAAGCTCGTTCTTTCCAATCGACTAGGCCGCGTTTACAGAAGTGCCTTGATCGCAGCAGCAAATACGCAAAGACCGGCGGCCCGAGCATCGAAGTCACCGATAACCTAGGGGGAAAATGCGCCTTCATGACCCTCCAAATAGATCGCGATAGTAGATATACAAAGAGGAAGAGCACCCCTCCCAGCCACCACTTCAACAGAGGAAAATATCTGTCAGAAATCGGATAATGCGGAAGCACCACACTTTGACTGGGAACATTTGGCGGGCCAAGAAGCGCGATCTGAATTACGCCGCTCACAACCCCGAGTAATACGAAAGATTCAATCAGATAGTGCGCAGCCATCCGAACCGGATCCTTAAAGAGCAGCGCCAGGTTCTTCGTCCAGCCCTCTCTCATTTGCGCGAAGCTGCGGTACATGCGAGTGCGGACGGCATCGCCACCGTAGCGGAAGAAAATTTTACGGCCAGAGGATTTCACCAGCCGCGCCATGGCGACGTCTTCGAGAAGATTGCTTGCGATTTGTGTGTGGCCGCCGACTGCGTCGTAAGCTTCGCGCGAGATCAACAAGTATTGCCCATTCGCGGCGGCAATCGGAGAAGCCGGATCATTCACCTTCGCGGGAGGATAGGTTTTGGCCAGCTCGGCAAAGATCACAGGCATAACCGCTTTCTCCCAGAAGCCGTGAACCTCCTGTTCGGGAGAATACGAAAGCAGGGCGGCGCCGTGCTGCTCGGCTTCGGCGACGGCGCGCGCCAGAGATCCAGGTTTGTGGACGGTGTCGGCGTCGGTGAACAACAACCAGTTCCCTTTCGCAATTTTTGCGCCGGCGGTCATGGCGTTGTTTTTGCCCGTCCAACTTCCTGGGAGCGGCGGTGCGGAGATGACGTAAATATCAGGGCGGACGAGGGCGTCCGCCCCTACGTGGACTGTGGAGCTCCGGGCGTCCTCGCCATGCGGGGCTTCTGGTGCGGGAAGGGCACGGCTTACAGCCGTGCCGTTGATCATGTTGCGATGATGTTCGGCACGACTGTAAGTCGTGCCCTTACCGGTCGCCTCAACGGTCATAAGTTCCCGGCTCACAAAAGAGCTCGCGATTTCAACGGTGCGGTCCGTCGAGGCGTCGTCAACCACGATGATTTCAAAGTCGATTCCAGTTTGTGCTATCAGCGACTCCAGGCAGGAGCTCAGGCAGGCTTCTTCGTTCCGGGCCGGAACAATGATGGAGGTAACGGGATTGGATTTTCGAGACATGAACCTCTTACGTCCCTTAGCTAGTGTCATTCTGAGGCGATTCATCGCTGAGGAATCTGCTTTCATGCTGCGAAACAGCAGATTCCTCAGGCCTGAAGGCCTTCGGAATGACATCCAACGAAGGTAGGCAGCGCCGCAAGCGTCTGCGATGCTGCGAACCATTTATTATATCTGCGTGCGCTCTGCTCTCTTCCTTGCCGGTCTGTCGATCCTCACTGGCTGTTATAGCCACTCGAAACCATCGAGCATCGGCACGGCGGCCCCTAATTTCACCATTCAAGATTCCGACCGTAGCGTTACCCTGAGCCAGTTGCGCGGGAAGATTGTGATACTGAATTTCTGGGCGACCTGGTGTCCGCCGTGTGTCGACGAAATGCCGTCGCTCGAACAGCTACAGAAGAGATTTCAAAGCAAGGATGTAACCGTGCTGGCGGTCAGCTTGGACGACGATGCCAACGATTACCACAAGTTTCTCAAGGACCATCATATTGATCTGCTCACAGTGCGCGAGTCGGGCCAGAGGACTGACACCGGCGTAGTAGCGCCCGTCTCGTCGAAGTATGGCACATTCAAAGTTCCCGAGACTTACATCATCGATCGCAACGGCATGATCCGGCGGAAATTCATCGGCGAAGTGAATTGGGGCCAGCAAGAGATCGTGGAATATTTAAGCCGGCTGTGAGACTCAGCGGTGCCTTGAGCAGATCTCGAAAAGGAGGCGGCAATCAGATCCAGCATCGGAACAGCAGGTTCCTCGACTGCGGATTTGGATTCACGAAGCGGATCCAAGTACTTCGCTCGGAATAACAGTTTTCCGGTAATGATCCGTTCGAGAACGGGCACAAACACCGCTCCCTCGCTTGACACTATTTCTCCTGAACTCTAATCTAGAACGTTTAGTTATTCAGCGAAATTTTATTCAGCTTTCCTATGCCCGACAATGATTTTGTCCGCAGCTACCTGCCGCTCCTGATCCATTTTCTTTTGGCAGGCGCTCTGGCCGGCGCGCTGGTGCTGCTCTCCTGGCTTATTGGCTACCGCAAGCCGACGCGGGCGAAAATGTCTCCGTACGAATGCGGCATGACGCCGATCGGCGACGCCCGCGCACGCTTCTCGGTAAAGTTTTACATGGTCGCTATGCTCTTCATTCTGTTCGACGTGGAAGCGGTGTTCCTTTATCCCTGGGCGATCATTTTGAAAGACTTAAAGCGCATGGGACAGGGACTGTTCGGACTGTCTGAGATGTTCGTCTACATCGGCATCGTGCTAGTCGGCTACTGGTACATATGGAAAAAGGGCGCGCTGGATTGGGGCCTGACAATTTCTTCGCCGCAAGCCGCGAGAATCACACGCGTGACGCGCAGCGGAGGTTCATCCCAAGAACCGGAGCCAGAACTGGTCGGGGTTGCAGGAAAGGGTGGGCTCTGATGGCACTCGCTCCCGCCGTGACCGACATCGAGCAACTGAAAGGACACCCCGCGGTAGCCCGCCTAGTGGGTTGGAACCCGAAGGCGGTTGAGGGTGTGAAGTTCGATCGCGAGGAGATGACGATCTGCATCGAGCGCTCGGCAATCCGCCAAGCTTGCGCCCTCCTAAGAGACAACGCGAACTGCCCATTCAATTATTTGTCCGACATCACTTGCGTGGATTGGTATCCCTCAGAACCGCGTTTTGAGGTGATCTATCATCTATTTTCGATTCCCAACAAAGAACGAGTGCGCCTGAAGGTGAAGCTGAGCGGCGAAACGCCGGCGCTAGATTCGCTGACCTCTGTTTGGCCAGGGGCAAATTATTTCGAACGCGAAGTATTTGATCTATTCGGCGTCCGGTTCAATGGCCATCCTTATTTGCGTCGCCTGCTGATGCCGGAAAATTGGGAAGGCCACCCGCTCAGGAAAGACTATCCGGTGGAGGGCTACAGGTAAGTTTTTGGTTATGGCCCACCTCACTCCCACACCCGCGCTAGAACCCGGTCAGGACAAGACCATGATCCTGAACATGGGGCCGCAGCACCCGTCCACGCATGGGGTGTTGCGTCTGCTGCTCGAGATCGATGGTGAGACCGTGGTGCGCATGATGCCGGACATCGGCTTCCTGCACACAGGAATTGAGAAAACCTGTGAAGCGAAGTTCTACCACCAGGTCGTGCCGCTCACCGATCGCATCGATTATCTCTGCCCGTTGACGAACAACCTGTGCTACGCGCTCGCCGTTGAGAAGCTGCTCGGGTTGGAAATTCCACCGAGAGCACAGTGGCTGCGCGTGATGATGAATGAGCTGACGCGCATCAACTCGCATCTGGTGTGGCTGGGCACTCACGCCATGGACATCGGCGCGATGACGGTGTTCCTTTATTGCTTCCGCGAGCGCGAAGACATTCTGCGGCTGTTTGAGGCGATCAGCGGCCAGCGCATGATGACCTCGTACTTCCGCATAGGCGGAGTTGCGCTGGAGCCGCCACTCGACTTTTTCGATCGAGTGCGCAAGTTTGCGAACCGGTTCCCTTCCAAGGTGGATGAGTACGAAGGCTTGCTCACGGGCAATCCGATCTGGATGATGCGAACTAAAGGCGTGGCGACGATTTCTGCTGAGGATGCGATTGCGCTGGGTGCCAGCGGTCCAACTTTGCGCGGCAGTGGCGTGGACATCGACCTGCGCCGCGACATGCCCTACACGGGATACGAGAACTTCAAATTCAACGTGCCGCTGGGTAAAGAAGGCGACGTTTTTGATCGATACTTGTGCCGAGTGCGGGAGCTGCGCGAGTCGATTGGCATTGTGCAGCAGACGCTCGACGGCATACCATCGGGCCCGGTCAAGGCCAATGCGCCGAAGGTTGTGCTGCCCGATCGCGAGAAGATGAAGACGGAGATGGAAGCGCTCATCTACCACTTCAAGATTGTCACTGAAGGCTTCGCGGTGCCGGAAGGCGAGGTCTATCAAGCGGTCGAATCGCCACGGGGCGAGATGGGCTATTACATCGTGAGCGATGGCTCGGCGAAACCGTATCGCGTCCACATGCGCGCTGCTTGCCTGGCGAATATGCAAACTTTGCCGAAGATGTGCGAAGGCCGACTACTCGCGGATGTGGTGGCGGCGATTGGAAGTATCGATATTGTGTTGGGAGAGATAGACAGGTAGTTCTCGGCGATCTTCTTTTTGCGGATTCTCCGCGTTCTCTGCGGTTAAAGGCTTTTTTCCAAGATTTTAACCGCAGAAGTCGCAGAGAAAACGCAGAAGATGCACGGAAAGTTGAGCTCAGATGAGATTCTCTGATCAATTCGAACAACGTTTCACGGAGATGCTGACGCATTATCCGACGAAACGGTCAGTCCTTGTTCCGACGCTTCTTTATGCGCAGGACGAGGTTGGATTCTTGTCCGAGGAAGTCATCGCGGAAATCGCCAGCCGATTGGATCTGACTGAGCTCGATGTGCGCAATGTGATCAGCTACTACTCAATGCTAACAACCAAGCCGCGCGGAAAATTTAATGTTCAGGTGTGCAGAAATATCTCGTGCTTGCTGCGCGGTGCCGACGAACTGATCGAGCACTGCGAAAAGAAGCTGGGAATCGGTCACAAGGGCACGACTCCTGATGGTTTGTTTTCATTTGAGCATGTCGAATGCATCGGCGCATGCAGTTGGGCGCCGGCAGTGCAGGTCAACTATGACTTCCACGAGAACCTGACAACGGAGACGATGGACAGGGTTTTGGACGAATATAGAAAGAAAGTGCAGTAGGAAGTCAGAATTTAGAAGTCAGAATGCAGAATGTGGACCGCAATTAGTTCTGCATTCCTACTTCTAAATTCTGCATTCAAATGGCTACGCTGGTTTCCCATCCCGATGAGGTTCGTATCGTTTCGAAGCGCTTTGGACAGGGCGCGACGAAGATCGATCGCTACCTCGAGCTCGACGGCTACAAGGCTGTGCGGAAGGCTCTCGGCATGCAGCCTGACGCAATCATCAACGAGGTCAAGAACTCGGGATTACGCGGGCGTGGCGGCGCCGGATTTAACACTGGGCTGAAGTGGTCGTTCGTTCCCAAACAGTCCGTAAAACCAAAATATATTTTATGCAATGGTGATGAGAGCGAACCGGGCACTTGCAAGGACCGGCTGATTTTTGAAGAGGACCCGCACTCGGTCATCGAAGGCGTAATCATTGCGGGACTCGCGGTTGGCGCTAGTTCCGGATACATCTACATTCGCGGCGAGTACCGATATCTGCTTGAGATTATGCAAAAGGCAATCGCCGACGCATATGCCAAGGGATTTCTCGGCAAGAATATCTTTGGCAGCGGGCGCGACTTTGAGGTTTATTGGCACGGCGGTGCGGGCGCTTATGAAGTCGGTGAAGAGTCGGCGCTCATGGAGTCGCTCGAAGGCAAGCGCGGGGTGCCGCGCATTCGGCCGCCCTTCCCTGCGGTTGTCGGGCTCTGGGGCGGGCCAACCGTCATTAATAACGCGGAGACGCTGGCGAGTGTACCGCCAATTATTTTGGCAGGCGCGGAATGGTTTGCGAATCTGGGGACGCCAAAGAATGGCGGCACCCGGCTGTTCTGTTTAAGCGGACACGTGAACAAGCCCGGAGTTTACGAATTGCCGATGGGTTACAACCTCAAGAAAATGATTTATGAGGTGGGTGGCGGGATTCCTAACGGCCGCAAGCTGAAGGCGGTAGTACCGGGAGGATCGAGCTGTCCGCTGCTGACCGCTGAAGAGATCGACCTGCCGATGGATTTTGACACGCTGATGAAAGCCGGGAGCATGCTTGGTTCGGGCGGAGTGGTGATGGTGGACGACTCGACCTGCATGGTGAAATTTGCGTTGCGCATCATGAAGTTTTACCAACATGAAAGTTGCGGATGGTGCATTCCTTGCCGCGAAGGCACCGACTGGCTGGATAAGACTCTGACTCGTTTCCACAGCGGAGGCGGAATTAGGAAAGACATTGATAACATTCAGTACTTGTCCGAAAACATGCTGGGCCGGACGTTCTGCCCACTTGGCGATGCGGCTGCGCTGCCCACGATTTCGATTGTGAAAAAATTCAGAAAAGAATTTGAAGATCATTTGGAAGGCAGACCGTGCCCGTTTGAGAAGAAGGGGACGGTGGAGCAATTGCCGGTTTTTGCTTAGAAGTTCCGCTGCCCTGTGTGGTTATCGCGTTTTTAAGAGCTTTAACCACAGAGGACACAGAGTTTCACAGAGGAAAAACTAAAAAGCTAGTAGCTAACTTTTCATGGCTGACGCACCCAAACTCGTAAACATCACAGTTGATGGCAAGCCCGTGGCCGCACCTGCAGGAACCCTGCTGATCGAAGCCTGCAAGACAGTCGGTATTGAGGTGCCTTCATTCTGTTATTACCCGAATCTCTCGCTGCAAGGCGCGTGTCGCATGTGCCTGGTACGGGTAGAGAAGATGCCCAAGCTGCAGACAGCTTGTACGACGGGCATCACCGAAGGCATGGTGGTCGTCACCGACAGTGATGAGATTCGCCAGGCGCGCAAGAGCATGGTCGAGATGCTGCTTGGCAACCATCCGCTGGACTGTCCGGTTTGCGACGCGGGTGGCGAGTGCGAACTGCAGGACATGACGTTCTCATACGGAGCGGCCGAGTCGAAGTTCATCGAACTGAAGCAGCATCGCGATGAGCAGCAGTGGTCGCCGGTGGTTTACTTCGATCGTCCGCGCTGCATTTTGTGCTATCGCTGCGTGCGCGTTTGTGGCGAGGGCATGGATGTTTGGGCGCTTGGCGTGGACAACCGCGGCGCAGTTTCAACCATTGTCCCGAACAAACAAGATCATCTTGAGTGCGAAGAGTGCGGCATGTGCATTGACATCTGCCCAGTGGGAGCGCTGACCTCGGGCGCGTACCGCTACAAGACGCGGCCATGGGAGATGAAACATGTCGGCACCACCTGCACGCACTGTGCTGACGGATGCAAGACAACGCTCGGGGTTCGGCGATCCGATACCGGCATGGAAATCGTTCGCGGAGACAATCGCGATAAAAGCGGAATCAATGGCGACTTCCTTTGTATTAAAGGGCGCTACGCTTTCGATTTTGCGAATAACGAGGACCGGCTCACGCAGCCGCTGATACGCAAAGGCGGACGACTGGTTCCCGCGACCTGGGAAGAAGCTTTCGAATTTGTCGGTCGGCGGTTCAAGGAAGTTCTCGATCGAGAAGGCGGACGGGCAATCGGCGTGATCGGCTCGACCCGGACGACGAATGAAGAAAATTATCTTCTTCAGAAATTCGCTCGCGTGGCGCTGGGAACGAACAACATTGACCACCACCGCACCGCGGACTTCCCTGCTTTTGCTGCCGCGCTGCACGGCAAGTCCGGCGCGACCGCGAGCATGCGCGACGTATATAACGCGTCGGCGATTCTTCTAATTGGGAATGATCCCACTGAGGAGCACCCGCTGCTTGCGTGGCAAATCCGAAACAATGTGCGGCTACACAACGCGCGGCTTTATGTCGTGAATAGTCGCCCCATCAAGCTGCGGAGGCAGGCGGCGAGTTTCACTCAGGTGACTTCGGAAACTGACTTCACGGAGTTTTTAGGTGGAGATGAATCTCTCGCTTCCTTCGCCACTCGTGAGGGCTGGAACGCGGTCCGCGACAAGCTTCGCGCTGAGCAAGGTCTTGTGATCATTTTTGGTTCGGAAATTTTCGGGGAAGACATACAGGCTCTTGCGAGATTTGCAGCGAGCGTGCCTGGCGCCAAGCTACTCTGCCTGGGCGATTACGCCAACTCGCGTGGCGCAGCCGACATGGGTCTTTATCCCGATCTCCTTCCCGGATATTTCCCGGTTTCAGGTGCTGGCAAGTTCCACCAAGAATGGAAAATTACGCCAGCAGCACCCGGAATGAACATCGGGCAAATGTTCGAGGCTACGAAAACCGGTCAACTGAAGGCACTGTATGTGATCGGCGCGAACCCGGTTGGAAGGCTGAATGTTAATCCCTCCACTCTGAAGAACACTTTTGTAGTAGTGCAAGATATGTTCCTGACCGAAACCGCTGCGCTGGCGGACGTGGTTTTGCCGGCGGCAAATGCATACGAAAAGGCTGGGACGTTCACCAACACCTGTGGCGACATTCAAATTTTGAAAAAGGCTGGCGAGGTCACGACCGCAAAGCCGGATTTCGAGATGATCGTCCGTATCGCTGACGCCATCGGCTTCGATGTGCGCAAACTCGTGCCATTCGGTCACGGAGTGCATGCCGACATGGGCCAATCGCGCGGGGCGCAGTCGGGCGAAGCTGACCAACACGCCGTCTGGCTCGAAGCGAATGGCCTGGAACCGAAGATGAGCCCGTTCGATCCTGTCGCGACACTAGATGAGATCCAGCGACTGGTGCCTGGATACGACGTTTCGAGGACCGAGTTGCTGGCGGGGAACGATCAGCATACTTCGATTGCTGCGATGGGTCCTGGAACGGTGCAGAATCCGGAGCTGATCGTACCTGCGAAAAATAATCTCTTCAGCTCGGGAACATTGGGGAGATATTCGCGAACCTTGAATTCTGTTATTGAGAACAAGGATCCTGAGCCGGCAGATGCAGTCCCAACAGATTGAAACAGGTGGTCAGCGGCTAGATGTCGGTGGTCAGTATTTTTTCCAGAAGTCGCACGAGATAACTTGAACACGTTTTGCGGGAGAACGCACAACGCCGATGTTAGGTCTGATTACTAGCCACTGAACACCGATCACTAGGAACTAGCCAATTGAATATCACGACCTTCATCATCGTTTCTGTGATTAAGACTGCGCTAGTGCTGTTTGTTCTTCTAACAGCGGTGGCTTATACCGTCTGGCTTGAGCGCAAAGTTGTCGGACACATGCAGAACCGCTGGGGCCCCACTCGCGTCGGGCCCTTCGGCCTTTTGCAACCAGCAGCGGACGGAATCAAATTTCTATTCAAAGAGGACCTGACGCCGCCGCACGTCTACAAGCCGCTGTATATCGCGGCACCGATGCTCGCGGTTATTTTTGCTGTGACTTCGATTGCGGTGATTCCGTTCGGTAATTGGTTCAGTGTTGGAAATTTTCGAACACCGTTCCAGATTACGGACGTGAACATCGGGTTGTTGGTGGTGCTGGGCATCACTTCGCTCGGGGTTTATGGAGTTGCGCTTTCGGGATGGTCCTCGAATAGCAAGTACTCACTCCTGGGCGGGCTACGAGCCAGCGCACAGATGGTGAGCTATGAGATTGCTCTAGGGTTATCGCTGGTCGGCGTTTTGATTCTGGCAGGCACCTTCAGTCTTCGCGGAATTGTTGAAGCGCAAGCCGGACACTTTTGGGGATTCATTCCCAACTGGTTCATCTTTCGCGGTGGGCAGTTTGTAGCTTTCTTTATTTATTTGACGGCTGCTTATGCGGAGACGAACCGCATTCCGTTCGATCTGCCGGAAGCTGAGACCGAACTGGTGGCCGGTTACCACACCGAATATAGCGCAATGAAATTCGCCATGTTCTTTATGGCGGAGTACGCCAACATGATCACCGTGGCGTGCCTGGCGTCGCTGCTGTTTTTAGGCGGGTGGAGTGGCCCGCTATTTGGCCCCAGTTGGCTGCAGCAACTTTTGCCGTTGCTCTGGTTTTTCCTGCGCGTTTTTGGATTTCTGTTTGTTTATATCTGGGTACGCGGGACGTTGCCGCGTTTTCGTTATGACCAGCTGATGGCGTTTGGTTGGAAGTTTTTGTTACCGCTGGCAATTGCGAATCTGGTGGTGACGGCGTTGGTCGTGGTGTTAAAACCGTAACGAATTGTGGCGGACAAGGTCGTCCGCCCTACACTGCTTTTCTATGCTTCATCTGATTTTATTTTCGGTGTTCGGTTTGGTCTGCGTGGGAGGCGCCGTGAACCTGCTGTTGCAGCGCCATCCCATCAACAGCGCGCTGTCGTTGGTGGTAGTGATGGGAGCGCTGGCGGTCGAATTTCTTTTGTTGGGCGCGGAATTCGTCGCCGCCATACAGGTCATCGTTTACGCCGGCGCTGTCATGGTGCTTTTTGTATTTGTGATCATGTTGCTGAATGCGGGAGAGGAAGAACGCACCAGCGGCAGCCGTGTGGCATGGCTGTTGGGCATTCCCGCTGTTCTCGCCGGCATGGTGATTGTCTGCTGGGCACTACTCGCGCGTTCGAACGCCGGTGTCGCGGCAATTGGCGCTCTGCCGGGGCATCCCGCGGATATTGCGCAACTTCTGTTTCACCAGTTTTTGCTGCCGTTTGAGGTCACATCAGTCTTAGTGTTGATCGCGATCATGGGTGCCGTTGTGCTGGCGGCGCGGCCTGAATCGGTTGAACGAACCAAGAGGGAGGGCTGAGTGGTTCCGCTTTCGTATTACCTAGTGCTGAGTGGGATTCTATTTGCCTGCGGGGTCACTGGCTTCTTGATCAAGCGCAATATCATTACCATTTTTATGTCGATTGAGCTGATGCTCAATGGAGTGAATCTTTCTTTTGTCGCCTTTGCGGCGCGCTGGCAACAATTGAGCGGTCAGGTGTTCGTCTTTTTCGTGATGGTGGTGGCGGCGGCGGAAGCGGCAGTGGGATTGGCGATCATCATCGCGCTGTTCCGCACGCGCGAGACTCTGAACATCGACCAGGTCAATCTGCTCAAACTATGACGCCCAATCTGCATCTCTGGCTTATTCCGATTTTGCCGCTCGCGGGTGCTGCTATCAATGGGCTATTCGGGAAGCGTTTCTCCCGCCAAACCGTCGCAGCGGTAGCACTGGCATTTTGTGGTGCGGCGTTTGCAATGGCGTTATGGATTGCGGCCCAGTTCTCTTCCCTGTCGCTGCCGCACGTTGAGGTGCTCGCGACCTGGTTGCGTTCGAACGGTTTCAGCGTGGACTATTCGTTCGCGATTGACCAGCTTTCGCTAGTGATGCTGCTGATCGTGAGCGGCGTCGGATTCCTCATTCACATCTATTCGGTCGGATACATGTGGGAAGAGGGCGGTTATTATCGCTTCTTCAGCTACCTGAATCTCTTCATGTTCTTTATGTTGACGCTGGTCCTGGCCAGCAACTACCTGCTGATGTTTGTGGGCTGGGAGGGCGTGGGGCTGGCGTCGTATTTGCTCATTGGATTTTTCTTCCTGCGTGATTCCGCCGCCGCAGCGGGCAAAAAAGCATTCATCGTAAATCGCATCGGAGATTTCGGATTTTTGATCGCGCTGTTTTTGATGATCAAGCATTTCGGCACTTTGGATTTCCAGAGAGTGTTCGATGCCGTGAAACCCTTCTCGCCGGAAACCGCAGGCGTTGGATTCCTTACGGCAATAGCCCTTCTGCTCATGCTGGGCGCGGCTGGCAAATCGGCGCAAATTCCGCTCTACGTTTGGCTACCAGATGCAATGGAAGGCCCGACGCCTGTTTCGGCACTCATTCACGCTGCCACCATGGTCACAGCGGGCGTTTACATGGTGGCGCGGTCGCATGTGATCTTCGAGCGTGCACCGAGCGCGCTCATGGTAGTCGCGATCATCGGAACGCTGACTGCGTTTTTTGCCGCGACAATCGGTATCGCGCAGACCGACATCAAGAAGGTCCTTGCTTATTCCACCATCTCGCAACTCGGGTACATGTTCCTGGCGTGCGGTGTGGCTGCGTTCTCGGTAGGAATTTTTCACCTGATGACGCACGCGTTCTTCAAAGGACTATTGTTCCTGGCCGCGGGCTCGGTGATCCACGCTGTCGGTGGCGAACAGGACATGCGGAAGATGGGCGGGCTTCGAAAACACATTCCTTGGACTTTTTGGACAATGACGATTGCGACATTCGCAATCGCGGGGATTCCACCGTTCGCGGGCTTTTTCAGCAAGGACGAGATTTTGTGGCGCGCGTATCAGGCGAGCTGGATTTACTGGCTGGTCGGCGTGGTCACTGCGTTCCTCACATCCTTTTATATGTTCCGGCTGTGGTTTATGACGTTCTTCGGCGAGTACCGAGGTGCCGCGGAAGCTTCGCACGGGCATGACGAGCACGCCGCGCACGGAACGCATTCGGGCCCGGGTTCACGGGCGGAGGCGCCGTTCCACTCCGCTCAGGGCGGGTCCGCGCCACACGGCCATGGCGGAATTCATGAATCTCCCGCAATCATGCTGGCGCCGCTAGTGATCCTCGCGGTGCTTTCTGTGGTCGGCGGATGGGTTGGATGGCCAGGCTCGCTGGGAGGAAACAATCGCTTTGATCAATTCCTTGGGCCGGTGTTTCGCGTTTCTACTCCGGCGGTAAACAGCGAACATGCTCAAGCCGGAGAGTCCCTGCCGCCTGAAAAAGAAACTGAAGGTGCCGAACCGAAAACCGGCCAGCGCACTGAGCTGATCTTTACGGGAATTTCGGTTGGGGCTGGGCTGCTCGGTTTATTTCTAGCCTGGCTGCTTTACCTACGCCGACCGGAACTGCCCGACCAACTCGCCGCGTCACTGCACGGCCTGTATTCCGCTGTCGCTCACAAGTACTGGATTGATGAGCTTTACGCGTGGCTATTCGTTAAGCCGCTGATTGCACTATCTGGAACTGTTTTGTGGCGAGGGATTGATCAGGGCGTAATTGACGCGACGCTCAACGGCAGCGCGGATGGGGCCCGCGAACTATCTGACGAAGTGCGGCATATGCAGTCTGGCAATGTGCGTTCTTACGCGGCCTGGGTTGCGGTGGGCGCCACGGCAGTGATTGCTTACATGGTCTGGGTGGGGCTACGCACTCCATGAACTGGCTCGACAACAACATTCTGACGCTGGTCACCTTCGCGCCCGCTATCGGCGGCTTGCTGCTATTGTTTTTCCCGCGACGAGATCGGGACATCCGGGTGTTCGCGCTGGTGGTTTCTCTTCTTGCCTTCGTTCTGTCTCTCCACTTGCCCGCGCACTTTAACCGCGGTCTGGCAGGTTTTCAGTTCGACAAAGACGTTTCGTGGATTACCACGCCCAACATTCATTACCACATGGCGATGGATGGGATCTCACTGTGGTTGGTAGTGCTGACCACATTCTTGACGCCGCTCTGCGTTCTGATCTCGTGGAAATCCATTCACGACCGGGTCAAAGAATTTTTCATCCTGCTGCTGGTGCTTGAGACAAGCCTGATCGGCGTGTTTGTTTCCCTCGATTTGTTCCTCTTTTATTTCTTCTGGGAAGCGACGCTGATTCCGATGGCCCTCTTGATTGGTATGTATGGCCACGGGCGGCGCGTATACGCAGCAGTTAAATTTTTTCTGTACACGATGATCGCTTCGGTCTTCATGCTGGCCGCGATCCTTTGGCTTTATTCGAAGACCGGCAGCTTTGATTTCGTAGTCTTGCAGAGTGCTATTCGCAACGGATCGATCCCAAACTTCTCCGGGAACCTGCCGCTGCTGCTCTTTCTTGGGTTCTTCGTTGCGTTTGCGGTCAAAGTTCCCTTGTTTCCATTTCACACTTGGCTGCCTGATGCGCACGTCGAGGCGCCGACCGCGGGTTCAGTTTTGCTGGCAGGCGTTCTACTGAAGATGGGTACATACGGAATGCTGCGCTTCAATCTCGGCCTGTTTCCCGAGCAGTCGCGGAGGAATGCGTCGTGGATTGTCGTGCTGGCGCTGATCGGCATTGTGTACGGCGCGCTGGTTGCTATGGTGCAGCCAAACATGAAAAAGCTGATCGCATACTCATCGATCAGCCATCTGGGATTCGTGGTGCTCGGCATCTTCAGCTTCACTCAGGCGGGATTGAACGGCGCCATGTTCGTCATGCTGGCACACGGAGTTTCGACTGGCGCGCTGTTCATGCTGGCCGGAATTCTCTACGAGCGCCGACACACATATGAGATTTCGGAGTTCGGAGGCCTGGCAACACCCATGCCGGCCTACTCCACCTTCTTCCTCTTTATTGTTCTCGCTTCGCTCGGCTTGCCGCTTTTGAACGGCTTCGTCGGCGAGTTCCTGGTCCTTAGTGGAGCATTTCAGGCAAAGATGTGGTGGGGTGTGGTCGGAGCGACGGGCGTAATCTGGAGCGCTTGCTACCTGCTCTGGATGTACCAGCGTGTGTTCTTCGGCACGGTGAAGCACCCAGAGAACAATTCCCTCCCCGATCTTGATCTTCGCGAACGCGTGGCGCTGTGGCCCGCGGCAGTCATGGCCCTCGTAATGGGAGTTGCGCCGCTGCTTTGGCTGAATGCGATTGATCCTGCGGTCCACAACGTTCTGGTGCCGTTCACTCAATTCGCCAGCAAGGTGGTGGGACGGTGATGGCCGCGCTCCAAACTATGCAGGGCGTCCCCCAAGCTGGCGATTACATTCGCATCCTGCCGGAGATCGTGCTCTCGATCTTCGGGATGATCGTCATGCTGCTCGATCCGGTCCTGGACGAACGGCGCAGCCAACGTACGCTCGGCGGAATTGCGTTGCTGGGTGCGATCGCAGCTCTGGCAGCGACCCTCTACCAGGCGCAGCCGCGATTCTGGGGTTTTGGCTTCTTTGACACGGTGAAGCTCGATGCCTTCAGTGTCTTCTTTCATTTCGTGGTGATAGCAGTCACCATCCTCGTGATACTCAGCTCATACGAGTACATGGAGGTGCAGCAGATCCGCGCGGGCGAATACTACGGACTGGTTCTGTTTGGAACTGTAGGCATGGCGTTGATGTCATCGGCGGTCGAGCTGGTGCTGATTTTCATCGCGCTGGAAATTTCCTCTATTTCCACCTACATACTTGCAGGATTCCGGCGGCGTTCGGCAATCAGCAGCGAATCGTCGGTGAAGTATTTCCTGCTCGGGTCATTTGCCACGGCATTCTTTCTTTACGGCGTGGCGCTGATGTTCGGCGCTACAGGTTCGACCAGTATTGCCCGAATCAGCGCTGCTCTGGCCGACTACGCCGGGACCGGTCACGGGCCAATGCTCGCGTATCTGGGCGTCGCGCTTATGTTTGTCGGCCTGGGTTTCAAAGTGGCAGCCGCTCCGTTCCACATTTGGACTCCGGATGTTTATGAAGGCGCGCCCTCGCCGGTTGTGGGATTCATGTCCACTGCGCCGAAGGCGGCGGTATTTGCGGTGCTGCTGCGCATCATTTTCGAGGCGCATTTCTCGGAGACCGTCTGGTTGATCTGGCTCGCGGCTGCGCTTTCCATGACGATCGGAAACGTCGCCGCGCTGGTTCAGGACAACATCAAGCGCTTGCTGGCCTACTCCTCGATCGCGCATGCGGGATACCTGCTGATTGCATTTGCTTCACTGCCTGCGAACGGAATTCCGGCGGCAATGTTTTTTACGGCATCTTATGCGGCCATGAACGTCGGCGCATTTGCCGTGATCGGACACTTTGCGGGCCACGGCGAGCGTTACGTCATGTTGGAAGATTACGCTGGGCTGGGCAAGCGGTCGCCGGTTTTGGCTGCGATTCTCACCGTATTTCTTTTGTCGCTCATCGGAATTCCGATCACCGGTGGATTCTTCGCCAAATTTTACGTATTCAGCGCAGCACTACAGGGCGCTCACCCGCTGATGGGGCTCGTGATCATTGGAGTGATCAACAGCGCGGTTGCGGCCTACTACTATCTGCGCGTCATCGTGGTGATGTATATGCGCGAGCCGCGCGAGGATGCGCCCGTGGCTCCGATTTCCGCAGGGTTGGGCTTGGCTTTGGGGCTCAGCTTAGCTGCCACGCTTTTTCTCGGGATCTATCCCAACCCGGTGCTTAAATACGCAGCTCTCTCTGTCGGCCTGCTGCACTAATTCACGCAATTAATTTTATTCCCGTTCTTAGCCAGCCACTTTGGCCGTAGGCATTTCCGCACTGATGAGTTTGAGCCTCGGTTCCTTCTCGATGGCAGCAAGCAGCTCGCGCATCAGGTGATCGTCGATGTCGGTCGCTTTCTCAATTTCAACCGGATAACGGACTGTTGCTTCAATTCCAGAGGCTGCGTAGTGAAGGCGCACCTTGGGCTGCAGCTCTCCGGCCGAGACCGTGCTCAGATTCGTCTCAACCATGCGTCTTTGGGTCTCAATGTTCTCGCGGTAATTGGCAAGAGCAGCATCCACGGCTTTGGTAATGCGTTCTTTGGCGGTATGGTAATCAGTTTCGGAGGCAAGCGTCAGCTTTAGTTCATGCCAGACGAAATTGGTTCCGGGAATTTGTTTGAAGATGCCGGCGGTTGGCTGAAAGACAATGGAATTCGAAAACGCAACTATGCGGCCGCTGAGTTGTGATTCACCCGGCCCGCCGAGTTCCATCAGGTGAATTCGCACCAGGCCAATCTCGACTACCTCTCCCGTCACTCCGGAGATGGTGACGCGGTCGCCAACCCGAAGTCCATATTTTCCAATCAGGAAGAAATAGCCAACAATCGAGGTAATCACGTTCTGCATGGCCACAGCCACACCAGCAGTAATCAATCCCGCGAAGGTGACGACCGAGCCGAGTTGCGTAGCAAAAGTAATCACAACAATGATTACGACCGCAGTCCAAATCACGATTCGCCGCAGCAGCAAAAACTGATATCTACGGCGCGCGTCATGAACATATTGAAAGCTTGCTCGCCGCCAGACTTCGCCTATCCCAAAGACAAGTGCGATCGCCACCGCGAGCAATCCCAGCCTGAGCAATAGTTGGCGGAGATCGTCGCGCTCCTCGTCGCCGACGGAATCCCGCCAATTTCTTAAGGTCGTCTCGTAGAGTCCGAGCAGTACTCCCACCTTGCTGAGAGGCAACAGCGTAGTTGTTACTTGTTTGAACTGCGCCGTGAGTGCGTCCAACTGTCGCGTCTGCTGCGCCAGGCCCTCGGGCGTCGCCGTATCTGCGGCGGCAAAAAGTTCGTCTCCCTGATGGATCAAATTTTGTAAGTCGCCGACCAGAGGAGCTTGCAAACCGTCCGCCGTTTTCCTGAGGGCTTCAGTCGACGAGAGCACGTCTTTGAGAGAGCGCCTTTTCCCAGAAAGATGGATTAAATCAGTGGACAGTCCCCAAACTCCCGAGGGCGGCGGCTTCGGGGCCAGCAGATTAGCCACGGTAGAGGATGACTCCGGTGTAGCTTCAGACTGGTTGGTCACGGGGGCGCGGCTCAGTGCGGCCGGTACGGAGTGCGCCAGTTCCTCGATTTGCTCTCGTAATCCCATCCGGTTGCCGGTTCCGTTGGAACTCACGAAATCCGCCATAGCCTGCAATGCATCGTGCCGGGCATTCAGCAGCCCCAACTCGCCCTGCAGTTCCTGAATTGTCGCCTGAATAATCTGTCGTTTCGCACTAGGGGCGCTTGTCAGCTTCTCGCGATCGGACTGCAGCTCAGATTCTGTGTCCTGGATTTGTTGATCTACCTTCTGCAGCGCCTGGCGTAGTCCCTGATATTGAGCTGAAGTCTGTACCTGCGGCTGCTGCCCGGGCTGACGTTTGCTTTGGAGCTGGTCATCGTTTCGGGCGTATTGGAATGCCTGTTGCACGACTTGATCTGCAACCCGAGCATTCTCCTGCGCGAAGGTGAGATCGGCGGGTTCGTTGGCGAGTTTTTGCTCCTCCGCGCGCTGCCGATACCAGGAAATGGTCGAGCTTAGGAACTGGACGATCTTGGCGGGATCCTCGTGCGCCACAGCATTGCTAGGAACATTGCCCTGTCCGAACGCGGTCACAACGACAGCGACAGCCGTGAGTACACTTCTTCGAATTCGCATTCTCATTCTTGTGTTCATTGCCGGCGGATGCCGAGAAAGCAATCCAAATAGTCTAAATTGTTCTCAGGGATTGCAGAATGGGCGCGGGACACTCATGAATTTTGTGAACTGTTAACACGTGGTTCATCGTCCTTTAATTATGTGGGCCCTTTAATCAAGAGTGATTGCAAATTATGAGGAGAACTTAAATTGCGAAAATTCTTCCCGTTACTCGCGCTGCTTGTGGTCGCGCTTCCGTCGATGGCCCAGACGAAGCTGAACGGCGCCGGAGCCACCTTTCCCTATCCAATTTATTCCAAATGGTTTAACGAATATCACAACGTACACTCAGACATTGAGATCAATTACCAGTCTATCGGTAGCGGTGGTGGTATTCGGCAAGTAACTGCAGGCACGGTCGATTTCGGCGCTAGCGACGGTCCAATGACAGACCAGCAGCTTAAAGAGGCCAAGGTCAGGATCTTACATTTGCCGACCGTGCTCGGTTCGGTCGTCCCCGCTTATAACATCCCAGGATTTAAGGGCGAATTGAAGTTTACGCCAGACGTGCTTGCCGGTATTTATCTGGGCAAGATAACCTCCTGGAATGATGCCGCCATTGCGAAAGTCAATCCCGGCGTCTCGCTCCCCAATCAATCCATAGTCGTGGTCCACCGCTCCGATGGCAGCGGAACGACTTACATCTGGACGGACTACCTGACCAAAGTCAGTCCCGAGTGGAGCAGCCAGGTAGGCAAGGGTACGTCGGTAAGGTGGCCTGTGGGTCTGGGCGCAAAGGGAAATGAAGGCGTCGCAGGAATGGTCCGGCAGATGGAAGGCGCGTTCGGTTATGTGGAGCTGATTTATGCCCTGCAGAACAACATTTCTTTTGGCACGGTGAGAAATGCAGCTGGAGAATTCGTGAAGGCAAGCCTGGAATCCACGACTGCCGCTGCAGCCTCGGTCAAAACCATGCCTGCGGATTTCCGCGTCTCCATTACGAATGCTCCGGGGAAAGAGGCTTACCCGATTTCCAGCTTTACCTGGCTCCTGGTTCCTGCGGAGTGGAAAGATAAGACCAAGCAACAGGTTATAGTGGACTTCCTGAACTGGATGCTGGATAAAGGTCAGACCATGACCACACAGCTGAACTATGCGCCTCTCCCGGATGTTGTAAAGGAGAAGGAGCGCGAAGCAATTAAGTCAATCAAGTGATTCCGGGCGATGGACCGTCTGCGGACGGTCCGTCCTTCTGTTCATCTGTTTTTAATGACAACTTTGTTAACCTTGAAGTAACCGGGTGCGCAAATCCAGAGCTGAACCGGGGCTTGGGGAGCGGCGAGCCGATGGGAGCAGCACGTGAGCCACATATTCCTGATGGGCAACCCACAGGTCAAAGCTTTGGCGCTGCCGCTGCGACTCGCTCGAATCAACCCGATTCTTCTAAAGTCCCCTTTGTGAACCAAACGCGAGAGGCGCCTGCCTGGAAGAAATCGGTAATTAATCTGGATTCCGGCTTCAAGGGCCTGATGCTTGTGGCGGCGCTTGTTGTGCTCGGCATCGTGGGCCTGATCGTAGCAGAATTGATGCAGGGCTCTGCGCTGGCCTGGCAAAAGTTTGGTATCCACTTCTTCTTTGGCAGTGAATGGGACCCGGTCTCGGGAGGCTTCGGCGCACTCCCGTTCATTTACGGAACGGTGGTTTCATCTCTGGTAGCTCTGTTTATTGCGGTGCCGCTGGCCGTCGCAGTCGCTGTCTTTGTCACTGAGATGTGCCCCAAGCCTCTACGCAGGCCAATCTCTTATGCCACCGAATTGCTGGCTGCAATTCCCAGCGTCATTTATGGATTGTGGGCCATATTCATCCTGGTTCCCATATTGCGTGTGCATGTGGAACCGTGGCTTATGAAGTATTTTTCATGGACGGGTCTGTTCACAGGTCCGGCTTACGGTATTGGTATGCTGGCCGCCGGCGTGGTGTTGGCGATCATGATTGTCCCTATCATCTCCTCGATTACGCGCGAGGTTTTGGCAGTGGTACCGCAGCCTCAGCGGGAAGCGGCACTGGCGCTAGGGGCGACGCGGTGGGAGATGATTCGCATGGCAGTGCTGCGGAATGCGCGTGCCGGAATTATGGGCGCGGTGATTCTAGGGCTGGGTCGCGCGCTGGGCGAGACCATGGCTGTAACCATGGTGATCGGCAACAGTCCCTCGATTGCCAAATCTCTGCTTGCTCCTGGCTACACCATGGCCAGTGTTATCGCGAATGAATTCAACGAAGCCACGAGCGACTTGCACCGTAGCGCGCTGATTGAGATCGGCTTAGCGCTGTTTATTGTCACCATTATTGTGAATATTCTTGCCGGGCTAATGGTCTGGACGGTCACCCGAGGCACGCCAGCGAGGACCAATGCCTAATCGCAACATCAGCCTTCGCCGCCAAATGACGGATTACTTCTTCACCGGGTTGGCCGCAAGCTTGTCCGTTATCGTTGTGAGCGCGCTGATCGCAATTTTGGCGTATCTAGTACTCAGAGGCGCGGGATCGTTGAATTTGTCTTTCCTGACGCAGACTCCGAAGCCGGTAGGGGAAACTGGCGGAGGCATGGCCAACGCGCTACTGGGTTCTGTCATGATTTTGGGTATAGCCAGCCTGTTCGGAGTGCCGGTTGGAATCGGGGCCGGTATTTATCTGGCGGAATATGGCCGCAACCGGTTAGGACAGTTGGTCAGGTTCACGTCCGATGTTCTAAACGGAGTTCCTTCCATCGTGATTGGTCTGGTGGCCTACGGCCTGGTTGTCCTTCCGCAGAGACATTTTTCCGCGTTCGCGGGCGGAGTGGCATTAGCGATCATGATGATACCCACCGTGGCGCGCACGACTGAAGAAATGCTTTTGCTGGTGCCGCATGCGGTCCGAGAGGCCGCGTTTGGTATAGGCATACCGCAGTGGCGGACGACAATTTCTATTACCCTGCCCACGGCCCGCGCAGGCATCATCACCGGCGTGATGCTGGCTTTCGCACGGGTTGCGGGCGAGACCGCCCCGTTGATGTTCACCGCGTTCGGAAACCAGTTCTGGAGTTTTAGCGCGAACCAGCCCATTGCTGCCCTCCCGTTGCAAATTTTCACCTACGCCATTACACCTTATGATGATTGGCACCGGCAGGCATGGGCGGGAGCGCTGATGCTGGTAATTTTGATTGTTGGAACGACCACGCTGGTACGGTTCGTCTTCATGCGCCGTATGCTGGGAGGGGCGCGCTGAATATGGCCACAGCGGTCGAAGTTCACGATCTGAAAGCATGGTTCGGTAAAACCGAGGCGCTGCACGGCATCAATATGGCGGTTGAAGCCAAGCACGCAACCGCAGTCATAGGCCCTTCAGGGTGCGGCAAGTCCACTTTTATCCGGTGCTTGAACCGCATGCACGAGACCAATCCGGAAGCTAAATCCGAAGGCACAGTGAGAGTCGGAGGCGTAGACGTCTACGAAATGCCGGCGGTTGATGTGCGGCGACGAGTGGGTATGGTGTTTCAAAAACCAAATCCGTTTCCCACCATGACGATCTATGACAATGTGGCAGCCGGATTGAAACTGAACGGCACACATAACCGCAAAATACTCGATGATATTGTCGAACATTCCCTGCAGCAGGCAGCGCTTTGGGACGAAGTGAAAGACATACTCAAGAAGCAGTCCGGAGCGAGTCTCTCAGGGGGCCAGCAGCAGCGCCTGTGCATCGCCCGCGCGCTGGCCGTGAGCCCCGAGGTGATGTTGATGGACGAACCGGCGTCGGCACTCGATCCTATCTCAACGGCTAAAATTGAAGACCTTATATTTGAGTTGAAGCAGAAGCTCACGATTGTCATCGTCACTCATAATATGCAACAGGCCTCGCGGGTGGCAGAGTTTACCGGATTTTTTCTTATGGGCAACCTGATTGAGTTCGACAAGACGGAGAAAATTTTCACTAATCCCTCCGACAAGCGAACGGAAGATTACATCACCGGCAGGTTTGGATGACACGAATTCGTTTTCACCAGGAGCTCGACGAGCTCAAACACCGGATCCTAGCCATGGCGGGAATGGCCGAGCAGGCGATCGACCTCGCTGTACAGGCCTATTCCCAGCGCGATCCATCGCTGTGCCAGCGCGTTATATCCAATGAGGCGGCGATTAATCGGGCCGAGCGGGAAGTCGATGAATTTGCCATCGATTTGCTGGCGATGCAGCAGCCCATGGCCATCGATCTGCGTTTTATTCTCGCGGTGATCAAAATCAATGCCGACCTAGAGCGAATCGGCGATCAGGCGGTCAACATCGTGCAGCGGGTGATGAATATGATCGAACTGCCGGTTTCCGAACTCCCGGTCGATATCCCTGCGATGGCAACCCGCGTCCGCGCCATGATCCGCGACGCGCTCCGTTCATTTATTGAAGGTGATCCTGAGCTCGCAAGGCACGTGCTTGAGGCCGACGATGAAATCGACCGCATGAACCACGAAGCCTTTGCCACTCTCTCCGGCTTCATGCAGTCCCAACCGAACGGCGCCGTGCAGGCGCTGGATGCTCTTTCCATCGCCCGGAATCTGGAGCGTGTTGCGGACCATGCCACGAACATCGCAGAAGATGTAATTTTCTGGATCCGGGGCGCGGACGTGAGGCACGGGGCAGGGCACCAAACTGCGGGGAGCTGAGGGCATGGCCCAACCCATTAACCCTGCAATTTTCATTCTCGAAGACGATCCCGATATCGCAGGGCTGCTCAAGCATCATCTACAGCCGGCCGGCTATGGCGTCTCCTGGTTTCCGACCAGCGCCGGGTTTCTGGACGAGATGCATGCGCGCCGGCCCGCGCTTGTGATTCTGGACATCATGGTGCCGGGTAATAGTGGGTTGGATGTAGCGAAGTCGATCCGCAGCAATTCAGGCCTGGCCGGCATCCCGATTGTGTTCGTGACCGCGCGAACTGCTGAATCCGACCGCTTGCGGGGGTTTGAAATTGGGGCTGACGACTACATCACAAAACCTTTTAGCCCCAAAGAGGTAGTAGCTCGCGTAAAGGCCGTGCTGCGGCGCTTTGAGCAACCGTTGAAAAAAGAAATTGTGCGCGCTGGTGACATTGTGATCGACACCGCTGCCATGCGCCTCACTGTTCGCAATGAACCAGCAGTAACTACAGCCACTGAATTTCGCCTGATCGAATTCCTCGCATCCCACCCCGGGCGGGTATTCACACGCAAGAGCCTGCTTGACGCCGTGTGGCATGAGACGGCTTTCGTCACCCCGCGCATTGTTGACGTCTACATCCGTCGCCTGCGGGAGAAAATAGAACGGGATCCTGAGAAGCCCCGCCATATTCACACCGCGCGCGGAGCAGGATACATGTTCGAGGTCCGTAAGTGACAAAGCGGTTGTTCGTGAAATTTTTTCTTCTGATCGCCTTGGTGGTTGGAATCTCAACGGCTGCGATGGAGCTGTTGATGCGGCGAAGTTGGGAAGCAACACCGCAATCTGTTACCGCCGTCAACCTCCGGCGCGATCTGCAAACTGGGCTAACAGAAGCCTTGGCGATTTCCCTACTTGCTGGATTTGTTATTGCCCTGATCGGCGCAGAAAGCGTCGCACGCCGTCTGCGCAGGATGGTGGCTTTCGCGCAAGAGATTGCCGACGGGAAGCTGTCAGCGCGCCTGCCCGAATCTGGCAGTGATGAAATCGCGAGTTTGGCGGTGATGCTTGATAAGACCGCGCGCCGTTTGGAGTTGAACTTTCGCAACCTGGAGAACAGCCGACAGCAGCTCGAAACCTTGCTCAACAGCATGGAAGACGCGGTAGTAGCAGTTTCGCCAAAGCGGGAAGTGGTGTGGTTCAACGGCGCAATGAAGCGCCTGGCGGCCAGCTCCATTTCGGTTGGGACGCCACTGGTAAGGGCGGTACGCGATCCCGACTTTCTGCGAGTTGTTGGCGATGTTTTGGAGCAGCAAAATCCGCAGAGCGTAACTCTCTTCTCAGTTACTCCAGGCCGTACGTTCGGCATGACTTCTGCGCCATTGCCGGACGGAGGCGCAGTCTGCGTGCTTCGTGACAACACCGCAATTGCGCGCGTCGAGCGCACTCGCCGCGATTTCATCGCCAACGTTTCGCATGAACTACGCACCCCGCTTACTTCCCTGTTGGGATACACGGAAACACTGCTGGACGAGTCCTTTGATCCCAAGGCCCGTGAGTTTCTGGAAATCATTCGCCGCAATGCGCAACGTATGAGCCGGCTCACAGATGATCTGCTGACGCTGGCTCGCGTCGAATCGGGTGAGGACCGACTGCAGGAAGCACCTGTCTCCGCCAACGAACTGCTACGGGATGCCCAGGCTTCTTTCAGTGAAATGTCGAGAAACCGGGGAGTGACGATCGAGATTGCGGAGTCACGGGACTTCGAGGTGCTGGCCGATAAAGAGGCAATCCATCAGGTGTTCGCGAATTTGATCGACAATGCTCTGAAATACGCTTCGGGCAACAAAAAAATTGAGATCGGCGCAATTGAGCGCAATGGTGAACTGGAGTTCTATGTTCGCGACTTCGGCCCTGGGATTCCATCCGAACATTTGCCCAGGTTATTTGAGCGTTTTTATCGGGTGGATAAAGCCCGTTCCCGGGAAGCTGGCGGCACCGGGCTGGGTCTCGCGATTGTTAAGCATATTGTTCTGAATCACGGAGGGCGCATCGGGGTAAACAGCGAACTGGGCCACGGATCCGTCTTCTGGTTCCGCCTCCCCCTGGCGGAAAATATGGTGCCCGCTCCGGACGAAGTTAAGCAGGAAAATTAACTGTGCCTAGCACTGCGCTCTAGTACGGCTTCGCGTCGGGATAGTCCAACTCATACAGTGCCTCTAAGCCGGTCCGGTGCAGTAGCTCCTTAACCTCGGATGGTACGAGCCTGCGTCCGGGACGCTCTTCTGAATTGGCGAACGTATAGCCAGCGGCCGCCAGCACAGCCGTATGCAGACTCAGCATGCGAGGATCAACTCGTTCGAAGGTGTCCACGATGGTGTGGTGCCGCGCGTAATAATCTTCGGGCTCAACCGCCAGCGAGTATGCAGGCACACCGACCACCATGAATGATTCCTCGTCGGAATCGAAGTCTGCATCCGTGAACACACGATCAGCGCCGAGCGGAGCGAGAGGCGACAGCAGTTTCCGAGTGCTGACTTCAAGGTCCGTGCGACCGTACAGTTTAAAGCCGAGCGGGGCTTGCACTCCGGCGTCGCTATTGAGCACCGCGCGAATGTTATCCAACTCTTGCTTGTGCCGCGCTACATAGGCGCGCGAACCCAGGTCTGACTGCTCCTCTCCCGAAAAGAAGACGAAGCGAATGGTGTGCCGGGGCCGGATTTTTAGCAACTTCAGGATTCGCGCGGCTTCGAGAACGGTTGCGACTTCTGCGCCATTGTCGTTAGCGCCTTGGGCCGGATCCCACGAATCAAAGTGGGCAGTGAGCAATACCATTTCGTTCGGATCGGAACCTACCAGGTCCGCAACCACATTCCGCTCCGGAACAGGGCCGCTGCTGAAGGAATTCTGCACATCTAGACGAATGGTTACGGGACCATGGGTGAGCAAGCGCCGAAGAAAGGCGGCATCCTCTTTGGCGATGGAAATTATGGGCAGTGGGCCTCGCGGATAAATCAGGAACGCTGAGGTGTACAGCATGCGGTCGGGTTTGTCGGAGACTATGAACATTGCCGCGGCCCTGGCATTCGCTAACTGCCGCGCAAGCAGATGCCGAGTTGCAACGTAATTAGTCGAAAGGAGATTGCTTGCCAAATCCACTAGCACCGCCGCGCCACGGACGCGACCAGGCAAGGGCGAGTGTCCATCACCAGTTGCGGCAATGTCTGCGACTGGAACTTCAACCGCGCCCTGAGTTCCCGGCGCCCATCCATAAGACGCGATATATAGAGCCCGGCGCACAGGACTGATTACTTCCCCGGTTGCGTCCATGTTGCCACCCGGGATTAATTTCGAACTCCTCGAAATGCGCGTTTTCGAAACCCGCATCCTTTAAGCTTTTCAGAATTAGATCAGCCGTCGCACGTGATTCAGCGCTGCCTGTGATTCGGCCCCCGATTCTGTCGGTGAGAGTCTCAAGAAAATTTGAGGCGCCACCACTGATCATGGAATAGCCCACGATACGCGCCAGCTCACCGTGGCGCCAGGCGCACTCGGTGAAACGGCCTGCCCAGAGCCGGATTTGACGAGAAGTATTAGGACAACGAAAAGAGCAGATCGCATTCGCATGCCTCCGCGAAACGCTAATTTCTAGATCCAGAACGGAATATTTTTAACCTGAAAACACCATCTCGACCACGGTGCAATCGTCGGTGAGCGGTGTACTGCCGCAGAATTCAGAAACAGCATTCAGAATTTCATCGCGGCCACCTTCTTTCGCGGTAGCTTCGAGCCGCTCATTGTCGAAAAACTCGCCGGCAGCGTTTTCGGCTTCAGTCACGCCGTCGGTGACTAAGACTACGCGATCGCCGGAGTGCAAACTGTAGTGATCGCTTTCGTAGCTCGCATCCGCCAGCAGACCCACAGGCAAGTTGCCGTGAGCAGGACGTAGGACTTCGTTCTTGCAAATCAGTAGCGGGGGCACGTGCCCGCAGTTGACGTATTCCAGTTCGCCGTCCCGCCGCAGGCGGGCGATGATCAGGGTGGCATATTTTTCACCGATACGTTTGCTGGTGAGAAAGCGATTAGCGGAAGCTACGATTTCCGTTAGAGGCATTCCGGCGGTCAACTGAGAGTTGATCATTCCCTGCAGGGTCGATGCTAAGAGGGCAGCGGAGACGCCTTTGCCGGCGACGTCGGCGAGCACGACCGCCAGTCCTTCATCCGTGTTCACAGCGTCGTAGAAGTCGCCACCGATTTCCTTGCAGGAAAGATTCCTGGGGTATAGTCGCGCGAACGAAACTTCGGGGATGGTCACGGCCATAAGGCTCTGCTGGATTGAAGCTGCGATTGCCAATTCCTGCCGATAGCGCCGCGATTCTTCTTCGGCCTGCACCAGTCGCGCATTTTCGATCAGCGACGCCGCTTCCCTAGCCACCACATGCAGGATGTCACCGCTCACTTTTGATATGTCGCGCGAGGCGAAACGTGAATCCACGTATAGCGCGCCGAGGACTTCTCCGGTAGGTGCTGCTTCGTCGGCGCCGCGACTGCGGGTTTGTACCTGCAGCTTGCGCAACGGAATGCAAATTACGGTACGCAAGTCGTAGGCGACGATGCTTTGGCGTCCCGCAAGGTCAAGGGAACGACTGGTATCGGTCAGGAGAAATTCGGAATTCGAACGCAGAGCGTCCTCAAGAATGGAGTGCGAAATGGTGGTGTCGTCGAGCAACAATTCGCCTTTGGAGTTACGCCCGGCAGCCAGTTTGAGGGTGCCGTCTTTGTCCTTGAGGAAGACATATCCACGCTCGGCGCAGGCAAGCTTCAGGGTTACGTCAAGCAGGGTGAGCAGGATTTCGTCCAGCACGCCAGTCGTGTTCAGCTTGCGTGCCGCTTCAAGAAATATGGTGAGTTTTTCGAGGTCGGTGATTTCGGAAATCTGGCTGAGAAAATCCCGCGCCGTGTTCGAAGTGAGGTGCTGCGGGTGAAACACCGCATAGATCGTGTCACGAGCGCCAAACTCAAGCCGATCATTGGGTTCCAATTGCTTGCGATCTACACGCTCCCCGTTGACGAAGGTGCCGTGCTTGCTTCCCTGGTCCTCAACAAAAAATTTGCCATTCTCGGAAATGAGCAGGGCGTGATCACGAGAGACGCGGGGATCGGCGATCACCAGGTCCTTGTCCATTTTGCGACCGACGGTAAAGGGCGTGTGATCTATATGAAGCGTCTTCTGTTCAGGTCCATGGACGAAAATCAGGCTGGGAAAAATCCCGGAACCGACGCCAGAGATGGTGGTGGATTCAGCGCGCATTGCGACATAGCCCAAGTACAAGCATAATGCCAGCAAATTGGTCAGGCGGAAAGAGGGGCCGTTGGAGGTGGAGAAAGCAACCGGCGTCGAGGAACTCTGATCTGAGCTCCTGAATTATCAATTCAACCGGCCTTAAGATAACCGCGGCCGGGCGATTCCGGCCACTTTTGCACTTTTCACAGTGATGGATTGAATACGTCCACGGAATTCACCGAAATCCTTGGTCTATAATCGAGCACTGGTGTTTCCCTAAAAAATCATGCATCTGTATCCCTTCCTTGCTCTTTTTGCCGGCAGCGACATCGTTGATCTGGTTCGCGAAACCGGGCCCGTAGCACAGGCTGTGCTGGTAATCCTACTGGCCTTCAGTTTGGTTTCCTGGTCAATCATCCTGTCCAAGTGGAACGTAATTAAGCGTGCGCGTGTGCAGAGCGGCCGGTTTTTACGCGCATTCCGCCGGGCGCAGCGATTGCAGGACATGAGCAGCGTTTCCGAGCAGTTCCGTCCGAGCCCCTTGGTGGGCGTCTTTCAGTCGGGATTCAAGGAATTCGAGCGCCAGGTTGGGTCCAGCGGCTCGTTAAGAAACCCATTGGCAGTCCAGCGCGCCATGCAGATCGCGTCTTCCGAAGAAATGACTCGATTTGAACGCAATGTTCCATGGCTCGCAATTACCGGCGCGGTTACGCCATTCATAGGTCTGTTTGGCACGGTCTGGGGAATCATAGACGCGTTCCATGGGCTCGGAACCAGCGGACAAGCCACATTGCGCGCAGTAGCGCCCGGCATATCGGAAGCCCTGATCACCACCGCAGGCGGATTGGTGGTCGCGATCCCGGCGGTCATCGCTTACAACCTGATTGGCGGTTCGATTCGCGATTTCGCGGCGCGTTGCGATGACTTCTCCCTGGAAATGTTGAATGCCGTTGAACGCCAGCCTGCGGCATCACGCGTTGCAGAGGAGGTTCGGCGTTAATGGCGTTCACCGCTTCGAACGGGCGAACACAGATTGCTCTCGCCGACATCAACATAACTCCGCTCGTGGACGTGGTGTTGGTGCTGCTGATCATCTTCATGGTCACCGCCCCGGTGCTGCAGTCAGGGATTGAAGTTGCCGTGCCAAAGACCCGCACCGTAAAAGAGATCACCGAAGAGAGATTGGTGATCAGTATTAATAAGCAGCAGCGGGTCTTTCTGGGAAACGATCCAGTCAACATCAACGAGATTGGGGCGAAGCTGCGGCAGAAAATCCGTGATCCACAGCACCAGTCGATTTTCCTGCGCGCCGATGAAGACGTGCCCTTTGGAGCCTTTGCCACGGTCATGGATGCGGTGAAGCAGTCGGGAATCACCAGTGTCAGCATCGTGACCCAGCCGATTGAAACCCATGGCAACCGGTGAGATTTTCTTTGAGCACGAGCGCTGGGGTCACAACCTGGCATGGTCTGCGGCGCTGCACGTCGGCGTCACAGTCGCAATCATTCTCTACGCGTGGATTGCGACCGGAGGACATGGCTCGAATTGGGGAGCCGGTGGCGGCGGAAGCGCAATGGGAGTAACGCTGGTCAGCAATGTTCCTCTGCCAGCGAATCCCGTACAAACACAAAGTGTGCTGGCCACAGAATCAAAGGGGGTCTCGAAATCGCAGCCCAAACCTGCAGTCGAAGAACCCCAAGCGATTCCGATCCCCGAGAAGAATGCGAAGAAGAAACCGGCCCGCCAGCCAACCGAGACGCGGCGCCAACCGCAGTCTGAGCCGCAGGAGCAAGCCAGCAATGTTGTTCCCTTCGGGGAGGGTGGCCCAGCGAAATCGTTTAATGCTGGCGCTGCGACAGGCGGAATCGGATTTACCGGCACAGCCGGGGATTTTGGAGCGCGCTACGGCTGGTACGTTCAGATCATCCAGCAGAAAACGCAACAGAGCTGGCTGGCGTATGAAGTGGATCGCCGAATCACACAAGCGCCTCGCGTGTATATAGTCTTCGACATTTTGCGCGATGGCCGGCCCACGAATGCACATGTCGAGCAGTCCAGTGGCATACCGTCTTTGGATGTGTCCGCAGTACGCGCTATTCAGCGCATTGATACTTTCGGCCCTCTTCCTGCAGATTACGCGGGCAGCAAACTTTCAGTTGAATGGTATTTCGATTACAACAAACGTTAAGTACCCAGAGAGTTCTTCATTGAAATTTATGAGTGCACACCATTTGAATTGTGAGCAAGCGACGTGGGTGAGCAAGCCTCGTCACGTGGTCCTGGCAGCTCTGGGATTTCGAACCGTAGCGATTCTGGCAATTGTATTGCTGTGCTCGGCCCTGAGTTCGGCACAGGATTGGGTCAAGGGCGGCGTCGGTTTGGCGGTGCAGAAAATCCGCATTGCGGTCCCCGATTTCAAAGCTTCCAGCCAACAACCGCAAAACACCGAGCTGCTCAAGACTTTCAACGACACGCTGTGGAATGACTTGGACAATGCCGGCATTTTCGACATGGTTTCAAAGAGCTTCTATCCGCTCGGCACAATCGGCGCCCCGGCAGACGTAAAATTCGAGAGTTGGAGCGCTGCCCCACCGAGCGCAGCCATGCTGGTATTTGGGAACCTCGGCGCCACCGGAAATAGCGTCACGGTTCAGGGCTGGTTATACGACGTCAAGAATGCCGCTTCACCCCAGGTACTTGGGAAGCAATACACCGATGCTGCAACCACTCAAGCCGTACGCGTAATCGCGCACAAATTCGCCGACGAAATTATTTTGCGGCTCGGCGGAGGAATTAATGGCATTGCCGAGACGCAAATCTATTTCGTGAGCTCGCGCAGTGGGCACAAAGAAATTTGGGCCATGGATTACGACGGCGCCAACCAACATCCCATTACGACGCTGGGCTCGATCTCGCTTTCGCCGCACGTTTCGCCGGATGGTTCGCGGCTGGCCTTCAGTTCATTTACCGGATCAGGATGGGAAATCCGGATGTTTTCCTTCGATCTGAACCGGCTGGTCTCGTTTCCACGTTTTAGTGGAACCAATCTCTCTCCCGGCTGGGCGCCAGACGGCGTGAGGGTGGCTTTCTCTTCTTCCCGTTCCGGCGATCCCGAGATTTACGTCATCGATCAGTCCGGCGGAAACCTCCACCGGATTACTACTTCCAAAGGCCCTGATGTCTCTCCGGTATGGAACCGCAAGACAGGTTCGCAGATCGCATGGGTCAGCGGGCGCACTGGTTTGCCGCAGATATACATCATGGAATCCGATGGAACGAACGTGCAGCAAATGACCGATCAGGGCTATGCGGTATCGCCCTCGTGGTCACCCAATGGCCAGTTCCTGGTTTTTTCGTGGATGCGCCATTACGGCCCGGGCGCGCCGGGAGCCCAGGACATTTACATCATGGATGTGGTCAGCAAGCAGTGGGTGCAGTTGACCCACGACGGCGGAAGAAACGATTTTCCATCGTGGTCACCTGACGGCAGGCATGTTGTTTTTCAATCAAACCGCTCCGGTTCTTTACAGATTTGGAGCATGCTGGCAGACGGAAGCAATCAGAAACAGCTGACGACTTCCAGCAGCAATTCCGAGCCGGACTGGAGCTGGAAATAGATTTAATACTTGTGCTTACACCAGAGTTCCTGATATTTCTTGCATTAACGAAACGTTCATAAATTTGAGCCGCGCGTCGATCGCGCAAATATTCGGAGGAAAAAATTGAAACAACCTACGCTTAGATCCTTAGCCCTTGTCTTCGCCCTGAGTGCGATCATGCTGCTCGGCGCGTGCCACAAGAAAGCTGCACCACCACCCCCACCACCGCCTCCGCCGCCGCCACAGCCAACCGCGTCGCTCACAGCGAGCCCGGACGCGATTGATAAAGGTCAATCTTCCACGCTGACCTGGCAAACGACCAATGCCACTGACGTCAGCATTGATCAGGGCGTCGGAACAGGACAGCCGAATGGCACAAAACAGGTGGGCCCGACTGACTCAACCACTTATACTTTGACCGCCAAAGGCGAAGGTGGAACGCAAACCGCTACCGCCCGGGTGACGGTGAATGCCCCGGCGCCACCTCCGCCGCCGCCAACGCAAACTCTCAGTGACGAGCAGATGTTCGCGCAGAACGTAAAGGATGTGTACTTCGATTACGACAAGTCCGACGTTCGGGCTGATCAGCAGGCGTCCGTTCAGGCCGACATCACGTTTCTGCAGCAGCATCCCAATATCACTTTCACGATTGAGGGACACTGCGACGAGCGTGGATCAACCGAATACAACCTCGCGCTCGGCGATAATCGTGCCAGTGCAGTGAAGAACGCCATCGTGGCGGGCGGAATTTCAGCCGACCGCGTCAAGACGGTCAGCTACGGGAAAGAAAAGCCGTTCTGCACCGAACACAGTGAGCAGTGCTGGCAGCAGAACCGACGCGGCCATCTGGTGTATTCGAAATAGCGGTAGGGATCGCAAAAAGGGCGGCGATAATGCCGCCCTTTTTTGTTGTTACTCGGGGCTGAGGTGCTCGGGTGAACTCCCGCTGCCAGCCGCATCGATGAAGGCTGTTTCAGCGGGCCAGTAATTTGTCGCCGCCAGGAACTGGAATCACTAGGCCGTAAGGGCGCCACCGTCGTTCGGAAGCCCGTCATCTTTCCACTTTCACCCGCGGTCCAGTCACAGTAAAATCAATTCACGCGAATGTCTCAGTTCGTTCATCTTCACCTCCATACTGACTATTCCATGCTCGACGGCGCTTGTGACGTCGAGAAGCTCTGCTATCGCGCCAAGGAACTAGGCATGCCCGCCGTGGCCATGACCGACCACGGCAATATTTTTGGCGCGGTGCACTTCGTGAATGCAGCGAAGGCGGCAGGCATCAAGCCGATCGTCGGGTGCGAACTCTACGTCTGCAAAAAGGACGATCACCGGATCGAGCGCACACCTCCGGACGGCGACACTTATAACCATCTACTGGTGCTCGCCGAGAACGACGAGGGATACCGAAATCTTGTCAAAATCACATCTGAAGCATCGCTTCATGGTTTCTATTACAAGCCGCGGGTGAGTAAGAAATTTCTGGCGGAACATGCCAAGGGACTGATTGCGCTTTCGGGATGCCTGAAAGGCGAAATTCCGGAACTCCTGGTAGAGGACAAGTACGAGGCGGCGCGGACGGCGGCAGCCACATACTCCGATATTTTTGGCAAACAGAATTTCTTTCTGGAAATTCAAGACCAGGGCTTAGAGATGGAGCACCGCATCCATCCCAATCTTTTCAAGCTGGAAAAAGACATGGGGCTGCCGTTGGTGGCGACCAATGACAGCCATTACCTGTGCGAAGACGACGCGCACGCGCAGGACGTGATGGTCTGTATTCAGACCGGCAAGAGCATTCAAGACCCGAACCGGATGAAGTTCCAGGGCTCCGAGTTCTACGTCAAGAGCCATGAAGAGATGTATCGAGTCTTCAAGGACGCGCCGAATGTCCTCAGCCGGACGCTCGAAATTGCGGAGCGTTGTCATCTGAAATTGGCGAAAGTCAGCAATCCGTTCCCCGACTTCGATGTGCCCGCGGGATTCACTCTAGATAGCTACTTCGAGCACGTCACGCGCGAGGGTTTTGCGCGTCGGTTGGAAGGCATTCGGAGGCTCTCAGAAGCGGGCAAACTGAAGCATGGACTCGCGGAATATGAGCAGCGTTTGGCGCGCGAGATCGCCATCATCCAACAGATGAAGTTCCCCGGCTATTTCCTTATAGTCTGGGACTTTGTGCGCTATGCCAGAGAACACCAAATTCCTGTAGGTCCGGGGCGCGGATCGGCGGCGGGATCGTTGGTCTCCTATTCCCTCGGCATTACCGACCTAGATCCTCTCCAATACGAGCTATTCTTCGAACGCTTTTTGAATCCCGAACGCGTTTCCATGCCTGACATCGACATGGACTTCTGCATGAACCGGCGCGGCGAGGTCATTAATTACGTAACGCAAAAATATGGGCGCGAAAACGTCGCGCAAATCATTACTTTCGGAACCATGGCGGCGAAGGCCGCGATTAAAGACGTTGGCCGAGCCATGGACATTCCTTATAGCGATGTCGACCGCATCGCGAAAATGATACCAACGACGATCAATATCAAATTGGAGACGGCGCTCAAGGAATCTCCGGCACTGCAGCAGGCCTATGAAGGCGATTCACAAATCCGGCAACTCATCGACACCGCAAAGAAACTGGAAGGGTTGGTACGAAATGCGGGCATGCACGCTGCGGGCGTCGTCATCTCGCCGCGTCCGCTCAACGAACTGGTGCCGCTATACAAGACCAAGAACGACGAAATCGTTACCGCGTTCGACATGGTCGCGATTGAGAAGATGGGTCTGCTCAAGATGGATTTCCTGGGCCTGACTACGCTCACCATTCTCGATGATGCGTTAAAGCTGATCCAGCAAACCCGGAACGAACACATCGAATTGGATTCGATTGCACTGCACGATCAAGCGACTTACGAGAAGGTCTTTCACAGTGGCCTGACTTCCGGAGTGTTCCAGTTCGAATCGCACGGCATGCGCGATGTTCTGCGTCGCTACAAGCCTAATTCGATTGAGGACCTCACCGCCTTGAATGCGCTCTATCGGCCCGGACCGATTCAGGGTGGAATGATCGATGACTTCATCGATCGCAAGCATGGACGCAAGAAGATCGAATACGAGCTTCCGGAATTAAAAGAGATTCTCGAAGAAACCCTAGGCGTGATCGTGTATCAGGAACAGGTGATGCAGATCGCCAACCGGCTGGCAGGATATTCACTCGGCGAAGCGGACCTGCTCCGCCGCGCTATGGGCAAGAAGATCGCCGAAGAAATGGCCGCCCAACGCGAGCGATTTGTTACGGGTGCAGTGCAGCGCGGTTATCCGCCAAAAAAGATCGAAAAGATTTTCGATTTGATGGCGCAGTTTGCCGGGTACGGATTCAATAAATCACATTCTGCCGCCTACGCGCTGTTGGCTTACCACACGGCATATCTGAAGACGCATTATCCCGTCGAGTTCATGGCTGCGCTGCTGACCTCGGTCACGGGAAACACGGACGACGTTGTTAAGTACATCAATGAATGCCGCGAGATGGACATACAGGTCGAGCCTCCGGACATTCATGTCAGCGACGCGAACTTCACGCCTCACGGGAATGCAATCCGCTTCGGCCTGGCAGCGGTGAAGAACGTGGGCCACAATGCAATTGAATCGATTGTAGCGGCACGGAAAGAGCTCGCGGGCGAGGGCGCCCACGCCACACAGGTTGGCCGGTTCAAATCAATCTATGAGTTCTGCGAGAAGGTTGACTTACGCCTGCTGAATAAGCGTGTGTTGGAATCTTTGATCAAGAGCGGCGCAATGGATTCGCTTGGCAGGCGCGCACAGTTGATGGCCATCCTCGACAAAGCCATGGACCATGCTCAGAAGACACTGCGCGACGCGGAATCCGGCCAGCACGGTCTGTTTGGCGTTTTTCAGCAGGAAGACGCCCACGGTCAAGAAGACCGGCTCCCTGAAACTCCCGACTGGGACGAGCACGTGCGCCTCGCGAATGAGAAAGAAATTCTGGGCTTCTTCATCACCGGACACCCGCTCGATAAGTATCGCGACAAGCTAGAGGATTTGCGCGCGCTCTCCACAGCCGAACTCGGGGCCATGAAGTCATCGACCGGGAAAGATGAGAGTCTGTGCACGGCTGGCATCATCACGAATTTGCGCGTTCTGAAGTCCAAGAAGGGCGATTTTTACGCGCAGGCTTCTCTCGAAGACCTGTCGGGCTCGATTGAAATGCTGGTATTTCCGGAAGCCTATCGCAAGCTGCAGGAGAAGGTGAAGATCGAAGTGCCGGTCCTCGTACGTGGCGGCGTGCGCATTGAAGAAGGCGCAAATCCCAAGCTCACGGTAAATGACATCTCCTCGCTCGAAGAGGCCAAAGTCCCTCTTCCCCGCTCCCTTCGGATTCGCATTCTGCTCGAAAAGGCCTCTCAGTCCACGGTTGACGAGCTGCATCTCCTTTTCTCTCAACGCAAAGGCGAGGCCCGAGTCTTGTTTGACGTAGAACGGGAAAGCGATTTCATGGTGGTCATGGAAGCGGAAGGCTATAATGTCCTCCCAGATCGTATGTTCGTAAGCAGGGTGGAAGAACTGTGCGGCCGAGGCGCGGTCAGAGTAATTGATTGATGCTGGTGAATCCTTATATTCGGGTCTAAATCCTTCCGAGGAGCCGGTCAATCGCTATTGCAAAATCATATCCAATGAAGACGGTCGACATTACCGCAGTACTTACGGGCGCACAACTCATGGTTTCAATGGTTGAGACGCGGCGCTCCGCCCGTAACGGCGATGGCTTGAACGGAAATGCCCCCGCTCCCCAAGAACTCGAAAAAATTGAACAGCAACTCGGTAATTTAGAGGCCCTCGGCGGCCAGAGCGCCGAAGTGCGAAAAGAAATCTACGACTTACGCGAGCGAATTATCATGCTGCGTAAGGAAATTTCGCACCGCGAAGCCTGGATCAAGACTGAACTGGCTCGGCATCCGCAGCGGCCTTACTTCCTGGACTACGTAGAAAAACTGTTCACCGACTTCAGCGAAATTCATGGCGATCGCCACTATGCGGACGACCCCGCCATGGTTTGCGGCATGGCGCGATTTCACGGCGAGGAAGTGCTGGTCTTGGGAACGCAAAAGGGCCGCGACATGAAGCAGAAGGTCCATCGTAACTTCGGACTGCCAAACCCCGAAGGCTATCGCAAGGCCCTGCGCGCCATGCACATTGCGCAAAAGTTTTCGCGGCCGATTTTCACCTTTGTGGATGTAACCGGCGCAAACCCCGGCTTAGGCGCCGAAGAGCGCGGCCAGGCGGAAGCCATTGCGCTAAACCTGCGCGAGATGGCGCGGCTTCAGGTCTCGATTATTACTACGATCACAGGCGAAGGTGGCAGTGGCGGGGCTTTAGCTATAGCCGTTTCGGACCGGGTGCTGATGATGGAGAACGCGGTTTACTCAGTCATCTCGCCGGAAGGTTGTGCTTCCATCATGTGGCGCGACGCCACAAAGAAAGAACTCGCCGCCGAGGCCCTGCGCATTACCGCACCTGACCTGATGGAGCTGGGCTGCATCGATGCCATTGTTCCAGAGCCGCCCGGAGGTGCGCACACCGATCCGGACATGGCCGCGAAACTCGTCGATGAGGCGCTGCAACGCCATTTTTCCGAACTGAAGAAAATGCCTGCGAAAGAGCTGGTTGCATCGCGCTACGATAAGTTCCGCAAGATGGCGCAATACTTCACGGAAAAGTAATCATGCTTGAACAACAGGCGGGTGATCAGGGAAAAAAGCAGCTTCTCTGGGGTCTCGTGCTTGCCTGGAGCACGGCGATTCCGGTTAGCATTGGGCTCATCAGGAAGGCTAGCGTTACTTCAGCTAACGGACTGGACGGCGTTCTCGATAGCGTCGTTATTCCCTATATGGTGTTTGGCCTTGCGGTGACACTGCTCTCTCAAGTGGGAGCTATCGTTCTCCTGATAAGGTCGTTCGCTGGAGCATATCGCGTGTTCTCTTTCCTATCTATCTGTTGGAGTGGACTGATGCTGTTTCTTTCCAGCCTCTGCATGTGGGAGCTTCTAGGCCAAGTGATACACCGCTAACCTAGCGCTCTCGGACCCTAGTTCCCACTCGGTATCCCGAACCTGTTTGCACGTTACTAACATCCAATCAGCTGCCGTATAATTTAGATAGATCCCCGACATCTGTGGTCGATGCCGGCGCATAGTTTCGTCTCTCATGGCAGGAAGGACCCCTTAGTTAATGGCTACAACTGATGTTGGGCTGCACGCGTCCGCTGGGCGGCCCGCGGCGGTGCCGATAGTCAACAACATGAGCATTCAGGTCGCGACGGTGAACGGCAGCGGCTCGCAAAGCTCAAATACCGTATTACTCAAAACCATTTTTCAGATGGGCGTGCCGGTCTCCGGCAAGAACCTTTTTCCCTCGAATATTGCCGGTCTTCCCACGTGGTACACCATTCGCGCCAACGAAAACGGCTACGTTGGCCGCAAAAAGGAAATTGACTTCCTTGTCGCGATGAATCCGGAGACGGCGCGTGATGACGTGATGTCGCTGACCCCTGGTGCGGCGGTGCTTTATGACCAGCCTCTGAACCTGAGTTCGTTGCGCGATGATCTTATTTTTTATTCTGTGCCCTTCGACAAGTTGGTTGCGCCGGTCTGTCCAGAGGCAAAGTTGCGCAAGCTGGTCAAGAACATGATTTACGTCGGTGTCGTAGCCAAATTGCTCGACCTCGATATGACCGAAGTTGATAAGGCGCTGCGCAAACAGTTTGCGAAAAAAGTGAAGGCTGCGAATCTAAATCTCGCTGCCGTGCAAGCTGGGTTCGACTACGCGACCGCGAGTTTGACCAAGCTCGATCCCTTCCGTATCGAGCGCATGAATAAGAATCACGGCAAGATCATCATTGACGGAAATGCTGCGTCGGCTTTGGGCTGTGTCTTTGCCGGATGCACGGTGTTGAGCTGGTATCCGATCACGCCTTCGTCTTCGTTGGCAGAAAACATGATCGAGTACTTGAAGCGCTTCCGGATCGGACCAGACGGCAAGGCAACGTTCGCCGTAGTTCAGGCTGAGGACGAACTGGCCGCGATTGGAATGGTGCTGGGCGCCAGTTGGGCAGGAGCACGCGCCATGACGACCACTTCCGGTCCCGGAATTTCGCTGATGGCCGAATTTGCCGGATTGGCCTATTACGCAGAAATTCCTGCGGTGGTCTGGGACATTCAGCGGGTCGGCCCTTCGACGGGCCTGCCTACCCGTACTTCACAAGCTGACATTCTCTCAACCGCGCTGCTCTCGCATGGCGACACCCAACACATCATGCTGTTCCCGGCGTCGCCGCATGATTGTTTCGACATGGCAATGGAGGCGTTCAACCTGGCTGAGAAGTTTCAGACGCCGGTATTCGTTATGTCAGATCTTGATCTGGGCATGAACAATTGGATGTCCGATCCGTTTCCGTATCCTGAAAAGCCGATTGAGCGCGGCAAAGTTTTGACCAAGGAAGATCTCGACAGGCTTGGCGGTTTCAGCCGCTATAAAGACATTGAGGGCGACGGAATCGGCTATCGAACGCTGCCCGGGACTCAGCATCCGGCTGCGGCTTATTTCACGCGTGGCAGTGGACACAACGCGCAGGGGAACTACAGCGAGCGGCCCGAAGACTACGAAAACAATATGGCACGGCTGCGGCGAAAGTTCGAGAACGCGCGATCTGCGGTGCCGGCGCCAATCGTTGAAAAGATGCCGAATGCAGAAATTGGCATTATTGCCTTCGGCAGCACACATTGGGCATTGACCGAATCGCGTGACCAGTTGCTGGATGAACACAAGCTTCCGACCGACTACTTGCGAATACGCGCTTTTCCTTTCAGCCACGAAATCGCAGATTTTGTGGAATCGCATAAGCGCGTGTATGTGGTGGAGCAGAATCGTGACGGGCAGATGTTCAGCCTGCTGCGCATGAACCTGGATGGCGAACTCGTACCCAAACTGCGCAGTGCTGCGCGGCTGGACGGTTTGCCGCTCGACGCGCGTTCCGTGACCGCGGACATTGCGGCAATGGAGGAAAAATAAATGGCGACCACACCAGCCGCTCCGAAGACCAACCGGCTTGGCCTTTCTGTAATTGACTATCGCGGAGGGAAAACGACCCTGTGCGCGGGATGCGGGCACAATGCGATTTCCGAGCGCATCATTGACGCCCTATATGAAATGGGAGTCCAGCCCGAGCGAGTTGCAAAGCTGAGCGGAATCGGGTGCTCGTCGAAGAGCCCTGCGTACTTTCTATCCCGCGCTCACAGCTTTAACTCGGTGCATGGACGCATGCCGTCGGTCGCTACCGGCGCGGTTCTGGCTAACCGTGGGCTCATGGCGCTAGGCGTCAGCGGAGACGGCGATACCGCATCCATCGGAGTTGGACAATTCGTCCACCTCATGCGGCGGAATTTGCCCATCATTTACATCATCGAAGACAACGGGGTTTATGGGCTGACCAAAGGTCAGTTTTCCGCAACGGCCGATCTGGGCTCGAAGCTCAAGACCGGCGTGGTAAACGAATTGCCGCCGATCGATACATGCGAACTAGCGATTTCGCTGGGCGCGACTTTTGTTGGCCGCTCGTTCTCAGGAGACAAGCGGCAGCTGCACACTATGCTTAAGGCGGCCATTGCTCATCGCGGCACCGTGTTACTCGACGTAGTCTCTCCCTGTGTAACGTTCAACGATCACGAAGGCTCAACCAAGTCTTACAAATATATGAAGGACCACGAAGAGCCGCTGCAAGAGATCGATTTCATTCCGGTGTTCGAGAATATCTCCGTCGAGTACGATCCCGGGACAACGTTGGAAGTTGCCATGCATGACGGATCGCGTCTCCGGTTGCGAAAGCTCGAGGAAGACTACGACCCGACGAATAAAGTTCGAGCTATCACCCGCCTTAACGAGGCGAAGGAAGAGGGCGAGATCCTGACTGGTGTGCTTTACGTAAATACAAAGGCGCCCACATTCCTGGATATGCTCAACATCACTGATGAGCCGCTGGCAACGCTGCCGCCGTCTGTGGTCCGCCCTGGCCGCGAAGTGCTGGATCAGGTGATGGAAGAGTTGCGATAGATTTCTCGGGAGACTCGCAGAAGCTATCGCAGGTAAATCTGAAGTTTCTGATACCCTTTCCTCTCCTGGACTCCGCACTTGAGAAAACTCCTGCTGATGATGGTCGCCTTGCCAATCCTGGCGGGGCTTGGGTGGTGGTACTTTCACGAAAGGGAACTCTATAGCCTTGACCCGGCCTATCACGAGTACGCCTACATAACCAACGGCAAGAGCAACACAGTTTCTGTTATTGACCTGCGGACGTTCCGCTTAGAGAAGACTCTGCGCGTGGGCAGCGGGCCGACCGGCATTTCAGCCAATCCGAAGCGAAATGAAGTCTACGTAGTAAACAGCGGCTCTGCAAACGTGAGCGTGATTGATGCCGAGCGCAACGCAGTGCTCGCCAACATTGGAGTGCATGGCGCCCCGTATTTTATCGATGTCTCCACTGATGGCAGGCGGGGATACGTTGCAAACTCGGGATCGAATGATGTTTCAGTAATCGATCTTGAGCAGCGCAATGTCATCGGAATCATCCGTGTGGGGAATGCACCCGGTTTAGCTAGAGTCTCTCCCGACGGGAATACCATTGTGGTCAGTAATCGCGGGAGCGATTCGGCCTCGTTGATCGATACGCGGACGCTTTCTGTACGCAGCACCATCCCGATCTGCCACGAACCTACCGACATCGCAATCCTGCCCGACAGCAGCAAGGCCTTTGCGGCGTGTTCCGGTTCAGCGCAGGTCGCCTCAATCGACTTGAAAACCGACAAGCTGCTTACGTTGCTCGATGTTGGGAAGACGCCGGTAAGTTTCGCTCTTAAGCCTGACGGCGGCGAGCTCATTGTCTGCAACTTCGATTCGGACAGCATTTCGATCATCGAAACCCCAACCGACGAGGTGAGCGGCAGTTATTTGATCGGCCGACATCCGACACGCGGAGTGGTATCGGCCGACAATTCGCGGCTTTATGTGAGCAACTTCGGATCCAATGCAATTGCGGTTTACGACATTGATATGGGCAAGGTGATTGCGTCGCTACCGGTAGGCAGCGCGCCGGATGGGCTCGCGCTTTCACAAAGCCAGAATTATCTGCTGGTACTCGATTCGCAATCCGGAGACGCAACCGTAATTCAAAAGCGTAAGCCACGGACGTTGGAACCGGGAGAGTATGGCCTGCTAACGATGATCCCCGCGGGCATGCAGCCCAATAATATTGTGGTCAAGGCGTTCATGCTGACCACGGGGTCACGCTGAGGCCCGTAACAAAGCCCCCCTGTTGGTTAGCCGTTCGCGCCGCAGCACTTTTTGTACTTCTTGCCTGAGCCACAGGGACAGGGATCATTACGGCCGACTTTTGCGCTGTTGCGAACGACCTGCTGAACCGGTTGGCGATCGCCTGCTCCGGCCATGCGGGCTTGTTCGAGCTCGCGGCGCTTGCGACGCTGGAAGGCTTCTTCGAGGTCGTCCACGGAAGTAGATACCGCTCGGGGTGGACGACTTCCATTGCCATCGCCGCCGGAACTAATCACACCTTGGTCGTGCGAACCGCCGTCTGCGCCGGCTGCGCTCGCATCGCTGCGACCGATGATCTGCATCAGGTAGAGGTAGCGACTGGTGTCTTCCTGAAAGCGCTGCATCATGGCTTCGAACATATCGAAAGACTCGCGCTTATATTCGACCAACGGATCCTTCTGGCCGTAGCCACGCAGACCAATGCCCTCTTTCAGGTGGTCCATGTTTAGCAAGTGGTCTTTCCACTGCTGGTCGAGCACGCTCAACATAATCATGCGCTCGTGGTAGCGCATCGCATCCGGGCCGATGAGCTTTTCTTTGGCGTCGTAGCGATCTTTCAGCTTTTCGAAGATGGTGTCCCCGAGCTCCTGACGGTTAAGCGTCTCGGGCTTGATGCCTTCGGCAAGAATATCGACGCCGAAGCGAGTGAAAATCGCGTCTTTCAGGCCTTTAATGTCCCAGTCGGCGGGGTGGGCCTTCACTGGCGCAAATTGTTCAAGAAGATCGCTGAGAATTCCAGCCACGTAATCTTCGAGAATCAAATCTTTCTGATCGACACCTTCAAGCAGTTGGCGGCGCAAGCCATAAACGGCTTCACGCTGCTTATTCATTACGTCGTCATATTCAAGCAGGTGCTTGCGGGCTTCGAAGTGCTGGCCTTCGACCGCTTGCTGTGCCTTTTCAATCCGGCGGCTGATGAGTTTCGACTCGATCGGCACGCCTTCTTCCATGCCCAACCGCTGCAGGAGGGTCGACACCCACTCCTTGGCGAAGATGCGCATCAGGTCATCTTCGAGCGAGAGATAGAAGCGTGAAGCGCCAGGATCGCCTTGTCGGCCTGCGCGGCCACGTAACTGGTTGTCGATACGACGAGCCTCGTGTCGTTCAGTGCCGAGAATGAACAATCCGCCGATCGACGTTACTTCGTCGTGCTCTTTATCGGTTTGCTGTTTGTAACGGGCGAAGGCTTCGTTCCAGAGATCGGTGGAGACCACGTACTCATTCCCCGCGTAATACCAGACCGTACTCTTTGAGTCATCGACGTCGATTTGAATTTTGCCTTGAGCGGCCCGCAGTGGCTGCGCAATTCCCTTCTTTACGCACTCCTGCTTGGCCATGAACTCGGCATTGCCGCCAAGAAGGATGTCGGTTCCGCGACCGGCCATGTTGGTCGCAATAGTGACCATTCCCTTCCGGCCGGCCTGCGCCACGATCTCAGCTTCTTTCTCGTGGTACTTGGCATTGAGGACGACGTGCTTAATGCCCTTTTTCTTAAGCAAATCGGAGAGGCGCTCGGACTTCTCAATTGAAGTTGTGCCAACCAGGACTGGCTGTCCGCTGGTGTTGAGTTTCTGAATTTCGTCAGCTGACGCGAAGTACTTTTCCTTCTCGGTGCGGTAAACCAGGTCCGGATTCTCAATTCGTAGCAAGGTCTTATTCGTGGGAATGACCGTGACGTCAAGGTTATAAATCTTGCCGAATTCAGTAGCTTCGGTTTCCGCCGTGCCGGTCATGCCCGCCAGCTTCTTATACATGCGGAAATAGTTCTGGAAGGTGATGGTTGCGAGCGTCTGATTCTCGCGCTCAATCTTCACGCCCTCTTTGGCTTCGACGGCTTGGTGCAAACCATCCGACCAGCGGCGGCCAGGCATCAATCGGCCGGTGAATTCGTCAACGATGATGACTTCGCCGTCTTTAACTACATACTCGACGTCACGGTGGTACAGCGAGTGCGCCTTGACCGCGGTCTCTACGTGGTGCTTGAGGTCCCAGTTCTCGGGATCGGCAATGTTGCTAATTCCCAGAAGCTGTTCGACCTTCTCCCAGCCTTCGTCAGTAATCACGGTGTTGCGATGCTTTTCGTCGACAATATAGTCGCCGGTCATTTGCGCCGGCTCGCCGGGAGGTCCGGGAATTTCTTCGCCTTTTTCAAGCTTCGGAATGATCCGGTTCACGCGCGCATATTTGTCGGTTGATTCTTCGCTGGCGCCAGAAATAATGAGCGGGGTGCGAGCTTCGTCGATCAAGATGGAGTCAACTTCATCCACAATGGCGAAGTTGTGCGGGCGCTGCACGCAATCCTTCAGGTCGAACTTCATGTTGTCGCGGAGGTAGTCGAAGCCGAATTCGTTGTTGGTGCCGTAAGTGACGTCTGCGGCGTAGGCTTCGCGGCGCTGCTGGTCATCGAGATCGTGGACGATTACGCCGACGCTCAGACCGAGAAAACGGTATAGCTGGCCCATCCATTCCGAGTCGCGCTTGGCCAGGTAATCGTTGACGGTTACGACGTGAACGCCGCGTCCGCTCAGCGCGTTTAGATAAACCGGAAGAGTGGCGACCAGCGTTTTGCCTTCGCCGGTCTTCATTTCAGAAATCGTGCCTTGGTGCAGAACCATGCCGCCGACCAGCTGCACATCGAAATGGCGCATGTTGAGCACCCGGCGCCCAGCTTCGCGCACCACGGCAAAAGCTTCTTCCAGTATTTCGTCCAGAACTTCGTTGGTGGCTTGCAGCCGCTCCTTATCGAGCTCCCTGAGGCGGTCGGGGTCGGCATCGGGCTCATCGGGAATGCGACTGAGGTGGTCCTGGATTCGCTTACGGAATTCTTCGGTTTTGGCGCGAAGTTGATCGTCCGAGAGCTTTTGTATCTCGGGTTCCAGCGCGTTAATAGCCACTACGCGCGGCATCAATCGCTTGATTTCGCGATCGTTCCTGGTCCCGAAAACCTTTCCTAACAATATGTTGATCAAATCTGGATTCCTTCGAAGGGCACACACCCGCGACCCTAAAAGCCTAGCATATTAGATGCCACCGTCACTGGTTCGACGCAGCCATGCCCGATGTCAATGCAACGCGCTTATTCCCCGAACATGGGCACCTGCCGCAGGTCCGTCGGCCCTCTCCGCTGCCTTCGGGTTGCGCCTATTACCGCTAAGACCGTGAGCGACTCCAGCGCCCCCCGCGGCACAAACAGGCGCTGCACGTTTGAACGGAGATCGGGAGGATTGATCAGGAAGCCCTCTGAGGTTGTAAGGCTGAGGTCGTTAGGCATCAATCCTTCGAGGACTTCCCCATCCTTAAATTTGATCCGAACCCAAAGGCCCTCGGAACGCGGCCGAGTGGTGAAAGTTTTGCGTGAGAGCGAATCGGAGTCGCTGAATTCACGGACAAAGAAAACGCATTTAATGTCCGCAAGATCGATCGCCACCACGTTCCCGGAGGTATTAAGCAATTCCAGCTTGCCGTCACGCACAAAGTTCGCCGGCGAGACATGGCCATTCACGGTGTCCCGGTCAATTTTTCGGACGATGACCTTTTTATGCGTGGAGGGCATGTAGTTTATCGAATCAGGGGATTTCCCGAGGATAGGTCGGCGATCCGATGATTCAACGCCTCAATCATCGCATTTCCACATGAAAAACATCAGGTATCCAGCTACATAGTAGCCAAAACAATAACGTTGTGGTATTTTTTGTACTTCGCTTGGCCTTTCATGACGAAACTAACCTGCTCAAACATAAGCACTTATGAACAGGCCCGCACATTTCCACAGGCAGGGTTGTCGGAAATCGAAGATCGCCCCAATTCGTTTTCTAGTGAGTAGTTGGGCCCCAGTCACGCAGTTCAAGACCTTGAATGGCTGATTACATCTACACAATGGAGCTGCGGCTGACGCCGAACCAGCAAAAGGGCGTCACCCTGGTTCAGGACGTCGCACGCAATGCCGGTATGAACGTGTACCTAACGGGCGGCGCGGTGCGGGACATTATCAGCGGCTTCCCTATCCGAGACCTTGATTTCACCGTCCAGGGAAATCCTCTCAAACTTCAAAAAGAATTTGAACGGTCTGGCGCCATAATCGGCGGCACTGAAGACGATTTAAAGGTGCTCTACCTGACCCTCCCCGGTGGGGTGCGAGCGGAAATCAGCCCTGCCAGGACTGAAAAATACGAGAAAACCGGCAAGCCTCCGGTAATTGCTCCCGCCACAATCATTGAAGACCTGCGGCGTCGCGACTTCACTGTGAACGCGATGGCGCTTTCGCTGAATCCAGGGTCGCGGGGCCTTCTGCTGGACCCGTTCAATGGGGCTGCGGACGTCGAAGCCAAGTTGGTCCGGGTCTTGCACAACTATGCATTCGTCGAGGATCCGTCGCGGCTCATCCGTGCATCGCGATTCGCCGCCCGGTTTCACTGGGTGCTTGAAGAGCGCACCCAAGCCCGCTACGAATCCGCCAAAGAGAATAATTACATCGAGTACATCACCAACCGGGCAATCGGAAACGAGATTGAACAGTTGGCGTACGAAGATGATCCGCTGAACGTGGTTCGGGTGCTGGAAAAAGAGGGCTGGCTAAAGGTGCTGAGCCCCCACTGGACTACGGCCAAGATCGATACCAACGGCCTCTCCGAGCTCATGCGGACCCGGCAGCAGATGAACGAGCTGGGTTATGCACCTGATCCGGCTGCAGCGGTTTTGCACTTCCTGACGGCCAAGCTCAGCGATAAGGAAGTTTCCGATATTCGCAAACTCATTCCGCGTAAAGACTTGGTTGAGGCCTGGCGCGATATCAGCGACCATGCCAAAGAATTGGCCAAGCGGCTCAGCGGCAAGGAAGCCGCGACGCCTTCGAGGACGTGGAAACTGCTCTCGAACGCCCGTCAGGATATGGTTCTGTTTCTGGCGGTCACCGCACGTCAACAAGCGGTAGAGCAGAAAATTAAAAACTTCTTCACCAAGTGGCGGGAAGTGCAGCAGAAGATTCCGCTGCCGGAAATGACGGAGCTGCTGATTACGCCACAATTGCCGGAGTATCCGAAGATTGCCGAAGAAGTTTTCATGCTCTTGCTCGACGGCAAATTGCGTTCGCGGACTGAGCGATTGAACTTTTTGAAGCCTCTGGCGCCGCCACCACCCCCACCGCCTCCGCCGCCGCGACGCGGCCGTGCCGCTAAAGCAGCGGTGCAGGCTCAGCCGCAAGCCCCTCTAGCGGCTGCAGCGAAAAAAGGCAAGGGCAAAGACAAAGGACAAGCTGCGCCTGTCGCTGTACCTCCGGCGAAGGCCCCGGAAAAGACGAAAACTGTGGTTCCCGCCAAGGCTCCGGAGAAACCGAAGGCTGAAAAGCCCAAATCCTCGCCGACCAAATTAAAGACCGCCCAAAAGAAAAAGGCGCCAGCTAAAAAACCTTCTTCAAAGCCCAAGAAGAAGTCAAAAAAGCATTGACGCTTACATATCGGAATTCATGTCGAGCCCGAAGCTTGGATGGTGAAATGTTCCACTGATCTTTACCGGAATTATTTTGGCGTGGGGCCCTTTCTTGAAGAGCGGCTCGATCGCTTTTGCGAAGACGGATTTAATCCCAGAGGTCGTTTTCGCAAGGCTGGCTTCGGTTTTGAGTTTTCCATGCATATTGACTCGCTCATCAGTCAAGTCGTAATTCCCGCGAAACCACGCTGATGCGTCTCCGTCTTGGGCTGTCAATTCTGCAAAATGCGCAATTCCTCGAAGCACCGTCACTTGACCCTTGAACGTTGCAAGCGCGCCCTCCTCTGGTTGCTTTTGATCAGGCCGTTCCGAAACTTTCTCCAGGCGGGACTCAGTTTGCGGATTAGTAAATCTCGCATCCGTGATTTGAAAATCGCTCTTCAGTTCGAGCTTCTTCAGAAAAGGTTCCTGACCTGATGGAATCACTATATGCATTTGGAAAGCAACGTTTCCTGTCAGCGGAGACTTTGGACTGTGGATGAAAGGATAAAAGGTGTCTTCGATCCGGCCCCGGTTACAAGTCAGGTCAATGATTGCCGCCCTCTTCCCGTGTGGATCGCGACCGATGCGGCCCTGAGCATCAATCTGGTCGCGACCAAAACTCGCTTTCACCTTACGCAGGATCGTTTCTCCGTTTGTGACATTGACGGCAGCGCTGAAGTGCGTTTGTAGAGGCAGTTTATGGTGAGTGGATGTCACCTCGAATTCGGGCGTGGAGCTCGAGGCTTCGACTTCCATTTGCTTGAAAGTTCCCTTGAAGTCTCCCTGCGAGGAAGTTATACCGGCAACCGACTTAAAAACTGCGAGATCTCCGTTTTCCAGGAAATACTTGCCAGACACTGCCGTCGCGGCTGGGTCCGAGCTGTTCCAGGGGCCGAACTGGCCGGAAGTCCGAACTAGACCAGTGGGCATGGGGTTGTCGAATACTGCGGCAAATTTTGTCGTACCGCCTCCGCCGAGATTCTCCATTTGGAATTTGTGGAAAACAAAACGCAGAGGTTGCGCGCTTCCTTTTCGTTGAACTTCGAGCACTGCGTCATCCGCAACCAATTTGCTCACGGTTGTTTGTTCATCGGAGGCTCTATTTCCTGAGAAGTCTGCGCGAGAGAGAATCACGTGCATGCCTTCGGCACGCACCAGGCTTACGCGAGCCCCCAGAATGCCGGCCAGATTGCTCTTAACGGTCAGTCTTTGAATCGAGATCAGAGGCGGGCCGGAGTTGTTGCGCTGGAAAATGACATTTTCGGCCACGCAACCTGGTGGAAAGTATTTTTCGTGAAAGCTGCCGAACCGGACACTCGCCGAAGCGGTCTCGGCGAGTCTGGAACGGACCGAAGATTCACTATATGGCCAGAAATGACGCGCGATTATCGCGCCTACGAACAGCGCGCATACCAGGACGCACCCCGTGACAAGAGCAATTCTTTTGATGCGCCTGCGGGATTGCGGCAATGTAGTCACAGAGGCCATTCTCGCTTGGCGCGGTATGCTTCGTTCGGGTTCAGGGTGTTGGATTCTCTCATCGGCCAAGCGTTTGCCCAGCTCTGTCCAAGAAGTCCAACTCTGGAAAGACTCGCTTACTACTCGAGGAGTGAAGCACCTCGATAAGGGGATGCACATCTAACGCAGTAACATGATTACTTCCATTAACATCAATACATCTAGCGTCAAAGAATTAACCCAACTTCCCGGAGTCGCAAAAAACCTCGCCTACCGAATCGTGAACCACCGGAACCGCCATGGTTATTTCACACACTGGGAGGAGTTGCTCGAAGTGAAGGAATTTCCCGCTGCCGCGCTCGATAAAATTAAACAAAGAGCCAATATTCTTCCGCCTGCGGGCATCCTGAAAGAGGAGTTTGGTCCTCGACGGATCAAGACCCGACATCTCGAGAGAACTGCAAAAAAGCCGAAGGGCTACACGAAGGCCATCCGCGCAACGCGCAGCCAAGACCGGTTGAAGCCCAGCGCCTAAAGCAGCTTATTCCTAAGCTGCTCAGGAATATGGCTCTGCAGAGCCGATATAATTGCCGCAGACAGCCCGATCTCGCTCTCGGGCGTACCAAATGACAAATATCTGGCTGCGGGTGGCATTGGTGTTATACGGACTAGGACTAATTTATGTCTTGGTCGCGTTAACTCGCACCAGAGAAATCTTGAACCGCTTGGCTCTCCATGCCGCCTACCTTGGCATGACCTTTCATTTTGTGGCAATTGCCGAGACGGTGCATCAGTCGGGCGAATTGAGCCTGGCTTCCCTGTCGCTGGCCGCTTCAGTCTTCGGGTTTCTCATCATGGTGGTCTTCATGCTGGTCTATATGATTTATGAGACCACTTCTCCCGGCATTGTGGTTTTCCCCGTCGTTTTTCTGCTGACCTTCGTCGGGCTAAGCGGACAGGAATCTTTTGTGCTGGCTTCCTCCTCAGCGCGCCAGGGATGGCTCATTGCGCATATCTCGCTGATCTTCGCAGGGTATGCCGCGCTGGTGCTCAGTTTCAGTGCCAGCCTGGTTTATCTGATCCAGGAAAATATGCTCAAGGCGAAGCGTTCAACAGGCTTGCTCTCGCGTCTGCCGGCACTGCAGGTGACCGATGACATCGGGTTCCGTTCGCTTCTGATTGGGTTTCCGTTCATGACCGCCGGTCTGATCGCGGGATTGGTCATTGCGCAGGCCACTTTCGGCCATGTAAATTTTCGCGATCCCAAAATTCTGATTTCAGTGCTGACCTGGGCGGTGTATCTGATTTTGCTGTACACGCGATGGAGCGCTGGATGGCGTGGTCGACGAGCGGCGTATTTGGCTGCCGGCACTTTTGCCTTGGCCATTGTGGCTTGGGCGGCAAACTACTTCAGCGCGGTCCACAGGCTGTCGACTCCATGAACTTCCAACTCATAGGCGTGAATCACAAGACTGCGCCGGTTGAGGTACGGGAGCAGCTTGCTATTCCCGAAAAAAAGTTGGCCGATGCGTTGCGGACTTTGATGGAAGTACCCGGGGTGCAAGAAGGCATGATCCTCTGCACCTGCAACCGCGTGGAAGTCCTCGCACATACGGCCAACGGCAGCGCCGACTTGCGCCAGTTCCTTTACCAGCATTTCCGACTGGAGCCTTCTTCGTATGAGCCTCATTTGTACGAATACCGCGAGAATGAGGCAGTTCGGCATGTTTTTCGAGTGGCTTCCAGTTTGGACTCAATGGTCGTGGGTGAACCGCAGATACTAGGACAGATAAAGGAAGCCTATGCTACGGCGCGTGCTGCTGGGTCTGTACAGTCGCATTTGGACCTGCTGCTCACACGCGCATTTGCGGTCGCCAAGCGAGTGCGGACGGAAACGGCAGTCGGTTCGTCATCGGTTTCAATCGCTTCCGTCGCTGTGGATCTCGCCGGAAGAATTTTTGGCTCGTTGGAGGGCAAGCAGGTTTGTTTGGTGGGCGCCGGAAAAATGTCGGAAATCGCGGCGCGCCATCTGCTGGCGCGAGGGGCCGGACCAATGTTCGTTGCCAACCGCACTTATGAGCGCGCCCAAAGTCTTGCACGGCAGTTCGGCGGAAGCGCTATCCGCTTTGACGAATTGTATGAGCACTGCGAGCAGGCAGATATTGTAATCAGTTCTACTGGCGCTCCGGTCGCCATATTCCGGCGCGAGCACGGGGAGCGCTTTTTAAGCCGGCGCAAGAATCGCCCCATGTTCTTCATTGACATAGCGGTGCCGCGCGACGTCGATCCGGAGATGAATGAACTGGCCGGCATTTTCGTTTACAACATCGACGATCTGCAGGAGGCGGCCGCCTCCCACGCCGCTCAGCGCAGTAAAGAGGCCACGCGCGCCGAAAGCATTATCGAAGACGAGATAGGGCGCTTTAATGCGCGGCTGCTATCTTTGCACGTTGTTCCGACCATCGTATCCTTGCAGGATTATGTTGAGACTATCCGCCAGGCGGAAGTAGACCGGGTGCGCGGGCGGCTTGGCCACCTGTCTCCGGAGCAAGAACAGGCGCTTGAAATTCTTACACACGGAATCGTAAACAAGATTCTTCACGCGCCGATTACGCGGCTGAAGTCAGCCGCTGCAGGTCCTGAGGTGACGACGCTGGTCGAGGCATTCAAGAAACTTTTCAACCTGCAAGACAAATCTTCGCTCGAGGACAAATCGTCCTCGAAGGCCGAGGTGGGTTCCGGATCAAGGAGTCGATAATTGCGGTTGCGAATCGGCTCGCGCGGATCACAGTTAGCTCTCTGGCAAGCAAAATACATTGGCGACCAATTGCGTGAGAGCAGACATGAAGTCGAAATTCAAATCATTCACACCACTGGGGACAAGATCACCGATGTAGCTCTGGCAAAAGTCGGGGCTAAGGGCATGTTCACCAAAGAAATCGAAGAAGCGCTTGCAGCGGAACAGATTGATCTTGCGGTGCACAGTCTGAAAGATTTGCCAACTGAGCTTTCGGAACAATTTGAAATTGCAGCCATTCCCCCGCGTGAAGATCCTCGCGATGCGCTCTGCTCCGCAAAATATTCTGATATCGAGCAATTGCCGCGCAATGCCCGCGTCGGGACCAGCAGCTTGCGGCGCGAGGCGCAGCTCCGGGCGCTACGGCCAGACTTGGAAATTCATCCTCTTCGCGGAAATGTTGATACCCGTTTGCGGAAGCTAGAATCGGGAGAATACGACGCTATCATTCTTGCTCTTTCAGGACTGCGGCGCCTCAGCAAAACCGAGCTGGTTCGGCAAGTTCTGCCGATTGCCTTGATGTGTCCGGCAGCGGGACAAGGCGCTCTGGCAATAGAGACTCGTGCGGGAGACGAGGATGTGCGCATGGCACTTGAATTCTTAAATGATGCAGCTGCGCGATCCGAGACTGAGTGCGAGCGCACGCTGCTGAAAAAACTCGGCGGAGGATGCCAGGTGCCGATCGGGGCAAATGCGAAACTCAGCGGTGGAACTTTGCATTTAGAAGCCGTCGTCGCGAGTCCGGATGGGAGCTCGGTGCTCAGAGAATCGGCCTCTGGTACCGATTCACAAAAACTAGGTAGTTCCGTCGCTCAGGCTCTCCTAAATCGAGGCGGCGCGTCGATTCTCGAAGCGGTTTACGGAAGGCAAATTGCCGTACCCCAGCAACCATGAAGGCCTTACTCCAGCCCCTTGCAGGAGTTCGCGTGCTAGTCGGACGGGCACGCCATCAGGCCAGCAAGTTATCAGCAGGACTGAAAGCTTTGGGTGCCGCCGTCATCGAAATCCCATTTATCGAAATTCGACCGCCCCGTTCTTACAAACCACTCGACACCGCGCTCAAGCACATCGCTGACTACGAATGGCTGATCCTGACGAGCGTGAATGGCGTTGAGGCATTGGCTATCCGCATGAAGCGGTCTCAAATTTCCGCAAAGGAATTGGCTCATTTGCGAATTGCAACTATTGGACCATCAACGTGCAAAGCAGCTGAATCAGTTGGAATGAAAGTGTCCGTGGTGCCGCCGCAATATATTGCGGAATCGGTTGTAGACAGCTTGCGCGGAAAAGTGAATGGCACGAGGATGCTTCTAGCACGGGCCAAACTTGCGAGGGACGTGATCCCGCGGGAACTCCGGAAGATGGGCGCTAGAGTAGATGTAATTGAAGCCTACGAGACCGTGGTGCCGGCCGGATCGAAGAAAAAACTACATGCACTAATGAAGGACCCCGAGCGAAGGCCCCATATGGTGACGTTCACAAGTTCTTCGACGGTAAGGAATTTTGTCGAACTGTTAGGCGGTTGGAGGCGTCCGCCCCGCATCACATTGGATGGAATCCGGTTCGCCTCAATCGGCCCGGTTACCTCAGCAACCCTGCGGGAGTTTGGGCTGCCGGTGCACGTGGAAGCTTCGGAGTACACGATCCCGGGCCTGACGCGTGCAATTCTCGCGGACAAACAGCAGACTCCTCAACGATAGAGCGGTTCGGGATGAAATGGTTTTTTTCGGGCCGAGTAATCCATCCGGAATTAAATGGCTCTATCCGGATTTGCCACGCAAACCCGGAGTTAATCATTTACTCCAGCTTGCAGCCGCAATCCGCCGGAGGGACGTGGGCTTTGAGGAAGTTGGTGACGCGTTGGTAGGCGTCGATTTGGTTTTCGACCTTGGCGAAGCCGTGGCCTTCATTTTCGTAAATCTTGTAGTCGGCAACTCCCCCATGTTTCTTCACCGCGTCCACCACTTGAATTGTCTGTTCTTTCGGGCAGCGCGGATCATGTCCGCCAGCTAGCAGGAGTAGCGGTGCCTTGATCTGGCCCACAAAAAAGAACGGTGAGCGATCACGGAAAAAGTCCGGGTTCTTTTCCGGATCGCCCATGGTCGCACGGTCCGACTGTTGCAGCACGGGATCCTCGTTCTGAATTTCCGTGAACCAGTTCACGAACGGCACAATCGGCACGCCTGCAGCCCAGATGTCAGGCGCTTTGGTCACCGCCATCATGGTCATGTAGCCACCATAACTTCCGCCCATCGCGATAATCTTTTGGGGATCCGGATAGCCAGTCTGCTTCAGGAAGTCGGCGGCGGCGAGAACATCTTGCAAGTCGCCTCCACCCATATCGAACAGATTCGCATCCTCAAATGCTTTTCCGTATCCTGTGCCTCCGCGATAGTTCGGAGCGATCACCATGTATCCCTGGTTCACGATGTGCTGGATGAAGCGGTTGAATGAATCCATGCTCTGCGACTTTGGGCCGCCATGAATGTAAACGATAGCCGCGTTCTGCGCGTTGCGCTGCATGTTGCGGGTCACGTAAACTAATGCAGATATCGTCCACTTGCCGTCGCGGCTCGGATAGTGCACCAGAACCGGCTCAACCATGTGCTCGGCGGGGACTCCCGCCATCAGTGAGTGCGTCACTTGTGTCGTTTTTCTAGCGGCAATGTCGTACGTCGAAACATCACTGGGAGCATTGGCACCGTTGTGGTAGTAGAGCAGTTTCTTACCATCGCGCGAAAAAGCCGATTCAGCGCCGCCGAATGAGTTCACGCCTTTCTTGAGCGGCAACTCGGTCGTCTTTTCTGTCGCAATATCGTGCAGGTAGAGGTCGGCATGACCATCTACGTTGGCACGGAAAGTGACGCTTTTGCCATCAGGAGAAAAGTTTCCGCCGTCGACTTCCCATTTTTCTTGAGTTAGCCATGTGATCTTCTTCGTCGCAATATGGAGCAGACCGGCGTTCTGATATCCGTTCACGGCATTAGCCGTAACTAACAGCGTTTTGCCATCAGGTGAAAAATCATTTGCCGCATAAAGTTTTTCGCCCTCGTGCGGCGTTACCAGCGTGGCATTTCCGGTGGCCACGTCCGCAACAAAGATATTCGAGTTTGTCCCTTTCGCTTCTTCCTGAGTGTAGGCGATAAACTTCCCGTCCTTCGACCAGATCGGATTCGTATTCAGCTTGTCGGCCGGCGTATGGGTGGTAGTGTGCTTCACTTCGCGCAACACGGTATCGAACACGTCGATCTCGTAAACCGATGACGTTTTCGGCTTCACCATGTAGGCGAGATATCGCCCATCCAGGGACCAAACCGGATTCTCTTCTGACACTTCACGCGTCTTAGTCACATTTACTACTTGCCCGGTCTTCGGCGAGACAAAGAAGATGTCCCATTGCTCGTCGCCGTTGTAGTCAGACTGATATGCGATCCATTTGCCATCCGGCGACCACGCAGGGTGCGTTTGCCGCTGGTCGCTCACGGTAAGCTGCGTCGGCCAGCCGCCTTCAGCTGGCACCAGCCAAAGATTATTTCGGCCGGTGATGTTCGAAACAAAGACGATTATCTTGCCATCCGGCGACCAGGCTGAACCACCGATCTGCCGCGTCATGTACAGGCGCTCGAGCGAGAGACTTTCCTCGCCCTGCTCGACATTGGCATCTGGTTTTGCGGTGATCTGCTTGGGGTCGGTTACTGCTCTTGGCGGAGTAAGGCTCTGCGAAACTGCCAGCGTGCTCATAAGTACGACGATAGCAAATGGCAGGAACTGGCTCATCGATCTCTGTTCAGATCATCCTTTCAGATCAGCACAATTCCGAATTATTTCAGTGGAGCAGGATCGCTGAAGGCTGCCCTTGTACCGCAAACTGGCCCGAGGTGAGGGCAATCAATTTGCCGGTCGCCGGAACTTTGAAAGGAGACACGCTGGAGGAACCATTGTTGGTGATAACAATCCAATTGAATGTAGTTGAATTGTTCGCGAGGTTTGCTGTGATCCCGCCGGAAAAAACTGACGCGCCGCCTGAGACTGTTGCGCCAAGCGGGGTCAGAACGCCGGTTGCAGGGCTGTATTGATATTCCGAAACCTGGTTTGACCCACGATCGACTGCATAAACATAGTCCGATGTGCGGTCTACAAGTATGGTGGCTGGGCCAACTCCGGCAGCCACAGGCGAGCCAGACGAAAGTTCAGTCAAGGTGCCGTCGGGAGCGCCGCACGTTGCCGAAACTTGAATGCATGCTGAGAAGATGCTGATGTTGTTTGAACCTGAGTTGGAGACGAAGAGATTATTGTCGTCCGCCACGGTGCAGGAATTATTGACTGTAGCTGAGGTGATTCCGGCACAACGGGAGAAGGCAAGGCCGCTGGGGTTCGTGCCCACCGCGTAGGTGCCTATCCGAGTGAGGGCTCCCGAGGCGTCGAAAGAATAACTTTGCACGGTATTGCTGAACTGGTTAGCCACATAAAGGAAGTTGCCGGCAGGAGAAACTGCCACAGCACTGGGACCGGAGCCGCTCACGTCAGACGGTAATTCGGTTGGAAAGTTCACCGGCGGACTCAGGCTTGTGCCCGAAACCGAAAAGACCGATATCGTTCCGGAGGTCACATCGCTTGACGTCCCCTGGTTGGCCACAAAAAGGAACTTGCCGGCAGGATCCACAGCTAATGCGACAGGAGTCTGTCCAGCGTTTACGCCATTAGCGGAACCTGCCAGAGTGCCATCGGCCTTAATAGTGTAGGCGGTAACGGTTCCGGCGGGATTCGTAACTGTTCCCACGGCATTTACGATGAACATCGTCCTACCGTCCGGGGTGATGGTCATGGCAGTTGGTTGCAGACCGGTGGCGACCGGAGTCCCGTTGGTCCCGATTGGATTAATTGAGCCGTTAGTCTGGCTTATCGTGTAAGCCCGTACCATCTGGTCGCCTTGCGTGGCTACCCACATAAAACTGGTGTTGGCCGGTGCGCTGTTCGAACCAATGCAGCTATTCCACACAAAAATTGCGGCCACAACAAACACGATCAGCCCCCAACGAGACTTCATATGCATTCTTGTTCCTCGGGAAGAAAGGTTTCAACGCTGCGAAGTTTCAAAGTTTCAAGGTGTCAACTTTGCAAGGTTCGAGGTTAACTGAGTCAAACCTTGCCGACAGTCAGGGCGGCATTTACGACACAGCTGTTCACAGAGCCTGATCGCAGGTCTCCGCCCGACGAACCAGGAAGCACGAAAACATTTGAAACCTTGAAACTTCGAAACCTGAGTATTCAATTGTGTATCAGGAATGGGCAGAAAAGAGCAAACCGCCGTGGGAACCTCGGATTACGAAGTTCCGCTGGCGGCAACCGGAGTCCGCTGATCCCGCAGTCCCGGAACAAACTGCAAAGGAATACGCATCTCCACCAGAAGCCCACCCTCAGGTGAGTTGGATGCACGTACTGAGCCGCCGTGCAGCCTGATGGCCTGGTCTGTGATCGCCAGTCCCAGCCCTACACCTCCCGTCGAGCGCTCGCGGGCGTCATCAATGCGGTAGAAAGGCTTAAAAATCTTGTCTAGTTCCCCTTCGGAGACTCCCGGACCGGAGTCACTGACCTGAATATAGGCCTCCTCGATATTTCCGGATTTTTTCTTTTCCGCGCGGATCACTACAGCCGTGCCCTCACGCGTGTAACGGGTCGCATTGCGGACCACGTTCTCGATCGCGCTGCGCAAAAGGGCAGGATCACCGCTGACCGGAAGTTCATCTAGAATCTCGCACTCCACCTGAGTGTTCCGCGTTTGGGCTTCGAATGCGGCATCGCGTGCGACTTCCTGAACCAGGTCTTCCAAATGGACTGGCTGCTTGCGGATACTACCGGCGCCACTTTCCAATCGCGCAATAGTTGTCAGGCTCCCGATCAGCTCATTCATGCGGTTAGACTCCAGGCTGATGCGATCGAGAATGCTCTGGCCCTCCGGCCCCGTACGCTGCCGAGCCAACTCAAGCGCAACACTCAGGCGCGCAAGTGGTGAGCGAAGCTCGTGCGAAATATCCTTTAACAGGCGGGATTGCGCGTTGACCAACTTCTCAATCTGCTCCGCCATCAGATCGAAGTCCCGGAGCAACTGAGATACCTCATCGCCGCCGGGTGAAGAGGGCGCGCCCACCCGCGTAGAGAGGTCGCCCGAGGCCAATTTCTGCGCCGCCTTGCGCAGACGAAGAACCGGAGATGTAAGAAACTTAGCAAGCAGGTAGCAGACCAGACCCGATGTCAGCACCGCAATGAGAATTCCGAGCCCTGGTACACCATTGGGTCCAAACAACGCACCCTGGCCGGGAGGAAGTTCGGTCACCAACATGTAGTTGTGGCCATCGGATCCTGTCATTGACACGCGCAACATCTGGAAATGCGGGTTTAAGCGGCCGAGAATAGTATCCATCGTATGCCGCTGGCCCTTCGCAACTTCGACGAACCAGGGGGGCAACGGATGCCCGGCCACACCTTCACCATCCCTGAACAGCGCGGCGCGAAGATGCTGCTTATCACGAATATTGCGCAAATAGTCGCGGAGTCGATCGGGACCACCCGCCTCGTATATTGATACCGCTTCACTAAGAATCTTCGATTGCTGCGCTTCGATTGCCGAAACCTGCCGAGTCGGACGCATCGCAACAGTGACAAGAATGGCCACAACCACGAACAGCGCCACCACCAGCCAGAACGAAATAAAAATCTTAAAAAATAAGCTTTTCATCGAGTTGCGTTCTTCGCCTTCGGCCTCGTTAACGCAAAAATGTAACCCGTGCCCCTCACGGTCTTGATGTGGTCTCCCGTATCCGAGTCGCCGAGCTTCTTGCGCACCTTGCTCACGTGCATATCTATGCTGCGATCGAATGGAGAGAACTTTCGGCCCAAAACTTCATCAACCAACGCCTCACGAGTGACCACGCGTCCTGCCTCGCGCAGCAGAACTTGCAGCAGCGCAAACTCGACCGAAGTCAGATCAACCGGCTTTCCGCGATGGAGGACAGAGCGAGTCGCAGGATCCAATTCCACATCACCCACATGGATCACCTCGGGCACGTCCTGTTCCTTGCCCTTGCGTGAGCGGCGCAAGATTGCGCGGATCCGAGCTACCAGTTCGCGCGGATTGAAGGGCTTCGGAAGATAGTCGTCAGCGCCGATCTCCAGCCCGACAATTCGGTCAACATCTTCGCCGCGCGCCGTCAGCAATAGCACTGGGATGCGCGACCCGTCCCGGATTCGGCGCAGCACGTCAAAACCATTCAGGCCCGGAAGCATCACATCGAGCACGACCAAAAGATGATCGCCAGATACAGCGCGCGTAAGGCCAGCTTTTCCGTCGTGTACCGCCTCAACGTGAAAACCTTCGGGACGCAGATACTCGCTCACCAGCGAGCAAAGTTCAACATCATCATCGATGACCAGAATGCGGTCCACGTTCTTCATTCTATTAGTTCGATTCGAAGTCGCCGGTAAAGATTCGTCAAAGCCCGCAACCTTTTGGTTACAAAGATTTACTCGGTTTGACTCACTCTTTACGGCCGAATCGGCGTCATCCGTGTTTCTATTCTACGCAGGGCATAAATGTTTCTGCACACCAGGAGGAACACGTGAAATCCATGAAATTAATAGGTACCGCAATAGCAGCAGTGCTCACCCTTGGCGCTGGCATCGCGCTCGCGCAGGGCGGGGCTGCTGGAGCAATGCATCATCATCACGGGGATATGGGCGGGTTTGAACAAATGCTCCATCAATTGAATCTCACGGATGATCAGAAGTCACAGGTCAAGCAGATTTTCCAGGCCGAGAAACCCACCATGAAGCCGCTGAAGCAGCAGGAACATGCAGCACATCAGCAGATGATCCAGCTAGTCACCAGCGGAAGCTTTGAAACAGCCAAGGCGGCTGCGATTGCTCAGCAGGAGTCGCAGACTCACATGCAACTCGAGGTTGAGCACGCAAAAATGGCGTCTCAAATTTACCAGTTGTTGAGCTCCGATCAGAAAGCCAAAGTGGCGGAGTTGATTACCCAACACGAGCAGCGCATGCAGCAACACATGCAGAAGCAGGAGCAAGCCGCCCCGAATCAGCAGTAGCCTGATACCAGTAATTGGACTCAGCGAATCACGATTGCGAGCGTCACGGGCGGATTTCCGTGCAGGAAATCCGCCCGCCGGCTGAAGCGAACGGTGTTCAAAAGACATGGCATTGCGGAGGTTAGAAGGAGGAGAGTACATTGGCAAGCACGACAACCCAGGTTGAGTTGGTCAGCATGATTGCGGAAGGAATCGGGTCCGGAATTGACGCAGCCGTGGAATATTGGTTAGGCCGTATCGAATAGGAGCTTGTGGGCGGTCAGTTTAGTCCCGAACAAAAACTTGGCGCGGTCCACCGGGTCATAAGGGAATACAAAGAGGCAACCGGAAAATTCCCGTTTCACTGTGCCCAAGCGTAATCTTTGGAGCATAATGCTTGCGGGCTCCTTCAGGGGTGTACATCGATAGTCTGTGGAGCAAGTGATGAATTTTGACAACGTAATTTCCTTCCTGAGCCATTCCAACTGGGGATTTCTCGCATTATGGCTGCTATTGCTTGCGCTTGCTTACGGCGCCACCTTTCGTGAGGGATCCGTCCCTTCTGCCTCCCAAAGTCGGCGGCCCGAGGGACCGCGGAGCTAGTCCTCAGATTTCAGCGTCTCCTCTAACGGCACCTACCCTGCTTTCCTACTGCTAGAATCGCATTTAGCAGCCTATGTTCCCGAAAAGCCTCCTTCCCCTTCGCCCATACCTCAAGAAATACCGCCGTAGTTACATCTGGGGAGGAATCTTCGTTTTGTTGATGAACGCAGCCTGGGTATTGGTTCCGCCTATTGTGGGCCGGGCAATCGACGACATGCGGCACGCCGGAGTGTCGATGCATAAGATCGGAACACTGGCTGTCCTGCTTCTACTCGTCTCCGGAACCAAAGCGATTTTCCAATTCCTGATCCGCTGGGGCCTCATCGGTGTGTCGCGAGAAATCGAGTTCGATCTTCGTAACGATCTGTTCCGTCACTTGGAAGGTCTCTCCCACAGCTTTTATCAGCGGACGCGCACGGGCGACATCATGGCCAAAGCGACCAATGATCTGAATGCGGTCCGGATGCTGCTCGGCCCCGGCTTCATGTACACGGCCAACACCATCGTGTTTACGGCGTTTGCGCTGGGGTTCATGTTGCACATCAGTCATCGGCTTACGTTCTACGCTTTCCTGCCGCTACCGATCGTCAGCATCGTCATCCAGTACTTCGGGCGGCAAATCCACGAACGTTTTGAACGTATCCAGGCAATGTTTTCGGAGATTTCCGCCCGCGCGCAAGAGAATTTCTCCGGCGTGCGCATCATCCGTGCCTATGCGCAGGAAGAAGCTGAGATTGCAAGTTTCGAGACCGCCAACCGCGAGTACATTGCCCGCAGCCTGACCCTAGTTCGCCTGATGGGTATGCTATGGCCGACACTCGAAACCATGCTCGGCCTAGCCATCGTTCTGGTGCTGTGGCTCGGAGGACGTGAAGTTCTTCTGGGCCGCATGACCGTCGGGCAGTTTACTGCCTTTAACACCTTCATGGTGCAGCTTACCTGGCCGGTGATCGCGCTGGGCTGGGTGATTAATATCTTCCAGCGTGGAACGGCGTCACTTGGAAGAATTCATCAATTGATGTTGGAAAAACCGGAGATCGCGGATGCTCCGGATATGCCGGTGCGGCCTTCCGAAGAACATTTCGCAGGGGACATTGAGTTTCGCAATTTGAATTTTTCGTACGATGGAACTCCAGTGCTGCACGATATCAATTTGCGTATTCCTGCTGGGAGCAGCCTAGCCATCGTCGGTCCCACCGGCTCCGGCAAGACGACCATGGTCAGCCTAATCCCCAGAATCTACGATTCTGGAGCTGGATCTGTGCTGATCGATAACAAGCCTGTCACCGAATATCCGCTGGCGATGCTTCGACGCAATATCGGATTTGTTCCGCAGGAAACTTTTCTGTTCGGGGAAACCATCCGCGAGAACATTGCGTTCGGAGTGCCGGACGCGAGTGACCAAGATGTGCGGTGGGCGGCTGAAGCGGCCAGCATTGCCAGTGAGATCGACGGCTTCCCCGAACACTACAAAACTATCGTCGGGGAACGCGGCATTACGCTTTCCGGAGGTCAGAAACAGCGCACCGCAATTGCGCGTGCCCTGATTCGAAACCCTCGCATTCTGGTGCTGGACGACGCTCTCTCCAGCGTAGATACGCAGACGGAAGACAAGATCCTGAACCACCTACGTGAAATGATGCAGGGCAGGACCACAATTTTCATCTCACACCGGGTTTCTACCGTCCGAAATGCGGACCGAATTGCCGTGCTCCACGGCGGCCGCATTGTAGAGCTTGGGACACACGACGAACTGATCAGCCGAAATGGATATTACAGCGAACTCTATAACAAGCAGTTGCTGGAAGAAGAATTGGCTGAGGTTTCATGAACGTTGTGTTCACTTGTAGTGATGGCGGGGTGACAATCCTAACCGCACCGATCCGCTAAAATCCTCGAAATGAAACGGCGGCCTACGCCCGAACTGCTAGACACCGATTCCGGCACTGCCAAGGAAGTGGCGGGAGCGCTCCGCGATTTACGATCTTTCAATCAACGCCTGGGGGGCGTGGCCACCACGCGTGATCTCATCCAGACAGTCGCTCGCAAAACTGGACGGATGGAGTTTTCTCTGCTGGAGGTAGCTGCAGGAACGGGGTTCGTTCCAATGCAAGCAAGCCGGCAACTGTGCCGCGAGGGACTAAAGCTAGACGTCACGTTGCTGGATCGCGCGCCGTCTCATCTGCCACAAAACGGCACTGCCAAAAAGATCGCAGCCGATGTATTAAGCGTGCCATTTTCAGATTTTGCATTCGACCTGGTTTCATGTTCATTATTCCTTCACCACCTTTCGCCGGAGGAAGTGGTGGAATTTGCCCGTGAGTCACTGCGGGTTTCGCGAATCGCTGTTTTGGTCAATGACCTGGTACGGCATCCAATTCATCTGGCCCTGGCCTATGCGGGCGTACCGATTTATCGCAGCCGAATTACGCGGAATGACGCACCTGCTTCCGTAAAGCAGGCATACACGGTTGAAGAAATGACCGAATTTTTCCGCAGAGCAGGAGCGGCAAAGGTTGAAGCGCACACACATTTTTTGTTTCGAATGGGGGTGGTGGCGTGGAAGACCGCTCCCGGCACTTCGGATACCTCATCATGATTTTCGATCTGGCAATTATTGGTGGTGGCCCTGCCGGGTGCGCGGCGGCCATTGCCGCTGCAGGAAGAGGCGCCCGTGTGCTGTTGGTCGAACGAAGCCGTTTTCCGCGGCACAAGGTGTGTGGAGAATTCGTTTCCGCCGAATCACTGGGGTTGCTGGCTGAGCTACTTGCGTCTGACTTCCAGCACTTGATAGTGGATGCGCCCCGTATTTCTAAAACGCGAATCTTCGTTGATGGCACAACTTTGCGGACCGGGATCGATCCTCCCGCGGCCAGCATTGCGCGATTCGATCTCGATTCCGCATTGTGGGATACCTGCATGGCAAGCGCAATTGAATGCTGCGCGGAGACCACGGTTCGATCGGTGGAGGGAGACGGACCATTTCGAATCGTCGCGGACAATCAAGTTTTCGAAGCAAGTGCGCTGATGAATGCCAGCGGTCGATGGTCGAGCTTTACCAGTCCAGCGGTGCGCGCTCGAAATGAGAAACGAAAATGGATCGGAATCAAAACGCACTACCACGAGCCAGCAGCTTCCCCTTCGGTTGACTTGTACTTTTTTGAAGGCGGATATTGCGGCGCGCAACCGGTCGGTGCGGCGGATAACGGCTTCGGAACCCGCATCAATGCATGCGCCATGGTGCGCGCAGATGTAGCGAACACTATGTCGGATGTGCTTAAGCAGCATCCGCTGTTATTTGAGCGAAGCCGCTCTTGGGCGTCCCTCACGGAACCGGTCAGCACTTCGCCGCTTGTATTCCACGACCCCGAGCCCATGCAGGGAGCAATGCTCCAGATCGGAGACGCGGCAACCTTTGTCGATCCCTTCGTCGGCGATGGTATCTCTCTGGCCTTACGCAGCGGCGTACTCGCAGCCGAATGCCTGCATTCTTTTTTCCGGGGAGAGGGTTCGCTAGAGCAAGCGGCGGCTCTTTATCGCAGCAAGTACCGAGAGCGCTTAAGCCACGTTTTCACGGTATCTTCTATGCTTCGCGGGTTGCTGCGTTGGCCTCGAATCGTTCGCCGGCCAATGTTTTCGATCGCCTCACGAACGCCTTACCTCGCCAGACGGATGGTAAAACTCACACGCTGATTCCGAGATTCCGATCGCATCGACTACTTGGGTGCCAGCGGGGCGCCAAGCCCTGGCGGGCAGAAGCTATCTCACGACCAGGACTTCGCGGACGTTATCTCGCGAAAGAAAAAACTTGATTGAACCAAAGTCGCGAAAAAGGTTTTCGATGTGGCGGTTGTTGAACACACGCTGCAGAGCAAAATTTCTGGCGGATGAGCGCTCCTTGCGCGTTCCCGGCTTAACGTTTAAGGCGTGCATTTCGAGCGTATCGCTACCCGTTATGTGATAACGGTAGTACGGTGCGTCGGGCCCTGCTTCGCGCGTGTGAAAGAATGCGACGAGCATTGCGCCCGGTTTCATTACTGACCACAACCGGCCGATCACCGGCTTAACCAGACTCTCATCCATGTAGTCGGCCAAATTCCAACAGAAGACAAGATCGAAATGGGTGTTGGGATACGCCAAGTTTTCTTCCAGAAATTTCTTGCTATCGAGCGTGGGAAGGCCTTGCTCATTGCTGATAACTAAGGCTGAATCCGTCGAAGCTTCGAGCAAATCCTGACTATAGATGCGGTGACCGCGCTCGGTAAAGAAGCGGATGTTGCTGGCTGAAGTAGCGCCAATATCGAGCACGCATAACGTTTCTTCTGACTTAAGCACTCGCGAAATCTCTGCCATGGCGCTCGATCGCCGGGAGAGTCGCTCCTGCGGTTTAGGTTCCGGCGACACCGCCGGCGTGTTGCGGAAAAATTTCATAATTGCAGAGTAGGTCGCGCGGACGGCCGGAGCTCAGACCCATGTCCCTATATCTAACCCCGTCGCTCAATATAACCCGACAGGCGTTCCGCGGGCCAGATTACTTGCTTTGCTCAGAGGTAAGAGGCTTCGAATGGGAAGGGGCAGACGAAGCTGCAGCCGCCACCGCGCCCGGAGCGGGTTGTACTTTAATTTCTCCGAGAATCTCCAGCTTGCCGGTGAAGAAAGCACCCTCTTCAATCGCGATCCGGCGGGTCCGAACGTCTCCTTTGACCACCGCGCTCTTTCGCATATCAGTGCGCTCACCGGCTTCAATATTGCCCTCCACCGAGCCACTTACCATCACGTTCTTCGCGGTGATATTCGCGCGAATGCGGCCATTGGGACCGACCGTTAAGCTATTTCCACTCAGCTGGATAGTGCCTTCCACTTGGCCATCGACGTAGATATCCTCGCTACCGGAAACGTCTCCACGGATGAAAACCGACCTGCCTATGTGAGCAAAATTCTCGGAACCAGCCATATCACGACCCCCTTCAGTGGCGAACTAGGATTGTAAATCATTCGAACTGGGCACGGAGTGATAACTAATTTCGGTTTTGAATGGTCGACACTGCTCAGCGTGTGGCCGTAGAGTATTTGCGTTCAGACAACACTGGAGCTATGGTTCTCCTCTAACAGATTGAGGAACTCTATGTGCGCCGCCCCTCAATACGCGATGTGCCTGGTAGCCGCGCTGTTTTGCGCACTTTGTACGCCTCGCGCGCTCGCCGCAGACGACTCTGCCAAACTTCCGCCCGCTGAGATCGTTAGGCGGGCGGTTCACAATGAGATCTCGTGCAACCAAGGTCCTGGTTTGCATTTCATGTTCAAAGATGAGAAGAAGACGCCGCAGCTTTCCCAAACCAAGCTGATGGTTGAAACTAACGACGCAACGGCAGGCCTACTGGTCATGGAAAATGGGCATCCGCTAACTCCCCAGCAGCGGCACGATGAGGAGGCCCGGCTGGCGGCTTACGTTCAGAGCCCGCAGGAACTGCGCAAGAAAAAAAAGCAGGAAAAGGAAGACGCTGAGCACACGCTGCGAATTCTGGCAGCATTGCCGGATGCCTTCTTGTATGAACCTGATGGAACCGAGCAATCCCGCGAGGGTCTAGGAGGCCCGGGGGACGAGCTGCTCCGGCTAAAATTCCGCCCTAATCCCAACTACAATCCTCCATCGCATGTGGAACAAGTGTTGACCGGAATGCGCGGTGATCTCTTGATCGATAGTGCGCAGGACCGCATCGCAGAAATCAACGGTACCCTACTGAAAGAAGTTGCATTTGGCTGGGGAATTTTGGGCCATCTGGATCCCGGTGGGCGGTTTGTAGTGCAGCAGGCAGATGTGGGCAACCACCAATGGGAAGTGACCCACATGGAACTTTCGTTCACCGGCAAAGTCCTGTTCGTTAAAAAGCTGGCAATCCACTCGAGCGACACCTTCTCCGATTTTCATTCCGTTCCGAGCAATTTGACTTTCGCACAAGGCGTGGAGCTTCTCAAGAAGGAAGCGGCAGAAAACTCCTCTGCTGCTAGAGCAGTCGAGGCCGGTCGGCAGAGCGGGAAATTAAGCGGCGGCGCTCAAAATCAGAACCGCGCTCAAGCTAAGGTTCCAGCGACAAGCACGCTTTGCTGCGATCGCTAGACCGTTGCGGCGCGGTTGCGAACCACTTCCTTTCTAATCGTAAGCTTGTTGATTAGGTCCTTCCTGGGGGCATATCCCGTACCCACCGCTTTACTGACCAGAATCGTCCCGCGTTTCGTCACTTCGATTTCAGGTTCGACAATGTCTTCTTCCCAATAGCGTTGAGAGGCGGAGACGTCTCCCGGAAGCTGGAAATTCGGCAAAGTTGAGAGCGCTATGTTGTGCGCGCGTCCAATGCCGGTCTCAAGCATTCCCCCGCACCAGACAGGGATTTTGTTGCGCTCGCAGACCTCGTGAACCGCAACGGCTTCGCTGAAACCACCTACACGGCCAACTTTTATGTTGATGATGCGGCAGGCGCCAAGTTCGATCGCCGTTGCGGCATCGCGAGCGTGATGAACGGATTCGTCAAGGCAAAGCGCTGTCTTCAGTTCCCGCTGAAGTTTTGCGTGATAGAGAATGTCGTCGTGCCAGAGTGGCTGCTCAATCATCAACAACCCGAATTCATCGAACTTTTTTAGATGGTCGAGGTCCGATGGCCTGTACGCCGAATTCGCGTCGCAACTCAGCAGAATTTGCGGCCAGCGATTGCGAATTTTTCCAAGTACGTCAACGTCCCATCCGGGCTTTACTTTTACTTTGATCCGCTGATAACCGGCCACCAGCTCGGTCTCGATTTTTTCAAGCAACTGCTCGTGCGAGTTCTGAATGCCAATGGACACCCCGCAATCGATTTCGCTGCGAGTGCCTCCCAGCAGCTTCCATAAGGGCTGGCCTTTGGCTTTGGCCTCGGCGTCCCACAGGGCATTCTCCAGCGCAGCCTTAGCCATATTGTGGCCGCGAACACGAGCCATCAGCGCAGCGCTATCTTTGGCCCACTCAATGTTTTGGCCGATTAGCAAAGGCGCGAGAAACTCGCGAGTCGTCGCCCATGCTGTCTCAACCCATTCAGAGCTGAAGAACGGGCCTTCTCCGGCAACGCACTCGGCCCAGCCTTCGAGGCCTTCGCAGTGGGCGGTAATCAGAAGGACGCGGCGATTTTCGGTTCGGCCGAAGCTGGTTTCAAAAAAATGCTTCAGCGGCATGTGAAGCTCGCGGAGAGTGACGGCTTCGATTTTCATTGGCGCTTGAAACTGGGAGTGGTATCGGGGGTGGATGATTGCTCCTGCTCTTTGGCCCGCCGCCACAACGAATCCAGTTCGTCCACGGTCGCCTGTTGGGGCCTACGGCCGGACGCGCTCAGCTGCTCTTCCATCCACTGAAAGCGGCGCTTGAATTTGCGGTTGGTCTTCTTCAACGCCGACTCAGGATCGAGCGAAAGATAGCGCGCGATATTTACCAATACAAAAAACAAATCACCGACTTCTTCTTCGAGTCGATGGCGGAGTTCTTCCGGAACCTGCGGTTTGCCCGATCCCGCTACGCCCCTGCCCTTGGGCTGAATAGGCCCGGGAAGATGCTTCAGTTCGTCCTTCAGTTCCGTCGTTTCTTCTTCCAACTTCTCGAACAAACCACCAATTTCAGGCCAGTCAAAGCCAACATGCGCCGCCCTCGAGCTGAGTTTGTGAGCTTCTAGAAGAGCCGGCATGGCTGACGAAACGCCCGCGAGTACTGATTCCGGATTCTGAAGTTGCGCCGCTTTCCCGCCACCAGCTTCCAGGCGTTTCTTCTTTTCTTCGGCTTTGAGGGCTTCCCAATTACGAAGAACGTCGGCGGAAGTCTCGGCAGTCACATTGCCAAAGACATGCGGGTGGCGATCGACAAGCTTATTTGAAAGGCGATCAAGAACTTCATCAATCGAGAACCGCTTATCTTCCGCTGCCATTTGCGAGTAGAAGAGCACCTGTAACAGCAGGTCGCCAAGTTCTCCGAGCAGTTCGTCCCAATCGCGATTGTCGATGGCTTCGAGAACCTCATAAGTCTCTTCCAACGTATAGGGCTTGATCGAGTCGAAGGTCTGCTCGCGGTCCCATGGGCATCCGCCCGGAGCGCGCAATTTACCCATGATGGCAACAGCGCGTTCGAATCGTTCTCCGGTGGTGGGCATGAAGTTAGAGTAGCAATTTTGTGGGGTCTGGTGTTGGCGTTTCCTTCGTGAAACTTCGTGTCCTTTGTGGTTGTTGCGTTTCCTTCAAAAGCAGAAACCACGAAGGACACAAAGATACACGAAGGAAAACCAGAGACTGCTAATTTATGATCCGCGTTTGAAAAACAAGGCGCCGAGTGGCGGAAGGGTCAGCGAAATTGAATACGGCCGCCCGTGGGTGGGCTTTTCCTCCGCTTGTTTGCCGCCGAGATTGCCGACCCCGCTGCCAGCGTATTCCGCAGCATCACTGTTGAGAATTTCCCGCCAGAAGCCATCGTATGGAACTCCGATGCGGTAATTGTCCCGAGGAACCGGAGTGAAATTGCAGACCACCAAAATTGTCTCTTCTGGCTTTTTGCCTTTGCGCAGCAGGGAGATCACGCTGGCGGCGGTATCATTGGCGTCCACCCACTCGAATCCCGCGGGGTCATTGTCGAGCTCATGCAGCGCGGGTTCGTTGCGATAAGCCCGGTTCAGTTGCTCAACCCACTTCTGTACGCCGGAGTGGACGGGATATTGCAATACGTGCCACTCCAGGCTCATGTCATGGCCCCACTCGCGCACTTGCCCGAATTCATCTCCCATGAAGAGCAGCTTCTTGCCGGGTTGCGCAAACATGTACCCGTAAAGCAGGCGCAAGTTTGCGAACTTCTGCCATTCGTCCCCGGGCATTTTGCCGACGATTGAACCCTTGCCGTGAACAACCTCATCATGCGAAAGCGGCAGCACAAAGTTTTCGGTGAACCCATAAAGCATCCGGAATGTGAGCATATTGTGGTGAAATCCGCGATGAATGGGATCGTGCGCAAAATACGCCAGCGTATCGTGCATCCAACCCATGTCCCACTTCAGCCCAAAGCCGAGCCCGCCAAGATACACTGGCCGAGACACCATAGGCCACGCGGTTGATTCCTCTGCATAGGTCTGAATTCCCGGATATTCCTTGTAAGCTTCCAGATTCATCTGACGCAGAAATTCGATGGCGTCCAAATTTTCCCTTCCACCGAATTTGTTAGGAATCCATTCACCTTCCCGCCGCGAATAGTCGAGGTAGAGCATTGACGCAACCGCATCGACCCGTATGCCGTCGACGTGATACTTATCCAGCCAGAACATCGCGCTGGACATAAGAAAGCTGCGAACCTCGTTGCGGCCGTAGTTGTAGATGTATGTGTTCCAGTCGGGATGAAATCCGCTGCGCCAGTCCGCATGCTCGAACAGATGCGTCCCGTCAAAGTAGGCAAGCCCATGCGCATCGGAAGGAAAATGCGACGGCACCCAATCGAGGATTACGCCGATCCCGCGCTGGTGCAGATAATCCACGAAGAACATGAAATCCTGCGGGGTGCCGTAACGTGACGTGGGAGCGAAATATCCTGTGGTCTGGTATCCCCATGAGGCATAAAACGGATGCTCCATGATTGGCAGCAGCTCGACATGCGTGAAATTCATTCGCGTGATGTAGTCGGCTAATTTCGGAGCAAGCTCGCGATAAGTCAGCGAGCGATCGCCCTCCTCGGGGTTGCGCATCCAGGAACCGAGGTGAAGTTCATAAATCGAGATCGGCGATTGCAGCGTTTGGCGACCGGCTCGCGAGTTCATCCATTCACGATCCGACCATTGATAATTCAAGTCCCAAACGACAGATGCCGTCCGCGGCGGCTCCTCGTGGTAGACCCCGAATGGGTCCGCTTTGTCGGTAACAAAATCATGCTTCTGCGAGACGATGTGAAACTTGTAGAGCGAACCTTTGCCCAGGCCGGGAATAAACCCTTCCCAAATTCCGGACGCGCCACGCGACTCCAACGGGTGCGAATTGTTATTCCATTGGTTGAAGTTCCCCATAACCGAGACCTTGCGGGCATTCGGCGCCCATACGCTGAATGAAGTACCTGGTTCGTCGTTGAATGAAGCCAGGTGCGCGCCAAGCTGGTTGTAGGCGCGATAGTTTCGGCCCTCGTTGAACAAATACAAATCGTCAGGCGAAAAGAGGCTGACGTCGTAACGCACTGGCGAGGCAAGCGTGTTTTTCGTGGTCATGGGTTGGACTGACTGGTGAATGTTCTCACATGCTAGACTGCATACTCATTCTAATTAGGAATCGCGCTGTCGATGCCTGTTCTTCGCGTCGTTGTTCTCTGGCACCAGCATCAGCCCTATTACAAGGATCTGGTCACGGGTGAGTACCGCCTACCCTGGGTGCGCCTGCACGCACTGAAAGACTACTACGGGATGGTGAAACTGCTGGAGGAGTTTCCCCAGGTTCACCAAACTTTTAATCTGGTTCCCTCGCTGATCGCCCAAATTCAGGACTATGCCTCCGGAACTGCTCACGATCCATTCCTACGCGTGGGGGCTCGTCCTGCGCCCGATCTCATGCCAGCCGAGCGGCGCTTTGCATTGCAGTATCTGTTTCAGGCGAATGCTGAACACCTGATTGGGCGCTATCCGCGATATGCGGAGCTCTGGGGCCGTTTCCAGAGTGCGGGATCCTCCCCCGAACGCGCGGAAGCGTACTTTCAAGCCCAGGATTTCACCGACCTGCAGGTGCTGTCCCAAATCGCGTGGTTCGACGAATTTTTTCTTTCAGAACCAGAAGTCGCGGAGCTAGTTCGCAAAGGCCGGGGGTTTTCGCTGGAAGACCAAAAGTTTGTAATCGATCGCCAGCGCGAGCTGATCAACAGAGTCTTGCCGGCGCACGCCGACGCCGCGAAACAGGGACGCATCGAGATTTCCACGTCGCCTTTTTACCATCCCATTTTGCCGCTCATCTGCGATACGAATGCGGGTGCCGCGTCCACGCTGGGACTGCCGCTCCCTCAAAATCGCTTTCAGCATCCAGAGGACGCGCGTGAGCAACTCCAACGTGGGTTGAATCTGCACGAAAAGGTTTTCGGCGTGCGCCCGAGAGGAGTATGGCCCTCGGAGGGAGGCGTCTCAGAAGAGGTCATCAAAATCGCAGCGGAACTGGGTGTGAGTTGGATGGCTACTGATGAAGGAGTTCTCTCGCGAACAACGGGAATGTCATTCATGCGCGACGGCCAAGGACGCCTGCCGGACGTTTCAGCGGAAAAACTTTATACGGTCCACCTGTATGAGAATGGGCCAACCCGCATGCACCTGATTTTTCGCGATCATGCGGTCTCCGACTTGATCGGATTTGTATATTCGGGGATGCCGCCCAAGGAAGCCGTCGCGCACTTAATGCGGAACGTTAAGGAATCTGCTCAGCCTGTGCTGAATGCGGGACGCGACGCAATGGTCGCAATCATTCTCGATGGCGAAAACGCTTGGGAATATTATCCGGAGTCGGGTCGGGAATTTCTTAGGCGCTTTTACGATGCGCTGCAAAAGGATCCGTCGATCGAAGCAGTCACCGCGTCTGAAGCCATCGAACGCGAGCGCAACCCTAATATTCTGCAATCGCTGGTTCCGGGTTCGTGGATTAATGCCAATTTCAATGTGTGGATCGGCGCTCCTGAAGACAACAAGTCCTGGGACTACCTTTATCACGCGCGTAACTTCTACGGTCAGGCTTCGCAGCACGTCTCCGAAGAGCAACGCAAGCTGGCGCTCGAGGAAATTTTTATCGCTGAGGGCAGCGACTGGAACTGGTGGTATGGCCCTGAGCACCATTCCACCAACGATCGCGAATTTGATGAGTTGTATCGCAAGCATCTCTCGAACGTATATCAGGCATTAGGGGCGACTCCGCCGGACCATCTCGCCCAGCCGATTATCGGCGGAGCTCTCAGGCCGTCTTTTTTGCCGCAAACCAATTACATTCATCCGCGAATCACGGGTGAGATGATTCGCTACTTCGAGTGGATGGGCGCCGCGCACTACACCGCCGACCGGCGCTCCGGCGCCATGCACGGCAAAGTTTTCCTGCTGGATTCGATCTATGCAGGAATAGATCGGCAAAATGTCTACGGCCGGATGGATTTCGCCGGACCGGTTCCTTCGGGCAATTTCGAGATCGTGATTAACCTCGAGTCATTGGCAGACCGCTCAACCCGGCCGCGACGAGCACTGCGGCTGAACGTGCAAGTGGTGAGCTCGAAAATTACGGACTGGAACATTTCCGACAACGGCGATCAATTACGCAGTGATGGAGCTGATGCCGCGCTGGCGCGAAACTTCGAGTTCAAGATTCCGCTTGCCTTGCTTTACGCGGAGCCACCTGAATTTGCCGCAGATTCGTCTAGTCCGGCTGCCACAAAAATTCGTTTGCGCTTCAGCGTTTGGCAAAATAGTCTGCCGACAGACGCGCTTCCAATCGAGGGTTGGTTGGATCTGCAACTCCTGCCCGAAGAAGAGCTAATGGCGTTATTACATTGACAGGTTAGGCGGGCTGAGTTCGGGTTGGATCCTGAATTTTTCGTACCGCATCGAGCACTTCCTCAACCGGCGCGCGGTCGGTCTGATTTTCTCCGCGGTAGATATATTGAACCACCCCGCTCCGGTCCACGATCAGCGTAGCCGGATGCGCAATGCGGAAGGCATCGTGTCCAAAGGCATGATAGAGCCCGTATGCCTTTGTCACCGAACGATCTTCGTCTAGCAAGAACGGGAACGAACTCGGATGCTCGCTGAGATACTTCGCCGGCTTCCAAACGCCTTCGCTTTTTTCGGCCGCGACGTAAACCAAGCTGGCTCCGAGTTGCTCGATCTGTTCTTTGAGCGGCTCGAACTGAGCCATGCGCTTGCGGCAGTTCGGTCACCAGGTGCCGCGCAGAAACTCGACGAGGAGTGCGCCCCGAGAAATCAGATCGGCAAGGGAGAAGCTTCCGCTGCGATTCGCAGCGGGCAGTGTGAAAGGTGGCGCGGGAGAACCAACGCTGAGTGTTTCTGTCTGATTTTTCATTATGTTCATGGCTCCACGATCAGTAACCAACCGGCAGCATCATTTATAATCGCAAGTTTCCAATTCCACCATGGCAAACACTTATGCAGGTGTGGGATACCTGACGGGGAAGCTTCTCACTTTTTCATCGGCCAATCTTTTCTCGGCCAAACGGGCAGGATAGTTGTAGATGATGACTCAAATTCTTCTGAGAGGGAACGGCATAAATCGATGAGCAATATTGCAGAGATTCGCGGACGGCAGGTGCTCGATTCGCGCGGCAATCCTACAGTTGAGGCGGAGGTCTGGCTTGACGATGGTTCAATCGGGCGGGCGATAGTGCCCAGCGGCGCTTCTACGGGCGAGCATGAAGCGGTTGAGCTTCGCGATGGTGACAAGCAGAACTATCTGGGAAAAAGTGTGCTGAAGGCCGTCGAAAACGTGAATAGCGAAATCGCCGACGCGCTCGGGGGATTCGATGCCGCAGACCAGCGTGCGCTCGACCAGAAGATGATCGAATTGGACGCCACTGAAAACAAAGGCCGCCTCGGAGCGAATGCGATCCTGTCAGTTTCGATGGCGGCAGCGCGAGCTGCGGCGGATAGCTTTGAGCTGCCGCTGTATCGCTATCTCGGCGGAGCGGGCGCAAATACATTACCGACTCCAATGATGAATATCCTAAACGGGGGCGCGCATGCTGACAACAATGTCGACTTCCAGGAATTTATGGTCATGCCGGTAGGAGCGCAATCGTTCTCTGAGGCACTGCGCTGGGGAGTTGAAGTTTTCCATACCCTCAAAGGCGTGCTCAAAAAACGTGGCTACGACACCGCAGTTGGCGACGAAGGTGGCTTCGCCCCGTCGGTGAAATCGAACGTCGAAGCCATTGAAGTTGTCCTCGAAGCAATTCAGCAGGCGGGCTACAAGCCGGGAGAAGAAATCGCCATCGCCCTCGATCCTGCGGCCAGCGAGTTCTATCAAGACGGGAAGTACGTCTTCAAAAAATCCGACAAGTCGTCAAAGAGTTCTGACGAGATGGTACGGTTCTGGGCGAAGTGGGCGAATGACTACCCCATTGTTTCGCTTGAAGACGGCCTCGCCGAAAACGATTGGGATGGCTGGCGTAACCTCACCAAAGAACTCGGAGACAAAATTCAGTTAGTCGGCGACGATCTGTTTGTTACGAATGTCGAGTTCCTGCAGGAAGGAATCGACAAACAGGTTGCCAACTCGATCCTGATCAAAGTCAACCAGATCGGCACCGTCAGTGAAACCCTAGACGCGATTGATCTCGCCCGGCGAAATGGCTATACCTCGATCATCTCCCACCGCTCCGGCGAAACCGAAGACACATTCATTGCCGATCTCGCAGTCGCAACCGGCGCGGGACAAATTAAAACCGGCTCGGCCTCGCGTACGGATCGCGTAGCAAAGTACAACCAGTTGCTGAGGATTGAAGAGGAACTGGGGAGTGGGGCGAGGTTCCTAGGAGTGAAGGCGCTGAATTATCGAGGCTAGGCATTTTGCGATTTACAAGGAGAGATCTATGAAGCGCTTGTTAGTGCTGACTCTTGGTGTGGTACTCGCGGCTTTCTTTGGGTCGGCCCAGCAGGAGCCTACCAATGATGTGCCTGCGACGAAGGAAGATATTGAGAAGCTCTTCACCGCAATGCACCTTCGCGAGCGCACTGAGGACGTCATGAAGAATTCACGCAAGCAGACGAAGAGTATCCTGACGGACCTTGTCAACAAGCAATCTAGAGAAATAAGTCCAAAGGAAAAATCTCAATTACAAGACATGATGGATGACATGATTGAGGGGGTTTACAAGGATTATCCGTTGGGCGCGATCCTCCAAGACATGGTTCCTGTCTACCAGAGGCATCTCACTGAATCCGATGTGAACGAGTTGATCGCGTTCTATTCGTCACCCATCGGTCAGAAGGTCTTGCGGGAGATGCCGGCGATTACATCCGAGGCCATGCAGGTTTCGACCGCCCGACTCCAGCCGAGGATGGAAGAGGCTGTGGATAGAATTAAGCAAAAAATGAAACAGATGATCGAAGAGGATCAAAAGGAAAAAGGTACGGGAAACTGACGAGTTTCTCTTAATTGACTTAGTCCATGACTTAGTCTATTATTTTCTCATGGAAGTAAACATCCATGAGGCCAAAACCCACCTTTCGCGCCTCCTCGAACGAGTCGCTATGGGAGAGGAAGTGGTGATTGCCAAGGCCGGAACCCCGGTCGCTAAGCTGGTACCGGTGAAGAAGACGCCCAAGAAAAGAGTCTTCGGGAGCGCAAAAGGCGACTTCACGGTTCCGGACGACTTCAATGATCCCGATCCTGAGATCGAAGATCTGTTCTATAACGGGCCCCTTTTTCCGAAATGAAGGCCATCCTCGATACGCACGCATTCTTGTGGGCGCTTGCCGGGGATGCGAGGATGTCGCGTCACGCCCGGGACGTTTTTGCCGGAAGCACCGATCTTTCGCTCAGCATTGCGAGCGTTTGGGAGATTCTTATCAAGGTACAGTCGGGCAAACTGACTTTCCCTCGGCCTGCCGGTCCATACGTCCTCAGCAGAATGGCGGAGAATAGAATCGCGACGCTCCCCATCAGCATTGACCATTTGCTCGCTCTTGATCGCCTCCCCATGCATCACCGCGACCCGTTCGATCGCATGTTAATTGCGCAAAGCATGGAGCAAGACTGGCCGATCATCACGGCCGACCGCGCATTCAAGCAGTATCCCATCCGGGTAATCTGGTAACTTCATCTGTGTTTGTTATTCCCTCATACCACCTGCGAGGAGCCCTAGCTCATAATGTCCGGTCCAAAACCGCTCGTCCTCATCATTCTTGACGGCTGGGGTTATCGAGCCGAAAGCAAGGCCAATGCCATTGCGCTTGCGCGCAAACCGGTGTATGACCGGTTGTTGCGCGAGTATCCAAACACACTGATTCAGACCAGCGGCCCATCCGTAGGACTGCCTCAGGGTCAGATGGGAAACAGCGAGGTCGGCCATCTGAACATCGGCGCCGGACGAGTTGTCCACATGGATTCGACACGAATCGAGCTCATGATTCAGAACGGCGACTTGTTCCGCCACCCAGTGCTGCTCGGCGCCATGAAGAACGCGCGCACTAATGGCCGACAGCTCCATTTGTTCGGCTTGGTCTCTGACGGTGGCGTCCACTCCTATCAAACTCATCTCCAAGCGCTTTTACGCATGGCGAAACAGACCGAGGTAGAGCGCGTGTTTGTGCACGCGTTCATGGACGGACGCGACACCTTGCCTACGAATGGTGCAGGCTATCTGGAGCAACTCCAGCACGTGATGCGCGAGTACCAGACCGGCAAGATTGCCAGTGTGAGCGGGCGCTACTACGCCATGGATCGTGACCGCCGCTGGGAGCGCATCTCAAAGGCGTACAACGCAATGGTGTTGGGCGAAGGCGAAGCCGGGAAACAGACCGATGCCGTTCAAGGCGTGAAAGAGTCCTACAACAAAGACGTCACTGATGAATTCATAATTCCTTTCGTTTGCACAGACCGCAGCGGTCAGCCGCTGACCACCATACGCGAAGATGACTCATGCATTTGTTTCAACTTCCGCGCTGATCGTGTCCGCCAGATCACGCGAGCGCTCACACGGAACAGTGGTCTAAATGAGCAAGCTGGGCGCGACTTGCCGGGTGCGGAAGACCTTGACGCGGCTATTCCTCGCGATCGCGTGCCCACAAATTTGCATTACGTGTGCATGACGCAGTACGACAAGAAATTTAGCTTGCCCGTCGTCATTCCGCCAGAGTCGCTGAATAACATTCTCGCGAATGTAATGGGGCAGATGAACATGCGCAATTTACGTGTGGCAGAAACAGAAAAATACGCGCACGTCACATACTTCTTTAATGGCGGAGTTGAACAGGCGTTTCCCGGAGAAGAACGTACGGTGGTGCCCTCACAGAAGGTGGCCACTTACGATTTAAAGCCAGAGATGAGCGCCGCTGGAATCGCCGACACGGTTGTGAAAGCAGTTGAAGATGGAACTTTCGACGTGATCATCGTGAATTTTGCGAACGCCGATATGGTTGGGCATTCGGGCAAAATCGAGCCGACTATCAAAGCCGTGGAAACAGTGGACGCCTGTCTCGGGCGAATCGAAATCGCGGTGCGCGCAAAGGGCGGCGCGATGTTGATTACCGCCGACCACGGCAATGCCGAACTGATGGTCGACCCGGCGACCGGAGGGCCTCACACTGCGCACACGACCAATCCCGTGCCGTTCATCGTGGTAGCCGAAAATCCCAAACAGTTCACGTTAAAGGCCGGCGGTTCGCTGCGCGACATTTCACCTACGATTTTGGGAATGCTCAACGTTCCGGAACCGAAGGATATGACCGGCACGGACCTGCGAACCAAAAAGTCGTGATCCTCGACACCTTCGATGACTCCACAACCTAAGCGCAAACTGCTCATTGTCACCTACCATCGCCTCGACCTATGGATCGCGCCGGCATGGTTTGCGGAACGGCTTCGCGGCGAGTTCCCCGAACTCGAAGTAGTTCAACTGAACTCGTACGAGAATGTTGGACAAGAAATCGCAGACGCGGAGATCATGTTCGGAATCTCGCTCCGTCCGGAACGATTCCTCGCCGCACGAAACCTGCGCTGGATCCACTCCCAGGCCGCTGCGGTGCATCAGTTTCTATTTCCCGAGTTGGTAAACAGTGACGTTATTCTCACTAACGCTCGCGACGTTCACGGGCCCGTGGTGGCCGAGCAGGTAATCGCCATGATGTTTGCCTTGGCGAGGCAAATTCCGGCAGCGGTGCGCTATCAGCAGAAACATGTGTGGGGGCAGGAAGCGATGTGGCGCGCAAGCTCGCGCCCGCGTGAACTTGCCGGCGCCACAGTAGGACTAGTTGGACTGGGGAGTATCGGACGAAATGTTGCGAAACGCGCCTCGTTCCTGGGAATGCGAGTGATCGCCGTGCGAGAACACCCGGAGAAAGAAAAGCCCCAATACGTCGACGAAGTTCTACCTTCATCGAAATTGTCAGATTTGTTGGCGCGATCGGATTACGTTGTCTTATCTACTCCTGTTACACCGGAAACCACAGGAATGATCGGCGGCCAGCAACTGGCGGCGATGAAACCCGATGCTTGCATGATCAATGTGGGTCGGGGCCCGTTGATAGACGAGACAGCCCTGATCGAGGCTCTGCGGGAACACAAGATTGGCGGCGCAGCCCTCGACGTCTTCGATGAGGAGCCCCTGCCATCAGCTTCTCCGCTCTGGGACTTTGAGAATCTGCTGATCACACCCCACACGGCGGGCATGAGCGACAAGATGTGGGAACGCCACTATGCCCTGTTCTCGGAAAACCTGCGAAGGTATTTCTCTGGCCAGCCACTGGCCGGGCTGGTGGACAAGCGCAGCGGGTACTGACCGCGGTAATGCTCGCTACGTGAATCCATAGCAGCCGCGTGCTAGACTCCCGTTAAAGCTACATGCGCATTCTCACTCGCTATATTCTCGGTGAAGTCACGTCGCACGCGCTCATCGGAACGGCGATCTTTACCTTCGTGATTTACACGAAGGAGTTGGGACAGATCCTCGAGCTGGTCGTGCGCAATAGCGCACCGCTACCGAGCGCGATCGAATTGTTTTTGCTCATCATTCCTGAAGCGCTGACCATTACTCTCCCGGCGGGCGTACTCATCGGCATCCTCATCGGACTCAGCCGCCTCGCTGCGGACAGTGAGATTACGGCCATGAAAGCCAGTGGCGTTGGGATTGGAAGTTTTCTGCGAATTCTTTCCATCTTCTTTATTGCCGCATGGCTACTCGCACTGGGCAATAGTCTTTACCTCGCACCCCGATCACAACAGGCGCTCGATCATCTGCAGGAGAAGCTAAAGGGTTCGCAGGTCTCATTCGAAGTTCAGCCGCGCGTGTTTTACGAAGGTTTTCCGAAAATGGTGCTCTATGTTCACGACGTGAAGAGCGCCCAGGGCGCTGCGATCTGGCAAGGCGTCTTTCTGGCTGACACCAGCAACCCCTCCGCTCCGAAGGTGACGCTGGCGGAAAAAGGAATTCTAGTCAGCGAAGGAAAGAATACGCTGCACTTGCATTTGATCAACGGCTCTTCGCATGAGACCGATCCGTCCATGCCAGACAAATATCAGATCTCCACGTTTAGGGAGACTGACTTGCCGATCTCGCTGCCAGCGGCGGCGGCAGCAAAAGACCAGCCCCCGGCGTCGATTTCAGAGGTCCCCACATTCGCGTTGGCGACTCTCGCGCGAGCAGGGAAAAACCCAATGACAGCGCGCTGGTACTGGATCGAGTTTTATCGGCGCTTTGCGCTGCCCACGGCGTGTATCGTGCTCGCACTGGTTGGATTTCCGCTCGGTCTCTCGGCAAAAAAGGGCGGCAAGTCGGCCGGCTTCGTGCTCACGATTGTGCTGGTCTTCGCCTACTACTTTTTGTCGCTATTTGGAGTCTCCTTAGCGAGGCAAGGAAAAGTATCGCCGGCAGTGGGTGTCTGGCTGGCTGATGTAGCATTCCTCGTCTGTGGCGCTTTTCTTCTGTGGCGCTCAGAACGGCGGCCGTTCGAGATCGCCCTGCTCAAGGGCGGTTGGGCATCGCTGAAGGCGAACTTCAGTAGTGGAACCCTACTGTTGCCAAGCGCGCCAACGGAGAACGCCTTCGAGCGCGCCGCGACCAGAAAGCGCGTCTTTAGCGCCAGCTTTCCAATGCTGCTCGACGATTACCTGCTTCGCGATTTTATTGTGCATTTCGGCATGATCGTAGGCGCACTGGTTGGGTTGTCCCTGATCTTCACAGTTTTCGAGCTTCTGGGGGACATTCTTCGCAATCAGGTTTCGCCGTGGACGGTGGGCGAGTATCTGCTCAACGTCACTCCTTATTTTCTGTACAACATTGCGCAGTATGGCGTGCTGCTCACCGTGCTTATTACGCTGGGGTTGATGCAACGCTACAACGAACTCACGGCTCTCAAGGCCACGGGCGTAAGCATTTATCGCATCATTGTTCCAGTTTTGCTGGCTGGCGCGTTGGTTGCAGGAGGACTATTCCTTGCGGACCAGTTCTATTTGCCCCACGCCAACAAGAGGCAAGATGCGCTGCTCAACCAAATTAAGGGGAGGCCTCCCCAGACTTATCTCAACCCTTACCGAAAGTGGATATTCGGGCAGCACTCGACGATTTATTACTATCAATTCTTCGATTCGGACAAGAATCAGTTCGGCAATCTCTCGGTATTTCAATTCAACCCCACAACGTTCCAATTGGTACGCCGGATTTATTCCGATCGCGCACGCTGGGCTGACAACTTGAACCGCTGGGTGTGCGAACAGGGATGGGAACGATCATTCCGCGGATCTGCCATTCAGGACTACCGTCCCTATGACGTCTCCACGTTCGCCGCAGTCTCTGAGCCGCCCACGTATTTCAAAAAAGAAGTTAAACAATCATTAGAGATGAATTACGAGCAACTTAGCCGCTACATCCACGAATTGCAGCAGAGTGGATTTGAGGTAGTGAAGCTGAAAGTACAGCTTCAGAAGAAGATTGCTTTCCCCGTAATAACGTTTGTAATGGGCGTGCTGGCAATTCCGTTTGCGCTTTCCGCGGGAAAACGCGGAACTATGGCGGGTGTGGCAACTGCGATCGGTATTGCGGTGGTTTATACCGTCATATCGGGACTGTTCGAAGCTATGGGCAACATCAGTCAGCTTCCCCCGACTCTCGCTGCGTGGTCGCCGGATATTATTTTCGCGTTGCTGGGCGGATACATGATTTTGAAAGTACCCACCTAACTTCCGTGCACGCAGTTACGCTTTTGCTCCCTTGTGCTTCTCCACCGTGCTCCAGGTTTTATCTTCCGCATGGCAAATATTTTCGAGCAGGCAGTCAGCGCACTTTGGCGAGCGCGCGAAGCACAGCTTGCGTCCGTGCCAGATCACCTGATGCGAAAACAGGATCCACTTTTCGCGCGGAATTATGCGCATGAGATCCTGCTCGATCGTCTTCGGATCGTTATTTTTGGTCAGTTCCAGGCGTCGCGAGATTCGATGAACATGGGTATCGACCACTAGCCCTTCGGCTTTCCGGAACCAGGTTCCGAGGACCACGTTCGCGGTCTTCCGCGCAACGCCTGGCAAGGTCAGAAGGTCGTCCATGTTGTCGGGAACTTTACCTCCAAACTCATTGACAACTTTGCGCGCCGCTCCGACAACCGATTTCGACTTATTGCGAAAAAAACCTGTTGACCGGATGTCTCCTTCGAGCTGTTGCGGTTCTAATTTCGCCACATCCCGCACCGTGGGATATTTCTTGAACAGCTCCGGTGTCACCATGTTCACGCGGACATCGGTCGATTGCGCCGAGAGAATCGTCGCCACCAACAGTTCCCAAGGATCCTTGTGAGTGAGCGCGCAAGTCACATCCGGATAAAGTTGATCCAGCCCCCTCAGAATCTCCGAGACTCGTTCCGGCGAGGTCGGGTTGTAGCTCTTCGGAGCAGCGGAGGCCGTGCCCTTCGATGGCGCCGTCAAAGACTTCTTTGCAACGTTCGCAGCGCCGGAGGAGCGAGTAGCAGCCGTAACGCCGCTTCCGGGACTTTTCCCCGACTTGGCCGACACGGTTATCCTGCGGGTGTTCAGCATTGCTCCTTCATGTCTTCCGGTCTTTGCTGGCCGTCGCGGCATCACTCCTCTGGGCATTGGCCCTCCTCGGCAGAATGCCATCTTAACAATAATGAGAGCAGAGTTTTGCGTCGCTCAAAGGTTCACTGTATCCGCGACTACGGAGCATTGACGCCCTCCAGTGCTGGCTTTAGTCTGGGATCACCACCAGAACGCAACCACTTTTGGTGACTGGAGAAATCGGGCATGGCAGTCAAATCCATTCAGCTCGGCCAAGTGTGGCGCAAAGACGAAGGTGGCCAGGACTATCTGGTGACCAAGGTCTACAACGAAGTGTTCACGCAATATGCAGTTCTTCGCCCTGCTGAGGTGAACGCTCCGGATGCACCCACAGTCCGGGTTAAAGTTGCCAAAACCACGGAAGGCTCGGCCTTACCCGGATTTACTTTCACCCAGGATGGTTCATTTTAAATTTCATTTGCGAGCAAGCTGCACGCCCGCAATGAGGCACGTTCATGTCCCCCGATGAAATCCGTCCCTTGTACGAATACAACGCCTGGGCCAACCGGCGGTCACTTGCCGCGGCAGAAAAACTGACCATCGAGCAATTCACCAAGCCAATGGGCTCGAGTTTCTCCTCCGTCCGAGACACTCTTGCTCACATATACGGCGCTGAGTGGATTTGGCTCGAGCGCTTTCAGGGACGCTCTCCCTCTGCGTTACCAAACATAGGTCAATTCTCGAATGTGCAAACTCTGCGAGAGACTTGGTTGGTTCTCGAAGATCGGCTCATCGCATTCGTGGCTAGCCTCAGCCAAGCGGACCTCGACCGGCAAATGGAATACAAAACGCTCAAATATGGCGTGTACTCAAATCCACTGTGGGAATCGATGCTGCATCTGCTGAATCACGGAACCTATCATCGCGGGCAGGTTACGACCTTGCTTCGGCAACTTGGCGCCCAGCCTATTCTGCTGGACCTGATGCACTTCTACCATGAGCGCGCAAACGCGACGAAGGTGTGAACGCTATACGCTGTAGGTCTGCTAGACTCTTGCAGATCACCGCTTGCTCTCTCCGTACAAAATGACTGAAAAAATTCTTACTGCACTTTTCATCTTCATAAAATCGCTGATCGCAGCAACCGGCTATGGCGGCATCGTCATACTTATGGCAATTGAGTCAGCATGCATACCTTTGCCGTCAGAACTCATCATGCCGTTTGCGGGATACCTCGTATTCACCGGGTCCATGAAGTTGCTGTGGGTCGCTACTGCCGGCGCAATCGGCTGCAACCTGGGTTCGCTGGTCGCGTACGAGATCGGCTACTACGGGGGCAGACCGCTTGTGGAGCGTTACGGCAGATGGGTGCTGATGGGCCGCCGCGAGCTCGACTGGGCGGACCGTTTCTTTACGCGCTGGGGATACCTGGCGGTCTTCGTGGCTCGCATGCTGCCAGTGGTTCGAACCTTCATCGCACTGCCCGCGGGAATCGCGCGTATGCCACGACTGCGCTTTCACATTTACACATTCCTAGGATCTTGGCCGTGGTGCTTCCTCCTGGCATGGTTCGGAATGAAAATGGGCGAAAACTGGCGTCAACTGGGCCAGTACCTTCACAAGTTTGACATACTTATCGTTCTGTTCCTGGTGGTTGGGATTGTCTGGTTCGTGCGCTCACACTGGAAGAACCGACTGAAGACAGCCTAAGCGCGAAAGAGAAAATGCGGAGTTCCCTGCTCCGGGTTACTTCTTCAAGATCGGATTGTAGCCGTCGTTTACCAGCCTCGCGCGCATGCTCTCGGCTTCTTTGACGTCGGCGAACGGGCCGACCTGGACGTGGAAGAGTTTATCCGGACCTGCTTCTGCAATAAACGCCTCATACTGTCGGCCCTTCAAAGATTCAACTAACGCCTGAGCGTCCTCTTGCTTGCTTACCGCCGCAACCTGAACAAAGTAGCTTGAGCCGGGTTGTGGAGGCGGGACGGGCGCGGCCTGGTCGGATGTCGAAGTTGCGGAAGCTGGGTTCGCCCCTGTGTTCCCGTCTGGGGTAGTTTGCTGCGGGTCAGCCGGTTTGGCTGTAGTCCCCATCGAGGCAGGCGCACTGGTGTTATTCGAGGAGGGTGACACTCTACCTCGGCTTGAAGTGCTGGGGGAAGGAAGCAGATCGGCGGTTGATTTCACCGAAGTCCGACCGGCCGAATAACCCATGCCAAAAAATGTGGCGCACAAGATCACCAGCCCGAAAAACAGGGCCAGCATCTTGCCAGTACCCAGTGTTATTTCGGTATCTTCAGAATCTTGCATGCGTGGATCTCGTGCCGGTGCTGCCATTACTGGAGTCATAGGGTCCTCACCAAGCCCAATTTATTTCTGAGGGGCAGTCTCCTTACCGAGCAACTTCTGCATACCGGAGAAAAAGTCCACTGGAACTGGGAAGACAACAGTTGTATTTTTTTCGACACCGATTTCGGTCAGGGTCTGCAGGTAACGTAGTTGAATGCTGACCGGCTCCGTGGCCAACAAGTTCGCCGCATCCACTAAACGCTGGGCAGCCGAAAATTCGCCCTCGGCATGAATGATCTTCGAGCGCTTTTCGCGTTCTGCTTCTGCCTGCTTGGCCATGGCGCGTAGCATGGATTCCGGCATGTCCACTTGCTTGACCTCGACGTTTGCCACTTTCACGCCCCAGGGCGCCGTGTGCTGGTCGAGAATGCTTTGCAACCGCAGATTAATTTTTTCCCGGTGCGCCAGCAGTTCGTCGAGTTCAACCTCGCCCAGCACGGAACGAAGCGTGGTTTGCGCAAACTGCGAGGTCTGATAGACGTAATTGGAAACTTCGACCACTGCGCGCGTAGGTTCGATCACTCGTAAGAAAATAACCGCATTGACCTTCAGCGTGACGTTGTCGCGGGTGATGATGTCCTGCGGAGGGACTTCCAACGCCTCTTGCCGCAGAGAGATCCGCACCATGCGGTCAATCGGCGCTAATACCAGGATCACGCCCGGCCCTTTGGCCTCATGCCGCAATCTGCCCAGGCGAAAAATGACGCCGCGTTCATACTCCGCAAGAATCTTGATAGAACTCAGGGCGTATAGCAGAACCACAATAATGGCGATCCCAAGCGTTCCGATGCCTAAGTCCATCTTGACCTCCGCCTAGCTGCAGGTGTGAGCTGATTGTACTGCACCACTAGCGTAGCGGCGCGAGTTACCAGAGTTTATTGGGAAGATACCGATTACTTCGGGGCTTACCGCAACTCACACCACAGTTGTTTTCTGCCGCTCGTGAACTGGATCAACTTTAAGCTGCAGCCCATCGACCTCGTGCACCACTACCTTTTCACCAGCGGGCACGTTTGCAGTAGCTACTGCGTCCCAAATCTCGCCGTGAACGAAGACCTTACCAGCGGGGGCGAGAGGAGTCTGAGCTATTGCCACTTCGCCGATCAGTCCTTCGGCGCCGGTCATGACTTTATTGCGGCGGGCACGCAGCGCGACTGTCATGAGGAAAACGGTAATCGCGCCCAGTGGGACGCTTACCGCAAGCGCGGTCGCCAACTTCACCCGCATTTCGGGAATGGGCGCATCGACCAGCAGAAGCGCGCCAATCACCAATATCGAAATCCCGCCGATCGCCAGCACTCCATGGGTAGCAAATTTAGCCTCAAGCGCGAACAACACAAAGGACGCAAAGATCAGCACCACCGCGGCGAAACGGATCGGCAAAAGATGCAGCGCAAAGACCGCAAGCAAGATGAATACGATGCCCACAGTTCCGGGCCACACCGCTCCGGGATGGTTGAACTCCGTATAAAGGCCGAGAGCGCCGATTGCCAAAAGAATAAATGCGATATCGGGATCCATCAGAAAGGAGAGGATATGCTCTTTCAGCGTTTCGTCCATTCCGCGTTCAGGCTTGCCGGTCAAATTAAGAGTGATAGTTTGGCCGTTGAAACGCTTCACCGGCTTGGACGCAATCTGGCGAAATAAATCCTGTTCATCCGGCGCGACATAATCGATCAGCTTCTGCGAAAGCGCTTCGCTGTCAGTAAACGACTTCGACTGGAGCACGGCGCTCTCGGCGACTTGCACATTGCGGTCGCGCTTGGCGACGACCGAGCGCATTAATGCCGTTGCATCCTGCTCGATTTTTTCCTTCATCGTTCCCTTGATGTCGCCGCCGAAAGGGCCTACAGGATGCGCGGCCCCGGTGTTTGTCCCCGGCGCCATTGCCGCCACATCTGCACTTTCCAAGATAAAAAATCCGGCTGACGCGGCGCGGCTACCGCTTGGTGTCACGTAGATGATCACCGGCACGGGCGACGCAATAATCTTGCCCATGATCTCCCGCATAGCGTCCATAACGCCGCCGGGAGTGTTGATCTCAATGAGGACGGCATCATCTTTCTCCGCCGCCGCCTGGTTAAGGGCGCGTTCAATGCGCTCTTCCGTCGCAGCCTGAATGGTGTCGTTAATCACAAGCTTAAGAACATCTGCTTGGGAAAAGGCGGAAAACAGAAGAATCGAGAGCAGGACGGACAACGAAGTTCGGCGAGCCATGTTCACACTCCAGCGGAGGTGCTGCTCTTATTGTCTCGCAATTTTGCCGGGACGATAGATGTTTCGTGCTGACGCGCCTACGTGGGAGTAACAGCGGCTACTTTCGCAAGGGAGGCTCCGGTTCGCTGTCCGACTTCGCGTTCGGCCATCCCGGCAGAGTCGTGTCGCCGGTGATCAGCCTCGCTCCACGCTCATAAGTGAAGTACGACCATGCCCACTGGACTAAGACGATCACACGATTTCGAAAGCCAATCAGAAAGAAAATATGAACGAATAGCCAAGCGAGCCATGCGAAATACCCGGAAATATGGATCTTCTTGAACTCAGCGATCGCGGCCGCGCGTCCAACAGTGGCAAGGCTGCCCTTATCGACATAGTGAAAGTTTCGACGCGCAGATTTCTGCAGATCACCGGCAATTGTTTTTGCTACGTAACGTCCCTCCTGCAGGGCCACTGGGGCGACGCCCGGCAGAGGATTGCCGTGCTTATCTTTTAACGTAGCGAGATCGCCGACAACGAAAACCTCTGGATGATCAGGAACCGTCAGGTCAGCGTTCACCATGACGCGACCGGCGCGATCAACAGGAGCTCCGAGTTTCCCGCCGAGTGAGGACGCGGCTACTCCCGCAGCCCACAGGGTTACGGCGGCCGGAATCCGTTCCTCTCCCACCCAAACTGCACCGGGATCAATCTTGGTTACCATCGCCGGGGCGCGTACTTCGACTCCGAGTTTCTGTAGTTGGCGCACTGCGCTTTCAGACAAATCAGGAGCGTATGTCGGCAAAATCCGAGGTCCGCCTTCAAGCAGCAGAATCCGAGTGCGCTTCGGATCAATCGAACGAAACTCGTCTTGAAGTACGCGGTGCGCGATTTCCGCGAGGGTACCGGCGAGCTCAACGCCAGTCGGCCCCCCTCCTATGATCACAAAGTTGAGAGTTGGGTGTGGGCCGCCGGCAACCGCCTCCTTCTCCGCTAATTCAAACGCCAGCAGCACGCGGCGCCGTATTTCCAGCGCATCCTCGACGGTTTTCAAACCAGGAGCTAGCGGCTCCCATTCGTCATGACCAAAGTATGAATGCTGCGCTCCGGCAGCCACGATGAGGTAATCGTAGGGTAGATTCAGATCTTGCAGCTGAACCGTCTTTCGATTCAGGTCGAAACCCACAACTTCGTCCATTATCACTTCGACGTTGCTGCGTCCACGAAGAATCCAGCGGATGGGGGCAGCGATTTCGCCCGGCGAAACTCCCGCCGTCGCGACCTGGTACAAGAGTGGCTGAAACGTATGGTGGTTCTTGCGGTCGATCAGCGTTATCTGTACCGGTAACTTCGCCAGGTTGCGAGCGGCCTCTAAACCGCCAAATCCGGCGCCTACAACTACCACGCGAGGTTTGTTTTCCAGCATGCGTGCTCCTGCACACCGACGCAAATCAGTAACTAGGAATCTATCTGAGCCTTATATAGATTCCCTCAGGTTAGAGAAGTCGGAAATTATTGTTGACGGGAAAAGCGCTACGGGGTTTATTTCCGCTTGGGGATCATTCATGCCGCGCTCGGGCTAACGATTGCTGCGAGCCTGCTCGACAAATGGCTGCACCACTATGCGAGGGGGAATTGCATAACTCTCTACGGGGCACTGGGAATGTGCTTGCCTTCGTGTTACTTCGTGTCCTTCGTGGTAAGGAATTTAACAATTCAAAACCACAAAGGACACTAAGGATCACGAAGGACAAGCTTCTCGCCCTACTTCGTTGAGATTCGCGTGACCGGACGGCTCTCAGATCAGCTCACGGACCTTTTCCGATACCGCGGTCAGCGCGATCTTGCTGCGATTTGGTTCGCCTCTGGCTAGCGATTCGGCAAAGTGCAGCGCCTGGTCTGCCGTAATCTTTGCGGGCAGCGGGGGCTCGAGTTGGTCCACGACCGCCTGCAGAATCGCGGGGCCAGGAGCAGCAAGAAACTGCTCCATCGTAGAACCGCATTCTGCAGGATCTTCAACCGTAAAACCCACCCCGCCGCAGGCATGTGCGAACTCCGCAAAATCGATCGGTTGCAGTTGCACTCCATACTCCGGGTTTCCCAGAAAAACCATTTGCTCCCACTTGATCTGACCGAGAACATTGTTCTTGATAATTACAACTTTGATCGGCAGCTGATATTTCACTGCAGTAACAAAATCCGCCATCAGCATGGAGAAACCACCGTCGCCGACAAATGCAACCACCTGCCGTTCGGGATACGCAATCTGTGCCGCAATCGCATACGGCAGCCCGCATGCCATGGATGCCAGGTTTCCCGAAAGGGAATGCATTTGTCCGCGCCGCGAGCGAATCCCTCTAGCCCACCACGTTGTAATCGTGCCGCTGTCGCAGGCGGTAATGGCATCATCCGCCAGCCGCTTCCCAAGCTCCCATGCCACAACCTGCGGCTTCATCGGCTTGTCGCGGCGATTGGCACGCTCTTCCATGATCTTCCACCAATCCTTCATGCCTGATTGGGCTTTCTCCAGGAACTTGCGGTTTTGGTTTTTCTTGAGCAGGGGAATCAATGAGCGCAAAGTTTGGCGACTGTCGCCGACCAGTCCGACTTCAACTGGAAAGCGCAGGCCGATTTGTTTCGGGTCGCGGTCGATCTGGACCCCTCGGGCCTGGTCGGGCTTCGGCATGAATTCGATATAAGGAAAAGCGCTGCCCACAATTAGAATCGTGTCGCACTCTTCCATTACCTCTTGCGAAGGGCGTGTGCCTAACAGACCAATAGAACCTGTGGTGTAAGGGCTGTCATCCGGAACGGCGGCCTTCCCAAGTAGTGCCTTTACGATCGGAGCTCCGAGCAACTCGGCAACTTGTTCCAACTCATCTTCAGCGTGAAGCGCGCCTTGGCCGGCAAGGATCGTAACCTTCTTCCCCTCGTTCAAAATCGCCGCCGCTGTTTCTAATTCGGTCGCGTCCGGAACTGGCATCGGGGAAACGTAACGATCGGAACTGTGATGTGGAACGTTGCGCTTTGACCGCGTGCTTTTCTTCGTCTCCATCTCCTGAAAATCTACCGGGATGGTAATATGCGAAACCCCTCGGTATGCGAGAGCGCTGCGGCACGCGAGATCCAATACGTTCTCTACGTGATTCGCGCCCATCACGCGCTCGTTATACACACACGCGTCTATAAATAGTTTGTCTAACGCGACGTCCTGTTGCGTATACGTGCCGATCAGATCGTGGAATTGCAAACCTGTAATTGCGAGAACCGGCTGGTGGTCCAATTTGGCGTCATAAAGACCATTCAGCAGGTGAATTCCGCCAGGGCCGGATGTCGCCAAACAAACCCCAAGCCTGCCTGTGTACTTGGCGTATGCACAAGCCATGAATGCGGCGCTCTCTTCGTGACGCACCTGGATGAATCGAATCTTCTCCTGATGCGTGCGCAATGCCTCCATGATTCCATTGATTCCGTCACCAGGAAGCCCGAACACCACTTCCACGCCCCAATCAATCAGTCTCTCGACAAGCACTTCGCCTGCGGTCATACCATCTCCAAAATTTCTATTCTTATACTCGTATGCGTTTCGATCCCTAGGATGCGATGGTGCATGCGGACGCCGTCCATTCCGGTACAGAATGATTTGCAAGCTGTTACAGAGTTGACCCGATTACCTGCTGTCGGCTTACTGACATACCTTGTGAACTGCGGAGAACCTGCCGCGCAGAACCGAAGATGTCAGCTTCACCACTTTGTCCTTCACGCGAGGAACTATGGGATTGATTCTCCTGATTATTGTGGTCTTGTTAGTTCTCGGAGCGCTGCCCACATGGCCGTACAGCACGGGATGGGGCTACTACCCCAGCGGAGGATTAGGATTGATTTTGTTGATCCTGATCGTGCTTCTGCTGATGGGCAGGTTGTAGAGATACTTCCACCGCACCTGGATGGTGACTCTTAAGCCGCTCATCGTTTAGCAAGTTGCTCTCAAGCGCTGCTACGGTGAGCGGCGGTTCATTTCACAACGAGCTCGCTTCTATTGGTTTACCTTTCCTTTGAGGTACATACGTCAGCAATAACGTTTTCCTTGTTGTTCCCTTCGTAAGGTATTTATCTCAAAGGGCATACAGGATTTGCTTGAGCCCGGCTACGGTGTTCGCTTAATTGTTTTCCACAGGCAAGAGGACTAATTTGTGACTCATGGGGAGTACTGCCAGAGTACGCAACGTAACTTCTAGCGCGCCGAACCCGGTCGTCTGGCGTTCTAAATCCGTAAGCGTGCCCAAGAAGCGTCCTATCTGCTTGGGTCGTCCGACCCTGCTTTGGGTTGACGACTTTCGGCCTGGGCTCGAACTGTATCGTGCCATGTTTGAGGGTCTCGGCTTCAAAGTCCTGACTGCGGCGTCTGGCAAGGAAGGTGTCAAGCTGGCGTCGGATAATGTCGTCGACGTAGTCGTTACCGACTATGAAATGCCTGGAATGAATGGTGAGGCAGTGGCAACTGCGATTAAATCCATTAAACCCAGAGTACCTGTGGTGATGTTCTCAGGAAGCACCTTAGTCTCTCCACGTGCGCGACGTGTGGTGGATGCATTTTGCGACAAGGCAGGATCTCGGAACCAGCTCTCAGCCACTATTCATCGCATGCTGCAGAAGAAAGCCAGTCGCACCCTGCAACCTCCGCCTGTTAGTCGGGCGTCTCATGAGGGACACGGGACGGTCGCTTAACCCAAGAGCGAACGATCGTCCAATCAAAAGCAGGAGAGTATTCATGAGAAAACTAACGGTATCACTCTGTCTGGCGTTCGCCTTTTTCGTTGCGTCGGCTGTTGCCCAAACGGCCCCGGCCGGCGGAAGTCAGGGCACGCAGAACTCTTCCCCAAACATGCAGCAGCCCGGCCAATATCCGAATCAGCAACCCGGAATGGGCCAACCCGACAACACTGCTCCGACAACCCAGACTGATCAAGGCTCGGCCAATCGGAACCGCAACAGCGGAGAACACAAGTTAAAGGGGTGCGTGCAGTCCCAGGGCGGGCAGTATGTGCTCGAAACTAAAAAGGGCAAGACCGTCATGCTGACCGGCCAGGATGTTTCCGCTCATGTAGGGCACGAAGTAGCGGTGAAGGGTGCATGGGAGAGCGGCAGCGGGATGTCATCTACAGCTTCTGGGAATGCAGGTGGATCAGAGAAGACCTTCAACGTCACCAAAGTTGAGATGATTTCCGAAACATGCAGTGGCAAGGGAATGGGCCACTCAGGAAACATGGGCAACTCGTCTGGCACAGGCAACGGAGCGAGCACTGGCAGCAGTCCCTCCGGCTCTAGCACAGGCGCTCAGCCCCCGCAGTAGTTTCTAGCTATTGTGCACAACGAAAGGCCCCGCAATGCGGGGCCTTAATTTTTGCAAACGGCAATTTTCAGCCGAGACTTTCCAAATGAAAATCCGGGCCAAGTCTGGTTTCATTCGCGCAGACCAACTGGATCCGGATTTATAAACTGTGCCTCAGCCCTGGGAATTAGATACCAGGAGTACGGCCGCGGCGCGTGAGCCCTGTAATCAAGGTGATGACGAACACCACTAGGAAAATGAAGAACAGGAGCTTCGCGATTCCGGCCGCTGCAACCGCGACACCACCGAACCCAAAGATTGCGGCGATAATCGCGATAATTAGAAATACCAGCGCCCAATACAGCATGCTGCCTCCTCTTTGCTTGTGTTAGTTACTTGCACGGTAGAAGAATAGCGCTGGCGCACTAACCTGACGATCAGGCCGACGCTGTACTTCAAAAACCTATTTGCTGTAGGAAGGGCAGTGGGAATTACTTTGTTTTGTTGGGATTATGCACTACTCCTAACCCTAACAGAAGCAAAGACCGCGTTCATGCTGCCGTGCTACGCGGATCGGCGACAATATTCAGGCCTGCGAGAGCGGTCCGTAAGGTTCGAGCATTGCGGATGGCGTGTCCGGCGACGTCGTTGTTGAAATACACATACACGTTAGATAGTCGCGCCGCCCAGCTCTGAATTTGCTTCGCCCATCCTTGCAGAATGTCATCGGGATAGTTTCCTGCGTAGCGTCCGCTGGTCCCATGAAACCGTATATAAGTGAAGTCCGCGGTGAGTTCCTGAGCCCAGGGAGCGGAATGCCAATCATGAATGCACAGTGCAGTATTGTGCCGCCTCAACAACTCATAAATCCCAGGCGTGTACCAGCTCTCATCGCGAAACTCGATTGCATAATGATGCTTTCGCGGCAGCAGCGCCAGGAATTCGCGTAGGCGTCCAGAATCGGCCTTCCACTTCGGCGGAAGTTGAAAGAGTACCGGCCCGAGGTGGGAACCTAAATGTTTGGCGCGCGAAAAGAACAGCTTGATGGGATCCTCAGGGTCTTTAAGCCGTTTGATATGGGTGAGAAAACGGCTTGCCTTGACCGCGAACAAAAAGCCGTCGGGAACTGCTCGGGCCCAATCGCGGAAGGTTTTCTCCTCCGGAAGCCGGTAAAAGGAATTATTGATTTCGACCGTGGGAAATTCGCGCGCGTACCATGACAGCATGTTCGCTGGAGAAAAACGCGGCGGATAAAAATCGCCGATCCATTGCTTGTAGTGCCAGCCGGAAGTGCCTACGTGGACCAGTGCCTGCCCGACCCGCACCGGCGCCGCAGCTGGAGATGGAGAGGGTTCGACTGGCAATTTATCTCCGCGTTCGACGCCCCGATGAGCGGGTATGGATAGCTTTACGTGCCGCTCGTGATCGGCCGGATGCGCCACGACGGCGAGCACCTGTACGGGTTTGACGGGCAAGAGCGCGGTGCGATGCCCCTGAACGGCCTTCGCGTTTTAGAGCCTGAGTTGTTGCGCGAGACCGCTTGGCAGACGATCGGCCTCGACTTGATCTATGCCGCGGGCCTTCTTTCTGTGACGATGCACTTCCCTTGGGCGGTGGCGGCAACTTCACTCCTGCTTTCCTGGCCTTAGACAGTCCGATCGCAATCGCCTGCTTCGAATTGCGGACCCCGTGCTTGCCTTCACGCACATGATGAATCTCTTCACGGACGAATTCGCCCGCCTGTGTGCTCGGCGCTTTTCCTTCTTGTGCGTCCTTGCGGGCCCGCCTGATGGTCTCTTTTTCGGGCATTTCGCCTCCTCTGGAAATATTCTCCCTAGTCGCGAGTTTAGGCACCTGCCCGAGACGCAACCAATCCGTGAAAAACCGTAAGCGGGCTAAGGTTTTGGGATTTGAGACGCTTGAGACGTCATTAACGTGGTGAAAGGCTGGAGGCCGCACCAACCTGCGGTGTAACCGCGCCATCTAAGTCGTCACTAGGTGCGGTGGAAACCGTCCCCGGTGGCTGCGATAGTGCCCGAATCTATTGCTGTGCCCCGGGGACGGTCGATTTTAGGGGCCTGCATCACCGAAGCAGCAAGGAACGAGCTGACGGGTTCGGCGGTGTGGTTGCCGAACGACTACTTCACCGGGAAGATGGGCCTAAGAAACGCAAAAAGAAGTAATGTCGCGAATGCCGCCTGAAAGCCTACCTGCTTCCGGTCTTCTGATAACTCGGCGGTCGCGGCGCTTCCATCTCCCCTAAGGCCAGATCCACTATGGCATTCTTTGTCGAGTGCTCGAATAGCGAAGAAAACACCAGGACTTTTTCAGCGGTATCGGGATCGACACTTCCCTCTTCGGTATGCTGCGACAATTGCATGCCTACAGCTACTCCGGCCCAGAAGACAACTTCCTCCATGCTCATAGTTTCACTGGGACACAGAGGAAGCTGACACAGCTTTTCCATAATTTCGCGCGATTCCTCGGGGCTAAAATTATCGACTTCGTCGATAAAGGACATAACTTCCAGAATGCGTGAGAACCCTTGCCAGTCCTGCCGATTCGTGGTTTCAAGTTTCATCATGGCGTTTGGTTAGTGTTTAAAAATATAGATACACCGGCTCCGATCCGAATGAGGTTCACCGCGTACTCAACGGCGTACACCGAAACTGTATCGGTCGCCGCCAATTTCCGCTATCCCCTTCATCGGTTAGGGCTAGATGTAGCATCCTGTAGAATTCCGAGCAGAAGGGGAGTGAGGGATTCTGTGTAGGCGTCGACTCAGGCGTTTACAGTATCAGACCGCGACTAATTCTTCGGGTGCGGCTGGGACGGTCTCAGAACGAGCGAGCTGGATTCGATGTGTGGCTTCAATTTCTGCTCGCCAGTGACGCTTGTAGACTTCCTGCCCGCGTAGTAGATCGAATTTGCTGATTCCCGACCGGATTGCATCTTCCATCACTGAGAACATGAGATTAGTTCCGGGGCTCAGGTGGCCGAACTCGGGATCGTATCCCTGCATGTAGCAGAAAACTGTCGTGCGTTCGAATAGCGTGTAGATGACCGACAGCACATGCCGCCCAACTCGCAAACGGTAGAGGCGCAGCAAACCACGCGCAAGCAATCCTGGTGCGGATTGACGATGAAATGCTTTCACATTTTCATCGGCGAGAACACCTGATTGTCCAGAGAGAGACCAGCGGCTGGCATGCAGCCGAAAAAGGTCGTCCAGGAACTCTGGCACGGTATCGGCGGTAGCAAGCTCGATCACGCCTCCCCCCTCCCGCTGAATTCGTGATCGGGCGTTTCGTACGTTAGCGCGCTGGCGCTTTGAGAGATGCTGCAACAATTCTTCTCTGGTTTTTGGGAGCAGCAAAGCCGAACAGTTGTCGTGCTGGGTCGCCAGCCGTGTCAGGCTTGTGCGATGTAGAACGGACCCCGCAGGCAGATCAGTTAGATCCAATGTTGTCCACTCGTCCAATTGCCTGAGTACGTCCAGGATCGCGACGACGATCTCGTGTTCCCTTTGAGGATCAACTAGCAAATCCAAGTAGTCCGAGATACCGCCTCCCATAAACGCGAGCACGCGGTCCTCGCCACGCGGGTAAATCAGCAGAGGCGCGAGTCCAACCAATGTGCCTCCTGACCGCACTTCGATCACTCTTATGCTCTGCGGAGAAAAAGCGTCAACCCACGAGAGTATCCATTCTGGCCGCTGAAAAGGAGTTACGCGGCAACGATCGCAGAGGCCATCCCAGTCCGTCGCGATGTCACGCAACTCTGCAGATTGGGTTAGAACGCGCGTGTGCAATTCACTAGACATTTTTAAACAGCCTGAAGTTGAGCCATGGTCTCTGAAGTCGAAACTGAGCGATATAAATCCAAATATTGAGAGAACATCCTGGTGGATGAAAATCTCTGCTCAGCCTCGCGACGGCAGGTAGTAGGCAAAATTGAGTTCACCTCGGTGATTGCCTCAGCCATTTCCTCCGCACTATTGACCAGGAATCCAGTTCGCTGATGCGTAACGATCTCGCTAAGCGCGCCGCTGGGAAACGCCACAACTGGAGTGCCCGCCGCCATCGCCTCCATCGCGACCAGCGAACTGGTTTCGGGAGCCAGACTAGGGACAAGGAGACAACGCGCTCCCGCCAGTAGATTGGCCTTGCGTGTACCGCCCACGAGTCCGACGAAACGGATACTGTTGTTCAGTCTCGGGCGGATCATGGCGTCGAAGTAATCGCGGTGCTCGGGATAATCGAACACAGATCCGGCAATAATCAGGCCGACGCTGGCTTGCTCAGCGGCATCAATCGCCAGATGAAGGCCCTTCTCGGGACAAATGCGACCCATCGCAAACACGTAGTTCGACTTCCTTCCTCGCGGATGAAACCGTGCCAGGTCAACTCCGTTCGGAACCACGGCGTCGATTCTCACGTCAGCGGGAGCCGTTCGCGCCTGCGATTCTGAGACGCATGCCAAGGTCACGTCTGAGCGCACTTGCCGCAGTCCTTTCGGAAGATACCAACTCAGCGGCAGGTGCAGAGAAACCACGATGGGAATTTGGCGGTGAGGTAGGTAATCATAAAAATCGAGTCCGTGCATGTGAACGGTGTCTATCGCATAATCATCGAGAGCGCGATCCACTAATTTCTTAAATACCCTTCGGGCCTCTAGCTTTGCCATGTCGTCCAGAATTCCCGTAGGAATCTGCGCCGGAATCAGAAGTCCGTGACATCGAGATCCTGCCGGAGCCAACACCAGCGACCTGTGTCCTGCGCGGACGAGAGCTTCGTCGAGGGTTGCGAGCACCTGCTCAGCTCCGCCGGCGGTCCTCCTCGATACATGGGCCAGCGAGTAACTTACGCTCAGCACAGTCAGAGGCATGAGTGCTCCTGAGCTTCCGCGATTGCCGTGGCTGCGAGTTCGCGCCAGCGGGCTGCTGTCATCGGCCAGCCCATGCACTCATACCAAAGCTTGCCCGCGTGTGGCGGCTCGCTGAAGTTGTATTCTGGCGCCAACCGGAGGCGCTCTTCGTCGATAGGAAAATTTTCAAGGACCAGACGCTGGGAGGCATATGCGTCCATCATGTTGCGCTTGCGCTCTCGCTGGCTGCGCGAAAATTCAAAACACAATTCCGGCAATGATCCCGGACGCAGAAATTCCCCTGTGACGCATCGACCGTTCCGGGCATGGTACGAAGTCATCTCCATTAACACAGGCCGATTTTTGTTGTCGAGAAGCGACGCCGCGATCGCAAGCTTCGCGACAACCGCCGCAGAATCGTGGTCGGGGTGACCGCCCTCGTAAGGATGCGTGACTACAGCCGCCGGAGATATCTCAGCCATGAGCTTCGCAAATCGTTCCGCCAGCGACCTCATTTCGAATGCCGCTTCCTGATCGACGGCTTCCAGCCAGAACATTCGTTGTGCGGAAACTCCGGCGTAGTGCAACGCTCGAATCGTCTCTTGCTTGCGGGTTCTGGCGTAGTCTTCGCGGGAGCCATTTACGCCAGCGGGCCACAGGCTTGTGTCCCGGGGCGCGCCGTCGGTGAGAAAGGCAACCGTCGATTGGGGAAATCGCGACAGCAGTAAGGACGCCCCGATAGTCTCGTCGTCCGGATGGGCGGCTAATACCAGTACGCGCAGGTTTAGGTCAGGCGGACTGGTATGCAGCCAGCTGGAAAGTCGGTTCCAGTTTTTGTCTCCGTCAGCTTGCCAGTTCATGCAGTGCGGCCTGATGGGAAAGGACGCGCAAGGCCTCTCGATATCCGTTTAATGTGCCTACATCTACGTAAACATCGCCGCGCTTCACGCCGATTGCGCTTCCGCCCTGCGCGATGTATGCATTGACCAACGTCCCCAAGTACTCGTCGGACTGGCCACGCTTGACCCATAGATCGTGAAGCTGGGCAAAATGTCTGCCGCTCAGTTTGAATGCGCCCCAGATCCACTCCGAAGCCGCATTCTGGCGCTTGACCTGAATTTCTTCCACTGCACCACGGTGATCGGTAATAACCGAATCAAACAGCTCGGGCCGTGCGACCGGGAAGAGCAAAAATGAAAATTGCTTGTCAGGCAGTAATTGAAAGCCATCGATTGGGAACCAGATGGTATCCGGCAGCCCTACGAACACCTCATCTTCGGGTGCTATGAATGGCAGCGCGCTGAACAGCGCATCGCACAAGCCGGCGGGGTTTTGCTGTACCGTGTAGCAAATAGGAGCATCCGCGATCCGCGCGCCGAAATAACGCACGATGTCCGTTTTTTCGGGTGAAATGACAAAACATACCCGATTAACCCCGGCCGCCATCATGCGGTCAAGCAGGTATTCTGAGACCGCACGTGGACGCTCGGTCGTTCCGTCCTGGCGCGTCCCAACCGGAAGTAGTTCTTTCGAAAAGGCAAGCGGCTGGATGCGAGTACCGCGGCCCGCGGCAGGAATAATTCCCCAACGTAAGCTCATGCCGCAGCCTCCACCAACTGCAAAAGTTCTCGGCTGCGGTGTGCCGCGGTGTGCGCGCTGAATACCCGCTCTCGCGCAGCTCTTCCGATCTGGCGCAATTCTTCGTGGCCGAGCTGGATGGCGTTGACCACGTCATCTGCAGAGGACGCGACCAGGATTTCCCGTCCAAGCTCGAAGAACTCATCCAGGCCGTCCCAGGAATCGCTGACCACTGGAGTTTCGCAAGCGGCGGCTTCAAAGAGCCGACCGGACGGGCAATATCCGAAACGAGCCATCGCGCTACGCGTCACATTCAGCGTTGTTCTCGACGAACTATAGAACGCTGGATGTTCTGGCGGCGGCACGTGATCGACAAACCAGACATTTTCATTCCAGGGGAAATCGTCGGGGTACTGCGCGCCGCCCAGCATGAACTTCCGCTGCGGTAATCGATGAGCAGGATCTAGAAATAGCGTTTGCAGAGTGCTTTGCCGATCGGCGGCATATGTGCCCAGGTAAGAAAGATCGTTGTCGTAGTGGCTCGACGGAGCAACCGGTTTGTGAACCTCGGGATCCACGCTGCCGTAAAGAGGCGCAACACGCTTCGCGCCGAAAAGCTCCCGCATTTCGTCAAGCGCTCGTCCGCCAACGTAACTCAGCACGAGGTCAAAATCCGACAATCCGTAGGCGGGTATGTAATCCACACCGCCGTGCGTGCGAAAGTTCTCGAGGGTCACTGCCGTATCCAGATCGTAGAAAACTTTAACAGCCTTCGACTCAAGAACCAGCCCGCACGCGGCAAGCGCATCAGGACAGTAAGACGTAACAACCGCGACATCACTCTCATTTACCGCCGATTTTGCAAGCGAATCCACGTCGGGCCAGGAGTTGTATAGAACGAGCTCGTATGTCTCTGGCAAAGTCAGATCGCGGTGGTTGGCATAATACGAAACATCTCGTTCGAAAAATTTCACCTCGTGCCCTTGGCGGGCCAAAGCGTTGCACAGTCCACGCCACAAAGTAGCGTGACCGTTGCCCCAAGACGAGCTCACCGTCAAGCCGAAGATGACAAGCTTCATCGGTTTTCCTCGTGGGGGAGAGAAGAATTTGAGTCCATTGGCGCTTTAAGGCCGGAAACTTAATCGACGACGATCGATGTGGCCGATTCCTACCCACGACTTCGATGCTCCCATCGAAAACAAAGCTGTATTCCAGAGTAGGATCTGGCGTTTTCGCCTTATTTCACTGCCCAACAATCGTACGTAAGCAGCGTAAACAGGACATCTCAGGTTTTCGAGCAGGCATCACAGTGTTCCGGTCGCCGGCGATGCCGCTATTTCTCACGCGCTTCAGGTAAGCACTCACAATGCGATGGACAGTCCTCGGCATCCTGTGGCTTTTCGGTTCTCTCTCAGGGTTCGCCCAAACTAAGGCCAGCAACCAGCCACCCTCATACGAGGGCCAACGGGTTGGGTCGGTCGAACTCACCGCGAATCCCCACCTGAACACGGATCCGTACCGGTCGCTGATCGTGCAGAAAGCTGGAGAACCGTTCTCCAACCAGAAGGTGCAGGAGACTATTGACGCTCTGAATCGCACTGGCGCATTCAGCAAAGTTGAATTAAAGGTGCAGCCAGATCCAGCGGGGCTGAAGCTGACATTTGTGCTCGAGCCTTCTTATTACGTCGGGACCTTAAGCTTCCCAGGCGCGACCAAGTACTTCACCTACTCTCGATTACTGCAAGTGGCGAACTTGCCGGACCAGAGCGTATTTCAGCAGAGCCAGGTAGCAGGTTCGGAATCAGCGCTGTTGAAGTTTTTTCAGGACAATGGTTTCTTCCAGGCAAAGGTGCACACTGAGATTCAGCTTGACGACAGCAATCAGTTGGCCCACCTCACTTTTAACGTCAAACCCGGCAAGCATGCGCATATCGGAAGGGTGGAAGTCAGGGGCGCGACGCCGGAAGAGAATCGTCGACTGGAAGGCGTTATGCGCACCTTGCGTGCGCGGTTCACCGGAGCGTTGCTGAAGCGGGGCAAGCCCTATTCCCCAAAGCGAATTCAGGCAGCAACTGCTCTGCTAAAGAAGGAGTTAGCCAAGCAACACTACCCTGCGAACAAGCTCGTCGTGAATCCTCCGGATTACCACCCGGAGACAAACCTGGCTGATGTCGCCATTAACGTGGATACCGGACCCATCATTGAAGTTCGAGTCGTGGGCGCAAAGCTCTCCTGGCTTCCCCTTCAATCTGGACGCGAACAGAAGAAATTGATTTCGGTTTACGACGAAGAGTCGATTGATCCGGACATCATCGAAGAAAGCCGGCGCAATCTGCAGGACTATTTTCAGCGCAAAGGTTATTTCGAATCAAAAGTGAGCACAAATTCGCAGCAGCAGAATGGGAGAACCATTCTCACCTTCCAGATCACCAAGGGGCGAAAGTACTCGGTCAGAGAGATTGCGTTCGCCGGCAACCATAACCTGAGCAGCAGCGACCTGGTTGATCAGGTCGAAGTCAAGAAACGGCGATGGCTCCTGAGCCACGGTCTCTATAGCCAAAAACTACTGCGAAACAGTGCCAAGAGTGTGGAGAATTTCTACAAGGATAATGGATTCGAGCAGGTAAAAGTCACACCGCAGGCTGTGCAGCATAACAACGGGATTTTCATAACATTTAACGTCGCAGAAGGCGACCGGACAACGGTGAGCACACTCCGGGTTGAGGGCAATAAGAGCATTCCATTTAACCAACTCCTTCACAGCAAAGCTGGATTCGAATTACGGGAAGGTAAACCTTTTTCCCCGCGGCGAATGTCAGACGATCGCAATCAAATTGCTGCCCAATATTTGGACCGCGGATTCCTGAATTCCGAAGTCAAGACCATAGTCTCGCGCCATCCTGACGATCCGCACCAGGTAGACGTAACTTACGCGATAACTGAAAACCAGCAAGTCCGCATCAGCCACGTGGTTTACATGGGCGAGAAACAGACGCGACTCTCGTTGATTCAAAAGAGCGTCAATCTCTCGACAGAGCAGCCTTTGAGCGAGGGCAAGCTGCTGCTGGGAGAAAGCAATCTGTACGACCTTGGCGTATTTGATTGGTCAAGCGTCGGACCCAGAAAGCAAATTACTGACCAGACGGAAGAAGAAGCCTTGGTCAAAGTTCACGAGGCGAAGCGTAATTCAATCATTTATGGTTTCGGGTTTGAGGTTTCGCGCCGCGGAGGAAATGTGCCTGCGGGTAGTATCGCCGTTCCGGGGCTTCCGACCATCGGACTGCATGGGGTGAGGGTCTTGCCCAGCCAAAAGATCTTTGCCAGCCCGCGAGGCTCCATTGAATATACCCGCCTTAATATGCGCGGTCTGGGCGAGACGGCTGCGATTTCAATATTGGCAGCGCGGCTCGATCAGCGAATTCTTGCAACCTATACCGATCCTCACTCTCGGCTCTCCAACTGGCAGGCGCTTACAAGTCTTTCAGGGGAGCGAACAACGGAGAATCCGCTATTCGCGGCAAAGCTCGCGGACGCTTCTCTGCAATTCCAACGATTTGTCGATGCGAAAAAGACGCGGCAGCTCCAGATTCGCTACGATTTCAACCACACAACCCTCAGTCAATTGCTGGTTCCGCAGTTAGTGCTGCCGCCCGACCGCAATGTCCGGCTCTCTTATGTATCCAGCACGCTGATTCAAGACACACGCGACAAGCCACTCGATGCCCACAAAGGCGTGTACAGCACCATAGATTTTCGAATCGTGCCTAGCGCTTTCGGCTCCAGCGCCGATTTCACCCGACTCCTCACTCAGTATGCGTTTTACAAGCCGTTTTCCCGCATGGTGTTCGCTAACAGCATTCGCCTCGGACTGGCGGCTCCTTTCGCGAACAGCGATGTGCCGACCAGCCAGCGTTTCTTCGCCGGAGGCGGCACTACCCTGCGAGGGTTTCCCACCGATGAGGCCGGGCCGATCCGGTATATCCCGTTTTGCCAGGGCACAAACACAACGAATTGCCCACTGATTCCGATACCGGTAGGCGGCAACCAGCTCTTCATTTTGAACTCTGAGTTGCGCTATCCGATACCAATTATGAGCAATCTTGGCGGCGTGGTCTTTTATGACGGAGGCAACGTCTACCGGCGGATCAATTTCCCTGACTTCGTCAACCATTACACCAGCACGGTCGGAATCGGACTAAGGTACAACACTCCTATTGGACCGGTCAGGCTAGACCTCGGACGAAATCTCAATCCGATCACTGGCATCAGCGCGACCCAATATTTCATCACACTAGGTCAGGCTTTTTAGGCGCCGAACGAATACAAATGAAAAACTGGAGAAAAGTCGTAGGGTGGACGGCAGTGACCTTCGGCGCGCTGCTGCTATTGGTAATTGTGACCGCCATCGTGGTGGTGGAAAACCCAGCATTCCCTCGATACCTTCTGGCAAAGATCAAGCAGCAGGCCGGGGAAGCTACCGGGGCCCGGGTTGACATCCAAAGTCTTCAGCTCCACCCCAAGACTTTAACTGCAGATATTTATGGTTTAACTGTCCACGGAACCGAGCGGGCAGGAGAGAAGCCGCTGCTACAAGTTGACCACGCAAGGATTAGCCTAAGGATCATTTCGATCCTGCGTCACAAGATCAATCTTAGCGAACTGCTGATCGACCATCCGAGCGTGAACCTGGTTGTAAACGCGGACGGACGCAGTAATCAGCCGCAGCCTCCATCCTCGCAAAACAGCTCGAGCACAAATGTCTTCGATCTGGCGGTTGGCCATGTGCTGCTCACGAATGGGATGATCAGAGCCAGGGACAAAGCGATTCCGCTGGATGCGAACCTCACCGATTTGCGCACGGAGATCAGTTTCAGCCAATTGCAAAAGAAATACAGCGGCACGATTTCTTATCAGAATGGCCTCATTCAATATCAACATCTCCGGCCTCTTCCGCACAGCCTGCAGGCGTCGTTTGATGCCACGCCTTCGGAGCTGAACCTGAAACCGCTGCTACTAAAGTTGGGCGGCTCCCGGTTTGCGCTGGAGGCCAGTGTTCGCGACTACGGTAGCGCGCCGCTTGCAAATGGGCACTACGACATTGTTCTTCACACCCAGGATTTTGCCGGGCTTTCCAGCGCGAAAGCTGCCGGCGACGTCGAGTTACGTGGCACGATGAACTACAAAGACGTCCCGGGTCAATCCATGCTGAGGAACGCGACCTTGTCAGGGGACGTTGATAGCAATGGGCTCACGGTGTCATCCCCGCAAGCTCTGGTTCAAATCAAAAAGATCGCAGGTCGATATGAGCTCGCCGACGGAAACTTTAAGGCTGAAACGTGGGCCCTGGATTTGTTCAATGGGCGTTTGACCGCAAGCGGACTGATTGAGCAGGTGGATTCCTCACGGCGCTCACGATTTCACGTGGAACTGGCGGGTATTTCCTTGCAAGCAATCAAGTCCTCGATGCGGAATTTTTCCAAACAGTCACTTCCTGTCACTGGGACTCTGAATGCCTCCGCCGACGCCACTTGGCAAGGCGCTCTGGTAAATTTGAGAGCGAAGTCAGCCATTGCGATGAGCGGTGCCTTAATCACAGCGAATAGTGACCGACCGCAGAAATTTCCACTCACTGCCGACGTTCACGTAAGCTATGACCAGCCACGCAACCGGATCTCGGTCGCATCCAGCTCCATCCAATTGCCGGCGACGTCGATTCATGCGCAGGGCGAAGTGGGCGACCACTCCAACCTGATCATCACAGGCAACAGCAGCGATTTGCACCAGCTTATGTTGCTGGCCTCGGCAATGCCTTCTTCGACGAAGCCTTCGACGCAACAAGGTGCAACTCAGCCGAGCCTTCCCAACATTCACGGCACGGCCACTTTAAACGCAGTCGTGCAGGGAACGTTGCAGAACCCTCAAGCGACCGCGCAGATTTCAGCCAGCAATCTGCGGGTTAACCAAAGTGAGTGGACTTCGTTGCAGTTGGCGCTCATCGCCAACCCAGCACAATTCTCCATCCAGAGTGCCTCGCTTGTGTCGGCACAGCAGGGGCAGCTCACGTTTAATGCCCGCGTGGGCCTGAAGCACTGGTCATATGTGGCGTCTAATCCGATTGCCGCCAACCTACAAATCCAGCACATGAGGGTTGCTGAGCTGGAGCAGATCGCGAATGTTCAGTATCCTGTCGAAGGCGAAATTGTTGGCAATGTGCAACTGCAGGGTTCCGAACTTAATCCGCAGGGCCAAGGGAAGATTCAAATCAACAATGCAAAAGTTTCTGATGAGCCTCTGAAGAACCTGTCGGCGCAGTTCCAGGCCGCAGGTGGGACCATCAAGTCCACTCTGGTGGTTGGAGCAGCAGTCGCGAATGTGAGCTATACGCCGAAGACAAAGGCCTACAACATAAAGTTGCAGACGTCTAAGATCGACCTCGGCAAGAGTCATACCGTCCAAGCCAAAAACCTGCCTCTAAAAGGAACGGTGACAATTTCGGCCAACGGTGCGGGAACTGTTGACAATCCTCAGCTCGCAGCGTCGGTGCAGATCGACCAACTGCAATTGCGGGACACGAATTTCAGCCGTGTGGAAGCAAAACTAGATGTTGTGAATCACCTCGCCACACTGGCGCTCAACTCAGGCGTGGGTGGCGCGACGCTCCGCGGCGGTGCCACAGTCCACCTCAGCCCTGGGTACTACACCGAAGCTACACTCGATACCAGCAAGTTTGCCCTGGATCCCTTACTTGCGATGTATATGCCCTCTCGTCCAGCCGGCCTGCGCGGAGAAACCGAGTTGCACATTTCCGTGCGAGGGCCAGCGGCGGACAAGACCAAGCTGGAAGCACATGTCACAGTGCCAGTTCTCGATGCCAGCTACCAATCCCTGCAAGTCGCGGCCACCGGGCCGATTCACGTGGATTATGCAAACTCCTTGCTCGTGCTGCAGCCTGCGACTATTAAGGGCACAGGCACTTCTCTGCAGCTTCAAGGCACAATCCCGGTAAATAAACCGGGTGCGATGACGATATCTGCTCGCGGCTCGGTTGATCTACGCCTCATCCAGATGCTCAGCCCTGACGTGGAGAGCGGAGGCAATGTCACAATCGACGTAAATGCTCGGGGGACTTTGGACAATCCAGGGGTGAATGGACAAATCCGTCTTCAGAATGCGTCGTTTGCTACCCAAGACATGCCGCTCGGCCTGGAAAATCTGAACGCGACCATGCAGGTGAGCGACACGAGCGTTCAAATTACCAATGGATCCGGCAAACTAGGCGGCGGGCAGGTTACGCTTGGCGGTTCGGTGATCTACCGTCCTCAATTGCAAATGAATGTGGCGGTTTCAGCCAAGGCGGTCCGCCTGCGGTACCCCGAAGGTACGCGGACCATCTTCGATTCTGATCTAACTTTGAATGGAAATCAGCAGTCTTCGCTTTTACAGGGCCGAGTGCTGATTCAGTCCCTTTCTTTCACGTCTGATTTCGATCTGTCTTCGTTTATGTCGCAATTTACCGGAACCAGCGCTCCGCCCACTGGGCAGAGTATGGCTGACAACTTGAAGCTGCAAATTGCCGTACAGTCCACCAGTCAGCTCAGCGCCGGAACTTCTCAGTTAGGAATTGAGGGCAGCGCGAACCTGCGAATTATCGGCACCGCGTCGGATCCGGTCGTTATAGGCCGCGCCGACCTGACGTCCGGCGATATTTTCTTTGCCAAGAACCAGTATCATCTCGAGCGCGGGATTATTACCTTCGCCAATCCGAACCAGACCGCTCCTGTGCTCAACATGTTGATCACCACAACCATCAACCAGTACAACCTGAGCATCACAGTCCGGGGACCGATCGAGAAGCTGCAGACCAGCTACGTTTCCGACCCGCCGCTTCCTCCAATCGACATTATTAATCTGGTTGCCCGCGGCCAAACAACGACCGAAGGAGCACCGGCAAGCTTTGGCGCGAGCCAGGTGTTGGCGGCCGGCTTGGGGCAAGTGGGCAATCAGGTCACTAAATTGACCGGAGTTGAGGGACTTCAGCTTGATCCTCTGGTCGGAGGCGAGAATGCCAACCCCTCAGCTCGGATTGGACTCCAGAAGCGGGTCACGAAGAATTTCCTTTTCACATTTTCCACCGATGTAACTCGTCCCGGAAGCGAGATTGTCCAAGGTGAGTATGAGTTGACTAAGCGCTGGGCAGTGAGCGTCGTGCGAGATCAAATTGGGGGAGTTGCGGTGGATGGTAAGTTCCGTACAAAGTTCTAATATCACCCAACAGGTCGTGCCGACACCGCCTCCGCCGAGGCGTGCCGATGATCGCGCAAAATCTGACCTATGGATTTTTCGGGAAGGACGACGTGAAGTGTCGGGGCCCGCAATGCTTCGAGACCTTGTGCGACGGCTCGAGTCGGCGGATTCGCTGCTGGACTGTCTGATCCAGGCGGGTGAGTTGGAATCCGCGCTCACTGATCTTAATACCCCGGCTGCCCCGGCTGCCGCTCGGCTGACAGACGCTTTGGCCGTCAGACTTTGCACGGGGGATGCGAACAGCGGAATAGATCCGAACCAGCTTGCGGGGCAAATTGAGGCGCCGGAAACCATCAGCATCTCTCCCCCAGAAGGGTTCACCTACTACGCGCTGCATCCCCTGGACTTCGCCAGAGTCACGGACCGAATTGCGGATCACCCAGCGGCGTGTGCGGTGATCGGAGTTCGCAGCATTGGGACAACGTTGAGCGCAGTGACGACTGCTGCGTTGAACATGAGAGGACGCGCTGCGACACGCATCACGGTCAGACCGTCCGGTCATCCTTATGCTCGCAGAACTGAGTTGTCACCAGAGCAGGAATGCCGGATTGCGGAACAACTCACACAGTCGGCCCAGTTTCTAGTAGTGGACGAGGGACCTGGTCGCAGCGGATCGACCTTCCTCTCGGTCGTTGAAGCCTTGGGCCGTCTCGGCGTACCTCGAGAGCGCATCACGATCGTGGGCAGCCGTGAGTTCGATTCGGGAGGTCTTTGCGCAGAAAATGCCGCGGAGCGTTGGCAGGGGCTGCACTATGTTTGCACCGCACCGAGTGTCAGCAGTCGATTCCTTAATTTTCCTTACATCGGTGGCGGCGACTGGCGAATGTATTTTTGCGGCGCAGAGCAGGAGTGGCCGGAGAGTTGGACGCAAATGGAGCGGTTGAAGTTCCTGTCCCCCGATCGGCGGCAATTTTTCAAGTTCGAAGGGATGGGACCGCGGGGTCGCGAAGTACGGGAGCGAGCGTTCGCTCTTGCCAGCGCAGGCTTTTCTCCTGCCGTCTTCGATGCGGGAGACGGATTTCTCTCATACACAGCTGTAGAAGGAAGGCACTTGCGAAAGCAGGATGTAAGCCCTTCCTTGTTGGAGCAGATTGCCCGCTATTGTTCATTCCGCGCTTCGGAATGCACTCACGCAGCAACTCATAACTCGGAACTCGGCCAGATGCTCGAATTCAATGTACAGCAGGAGTTCGGGCGAGACCTGAAGCTGGAACCGGGACAACTCACCAGCGCAATTCCCTTGCTCGCCGACGGCCGCATGCAGCCTTATGAATGGATCTTGTCGCGCGAAGGTAAACTTTTCAAAACTGACGCGATCAGCCACGGAGACAACCACTTCTTTCCAGGCCCCTGCGGCATCGCGTGGGATTTGGCGGGAACTGTGGTGGAATGGGAGCTGGACGCTCAGGCAACAGAATTTCTTCTAAGCAAATTCCGTCAATTCTCGGGCACACAGATATCGCAACAATTTCTTAAAGACTACATGCTGGCGTATTGTGTCTTCCGACTCGGGTTCTGCAAGATGGCAACGTCCACCGTCGCGGGTTCGAGGGAGGAATGCCGGCTGGAGTCTGCTTACCGTAACTATCGGGCAAAGGCCGAGCAACTGCTGGCTTCCCGGTCTATTGAGTAGGATCTACTCACATATTCACCCCCACGTTCGTTCTAAGGTAAGCAGAATTTCCTTCGAAAAACATGTATGCTAACGTGTCAACTTGGTTATGGGTACATCTAATCCGGGCGTTACCGCCCAAGCTAATCCGGTCAGAATTCTGGTTGCAGATGACCACGAAGTGATGCGTCTGGGAATCCGCAATCTTCTGGAATCGGTGCCGAACTGGACCGTCTCGGATGAAGCCGGTACCGGTCGTGAAGCCGTCGACTTAGCGCTTCAGTCCTCGCCTGACATCATCATCATGGACATCACAATGCCGGAAATGAACGGGTTCGAAGCCGCGGCCCAGATAGCACAGCGTCGTCCTGATATCCCGGTCATTATGTTTTCGCTTCATCTTTCAGAGGACATTGTGGCTCGATTCAAAAGCGGTCCGATTCGAGGGGCAGTCTCGAAGAGCGAAGCGGCGCGCGATCTGCTGGATGCTGTCCGCTCGGTTCTAAGCGGCGGAACTTTTTTCCCACCAAAAACTTCTTCCCGTCCCGCTTCCTAATTGCTTCCGCAGTTCTACCGAACGTAATACACAATTCACCCGATTTCACCGCACGCATTTTCGTGAAATACAGAAAGAGTAAGTTAGCGCTTGCTCTATGACTTCACACTGTGCCAATCCGGATTGCGCAGTTCCCCTTCGATTTCTGCGGGATGGCCGTCTCTTCCGGTTTGAAGTACGACCACAACCGGCCGCGAATCAGTTCCCTGCCGCCGACAAAACTCCGCGAAGAGTCTCTCATTTCTGGTTGTGTGGGGAATGTTGCTCAAAGCTAACCCTGGTTTTCGACCAACTCAAAGCCGTGGTAGTAAGACCCAGTTCTGCCGCATAAGATCTCTCTTGGCGAGATCACATCGCGCAAGAAATCACCCCTTTTTTATTGCCCTTGACTAGAACGAAGACGAAATTCGTCTCAGTGGTATAGCCGAGTTGGAGAACAGGAATTGGAGAGATTTAGATCGCGAGTCTTAGGGAGGTGGCAGGCGCCGGACAAAGGGGAGGTACGACCAACGCCTGCCTTCCGTCTCCTTCGCGTTGGGGCTAGAAGTATGTTTAATTGAATTGTGAATCGCAGGGCTATCCGGTAAATACTGTATTTTTTGTCAGGCCCAAGCCGAGCATAAAATAAGCCGTTACTCCATTGTTTGCATCAATTTACCGTCGCGTTTTCCCGCTAATTCCGGCAAAGCCACATAACGACCTAGGCTCTCGGCTGTATGTGTGATTCCCGGTTCATCATTGAAGTCCTGGACGAACGCGGTGGGCCACTAGAAAATTGCTCCCGCAGCTCATGCACGACGCAGCGCAAAAATGCTAAAACTTCGAACGTAACTTCAGATGACTTTTGGAGCCTAGACAGGCGGTTTTTTCGACCCGATTTCCATTTGGTGGCCCGAGCCGTTTTGACGCGATTCTAAGCTTGCTTTATCACCCGCACTAATACAACCGACCTTCCGTCACCTCCATCCGAGACCAGAGGAAATATGAATCCACTGAGAGAAGTGCAAGCCCTGGGCCAGTCCATCTGGCTCGACTACATGCGACGCGATTTAGTCACCACTGGACAACTTCAGCGTCTCATGACAGAAGATGGGATCAGCGGGGTCACCAGCAATCCCACAATTTTTGAAAGGGCGATTTCTGCCGGCAGCGAATATGACTCCGTGGTCGAGGGCATTCTGCGCACTTCGCCTGATATCGATTGCACTACTTTGTTCGAACGAATTGAAGTAGAGGACATTCGCATGGCCGCGGACGTCCTCCGTCCGGTTTACGATCAAACAAACGGAAATGACGGCTTCGTCAGCATAGAAGTCAATCCGCATCTTGCCTACAACACTGCAGGGAGTATTTCCGAGGCCTATCGGCTGTGGAGCGAGGTGGACCGTCCTAATCTAATGGTGAAAATTCCTGCCACTATAGAAGGCCTCCCCGCCATAGAGCATTTGATCGCAGAGGGCATCAATGTGAACGTCACCCTGACGTTTTCAGTGAGTCAGTACTGTGATGTGGCGCAAGCATATTTGAGCGGAATCGAGCGTGCGCGCGATCCTCGGAAAGTCGCTTCGGTAGCGTCATTTTTCGTGAGTCGCGTGGATACCGCCGTGGACAAGGCATTGGAAGATGTGGGAACTTCAGAAGCCCTCGCCTTGCGCGGAAAAGCCGGAATCGCGAATGCCAAGCTCGCCTATCTTCTATTCCGCGAGATATTCACCTGCGATCAATTTCAGAAGCTGAAAAGCCGGGGAGCGCGGGTGCAAAAACCTCTGTGGGCAAGCACAAGCACAAAAAACAAAGCGTATTCAGATGTAATGTATGTCGAAGGCCTGATTGGACCCGACACCATCAACTCCGTGCCTCCAGAAACGCTGGACGCATTTCGACATCACGGACGCGCGAAAGTCACTCTTCCCGAAGGTCTAATCGACGCAGAAGAAGTAGCCGGCAGACTGCAGGCAATGGAAATCAATTTGCGATCCATTGGCATGGAATTAACGGAAGAAGGCGTAGAGAAATTTGAGAAGTCGTACGACGAGCTCTTGTCTTCACTAGACAATAAGCGGAAGGCACTGCTTAACCAACGTGCGGCATAAACTACGCAGTCCTGCGCAATCTAGTCCCAATCTTGGGGCACGTGCCGATTTAGCACATCATTGGGAAGTGATGACTGCAGATGCGGCTACACCCGTCCATTCACCTGCATCTAATTTCGCGTACGGACCGAAATGGCGGCGCGGGTTTTTATCGTTTCCCCGCATGGGCCTGGATGAAGCCGAACGATGTCAGTCCGGGCCACGCCATTTTAGGTGGAATATTCTGCGTTCACTCTGACGTATTCGGCACTCAGGTCTGTCGTAAGAAATTCCAGCGATGCTTTCCCTCTTCCCATGCGCACTTTGATTCTGCATTCCGGCTTGGATAGTTCTTCATGAGCGGCATTTTTATCGAAGCTGCAAGCGACGGCACCACGGCAGACCATTTGATCGCCGATGTAGATGCTGATTTTATTCGGGTGCACTGGGATTCCGCTTCTTCCTACCGCCGCTAATATCCTGCCCCAATTGGGATCCGCACCTGCCCACGCAGTTTTTACCAACAGAGAATGGGATATTGCGCGAGCGATCTGCAAGGCTTCGGCGCGGTTTTTGGCTTGTTCGATTCGCAGACGGATCACATGTTGCACGCCTTCGCCGTCGGCCACAATCTGCTTCGCGAGTGAGCGGCAGACTTCCAATAGAGCTCGATCGAATTCCTTGCGCACCGACTGAAGCCGAATACCGTTTGCGCCCGATGCGAGCAGCAAAACTGTGTCGTTGGTCGATGTATCGCCATCTATCGAAATCAGGTTGAAGCTGTCATCACAGGCCCTCCGGAGTGAAGTGTTCAGTTCTGCCGGCGTGGCAACAACGTCAGTGACCAGATAGACCAACATGGTTGCCAGCTGCGGATGAATCATGCCTGATCCCTTCGCTATCCCAGTTACGGCACCGCCGCCTGATTGCAAGGGAACACTGGCCAGCTTCGGTTTTGAATCGGTGGTGAGAATTGCCTCGGCAAATTGCCACAGATGATCGGTGGAAGCCCCTGCACTCGAGGTTAGCAATTTCAGTTGAGATGTGATCTTCTCGACCGGCAACGGTACTCCGATAATTCCGGTCGAGGAAGGAAACACTTCCGCGGGGTGGATGTTCAACCCTCGCGCTGTCTCCGCGCAGACCCTTCTGCAATCACGGATTCCTTTTTGGCCGGTCGCGCAGTTCGCATTTCCTGAATTCACGATGACAGCCTGAACTCTGCCACTGCTTTTCGCCAGGGATGCGCGTCCAACCTCAACCGGAGCCGCAACGATCAAATTCCTGGTGAACAACGCGGCCGCAGTCGTCCTTGGCTCGGCTAGTATCAGAGCTAGGTCAGATTTCCCGCTCGCTTTGATGCCGGCTTTAAGAGCCGAAAACCTAAATCCTTTCGGAAGAAAGACAGGACCCGGGTCGATCATGCTTGCAGTTTCACAAGAAAGTTCGCGGGTTCAGGAAGAATCGCAAACCGTGGCAGTTCGCCTTTGACCATGGCGACCTCATCACAGCAGTGATAACGCGGGCAGACGCAGCAATCTTTGTTGATCTTGTCCGGCAGGTCCTCGCGCTGTGCCGCGTCGAAACCGAGCTTAGCGAAGAATTGAGGGCTGCGGGTAAACAGACAAATGCAGCTTACCTGGTGTTTGCGAGCTTCCGACATGAGCGATTGCACCAGCAACTCGCCCCCGCCGCGCTTCTGGTAGTCCTTCTCTACAGTGATGGAACGAATTTCGGCAAGGTGCGGCCCGTACAAGTGCAAAGCGCCGCATCCTATGACCTGCCCGGCTTCTTCAAGCACGATGAAGTCGTGAACGTTCTCGCAAATTTCGGCAAGGGTGCGGGGTAGAAGCGTGCCATCGGTAGAGTATGAAGAAATGAGCTCATGAATTTGCTCAGCATCTGGCAGCAGGGCTTCACGCGTGTGCATGGGACTCCTCCTGGACCGAGCCAAGTTTCTTTCGTGCTGTTGAAAGCGCCTCTCGGACCTGGACCGGAGCAGTACCGCCGGAAACGTCATGGATCGCGAGCACATTTTCCAGCTTCACGAAATCATAAAAGTCTTGATTGAAGTGATTATCGATGTCCCGCAGTTGCTCGAGCGCAAGATCCTGCAGCTCGCATTGATTGTCGAACGCCAAGCGCACCGCTTTCCCTACCTGCTCGTGAGCGATGCGGAAAGGAACCCCCTTGCGTGTTAGGTACGTGGCCGCGGCGAACGCATTCATGTGTCCAGTTGCTGCTGCCTTCTGCATGCGCTCGAAATTGAATTCCACCGCACTCATCCATCCTGTCACCAACGGCAGCAATAAAACGGCGGTTTCAGTGGCATGAAAGAGCGGCTCCTGAGTTTCCTGCAGGTCTTTGTTGTAAGCCAGCGGCAGGCCCTTGGTGGTGATCATGAGAGCTGTAGCATCTCCGATCACGCGGCCTGCCTTCGCACGAGTAAGCTCCAGCAGATCACCGTTCATTTTTTGCGGCATAGCGCTACTGCCGGTCGAGTACGCCTCCGGCAATTGCAGAAAGCTGTATTCCTGCGAGGAAAACAACAACATCTCCTCGGCCCATCGGCTCAAATGCAGCGCCAGCAGTGAGAGAGCGTTCACAAATTCGAGAACGAAATCGCGATCGCTCGTAGCGTCGATGCTGTTAGCAGTCTGAGAATCGAACCCCAGTTCACCAGCCATCAACTCACGATTGAGCGGCAAGGTTGATCCCGCAACTGCTGCGGATCCCAGGGGGCACAGATTCCCGCGCCTACGACAATCCGCGAGCCGATCGCGATCACGGAAGAACATCTCGATGTAGGCGAGCAGCCAGTGCGCCACCAACACAGGTTCCGCGCGCTGCATGTGCGTGTAAGCGGGCATGGGCGCTTGACCAGCCTGCTCCGCGCGATCGAGGAATACTGAAATACAATTGGAAATTGCTTCGCTAATTTCATCGCAGCCCGCACGCACGTATAACCTCAAGTCAGCCGCTATTTGTTCATTGCGGCTGCGTCCGCTGTGCAGTTTGAATCCCGCATCGCCGATCAGGGCGACCAATTGTTTCTCGACGAAATGGTGCACGTCTTCTGCTTCGGAGTCGTCGATGAACTCCGCCGAATCCGCGGCGTGCTCCCCGATCTGCTCCAGGCCGTGTAGCACGGACTCCAACTCCTCTGCCGAGAGCACACCTGCTTGTCGGAGCGCGCGAGCATGCGCGGCACTCGCCTCCAACTCGCACTCGAGCAGGCGGCAATCGAAGTCGAAGGACCGCTGCCACTTCTCAAAAGCCGGATCGAGCGGCCGGCGGAAGCGGCCCGACCACATTTTCATTGCGCGACCTCCGATGGCGTGACCTCTTGTTTTTCTTTTTTTTGCGAACTCGGCGAATCCTTTGCGTCCTCCATTAAAGGCTTTTGCTTGCGCAATGCTCGAGAACGCGACGGCAATCCCAAAATACGAATAAACCCGGCAGCATCTTTCTGATCGTAGCTTTCTCCCATCGTGAATGACGACAAATCGGTGCGATACAGCGAGTACTCCGATTGCCTGGTGACAATAGATACATTTCCTTTGTAGAGGGACAACGTAACTTTGCCCGTCACTTCTTTTTGCGTGCTCTCGACAAACGCATCCAGCGCTTCACGAAGAGGCGTGAACCACAGACCGTAATAAACCAACTCGGCATACTTCAGTGCGACGTGCTGCTTGAAGTGCATGACATCGCGCTCGCAGCAGAGAGCTTCGAGTTCACGATGGGCCGCGATGAGTAAAGTGCCTCCAGGCGTCTCATAGCACCCCCGGGATTTGATTCCCACAAAACGGTTCTCGACGATATCTACGCGGCCGATCGCGTTCCGTCCGCCGATTTCATTGAGCAATTCAACCAGAGACACAGGATCGAGACGCATTCCATTGACGCCAACAGGAACGCCTTTTTCAAACTCGATTTGCACCCGCTCTTCGCGGTCTGGCGCTTCTTGGGGCGATTTCGAAATTTGCCAGGTGTTGGGGAACGGCGCATTCGCCGCATCTTCCAGTTCCCCGCCTTCGTGGCTTAGGTGCCACAAATTCCGGTCGCGGCTGTGAATCTTCTCGCGGCTCGCGGCCACTGGGATTCCGTGGGCCTCGGCGTAATCCAAACAGTCTTCGCGCGATTTCAAATTCCACTCACGCCAGGGCGCGATCACCTTCAGCTCTGGGGCCAACGCCTGGTAGGTCAGCTCGAAACGTACCTGGTCGTTTCCCTTGCCGGTGCATCCGTGCGCCACTGCAGTCGCACCTTCGCGCAAAGCAACTTCAACTTGATGCTTTGCAATGACCGGACGCGCCAGTGATGTCCCGAGCAAATACTTGTGCTCGTAAACTGCTCCTGCTTGAAGCGCGGGGAACACGTATTCGGTTAGGAATTCGTCGCGCAGGTCTTCGACCAAGACTTTGCTGGCCCCGGTTTTGTAGGCCTTTTCGACGACGGCCTCGATGTCGTCACCTTGACCAACGTCACCGACCATCGCGATCACGTCGTAGGAATAGTTCTCCTTTAGCCACGGAATGATGATTGAAGTATCCAAGCCTCCGGAATAGGCGAGTACGACTTTCTCAGGCATGAGCGCTCCTCAAAGGCTGGCGGCTTTTTCCACCCACCAGCATCATTAATATCGCCTTCTGCACGTGCATGCGATTTTCCGCCTGGTCGAAGACAATCGATCGCACCGAATCAATTATGGCGTCCGTGACTTCTTCATTGCGATGCGCTGGTAGGCAGTGCATGAACACAGCATGAGGCGCCGCACCGGCCATCAGCTTGTCGTTGACCTGGTATGGCGGAAAAGTCTTCGCGCGCTCTTCAGTTTCATGCTCGTGACCCATGCTGGTCCAAGCGTCGGTGTAAACCGCATCGACGCCGCGTACCGCCTGGTGCGGATCGGTCATCAGTTCAATGATCGCGCCAGTGTTTTTAGCGATGTCATGGGCGTCGGCAAGAATCTGCGGATTCGGGCCGTATCCCTTCGGTGTCGCGATGCGAATCTTCGATCCAAGCACCGCCGACGTTAGCAAGAGTGAATGCATAACGTTATTACCGTCGCCAACGTATGCCAGGCAAATCTTCCTGAGGTTCCCAAACTTTTCGTGCAGTGTAAAGTAATCCGCCAACGCCTGGCACGGGTGCTCCACTTCGCTTAGCGCATTGATCACGGGGACACAGGCGAGTTCCGCCATTCCTGCAACGGTCTCGTGGGCAAACGTGCGCAGCACGATACCGCTAACCCATCGCTCCACATTGTGCGCGATATCGCTCAAGGTCTCACGTGCCTCCAGGCGTTCATGCCGTTGATCAATAAACGAAACCGATCCGCCCAGTCCGCAAATTCCGGCCTCGAAAGTGAGGCGAGTGCGCAGTGACGGTTTCTCGAAAAACATCGCGATGTGCTTTCCGGCCAGTGCAGTGCGAAAATCCTGCGGACGCGCTTTCACGAGTGCGGAAAGATGGAAAAGTGATTCAACCTCTATCGGCGACAAATCGCGGATCGAGACCAAGTCCCTTCCGGGATGGGGGTTGATGGGCGGCTGCGGCCTTGCCGGCGCGGCGAGTGTCTGGCTGCTCACTAGTGGCTCCTTTCAGACTTCTTGCGTGGCTTTCCTTTTAGTGCCCTGATGTTTGTCGATTTGTCGAGTGCTCCATCCAGTGTGTGCACGACTTCATCCACATGCTTCTTCTCAATGATGTAAGGGGGCAGAAAGCGTAATACGGTGTCGTGCGTACGGTTGATCAGAATTCCTTGCTCGAGTAGCTGGCTAACCACCGATTTCGCGGTTTCACTCGAGTCAAGTTCCACCGCGAGCATCAGTCCCATGCCACGCACATCTTTTATCGACGTGTGCCTGGACTGGAGTTTTTTAAGCTGCGCGATGAAAAGGCTCCCAATCTTCGAGACATGGGACAACAACCCATCGAGTTGGCGCAGGAATTCAATCGCGACCGCGCAGGCCAGTGGGCCGCCGCCGAAAGTTGTGCCGTGAAGTCCGGGGTGCATGCCAGTGGCTACGCGGTTGGTGGTGAGCAATGCGCCTAACGGCACTCCCGCAGCAAGCGGCTTTGCAACGGTCACAATGTCCGGGGTGATTCCGTAATGTTGATAAGCAAAGAATTTCCCGGTGCGTCCAAGGCCACATTGAATCTCGTCGAGGATCAGCAACGCGCCCGACTTTTGCGTCAGCTCACGTGCCAGCTGCAAGAATTCGCGGCTGACTGGGCGGATTCCGCTTTCGCCTTGAATTGTCTCGACGCAGACCGCGCAGACGCTGCCATCAAACTGTCGCTTCAAATCATCCAGATCGTTGAACGTAACAAAGCTCACACCTGGGACCAACGGCGTGAACGGATGCCGATACTTTTCTTGACCGGTAGTTGCAAGCGCGCCAAACGTTCGACCGTGAAAGGAATTGTCCAAAGCCAGCAAGCGCCACTTCGCTTTGTGACCGTTGTTGTTATTTGCGCGTGCATACGCCCGAGCCAGCTTCAGTGCCCCTTCCCAGGCTTCGGTCCCGCTGTTGCAGAAGAACGCACGGTCGAGGCCGGAGATCTTTGTGAGCCGCTTCGCCAGCTCGGCTTGATATTGGTGGTAGAAAAGGTTCGACGTGTGGATCAGTTTTCCGGCCTGCTGCTTGAGCACTTTTTGAATTGCCGGATGCCCATGTCCGAGGGCGTTCACGCCGATGCCGCTGAGAAAATCGAGATAGCGCTTGCCTTTCGAATCCCAGAGATAGACGCCACGTCCGCGAGTGAAGAGGACCCTCTGCCGGTCGTATGTCGGCAGCAGCAATTTTTCTTCAGCGCGGATCACCGAGGCCAAGCTCATGGTCTGAGAGTTCATGCTCCGATGACCTCGGTCCCGTATTCGAGTTTCTGAAAATAAAACTGGGGCAGCGCGTCAGCCTGTGCTGCGGGAAGGATCCGAACCCGGCCAACACCGCGCTTCAGTGCATTGCCACAAGCTTCCAGCTTCGGCAGCATGCCACCACCCACGACCGAGCCGGCAATCAGCGCGGGAACCTGCTTCGTGGTCAGCCACGGCATCACGACGCCGTCGGCATCCTTTACGCCCGGAACATCGGTGAGAAAAATCAGCGTGTCGGCTTTGCAGGCAATGGCACAGGCAGAGGCCATCTGGTCGGCATTCACGTTGTAGTATTCGCCGTCGGAACCAAGCGCCAGAGATGAGAGCACCGGAATTCCGCCTTCGCTCCAAATTGCTTCAAACCAGCGTGGCTCCACGGCACAGATTTCGCCGACGAATCCGAGGTCGTAACCTTGCGTCTCTTTCTTGCGAGCGCGGAAGGTCATGCCGTCTCCACCGCAAAAGCCGACTGCCGGCAGCCCCGCTTTCACAACCGCCGCCACAACTTTTTTGTTCACCATTCCCGCCAACACCATGAGTGCGACGTCGCGAGTCTCGGCGTCGGTAATGCGCAGGCCGTTGATGAAATCACTTTGCTTGCCCAAGAGCTTGAGCGTGCGCGTGAGCGCCGTGCCACCGCCATGAACCAGGGCCACGCGGTGCCCGTCTTTCGCCATCTCAACCACGGCCCGCGTGCATTTGTGCAACGTAGCTTCATCTTCGAGCGCAACGCCGCCGATTTTTATGACGATCTTCACATCTGCCCTGCTTTCCTCATAAAAGCCCTTCTTCTTCTGACCAGCCGTACATCAGGTTCATGTTCTGCACTGCCTGCCCAGCCGCGCCTTTAATCAGGTTGTCCTCGCACGAAATGATCACCAGGCGCTGCCCATCCGGTGCAAGACAAAAACCCAGATCGCAATAATTGGTGTTCAACGAGAACTGGATTTCCGGCAGCTTCGGATTCGCAAACACCCGCACGAAGCGCTTGCCTTTATAGAAATCGCGATAGCGGGCCTCGATTTTCGCGGCCTGCATCGGCTGCTTGAGGTGTACGTAGATCGTCGACAGAATCCCGCGCGGAATTGGGAGCAGGTGCGGCGTAAACGTGACTTCGTTTGTGCTGAGCTGCAATTGCTCGGCGATCTCTCCCAAATGGCGGTGCGTGAACACGGCGTAGGCAGAGAGATTGTCGGCGACGGAAACAAAATGCGTACGCGACGAAGGTTCTTTGCCAGCCCCAGAGACCCCGGATTTGGAGTCGGCGATGATTCCCTTTTCGCGATCAACCAGTTCCGATTTCAAAAGCGGTGCAAGCGCCAGGATGACTGTAGTGGCATAACAGCCCGGATTCGCAACGAGAGTCGCGTCTGGAATCTGGTCGCTGTTAAGCTCCGGCAATCCGTACACGGCTTTTTGCGTAAGCTCTGCCGCAGTGACTGCATCGGCATCTTTGAATCCGTAAATTGCGCGATGCTGATCCTGCTTCAGCCGCCATGCGCCGCTGAGGTCGACCACGCGAATTCCCTGCGCCACCGCTTCCGGAACCAGAGCGCGCGAAACCTCATGCGGGGTTGCGAGGAAAAGCAGCTCAACCCCTTTCTGCTTCAGGGAAGGCCAGGAAAGCGGTTCAAGGGGATATCGGCCATTGCCTGACAAAGCTGGGAAAATGTCTGCGAGATTCACATTTCCGTTGCCATTGGCAGAGTCTGCTGACCGACGCAGTAATACCGGCTTCTCGAGCTGTGGATGGCGCAGCAGGAGCCGCGTGAGTTCCAGGCCGGAATAGCCGGTCGCGCCAAGAACTGCGACTCTGAGTTTCGCGGCCATCAGGCGAGCATCCCTTGAATACGATCCGCCAGGCGTCCGGCAGAGCGCTTGTCTTCGCAGACGATCAGGATGGTGTCATCGCCGGCGATTGTGCCGATGGCTTCCGGCCAGTTCTCTCCATCGAGCGCCGCGGCCACCGGCTGCGCGCTCCCTATGCTGGTTTTCGCCACCAGAAGGTTCTGCGCCGCGCGGACGCTGGTCACAAACTCACGCACTAAGCGCGAAACCGAGGGCAGATCCGATTCTGCAGCCGCTTCCCTGCCCGGCAGCGAATAGCCATCGGCGGTCTTGGCGAGGCCGAGCTCACGAATGTCACGAGAGAGGGTGGCCTGGCCAGCGTCGAAGCCACGCTTGTGGAGTAGGCGCTGGAGTTCCTCCTGGCTCGTGACCGGGCCTTGGTCCAGCAGCTCCAAAATCGCATTGTGTCGCGACAGCTTACTCATGGATTAATATTCACTTGCATGAATAATTATTCATCTATTGTACGATACATGGTGGGGGTGTCAAGAAGAAATCCAAGGAAGAACGATTGTTTTCAGGTGACTAGCCTTGTCCCCGCCCCTACTCGCGTTATTAGCGAAACTATGATTTCGTCAACAGGTGCTATGTGTTCATCCGTCACAGACTCTCATTGTTTACACGGCTATCATTCACAATGTCATCCCGAGCGAGGAAGTTCATTCGCTCGGCGAATGAACTTCGCAGCCGAGGGAACTGCAGGTGTTTCAAAAGAATTATTACGTTTACATCATGGCAAGCAGATCCCTGAATCTCTACACAGGAGTTACGAATAGCATTTATAGGCGTGCTGTTCAGCACAAGTTCGGAGAGATCGAAGGCTTCACAAAGAGGTACAAGATCAATCGCCTCGTGTATTACGAAACCTTCGGACGCGTTGGAAGGGCGATTGCCCGCGAAAAGCAGATCAAATCATGGACACGTGCAAAGCGCATTGCCTTGATCAAGACCAAGAATCCGGCATGGCAAGACTTGGCTGAGGGTTGGGGACAGAAATTCGAACTGCAGATCCCTCGGCGCGCCGGATGAGCTGCACGCTCATCCGCCTTGCTCGGGATGACAGTGGGGTTGGAATGGCCGAAACAAAAAGCCCGCTGCTTGCGCAGCGAGCTTTTCTCAGGAGGATGGTACAGATTAATGTTCGCGCGAACTGGGCTGCGCGGCGTTTTGCTCTGGCTTAACGTCTTCTTCGACGAAGTGCGCCAGACGCTCAATCAGCCGGCGGCGCCCGCCGATCATGTGCAGTCCGCTTTCATGCTGATGTTCTTCCAAAATGTTGTTCAACTTAGTCTCGAGTTCCGTCATAGGAACCTCCGCGCATTGGACTCACCTTCACCTCGCGCCAGCGCCGGCACGAACCTCAGGCTGCTATCTCTAAATTAGCAATTTCTCGCGCCCAACGGATATTGGAAATTGTGATAGACGGGATTAAGAAAACGAATGACTAAAAAGCCGTCGTTCGTCGTTGGCCGTTGGCCCGAACCTGTCATCGGTCGTTAGTTGGAACCCCCGTCGTCGGTCGTCGGCCTTCGGCCAACCAGTTTTATTTTGTTTGCGGATTTGAAACACTCGAATTAAGTACGGCTGCTCCGCCCGAGCAGCGCGGCCTTTGGCCAACGGCCAACGACCAACGACCAACGACCAACGACCAACGACGAATAACCAACGACCCAATTTACTTCAATGTTGCCGCCAATTGCCGAACCGTGTTGATGAACGTGTCTGTCGCACGGGTAAGAGTGCGATCACGTCGATACGCCACGCCCAGCTCACGCCAGAGTTCCTCCCCCTTGATCGGGATCAGTTTCACGCGACCTGCCAGGACCTGATCGCGCGCGAAACTTGCGCTGATAATCGAGACCCCAAGTCCGGCGGCTACGAAGCTCTTGATCATGCCTACGCTCGGCAGTTCCATGCGGACCTGCAGCTTGTCGGCGTAGGGGCGGAAAAGTTTGTCCATGATCCGGCGGCTAAAGCCGGTCTTCGGCAGGAGCATGGGTTGCTTTGCAATTTCGCTGATGGGAACAACATCGAGCTTCGCCAGTGGATTTTGCGGATTGACCATCAACATAAGCTGATCGCGAAAAATAGGATGGGCTTTCAGGCTTGGGCTCTTCACCGGCATGGTAACGATGCCGACATCGATGGTGCCATTCTCCAATTTCTCAACAATTTTGTAGCTGAAGTTGCGATAGATGTTGATCTGCACGCCGGGGTAGAGGCTGCAATATTTAGCAAAGACATCGGGCAGCACGTACAGACAAGTGGCTTCGTTCGCGCCAACCGTGATGGTTCCGCGCGGCATGGATCCCTGGTCGGCGACCGCGAGCAAAGACTCATCGCGAATGTGCAGCATCCGCTCAGCATAGGCGAATAGCACACGGCCGGCAGGCGTAAGGGTCACATCCTTGCCTGCACGGTCGAGCAGTCGATCGCCGTATTCCTGCTCCAGTTGCCGGATTTGGGCGCTCACTGCGGATTGCGAGCGGAAGATTTTCTGCCCGGCGCGGGAGAAGCTGCCGAGCTTGGCGACTTCCATGAAGGTGACGATTTGGTCAAAGTCCATGGTTGCGCTGAATTATAGCGGACAGCGGAGTTTCGGTTGATTTAGTTTTTTTTACGAGCGTTGGCTGCTCGTTCGGAACTGCAGGTCAATAGCTTTTAACCGCGGAGATCGCAGAGGGCACTCGCGGAGGACCAAAGCAATGCCGCCTAATCGTCCCCTGCTGCCGCCGTAAGCTGCACCAACTCTGTCGCGGGCTGCGAATTCGGCGCGTGTAGGCCGCACTCGACCTTGGCGGACCCGGACCATCGGCCTGCGCGCTGATCTTCTCCTGGCAGGACGGCGCGAGTGCAGTGAGTGCAGCCGATGCTGGGATAGTTACGGTCGTGCAAGGGATTGTAAGGAACGTCGTGATCGAGAACGTACCGCCAGACTGCTTCGCGTGTCCAGTCGGCTAGCGGGCTGATCTTCACCAGGTCGAACTTCGAGTCCCAATCAACCTTGCGAATGCTGGCTCGCGTGGGTGTCTGGTCGCGCCGAATAGCTGTCACCCAAGCATCGAGCGTTGACAATTTTCGACGCAGCGGCTCGACTTTGCGCAAATTGCAGCACTGGTCGGGATCGCTTGCCCAGAGCGCTTTTCCATACGCGCGCTCCTGGTCCCGGGGCGTTAGTTCGGAATAGAGGCGCTCGATCTTAATTCCGTATCGCGCTTCTACGCGATCGATGAGATCGTAGGTTTCGGGGAACAACAGCTCGGTGTCACCGGTGAAAACCTTCACGCGTGGATTTACGCGGTGTGCGATGTCCAGCAGCGCCATACCTTCGACGCCCATCCCGGTGGCGAGGGCTACAGTGTCTCCGTATGTTGAGAAAGCCCACGCCAACACTGCCTCAGGATTCCAGCTCTCAGCCAGCACCTTCGCTCGCTCCAAATCGACTCTCACTTGGTACTCTCCATGGTGGTGGAAGTGTTACTGGGACTTACTACGACAAGGTCTTGAGAAAACGCGTATTCACGGAATTGCTGTCTCAGGTGATTCGGACTGGCGAGACGCACAACTTCGCCGATCACCAATAATTTCGGCGCGGCCATCTGCGGCGAATCAACGAGATCCGCGACCGTGGTGATATGCACCTGCTCGGATTCGCTCGTCGCCCCGGAAATGATGGCGCAGGGAGTTGCAGGCGAGACACCGGAGTTGAGAAGGCGGCCTTGGAGCGGCGCCAAATCGCTTCCCGGCATGTAAACCACAACCGTTGCATTGGATGGCAAGCGGTCGGGCCAGTTCGCAATGTGGTTCGACTGTTTGCTGCTCCCGGTGACCAGAATCAAGGTCGACGAAAGCTCGCGATGCGTCAGCGGAACTTGCAAGGTAGCGGCTGCACCCAAGGCTGCGGTAATGCCAGGAACGACTTCGACTTCAATTCCGGCCTGCCGCAGCGCCTCTAACTCTTCCCCGCCCCGCCCAAAGATGAACGGATCGCCACCTTTGAGCCTGACCACCTGAAATCCGAGCAGAGCATATTGCACTAGTAGGCGATTGATCTCTGCTTGCGGTGTGCTCTCTTTTCCCGCGCGTTTGCCCACATTCACAAGCTCGGCGTGAGAGGGAATTAACCGGAGGATTTCCGAACTGACCAGTTCGTCGTGGAGTACAACATCTGCGGACCGCAACGCCTTCGCCGCTTTCAGCGTCAGCAGTTCAGGGTCGCCCGGCCCGGCGCCCACCAAATAGACTTTGCCTAATGTGGTCAATTGCTCCTCCCGCGCTGCACAGTATTTCTGTTATTGAATGCTTCGCGACTGGCGAGTTCATGCAACAACTTTCGCCGGGCTTCGGCGTTCATGTCCGCGGCGAACAGCTGATTTCGCACTTCGCCAAGCTCGGCGACCCAGGACTCGTACTCCGATCCAAATTGCTCCTCAAGTTCCTGCCTGAGTCTTTGCGCGAGGGCTGGACTGCGGCCGTTGGTGGAAATCGCGATTTGCAGGTCACCTCGTTGTACGACTGCGGGGTAATAGAAGTCGCAATTTTCGGGATCATCCACTGAGTTGCAGAGAACATTTCGCAGTCGCGCTTCCCGAAAAACCTGCGTATTCACCTCGCGGGACGGGGTAGCAGCCACCACAATCGAGACTTGATCGAGATCGCGCGGCTCAAACGCACGCGGCTTCCAATTGAGGGTGCCTTGACCGAACCAGTCCTGAATTTGTGGGACAGCCGCCGGAGCGACAACTTCGACCGAAGCGCCGGCTTGCAATAGGCCTCGAATCTTGCCTTCCGCAATCGTTCCGGCACCTACCACCAGGCAACGGCGTCCTTCCAGTTTTAGAAATATTGGGAACATGCTTTTTTCTTTTGGGTAAATAAAAAAGCCCACCGCCAGCGTGTACTGGCGATGGGCTTTTCTGTACCGGTATTACTAAATTCTCAGGTCAGTCGCTCTCCCGCGCCAGTGTGGGCACACGTACAACAACAAGAACAACACCGGCACTGCATTTGGCGGGATAGATTCATTTAGCCTATAGATGATAAAAACTGGAATAGGTTGCTGTCAATATTACTACCGGATGTTTCCCATGCAAAATTTGGATAGGCTGCATCGAAAAAGCACCTAATGGGCCACGGTTGGACCTTTGCCCCCTTTCGGCTTTTCCATCAGCAAAAGCAAGGGCAACAGCAACAAGAACATGCCGCCCAGAAAGCGGAACACGTCATTGTACGAAAGAATCGCCGCCTGTTGCTGCACCATTCCCCACAACGCTCCGTGAGCCTGCCGGGTGGCAGTGACTGTGTCCGCCCCTTTGGAGATGAACATCTGACGCAGACCCGCTAGCCTCTGCTGTGTCTCCAGGCTTGTGCTGTTCACGTGCTGCACTAAATAATGGAGATGGGTTTGCATATGACGGTATTGCAGCGTTTCCACGCTGGAAATTCCAATGCTGGCGCCAACGTTGCGCATGAGGTTGAAGATGCTGGTCGCGTTGCCCATGCGCTCCCGCGGAACGGGATCATTAGTCACAGTCGTCAAGGGAACAAAAATTAGGCCCAGACCTGCGCCCTGCAGCATCAGCGGCCACCAGAAATTCCGGAAGCCCACATCCAGGCTAAAAAATGACAGCGAAAACATGGCTGTCGCGGTGGCAATCAGGCCCATAGCCAGGAGCTTGCGCGAATCTACTTTGCCGACAAGAATCCCAACCACCGGCATGAACAAGAATGACGCCATGCCACGCGGCAGGTTGGTGATCCCAGCGTGCGTGGCGGTGTAGCCGAGCAACTCCTGCATCATCAGCGGCAGCAGAACCGTACTTCCGTAGAGCACGAATCCAACAATCGTCATCAGGAACGTACCTACGGCATATGATCGGTATCGAAAAACACTGAGGTCGATCACTGGATGGGTAGCTTTAAGCTCACGAATAATCAACCCGCCAATCCCGATGACTGCTAACACCGCCAAGATGAGGATGAAATGAGAACCAAACCAGTCCTCTTCCTGGCCTTTGTCGAGCATGACCTGCAGCGACCCCATGCCGACCACCAGCAGCCCGATTCCCCAGTAGTCAATTCCGGTCCGTTCGCGGCGCAAATAGGGCGGGTCAAAAATAAATGCCTGAGTTAAAAAAATAGACAGTACTCCGATTGGCACGTTGATATAAAAAACCCAGCGCCAGCTGTAGTTGTCTGTGAGCCAGCCGCCAAGGACGGGACCAAGCATAGGCGCAACAACGATTCCCAGGGCCCAGAAGGCCATCGCCTGGCCCCGCTTCTGGGGCGGAAACGATTCGAGCAGAATGGCTTGTGAGAGCGGCTGCAACCCTCCGCCGCACGCTCCCTGAATCACCCGGCAGATGATCAGGATTGGGAGTGTAGGTGCCAGGCCGCAGAAGAAAGATGCCACGGTGAATCCGGTCACCGCCAGTAGGAGCAGGCGCTTGCGTCCAAAGCGGCCAGCGAGCCAGCCCGTCATCGGCAAAATAATTGCGTTAGCTACTAGATAAGAAGTAAGCGTCCAGGTGGCTTCGTCTGTGCTGGCGGAAAGATTGCCTGCAATATGCGGAAGGGACACGTTCACAACTGTTGTATCCAGCACCTCCATGAACGTGCTGGACATGACCGCCACGGCGATCAACCAGGGATTGATGTCGGGACGCGCTTGCGGCGGTGAGCTCATCGTGACCGGGTATGACTCAAGCTACATTCGATTCGCTTTATTGGTTATAGGCTTCAGCGAAAAGTTAATTCTTCAGCACTGGCGCTTTGACGCTAGGTTTGTGATACGTTATTTCGCTTCCTGTATGCTCGCCGCGATCTGAATAATGGGCCATACATATCGCTCAAATGCCACTGCGGTCCTGCTGATTTCAGCGGTTGCGCTGTGCATTGTGCTGCCTTTTTTGATTCTAAAAATTCCTTCCGGTCACGACTTCGAGTTTCACATGAACTCGTGGCTTGAAGTTGTCGGCCACTGGAAGCAAGGCACAGTGTATCCGCACTGGGCCGCGTTGGCGCATTACGGATATGGCGAAGCGCGCTTCGTCTTTTATCCACCGCTATCGTGGACTCTGGGAGGGTTGCTGGGCACAATTCTTCCGTGGAAGCTCGTTCCCGGCGCCTACACATGGATTGTGCTGACATCGTCTGGCTGTTCGATGTTTGTTCTGGCGAAAAAATGGCTGTCCCGTAGCGACGCAATCTTTACGGCCGCGTTGTATGCGGCCAACCCTTATACCTTGGTGGTTGTGTACTGGCGCAGCGCGGAAGCGGAATTGATGGCGGCAATTTATCTTCCGCTGCTGCTTCTGCTCATCTTCCGCATGGATGATGATGGTCGTCGCGCGGTTGTGCCGTTGAGTTTGCTGATTGCCGCTGGCTGGCTGACCAATCTTCCGAGTGCGGTCATGATGAATTATTCCCTGGGAATCCTGGCTGTGGTGATGGCACTGCGACGCCATTCATTTATGGTTCTTGTATACGCTGGATTGGCCACGGTCTTGGGCGCGATGTTGGCAGGATTCTATCTGCTGCCTGCTTATCATCAGCAGAGCTGGGTGAACATTGGGCAAGTGCTGGCGCCAGGCGTGCGCCCAGTGGACAACTTCCTCTTCACAAAGACGGAAGATCTGGACCACAACCGCTTCAACCTGCTGGTCTCGATTGTGGCCGTTTCTCAGCTCGCGGCTATCGCTGTCGCGGTCCTTTTGTCACGGTCATTTCGACGCCACAAGCTTTGGCCGGTTTTGCTGGTGTGGAGCGGTTTGTGCGCCGTGTTGATGCTCAGCCCTGCACTTCGGCTCTGGAATCATCTTCCGGAACTGCGTTTCGTGCAGTTGCCCTGGCGATGGCTGCTTTGTTTAAACGTTCCGTTCGCAATGGTAATTGCTCTGAGCGTGCGTCGATGGTGGTGGCGCGGCGTCCTCTGCCTTGCGGCGCTGGCGGTTGTGTTGACGGTATGGCATCGGGTCCAGGCTCCCTGGTGGGACACTGCCGGCGACATTCAAGAGATGCTCGACAATCAGCAGGACGGCACCGGGAACGAAGGAGCGGATGAATACGTCCCCTCGGGAGCTGATCCCTACGACATTGATCGAAACGCCCCGCTTGTCCGTTTCGAAGGCACCGGACATGCGCAGATCAGCATTCAAAAATGGCACTCCGAAGAGCGTGTTTTCGCTACGAAGGCGAACTCGAAGGGAAAACTGATCCTGCGGCTATTCAATTATCCATCGTGGAGGACAGAGGTGAATGGCCGGGCGGTGCAGACACAAACCGTGCCTCATACCGGACAAATGGTTGTCCCGATTGCTTCGGGAGAGAATCGCGTTCAAATTGTCTTTGTCGAAGGCTTGGACCGTAAAGTTGGGTTGCTGTGTTCCCTGCTCGGGTTAACTGTGATTGTCGTTTGGTTCGCTGTCTGGATGAAGCCGGGACCACTTGCTCTTAAGGCTGAGAGCTGATAGATGACAATGAGCCGAATCTTCATTGCTACATCTAATCCTGGAAAGATTCGTGATTTTGCGGCCGCGGCCGGGCCATATGCGATTGAAATCGCGACGTTGGCGAATTTCTCATCTCTACCGATTGTCGTTGAGGACGGACTTACCTTCGAGGCCAATGCTCGCAAGAAAGCTGAGGCCTATAGCAAATACTCCCCGGGAAAACTCGTCTTGGCGGATGATTCAGGACTCGAAGTGGAGGCACTCGGCGGAGCTCCGGGAGTGCACTCCGCCCGCTACGCTGCGGACGAACCCCATGCAGCGGAAGCCAACACCGACGACGAAGCTAATAACGCCAAGCTGATTCGCGAAATTCGGCGTGTGCCGCTGGAAAAACGCACCGGGCGTTTCGTGTGTTGGATAGCCGTGGCCCGTGATGGAAAGACTTTGGGAGTTTTTGAAGGCCACGCGGAAGGTACAATTCTGGACCGCCCACAAGGTTCGAGTGGTTTTGGATACGATCCGTTCTTTTATTCTCCCGCCATCGGGAAAACGTTCGCCGAATTACCTGCCGAAGAGAAGGCGAAGTACAGCCATCGAGGCGCTGCGTTTCGCGCCTTTCTCGAATGGTACCGCACGCGGTTAGTGAGTCAGTAACTCAGCCCACGGCTGTTTCTAAATCCCGCAATCCGAAAAGGCGCGCTCAGCAACCGAAGTGGAAGCATTATCACCGCCGCCACCAGCGCCAACACGCCGTGGACCGCGATCCCCACAATGCGGAATGGCAGCAACAAGAGCCAGACGAATGGATACGCAATGAGCGCCAGTAGCGCCACCGGCCAGCACAGCACGAACAATATGCACCACAGCAAAAACGCAATCATATGAGACGCCCCCAACTCAACATACGAGTATCTCGGCTCACGGGTTCCCCGAGATTATTGGATTCACTCGGATCGTCCATACCTTCTGATCTTTTTAAAGGAGTACACGAACACAACGCTGGCGAAGACAATTCCGACCGGAATTCCGAAGCTGATTCCGAACCAGGCCGCCCCTTCATCTGAAAGTAGTCCCAATTTGTTAGCGATCTTTCCGATCAGCCCAGCCACAAAAACCATGAAAAGGAGAAGAGAAATGGCTGAAACAAGAATCGAAACGAAAACGGCAACTATAGCCTCGCCGATGTCTTCCACTAAATGCCTTCAATTCTCGTCTAGTGAGTTGCGCCTTCACTTTGCAGCCTGGCCTTTTCAAACTCGTCGCCTTTTTGCCAGCCCTGCAGCTTCGGCTGCGAAGCTGCCGCCCAACCCAACGCAAAACCGAAGCGCGCGATCGTCGAATCCCCTCGAAAATCCATGCTGGGGTTGTATTCGTCACTGGGTTGATGGTAGTGCTTGTTGGTGAACTCCTCGGCCTGCTCAATGCCCCATTGCGTGTTGTGGCCTTTATATTTCATACCCTCGTTGACGGAAAAGGCCGGAACGCCTACACGCGCCATGCTGAAATGATCAGAGCGATAGTAATGACCGGCCTCAGGATGTGAGTCGGGACGGATAGCCAGACGAAACTCCTTCGCCATAGCTTCAACCGTCGGATAAAACGTCGTGCGTTCTGCCCCGGAGACTTCTACTTCTTCCGGTTCGCCAAGCGGCGGAACGTCATCAAAATTCAGATCGAGCGCAATTTGTGACGCCGGAATAGGCGGGTGCTTCCCAAGATATTCTGATCCCAGTAAGCCTTGCTCTTCCGCCGTAACCGAGACGAACAGCACGGAACGGCGCGGCTTGGCCTGGGCTTGCGCAAATACTCGCGCCAATTCCAGCAGAATGCCGCAACCAGTACCGTTGTCACGGGCGCCGTTATAGATATTATCGCCGGGCATGTCGGGCCGAATTCCCAAGTGGTCATAGTGGGCCGTGTACATGACCGCTTCACCCTTTAATTTTGGATCAGAACCGGGCAGCATTGCGATCACGTTTCTCGATGAAATCTGCCTGATCTTGCTCACCATATGGGCCTTCAGCTTCACCGGCAGCGGCACAGGATGGAAGTTTCGCGACTGCGCATCCACCATTATTTTGTCCAGGTCCAGACCTGACCGTTGCGCCAGTTGCCGCGCCACTTCTAATTGGATCCACGCTGCGGCTTTGAGTTGTGGCGCGTCGCTTTTCAAAAACTCTTTTTCTCCAGAATTGGAGCTACGCACTACGTCCCACGGATAGCTCGCCATGTCCGACTTGTGGATCAGGATCGCGCCCACAGCACCCTTGCGCGCGGCCTCTTCATATTTATAGGTCCAGCGGCCGTAATAGGTCAGGGCTGGTCCTTTAAAAAAATTGGGATCATCTGAGGGCGGCTCATTTACCAGCATCAGCAGTACCTTGCCGCGAACATCCACACCTTTGTAGTCGTCCCATTGGTATTCCGGCGCCTCAATGCCATATCCGACGTAGACGATTTCGCTGTCGATGTCATCGGAAGGATGGTCGGTGTCGTCGTAAGCCACGTAATCATCCAATGGCTTGAGTTGCATGGCATCGCCGCGCTTCGGCGTGAATCCGAAAGTTGTCTCGGGAGCGGCAGTAATCCCGACCATCGGCACACTCTGAAAAAACGTTCCGTTTTCGCCTGCCGGCTTTAATCCATCGAGCCAGAATTGCGTGGCAATATACTCAGCGGCGATGTCGCCACCACGCTGTCCGGTGCCGCGCCCCTCAAGAAGATCGTGAGATAGAAAACGCACGTTCGAGCGAATGTGTTCGGGATCGATCTTTTGTAACGCCGCAATGGCTACGCTGGGAAGATGGGCGGAAGCCGCTTCCCGCGGGCTATTTCTGCGCGCGACCTGTGCGATCGAGAAAGCTACAAAAGCGAGCGGGAGCACCAGAACAAGGGTCCTTCGCATTCAGACAGGCTCCTGAAGTCAGATTGAATGGAATATTGTATCGGGAAAGGCCGAAAATGAAAGGTGGAAGTCAAAACACAAAATGTGAATCCCGCGCTTTAATTCCGAAATCCAAGTTCCTCATTTTACATGCCCGCGACCTGCGGGCTAGTTTCTAGAGCTTCAACCGGCGCGGAAATCGGCGATTTGTTCGGAGGTCTGAAAAAGTGGCTTCGGCGCCTGCACGGTGATGGACGCGGCCTTGCGGGCAATATCTTCGAAATCCTTGCGTGCCCATCCTACGCTGGAGACTTCAATTTCTCCGTCAGCCGAAATCCAGAACGCCGTCGGAACATTTGTGAGTCCATACGCATTGGAAGTCGGAAAGGTCTTGGTGTCGTCCAGCAACACCGGAAATGTGACTCCGTACTTCCTCATGAAATCGGCAGTATCTTTCTTGTCATTCTGTGAAACGCCGACGATGCTGAGTTTTTCCTTCCCGTATGTTTTGTAAATGCGCTCAAAGTACGGCAAGGCGTACTGACAGGTCGGACACGAAATTTTGAAGAACACTGCCAGCACTGGCCCTCGGGTTAATGCATCTTGCAGAGAGAATTTGGACCCATCCATCGCAGGTAGTTCAAATTGCGGAGCTTGCGTCCCCATATTCAGGGCTGACATTCGCCTTCCTCCCATTAAGTTCTTAAGCACGGGCCACATGTTGGCCTCCTATTCGATGATGTTAGCTTTCCGAAGGATTTTCGTCGCTAGCCCAGTCAGAGGAAGCTTGTTCGCCCGCGCATACTTGACCCATGTTCCCCTCGCCATCGGAGCGGCGGATTGCGCAATCACACTGACAAGGTAGTCGGATACCGTGATCGAGTGGCGTACCGTGAACAACACTTCGTCCCTGCGAATCAGAGATTCGACCTTCGGCATTTCCCACATGCCGGGCATCAAGCTCTCATCGGCGTGCCTTTGAACCAAGAATACTGAATCGCCCCGCGTCGCCAACGCAAATGACGAGGAGACTTTGCGCTGTTTAGGCTTGCTAGTTCGAGCCTCTCCGCGTCCGCGAGTCCGGCATAATGTTCCGATCGGGCATTGGCTGCACAACGGTTCGCCGGGCACGCAAACCATCGCGCCTAATTCCATGATTGCCTGGTTGAAGTCGCCCGGCCGCTTGCGATCCAGTATCTGTTGTGCAGCATTCCATGATTCACGCACAGAGTTGCTGCCCAACAACCGGCGCAGAACGCGATCCACATTTCCATCGAGCACCGCAACCGGTTCCCCGAACGCAATGCTGGCTATCGCCGCCGCCGTGTATCGGCCGATTCCGGGCAATTTGCGCCACGTCTCGGAATCTTGAGGAAAGATTCCCGCCCGCTCGCGCACAATTTCTTTCGCCGCCGCGTGCAGATTGCGCGCCCGACGGTAATATCCCAGGCCGCTCCACTCCGCCAGGACGGACGTCACCCGCGCCGACGCCAGTTTCTGCACCGAAGGAAATCGTCGGAGAAACTTCTCGTAACGCGGCAGGACTGCGGCAACTCGCGTCTGCTGCAACATGACCTCCGAGACCCAGATGTGATAAGGATCACGACTCGCTCGCCAGGGCAGGTCGCGGCGGTTTTGGTCATACCAGGCCAACAGCGGTCGCCGGAGTTGCGCTAATCGGCGAAAATTTGTGGGACCGCGCAACTCCATGTTGAAGGATTGTAATGCGAATTGCGTCACATGCGTCTAGTTGGTGATTGACCTCACTTCCCGGGCGCGAAATAATGTTTCCTCATCACGTTTGCCGTTTGGCGCGAGAGGAAGAGAAAGTTATGGGCGATTTCAATCGCAAGGTCGAAGAGACAACCAGCCGCGTTGGCAAGACGGTTGGCGAAACAACCGAGCGTGTCGAAAAAGAAGCCACTGAATTTATTAAATATTTGAATGACGAAGTTGTGCCCGCGGTCCGGCAGCACTCAACCAAAGCGCTGCGCGTAGCGGCGCAAAAGCTACACGATTTGGCTAACTATATGGACAAGCATTCGGCCGCCCGCAAATGAGACGAATTTCCCTGGTGTTCTGCATGTTCTTGTTTTTGGCCGGTTGCAGCCACAAACCTGCCCGTGTAGCGGTTCAGACCGCGCATCCCGTCGACCAAGAGCAACCGGCCCCGGAAGGAACACCTCCGGATGCGGACAAAGAAGCTGAGAAAACGACACCTCCCGAACGTTCGCCTGCTTCAGAAGTCGAAGTCAGTCCCGAAACCAAGCCTGTGCTCGTCGAAACCGGAATTGCGAGCTGGTATGGCGCGCCTTACCACAACCGCCGCGGATCCAACGGCGAAGTTTATGACATGCATGCCATGACCGCTGCACATCGCACGCTGCCGCTCGGTTCCGTCGTACGTGTCACCAGCTTAGACTCCCGGCAATCAGCGGTCGTTCGCATCACTGATCGCGGACCTTTCATCGAAGGACGAATCATCGATCTCTCGCAGGCGGCTGCGAAAAAGATTGGTCTGGTGCAGAGGGGTACCGGTCGAGTACAAGTCGAAGTTTTGAAAACACCGCAATCTATCGAAACTGGCGGACGTTGGGCCGTTCAACTAGGAGGTTTCGAGAGGGAAAAAAGGGCGCGCGAGATGGCAGACCATCTTTCGCGCCGCTATCACACTACGAAGATTTTGACGTTTAATAGCCCCGCAGGAAATTGGTGGGTGCGAGTGCGAGTCAAAGACGATCTGCGCGCGCGCGCCGAAGAGATCACTCGGGATACCAAGACGTCCGAGGGTGGAGTTTTTCTGGTCAGGTTGGATTAGGAGAGCAGTGATCTGTGATCAGTGGTTAGTGGAAAATAGCCTGCGCCGGACGGGCGAGACGCCCGTCCCCCCAGAATCATAATCGGGTTTGACCACTAACCATGACCACTCGTCACTTGGTGCCACAATGAACGACTGCTTATTCTGCAAAATCGTGAGTGGAGAAATTCCTTCAAACAAAATTTACGAAGACGAACACACGTTCGCCTTTGAAGATATTGACCCAAAGGCACCCACGCACGTTCTCGTTATTCCCAAGAAGCACCTAAGCGGGTTGAAAGAAGCAACCGCGTCTGATGCCGAAATTATCGGCCGTTGTCATTTAACGGCGGCACAAATTGCCCGCCAGAGAAAGATCGAGGATGGCTACCGCACGGTTCTCAACGTAGGTCCGAAATCAGGGCAATCGGTCTTCCATCTGCACGTCCATTTGCTTGGCGGACGCGACCTGCGGTGGCCACCGGGGTAACTGTAGCCTGGAGCAGGATAAGGGATAAAATAGATTCTGGCAGGAGCGGCGATATGTTCGAGATTCCACAACCTGCAAGCAATCGACGGAAGGCTGCCCTTCTGGTCTCATTCGTAGCTCACTGCCTGGTCGTTTACTTCTGGTTGAATCGCGCTCCGATCTTTGTGCAACCATCTTCCGTCGCCTGGGGCGCGCGCGGAAATTCTGCGGACCTCATTTACTTTCCGCGGGTTGCAGAACACGAAAGCTCGGCGAAAAAATTCCAATTCCGAGCCAAGTCCAAACATAAACCGGTCATCGAAGCGCCACAGCAGGCCATCGAATCCGCTCGCGCCGGAGCGCCGGAAGGTTCTCTCTTCCACGGCCCTGTGACCGGCATTGAGGCCAGCCCGGCGTTGCCTCTGATTTTTCCGGACCCTTCCATCTATCCCTGGCAGTTGCCTAAGGGATTGCAAGGCGACGTGATCGTGGAGGTCACGATTGACGAACACGGGAATGTGACGGAGACACGTGTGGTTCAGTCGCTACAGCCGGAGATCGATGACAAGGTGATCGCGACCTTAAGGAACTGGCGCTTTAGACCCGCAAAGGTGGATGGTGTGGCCATCAGCTCGCGTCAGGACGTGCACTTTCATTTCCCGAGCTAACCTATCTAGAGCTGACGAGTGCCGGACAATAATCGAAGTTCGAAGCGACCGTGTCATTCCTGCGGCCTATCCGCGAACAAACAATAGGGCAGGCATTTTCCGGAATGAATTATCCGCTGATCGGCTCTTCTGCTGCTCCGTGACGGCGCAACAGTTGTGGCAGGTTCTGGGAGAATGCCGAGCGCGGCAACACCATGTCGCATCCCACTTCGTGCGCCTTCTGCTTTAGATCACCCTGCACGTGAGACAAAAAGCCAATCACTGAAGTCTTTTTAAGTTTGCTCTTCAGCTTGGGAATCAGGCTGAGTGGTTTCGCACTGGCATGGTTAAGATCGAAAATAATCAGCGAAGGTTTTTCCTCGCCGTTGAGCTTGATGCGTTCGGTCAAGTCTTGTTCAGTCTTAACAAATTCAACTTTCACGTTCAGCTTGCGTGCGGTCTCCTGAATCTTCGCCTGAAAAAACAGGTCATCGACAAAACCAAAGATGCGCGAGGCGGCATCTTCGCGCAGCGGCAATGGTTCAGGTTCCGCCTGCGGATAATTAGGCGCAAAGCCAGGCCGGTGGCGGCCGGGACGGGAGCCATTGTTGTTACCGCCGGCGAGGGCCGCGCGGTAGCTGTGATCCATTGGAGCTGTATAGATGCTGTCGCGCTGTTGATCGCGACCGGGCCGGCCTTGCGGGTTGGCGCCCTTGGGACGACGGCCGCGCCGCCGCCTGTTTCTCCCTCCTCCACCGGAGGGACGTCCTGGTCCTGCATTCATAATGTTCTCTTTACCTGTTTAGTCCACCCGAAGGGCGAACCAGATTTGCTGCCTTATCTCACCGCGATTGGTTGACCTAGCGTTGCGCAGATGCACGTAACGTGCGAAAAAAACCATTGCGGCTGGAATCTCTTATTGATCTATGTCCGTTGTGCGCCAGGAGCCGTTTGGCGCGGAAGGTCAGCCAGGGGGCTTGACCGTTGGGAACATTCTTATGCTACCGCTCCCCGCAAAGCAGTGCAAGCCCTAAGTCACCCGAGTTTTACACAGAAGTAACGGTATCTCGCCGAACAGAGGACACACGGCGCTCTCCGACTTCTGATCTCAAGCGCCTGATAAAACCTACCGAAGGACACGGTACAGATGAAGCGAAGCGTACGGGTAACCTTTAGATCGTTGCAGGAACTTCGCTTGCGGCCTCGCCTGCTAAGCAATGAGACAGGAAAGGCCCGGACTCAAAGCCCGGGCCCCGACCATCATTCAACGCCGCACTTGTTCCTCTCTAACAACCGCACTATTTGGGAACAATCGCGCCAAAGGTGCCAGCTAAATTGTTATGCGGTCCAGCAGTGAAGAACAATTTGTTTTTGGCGCCGTTTGCTGGAGTACCGCCGCCGAAATCAATTGCCCAGAGTTGGTCAATGCGAATCACCGCGCCTGTCGTGTCCTTCATCACGCCGACGAATTGACCGGTCGCCGCATTGAAGGCATTGATGGTGCCGCTGTTCGTATTGTTGGAGATCAGCAAGGTGTTGCTGAGCGGCCCGAAATTGGAAGGTGCAACGGCAAATCCCCAGGGTTGGTTCAATGGCGCGCCTTGAGCGAGACGCTTTATGAACTTACCGCTCTCGGTGAAAAGGTCAATGAAACCACCAGCTGCTCCTGAGGAGCTCGCAAACGAGACTAAGACCACGCCGTCGATGTCCCGAATGCCGAAAACCGAAAATCCCGCGGGAACTGTAGTGTCAGTGAATGAACCGAGCAGCTTGAATTGACCGTCATACATGTCCACTTTGTTGTGGGCATTGTCGGCTGCAAATAGCACGTTTCCCGAAGCCTTGCTCGTAATTGCAAGCGCGGTGTAGGATGCCCCGCTCTGCGAGTTGTCCACCGGGGTAATGGTGTTGTGGAGATCTGACTGCGGCGCCCATCCGCTGATGGTCCCATCGAGTGTGTCAAACACAAAGATGGAGGCCCATCCTTGCACTTGAAATTCTTGCGATCCGTTGAAGACAACTCCCGTGGGCGAACCTACTGCCCCGTTCGGCGCGGGCGGGACCTCCACAATGAGGCCCTGTTTGACGCCGGTTCCGTTATAGAGTGTGGACCAGCCTGATCCGGCATCAGAAACCCACCACGGGCTGCCTCCCGCACGAACGAGACCCCAGGCATTCACGATCAATGGATCATCGTGCTTTGCCTGTCCGAACTGATTAGAAGCAAGATTCGTAAGTTGATATTGGGCGAGGGCAACACCGGATGAGAGCACCAGTACAAGCCCCAGCGTAAAGATTCGAGCAAACGCGCGACGCTGCATTGCATTCTCCTTGGAACCGACGAACGCGGTAAGGCTCACCTTAATAGTTTGAAATACCGTTTCGCGTGGTTCGGGAGAATCCTACAGGCCTGAATCAGTGCGGATTGTCACTCAGGCGTAAAGCCTGTGTCATTCTCTTTTCAAGAAGTGATGACTGGAGCTATTGGCAAAATGCGTGGCGAGGAGAGATCAAAAATAAAACAGGCGTCCCGACTCTTACGAGTCAGCGGACGCCCGGGCAGCCCTCCCCCAGAACTGCTCACGGACAAAGGTATTGGGGTGCAAGAAAAATGAGAATGGCACTATCGTGCTAATGCCTTCCACAGACGGTGCCCAAAGCGGGTTTTCAGGCGCGCAGCGGCCTGATGAACAACGAAGTGGCGGTACCATCGCGGGAACCCGGTCAAAAAAGTTGCAGAACCTGCAAAACGACAGCCACGAGGCGCAAGTAGCACGAGGCAAGGCTCTTTGGGACGATGTACACCCCCAAGCTATTGCACTTCAAACGTTCCAGCCACTCCGCTGGCCGAATCGGGCGCTACCCAGACATCGTAAGTTCCCAAGGGAACAATCCAGTGCATTTCCGGATCGTAGGAGCCGAGGTCATTCGCGCGTACCGTGAAGTTAACAGTCTTGTGTTCTCCGGGAGCGAGCGTAATGCGTTCGAATCCTTTCAGTTCGCGTACCGGGCGCGATGTTGGCGCCACGCGATCGTGAACATAAAGCTGCACCACCTCGGTGCCTTCGCGTTTTCCCGTGTTTTCAATTTCTGCACTAACGTGAACGGTACCGTCCTTCGAAATCGTCGAGTTCGCCTTCAAACTGCCGTACTTGAACTTCGTGTAGGTGAGTCCGTAGCCGAACGGATAAAGCGGCTCACTGCTCAAATCAAGATAGCCCGTATGCCAGCGGTCGGGCGCAGAGGGGCGTCCGGTAGCTTTGTGATTGTAGTAAACAGGAATCTGCCCGACTGCACGTGGCCAGCTCAGCGGCAACCGGCCGCTCGGAGACGCATCGCCGAAAAGAACATCCGCAATGGCGTTCCCTGACTGCACGCCCAAATACCAAGCCTGAATGATCGCTGGAATGTGTTCTGGCGCCCAACTTATATTCTGCGGACGTCCGCTTTCGAGCACCAGCACTGTCGGCTTCTTCGTGGCCAGCACGGCTTGGATCAGCTTCATTTGATCGCCCGGCAAGTCCAATGACGCACGCGAACTTGCTTCTCCCGTCATTCCTGCAAGCTCACCAACAAACAGAATCACCGTGTCTGCTTTTTTCGCGGCGCTTACCGCGTCCTCGATGCTGGCAGGCTTGTTACTCGCTTCTACTCCCGCTACACCTGTAGCCGACGGCGGCGCCGGGGCTGCAACTCCCGCTGCAAGCCCGCGTTCAAACGGCTGGATATCAACTCCCTTTGCGTAAAGGACGTGACCCTTACCTAATTTAGCCGCAATTCCCTCAAGCGGTGTGACCGCGTCCTTCGCCTGACCATTACCAGCCCACGCCCCGAGTTGCGAAGCCTTGTCGTCCGCCAGCGGACCGATCACCGCGATAGTCTGGTCCTTTTTCAGTGGAAGCAGGTCATGATTGTTCTGCAGCAGGACCATGGACTCCTGCGCCATTTTGCGCTCGGTTTGCAAGCTCTCAGGCGTGAGAATGTCAGTTTTCTCGCGGTTCGGATCAGCATAAGGATGTTCGAACAACCCTGCCTTGAACTTTACCCGTAGCACGCGCCTTACAGCTTCATCGACAACACTCTCGGGCAGCTTGCCGGACTTGACCAGCTCTGGAACGTATCTCACGTAATCAGAGTCCGCCATATCCATATCCACGCCCGCAGTGAGCGCTTCTAAAGAAGCCTGAGAATCGTCGGCGGCGGTGCCATGCGGAATCAGTTCGTGAACCGAGTCGTAATCGCTCACGACGAAGCCATTGAATTTCCATTCGCCGTGAAGAATGTCGGTCAACGTATGATGGTTGGCGCTGGCTGGAATTCCGTTTAAGTCGTTGAACGCCGACATGAGTGTGCCAACTCCGGCGTCAACCGCCGCACGAAATGGGGGCAAATAAACCTCCCGGAGCAACTGCTCGGACATTTCAGCAGTGTTGTAGTCACGCCCCCCCTCGACAGCTCCATACCCCACAAAGTGCTTGGCAGAGGCAACAACGCTTTGCGGATCGGCCATGTTGCTTCCCTGGAAACCTCGAACTCTTGCCATAGCAACCACCGAGCCGAGATAAGGATCTTCGCCGGCGCCTTCCACAATGCGTCCCCAGCGCGGATCACGCGCAATGTCCACCATGGGAGCGAATGTCCATTTCACTCCGGAGGCGGTCGCTTCCTTCGCTGCGACGCGCTCCGATTGCTCGATCAGTTGCGGATCAAAACTTCCGGCGCTTGCTAGCGGGGCCGGGAAAATGGTCCGATAGCCATGAATCACGTCGTATCCGAAAATTAATGGGATCTTCAATCGCGAGCCATCGACCGCAGCATGTTGCGCTTCGTTTACTTCTTTAACGCCCAGCACCCCCAGCAATGACCCAACCTTCCCTTGCTTGATCATCTCCATCGTTTTCGCATTTTTATCAGGCATCTGATTGAGCTGTCCGGCTTTTTCTTCGAGCGTCATCTGTTGCAGGAGCGCGTTCACACGTTGCTCAATTTCGGAGTCTGAGAGTTGTTGTTGCGACGATGCAGGCAATGTCCAAACGAGCAGAATTATGCAAGACACAAGCAAGCAAGATGAGCGAAGCATGGGGACCTCCGACGAGATAGGGAAGTGGAAGTGCGGGTGTCAGTATATAACAGTAATCTCCAAGAAAATCGTTATTGTTCTATTATGATGGTGTAGTCCGCAGACGCCGATATCTTTGCGCACCTTATAAGCGATGCGCCCATCCGTCACTTTATCCGCGTCCTATTTTTCGATTTTTCCTATGTAGACTTCGAATGGTTCGAGCAAAACTGATCGCAGTGAAACCGACTGCCGCTTCGTTTTTTTCGTAGTGAGCATGGTTGCGGCGTTGGACGCCGTCAATCCTTGGGTCCTCAAATCGAAGCTTACTTTTTGTGAGCTCGCCGACATGTTCAGAACCACTAGCACAATCTCATCTTTGTATCGACGCAGGTACGAGAGCACGTTCGGATCGTTCTCATTCAACGCGATGTATTCTCCCTCGCGAAGCGCCGAATTCTCGTGCCGCAGCGCAAGCGCCCGCTTGTAAAAATTCAGGATGGAATCGGAATTCTTGAGTTCCGTAGCTACGTTGTGAGTTTTGTAGCTCGACGGGACCGGCAGCCAAGGCTTCGCCTCACTGAACCCGGCGTTCTGGCTGGTGTCCCACTGCATCGGGGTGCGCTCGCCATCGCGGCCTTTCTCCTTTGGCCATCCCAGTCGTCCAATTGGGTCTTTAACATCTTCCCTGCTCTTGGGATCAGTGTTCGTCATGCCGATTTCTTCGCCGTAATACATGAGCGGCGTTCCGCGGAGCGTGAGATACAGCCCTGCCATGACCTTGGCAATCGCGTCGTTGTGCACGCCGTCGCCATAGCGCACGTAGCCGCGAACAATGTCGTGATTGCTGAGCACGTATACCGGCCAGCCGGCTGCATTCACGCCCGCAATCTGCTTACGGAATTCTGCAGGCGAGAGTTTATCGACGCGGGCGAAGAGAAAATCCATGGGCATCTGCAATTCGTTGCTGTGCTCGCCGTAGTACTTCTTCAGTTCGTCGATGTCTTTGGTCCAGGTTTCGCCAATCAATACGGCGTCATACTGGTCCGCCACCTGCCGCAACCGCTGCAACACGCCATGCAACTCGGGCAGCTTGGTGTTGTAGACCTTCGCCATATTTGGATCGCCATATTCGTTCTTGCCCGGAAGCACGGGGTTGTCGTGCAGATCTGGGTCCTCGAACAATGTATCCACGGCATCGAGGCGGAAGCCGGCAACGCCTCTCTGGTACCACCAACTCGTGACATCAAACATCGCTTTCTCTACTTCGGGGTTGCGCCAGTTCAAGTCCGGCTGCTCGGGATAAAAATAGTGGTAATACCACTGTCCCGTGGCCGGATCGAATTTCCATGCTGGTCCGCCGAAAGTTGAAAGCCAATTGTTAGGCGGCTGGTTCTCACCTTTACCATCGCGCCAGACGTACCAATCGCGCTTGGGATTATTACGCGAAGACCGAGACTCTTTGAACCAGGCGTGCTGGTCGGAGGTGTGGTTAATGACAAAGTCCAGGATGATACGGATGTTCCGCTTCTTAGCTTCGCTGGCCAGGCGCTCGAAATCCGCGAGCGTGCCATACATGGGATCGATATTCTTGTAGTCGGAAACGTCGTAGCCGAAATCCACTTGCGGCGACGGAAAGCATGGCGTAATCCAGATCGCATCAACCCCGAGATCTTTCAGATAGTCGAGCTTCGCGGCGATGCCGTTCAGGTCTCCGATGCCATCATTATTACTGTCAGCAAAACTGCGTGGATAAATCTCATAGAAGACCGCGTGCTGCCACCACTGGTGACCCTCGGCATCAACTTTGACCTGTGACTTTGCTTTCGGGATCATGCAGGTTCCTAACAGAATCACCGCCAACCAATACACCGGCTTCGAGCAATAAGAATGAGCTTTTTTGTCGCTCAAATTTTCATCTTGCATTGTGCGCATTTCAGGCCTCCTGCCATCGACCACACAACGAACTGAGATTGTCTCACGCGGAGAACAACTTGAGCGCCACAGCGGCGGGACTGCATAACGGAACCGGATGCAGCCTTATGGTTTGTGCGATCGCATTGGTTCCAGCGGCGACGGCGATGATATTATGTTTTGGAAAGCTCCGCATCGCCACACTCCTCAGTAGCTCAATGGCAGAGCATCCGGCTGTTAACCGGAGGGTTGTAGGTTCGAGTCCTACCTGAGGAGCCAATCTTTCAGATAGTTACGAACCTCCACCTGCCGTTTACCTGCCGTTACGCTTGCAATGCGAGTTGCACGATCTTCCCGTGTGCTTCGCGCATGTCTGCTGATGCCGCGTCACCGTAGATGTTCATGGTTGTGCGGATGTCAGCGTGTCGCATGAGCTTCTGTTGAACTCCGATAGGAGTGCCAACGGAATCAATCCACATCCGGTAGGAGTGCCGGAACGTGTGAGTGCCGAGATGCCCGATTCCAGCAGCCTTTGCAGCCCGGTCAAGCTCTCGCCACACTCCGGTGTAGGAATATGGGAGTCTGCCGAGTTTCAGCGGAGAAGCAAACATCCAATCATCCGGTGCGGAGAATTGAGTGGTCTGCTTCCATAGTTTGAGCACGTCCAGAATCTCAGCGGCGATATAGAGGCTTTGCTGTGACTCCGGCGTTTTCACATCGTCCACATTCTGTTCGACGATGCCGCGTTCCACTCTTAGCTTGCTGTTGAGCCAATCGACATCCGACCATCGCAGCGCAAGACATTCGGAGATGCGAAGCCCGAAGCATACGCATAGGAGAGCCATCGTGTTGAATGGTTTTTTCAGGTGAGACGCTAGCAAGCGGAACTGCTCAACTGTCAGACTGCGGGGTTGCCGAATCCTCTTGGATGCGCCTTTGACTGTGACCAAGCTGATAGGGTTGACCTGCGTCGGGATGTCTTGTTTCCACATTGCAAAATTCCAGAGTGAACTCAGAATGCCGCGAACGTGAGTTCTGCTCTTAGGTGCAAGTGGAAGCGACTCTAACCACATCTCTACAGGCCGCGCCTGTAGATCGGTGATTAGATTTTGTCCCCATCGTGGCAGAATGTGAACGCGAATCCACGATTCATATCCACGATTTGTGTCTAACCGCTGTGGCATTTTCTCTGCCCGGTATTGTTCGACCAACAGGTTCACTGTTGGTGCTGTCGTGCGTTTCGTTTCCAGTGAGTGCCGGAGTTCTTTCGCTGCTTTCCACGCACTCGCCTTGGTAGGAAAATCGCGTAGGCTCCCGATTTTTTTCGAGTGCCGTTTGCCACTTGCCCACCAGAAGAAATTCCACGTCTTGATTCTGCGATCTAAAACTACGCTTCCTTCTTTGTGCCGTTCTCTCAATTCAATCCTCCGTTTGAGAGCACGGCTGGCAATTCCAGAGTAGCATCGAGGTCAAGTTGCCGGAATCGCCAAACATGGCGTCTGTCGCCGGAAAGGACGTAACCTTTGACCTTTCCAGTTCTGGCCCACATCAGCAACGTGCGGGTTTTCACTTTCAAATAACTGGCAGCTTCTCTTGCTGTCAGCCAATCGGATTTTAGTTGTGCCATAAGATCGCACGGCGGGGGAACCGTGCTGCTAGAATCAGCGAATGCCAATGTTTGACGGTCGATTCAAAGTCGCAGACGTCAAGTGTGTTGATGACAGTGAAGGAACCAGAGGCGTTCATATTGCTTGTGGTCAGAACGGTCGCTCAACCGTAACCTTGCTATTTGATAGCGCCATTTCCCATCCGCAGACAGACGATCTAAGACGCTTGTTAGAGAAGATGAAACTCGCGGAAGTCATCGTGGAAACGTCCTAGGCCGGAATCTCTTGCATCACAGCATCCAGTTCTGGAATGTGGTTTGCGATTCCAGCGGAACGAGCGTGTGACGCGAATTTTCTTTTCAAGGTTTGCGGGCCGTGCTTCGCAGTGTCGGGGATATTTGAGAATGCGTAATCCACGATGCGGTTTATTTCTTCTTCCGACCATCCGGCGTCGAGCCATTGTTGCATCAGGAATGACCAATGCTGAGGCCATCCCCTTTCGATACGCACACCGTACCAGCGCCCATTCTTTCCTAGCGTCTTGGGGAGTAGCTTAACAATCTGGAAATAGCGGGAAGCCAATCTCCGGGCGATGTCCGTGATGATTGTTTGGTGCGGGCTTCCGAATGGGATGTTATGGAGTTGTGGGTAGTACAGGTTTGTGTTGTAGCGGTTTTTCCGCGAAGTGACGCAAACCCAACCGTGATTCCGCAATTCATTCAAAGCATCGGCAACCGTTTCCACTCTCTTGATTCCGCAGAGCGCCGCCAAGACTCCCTGCGATGGCTGGCACATCATTTCCTCATCGCAAAGCAGAATCATATTGACGGTGAGAAGGATGTGTAGTGGCCTAACCCACTCTGGCTTTTTCTTGTTGAAAAGGAACTGCAAAGCCAAGTCAAAACATTCTTGTTTCTTCAAAATCTTTCTCCTAAATTTGGCGAAATGAATGCGAAGGAACGGTTTTTCCGTACCCGGAAAACCGGGGACAATAGGGTTCCCACTGGAGTTGCGCTGACGCGCACTTGTTTACTGCCTCTGATTTTGTTTTAGGTTTGGACTTCGGGTGTCTCAGGACTCAGAGACAAACTCGGATGCAAAACCTGAAAGCACTCCCATCGGGTAGAGGGAAATGAATTGGTTTTACCAATGGAACATCTGTGTCCCTGTAGCTGAAAATCAGGGACACCGTACCGCTTCGTTGGCCGCGATGAACTCGTTTATCGTTTGTCGCGTGAATCGTGGATGCCCTAGTCCAATCATGACCGACCGTAGCTGCCCACTCTTGCGCCAGCGGTCAACAGTCTGATTGCTGACTGCGAACATCTGTGCGACCTGTCTAGTAGAAAAAAGTTCCTGAGTGCTGGCAATACCAGAAAAACTTTGCTGTGCTGTTTTCAAGTTGTAATCTCTCATCTCGAATATCCTGTCGGTCGAATGGCTCTCAGGTACGCCTGACGGTTTGCGTTCGGGTGTTGCGATGCAATCTCCTTGCCTTGCAATTTGTGTCGCTCTGCTGATGTAGGCTCACCCGGTTTGCGCCACAGGTCCGCAAAGGCATCGGAGTCCACTGGATTCTCAACACGCGGCCCACTGTTAACGAGCGCCGGATTCATATGAGCCGTTGAGTCGAGCGGAGTGTACGGCTGTGTCTCGAACATTTTGTGCTCACGATTTCCGGTTATCGTGTGACCGAACGAATCCCGGTATGGTTCAGGCTCCGCTTCTTTGGGTGCGAACGCATCAGGTTCGCGGATGTCAGGCGTCGGCTTTGCATCCTCGTATTGCTTATTGATTCGCACATCGTGCTTGATGACCGGCTCAGGTGTTATCTCTGGCAGACCAAGACGCAGCCGCAGAGTCATCTCATCAGAGATGCCGAGCGCCTTGCCGAGTGCTTCCAGTGTGACCCACACGATTTGTTTTTTCGCATTGCTGAGAGTGCCATCGGTGAAGGTCTCTAGTTTGCCAGCTTTGCGCCATCTGTCGAACGTGGCGAGTGACATGGGGACACGCTTGCATACTTCTACACGTGAAAGTTTCATTGTTGTTCCAATCTGAAAATATCGGGCCAGTGTCTCATCCGAAGTCACTGGCCCTGCCCTTGCTGCAAAGCAATTCTGGAGTTGGTTGCAAGGAAAATTTCCTCGCGGCTGTCGTTTGATTCGTGGCAGAAGCAGCAGACAGCCGCGTCCTTCGCCGGAGAGAGCGAAGGGAACTTGATTAAGCTCCAGCGCCTTCGTATTCCGACTCACCGGAACCACTCCCGAATTTTTCAGGAGCGCCGCTAGACGGTTTGTCGAACTGTCCAACGCGATTCCGTGGCCCACCGTTATCAGCAGCAATGGCAACTGATGCCGCTGCTACGTCGCCAGGATTCGAGCGGAAGTCACCCGGTGTCGAACCTTCAATAGTCTTGCGGTCAACTGGCTTTGCTACTGGCGCAGGAACCTGACTGCCGACGTTCATGTTGTTAGTTGTGTCACTCATTTTCGTTTCCTCTAATGCGTCATCGTGTAATGCGCTGAATCGCCGTTTTGAATTTCGCATGATTGCTCTTGCGATGTTTTGCTGCGATTTGCTTCATTTCGACTCACAGCCGTCGCCCGTCATCGTCGTAGTGAGCGGTCTCACCGGATGCGGAGTGATTGTTGCGGATCATCGTCCAAATCGCAGCAATGGGACTGTTGAAAGGATTCTCCGCATCGGTTGCAGCGACTCGATCCATAATCGACAGAATGTCCTCGACTGGCATTCTGTAGAGCCAAGCGCATAGATATTTAATCTCCGGTGTTTGGACGCCCGGAAAATATTGCTCAAAGGAACTGAGCAGCAGGGTTATATCCTGCTGTCGTTTTGTTTGTGGCATTGCTGTGGTGAACTCCTGAGGGACGCTCCCCGAACTCCGGGGAGGGTGAAAATGCTCTGGTTGCTTATATGCGGGGGTTGATGCCCGTTGCGCCACAACCAAAGCAGGGACGGCGCAAACTTAACGGCGAGAGAGGATGCGTTCGATGCCAGCCGCGCCAATTTCTCCAGCGAGCTTCGACTTCTCAGCTACGCTCAAGCGTGCGTAGTCTTTCGCTTTCATCGCCTCTGACGGAATGGCATCGGTCACCACACGGTTAGCACCGGGTGACTTCTCATTTAGTGGAAGGTTGTTCCAAGCATCGAAGCCATGCTCTGCGATGAATCTGGACTTTGCAGATGTGTCGCCCGCGAGGTCGTCCTTAAAATTCACACTTCCCGATTCACCATAAAATTCTCGTGGGTTTTTCTGACGGTACGCTGCAATGATGGTTCCAAGATTCGCCAGAGCGCCGCCCTGATGAGCGGTGAGCAACCCGCCCTCAACAGATAGTTCGACCTGATGTTCGGACTTGAGCTTGCTGATGATCGCAGCAATATCTTTAGGCTTCGCTCCGGCTGCATGGAACGTTCTCTCGGCTGCTCGAATAATTTCTGATGTCATCGTTTCCTCGTTGGTGTTGGTGTGAGTGGAGCGCCCATCACTTGAATCGCGGCAAGGCATCTGCCCAGTTGCGCTTCGACGAAATGGAGCTTCTTTCTCAACTGCTGAATCTGCCGGAGTAGCTCCAGTTCTGACTCCGGCGGGAACGCAGGGGTGAGAGGCGTAGGTGTGCGTGATACTGGCATTGAATTTCCTTTGAATGAGACGTGCCCCTAAGTTGGGGGCAGGATGGAAGCGAGAGGCTACAACACAAAAGCCCGGATGGGTTCCGGGCCTGTCTCGATCTAAATCAATTATAGCATCGTTTTCGTGCTAAAGTCAACTATGAAGTTTACACGTCCCAACGCCGTAGCCTACACCGTCTCAAGTGAGAGGTCAATCATATTCCGAGAGTGGCACCCGCGTCGAAGTTTAGACGCGCCTAGCAGGTGGTCTGGCTGGCCATAGGAAGCTAATGTAGACACATGGAAGTGGGATAGAGCCATAAATTTACCCGAGCGCCTACAATGCCATTCCAGAGCGAAAGTAAGGGGAAGATGTAGACACCGTTGGAGGGCCAAAATCCGTGGCACCGACCCCTAATCATAGCTGTACGGCTAGCCCTACCATCGCTTCCGGTGTTAAGTCCCTTGCATGTTGCTGTTTGCAAGGCATCTCCTGCTCGAAAAACTAACCCGAGTGAGAACGTTGCACGAACTCCGTGCAAGGGTGGCCAGTGGTGACTCGAATGGAAAATGGTTGCCACTTTCCGGCACCACAATCTGTCACTTTTCACATTCTGCGTCATATGCAAAGTGGTAAAAGACTATCAAATCGCTTGTAAGTTATTGATTATCCGTACAGCCTGAGAATGGTAAAATTATTGCACAATGATTTGATGTCTGCCGAGCATGTAAAGACGGCAGTCAGCTACGCCAAGCAGCACGAATCAGACAGAAGCCGTGCTTACGAGCAGACCACGTTGTAGTGCTGACGTGGGCACGGGGACGCTGAGGGGACGGGAGAACGCATCCCGCGAGGGCTAGGCGTGGCCTACGGCGGTAAACGTCGGGCTACCTGATGCAGCACAGGGCTATTGCTGCGCTCCTACTCTTAGAGTGGGGAGTAATAGGCGTGTAGATGCGCGAATGCAGCGCGTCGAACACGCGCGGGCGCATATGGATCGCCTGAGCAGTACATGCAATGCGGATCAAATCCTATCAAGCAAGGCATTCACAGCAGTCCGTGAGGCTTACTTGAATGCCTCATGAGTTCTACTCGCGTCGCGTGTGAGGCTTGCATGATTGCTACTTCGGATGGCAATCGGACTCTCTGCAAACCCACTGGAGAACCACTGCTGACGCAATGCCGCGCCTTGCGGCGCATCCCCTCTGCTGTATGTGATTGTCCCTGTCTCTGAGTCTCGCGCTGTCTTGTGGCGGGATTCTGAGATGCGGACGCATCGACGTATTTTATACGCAGTTCAACCACAACCCGAGCCGCGCTAACGGCTCACAGCACATGACCACTGGAGGTCACAATGACACGGAAACATTTTAGGCAGATTGCGGACGCGCTTCGGTACATGCGGAAGATAGAGATTGACGACGTAGAGATGAGTGCAACTGGCGTTCGCGTGGTGAAGTTCTCCAGCGTGGTAGATGCACTCGCGGGCATCCTGGCGGAATCGAATCCGCGATTCAACAGGGACAAGTTCTTAGAGGCTTGCGGCATCGGCGCTGAGGAATCCAAATTGAAAGCAGCGCAGGAAGCAATCGAACGGGAAGATCAGGTCTGCTTCGATGTGTGTGCGGAGCACTGCCAGATATTTGGGAACGTCAAGCATACGACGTGGTTTCTGGAAGCTGTAGCAGAGGCACTCTAAACGAAATGCGGGCACTGAGACGCGCTAACGTCGCCAGTGCCCTAACCAGCACATGACCACTGGAGGTCACATGTCGGCTTATACCGTTCTACAGAATATTCTCGGCAGTCTCAACTCTCAGCCCATCCTCGAATTGTGCCAGCGCACCGGACATCAGGTGTCCGTATTGCATCGGCAAGATGGTCGGATCAAATTTCTAATCGTCGGACGCGGGTATGCTTCGCCCGCGTTCGGAACAACACGTGAGCTATCGCAGTTTGCAGATGGTCTGCTGTCTGGATTCCTCGAAAGGAGCTTATGACAACAGTTCTCTCGTTTCCGGTAACAAACCCGTGCTCGGGTTGTGGTCGGCAATGCGCCGACGATGAGTTGAGCGAATGCTTACGCTGTGGGCATCGGTACTGCGAACGCGACGGCTGTGAGGTCTGTGCGTGTGATCGTATCGCAGCGGAGATCGTCACCCGTGCGGAGCTTAGGAGGTCGATTTGAAGATCATCGAACCACAGAGCATTACAGGTCTGCTAATTGAGTGGATGCAAGGCGAGAGTGACGCAGAGCGCAAAGCTCTCGCCCTTGCGCCGTTCGTGATTGAAAAACTACAACAGGAACACACGCTCGGGCGATTGGAACGGGCAGCGATAACCGACCTCGTTTTGGAAATTTTGGTGAAGCGTACGCACGGCGTACGGGTCTGCCATCAGTCGAGATAGTTCACGCGCAGCGACGCGACACCCTAAGGGAGAATTGAAAAAATGAAAAGCTACACGTATCTGAGAACGAGCGGAGATGACGGACGCGACAAAGCAGGGCTTCCCGTACAGCGGAAGTCCTGCGCGTCGTTCGCAGTCAGCGCCGGAATGGAGATCGTTCAGGAGTTCGCGGACGATGGCGTCACGGGCAAGTTGCCGATGCACTCGCGTCCGCAAGGCAAGCTGCTCATTGCGGCGCTGCTAGGCAACGGCGTCAAGACGGTGCTGACGTATGACGCGAAACGAATCGGACGAACGCAACCCGCGTTCTGGTCATTCATCGGCATGTGTAGGGACAATGGCATCGCTGTGGTGGACGCGCAAGGCACAGACCTCACGGGCAGCGTTATGGGTGGAGTGAATGGGATGCTTGCGGAAATGGACAGGGACGCAACTGTGGCGCGTCTTGCCGCTGGAAAGCGCATCGCACGGGAGAAGGGCAAGCGAGTCGAGGGACGTTGGCCGTATGGGGAACACCCGGAACGCGAGTACGACGGGGAGCGGGCGGTTGTGGCGCGGATTCGGAAGATGAGCGCCGATGGCGTGAGCGCCTATGCGATTGCTAAGGCGCTGAATGCGGAAGGAACACGCACACGGTACGGGTGTGAGTTCAAAACGCAAACAATTCAAAACATCTTGGAACGTTTTAGCCGGGAGGTGGCAGTAGCTTCTTCTGGCGCAGTTGAGCAATGACCCAGCCAAGACCCACCTCAAGCTCTTTGACGCGGTTTTCTAACTTTGTGATCTGTTCCTGCATTCGTCTCGTCTCATCAGGCAAGATTGTTCTCCTTCATTTCACTTCTTTATCAAGTTGTTCGTCGCGTTTCTGCAAGAGTTTAATGTCCCTTCCATTGCCACAGAATGATTGTGAGTGTGAGTCACGTTCATCGCAAAAGTCGCTGGACAGCACCTCCCCAGTGATGACATCTGTCACCTTGTACTCTACAAACTGTCTGTCCTTCCCACTCGATTCAAGAGTGGCAGCAAGGCAAGAATTGCGTGATTTACTAAAATCGGCGCGGTCAAGGGACATAGAGGTGTAGTCATCCGAACTGGCTTTGACGTAATCCTGAGCCAGCTTCTTGCATCGCAACCGCTGCTCGAAAAATTCTCGCTTTTGATTGTCACGGGCAATGTGGAAGCCCTCCACGGACGCAGCGCCGATGAAGATTCCAAACACTAGAAAAACGGCTGCCTTGAGCATTGCACGTCAGGGTAGCATGAGGTGATAGCAGTCAGTTAAGGAAAACAGGATTCCGGTCATGATGCTTTCGGCAAAATGAATGGGCCTTCGTAGTAAATTACAAATTCTGACGGTGAGAGTTCCTCAACTTTGAAGCCCTTGCAGAGATGCTCCCCACGTTCTGCGGTAGGAATTTTTATTTCAAAAGAGTCCAACAGAGAGCACTCATACTCTGCTGATGCCCGTGTTTTGAAGCGGGCTGCCTTCTCCGCACGATGGTCAAATTCCACGTTTATTTCGCTGCTGTTCCTATGTTCGCTGGCTTCGTCTGTAAGGCGTTCCCATCTCATCACGTATGCTTTGACCATGTTAGATTCCAACCCCGAATATGATACCTCGGGAGGCTAGCGCGGGTGCGCGGAAAAAGTAATTGAGTATGCGACTGCTCACGGATTCGATGACATCCCCGCTGTGACAGGGCCGCACAAGCGAAGGAAATTCATGTAGTCGCTCACCTGCCATTCACCTGCCGTTTGGGTGAACTGCTATGTACTAAGATCGACTTACGGTGCCAGCCGTGCTCTCTATGTCGTTGCGTTTACGTTTGTGCGGGGATTCGAGTCCTACCTGAGGAGCCAATCTTTTTAATTAGTTAGCGCATATCTTTGTTGTGGATGTTTCCGATACCGGGGAAAATACCGAGGCCCCCGTCTGAATTCCCGCGCCGCTGATGCTCTCTACCGCTCCCCGAAGCTCGTTCAAAGAGAAGTGTCCATAACGCGCCGCCATGCGTACCATCGCGGCGGTCGCCGTGGCCTGGGTTATCGCGTGGCCCGGTGTTACTGGAGCTATCGTTGGGGCTCGTTCGCCGCAACAGGTGGATGGCTGGATTGATGCGACAAAGCTTCATCTGACCTTTGCTGACTTACAAGAGGTTGCGCATGCGATTGAGCGCACGAGGGCGGGGATCGGGGCCAATCATGCCACAGCAACAACCTGCGCAGGCCGCTTAACTGACCAAATTGAGCGACACGGGCGAGGCAAAATGCGGGCCTAATTCTCGTCTTCTTCAGCTTCGACCAAGAAGGGATCTGAAACCGCGAACGGACTCGCTATATGTCCCCAGGATGTCACCTGCCAGTTGTCGTGCTGCTGTGTCGCCGGTACCCACGGCGGGAGCGCCATCAGGAAATGCCACCCGAGAGCGTTCGCAAAGGGTTCGTACATCTCTCTGAGCTGGTTCAGCTTGTCTCGTGACAAACGGTCTGGCTGTAAGGCGGTGGTGAGGCCAGCAATCAACTTAGTAAGTTGTGAGAAAACCTCGGCCGGGAGGCGGCTGTCGTTCGGTCTGGGCGCGGTCTTGAAGATCGTGGCGAGGTCGACGAGCGCATGACGGCCCATGGCAAACGTGAGCTCGGCTTGCCGTTTCAAGTCTGTGTCAGACGCAAGCATGACGATTGCACTTGCGTCGATGATGGAACTGAGGGCTGCCAGCCATGATTGATTCGTATGCTGGGATCGAAAATACGCGAGCATGGGATACGAAAGATGCGTCTCGAGCAGCTCTGCCGCCCATTTCTCCCATTGGCTAAACTGCTTCTCGAGCCTCGCCGGATTGGTTCCCTGTCGCCGAATGAGCTCCGCGGCGGTTGGAGGTGAGCCGGCGCGAGCATCGAGAAGGGAGATTTGAACTTCTCGGTCTGAATACGACTGGTAGAGGACAGGGAGATATCCGATGACTAGGCCTAGCAGGCTCAGGCCGATGCCCGCTTCCAGAACCGAGAGGTACTTAGAACTCATGTTCCATGGTTCGTTCGGCGCAAGCGTAAAAAGAGTCGCTGCACTAAAGTAAAAATCGGTGAAGAAGTTCGCACGAACGGCATTGAACCTCAAGCCGACTGACCAATGCAGGAGCGCAAAGGCCATGATCAATCCTGTTGCCCAGCACCCTAAGAGCAGTACCAGAGAGGTGGGGCCATAGACGGCAAGAAAATGTTCGCGTTTTCTACCAGACCGGATGCGTAGCGCTAGTGCACAGAATGCAGCCCAGGTGAATTTGTAAAAGGCACGAGTGATGCGGAGAGTTCGCTGTGTACGTCGGGCAATAACCACGGTCTCGAACGAATCAATCAGAACGAAAACGAGGAGCGTGCACGCGAGCACTGCCGCCAGGAAGCGCATAGGATCCGCCGATAATATTGACTGTGGCTGATAGACGGTGTCCACCAAAGTGCAGGTCCAGATCGAACAGGAAGCCGGTCCGCTTGAGCTGCTTTCATCGCAAACTCCAATGTGTTTGCATCCGACATGATTCCATCGGAGGCAGTCAAGCGGTGCCGGCTTTAGCGCTTATGCGGCTTTTTGCTGACCAGAACTTGGTTGAGAAGCCGACGACTTCTCTTGTTGCCCGCTTTGAGGCGAGCCAGCCTGGACCGGGACCTCACGCACGTTACTCTGCTGTTGTGGGACCGGAATCGTGATTTGCAGCACCCCGTTCCTAAATTCCGCACGCGCGTTTTGAGCGTCCGCACCCTCTGGTAGAGCGATGGCACGATAAAACTCGCCATATCTGCGCTCGGTCCGCCGGACGTCGCCTTCGTTTTCCTGCTGCTCCATTTTGCGTTCGCCGCGGATGATCAGGAAGTCATCGTTCACTTCCACCTTCACATCATTCTCGGTCAGTCCGGGTAATTCGGCGGATACGATGAGATTGCCGTCGCGATACGCGATCTCTGTAGCAGGGATCCACGCTGTACTCAGAACATCGCCACTCCGCCTTGACCCGTCGATGCCGGCTTGTCCAAAGACGCGCGTCATCTCCCGTTGCATTCGTCGCATTAGGGAAAATGGATCGTCGTCGAAAAAGCCGAGCGGATCAAGTAGTAAGGACGGCAGGCTTGGCAGCACAGAAGACTGCCGTGCTAAGGAGCTTTGCTGCCTGCGGTCGTCTCCTCTGGTTTGTGATGGTGCTAATTGGGTTGATCTTTGCGCTGACATTGTTACCTCCATAATTCGTATTAAAAGTGAAGTTGAGTAACCGCGGAATAAGCCTGAGTAAGCATCAGGACCAATAACTGCGGCTTTGTAGAAATCGATTGAGGTATGGTTGCTCATCCCTATAGGCTGAGTGTTCGCGATAGGCTGAGTGTTCGCGATTTGAGCTGTGCATACCCAAGCCCAACATTATCGACGCCAAGCCGCGCAGGATTAATGCAACACCTACGGCCAGAGGGAAAAACCAGGGCACTAACCACGCCAATGTAGTCCAAAAGATTGTAGCGAGCAGTAATGTAACTGCGCCGTCGACGGCAGCCCATGTCCAGTTGGGAAATTTGAGCCGGAACGCTGACATCACGCGAAACAAGCCAATCACGGTGAATGACGAAGCAAATACAAGCATCCACGCGACCGCGTCCGCCGAGGGATGGGTAACGATGAGCAACCCGATTGGAAGCCCCGCGATAGCGGGAACTAGGTGAAACAAAAATGCGCTCGATTTACGCAGGTGAAAAGCATGGATAGCTTCTGCCAGCCCGCTCACAACCATCAACCAGCCGATCAGGATAACGACATTGACCCCGGAAAGACCTATGACGCAAGTTGCGAGGATCCCAAGTGTGATCAGCGCGATTCCTAAATTGACGCACCACGCCGCGTTGTGACGCAAGTCAGTTCCCAAATTGCTGGTCGCACCATCTATCAGGTTCGGGAGCACATGTCGGTCCAACTGATTCATTCAATCCTCCGTAAGACTGGGCTCACGCAACTCAGGCTGATTCCGCTTTGAACGGCGCCGGACTTCCGCTTTGATAGAGTCCCAGTCCCGATGCTAGAGGGTCTCGTGGAGGACAACAATTGTTCGTCAGGCCGAGCGTGGAGTGCCCGACACAATGCACGACCGAATCAGTAACAGGTTGGAAGCAATCGTAGGCCTTCAGAAGTAGTGCAAAAGTTACCACGTAAGCTGAACGTCTTGCGCGAAACTGAAAGAATTACCTCAGACAATTTCTGTCAAGCTCAGAATCAGGCATGCGCTTTCACATCGTCTCATTCAAAGATCCATCGTTGCCACCATCCGCCTATAGTCTCTCGACATTACCGAACGCGTTAGCGAATAACTTCAGGCAGTCCGCGCGCCAAGGCAATGTGACTATCACGAAAGTGTTACGACTGAGTTGAACAGGCATCGCAACTCCCGGTATTCATGAAAGCGGAGTTTCTGTTCGTTCTTTTATAATGATTGTCTATGTTCCGTTCTGCACACTAACATCGGGACTCTTCCGGACGATATGTTTTCCTCTCGGGTGGAGGCTTTTGTGTTCAGTACAAGAACGCTCAAACTAGCAGGAAACATAACCGAGATCTCGCGGGCCGGACTTTACGAAGATCACCGGGAACGCGTAACCGTTTTCGTGGAAGGCGCGGAGCCGCTTTATGCAGAATTGCGCTTGCCCAACCGGGAAGGCTGGAACCTGGGACAACGAGTGCTCATAGTGATCGCGCCGGCCGATGCAGACGACAGCGGCCCTGTCGCGTAGTCGTTCGATGGTAGAGGCAGCTGACTCAATCTTAAGCTGCCCGGCGAATCTCAATGGGAACTGC